>DASZRJ010000064.1:0-44254 GCA_035550015.1 Occallatibacter sp. | reverse complement strand
TTCGATTGTGCTGCTTTCGACGGCGATGCTAGCGACGCGCTCACTCTTTAACCTGGAACATCAAAACACAGGTTTTGAGACAGAAGGCCGCTACACGGTAGATCTGGATTTGAAAGGCTCAGGCTTTAAGCCAGAGGGACTCCCGGGGGCATACAGGGCGATGGAAGATGCGTTGAAGGCGTTGCCGGGCGCCAGGCATGTGAGCTTTGCACGCTATTTGCCGCTGGAAGGGAACGAGTGGGGATCATGCGTGACGGTGCAGGGACATCCTGCACCGAATCCGAACGACACTTGCTTTGCCGACTGGGACAGGGTAAGCGCGGAGTTTCTGGATTCAATTGGAGTGCATGTGACGCGCGGCCGCGGGTTCACGGGCTCGGATGAGGGCGGCACAGTTCCAGTAGCACTTGTGAACGAAGCATTCGTGAAGCGGTTTTTCCCGCGCGAGAATCCGATTGGAAAGCATTTCGGAGTCAATGGAGTTCAGTACTCGGACTCGTTCGAGATTGTGGGAGTGACCCAGGACTTTAAATTGACCGATGCCCGCGAGGATGCACAGCCAATGTTTCTGCGACCAATGGGGCAACGTTACACGGGGTACAAGAAACCAGAGGAGCAGGGTGCAGAGGAAAGCTCACTCTACCTGAACCGGATGATTGTGCAATTCGATCGGCCACAAACGAATGCAGAACAAATCATTCGCGGCGCGATCACCGGTGTGGATCGGAATATCCTCGTGATTCATGTGCGGGACTACCCGTATGTGGTGGCAGCGAATTTTAACGATGACAGACTGATTGCCCGGCTGACGGAGGCATTCGGATTGCTGGCGTTGGTGCTTGCCTCGGTGGGCTTGTACGGAGTGATGTCGTACACGGCGGTGCGGCGTACGGGCGAGATTGGGATTCGCATGGCGCTGGGTGCTTCACGGCCACGGATTGTTTCGCTGATGGCGCGCAGCGCGCTGACGCAGGTGATTGCGGGCGTGGCGATTGGCCTGCCGGTGAGTCTGCTGGCGGGGCGGTTGATGGGGCGGATGCTGTACGAGGTGCATGCCGACGATCCGCTGGCGCTGACGGGCGCAGTGGCTGCGCTGGCTGCCTGTGTGAGCATTGCGGCGCTTGTTCCGGCGATACGCGCTGCGTCCATTGATCCGATGGATGCGCTGCGGGCAGAGTAGGCGCTGCGGCCAGGCGCGTTTTTCGTTTACAGGAGCAAGTTTGTGCGTGCACCGAGGGTGCACTATCGCACAAAATGAAAACATTTACAGAATTTGCTGGACGGGGGTAAGGGAGTCTGCGTAGAGTGGTTTCCGTACCTCTATTGTCTTCCCCTCTCCCAGGGTTGTGAGCGCAAGGAGCCGTTTTGAAACTGACGCATGTCGATTGGCTGATCATGCTGCTGTACTTCGTGTTTGTGCTGGGCATTGGTTTTGCCCTGAAGCGCTACATGAAGACAAGCAAGGACTTTTTCCAGGCGGGGCGGGCGCTGCCGGCGTGGATTTGCGGACTGGCATTTATTTCGGCAAACCTGGGCGCGCAGGAAGTAATTGGCATGGGCGCCAGCGGCGCCAAGTACGGCCTGGCAACGGCGCAGTTTTACGGCATTGGCGCGATTCCCGCCATGATTTTTGTGGGCATCTTTATGATGCCGTTCTATTACGGCTCGAAAGCACGCAGTGTACCGGAGTTTTTACGGCTGCGCTTTGACGAGAAGACGCGCGCGCTGAACGCCTGCACGTTCGCGGTGATGACGGTGTTCTCGTCGGGCATTTCGATGTATGCGATGGCGCGGCTGATCCAGGTACTGCATGTGTTCGACGGACTTTTCTATGCGCTGGGATGGCCGCAGCAATGGATCTTCACGTTCTCGATTGTGCTGTCGGCGGTGATTGTGCTGCTGTACATCTTCCTGGGCGGATTGACGAGCGCGATTTACAACGAGGTGCTGCAGTTCTTTCTGATTGTGGCCGGTTTTCTGCCGCTGGTGCTGCTGGGACTGAAGAACATTGGCGGCTGGAATGGGATGAAGGCCGCAGTGTCGCAGGTTGACCCGCGCATGGCGCACGAGTGGCACGGCATGATGCACGCCAGTACAAACACGATGGGCGTGGACATTATCGGCATTGGCATGGGACTTGGATTTGTGCTGGGTGCAGGCTACTGGTGCACAGACTTTCTGGTGATCCAGACGGCGATGGCCTCGCACAACATGGAGTCTGCGCGGAAGGTGCCGCTGATTGCCGCCGTGCCTAAGATGCTGTTTCCGTTTTTGGTGATTGTGCCGGGCCTGATTGCGATTGGGCTGCCGACGCCGCACACGATGACGACCGTGACGGAAAAGAGCGGCGTGATTTACCACGAGACCAACGTGGTATCGCAGACGGCGAGCGAAGGGCAGGGGCTGATTCCGGCGAAGGTGAACCCGGTGACGGGCAAGGTGATGTACGACACGAGCGGAAAGCCACTGCTGGACTACGACATGGCTACGCCAAATATGCTGCTGCACTACTTTCCGACGGGCATTCTGGGGCTGGGATTGACGGCACTGCTGGCGAGCTTCATGAGCGGCATGGCAGGCAACGTGACGGCATTCAACACGGTGTTCACGTATGACCTGTATCAGTCGTACATTCATAAGAACGCGAGCGACAAGCACTACCTTGCAGTGGGCCGATGGGCCACGGTAGGCGGGATCCTATTGTCGATTGCGACGGCGTATGCGGCGATTGCATTCAACAACATTATGGATACGCTGCAGCTGGTGTTCAGCTTTGTGAATGCGCCGCTGTTTGCGACGTTCCTGCTGGGCATGTTCTGGAAGAGAACAACGGGGCATGCAGCCTTTACCGGGCTGGTGACGGGCACAGTGGCGGCGATGGTGCATCATGGGCTGACACTGCCGATGGAAGCGCATGTGGGTATTCACGGCGGATGGATCACGGTGCTGCACCACTATCCGAGTGACATGGCGCAGAATTTCTACGGCGCAATTGTTGCTTTCAGTGCGAACTTTATTGTGACGGTGATCGTGAGCCTGTTTACAAAGCCGAAGCCCGATGCGGAACTGGTGGGGCTGGTGAAGTCGCTGACGAAGATGCCCTCGCACGCGCACCTGCCCTGGTGGAAGCGGCCTGAAGTGCTGGGCGTCGCAGTACTGCTGGGCGCGATTGCGCTGAATATTTTCTTTGCATAGAGAGGAAGCGGAAGAATGAGTCTCGATTTGCGTTTACCGATGGGGCTGATGTTCTCGCTGACCGGCCTGATTATGACGCTGTTTGGTCTTTCGACGAACGGCAATACGGAGCTTTATGCGAAGAGCCTGGGCATCAATGCGAATTTGTGGTGGGGCCTGGTGCTGCTGATCTTCGGATTGGTGAATGTGTTCCTGGGGCGGCGCGGGCAGAAGCGTATGGAGAGTGAGCCGCTGGTTTCGGACGAAGAGGGAGAAGTCAGGCGGGGGCACTGAGGCAAGTGTCCGTCGTATGTAACAAGTTACAGGCAAATGAATGCATTGGACATCGGCTTCAATTTTGTTTGTAGATGTTTTGCATAACTTTGGGACGTCCTTATCACTGCGCCGATACACTTAGATAGACACTTATGAAGCGCAGAATGATTGAACACTACGAGATTCAGCGCCGCCTGGGTGCAGGCGGAAGCGGCGTGGTGTATCTGGCCAACGACACTCTGTTGGAACGTCCGGTGGTGATGAAGATTCTGCGCGCCGGGCTGCTGAGCGCGCAGCAGATGCGCACCACTGTGCTGCGAGAGGCACGGCTGGCATCGGCGATCGATCACCCAAACGTGTGCGCGATCTACGAAGTGGGTGAAGTCGGCGACGAAGGCTATATTGTGATGCAGTATGTTCCGGGCAAGAGCCTGGACAAGCTGATCGAGCGAGGACCGGCAACACCGCAACTGGTACTGAGCGTAGGTATTCAAATCGCGGATGGGCTGCAGGCAGCGCATTCGCTGGGGATCTTTCATCGCGACCTGAAACCGCAGAACGTGATGCTGACCGATGGCGGCCTGGTGAAGATTCTGGACTTTGGACTGGCGCGGAGGCTGCGGCCGGAGGAAACGGGCTTTGATCCGACGAAGCCAGCGATGGCGAAGGACGCAAGCCTGGCTGCTACCTATACAGCGCGCGGCGGAACAATTCGCTACATGGCGCCGGAGCAGTTTGTCACCGGGCAATCGAGTGTGCAGTCGGATGTGTGGGCACTTGGTGTGATTCTCTACGAACTGGCGAGCGGCCGGCATCCGTTCGCGCGGCCTGACGCGGAGGACTTCCAGGCGATCCGCTCGATTCAGTTTTCGGACCCTGTGGATTTGAGTGAGATTGTTTCGGGGATTTCCACAGAGCTGAAGAGTGTGATCGAGAAGTGCCTCGAGAAGAATCCGGCGATGCGGTATACGAGCGCGGGCGAAGTGCGCGACGCTTTGAAGACGATTATGCGTACGCTGCAGATTGAGACGGGGATTATTCCCGGCGATGCGGCAGCGCAGTTGCCGATTGAAGAGGCGGAGGCAGAGAAGCGCGCGACGGGCATTCTGTCGATGCTGGCCGAGCGGTTCCGCGAGTCGGCGAATGAACGCGTACAGCAGAACTCGCTGGTGGTGGTTCCGTTTACGAATCTGGGAGCGAAGGATGTTTCGCCGCTGTATGGGTACGCATTAGCCGATGCGATTGCGACACGACTGGCGCGGATTCCGGCACTGGTGGTGCGGCCGTCGAGTTCGCTGATGTCGCTGCCGATTGCGCAGATGGATCCGCTGGCGGTGGGGCAGAAGCTGCTGGTGGCGTATGTGCTGGCGGGAAGTTTTGCGCGCACGGACCAGGGTTTTGACCTGAACTGGCAGCTGCTGGATGTGGCGGGACAGAGTGTGAAGTCGGGCGGGGCGATGCAGGTGGCTTCGCTGGATCTGATTGCAGTGCAGTCGGAGATTTCAAGCGAGGTATTTGCTTCGCTGCATGGGCTGAGCGCCGGCGACAAGATTGACGCGTCGAGAATGAGCGGTGTGCGCGAGGCCCCGTTACCGGCGACGGTGAGCGAGACCTATCTGCAGGCGCGGGCAATGCTGAGCGCGTTCATGGTGCGGACGGGAGCAAGGGCCGATCTGGACCGGGCGCAGAAGCTGTTTACAGAAGTGACGGAAAAGGATGCCGAGTTCGCACTGGGATGGAGTGGCCTGGGCATTGCCGAACTACAGTATGCGCGTCACGGTTTTGGCGGGCAGACGCATGTGATGCGGGCGCGGCGTGCGTTCGACGAGGCGCTGCGGATCGATCCGGCAGCGCGCGAACCGAACCTGTATCGCGTATATATGTTGCTCTCGCGCGGCGAAAAAGAAAGCGCCCGTCACGGCATTGCGAATCTGCTGACAACAGCGGCGAACGACTGGAATGTGCATATGGTCGCAGGACTGGCGTTGCGCGGCGATGGCATGTATGACGAGGCGCTTGGCGAGTTCAGCCGCGCACTGAAACTGAATCCGGCAAATGCGGCAATTCTCTACAACCACCGCGCGCGTGTGTATCACTACCAGAACCAAATTGAGCTGGCAGGCGACGAACTGGAAAAAGGACTGGCTCTGGAGCCGCGGCATCCGCTGCTGCGTACCTCGGCCGGCTACCAGCAGATGCGCATGGGCAATCTGGAGAGGGCGATTGAGATTTTGGAGGCGGTAATTCGCGACGACGAATTGCTGCGCATTGCCGTGCCGACGCTGGCGATGTGTTACGCGCAGGTTGGTGAACGGGAGCGTGCGGCTGCGCTTCTGAAGGACGACACACTGACGGCGGCGGAAGCCGATGGCGAAATGGCTTACCGGTTGGCGACGTATTTTGCTGTAGATGGCGATTCAAGCGAAGCACTGCACTGGCTGCGGCGAGCAATCTATTTGGGTAACGAGAACTACCCATGGTTCCAGAAGAATCCGGCATGGAAAAATCTGAAAACAAATTCGGATTTCGAGCGGATTCTGGAGGATCTGAAGAAAAGCTTCAGGAAGAACCAGAAGACATGGAAGCGCCTGCTGGAAGAGGTGCCGGAAGAAGAGTAGGCACCTGCGGTGCGGCAGTCGCTCGCTTTTCGCTCGCAGGGGGGCTTTCTTCTGACTTCAAGACTGCGAGATCAAGGAAATCCGGACGCCGGAGGAAATACCAGAGTTGAGGTCATAGCCATATTGAGCTTTCGGACGGAGGCGTGCTGTTTTTTTAGTTGGCGCGTCCATTTGGGGAGGGGCTCATATGCGAATCGCATGGTATGTAGTGGCGTTGCTGGCCGGCGCGACAGCATGGGCGCAGGCACAGGACGCACATAGAAATGACAAGAAGGCAAAAGCGCAGACGCCCTACGGTGAGGTAACGCCGAAGCTGTGGCTTGAGGGGAAGAAGCTGGACCCCTCCATGCAGAAGCGGCAGATGACGATGCCGCAGATGTTGGCGATGGGAATGTTGCCCAGCCCGCTGGGTGAGTCAATGAAGTCCAAGGTGGAGCCGATTCCTACAGAGTGGCCAGACCTGAAGATGGGTCCTATACCGACGACGTGGCCGAAGCTGAAGATGCTATTGGTGGGCGGCGGGAAGAAAGAGCCGGACGGAAAGAAGTAAAGAGCACTCGTTTGTATTTGCGCAAATAGTAAGAAATGCCGCGTGCCTTCTCACTGATTGCAGATTTTCCGCAAGCAGACAGGAAGTCTTCCGCGCTATCCAGCTTGACGCTCCGAACCCGTAAGAATGCGTTTGAGAAAATGCGACGATTGATGATCCGATTTGTTGCGAATGTCGACAACCTTCCCGCGTTCTTCCGTGAGTTTTGCGTAGAGGAGATCGAGCGCGTCAATGATGAGCCGGGATGCTTCGTCGAGCTTTCCTGCCTCAGAGAGGGCGCCTGCAAAGTCTCTGTTTTCGTAGCATTGCAGGGCAAGGGTGCCATGCTCATGGACACGCCGATGGGGGGCTTCAATGGCGCGAAACTCAGGCATCGAGCGAAGGTTCGGATCGGTTTGCGATGCGTACCATCTGCCAAGCCGGCATGAGTCTCGATCAGGCAGCTCCGCGCTGGTCGTGCTACCTTGTCCAATCAGGGTTTCGATGATGCGCTTTTTAAAAGTGGCGTGATCGGCCTTAGTGAACATGATCAAAGTGGCTGCGTCCATATCCGGGTTCATTTCGCGCAGCCGCTGGCCGACAAATATTCCGGCACGCTGGACGGCCTTCACCAGCAGGTCGATGCTTTTCTGGGTCTGGGCGACCGTCGGCAGGATTTCTGCAATATTCCTGGAGAGATCGCTGGTCACAATGCCCTGCTCTTCAGTGGCTGTGGAGACCTGAAGGATTTTTCGTACGACCGAGTCCATCAGCCTGTCAACCGAATCAACAGCGTCAGCGGCAACTTTGATTTGTTCGTTTCCCGCCGAGACGCGGGAGGTTCCGAGGTCCATGGACTGCTGTGCGCCGGTGATTCCATTCTGAAGCTCTGCAACGCGACGGTCGATTTCACGGGTTGCGGCGGCGGTTTGCTCTGCCAGTTCTCTTACCTCTTTGGCGACAACAGAGAACCCCTTGCCTGCTTCACCAGCGCGCGCAGCTTCGATTGTGGCATTCAGAGCAAGAACATTTGTTTTTGTGGCGATGTCGCGGATGGACTGGAGGAGATCTGAAATTTGAGTCGAAGCATGAGTGAGTATCTGCATGCGCTCGCTGATTGCTCCAAAAGCAGAATGGATTTCCTCCATTGCAGATGCGGTGGCATTGACCGCCGAAGTGGTTGTGGCCAACTCCACCTTAAGATCCTGCGCATCGTTGGAGGCCTGGGAGCCGGAAAAGGCGATCTCTCGAATGGAAGCGGACATCTCTTCGGCCGCGCTCGCCATTTGCCGGTTTCGTTGCTCCAGGTCGCGAACGTCACGGATCATTTCGGCGATGGCCAGGAGTGGCCCTGTTTGCTCGACCCAGATGTGGACAAGGTCTGTCAACCGGTCGATGATTGCGAATCGAGATGCAGCATCGTGCAATGTCTGCGGCATGGGTACTCCTTTCAGGCTCTATCGGCAGATCCGTCTTTCGCTTGAATCCCTGACAACAAACGGCGCCGTGAATATCTATTCACGGCGGCATCTGTGGAATGCGTATTGGGAAGGGATTCCGCGGAGAAGGCGTTGCCGTTTCGCCAACTTACACAGAAAGAGAAACGCCCCGACTCTGTATGTGGCCGGGGCGTTTGTGTATACGCACTCAGTGCTACTTGAGCGAGATAGTTGCCTTGAGCGGTGTGTCCTGTGAGGAGCCGCCGACGAGGATGGTGTACTCGCCGGGAAGGAGCGACCAGCCGTTCTTCTGCTCGTCGAAGATGGACAGGTATTTGCGGTCGATGTCGATGGTGACGGCCTTCTTCTCTTTGGGCGCGAGCGGAATTTTGGTGAAGCCGACGAGGCGCTTGTAGGATTCGCCAGCGGAGGAAGGAAGCATGGCATAGACTTCGGCGATCTCTTTGCCTTCACGTGCTCCTGTGTTGGCGACAGTGAAGGTAGCCTTCACCATTTCGCCGTCGGAGACTTTGAGACCGGAATAGGCGAAGGTGGTGTACGAGAGGCCGAAGCCGAAGGGGAAGAGTACCGGCTTGTGCTTTGCTTCATACCACTTGTAGCCAACCATGGCGCCTTCATCGTAGGAGACGTCGAAGGGCGGGAGACCGGCGTGACGCTCTTCTTCTGTAGCGGATGCAGGGAACTCACGCGAGGCGGGTGGAGGTGTGGTGAGATGCGGATGCGGCAGGTCCGCTTCGCTCAGTGGGAAGGTGTTGGGCAGTTTACCCGATGGATTCACGCTGCCGAAGAGGACGTTGGCAACGGCGTCCGCGCCGTCACTACCGCCAAACCAGGCTTCGAGAATGGCAGCCGGAGTTTCGACCCATGGCATGGTAACGGGGTTGCCAGTTTCAAGCACGACGATGGTGTGCGGATTGGCTTTGGCAACAGCTGCGATGATGTCGTCCTGGTGATGTGGCAGCGAGAGGTTGGGCAGGTCCATGGCTTCACTTGCCCAGCGATAGGCGAAGACGATAGCGACGTCGGCTTTTTTGGCGACCTCAGCGGCCGCAGTCGGATCGGTACCGGGATCGTAAGTGACCGTGGCGTGAGGAGCACGCGCTTTGATGGCTTTAAGCGGTGAGGTGGGGAACCAAATTTCTTCCATCCAGTGCGTTGCGCCTTTGCCTGGAGGCATGATGGCGTTTCCGCCGATAGGATCGACCTGCGCGGAACCGCCGCCGGAGATCATGCCAACATCAGAATGCGCTCCGATGACAGCGATGGAGTGGATGGAAGCAGCATTGAGGGGCAGCGCTTTTTTCTCGTTCTTGAGCAAGACAATGCCGCCTTCTTCTTCCTTGCGGGAAATTTCAAGGCCCTTGAAGGGATCAACGACGAAGCGCTGGCGCGGATGGTCGATGACGCCCGCAGCGAACATGGAGCGCAAAATGCGATGAACGTGCTCATCAAGCTCGGCATGGGAGATTTCACCGGACTCAACGGCGGCTTTGAATTTTGCGCTGTAATAGAAGTCTCCGGGCTCTTCGTTATCGAGACCGGCATGCGAAGCCTTGACGGTGGAGTGGGTTCCACCCCAGTCGGAGAGCACGAAACCAGGGAATTTCCAGTCGTCTTTGAGTACATCAGTGAGGAGCCACTTATTTTCGCAGGAGTAATCACCATTGATGCGGTTGTAGCTGCACATGACGGCGGCAGGGTGACCATTGGTGACTCCGATTTCGAAAGCGAGCAGATCGCTCTCTCGCGCGGCGCGTTTGCCGATGTGAATGTTGACAGAATCGCGACCGCTCTCCTGATCGTTAAGCGCGTAGTGCTTGATGTCTCCAATGACATGATTGGATTGCGTACCCTTGATGAGCTGCGCAACGAGTGTGCCGGCGAGAACAGGATCCTCACCGAGGTATTCGAATGTGCGGCCGTTGCGCGGGTCGCGTGTGAGGTTGGTGCCGCCACCGAGCGACATGTTAAAGCCCTGCGCACGGAGTTCGCGTCCGATGAGCGCGCCGAATTCATAGGCTGCGTCGACATCCCAACTGGCCGCGGCAGCAACGTTTGCGGGCAACGCGGTGGAGTAGCGTCCGTTGACTCCGCTGGAGCGGACGCCATAAGCAGCATCGCTCATATCGATGCCGGGAATGCCGAGGCGCGGAACGCCGACAGCGTAACCAACACCACGGTTGGAAGCGGCGTTCTCGGGTGTGACAGGATCGTCCGTGGGCATACCTACGCCGTGCAGGAGCGCGATCTTTTCATCAAGCGTCATCTGCTTGATGACGAGATCGGCGCGTTCGTCAGGGGAGAGCGAGGTGTTCATCCACGGATGGTCCGCACTGGAGGCAGATTCGTGATTTTGCGCGTACACCGGGCCGACGAGAAGAAAAACGAAAGCAGACAGAGTAACTAAGCGCCGTCCAACGACGGACAATGGACGTTTCATTGTATTACCTCACTCAAACGATTTTGCAGGACACATCATCCTATCCCAAGCACAGGAGTTTGCGCATCTTCAACAAACAGGGCCGCCCAAAGGCGGCCCTGAAGTTGAAGCAGAGATTGATGTTAATCGATGCGCTCATAAGGTTGGTAAACAGGCTCCCATACGTAGTCGCGGATTTGGTCTTCTAGGGTGTCCGGATTTTCTATTTCAGCAAGACCTTCGGCGATGGCTTGATGGCCAACGGAGACAGCAACCAGAAAACTGACCTTGCGTGAGTCAGCGATGGGCGGCAGCAGCGGAGCGTTCTTGTCTGTCCGCGAAGGAGAGAGAGATGCGAGTGCCTTGGCAGCAGCCATAATCATGGTGTCGGAGACGCGACGCGCACGGCTGACGAGAATGCCCAGTGCGAGACCCGGAAAGATGTAGGAATTGTTGACCTGTGAGATGGGAACGAGTTTTCCATTCACATCGACAGCGGCGAATGGACTGCCAGTTCCGATGAGCGCGCGGCCCTCGGTCCAGCGCATGATGTCTGCAGGTACAGCTTCGGATTTCGACGTGGGGTTGGAGAGAGGGAAGATGATGGGCCGCTCTGTGTTGCGGGCAACTGCACGGACAATCTCTTCGGTGAAGGTTCCCGGCTGCGCAGAAACTCCCACGAGAACGGAGACCGGGGCATTGCGTACCACATCGAGCAGAGTAATGTCCTCGTCGCCTTCGAGCTTCCAGTTGGCAACATCGGAACGCTTGCGCATGAGCGGTTGCTGGCTGGGTCTTCCGCCGCGGCAGCCTTCAATGAGGAGGCCATAACGGTTGAAAGCGTAGATACGATCGCGTGCCTGCTGTTCGGTGAGTCCCTCCTCTTTCATTTCGGCAATGAGCAGATCGATGATGCCAATGCCTGCAGAGCCTGAGCCGAACATGACAATCGTCTGTTCTTTGAGCGGTACGCCGGTAGCGTTGATGGCAGCCAGCAGAGTGGCCGTGGTGACTGCGGCCGTTCCCTGGATGTCGTCGTTGAATGTGCAGAGGCGATTGCGATAGCGCGCGAGTAAATCGAGCGCGTTGGAGCCAGCGAAATCCTCCCATTGGAGGAGGATGTGCGGCCAGCGGCGCTGGACTGCCTGAACAAACTGCTCGACAAAGTCATCGTATTCCTGCCCGCGAATGCGGTGATGCTGCCAGCCAACGTAGATGGGATTGCGAAGCAACTCTTCATTGTCTGTGCCAACGTCGAGCAGGACCGGGAGACAATGTTCAGGCGGAATACCGCCAAGTGCGGTGTAGAGTGCCATCTTGCCAATGGGAATACCCATGCCGCCGGCACCCTGGTCACCGAGGCCGAGAATGCGCTCGCCGTCACTGACGACGATGCAGCGGATGTCATCGAAGCGCGGATCCGAAAGTATTTGATCAATACGGCCGCGATTGGGGTAACTGATGAAGAGGCCGCGCGGCTTGCGCCAGATTTCACTGAAGCGCTGGCAGCCCTCGCCTACAGCAGGTGTGTAGACGATGGGCAGCATCACTTCCATATTGTGTGCAATGAGGGAGTAGAAGAGTGTTTCGGTGGCGTCTTGCAGGTTGCGCATGAAGCTGTATTTGGCAAAATCGTTTGGCTGGGCTGCGAATGCCTTCATGCGGCGTTCGCGCTGCTCTTCAAGCGTACCGACGTGTGGAGGCAGCATACCGTGAAGCGCGAATGTGTCGCGCTCTTTTTCAGTGAATGCCGTGCCCTTGTTGAGTCTTGGATTTAAGAGGAGCTGATAGCCAGAGAGCCGGGTGCGAATGCCCCGGCTCTCATGAATGTGCGTATCTTCAACTTGTGTGCCCACGAGGCAATTCTCCTTGGCGACCTCACCGGTCCTGCCTGGGGAAGAAACTCTATTCTATTCCTCGATGATGGCCAGGTCCCAAGGCGCGAGGGTGAGTTTTTGGCCATGGGTAACCGACTTGCCATCGAGGAGGTTGGAACCTGCTTCGTAGTCATAAGATACCGTCTGCGAGTCGGAAGAGTAGTTGAAGTAGTAGTGCAGTTTTTTGCCCATACGGTTAACGCCGTGCGAGATGTGGACTTTTGCCGGTAGCTGCTGATCGCTCGAGGCGAGACCTGCTTCCGTGATGGCTCGCTTCATGAGAGCGAGTTGCAACTCGTCGGAGAGGAACGTGCCTTCATAGGTGAGCGTGCCTGAGCCGTAGTGGTTTTCAGTAACAGCCGGCCACTTGCCGAAGAAGGGATGATCGTAATACGCGAGCGGCTGCGCGTGCTCAGGCATGAGAAATTCCGCCCAGTACCTGACCTGGTTTCCTTCTGCGCCGACATGGAAGGGGTCGCCTTTAAGAGCGAGAGGCTTCTCGAGGTTGGAGAACTCCTGATAGCTGAAACCTGCGGCCTCGCGGAGCGGACCGGGAGCGCGCACCCAGCGTACGGCGGAGTTCTCATTGGCAAAGCCGCTCTTGAAGGTCATGAGGACGTGACCACCGTTCTTCACGTAATCGCTGATGCGCTGTAGAAGGGCGTCGTCGGAGATGTAGAGGACGGGAACAACGAGCAGCTTGTACTGCGAGAAGTCCTGTGTCTCGGGAAAGACGAAATCGCAGCCGATGTTCAGGTCATAGAGCGCCTTGTGCATCTGCTGCAAAACAGAGAGATAGCCGTCGGGTTCGCCGGTCCAACTGCGCGCGGGAGCGTCGCCGCCATAGGGCATGAAGCTGATAGCGTTAGCCGAGTCGCGGCTGTAGAGGATGGCGACACGGTTATGGATTTTGAGGCCCACGAGATGCGGGCCGATCTCCTTGAGCTCATGCGCGGTTTTGCTCATCTCCGCGTACTCGCGGTTGGGCTCGAGATCGTGTGAGAGGATTCCTTTCCAGTAAGTCTCCTGGTTTGCAGCGATGGACGCCCAATGCCAGTACTCAACCATGTTGGCACCGCTGGCGAGGTATGTGTAGACGTCTTCGCGGAGCTGGCCATCGTAGGGCGGGAACTGTGATTGCGAGGTCCAGCCAATGGTCTGCGCGTTGGTCTCGGTGACGAGAAAATTGGTGTGCTTGAGCGAGCGCGCAAAGTCAGACTGCAGCGACTGGTAAGAACCGTCGTAATGGTCCTGCGTGGCATGGTAGATGTTGTTGGCTACGATATCGAGCGATTTGGCGACGTTTTCTTCATTTACGTCGCGGCGCATCATACTACCGTAGTCGGTGGTGATGAACTGGCGCTGGCCGGCGCACTCACGCACGAGCTCAGCCTGCCAGTGGAGAAAGTCGGTGACGCGCATCTGCGACCAGCGGGTCCATTCGAGCTTGTAACCGGTGGAGATTGTGCCGTCGCGGCGGGGCAGGTCTTCCCAGGTATGTATGTTCTCTCCCCAGTAGTTGAGGAACCATGCCTGCGAGAGCGCTTCGGGCGTTTTGAACTTCTTTTCAAGATAGTGCTGGAAGCCGATGAATACGTCGGTGTTGGCTGCGCCGTAGCTGGAAGTTTCGTTATCGAGCTGCCAGCCGATGACATAGGGATTGTCTTTGTAGTGCGCGACGATGTGGCGAATGAGGCGCTCGGCATAGAAGCGGTAGGCGGGTGAATCGGTGTCCATGTTCTGGCGGAGGCCGTAGGAGCTACGGATAGGCTTGCCGCCGAACATGCCGGATGGAATTTGCTCGGCCAGAATTTCTGGATGCTGGTGTGCCATCCATGCGGGAATGGAGTAGGTGGGTGTGCCGAGGATGACCTTGATGCCTGCCTTGCCCATGGCGTCGACAATTCGGTCCATCCAGGCGTATTCGAAGTGACCGTCTTCAGGCTCCCATAGGCTCCAGGTAGACTCGCCCATGCGGACGACGGAGACGTCGGCAGCCTTCATGAGGATGACGTCTTTTTCCAGACGGGCGGCTTTGGCCGCATCGTCGCCGGGCATGTACTCGTTGTAGTAGGCGGCGCCATAGAGGACGTTGGGGAAAGAGAGATCGGGGTCGCGCTGGGGCGTGGCGACCTGAGCAGCGACAGCCTGCGCGAAGACTAAGGCGACGGCACAAAAGGAAATAGCAAGTACGTGAAAGCGTTTGCTGAAATAAGGCATGACATTTCCTTGTTTGAAGTCGAAGGAAGTCTATCGCAGTCAGGCAGAGATAAGGGAGTGGTTAAGATTCGAATTTGAGGAGAACGATTTCCGGAGCAGTGCCCAGGCGCATGGGCGGTCCCCAGGTTCCGGTGCCGGAGGAGGTATAGACCTGTAACTCTCCGAGGCGCTGAAGGCCGTATGTGTAGGGTCCGAAGGCGCGGCGCGCGACCAGATTGAAGGGGAACATCTGGCCGGAGTGGGTATGGCCGGAGAGCTGAAGGCTGATATTGCAGTCGGCGACGATGGGCAGTCCATGAGGCACGTGGTTGAGCAGGATACTGGGTTGGCCGGGTGCGAGGAGCTGCTCCTCGAGGAACGCCCGAAAGGCGATGGGAGAGGTGGAGAGTTCGTAAGAGACGCCGATGAGCCGAAGTCCATCGAGCGTGACGGAGCGGTTGTCGAGCACATGAATAGGAGAGGGCTCGAGCGCGTCGATGTAGTGGGTGGTTCCGCCGAACTGCTCGTGATTGCCGGAAACGAAGTAGACAGGAACCGATTTTGCGAGCTCAACAAGCGGTGCGACGAGAGAGTGAGGTTCGTCGGCGAGGCCGTCGAAGAGATCGCCAGAGACAAAGATGGCGTGAGGATGGAGCGTGCTGGCCATGTGCGCGATGCGACGCGCGAACCCTGCACTGTTGACATTGCCCAGGTGAAGATCTGTGAGCAGCAACGCGGTACGGCCGTGCCAGGCTTCCGGCAGATTGGGCAGGCGAACGACAATACGGCGCGTACGAACGATGCGCGCATTAACAAGCGAATAGAGCGCAAGAACAAAAACCACAAGAAGAAGAACAGCAGCCAGATGTGCCCGTACAGCGAGGCGATCAGGCGTAGAAAGAAGCAGCGTGAGGGGATCGATGATCCAGGCAGTAATGGCGGCCAGGAAGAGCAGGTGAAGGACACCGAGCCAGAGGACCGCAAGTTTGTACATGAGCGCAACGAGCGGATGCACGATGCGAAAAGCGAAGATGCAGGCCACTATGAAAGAGAACGAGAGGATTGAGAGGCCGATACGGAGTGCGTTGAGCCCGGCGGGGGACAGTGGCCAACCGAAATGCCGCCACGTGAGGTAAAGGAACAGGTGGGCAAGGCATAGGATGGTTTGAACGACGAGGATGGCGCGAATGGGCCAGACTTTCAAGTATGAGAGCTCCTGCCTCTATGATTCCATGCCAGACCCGTGTATGCGGAGAAGTGGGTTGCACAATGAACCATGCGTGAAACAATAGATGAATGGCAGTTGAAACGGGCTCCTCACTGGGGCTGTATTTTTCTGTACCGTTCTGCCGGTCGAAATGCACATACTGCAATTTTGCCTCGGGTGTGTATCCGGCAAGCGAGCACGCGCGGTATGTGGAGCGGCTGATTGAGGAGATGCGTGCCGCGAAGGGATGGGCAGAGCACATGGGCGTGGCTCTTCCGCGCCGTGTGGACACGATCTATCTGGGCGGTGGAACACCGAGTTTACTCGAAGCCAAGTTGATTAGAAAGCTATTTGACGCGATACGCGCGGAGTTCGATGTGGACCGTGACGCGGAGATTACGGTGGAGTGCGCACCGGCGCAGATTGGCGATGGAACTCTCGAGGCAATGGCTAAGGCCGGCGTGACACGCGCAAGCCTGGGTGTGCAGTCGTTTGTGGATAGTGAGGCAAAGAGCAGCGGGCGGCTGCACACAGCGGCCGATGTGCGGAAGGACATTGAGCGGCTGCGCGCGGTGGGTATCGCGAACCTGAATGTGGATCTGATTGCCGGGTTGACCGGGCAGAAGACCACGACATGGGAGCAATCGCTGGATGCGCTGGTGGAGGCGGATGTTCCGCACGCGAGCGTGTACATGCTGGAAGTGGACGAAGAGTCGCGGCTGGGGCGCGAGATTCTGGCAGGCGGCGCACGCTACGGAGCCGAACTAGTGCCTACCGACGATGCAATTGCGCATATGTATGAGCGCGCGCTGGAGAGGCTGGCAGAAGCTGGTTTCTCGCAGTACGAGATATCGAATCTTAGCCGGGATGGGTTTTGCTCGCGGCATAATCTGCGCTACTGGGAGCGTCGGCCCTATCTGGGGTTGGGTATAGATTCTTCATCGATGCTGAAGGCCGAAGGAGAAGAGCGCTACGCGTTGCGTGCGACAATCACAGATGATTTGAAGGCGTTTTTAGAGGGCATCGAGGGGATCGCGGCAGCAGAGACGGCGTGGCTTTCGCCAGACCGGCAGCATGAAGAAGCTTGGTTTCTCGGTCTGCGGCTGAACGAGGGTGTAGATGCGGCAGAGGTTCGTGCGGAGTTTGGCAACGAGTGCGTAGAACGCGCGCTGGAGGCGGTCCGGCGGCTGCAGGAAGATGGTCTAGTGCAGGTGGACGGCGAACGCGTGCGGCTAACAGCGCGCGGACGGCTTCTGTCAAACGAGGTATTTCAGGAGTTCCTGATAACGGTGGAAGAGGCTCAGACACAGCGCTAGGGTGTGCCTGCATGAATGGCTACCAAGCGAGAATTTTTTCTCCAGAGCCGGAGCCGAGAAAATCGGCGGTGGGCTCTTCTTCTTCAGTCACCAGGCCGTGAATGATGGATTGTCCTGCACGCTTGGTGTGGGCGAGAGCTTCTTCGGCAGCGCGCAGCACCACAACAGGTGAACGGCCCTGGCTTGGCACGATGCCGAAACACGCAGAGATGGAGATGATTTTGCTATTCACTGAGAAGGGGATGCCAAACACGTCCGTGCGAAGACGCTCACTGAGCGTATGTGCGTCCGCTGTTCCACATCCTGGAAGAATGAGGAGAAATTCATCGTTGCTGGTACGGCCGAAGAGATCGTAACTGCGCAGCAGACGTGTGGTTCGGCCCGCGATCTGGCAGAGCAGATCATCGCAAATCTGCGAGCCAAGCTGTGCATTGAGATGGCCGAAACCGTCGAGATCGAAGAGGATGAGCGAGAGCGCTGTCTTCATCCGTTGAACGCGATCAGTTTCGCGAAAAAGCATCGACATGAGCGTGGTGCGGTTGTAGATGCCAGTTAGACGGTCCATTTGTGCATCGATTGCGACACTTTCGCGCAAACGCTCTAGTTCGCGCATGCGGTAGAAATAGCGCAGAACCAAAGACAGACGAAAATTCCAGAAGACTGAGTTGACCGAGCGTGGAATCAGGTCGTCGAGTGTGCCTTCAGTAAGACAGGCGAGCCAATCTTCGCGCACGGTGTCTGCGATGAGGACAATGGGTATGAGGTGACCATTGGCGGCGGTACGCGCCGTATGAAGCCACTGGTAAAAACTGGATTCGCCATCGGCATGTGCGGCTTCGATGTCATACAGGACAAGGCCGGGCGGCTCATGAGCGGTAATATTGGCGAGCGCCGATGCTGGAGAAAATGTGACTGAGATGCGGGCTCCAGAGTTGCGCAGGACCGGTTCAATGGCGGCTAGTAGTGCGGCATCGCGCGAGATAAGCAGGATTTCAGGTTGGTTGCTGAGCAGCATGTGGCGCGAACCTCTCTATGTAGGTAATCGGCAATTGTTAGAGAGGGTTTAGGAAGCGGTGAAGTGTACCTGCGTGAGATAGATTCTGCGCGAGTCTGGCACAGAGAGCAGGGCGAGAAGCAAAAAAGACGCCGCCTGAGGGGCGGCGTTTAGCGATGCGATTGCAATTAGTCGACGAAGTCGACCTTGGGCTCTATGGGAATGATGCCGCGTTCATGGCCGAGTTCGAGCAATTTGCTGATTGCTTGGCGGCCATCGGCGCCGTAGTCGAGCGTACGGTCGTTGACGTACATCGAGACAAAACGCGAAGCCAGATTTGTGTCGAGATCGCGCGCGAACTGCATGGCATATTCGAGTGCCTGTTCGCGGTGATCGAGCGCGTGGCGGATGCTGTCGCGCAGTGCATCGGAAACGATCTTGTGAACTTCGGGTCCGAGCGAGCGGCGAATCGCATTACCTCCAAGCGGAAGGACAAGGCCTGTGGTTTCGCGCCACCATACACCGAGATCGATGGCCTTGTAGAGGCCGCTGGAACTGTAAGTGAGCTGGCCTTCGTGGATGATGAGTCCCGCATCGTATTTGCCGGCGACAACGGCGGGAATGATCTGGTCGAAGGGCACGACTTCGGTTTCAATGTCGGGATTGAAGATCTTCAGAGCAAGATAAGCCGTGGTCATCGTGCCGGGGACGGCGATCTTGATGCTGCCGAGTTCCGCAGGTGTGTATTGGCGCAGAGCAACGACCATGGGGCCGTATCCCTCACCCACGGAGCCGCCGCAGCCCATGAGTGCGTAGCTATTCTGCACGTAAGGATAAGCATGAAAACTGATGGCGCTGACGTCAAAAAAAGCTTCGTTTTGCGCACGGCGATTGAGAGTTTCGATATCGCAAAGCGTATGTGTGAATTTGTAGCCGGGTACGCGGACCTTGTTGGTAGCAAGGCCGTAAAACATGAATGCGTCGTCGGAGTCCGGACTATGCGCGATGGTAATTTCCTGTACGGCGTTTGGTGCTTCAGCGTTAGAACTTGTTGTGCTCACAGCAGGGTTAGTCCTTTCAGTGCAATCAATGCTCTCGATATGGATAGGTGCGGCTCATAAGTGCCGAAGGTGTAGTGAATGGTCATGCGTCTTCATGCTTGCTACGGAATCGTGCCCATCCGGTCCCAAGCGCAGCTGCCGCAGCGACCTTGAGCACGTCACCGGGCAGAAATGGAAATACGGCGAGTGCGAAGGCGCCACGCAGAGCGGTGTGCGTGAGGCTGGACAGCCAGAGCGCTCCACCGGCGAGGATGAGGAGATTGCCTGCGGCGGCGCTGAAGAACGCTGACCAATAGGTGTGGCTGCCTCGGCGCCAGAGCGCTGCAATCAGAAATGCAGCCGCGGGATAAACGAGCAAATAACCGCCCGTGGGGCCAAAGAGATGCGCGAAGCCGGCGGAGAAAGCCAGACCCGGCGCAAAGACAGGTAAGCCGGCAGCACCTTCAGCCAGATAGGCAAATAGCGTGGAGGCGGCAAGACGCGGCGAAAACAGCAGGCCAATGACGAGTACAGCGAAAGGCTGCAGCGTAAGAGGCACGGGTGTAAACCACAACGGGATCGCGATATGTGAACAAATGGCAACGAAAACGCTGCCCAGGAAAACAATCAGTGTTGCGCGAAGGAAAGCGGTAGACCGCGCAGGGGCAAGAGTGGGCGCAAGAGCTGTGGAGGCCGTCGAGGCCTGCGGCGAGACTGAGAATTTGTTCACGTGGCTTCCCCTAAAGTTCCGATTCAGCTTCTACCTCATCGCCGGCTTCAAGAGGAGTCTGCGAGCCGGTAGACGAACGGGATCGAAATTGTGCGCGGCTACGCCAAATGTGACGCGCCATTCCCGCGGCTGCAATAAGCAGCGCCCCAAGCGACACGAGAAGGGCAATCATGAGCCAACGCATCACAACAGAACAACCGTTAGGATACCAGACCGAAGGGCGGGAAGAGGGGGCGAAAATGCGTGGGCAATTTCGCGTTGCAATGAATGGATTTGGCCGCGTTTGGAGCGAAATTATGGTTTGCGCAGTGAGGATTGAAGCCACTCGAGATAGGCATGGCTGCCGGAGTCGACGCGCAAAACCAGAAACTCAGGCGTGTCATAGCTGTGCAACGCGTGGATGCGCGATTCAAGCGCTGCGATGTGCTCCTGGGATGTCTTGAGCAGTAGGAGCGTTTCGTGGGCGGTTTCAATTTCACCTTGCCAGCAATAGATGGATTGAGCGGAAGGAAGGAGCGTTGCGCAGGCGGCAAGACGTTCTTCGACGAGGGTGCGCGCGATGCGCTGGGCCTCTTCGGAAGAGGAGGCAGTGGTGAGGACAATTCGTGCATTGGAGGTGGAGTCTGGCATGGGATGAACCTTTGGGCACAGTGTACGAGTGATGTAAGTGTATGTGGGGCAAAAAATCTGATTCCTGGAAGATGCATGTGACCGCCGCCGCTTGCTCCGCCGGGCGCGGTGTTGCAGTATGGACTTTCGGGCTCGAGCCCTATTTTGAGGAGACGAAGCGATGGCAACGGCGATTAAGTTTGGCACTTCCGGCTGGCGGGCGATTGTGGCCGATGAGTTTACGGTGGCGAATATTCGCCGGGCTGTGGCCGGCATTGCCGCCTATGTGAAGACGCAGCCGGAGCCTCATCGGGTGCTGGTGGGGCGCGATCCGCGCTTTCTGGGTGAGAGTTTTGTGGACGAAACAGCACGTCTACTTGCCGCGCACGGAGTAACACCAATTGTGATTTCTGAAGCTGCGCCGACGCCGGCGATTGCTTACGCCGTGCGGCAGATGAAGCTGTCGGGTGCGATCAACTTTACGGCGTCGCATAATCCGCCGGAATATAACGGCATCAAGTTTTCGACGCACGATGGAGCACCAGCTCTGCCCGAAGTGACGAAGCATATTGAAGCGGCGATTGCGACGTTGGGTGAGACTGCGGTACCTGCTGGGCCTGTGCCAATCAATCCGTTTGAGACAGCGGATGTAAAGCCGGACTTTCTGAAGCGGTTAAAAGAGCTGGTGGACCTGAATGCGATTGCAAAGTCGGGGATCAAGGTGGTGTACGACGCATTCTGGGGTGCCGGGGCTGGCTACCCGAGCGATCTGCTGCGCGAGGCAGGCGTGGCTGTGGAGACTGTGCATGAGTATCGCGATGTTCTGTTCGGCGGGCATGCGCCGGAACCGGACGATCATCTGTTGGGTGATGCCAAGAAGAAGATGAAGGAGATTGGCGCGGCGATCGGCATTGCGACAGACGGCGATGCGGACCGCTTTGGCATCGTGGATGGCGATGGTACTTTTATCCAACCTAACTACGTCATTGCGCTTCTGTTCGACTATCTGGTGGAAACACGCGGGTGGAAAAACGGGGTGGCAAAGAGCGTGGCGACGACGAACCTGATTAATGCGCTGGCGGAGTACCACAAGGTCCCACTCTATGAGACCCCGGTCGGTTTTAAGTACATCGGCGAGCTAATCATTGCCGACAAGATTGCGATTGGCGGCGAAGAGTCTGCTGGGCTGACGATTCGCGGGCATGTGCCGGAGAAGGATGGCGTGGTGGCCGGACTACTGGTGGCAGAAATGGTTGCCATGCGCGGCAAGAGTTTGGGAGTGCAACTAAAGGAACTCTTTGCCAAGGTTGGTTCCTTCTATCCGGTTCGGGAGAACTTCCGCTTGACCGCGGAGCGTAAGGCCGCATTCACTGAGAAGTTGAAGACCAATCCAACAGAGTTGAGTGGCCGCAAGGTGACGCAGGTTGTCCGCACCGACGGTCTGAAGCTGATTCTGGACGATGGGTCGTGGGTTTGCTACCGGCTGAGCGGTACCGAGCCCGTTGTGCGGGCGTATACGGAAGCGCGCAGTGAAGCCGATATGGAAGCGCTGAGCGCGGCGGCAAAAGAGTTTGTAGTGCAGTAGCAGGGACGGCTGCTGCGATGTTGAGGTGGTATGCAGGAGCAGCGGAAACAACAGGGAACGGCAGCCGCGCCGACGGAACCCGTGGAAGTGCGGATACAGGAGTGGGTGCAGAAGATGTGGCGGCCGGTAGGCACAGTGTTTGCCGTGCTGCTAGCGCTGATGCTGGGCTGGTCGGTGGTGAATGGAAAGCATGGCTTGTCCGCCTGGCAAAAGCAGCGCGTCGAGTACAAGCAGCTTGAAAAAGAGATCGACGAGCTCAAACAAGAAAACACGAAGCTCAAAAACCACATTGACAAACTGAAAAACGATCCGGACGCGATTGCGCATGAGGCGCGCGAGCAATTGCACTATGCCAAGCCGGGTGAGGTAATTGTGGCGCTGCCCCCGGATCCGAAGGCGGACGGGCAAAGCAGCGGCAAATAAGAGGCGCTGTATACCTTTGGGAAAAGATTAGAACGATGGGTTGCAATAGAACGGCTCTTTCAAGGTTTTGAGAGAGCCGATTTTTTTTGCGGGTGTCTTACTCGAAAGAGTTTCCATTGCGCTCGGCGCGAAGGCAGCTACAATGAATTAGCCGTGCGCAAGGCGCGGCGGAGGCACGCGGTATGATCCACAACCTGATGTATTGGGGTATCTACGTTTTCCAAATCCTGTTTTTTATCGGGCTGGCGGGATGCGTAATCGTGGTGGCCATGTGCTGGGTGATCATCTCGCGCGACAGTCTGTCTAAAGACAGTGCGCCCGGCAGCGAAGAGCAGCAGCAAAGCTCAGTCTCGACTTAGAATTCAAAACTATTCCGCGCGCAGAGCCTGCATGGGGTCGATGTGTGCGGCGCGTCTTGCGGGCAAGTAAGCCGCAGCCAAACCGCTGAGAGTGAGCAGCAACGCTGCGCTCGCGAGTGTCCACGTGTCGTTGGCATGTATGCCGAAGAGGAAGCTGCGGACGATACGGCCTGACAGTAGTGCCAGGCCTGTTCCGCAGATGACGCCGACGGTGAGCATGACTGCTGCCTGGCGCAGGACGAGCCAGAGAAGGTTGCCGCGCGAGGCTCCGAGCGCGACGCGAATGCCGAGTTCGTGGGTACGCTGTGAGACCACGTAGGCCATCAGGCCGTAAAGGCCAACGATGCTGAGCAGCAGGGCAGCACCGCCAAAGATTTCGAGAAGGTGTGCGGCAAGTTGCTGGCTGCCGTAGGAGTCGGCAACGATCTGATCCATGGTGGTGATGGTGGAGTTGGCGAATGCGGGATTGGCTTGCTTGAGGATTGTGCGGAGCGCAGGGATCATTTTGGCGGTGGGCAGGCTGGTGCGTATAGCAAGATCCATGGCGAAGCCGTCGATTGCGTCATAGTAGGATGTATTCGGGGAGATTTGGGGGATGCAAAGTTCAACTTGTGGTTGAGAAGAAATCGCAATGCCCGTCTGGTGTACGTCTGCGAGAACCCCAACGACCCTGGTGGGGACATTCTTCTTGAGGTTGATTAACTCCGTTCCAATGATCGCGGCCGGGTTGTGCTGATCGGGTGAGTATTCGCGCGCGAAGGCCTCATTGACAACGGCGACAGGCTGAGAATTTGCAGTATCGGAGGCATTGAAGTAGCGGCCGGCGGACATGGGAAGATCGAAGACTTTTTGCACTCCGGGAGTTGCCGCTTTGAACCAAGCAAGAACTGTGCGGCCTTTCAAATACATCGACAGTTGCACGGCATAAGTGCTGCCGAGCGGCACCTGGTTGACGAGACCGGAAAAATCAACACCTGGCAAATGCTCGATTCGTCGCAACATCGGCAGATAGAGGTTGGCTGTCATATTCTGGCCTTTGAACCGGTAGCCAGGAATGCTGAGGTGCGCAACTAGGATGTGGTCGGTGCGAAAGCCGAGCGGGACCTGGCGCAGGTTGTAGATGGTGCGAAGCAACAAGCCGCAGCCGACCAGAAGCAGAAGCGACAGCGCAATTTCGACCGAAACGAGTGCCGCGCGGGCGCGAGCCTGGCGGTGGGCCGCTCCGCCTTGCAGAGAGCCTTGGCGGAGCGAAAGTTCGATGGGCGCTCGGGATGCCATCCACGCAGGCCAGAATGCCGCCAGCGCGACTGAGGCCAGAGTGAGACCAAGCAGTGCGGTGAGAATACTGGCATTTGGCGTAGCGGGAACCGGGAGCAATAAATGTTGTACGAGCTCGCGCGCAAATAGCTTGATGGAGAAGACGGCGAGCATGATGCCGAGCAGAGCCGCGATAGTACCGAGGAGCAAGCCTTCTACAAGCATTTGCTGCATGACGCGCGTGCGGGTAGCGCCGAGCGCGCCGCGTACGGCGATCTCACGCTGGCGGGCGGTGCTACGCGCCAAGAGCAAGCTGGCGGCATTGATACCAGCGATGAGCCAAAGCAAAAGCGAGGCGGCGAGAAGAATCAGAAGAGCCTTGTGAATGTCTTCGCTGAACAGGAAATCGATGTATTTCCTCAAATGAATACGACTGTAGCTTTGGCGCAGCTCCGCTGTCGGGTAAAGTGCGGTAACGCGTTGCTGAATGAGTGCCATTTCGGATGTGGCGGCTTGGAGCGTGACGCCATCCCGCAGACGGGCGATGACCGCGTAGCGATTCATGCCGAGGCCCCGCTTAGCATCTTGCGAATTCAATTGCGTAAAAGGAAGCCACACCTCAGCACGGTTAGTGCGGTCCATTCCAGTTCTGAATCCATGCGGCATGATTCCCACGACTGTAAACGTGTCGTAATTGATGCGAACCGAGCGGCCAAGAATCGAACGATCGCCGTTGAAGGCCTGTTGCCATACTGAATAGCTGAGAATGATGGTGCCCGCATTCTTGCTCATGGCGAATGATGGTGCCTGCTGAAGAAAATCACGGCCAAGTACAGGTTTCACACCAAGGGTTTCGAAGTAATTAGGGCTGATGGTCGACGCGTCAATTTCCAGTTCACCGGAGGCGCACTGAATATATGAGCGGCCATCGAACGCGGATGTGGAGTACGCAATCTGGCTGAATGAGTGGCTTTGTTCTTGCCACTGTTCGATGTCGAGCCATGGAGGTGGGTACCACGACGGACTTTTACCGTCGCCCTCGCTAAGGATGACGAGCCGTCCAGGATCGCGATAAGGCACAGGATTGAGCAACACATGATCGACGACGGTGAACATGGCTGTGGCTGCGCCGATGCCGAGTGCCAAGGTGCCGATGACGGTGATTGCGAAGCCAGGTGAGCGGCGGATCTGACGGAGTGCGTAGTGAAGGTCCTGTGCAAGCCGTTCGAACCATAACCATCCCCATGAGGAGCGGGTGACCTCTTGTATGAGTGGGACATTGCCAAATTCGCGCATGGCTGCCTGCCGAGCGGAGACAGGGTTTTCACCGCGCTCGATGCGGTTGGCGATGTCCATTTGCAGATGTGTTTCGAGCTCGTCGCGCAGATCGTTCTTGCGGCGATTCATCAAGAAGCGCCAGAACCAGCTCATGTTTCACCTCGTTTCGGAGTGCCATGAATAACCGAGCCGATCGCTTCAACGATCTGCTGCCAGCGGTTAAGGTGGGACGCAAGCTGCTTTTTGCCTTTGGGTGTGATGCGGTAATAGCGTGCGCGCTGCTTGCTTTCGGTTTGCTTCCACTCCGAGCGTACCCAGCCCTGCTTTTCAAGCCGGTGCAGCGCGGGGTAGAGCGAGCCGGTTTCGACCTGGAGCACGTCGGAGGTTTGTGTGCGCAGCGCCTGTACGATACCGTAGCCGTGCTGAGGACCCCACTGGAGTGTTTTGAGGATGAGCATGTCGAGCGTGCCTTGCAGCAGTTCGATGCGGTTCTTGTATGGTTCACGGGCAGTCATTGATGTAGACAATCTACCCCATAGGATGTAGATTGTCTACGCAATTCGACGGCTGTGTGTCGGAGGAGAGTTTCTGGGGCGGATTCGGTGCGGCTGCACGTACCGTGCTTGGTTCAGGAAAAAGCCCGCGCCAAAGTGGCGCGGGCGCGGATAAGAATAAATAGCAAAGATCAAGTGCGTTCAGGCGCGGCCCATGCATTCGCGCGTTTCCGTGTTTACGCGGACAATCTCGCCTTCCTTGATGAAGAATGGCACCTGAACTTCAATGCCGGTTTCAAGCTTTGCGGGCTTGGTGACAGCTCCTGAAGCAGTGTTTCCGCGGACACCGGGCTCTGTATATGTCACCTTGAGCTCGACCTGCGAGGGCAGCTCGACGCCAATGGGATTGCCGTTAAACTTGGTTACTTTGAGGATTCCGCCCTCGGTGATGAAATCGAGCGCATCGCCCAGCTTGTCGCTCGAGAGCTGGAGCGTTTCGAAGGTCTCCTGGTCCATGAAGTAGGAACCGACGGAATCCGAATAAAGGAAGCTGGCTTCGACCATGCCAAGATCTGGTTCCTTGAATTTTTCGCCTGCTTTGAAGGTCTTATCGAAGACGGCACGCGTAATAAGGTTGCGCATTTTAAGTCGAACCAGTGTCTGGCCGCCGCGCGCGGTGGGTGTCGAGACCTCAACGTCCATGCAGTAAAACGGCGCATTCTCGTATTCGAAGTACATTTTGCGTTTGATGTCGATGGCGTCAATGAGTGCGGGCATATGTGAAAACTGTTCCGTGAATTCCTGAAATTGATCGCGCACAGATTAATTGATGGGGTAAATCAATGCTGTGCAAGACCGAAGGACCAGTGTATCGCGTGGATCAGGCAGCCGGTTTACGCATGGAGTCAAGTGCTTCTGTCAATTCACTGACAAGGGATTGTTGCTTTTGTGGTGGGAGTTTGGCGCCCTGGCTGGTGAGGTAGAAGACGTCGATGGCGGTTTCGCCTTCGGTATCAATCAGTGCCACCTCGATGTTGCAGTCGTGCGTGGAGAGCGTAAGCGCAATCTGGCGAAGGAGGCCAGGAAGGTCCTGTGCCACGACTTGCAGCAGAGTGGAGTGCGTGGAGGATTCGGCATCGAATGAAAGCCGCGTGGCAACTTCAACCTTCACACCAGAGCGATTATTGAGATGATGGCGCGAGCGGAGGAGCTGCTCAACTGACGTCTTCTGCGCGACGACGTCATGAACAGACACGAGGAATCGGTCTTTCTCGGTAGGGTTAAGTTCGAGTGTGCGGAAGGTGTCACTGAACTGGAAGCTATCGACAATGATGCCCTCGTCGTTGGAAAAGGCTCCGGCTTTGACGATGTTCATGCCCCAGGCAGCCAGTACACCTGCGACATCCGCGAAGAGGCGCGAGCGGTCGCGCGCGATGACTGTGAGGTCGAAGAGCTGGCGTGTGGGACGTAGATCGAGCTGTACGGGGTCCTTGTCAAGATTGGCGGCAAGAAGGAAGTGATTGCGGATATGCTCGGGCAGGCGCGTTTGCAGATAGCGTTGCGGCAGTCCTTCGAGAAAACGGTGCAGCGCATCGTACTGCGTAGGCGAGACCATAGAGCGTATGCGATTAAGCAGTGTGGGATCGATGGCCGCGTGATAGCGAATCTGGTCGACCGACCGATCCATGAAGTTGGCTGTGGCCATGTAAAACTGCCAGAGATTTTCCGCTTTCCAGGGTGTCAGTGCATCGGGGCTCACGGCTTTGATGTCGGCGTAGGTCATGAGGGTGAGCATCTTAAGGATGCTCGGATTGCCGACTTTGTCAGCGAATGCGCGAACGTTCTCCATGTCGAAGATATCGCGGCGCATGGCCAATGACATTTCAAGATGCTGGCGAATGAGTTTGAGAACGGTGTCGCGCTCTTCCGCATCGAAGTCGAGGCGGGCGAGAAAGCTGGCGGCTAGCTCGACACTGGCCGAACAATGCTCTCCAGTGCGGCGGCCCTTGCCCGTGTCATGCAGGAGAAGCGCAAGCAGGAAAAGGTCAAGACGATCAATCTCCGGCAGGAGTTGTGCCAGGCGGTGTTCATAGTCTTGCGAGGGCTGACGCAGCGCGTGCACATTGTCGATGGTCAAGAAAGTATGCTCATCAACGGTGTAGCGGTGGTAGCTGTCACGAATAACAAGGGCGTCGATGCCGTGAAACTCTGGAATGAGCATTTCTAGCACACCGAGCGCGTGCATGGTGCGGAGGGCGTGAGCGGCGTGGGGCCCGAGCAGTACTTCACGGAGCGAATTCCAGAGATATGGCCCTTCTGGCACATGAATGGCGAGCGCCGGAATAGCATCGGTGATGCGGTCTTCGGCCGATTGCGAAAGCGTATAGCCGTGCGTAGCCATAAGCGCGAAGATGCGCAGGATGGCCGAAGAGTCAGAGAATTGCGCTCCGGGCAGAATGTCGATTCGGCCCTGGTCGAGAACGAAATCAGTGCCGGCGATGGGCGTACGGCGGCGGCGGAACTGTTTATAGAAGCTCACAGGCGCGGGTAGATGCTCCATGAGCAATGCTGCACGGCGGTAGATAATGCGCGCGTGGCGGTAGTAGGTGCGCATCCAGTAAGCAGGGTCGGCGGTGCCGCGCGTCTCAAGGCCGATGGACTGCGCGGCGGCTTCATCCTGCGATTGCCAGTCGAGCGTGTTGTCGTCGCGACCATGACGGAAATGAAGAAAACATCGCGCAGCAGCGAGAAAGTCGAATGCAGCCTCAGCGTCTCCGCGGGCCGACTGGAAAACACCACCGCGTTGACGGGGCCACTCCTTGGTTTCCTTCAAGTGGAAGAGCAGTGCGAACCAGACGGCGAGATGATAGTCGCGCAGTCCACCAGGACAATCTTTGAGGTTCGGCTCTAAGTGAAAGATGGTGTTGCCGAATTTGGCGTGGCGGATACGGGCAACTTCGCCGAGCTTTTGCGCGATGGTGTTCCATTCGCTGAGGACCAGGCCCGGCAGGATGGTCTGGTGCAATTGTTGATAGAGCGGGAACTGGCCAGCGAGGAAGCGGCGGTCAAGCGTGGCGAGCGTGAACTCGAGATTGTTGGGGTCAAACCGGCCGATTTCCTTGATGGTGCGCGAGGTGGGACTGGCGCGAAGCCCGATGTCCCACATGCCCTGAATGAGCATGCGCACGGTCTCGTGATGCTGCGTCTCGGATTTTTCATCAGCGAAAGCAAAGAGCACATCGATGTCTGAATAGGGGAACAGATCCTTGCGACCGTATCCGCCGAGAGCAAGCAGTGCAATGTTGGGCGGAGCGGAGGCGGGGAATACCCGGCGCCACATTTCGATGAGGATGCGGTCGACCACGGCCGAACGGCGGCGAATGGCAGCCGTGCCATCGCCGGTGCGCTCATAAGTCTGGCGGACAAGCGCCATCTCGCGCAGATACTGGTCCCGTAGATCGTCAACCGCAAGAACGACTTGAGTCATGATGGGGTTGTGTATGGCTCGCCGAAGCGATTCAGAGTGTTGTAACAGAATAGCGAATAATTTCCGGATGGAGAAACTCTTGCGCCAAAGCGCGTGTGAGACTTGGGTATGCTAATCCGCGATGCGATGCCAGAAGATGCGCTACGCGTGGCCGAGGTACATGTACGCACTTGGCAAATTGCATATCGCGGGTTGATACCCGCCGCTTTTCTCGATGGCTTGAGCGTCGAAGAGAGAGCGAATCGGTACATTTTTGGCCATCGCGACATCAACAAGCCGCAGACACTCCTGGCCCTTGAGGGCGAAAGCGTGCTTGGATTTGGGACCGTGGGTAAAGGACGTGATGCGGATTTGCCGGACCAGGGCGAACTGATGGCGCTCTACGTGGATCCAGCCTGGTGGGGTAAACGCGTGGGGCTGGCGCTGATGTCTGCTGCACGAGAAAGGTTGTGTTCTCTGGGATACAAGCAGGCGTACCTTTGGCTGCTGACAGGAAATCAGCGAGCAAAGTGGTTTTATGAGCTCGACGGATGGCGCATGGACGGAGCGCAGCGTACAGATGACTCGCGCGGGATAGTGATTAAGGAGCAGAGAATGCGGCGCGAGTTGTGAAGACACCCTTCCTGCGCGCAGGAAGGGCACATGGTGTTGCCGTGGATTGAACCTTTCGATCGATGATTTGCCCGAGCACTGGCTCTCGCGATTAAGCTGGAAGGCACGATTCAATTGAATGCAATCCTATTTGGTTGTGTTCGCGACCAAAGGCTAGAACAACATGCAAAAGAAGAACAGTCTGAGGCTCAGAAGAGTCCTCGTTGCCGCTGCACTCGTGTGTGCGGCTGTAGGAATGCGTGCGGAAAGTGGAACCGGAGACGAAATGACACCGAATGGCCCGGTCGCTGCGCAGCGTTCGATTGAAGACCTCAACTATCTGGGCGGCGAGGCTGCGATGCCGTCGTTCACAGATAACATGATCGACGTCAACTCGCGGTTCCGGCAGAGGATGTTCCGCAGGGGGCTGGCGTTTCGTGTGAACGGAGGCCCGCAGTATACGCAGAACCTGTTGGCGGCGCCGGTGGCATCAGGTGAGCAGGTGTACGTAGGCCAGCGTGCATTCGAGAGCATGTGGGTTCAGCCGATTCTTTCGTGGGATATGCGGCAGCTCCATTTGCATCGGGCGCAAATCTATAGCGGTGCGGCGTGGAACTGGGTGACATGGAATCCGGCCGGGCCGAAAGCGCTGCAAGTGTGGGCGCTCTATTTTTATAAGGAGTTCGGTAAGGACCGTCTGGAGCTGAAAACGGGATATATTGCGCACAACATGAATTTTGTGGGCCTGTTTGTGGGCGGATCGACTGCAACAGGTACGCAGGGAGTGTATGCGGTGCTGCCATATGAGGCGGGAATGTCATTCTTTCCCTTACCGACGCCAGCGCTGGACCTGCGTGTGCGTGGCCCAAAGCATACATATTACAAAGGTGCATTGCAGCGGAGCATCGACCCCAAAGGTGGGCCTACCGAGGTTGATCGCAACCACACCGGTTTTCGCTTTGCGCCACATGGCGACAAACTGGTGACGATCAATGAGGTGGGCTACGCGCAGGCGGCAGAGAATGGTGTGCATGAGACATGGTTCCGCGCAGGGTATATCGGTAACGCGACAAAGTACACGAATGCGGTTACGGGAGACTTGGAGAAGGGCAACCATTGCGCGTACGTGCTGCTGGATGGACAATTCCTGCAGCCGAACAGGGCTCATCCGGAACAGGGACTCTATGGTGGCGTTTCTTACATGACGGTTCCCGAAAAGAAGAATGCATATGCGCGCTATTACGAGGCACGGCTCTACCAGAACGCGCCCTTCCGCTCGCGTCCGGCAGATGTGGCGGCGGTAGTGGCTTCGCGCACGGAATATAGCCCTGTGTTTACAAATAATCTGGTGGCGCAAGGCAAAACGGTGTGGCGCGCCAGTACCACTGTGACTGGTAGCTACTCGTTGCATCCCGCTCCTGGTAATTATGTGAGCCTGGGACTGGGGTACTTATACGGGCCGGCAATTACTCCGCATGTGGACAATGCGCTGACTTTTACTGCGACATGGAGCTTCTACTTTTAATTCCATCGCGGCCTGAGCTTCCAGAACCATAATGTGCTCTGCAACATAGCGAGGGGCATTGCGAACTGGAGAAGTGTCCGCCACGCTCAAACAGGTGCTGTGCAGCGCGTTGCGCAGGGCTGATTTGAACATTTTCCAATGTGACCGGCGTCGCAGCAGTTTCGGGCTAAATCAAGATACAAGTCCGATGGATGAGAAAGCGGCGTTTTGCGGATATGGGCAATTTTTCGCGGTTGCCGCTCAGGGATGTATGAAAAATGCGAATTGTGAGGGTCCCGGCGATGCAATGGCTTCTCGTCGCCGGATTTGCTGTGTGCGCTGGCCCATGGAGCAGAGCGCAGGAAGCCATTGAGAACCGGGATGTGCCGAGCGCTCCCGCACCGCGTTCCATTGAAGACCTGAATTACCTGGGCGGCGAAGCCGCAATGCCACAGTTTGAAGACAGCCTGATTCCGGTCCAGTCGAAGTTCCGGCAAGGCATGGCAAGCAGGGGATTGGCTTTCCGCGTACTTTCCGGGCCGCAGTATGTGCAGAATCTGCTGGATGCGCCAGTGAAGGCTGACGAGCAAGTTTATGCCGGGCAGCGTCCTTTCGAAGAGATGTTCTGGCAGCCAATTCTCTCCTGGGATATGCGGCAACTCGGGCTGCATCGTGCGCAAATTTACACGGGAGCGGCAGTACAGTGGGCAAGTTGGAGGCCGGCAGGGCTGAAGACGACACAATTGTGGGCCCTTTACTTCTACAAAGAACTGGCGCAGGACCGGGTGGAGGTCAAGACAGGTTATGTGGCACACAACATGAACTTTGTAGGTTTATTTGTAGGTGGTTCCACGTCGACGGCTTCGCAAGGTGTGTATGCGGTGCTTCCGTTTGAAGCGGGTATGTCCTATTGGCCGCTGACCGCGCCTGCATTCGATCTGAAGATTCGGGGGCCGCACAACACTTACTGGAAAGGTGCCGCGCAACGCAGCATCGATCCCAAAGGCGGGCCTACAGAGGTGGAACGCAACCACACTGGTTTCCGCTTTGCGCCACACGGCGACAAACTGGTGACGATCAATGAAGTGGGCTATCAGCGTGCCTCCGCGCCGGACCAGCGCGATGTATGGTTTCGCGCAGGCTACATCGACAACCGCACCGCATTTACCAATGCGAGAAATGGACTGGAGGAGCCGGGCAATCACTGCGCGTACGCATTGATGGACGGACAACTGCTTCACACCGATGCTGCGCATTCGGGGTATGGATGGTATCTGGGTGGATCGGTAATGGCCGTGCCTGAATCAAAGAACGCCTACGCGCACTACTACGAAGCACGGCTCTACGATAAGGCTCCGTTCCGAAGCCGTCCGGACGATGTGGCCGCGCTTGTGGCTTCGCGCACCGGCTATAGCAGTGTGTTTACCGACAACTACGTAGCCGAAGGCAAGACGGTATGGCGCGGCGGCACAACGGTGACGGGCAGTTACTCGATACGCACACAGCCGGGCAGCTATGTCAGCTTTGGACTGGGGTATCTCTATGGACCCGCGATTACGCCACGTGTTCCGAATGCATTGAATTTCACAGCGAACTGGTACTGGTTCTTCTAAGCGTCCGCCTTTTTCAATTGCATGAGTCGCAGCTTTCCGCCCACCCAGCCGGCGGGCAGCGCCAGAACAACGAGTGCGATGGGATACCAGTGCGGGCCGAGGTTCTGATTCCAGGTGACAATTGCGCCCACTGTGGCCAGCACCATGCCGATGGCGGCGCCAGTGAGTGCATGCCCCATAGGGCTGTATGGCGCGAGCCGTGCGACCACGAATGAACTGAGGACGCTGAACACGGTGCGGTAGGCCGTTGCGATGGCCGACTGCGCATCATTGAGCGGCTGTCCGACTACAGGCAGGATGTGTGTTGCCTCGACAAAAATATCGGTTGCGAGCGAAAGCGCAACATTGAAGAAGAAGCCGGCCAGCAGGGCAAGGAGGCTGCGGCCAATGCGGCGGGAAGCCTGTACGTTGGTTACGGCAGGAGTGCTCATGACAGCGTACCTTTCGCGGCTGAGGAGCATACAACAGTCAGTCCGGCCCGAAAAATTTGCAAAGTGCTGGAAGGGAGTGTACCGGAGTCGTGGCAATTACTGCGTGAATTTTTCTTGGGTAGGCGAGATTGATTGATGCAGGATCAAACCCAGAAATTCCCTTGGGTCCCGGCGAAGGACGCGGCAGAACCCAAGTGGTTTCTGGTTAGGCGTGAAGCGTGGGTTAGAGGGCGGCCTGGCCGCGCTCATCGTTGCGGATGCGGATGGCTTCGTCGATTTTGGTGACGAAGATTTTGCCGTCTCCGATACGGCCAGTGCGGGCGGCGCCCATGATGGCCTGGATAACTTTCTCCTTCAGGTCGTCGAGTACGACAAGCTCGATTTTGACCTTGGGAAGAAGATCGACCGTATATTCGCGGCCGCGGTAGAACTCCGTGTGACCCTTCTGGCGGCCGTGGCCGCGGGCCTCGAGAATGGTCATGCCTTCAATGCCTGCTTCCAGCAGCGCATCCTTGACGGCATCGAGCTTGGAGGGCTGGAGAATGGCTTCGATCTTGATCATGTGAAGAAAACCTCGCTTGACAGCGTAACAGGAGTGGCGGCGGTGCGCACCAGAGGGCCGCACACGCCGGGTGAATAATTAGCCAACAGTCATACGTTGAACTCGTAGCCTTCCTCTCCGTGCTGCGAGAGGTCGAGACCATCTGACTCGTGTTCTTGTGAGACGCGCAGGCCGATGGTTTTGTCGACAAGGAAGAGCAAAATCAGCGTGCCAACGATGGAGATACCCCATGCAATGGCGACTCCAGCGGCCTGATGGAGAATTTGGCTCCAGTTGCCATCCATTGCGCCAGTCGGCGCACCATCGCCAAAAATAGGATTGATTAGTTTTGTCGCGAACAGGCCTGTGAGCAGTGCGCCTAGTGTGCCACCCGCGCCGTGGACTCCAAAGGCATCGAGCGAATCGTCATAGCCAAATTTGGCTTTGACCTTGAAGACCATGAAGAAGCAGAAGAATCCGGCGATAAGGCCAATGGCAAGTGCTGAGAAGGGCTGCACGAAGCCAGAGGCTGGTGTAATGGCGACCAGACCGGCGACTGCTCCTGAAATAGCGCCGAGCGCCGTGGGTTTGCCACTGTGGAGCCACTCGGCGATGACCCAGCCAAGTGCTGCGGTAGCGGCGGCGAAGTGGGTATTGACGAAAGCCGAAGTGGCCAGCGGTCCGGAGCTGAGTGCTGAGCCTGCGTTAAAGCCGAACCAGCCCACCCACAGCATGCAGGCTCCAATAAAACTGAGCACCAGCGAGTGTGGCGGCATGGCAGTATGCGGGTAGCCAAGGCGTTTGCCAAGGTAAATGGCGGCGACAAGCGCTGAAACGCCGGAGGTGATATGGACAACCGTGCCGCCAGCGAAGTCGAGCGAAGGAACTGCGCCGCCTGCGGCATTGAGCAAGCCGCCTGTTCCCCACACCATGTGGGCCATAGGCGAGTAGACAATGATCGACCAGAGGGTAAGAAAGACCGCCATAGCGCTGAATTTCATACGCTCGGCGAATGCGCCGGTGATGAGCGCCGGAGTAATGATGGCGAACATAAGCTGATAGACCATGAAGGTCTGCTCAGGAATGGTCGCGGCATAAGTGGGATTGGGCGCAACGCCGACGCCCCGCAGAAAGATGTGCTGCAGTCCGCCGATGAAGGGGGTGCCTGGGCTGAAGGCTAGTGAGTATCCACAGATGGCCCAAACAATGGTGATCAAACCCATCATCGCGAAGCTTTGCATCATAGTGCCGAGAATGTTTTTACGCCGAACCAGGCCGCCGTAAAACAGCGCAAGTCCCGGGCCGGTCATCAGCAGCACCAGCGCTGCGCAGAGCAGCATCCATGCGTTATCGGCATTCATCTGCGCATTCGCCACGGATTGTTTAAGAGCTTCAATTTGCTCAGCGGTTGCGGGCGCGGATTGTGCGCATACAGACGAAGGAAGCAATAGGGCCGAGGAGAGAAACAGCAACGTACGGGTACTGCGAACCATCGACGATCAATCTCCTGTTGTGCTTGAGGGCTCGGAGAGCCAGATAGGTTTGGGCGCGATGGGCGTGTATGCCTTACGTGCCAAGGCGAATCGTAAATGGGCACAGCGAGACGCGCAAGATAAAGGCACGTTGAACAGCCAGAGGCCCGTGAGCACGGCTGCATGCAATTTGAGTGAGTTCGGCCACTATAGCGCAGCCAATGCGTTTTAGAAGCAGAAAATTCCAATTTGGGCGCAGTGTTTCGGGTATCGCCCGGGGTATGAAACGGTCAATTTTTAAGATAAGTCCTAAGGCGTGGGGTAGTTGCGTGGAAGCGGCGTTATACTGATGCCATGGCAGTGGCTGAAGAACGCGACAGGTATTTATTCGGATCGCTGGAAAGCAGTGCAATGAACCGCGCCAAAGTGCGCGAGGTGAACTACGGTTTTGACCAGCCGGAGGGCGTTCTGCTGACGTCTCTCGATCTGGCCATCAATTGGGTGCGCAAGAGCTCGGTGTGGCCGGTGACCTTTGGCTTGGCCTGTTGCGCCATCGAAATGATGTCGATGGGAGCTTCGCGCTTCGATGTTGCACGTTTTGGCGCAGAAGTATTCCGTCCCTCGCCGCGTCAGGCCGATCTGATGATCATCGCTGGGCGAGTCTGCCAAAAGATGGCACCGGTCATCCGGCGTCTTTACGATCAGATGCCGGAGCCAAAATGGGTGATTTCCATGGGAGCTTGTGCGACCTCAGGCGGAGTATTTAACAATTACGCCGTGGTCCAGAGCGTAAACCAGGTAATCCCCGTGGATGTATATGTTCCGGGTTGTCCACCCCGTCCCGAACAACTTTTGTACGCAATTACGCTTCTACAAGAGAAGATTCAGCGCGAGCCTCGCAGTCTGCTCAAAACTTTGAATGCGGGTTGACAGGTGGAAATGGGTGGCCAAGGGCCGGAACCAGATTGCTGAACCAGAGACTTTCAGGGGATAGACAAGCAGTACAACTTTCTTATTAACCAATGGATAACCCCTTGAAAAGGGGTACTCTTCATTGAAACGCTGTGGTAACTTGATTATGGGTAAGTTCAACTTTTACCCGGATCTTTTCATGGGTTTTGATTGAAGACTAGACCGGGCAGCGGGTAACTTACCCACTAGCCCGCGAGCATGTTGAGTTTGAAAGGTTGCGGAGGAGAATCCAATGAATCTGCGAGAAATGAAATCTTTGTGTCGCGCAGTGGCGCTTGCAGCGGTGGTAGTTACGCCTCTGGCCCTGTGTGCTCAAGATGCGCCCAAGCCGGCCAAGAAGTCGGCCTCGTCGGCAGATGCGCCGTCGCGGTGGGACATCTTTGCTGGTTACAGCTATCTGGCGCCAAAAGGTACTGTGCAGGTGCCTCAGCCGAATGGCTCGGTACAGCCATACTCGTACAACGCGGTGAACCTGGGTGGTTTGTTCAGCGGTGCGTACTACTTCAACAAGTATTTTGGCGGCCAGGTGGAGTATGGAATCCACGAGTGGGGCGATGAAGTTCCTGGTAGCAATATCGGCACGCATGGCAACAACGACGGCTTCCAGACAATTTCGGCTGGACCTATCTTCCGCTACCCTGCGGAAGACATTACGCTATTCCTGCATGGGCTGGTGGGTGCCGCTCGTGTAAACGGACCGGATCACAACCCCTACAGATGGGGACCGGATTTGACGGCTGGCGGCGGTATGGATTACGAAACGCCCTGGCTCGATCACCGTCTTGCGATTCGTATCTTCCAGGCCGACTACGAGTACATGCATGCGAACTTCGGACCCGGCATTTACGGCGGCCGCGCCAATATCAATGCTGCGCGTTTGAGCGCGGGCCTTGTGTTCCATGTGGGCACCATCGCACCGCCTCCACCGCCGACAATTGCTTGCTCGGCAAACCCCTCTTCCGTATTTCCCGGTGAGCCGGTTACGGTCACCTCAACCGCAGAGGGTTTGAACCCGAAGTGGAATGCGGTGTACACGTGGAGCGGCGACGGTGTGAGCGGTAATGGCACAACCGCCAAGGTGGATACCAGCTCGCTTGCCCCCGGAACCTACACAGTGAAGTGCGGCGTGAAGGAAGGCAAGCCCGGCAAGGAAGGCCTGAAGCCCTGGCAGAACGCTGAAAGCAGCACAACCTTTACGGTGAAGGAATTTGAGCCGCCGACAGTCAGCTGCTCGGCCAGCCCATCAACCATCAAGCCCGGTGAAACTGCGACCATCACGTCGAATGGCGTGAGCCCGCAGAACCGCCCGCTGACATACACCTACTCGGCTGCAGCTGGCACCGTCAGTGGCAGTGGCAATACAGCGACGTACAACTCGACTGGTGCGCCGACCGGACCGGTGGACATCACCTGCGGTGTTTCCGACGACAAGGGCCACTCGGCTTCGTCCACCACCACAGTGACGATCGCCGCGCCGCCTCCGCCGCCGCAGCCGCACACTGAGACTCTGTGCTCGATCACCTTCAGCAAGGACAAGGCTCGTCCGACCCGTGTCGACAACGAAGCCAAGGCTTGCCTCGATGAAGTCGCACTCGATCTGCAGAAGTCTTCGGATGCCAAGGCCGTTCTCGTCGGCAACTCTGACGCGAAGGAGAAGGCACGGACAGCTCGTCAGGAGAAGTATGCAGCTCATCACAAGCACGCGAAGGTGGAAGACTACGCCGCTCAGCGCGCTGTCAACGCCAAGGATTACCTGGTAACCGAAAAGGGTATCGACGCTTCGCGCGTGAGCGTGGCGACCGGAACCGAAGACTCGCAGAGTGTGGAGAACTATTTGGTGCCGGCAGGCGCAGACTTCTCCAGCGATGTTTCGGGCACGACGTCTGTAGATGAGTCGGCCGTGAAGGTACAGAAGCGCAAGCCGCTTGGTCATCGTCACCGGTAGGCTGAAGCGGTAACTCAACCAACCGTATGTGCGGCTCAAGCGTGAGCCGCACATACGCAGAGATGTAGAACAGCGCAAGGGCCGGTATGTCTGGTCCGCGCGCGATTGACTCGACTCCTCTGTGACTTGATGAGGTTGACCGGCTTACCGGTCAGCCTCTTCCATTTGCGGCCCCGGCTTTTCAGGAGAGCCGCCTTTCCTTTCCGGGAGCTTGTTGCTTGAAACGTAGTCTTCGGATTTGCCTTGAGGTGCATGCGTGGCGCCGGACATATGCCATGTTGCTCCTGTTTCTTTTCCTTGCGGTCGTCACAACTCAGGGCATGCAGGCGCAGGCGCCATGGAGTCCCGTCGGACCCGATGGAGGCGACGCGCGGTCCTTTGCTGCTGTTCCAGGCGAGCCCGATCATCTCTATCTGGGAACCGCCAGCAGTTGGCTCTACGAATCAACAAACGGTGGCGAATCGTGGCATCGGCTTGCCAAGCTCGATCAGGCAGACGATCTGGTTGTAGACCACATCATTGTCGATGCCGCTCGGCCGGCGACCGTGTTTGTTGCAGCTTGGAGACTGGTGCATGCAGGAGGAGGGCTTTGGATCAGCCATGATGCGGGAAAGAGCTGGACAGAGTCGCCCCAGTTGAAGGGACAGTCCGTCTACTCGATGGCGCAGGCACCATCCGACCCGAATATCTTGTATGTGGGGACGCTGAAGGGTATTTATCGCAGTGAGAACTCAGGCGCAACGTGGTCCGAAATTAGTCCCGTGGGCAGCAGAGAGATTCACGAAGTCGAATCACTTGCTGTAGATCCGCGTGACCCCGGCGTTGTGTATGCAGGCACATGGCATCTGCCGTGGAAGACGATGAACGCAGGCAAGACCTGGCATAACATCAAGCGCGGCGTTATTGACGACTCCGATGTATTCTCCATTCTGATCGATCCGGAAAAGCCGCGCATCGTGTACGCAAGCGCGTGCAGCGGAATTTACAAGAGCGAAAGCGCTGGTGAGCTTTTCCATAAGATTCATGGCATACCGTCTACGGCCCGCAGAACGCGCGTACTGAGGCAGGATCCTTCCCATCGCGAAACGGTATACGCAGGCACAACAGAAGGCCTCTACAAGACAGTTAACGGTGGGCGTACCTTTGAGCGCATGACCGGCCCAGACGTAATTGTGAATGACGTTTATGTGGATCCGGTTAATTCGAACCATGTGCTGCTGGCTACCGACCGCGGCGGCGTATTGCTGAGCAATAACGCCGGCAAGACCTTTCGTGCTTCGAATGGCGGTATATCCGCCCGCAAAGTAGAAGCGCTTCTCGTCGATCGAAGCGATCCTCAGCGTATGTATGCGGGCGTGGTTAATGACAAGGCCTACGGTGGTGTGTTCGTTTCCGACGATGACGGTGCACAGTGGAAGCAGATGTCGAATGGACTCGATGAGCGCGACGTGTTCACTTTGGCGCAGGCGGAAGACGGAACACTGTTGGCAGGAACGAACGATGGTGTGTTTGCTTTGGTGCCGGATAGCAAGACATGGCAGCCAAGCAGGACCATCGCCAACACGCTTGTAAAGACAGAAACCGAGCGCATTCGCGGCACCAAAGTGAATGTGGAGAAGCATGTAAAAGACAAGCTGCGAGAGATGGAGACCCGCGTTTACGCAATGGACCTGAACGGCGAAGCGTGGCTGGTTTCAACCGGAGCTGGCGTGTACAGCAGCCGTGATCAGGGCAAAACGTGGCAGGGAGGACCGGTGCTCGGTACCACAGGCTATTTATCGGTCACTTCGCACGGAAAGCTGATGGCCGCTGCGCGTCCCGATGGTGTGGCGCTTTCGCAGGATGGCGGCTTAACCTGGTGGCCGATGAGCATTCCAACGGTGCTCACAAGAATTCACCGTATTGTGTTCTCGCCGGATGGAACGCTGTGGCTCGGAGCGCGCGAAGGTGTTTACTTTACTCGCGATAAGGGCAAAACTTGGATGTGGGTACACCGGTTGCCGCTCGTGGATGTCGACGATGTTTACTTCGATACAGCAATGAACCGCGTGCTGGTCAGTTCACGGAGCGGTGATTTTGTCTATGCCATCGATCCGAAGACGCTTGACTGGAAATGGTGGAAAACCGGCTATCGCCTCGCTCTGGTTCGCGCCGCAGGTGGCCGGTTGCTGGCTGCGTCGATGTTTGACGGTGTTCTGGTGGAGCCGGGTAGCCATGGAGTAGAGATTGGACGCAAGTGATATGTAAGCCTGAAAGCGGGTATCATCAAAGTATGCAGGCACCCACCAGCGACGTACAGAACACTAACGGCTTTCGTACCTATGACGCACGGCTGGAGCCGATTGCGGCTAAAGTGTTTGCCCACGAGCGGCTGAGCTTCGACGATGGACTTGCGCTCTATAAGTCGCCTGACGTGCTGGCCGTGGGCTGGCTTGCCAACCATGTACGGGAGCGCATGCATGGCGACGTGACCTACTTCAACGTCAATCGCCACATCAACCCCACGAATGTGTGCGTGGCGGCCTGCAAACTGTGCGCCTTCGGCCGTAAGAAGGGTGACCCGAACGGTTACACCATGGCCCTGGAAGAAGCATGGACTTCAGCGGCATCAGGCTATTCTGAGGCGGTAACTGAGTTCCATATCGTCGGCGGTCTGCATCCGGACTTGCCGCTTGAATACTTCCTCGATCTTGTGAAAGGGCTGAAAGAGCGCTTTCCGCAGGTGCATATCAAGGCTTTCACGATGGTTGAAGTAGCCTTTTTGGCGCGCCGCGCGAAGTTGACCATCGATGAAACGCTCGACAAGCTGCGCGAAGCCGGTGTGGACTCCATGCCCGGCGGTGGTGCGGAGATCTTTTCGGCGCGCGTGCGGTCCATCATTTGCGACCATAAGATCGACGGCAACGAGTGGCTGGAGACAGCGCGCCTGGCGCACAAAAAGGGGTTCAAGTCGAACGCAACCATGCTCTACGGCCACATTGAGAATGATGAGGACCGCGTCGATCACTTGCTGAAACTGCGTGCGGTTCAGGATGAGACCGGGGGCTTCCAGACTTTTATTCCGTTGGCGTTTCATCCTGAAAATACGCCGCTCGATCATCTTCCGGTGACAACCGGTCTCACGGATATTCGCCAGATTGCCGTAAGCCGGCTTCTGCTTGATAACTTTGCGCACATCAAGGCGTATTGGCAGATGCTGACGCCGAAGATTGCGCAGATTGCGCTACGCTTCGGAGCCGACGATCTGGACGGTACCGTCATCGAAGAAAAGATTTACCACGACGCTGGCGCCACCACGCCGCAGGGCATGACGCGCAAGGAATTGTGCCGCCTGATTACCGAAGCCGGCCGTGTTCCCGTGGAGCGCGACACTCTTTATCACGCCGTTACGCGCACGGAAACGAGCTTCACGGTGGCCGTTTGAAGTCGTTCCAAGCAGTCGCAGCCGCATAGAGAGATGCGGTCGATTTCAGTAAAAATCAGGAATGCGTAATGCGGCGCGCTTCAACAGAAGCGCGCCCTTTCATTAGGGCAGCGGTCGTACCCAGATATTGCGGAAGCTGATGGGCTTGCTCTTGTCGCCATGTGCCTGCAGTTTGATGGGTGCGCTATCGTAGGCCTTGTAGAACGGTTTGCCGATGTAGAGTGTTTGGCCCTTAAGCTCGAAGTGATTTTCAACCAGCACGCCGTTGAAGAAGACGGTGGCATAAGCAGGCGATTTTAACGAGCCGTCCTCGTTAAACGTTGGTGCCGTCCACACCACATCGTAGGTTTCCCACTCGCCCGGTTTGCGCGCGGCGTTGGCCAGCGGAATGGCCTGCTTGTAGAGGCTGCCGACCATACCGTTCACGTAGGTTTCATTCTTGTAATTGTCGAGCACTTGCAGCTCGTAGCCATCATCGCCCGGACCAGTGGAGGCAAGGAAGACGCCGCTGTTTCCGCGCGCCTGACCGCTTCCGGTGATGTCTGCTGGAATGCGGAACTCGAGATGCAGCTGGTAGTCCTTGAAACGTTGCTTTGTCTCAATGTTGCCCGTGTTCTTGTTCACGGTCAAAATGCCGTCATGCACAATCCACTGCGCAGGCGTGTGGTCTTGTGCAGAGACCCACGCATCTTCATTTTTGCCGTCGAAGAGGACGATCGCATCCGACGGCGGCGCGTCGTACTTAGCTCCGGGCGTGACGACAGGCGGGACAGGTTTCCAGACTTCCGTCTCTTCTGGTTTGGGCTTCTCAGTCGGTTGCTGGGCAGAAAGTGGGGAGATGGAGAAGCATCCGCAGGCGGCAACAAAAATTGCAAGCGTGGGCAACAGTCGAATTCTCATGCAGGCGAGTGTAGTAGCCGGGCCGAGGGTCGGGCAATGATGAAGTTGCTTGAGCCCAGTTGGTGTGCAGGTCCCCTGGAGTTTTCGTGACAAACTGGATGCAGCAGCCGCTATAAGTGGAAATTGTAAGGAAAGTGAGATTGAGCGATGGTGGACTTTGGACCTGCCGCGATCATTGGCCTGTGCGTGGGTTTTCTGTGGGGAATTGGCTGTTCACTGGCAATTTTGTACTCAATCTATTTGGGCGGCTATCGCAAGGCGGTTGAGGATTCACAGATGGCCGTGAGGCCCAAACGCTGGACGCAGGCGCTGGAGAAACTGGAGCAGCGGCGCGCGCAGAAGGCGGCCGCCGCCGCGGCGAAGAAGTAGGCGCGTCTACTGCCGCACGATCTTGCCGCCTTTCATCACAAACTTCACATGCTCGCATACTGAAATGTCGTTGAGCGGATTGCCAGGGACGGCGACAACGTCTGCGTAGAATCCGGGCTTGAGCTGGCCAATTTCGTTTTCCCAACCCAGCAGTTTCGCGCCATTGATCATGTCAGCCTGCAGCACCGCCAGCGGCTTCATGCCGTACTCCACCATCAGCGTCATCTCGCGCGCCTGTGTCCCGTGCGGAAACGGCCCTACATCGGACCCGACAGCAAACTGGATTCCATAGGCCACCTGCTTTTTGAATTGAGCTATCTTGTAATCCAGCATTTCGGCCTGCGTCTTTGCCTGGTCCTGCTCCTCGCGGTGCTTGGCGAAGTACTCGAAGATGGTAAAAGTGGGTACAGCAAAGATGCCCTTTTCCTTCATCAGGCGCATCGTTTCATCGCTGAGCTGCGTTGCGTGGTCAATGGAGGCGACACCCGCCTCGGCGGCATAGAATGTGCCAGGCTCGCCCTGCGCGTGAACGCCAACTGTGGTACCGAGGCGCTTCGCTTCCTTGACAGCGGCGGCGAGCTGTTCTGCGGTGTATTGATAAGGTGTCTTCAGAACAAGCCCGCCGTGTCCGTCGGGAACCATTTTGTCCTTGCCGGTCTCGTAAATCTTGGCGAAGTCAGAGCCCTCCTTGTGCTGCTCGCGCATCACTTCAATGAGCTGTTCGGCGTCATTGGCGCGGTCGGCATTGGAGAGCACATGCTGCTCGGGATTGTACTTGTTCGCATCCTCATGGCCACCGAGGATATCGATGGCGTTGCCGCTCAGGCGCATACGCGGCCCGGGAATTAACCCCGCATTGATGGCGTTGCGGATGGCCGTGTCGGCGGAACCTGCGCCTTCGGTGCCCATATCGCGCTCGGCAGTGTAGCCTGCCATCACATCGTCCCTGGCAGCCTGCTCAGCCAGGATCACGCGCCACGGCACGGACTCTTCCACGGTCTGCAGGTCTTCCGCGCCAGGATGCAGAAATAAATGCACATGCACATCGATGAGGCCGGGCAGCAGAGTAGTGTCGCCAAGATCGATAACTTTGGCATTCGCTGCGTGCGGCACAGAAGAGCCAACCGCCTCGATGTGTTCTCCTTCAACGAGGATTTCGCC
>DASZRJ010000063.1:0-428638 GCA_035550015.1 Occallatibacter sp. | reverse complement strand
CCGTGGCTTCTGTGGCTGCAAGCTCCAGCCGAAAGTCACCGGGAGTCCAGATGGAATCGTCGGGATATTCGACGCTGACGCGGTGGGCAGGATTGTACTTCTGGTTGAGGAAGCCGGGGATGCGGAGCACCCGGTTGCAGTCCGTGCAGGCTGGGTCGCCGCCGAAGGCAATGGCGAGCAACTTGAGCGTGTGCTCCTGCCGTTCGATGTCGAAGCCCTTGACACGCCAGAGGACCTGGCATTTACCCGGCGATGTGGACAGAATCGAGGTCGGAGGCGGTACTAAGTACGATGCCCGAAGCGCAGCGAGCCTGGCATCGCCATCGGCATCGATATCTAAATAGAGGTGGCGGACGGAAGCGATGTTCTCTTTCGTGCGCTTCCTGCTGCCAGAGCGGAGCGGATTGGCAGCAACATAGACGTTTGCTCCCGTGCTGTTCTCGTAGGCGAGCCATGCCTGGTAACGAGGTTCCAGAGCCGTCTCCAAGCACACGACGCGCTGCGCTACAGAGCGAGGACTTTCCCGGCGCAGGAGAATTGCGATGGTCTCTTCTGATTGAAAGCAACGGGCGAGGAATCTTTGGGCAATGCGGTTCATGTTTCAGCTCCCAGCGGTCATGCGGGCCCTAGCAGCAGGAGAGCCGGGTTTTCACCCGGCTTTCCTGCGATTGAGGAAGGGGCCTATGCGGCCTCTTCCTCGGTGGAGTCTTCGTCTTCCGCCGCCGCTTTGGCGGCACGGTCGAGCTTCAGAATCGAGTTCCCCCGGATCTCCCAGATGGTCTGCTCCGAGTTGGTCTTCTTGCTCTCATACTTGCGGCTGCGCAGCTCTCCCTCGACCTGGATATGCGCGCCCTTCTTGAGCGTGGCGGCGAACTCTCCGAGCTTGCCGAAGACAACGCAGCGGTGCCATTCGGTGTGCTCGATGTACTTGCCGTCTTTCTTATAGGAGGACTTGGTTGCCAGCGAGAGAGTGGTGAGGCTGCGGTCGTTGTTGCTGCGAACTTCTGCGTCGCTGCCGAGGAATCCGATGAGGGTGACTTTGTTCTGGTACATGGTGTGATCTCCGTTTCGTTGAATTTCCCGTAAGCTGCTCGGGTCACCCTTCGCGAAGCGAGCGAGTGGCCCCTGCTCCCAAGGCCGAAGCTCTGCATTTACGGAGGGTCCGTCGAAGATGGAAACCGTAACCCGGAGGGCGTCGAAGACGAAGCAGAAGAGCGAGCCTGCCGCCGGGCGCAGGAGAGGGCCCGAAGCGTGAACCCGTGCAGAGGACGGGATACGAACGGAAGGCGCCTGTATGCACCAAAGGCACCCCACCGATTCCTGCGAGGGAAAGGTCCGCCAACCGTAGCCTCGCTGACCGTTGCAATTGAGTCCATAGAAGACGGCTTTGAGCACACGGAATGGCTTCCATATATCTGCGTGTCGCAAGCTCGGTACGCCATGCCGGGCGCTTTCGGAGACGAGTTGGGCTGTGCAGCTCGAAGAGCTGTCTGGAAGACCATCGGAGTGACCTCGATTCGGGTTGGGATTCTTTAGCTCAAAGCCTGCGCGTCAGGCGTCGGAGGCACGATAGACCTCCTCGGTGAGAAATGATTGCTCCGCGTGGCTGTACCCGGAGACGGTAATCAGCTCCCGGACTCTTCGGCGGCCCTTGGCATCGCGCTCGCAATGCAAGACGAAGTCCACGGCTTTGCCGGTCTGCGAGCGGACAAAGCCCTGGTCCAAATTGGTTCTCGCACTGAGGGCCATGTCAGCCAGCCGATCCAGAGCGTCCAGCGCGGAATCGGCGTGCAATGTTGAGAGCGTTCCGCCGTGGCCGGTATTCATGGCTTGGAGCAGGTCATAACCGCATTCGTCGCGTATCTCGCCCATGATGATGCGGTCGGGACGGTGCCGCAGAGCCGCAGCCACAAGCTGGCTCGGAGTGACGGCAACCTGGCCGGGGATAGCGGCTACTGCCTCCCACCGAACGGCGTTCGGATGGGCAATCTTCAATTCGGCTGGCTGCTCAATCACCACGAGCCTTTCCTGCAACGGAACATGGTCAAGCAACGCTTTCATCAACGTAGACTTGCCGGAACCCGTTCCGCCGCTAATGATGCCGTTCTTGCGCTTGAGAATCAGGTTCACAACGTCGTCACGAATCAGGGATGGCATACTGCCCGCAGCAACAAGTTCATCGCTGGTATACCAGCGATTGAATTTGCGCACGGTCAGCGTCGGCCCGTTGATCGACGATGGGGACCCAACAACGGCCACGCGCGAGCCATCCGGCAAGCGCGTATTCAGGATGGGATTCTGGCTGGTTAAGTCCTGTCCAAGAATCCTCGCTACACGCTCAATCGCAGCCTGCAAGCGGTCGTTGGTGTAGGGTGCAGAGAGTGGAATAGACGCGACTACACCACCTCGATCCGCAAACACTCCCGTCGTCCCGTTAATCATCAAATCCGAGATTGACGGGTCGAGTAAGAGAGCGCGCAGCTCCTCGGGAAAGAACGGGAGTATCAACTCGAAGCTCACCGGACTGGTCCATCTGTAGTTGTCGCTACAGTGCCGGGCGCGATGGGATCGACGGAGACGCGGTTCTCGTGGAACTCAGTGATTGTCAATCCCAGGGGATTGATGAACTCGTATTGCGGATAAATCTTCGCCTGATCGCTGACCTGCTTGGGGTTCAGGTAATAGGTCAGACTGAGCATCCAATGCTCGGTGCGCGGCTCGTGCGAGTGGCTTGGCGAATAGAGCCTGTCGAGTGCCAGCAGAGCGGTGCCACGCGCCATGACTGTGCCTTGTATCGTCTCCTGTGACATTGAGGTGATGGTGACGTTCTTTACTTCCACATCGCTTTGCTCGATCTGGCCGCCGACCACCTGCGAGACCAGATGGTTCTGGTTGTCCTCTCCCATCAACTGCGAGGCGAGGTTGCCGGACAGGAAGTAGTAGTTGAGCGGATACTTCTCGGCGATGGTGTCGCGGCTGATGGTGTAGCGGTAGTTCGCCCAATCAACCAGATACGTCCGCACTTCGCCTTCGCGTGGTGTGTAGTTCAAGTCACTGTATTGAATCGCCTGGGCGCGACCCATCTCGTCGATGCGGATATAGCGATTGACAATCGGGCGGTGGGCGAGCGACCAGCTAGACCACATCGCCCCACAAAGCAGCACTGTTTCACAGACAAGAATGAGGCGATACGCTTTGCGTTCGGCATAGTGCGAGGCGTAGACCTCGTTGCCAATCTCATCCGTGAGTAGCGTCTGCTTCAGAGAAAGAGCAGCTTCATTGGGTGCTGTGAGGGTGGACATGGAGGGCATTACTCCTTTGCTCGATAGCGTGGAAAATGACGGCGAAGTAAACGATCCCGGCGACAATGCAACCGAGAAGGACTATCAACATCAGGCGGCGCAGCGGCCTGCCAAGACCCAGCTTTCGCATCGCAAGTGCGTGAATCTGGTACTTGAACATCGCTATACACCTCCCGCGATGAAGAGTGTCGATAGAACGTTACTCACCGCGTTCCCCATGCTTCCTGCCATGCCCGCAGCGCCACCGAAGATCGCCTGTGTCATGCTCGGGATAAAGAGCATGTTCACGATGAACGCCACAAATACCATGATGCACGGAATGAGGTTCGCAAGCCACATTTCTATCGAGTAATTTCCGTTGAAGGTCTGCTGGATAAAAGCATTCATAAAACCGCCCCATACAAAAATGAAGGCCGCGGCAACGGCGCGAATCATGGCGAAGCTGATGAGCACATCGAGGAAGTGAAAGAACTTCGCGCGGAAAGTCTTCGTCATCAGCAACGGAACGAAAATGGGGCCGAACAATGCGGTTACACCATAGAGGATGAAGGCGCTGCAGTTGATGACGAAAAGGATCGCAGAGGCGATGCCGAGCAAACCCTGTACGACGAAATAGCAAAGGATCTGAACCGGGGCCATCAGCGACGGCATGGCGGTATTGTCGCCTGCCGTCTTCAAGAGCTGAAGCAGGTTGTCGAGCGAGTTCTGATCAAACGCGGCGACCATCGCCTGCGCGATGTAGGAAAAGAAATGATTGATGCCGAAGCTCGCGCCGGGGAATGGATTCACCCAATAAGTCTCAAGCAGGCAACAGATGATGAGCCGCAGCAGGAAATTCACGAGATCGCCCGCGTGGACGGGTTGCGCGTGAAAGCGGAATGTCATGCTCTGGGTGTTCCAGTTGACGACCAGGCTAATCAGGGTAAAGAGAGAGATGCAGGCCAGTTCCGTAAGCCCAAGCTGCGTGAGCGCACCACCGTTCTGCGTGGTGAGGTTCGTCAGATTGTTCGTGAACTGGTAGAGCCAGTCCACACCGGAACTCGCGCTGGGGAGTGCCTGGGCCAATAGAGCGACGGATACCATGCTGCACCTCTCTGAAAAGGGTTACGGGATATAGGTCTTCCACGTTTTGCCCTCATGGGCAGCCGCGGAGTTGTGCTTCTTCTTGTCCTGCTCGACCCGCCGACGGAATGCCTCGCCTTCGGCCTTCCGCTCTTCAGCCTCCTTTTGCTGTTGCTGGAGGATCGCTGCTGCCCTGGCGGCGGCAGCGGCGGCTTTCGCCGCCTCATGCCGCTGGTAGGTGAGAGCGCCACCAATCGCGATAAGAGCCGCGAGGATGGCGAGCAGGATTTTCGTATTGATTGCCTTCAAAATCGTCGTCTCCGTTACGGGAGGTAAGTCGCCCAGGTGTTGCCTTCGTTGGCCGCGCTGGTGTCATTGGCTGATCGCTGCTGCTGTACAAGCACGGCGGTGTTGAGGTCTACGACGGCAGCGTTGCGACGCTCCATGTTGGCAATCGTCATCTGCGAAGCCAGGCAGGTCTGCAATGCTCCCTGGGACTGCATCTCGGCCATCTTCTGCGCCTCAGCAGCGTTGAGCAGGTTTAGCTGTTCGACCTCCGTGTTGGTGCCATCACTTTCGTCAAACTGCGAGGACACCAGTGAGTTGTTGGCGGTGTCGTTTGTCGAGCGACCATTGCGGTACTGGCCGACAGCCGTGAGGCAGTCGGGAGAGACAGCATCGGATGTCTCGATCATGGCAAGCTGCGAGGTGCGGGCGCTGCCGAGCGAGCCGCCGGCGAGATACGACGAGGCGCCGCCGTTTATCGTCACCGATGAAGACTTCCATGCCGTGCTCGATGCCGAGGGTGAATTGGACGAGAGGGCGATACTCATGCCCGCCGTCTCGCCGAACATATTGGCGACGTTCACGTTCTCCAAGGCATGAAGAGTGGTTTGCCACTGCTGCTTCGCGCTGAAGTGCGTGATATTGTTCTTCACCATGTTGTATTGCATCTGCAACGTGGTGAGCTGTTGAACGAGACTCGCGTAGCTGGTGGGGTCGAATACGATGTCCCCGATGCCGAACAGCGCGAAGCTCGGCGTGGCGGTGAGCAACAACGCCGCTCCTCCGATGAGCCACTTGCGATTCTTTGGGTTGAGCTTCATAAAGCCTCCTGCGGTTACTGGTTACTTGCACTGCGGGCAGGTCGGGTCCAGCCTGTCCAGTGAAAAGAACCGGAAGTGGATGCAATGCCCAACAGCCTGCGTGGATTGGAGGTAGACCCATGCAAGTGCATCCCTTCCGACGGGTGTAGCAATCGAAGCCGCTATCACGATGGAAATGGCAATCACTTCCAAGGCAGCGGCGAGACGGTTGGAAACTCTGGCGCGCATGCTCATCTCAGCCCTCATCTGCGAGTTGCCGCGCAACCAATGGAATGATGAGCACCCATTCCGAGCCGCTGCGCTCCATCGCTTCAGGGATCGTGTAGTCGGCTTCCTCCAACCAGTCCGCGCGATTCAGCGCGAGCGCAACGGCGACTTTCTCACCTGTGGACTGGACGGCCCAGGCATTGTGGCCGCCGCGCTTGGCATCACGGGCTTTGCGCAGAAGATGTTCGTAGTTCGCGTTCATTGCCAGCCTCCGGTCGCTACAGTGTTGGATCGACGCGGTGTTCTGCGTAGGAAGGAATCAACAGGTCAGTCCCGATGTAAACGCGGGCGCGGGAACCCTCCTTGAGGGTGATAATCGGTAGCCGATTGAGGAAGTGATTTAAGACCTCCTCACCCTCGGCAGCAGACTGCTCAGAGATTCCGTTCCGAATCTGAGTCGAGGGATCGAGCACCGTGCCGCTGTTACCGATCTGCGCAAGCCCGCCGAGTCCCCCGATGGCGGCGGCCGCAGCGAACGCCATCAGGTATCCGTGGTCTACCTTCGTGGCCAGGCCGGTCGTGCCGATCTGATCGAGGCCGATGTATTTGGCAAATTCGATGGAGAACCCGTCCGGGCAGATGGCGCGGTGGAAGGTGACGAACATCTTTCGCTGCTGGGCATTACCGACAGACTGCACATCGCCGAGCAGCCGAGTGCCTTGAGGCAATAGGAGCTGCTGGTGATCGTGGGAGTAGAGGTCCGTCGTCAGCGAAACCATGATCGGGCCACTGAAACCGCCGTCGATGTGGTTGGTGACAACGCCCTCCAGCACCGTGCCTTCAAAAACGCGATACAAGCGGCCATCGAAGGAATCGAAATCATACGGTCCCATCGGATTCTTGCTGTCAGCCTTGGCGGGAGCAGCGGAAGGCTTCGCAGAAGCCATCTCCGGTGCCAACTCTGAAGTCGTGCCCGCAGACCGCTCGAAGTCGATCGCCAGCGTGTCGCTGTTGAGCGCGTCCTGTTTTTGCTTCTCGATAGCCAGTTGTTTCTGCTTCGCCTCGGCCTGGGCCTCGGACAGGCCGGAAGTATTGTGCGGAGCATTGGGGCTGTCGCCGTAGATGGCCGCGCGCTGCGCGGAGGTCATCTGCGGCGCTCCCGCTGATTCCGGTCCCGGCGTATCCTGCCCCTGCTGAAGTTGTGCGAAGGCTGCCGCAATTTCCTGCTGGTGCTGACGCTCCTGGGCATCGTGCTGTGCCTGTAGCTGTTGCTGCGACTCGAAGCTCGAAACCTGCTGCGCGTTCGGAGCTGTGGGACGCATCGGCAATGCACTGGCAGGCGCGTTTCGCTTGTTGCCATGTAGCAGGCTCGAAATGTTCGCGATGCCGATAAGCGCCATGATGACCACGAGCGCAATGACCACTGGCATACTCTTCTGCAACGGGGGCTTCGACTCCGGCTGTTCCGGCACAGTGGCAGGGGTGTTCTCGTTGGGTTCTGGCATGGCTACCTCGCTTCCTCGGTACGGTGAAAATCGACCTTCTGTTTACCGATCTCCAGATAACCGTTGTCCAACTGCTTCGGCACGGTGTACAAGCCATCGTTGAAATCGAAGTTGATGAGCGAGGGCTTTTTGTCCTTCACCTCGTAAAGCGCTGGCGTCTCCTGAAACTTCCCACGCAGGTACGTGAACTTGTCGTCGCGCCAGATCTCCTGAAGGCCAAGCTCCTTACCCTTCGATTTGTCCCAGGCGTAATCAAAATGCAGCGTGCCGGGATACTGGCTGCGATAGGACTCTTCCTTGCTTTGCTCGGCTTTCAGTGTGGCGGCCTGTGCCGCCTGCGCTGCTGCCGCCTCCTGCTTCACCTTGTCCAAGTCAGCGGCAGGGACGAAGACAGGCAGCTCGACCAGCTTGTCTTTCGCGGCTTTGTCGCCTGGCTCAATCAATATCTTCGAGTCGTAGTGGGCATCGTCATCAGCTGACACCTCGCGCAACTGCAACGTGTATTCGTTGCCGTGGTCGGAGACGATGTGAATATCTGTCGTGCTGCCTGCCGTCCGCGGCTTCACGCTGATAAAGCGCGAGGCCACATGGCCGCCGTCGAAGACCCAATCCACGGTGTCACCGGCAAAGACGTTGGCGACTTTCTCCTCCGCTGGCAGCACGATCAAGGTGGACTGCAACAGGCCGGCTCGAATTACTGGCGGGGTCTGGGCCTCCGAGACCACGACGGTACGAGGCGCGTTCGGTTGAAGCGCATGGGCTGGTTCTCCCGCGTGCAGCGACGCGGAGGCAAGCGCGAGGTGGAGAGCAACGGCGACTGGGATGGGTGGCTTCATGGGGTGTCCTTTCTGAATGGCTACTCCGTCTCGCCCTGGGCAAAGCGAGCAATGCCCTCGGTGAGTCCGTACTTTGCAATCAACTTCGATCTGCGAACGCGGTCTTTCGGCTTGGTGGAGAACGCCGCATAACTGCGGTTGTCGAGATTCAACCGAACAACCTTGGTGAGGCCGTCGCGCCGCATGTACAGAGCCTCACGGTCCTGCAAGCTCTCGAAGAGGACGAGCTGTTGGTCGTTCATCTTGAAGAGTTCTGCATACCGTTTGCGGTTGAACGTAGCATCGCGCAGAAACAGAAACGACGTGCAGGAGTTCACGATGCTGTCGGCGTTTGCGCCTAAGTCCTCGGCGGACTGGCCGATCATCGTAACCCCGCCAAGGTTCTTGCGGACGGTCTTGATCGACGCAAGAGCTGCTTCCAATAGCTGCCGGTTCTTCATCGAAGAGAAGATTTCTTCGATGAGGATGTGCTTGGGCACGCCAAGATTGGCGGGGTTGGAAAGCACGTCGTTGATGCGACGGAGGAGCCAAACCATCAGCGGTTCGATGAGGTCGCTGTACTGCGTGTTGTTGACGCCCTGAAAGTCGAAGCACTGCACGCACGACAGCGAGAGGCTGTCCTCCACGTTGTCGAAGATGGCGCTATAGACGCCGCGACCTACCCATTTCGACAGGTAGCGGTCGAGCTTCTTGGGAAGGTAGAGATTGGACAGGCGGCGATTCGACGGATCGAGCAGGTACATATCCTGCACAGCCTTGTGGATCACGTCGTCGTCTTCCGGCTCCAGCTCCGCGCCGCCGTTGGTGAGCAGCAGCTTGATAAAGCTGTAGAGGAACTGGATGTTGCTTTCGGTCGGCTCCAGGGTGAACGGATTCACGCGCGGGCCGTCTTTGCCGATTCGGTCTACGCGGCCACCATACAACTCGACGACACTCTCATAGCTGCCGCCGATGTCAAAGATGTAAGTAAACCCGTTGTACTTCTGTTCGTGGGCAATCGCCATGTTGCCATGCACAGACTTACCAGAGCCGGTTGGCCCGAGGATGAGCATGACGCGCACGCCATCTACATACACATCCTGAAAGAACGGTGTCCGCGTGCGCGTCTCGAAGACGTTCAAATACTCGTTGTCGAGGTCTTCGGACTGCGGATGTCCGAGCTGCGGCGCGAAGATGGAAGCCAGCCGCGCATGGTGGTCTTCCCCTAGCCACATTGGGAAGACATTGAACTTCGCGTTGCCGGGAAACATCGCGTAGAAGGCTGACAAATTGCCAAGCGTCTCTTCCATAATCTGTGCGCGCGCTTCGACGAAGACGCGATGCACAGCCGGGGCAAGTGAGTGCAGCTCCGACGCGGTGCGCGTGGCAACGAGCAGCCGCAGGGAGTATTCGCCCTGGGACTTCTTATCGAGAGAGCGTATGACTTCGCTCAGGTCGTCAACGGCTACATTCGCTGCCTTCGCGCCAGCTCCGGTTTCAAGCGACGCGGTGTCTTTACCGGCCATCACGCGGGAGAGCACGCCCACCTTGAAAAACGATATGAACTTCTCCTGCTGGTCAATCTCATGGCGTGCCGTAGCGGTAGACTTGGGCCGCCATGTCGAACACAGGATGCTGTCGCAATCGAGCGCCAGTAGGCCGGAAAACAAACAGGGCCGCGACGCCTCTGGCGTGGTCTTCAGGGAATACATCTGCGCGTATCGCTTGCCGATGCGCAGATGGTCGCTCTCCCATGAAACGGGCGATTGCACGATCTGGCGGTCAACTCCGGTGTCGCTCTGGAGCTGACCTTGTTCCACCCAGTCTTCGAGGTTGAAGAGGTAGCTGAAGAACTGGAAGATGCGCTGCTTGTCGAGCATCCGAAGGCCGATGGTGCTGGAAAGATTGCCTGCCAGGAGTGTTGCTGTCTTCTCCAGCTCCGCTAGCATCCGCGTGGTCGCGGCGGCATTCTCCTGTGGCTTCTTCTCGAAGGCTTTCACCTTCGACGGCTCTAGCGTCAGGCACCAGTGCAGGTCAACGCGGCGAAACCCTGCCGATTCGGTAAGGAAGTGCAAACGGTCTTCTACGAATACTTGCGTGACAGGGTTGGCATAGTTCTGCTGGCGTGGTAGTTGAAAGCCGGACATCGTGCGCGTGTACTGATAGAGACATGCCCCTTCCGGCATCCCGCGCAACGCGCCTTCGATCATGCGAAGGTGCGATTCAAGCTCCTGGTCGGTTACGCCTTCTTCGTCGATGCCTGAGAGGGAGAAGAGGCAGCCATAGCCACCGCCCTTAAGTGCGAAGATGTGTTCACTGACAAAGCGTGCAATCGGAACGATGCTGCACGCCGCGCCTGCCTTGGCGAACCACGGAACGAATTTGGCTTGCTCAGTATTTGCGCGGGTCATAGTAACTCTGCTGTCCGAGGCTCAGGCCCCACAGTTGGAACATCTTCGGGTGCTTGCGGATGATGAGCCACGCGCCACAGGCCAGCGTGGGAAATGCCATCATCGCCAGAAGACGGAACCCGACGAGGAAAACCGTTACGCAGACGAATACGATCGCCATCCATGCTGTGAGGTCCAAGCCGAGCTTGGCTCGGGGACGATTCAGCGCTTGATTGATCGGTAACGGTTCTCCACGTCGAGCCATGTCGATGTACCTCCTACATCGACTGCCCGGTGAGCGAGCCGATCCAGCCAGCTCCCCAGCCGAGAACCCCAGCGCCGAAAAGCGCGCCGAAGAGTCCAGGAATTGCATCCTGAAAACGTCCGCTCATCATCCGAATACCGGCGAAGATCAGACCGCCAAGACAGATGACAGCCCCGGCGTACATGGCGAAGGTTTTGAAGGTTGACATCAGTGTTTGTGCGCCCGAGAAGTCCATCGTTCCCTGCGCGTGAGCTGCGGTAGCGAATGCCATCGCAAATAGGTAGGGTGCAAGCAATCGTGCGAGTTGGTAAGGGTTGGGCTTAGAGACGAATCGTTCCCGTTTCTTTGCAAGCGGGACAACGGAGTGGGATATTTGGGGCATTGGCTCCTCCGAACGGCATTGTTCTTTGCCGTCATGCTCGGAAGTTAATGCCAAGCAGAAATTCCGTCCAAGACTTCTTATCTATGGTTCTATTGCTTTGGGCAATTGTGGATGACGACAGATCATCATCAGCTGTCAAAAGGATTTCGCTCCGGCGGGCGCTTAATGATTCGCTCTAGGTAGAGAATTGCCTGGCCGATTTCGCGCGCCGGGGCGAGCTAATTCAACTTGATCGAGTATCTGTGGAAGGTGCGCTAAACGTTATTGAAGTGGTCTCGTGTTCTGGCAATATGCGGAGGCGGCGAGGAGCACTTTATGCCATCAGCTCTAGCTGAATCGGTTTCAGTGCCCGCTGCCGACCTGGCATCCTACGAGTCTGTGTCTGTTTAGCTTTGGGAAGGTGGCGAAGGAGAATCGAGAGCGCGATGTGATTTGCGCTCCTGTGATGTACGAATGCAGTGTCGGAGGTCCACCGTGCTCCCGCAATTGGCCTGGATGTGAGGTCTGATGCGAGTGCGATTCTCTCATCGATGAGCGCAAGACCACACCTGCTTTGCACCATCATCTGAATGTCTGCCGGCGTCGCTGCCAGGCACGACGCTTCTGGCCGAATCCCGATTTCCAATAACATTTCCATTAGGCGATGGTGTGCAGCAGGATGAGTCTCCGGGTCGCGAAACACTTTCAGCCGACCGGCCAGTTCCGATGGTTGCACCTCCCGGCTTGACGCCAAGGGATCGTCCGCCCTCATGCAGACTACGAGAGGATCGGATGCGACATGCGATACAACCCAATTCGCTCCGGACACGGGCAGTGGCAGGATCGCCGCATCGAGGGACCTTTCTTCCATCCTGTCGAGCAGCTGCACTGGATGACCGCCCGTCATTTGAATCGGACTATCAGGGAAGAGACGCGTATACGCTTGACGCAATGATTGCACGGAATCCGGGTTGATAAAGCTTGAAAGGCCTACGCGCAGGACGGGTATTTCGCCTCGATCCATCGCGCGAGCTGCGCTTACAACCTCATCTCGAAGTTCCAGCGCCTCCTGCGCATAAGCGTAGAGCATTTGCCCAGCCGGCGTCAGACTTACGCCTTCCCGTCGTCGAACAAAAATCTGAACTCCGATCCCTTCTTCGAGCGCAATGACCTGTTGACTGAGTGTTGGCTGCGCCAAGAATAACCGCTCGGAAGCCCGCGTAAAGTTGGCCGTTTCCGCGATCGCCACGATGAATTTGAGCAGCCTGAATTCAAGTAGGTCCGACACAGGTTTGATCTCCTGGGCTGATAGTTTTGGCAGAAGCACATCGCGCAGGCCCCTGTGGAAATTGACGACGAAATTAGAGTCCCTTGGATGAATCAAGACTGTCAATCGGGCACCTTCAGGTACCCGCTCTGAATTGGTCGCGGTGTGCCTGCAATAGAAAAAAGCAATAGTTCTATTGCTTCAAAGTCTTGGACTCCGCAAATGCTGTGACACAAAATCATCGGAAGGCACACGGGCTTGCGAACGTGTTCCTATCAGCGATGAATCGCTGACCGGAGGAATTGTGATGGTCCCCGAACCCTTCGTATCAGCTCAGGAAGCCGCCAAGTTCGTCGGAATCAGTAGACGGTTTCTCATTGAACTCGCGCGGCGCGGAATCTCCGGTGCCTATGCCATCGGAACAGGCGAGGTACGGAAAACATGGGTATTCCGTCTTTCCGAACTCGCCGCTTGCATTGGCAAGCCTGCAACTGGGCACGAACGACGACCGCCGGAAAGCGAGCGAGCGTATCATCCAAGTATTAGGCGTTCCTCACTGAAATGAGACGTTATGGCATATCAGAGAGGATCTCTCAGAATTGTGTCCCGCAAGAGCGGAGATGTCTGGATGCTGCGGTACAGGCTCAACACGGCGGATGGCAGTCGCAAGGAAAACACCTTGCCGGTCGGTCTTCTCAGGGACTTTCCAAGTGAGAAGGCTGCCTGGCGCGAGGTGGACAGGCTCGGCTTGCTTATCCGAATCAACAGTGAAGAATCTGCAACGCGCATTCGCTTCAACACTCTCGCGGAATACTACCTAAAGGCTGATTTTGGCGAAGATGCCGTGCGTCCAAAGTCAGTCAACACCATCCCGATTGTGGAGCATTACGTTCGGGACTACCTTATCGCCCGCTGGGGTAATGAGCTCGCGAGCGACATCGGGCCTCTGGAAATTCAGCGTTGGCTGAAGTCGCTTCACACCGCAAACGGACTGGCATGGACGACCGTTTCAAAGATTCGTGGAATTATGCACCGCATCTACAAGGTCGGAATCCTGCATGAGCGCATCGAGAAGAATCCAGTGGAGCATGTCGAAACGCGTTCGCAGTCCCTTTACAAGGCAGTCGTCATCACACCCCAGCAAACCCTGGCCATCCTGAATAAACTGACAAACTCGCTGCATTACACGCTTGTCTTGACCTGCGCTGCTACAGCGCTTCGCGCGTCAGAAATCGTCTCGCTGCGCTGGTCAGACATCCTGTGGACCGACGAGCAAATCCGTGTATCGAAGAGATGGGCCAAGGGGCAGGACGGTGCAACGAAGACGGCGGCCTCGAACGGCTACGTGCCGATGCATCCGGTACTGGCCCAATACTTGAAGGAATGGCGCGCGCAGAGCCCTTATTCGAAAATCGACGACTTCGTCTTTCCGTCGCTAATCAAGGACGGCAAGGTTCCAGTCAGGGCGTCGACTTTCGTGCAGGACCATCTGCGTCCGGCGGCAATCAGCGCCGGAATCGTACTTGCAAAGGGCCAACGCTTCGGTCTTCACAACCTGCGGCACAGCCTTAGCACCTGGCTCGTGAATAAGGGGAAGGTGGATCCGAAAACGGTTCAGGGAATCTTGCGGCATAGCGATATCCGCACGACCATGAATCTCTACACGCAGGATGATCGCGACGAAAAGCAAGCAGCGCAGGGCGCTTTCCTAGACGCAGTAGGACTTGGAAGTCGTCTAGTGCAGTAATTTGTGGATCGGATTGTGGATTGTCACTAAAGGAGCCATACAAACTTAAGTTCTTTGTTTTGTATGGCGGGGACGACGGGGCTCGAACCCGCGACCTCTGCCGTGACAGGGCAGCGCTCTGACCAACTGAGCTACGTCCCCAAAGATGCTTCAACATCTTGGATTTGTACCACATAGAACCGAAAGTTACGTGGATCGCTCCGTTTTCACTCTCGTCTATCTATGTGTCGTGTGGAGCAAAAGCGGACCAGCGCGTCCGGCAAATTCACTCAACGCAACGACTTTTGTAGTTTAGCAGAGTCGGGCAGATTTGGGGGGCAAATAGGCTTGCCGCTGAGGAGCTTTTTTGCCGCCCATTATCGGCGCTACCCAACCTTCCCGGAAGCTCAGGCACGTGTCGGCAATTTGTTCGCGGAACCAGATTGGCCATAAAAGGCAGGAATCCAATCGGTTCTTTTATCGGCCATATTAATTACTGCTTGGGCTGTACCCGGCGGAATGGGGCACTCTCCAGAATGGAAGTAAACAGAGCCGCATGGAGCCCGGACACGATATCTTGATTTCACCCCCTCTGGACTTGACTGGCTTTACAGGCTCACACAGCTGATGTGAACGATCTCTACACAGACAAGAAGAGCGGTTATTGCGAATCCAGCTTTTTTCAGGAGCAGACACACATGGTAAAACCCACACGCAGAAATTTTGTAGCAGGTGCAGTAGCAGGCATGGTGGCACCAGGGATTTTTGGTGGCACGAGGGAAGCGAATGCTCAACTTGTCTGGACAACTACAGAATGGAAACTGGCTGAGTTTCGCAAAATTGTTGCGGCGCCCGCACGTGTGAAGCAGATGTACAACATAATGGAAATCAACGATGGTGAGTTCCTTGGCAGCATTAAGAACTCACTCAACGGACTTCATTTTGGATTCGGTATTCCAGAGAGTCAAATCAAGATTGTGGCGGCAATGCACGGGCCCGCGAACATGCTTAATTACGACGATTACGTGTGGAAAAAATACAAAATTGGCGAATGGTTGAAGGTGAACGATCCTGCAACAGGGACAAGTGCGGAGAAGAATATCTTTTTTCCGGCGGCGAGCGTGCCCGTCGATGAAAAGGCCGCAAACGATCCGAACAATAGTCAATCCACGTTCCAGGCAGCAACGATACAGAACCTGCAGGCGCGTGGAGTGCAGTTTCTGAGTTGCCACACGGCTACTGAGGCACAGGCGCGGCATTGCATACACCGCTTGAAGCTCTTAGCGTCTCCGGAAGACGTGGTGCAGGACATGCTGGCTCATACAATTCCCGGCACACTGGTGGTTGCGTCCATGGTGGCAGCCATTGCGCTGTTGCAGTCAGAAGGCCGCTACACATATATGCACGTCTAGAGAGAAAGGATATCGACGATGCTAGAGATAGTGGTGCACCAATAGTGAGGCGCGCTCACCTCTATTTGATTGCTGTATCGATTGCGACACTTTACCTGGGGATTCTTGTCTTCGGGCTACACACAAAAAGGCTTCGTGTATTCGTAGAATCGACTTCTTCGAGACAGGAAGCTCCATGGCAGCCGCCTGCAGAAGGCAGCATTGCCGCGGGGCAGTTGGGTGAGAGCATTCGATGGGGCAGGCAAATCTTCAACGACACAGCGTTGTATGCGCCGCGCTACACAAGCGCGAGAATTAGTTGCGGAAATTGCCACGCGGAAGGAGGAATCCAGCCAACAGCTGCGCCAATGGTAGGTATTCCGAGCCACTTTCCCATGTACAGCAAGCGGGCGAAGCGCATGATATCGCTGTATGACCGTATCGAAGAGTGCTTTGTGCGTAGCGAGAACGGAAAACCGCTTCCCCATGATTCACCCGAGATGAAGGCGCTTGTGGACTACATTAGCTGGCTCTCCACGCCTGAGCCGGATAACGTGCCGTTTCATGGGAGCGGATTGCAACTGCTCACAGAGCGCAAGGTTGACGCAAAGAATGGAGCGAAGATTTACACCGAGCAGTGTGCGGGATGTCATGGCAGCGACGGGCAGGGAAATCCGCCGATCTATCCACCACTATGGGGCCCGTACTCTTTTAACGACGGAGCTGGTATGAACAACGTGCAAAAGCTAGCGTCGTTTGTGCAGCAGAATATGCCGCAGAACCGGATGGGAATGCTTACGCCGCAGGAGGCATATGACGTGGCTGCCTTCATTCACCAAAAGCCAAGGCCTCATTTTGATCAGACCTTGGCGAAATACTGAAGAGCAGTTTCCACGATTGTGGGCAAGGGAACAGCCCCCGCACTATTTTTGGAAGGAAATGGTAGGCGAGGCAGGGCTCGAACCTGCAACCCCCGGCTTAGAAGGCCGGTCAGATCTATCATATTTATTATCAATATTTTACGGATTTCTTCCGGTAAAACCCCAGGTCCGGAGGAATCCATGCACCCACGTTTTGAGCAATTCATTCGCGAAAAACAGATTCTCGTCAGCGTCACGCCCGCAACCGTCGAATGGTATCGCCGGTGTCTCAAATGGCTGCCGTCGGCCGAGCCCACTCAACAAGATTTGCGCGCAATGGTCGTCCGAATGCGCGAAACCGGGCTCAAAGAGACAGGCGTGAATACGGTGATTCGATGCGTCAATGCATACTTGCATTGGAGTAGCGGTTCGGATCGTCGATGCGGCCCAGGTTGTGTGCATCCACGCATTGCCAGACTTCGCGAGCCGAAGCTCGTCATGCCCACATTCACAGAGCCGCAAGTGAAGCGGCTCATTTCGTGGAGGCCATCAAGTCGATATGAGCGACGCCTTCACTTAGTCATCTTGTTTTTGCTCGACACTGGGTGCCGAATCAGTGAAGCTCTCGGCGTCCGCGTCTCCGACATTAACTTCGATGACATGCTCGTAACGCTGGACGGGAAGGGCAGACGGCAACGAATCATTCCCATTTCAATCGAGCTTCGGAAATCGCTCTTCCGCGCCGTGCGGGGGAGCGGAGAACACTCTTTTGTCTTCCCGAGCGATTCCGGCACGCCACTCCATCGACGTAATGTTCTCCGCGACGTGAAGATGTTGTGTTACGAACTCGGCTTCGATCCGCCAGGGCGCACGCTCCACGCCTTCCGGCATACGTTCGCCGTGAACTATCTCAGGCGCGGCGGCTCAGTGTTTCATTTGCAAAAGGTGTTGGGACATTCGTCGCTGGAAATGACGCGGCGGTACGCAAATTTGGTGACGGCGGATTTGCAAGCGGTGCATGAGCGGGTGAGCTTGCTTTCAAAATAGGCAACTGCGAGCGGGTAGCAGCTTACTCGCTCGCATATTTTTTCAAGTCGCTTTCTATCTTTTTAGCGTCACCCAAGAGCACTTCATAGGAAAAGTTGTCGTCTTTTTTCATGCTCAAAAAGTCATCGATGCTGTGAAGGCTTATCGAGCGTTTTCGATTCTTGAGGTACAGCATTACTTCATCGTGAGGCCAAAAAATATCACACATGTCGCGGGTCCAAGCCCTACCCGATTTTATAAAGTGCGCTTTGCAAGTTTTGGTAAATGAAGCACCGTCTTCAGCTTTGATCTTTGATTCAAGACGACACGCGAGGTCAATGTCGCCTAGTGTTTCAGAGCCGCGAAGATAGCTCCCGTAAAGCACTACTTCGGCAACTCGATAGAGAAAATCAGGGTTTTGATTTGCCTGCGCGACACGCTCCATAAATTCTGCGAGAGATTTTTCCGCGTGTGCCCTCGTAATCGGCCGCGCCGCCAGTGCATTCGAGAATGAATGTCCCAGGTCCGTAATTGAGTACCAAGGGTATCGACTCGGCTCTCGGTGTCTTTCCGTACTAGGCTCAATGTAGTTGAGGGCAAGTAGTTCACTGATGATGGCCTTGGCTTTCTTCGCACTGTACCCTTTGTCATTCAGCCAATCAGCCCTAAAGCCGCCGTCGCACTGCAACAGCAAGTCGCGCACTACTATTGCAGGAAGTCCCGCTATCATCTGTCCGGGCGTAATTCTCATCGTCATTATGCTGTTCTCCGGACGGCATTCCTAACTCGGTGGAACTTCTCGCCAAATACGAACGAGTTTCCTCTCATTTTCTCGATACCACTGAGCTTGAGCGCGGAGAATGTCTGCCTGTTCCTTGTAGCTTGGAGGCATCTTATTTGCTTCAGCTTCAAGCCCTTCAGCAACGAGCGCCCCGACAGTCACTGTTTGTAACTCATATTTGTTTGGCATGAAGATAAGTGTATTCCTATCCGGGCGCGCCAATTACCGTACAATCCGCTTTTATCAAACCCTTTCACAAATGAAGACAGGAAGTGCGCTTCAAGGCTCAATTGGCGTGTTATCAGGTGCTCAGGAAATTCGTTCCGCGTTTCCCACAAGGGCCCTAAAGACTTGGAACCGCATACTCGAACTAGCTAGGGGAGTAACGCGACTATGGGGAAACGCAAACGGAAGAAGAGGCATCAACGTCCAATTGTGATTCAACAGCAAGCGCCCAAAGAGAAAGAGCCGCGTTGGAAAGCGGTCGCGACTCGATCCCTTGCAGCGCTCTCCGTTCTTGGGCTTGTGTTAGCGCTGCTCCCACTCTACCCAACGCTGTCGATCAACGAAGATTACTCGTTTGATAAGGTGTTTCCTTACAACACATCATTCTCTGTCACGAACGAAGGCTTTTGGCCAATTGCCGACATTTCCGTGACGTGCGGTGCAGATTTCACGATGCGGCCATGGACAAACGATCCGGCAAACAAGTCGAGCATGAAGCTCCACACGCAGGACAGTGAGTACAAGGACGTCGCGAAGCTATTAACCTACAAGCACCGTTTGACCCTCCCATGCAATCACAACGCTGTTGCGAACGGCCATCAAATCGACCCCGGCGCGTCGTTGCACATCCTCGTCAAATACCGATTAGCCGGGACCGATTTCAAACAGAGCAAAGACTTCGAACTGAAGACCGTCGCGGGTTGGGGTGGGCAATCCTTCTGGCAGTACAAATGAGCGACGAGAATACCCCTAACAGTGATTACGCGAGCCGATCCCGCACCCATCCAGGCAGTCGGCGACGCTGTGAATCCGTCAGTCGGACTTCGCAGATTAACTTACCGACGAAGTGTTCAGCCCCAGTCATACGCGCGGCGGCTTGAAGATCCGAGAATCTCGAAACGGTGACGGTTGCTTGCTGGACTTTCATGTACATTCCGACGGCCTCCCGAGCCGTGTCGAAAACATACGAAAATTCACTCGATAAATCAATATAACCATAGTAATATCAATACTTTAGATGCAATGAAAAGTGTTCGTGAAAAGTTGCACCCACAAGTCGCAGTCAATTCTTACCGTCAAAAGTAGTTGTTGCAACGACTAAATTCGAATCTATTTTTGTTTATGTCGAAAAAAGACCCTTTGCGTGCTCTCCCAGGGGCATGGTTGAAGATTTTGATAGCCCCCGGTATGCTATTGAAATAAAATAACTTATGCAACGGTCGCGAGCCGCGTCGTGCGGCCTAGCGCATACTCTCACAGATTGGGCACGAACAGCACTCGCTTGGCTCATGTGCCGTGTGTCCGGCCGCAACGACTTCGGCAGGGACACGCGACGGATCGCCAGCCCAGGTCCACGGCGTGCCCGGCGGAACGGGCGGGTGTGGCATCGGTTGACCGCATACACAACGCTTCGCGCGACGTTTTTGCTTTCTCAATTCTGCTCGCTTTCCGGGTGGCCATACCACCCATTCCAATTCCGCATCCAATACTCTACCCCCACACATGAAATGTGGGGGGTATGTATTCCTATTCTTTTTCTTAAGGGGAATGGGACGAATGGAATGGGCAAATAGCCCCACGGAATGCCCGCGAATGGTATGGGCCATTCCATGAAATGCCTACGCCGAAACCAAAACTGCCCCGGCCCCTCTGAGCTTCGCGAGTATCAACCGCTTCTCATCCGATACCCATTTCGCGTTGCCACCGCTCCCTGTTCTCTCTTTCAACACGGCTTGGATCTTGTTAACTCCGACGTCGGGATCACGCTTGAGTAGCTCTTCGATTATGAGCCGCTTCTCGTCGGACTTCCGAGTCCTCAAAACGGCCACGGGCGCGGGTGTGCCAATGATGCTGCAAGCCGCTGTCGCTCGGTCACAGCCAAAGTCAAACGGCAACGCCTCAAACTCTCGGACCTTAAGAGGGTACATGCGGCTAGTCGATTCAAAGCGCTTCGCAGGGTCATTGAGTCGTGTCGCCCAACACATCGAAAGCATCGCTGCTATTTCACTTGACCCGCGCACGGCATTTTGCAGGCTCAACTCCTGCGCGACACTTGCCTTCGATGAGTGGAACAAAACCCAAACAGTCGCGCCCAGGTTGCGCAGCCGGAACAACTCGTCGGAGAACGCTGCCATGTCTTGCGGGTCGTTTTCTTTGCCCTCGATAAATCGCACGGCTGTGTCGAGGATTACTAGTGAGCCGTCCAACTCGGAAGGCGTCAAATCGCGCAGCTTGATTTTGCCGCCTTTGTCCAAAGAGCGAAAGAAAAGAGTCTTCCCAACGTAGGGCAGCATTCCAAGAGTCTTGGAAAGTTTCGCCAGTTCGCGCAACCCCATCTCCGGGCATAGATAGATAACCCGCTTTGGTTTGTGAGCAACGGCAAACTGTCCCATGAACGGTTTCCCCGTGACACACGCGGCCGCAAGATTCAGAGAGACGATGGACTTTCGGTCGCCTGCGTACCCGGCGAGTGCCGTAATGCTGTTGTCGTAGAGAATGCCGTCTACGATAAAGCGCCCCGGCGGCACGTTAAGAAGCTCGTCAAGCGTGTGGTACTTCGCCCACGGATCGCTGGGATTTTCGTGCGTCGGCTCTTTGAACGGAACCGATTCCGTTTCTGATCCGACAAACGAGAATCTTCGCTCGGAACGACGCTCTAACTCCGCGCGAAACTCTTTCCACCCTTTTGACGCGCAGCGGTGCTTGCAATCGAAGCCATAACCGCCGCCTTCGGTGTAGACGATGCAAGTTGACGTGCCTTCGTTCGGGTTTTCATGCTCGCTTGCCCAAGGGCATTCAATCGGTCTGTACCATTGCTTGCCTTTGCTGAACCATTCCCCCAGGGTCGCTACGTCGTACAAGGCGAGAAAGCGGTCTAACAATTCCGTTTCGCGCTTTGCGTCGTCGCTCATCGCCTGCGCGTTCGGCTTCGGTGAGCCGTACAGTTCGCAGAGTCGGTTCAACAACACATCCGGCATAGACTGAACGGGCCGCCAATCCGCCGAGTAAAGTTTCCCGGTTTTCGGGTGAATACTGCCCGGTCCAACGCAGTAAAGCCGGTGTTGCTTAAACTCGAAGAGATTGTCTTGCCCCTCTCGCGTTGCCGTCATGTTCCCGGCGCGTTTCGTCCGCATCGTTTGACGGAAGATGTAGTAGCAGCGATTTTCGCGAGCGCTTACGCGCGTTGTGTCCCAAACTTCAGGCGGCAAGTCCGCACACGCGGCTTTCAACGCGGCTTCGTCGTCCGTCTCCATGAAGCAGAAAATCTCATCCGGCGATAAACCCACGTTCGCATTTGGCTCTTGATCGTTCCACGCGCGGATTTGGCTCAAGTCCGTCGTAGCGGCGTCGAAATGGTCGTACTCCCCGGACATTCGCACGGGGCGCTTATCCTTCGGTATCAGCGGAAAAACGCGAAACCCGCGCTCCGCAAGTGGCTGTGCTCTCTCCGCAAAGGTCATTGGCCCGCCGTCATGCGCTCAAGTATGAGCAGTCGAATTTTCCAGGCGTCAGGTTCCGATGCTTGGCAACGCGGACAAAGCCGGTAAGTCACAGCTAGATCGTTGGGGGCTTGCGCGGCTACGGGCTTCGGAAGGTCTTTCCGCTCTAGGGGGTGTAAGTTCGCCCAAATCCGTTCGGGAACATCCCGGCAAATAAGGCAGTGAAAGCGTTCATCGTTCGGCAATTCGCCAAGCGGCACGAATCCGTCCGTTTGCAGTCTCATAGTGCCTCCAGTTCCGCGCTTTGAGCGCCTAGTCGGCGGACGCGGCGAAGAATCGGGCTTAACCGGCCGCGCTGTTGTTTGACGAATGCGAAAAGCGGATCGTTCACGCGATTCTCTCCAATTTGAAATCAGGCAAGACAAGCCGGTGAGTTTTCACAGGCGATGGTGCGCGACCGCCATTGCGTCCGGGCTCTACGTTCGGCAACCGGCGCGCGGCAAGCTCGCTTGCAACCAATTCCGACGCCCATTGCGCCGGGCCGAAATTGTTGCCGCCTTCGCAAGCCTTCGCTACAGTCTCAAGTTCCGCATACAAACTTTCGGGCAATTCAATCGTGATTCGCTGCATAGTGCCCTCGAAAATGTCCCCGACCCTGAAGGTTCTCCCAACGCTTCAGGGCCGGAGAATCGCGGACGCGGGCTCAAGGGAAAGGAGGAACCCCGCCAGGCGCGCCCGTCGTTTTGAAGTTGCCCGTCGCCCCGGACCCTCGACGGACAGCAAAGTTAAGCCGGGTCTCCCTCCCGGCGCTTGCGCAACTACGAAACGACTACCTTCGAGATTGCCGAAGGCACTAACAGCTTGCTATCCGAGCGACGGAAGAGAATAGCTGCCGAACCATCTTTCGCGGGCACGGGATAGCGATATGCGAAAGGTTGGTTGTTCTCTGCTTTGCGGACCAAGAAGCGACTGAAGTCGCCGAACGCGAGTGGTGAAACTCCCGCAAACGTGCCGTCCGACGCCACGCTATCCATATCGTTGTTCACGATAATCGGGTAGCCATGAAGCCGCGCGGGCGTTCCGAGCGTCGCGTTGCCTTCTTCGTACACTTCTTTCCACAGCGCGCGCTTGTCGCCGGAAAGCCCGGTTTTCAGTGAGCGCAGGTACTTGATTGTGGTGTCCGACGCCATGTACACGCCGTTCGGCCGGTACAGCGCCGGGACGTCGTAAGCAAGGTCCAAAGCAATGTCCAGGTCAAGAGCTACCGCGCCGGTTGCGTACGTGGCGCAATTGGTCAAGAACCCTTCGGCTTCGGTCGTGCCGTTGCCCTTCGTGTACTTCAAGTTTTCGAAACGGATGATTCGCGCCAACAATGCGCCGATAATTTCGGACACAATGTCGATGGGCGAATCGGTGAATGTTTCACGCGGGACGAAAACGGGCTTTGAACTGATCTTGTACGCCTTCAGTGTCGGCCCAGTGAGAGCGGTTGGTGGTGTGTTTCCACTGACGGTTGCATCCGCGCCCGTCGCGGCCGCACTCGCGACTTGCTCCGCGCTCTCAGAGTCACTGAGAACAGGGAACACGGTGTCCGCTCCGGTGTCCGTCGCCCAAATGCGAGCGACGCCGACGACCGGCGCGAACTGCGCGTAATTGCGTTCCAATGACGGAACGACGAACGATGGGATTACTACGCCACCGTCGCCCGACGGGGTCAAATCCGCCGACGCTTCGAAACCGCGCCCCATCAAGTAGGACGCGATGCCGTTGATTTGTTCACGCTGTTGGGGCGTTGCGCGGTTGTAGACTTCGCGGAGTTGCGATTGAAGTCCGTTATTGGTTGCAATGGGAGCGTTCGGAACCACAGGGGCGATTCCATTCGCGAATCGCGAAGCGCCGACTTGCTCGCATCTTGCGATGGCAGCGTCGAGTTCTCGGATTTCGGCTGTGAGACCGTTAAATTGTTGGCGCTCTGCTCCCGTAAGATCCTTGCCGCTTGCCTTTGCGGCGTTAGCGAGTTTTTCGGCCTGTGCGAATACTTCGGCACGTTCGGCCCGTAGTTCATGCAGGTTCATAATGGTTCCCTTCAAACGTGGAATTCGCGTGTTTATGTCCCGACTAGCGGAGGGTTACGCACGCATGAACCCTTAAAGTCGATTAGTTCGGTAGGCTCCGCGTGTCCGGCATCGTATAGAGCTTTTCCAGGGCAGCGCATTCATTGGCGGCGACTAGTTGTTCGACTTCGTCGCCGGTCTCATTCAGCAACGCGATGAATTGCGCACCAATTTGTTCGTGGACTTCCGAGGGCAACGGCGTGCGAAGCGCGGCTCGAACTTCGCCGTCAATCCAACAAATCACACCGAACGTGCTGAAGCCGCACGCAGCCAATAGGGCCGCCGTGGCGCGGCCAAGCTCAACCGGGCCGAGAAAGTATTCGCCATCTTCGGCACGGCCGAGTATGCGAACAGAGACTTTCGCCCGACGAAGTAATTCAGATTCTTGTGTCGTGAGATTCATAAGTCGTGTTTTGCCCCCTGCTCGGTCTTAATTAGTGCAAGCAATTCCGACTCCCGAACCATTGTTCGTCTGCCCACTTTGATTCGGGTAAGCAGACCACGCCAAATCCACACACGGACAGTCGATGGACTAACGCCCCCGAGAAATTGGGCGGCGCTTGCTATTGAGTGAAGCGGGTCATGGCGCTGTGTTACTTGGGTTGGCATTGCATATCACCCCACAACGATGGATAATACGAGTAATGGGTAAGCGTGTCGAAATCGATCTGCTTACATACTCGAAGGATGGCTTCCCATCTTTTGCGGATGTAGCGAAGAAATATGACATTAGCGGTGGCGTTCTGCGTGAGGCGGACAAGGGCGTAACGCGGACATACTTGCCATTCACCGAGACTGAAATCCCTCATGCACTCGCCCGCGTCTCGACCGGGGAAATCACCCCATTAGAGTTCGCGTCACGATATGGGCTTCTCGGGTTTTCATCGCTTGTCCGTCCCCGACTACTTCCGACATTTTCGAGCGCTCTACCAAAGTCGGCGGAGTGGCGTTCTGCTCATACGGCATACCGCAAATACCGGGATTTGGTTTACTCGGCGGCCCGAAGTTTGCCTGATGGTGACCCTCTTGATTGGTTTATGGCGCAATCCAGAACAGTGGCACTTTGTCTGCAATTCGCTGGGCTGCTCAATGAGGGGGACGAGACCGCAATCAAATATGAAGTCGAGTCTCTTTCTGAGGAAACGACGTATGCGCGCGGTTCTGAGTTATGTACGCTTCCAGTTCAATCGTGGCGTAAAGCACTCAAGCGCCGTGCTAGAGCGTCGGCCATTATTCGCGCGCAACTCAGCCACACTATTACTGAGAACGTCGCTGGCGTGCAAAGGGTCTTTTTAGCGGACCCATTTGGCGCTCGTATCGATTCTCTATTCTCAGGAACCGTGATCGAAGCGGTCTATTGGCAAATTGGAGACAAGATGGAGGCGCGAACAATTGTGCGCTGCCACGATCCCCAGTGCGCCAGATTCTTCATCGCGCGCGACAAGCGACAACAATACTGCCCGCCCCTTCCAGGCTCTAAGCGAAGCCGATGCTCGTCCCGCCTCAACGTCAAGAACTTCAGGGATAGACAAGAATGATAAAAAGAGAAGCCTACACAGTCGCCGAAGTCGCCGCGATGACCGCATTGTCTCCGCAGACTATTCGCCGCATGTTCGAAGACGAGCCGGGCGTTATTGTCGTGAACCGGCCGGAGCAGATGCACAAGCGTCGTTACCGCTCAATCCGCATTCCACGCCATGTGTACGAGCGCGTAATCCACAAGCTGACGGTGAAATAGTCTTTGCCTATTAGACCCCCGGCCTTTACTATTTCCGTCAACCGAGAGATTCCGCAAATTATTGATTTTAAAAATGGTAGGCGAGGCAGGGCTCGAACCTGCAACCCCCGGCTTAGAAGGCCGGTGCTCTATCCAGTTGAGCTACTCGCCCGCGGCATGCAGATCACGCGAAAGTGGATGCCATCTTTTTATTCTAGCCGGGTTTGGCTTTAATGTGGTTGCCTGAAGAAATGACCGCATCCGCGAAGGTATGCAGCGCGGCAGTGAGTGAACGGCGTGCTGCATCCACGTTGCAACCGGAGGCGGTCCAGTAGGCCGTAATGCCAAATCCGCGCGAGTTGAGGGGAAGCAGCGTTTCACGGCCAACAATATCTACGCGGCAGCATCTGAGCGGCACCTTCTTCAGCCGTGCGCACAGAGATTTTGCAATCTGCTCCACGTGCGCTGGTTGGTTCCAGCGATCTTCGTTGCGCGGTAAGATGTCGATATAGCATCCGAGTAAGGACGAGGTCTCTTCCTCGCCTGCTTCCAGGTCAAATCGGTCGATATGAATTGCCTCCAGATTTTCAATTGGCCATATATCGCACTTTGATGTCCTGACAGGAGAGGCTGCCGAGTTGAGCAGAATGAGGATTTCTGCGAGAGCTGGGAATGCAATAGCTTCAAGAAGCTGATGAGCACGGTTGGGCTCTGTGCGCAGATCGACGTGCCCAGTCCATGCGGTATCAATGACGGGTGCATCGACGCCGACTTCCAACTCCCAATCAGCTTGCATGAAGTGCGGGAACCATTTCCGAGAAATAACGTATAACGGCTGACTCTGCCCAGTGGATTTCGTCGCCAGCGTCACGAGACAGATAGGCACAGTGACCTCCGTGCTTTGTCTCAACGAATGCGATATTCGAATTGGCAACAATCTTCTTACGCGTTTCGTGCGTCAACCGGATGAACGGATCGTCGAACGCGCGCAGAATGAACGTGGGAACAGCAATGTGATGCACAACGCGGGCGCTTGCGGCGCGATAGTAGTAATCGCTTGCGCTGTGATATCCGCAATAGCGCGCGACAATCTTGTCGTCGAATTCGCGCAGCGAGCGCACGGGGCCGATATCTCGCGTCGAATAGATATGCGGGAATAGCGCGGCTTTACGGCGGAAGCGAGCCATGAGTCCGCGCAAAAAACGCCACTCATATACTCGGTTGGCCGGTTCGTGTAATGCATCTGACCCTGCTGCGAGATCAATCGCAGGGCAGACTGCGGCAACAGCCGATAATGGTGTTTTGGTGCCCCATTCACCGGCAAGTTTGAGCACTAAATTGCCACCCATGGAATAGCCGACCAGAGCAAAGTGCTTGAAGCCTTGCTGCCGTTCGAAGTGATGCACCACTGCGCCTACGTCGCCGGAGAGCGCGGAGTTGTAAAGCGTGGGCGTGAGTTCTTCCGTGCCCCCGCAGTTGCGCATGTTCATGCGGATGACATTGAAGCCCGCGCGAAGGGCACGTGCTGCAAGGCCCTGCATATAGCGCGAGTCGGATGATCCCTCGAGCCCGTGAACAAGCACGACCGCAGTGCGTTCAGCGCGTATATCGTCCGGCTGCCAATCGCAGTGGCACAGCACGCGGCTTCCATCCGCAGGGTCAACCACGACATATTCCGCGCGCGACTGAAGTGGAAAAGCAGGGCGGGGAAGAAAGTTGCCGATAATCGTCTGCAAGTGACCGTTGGAGAGGCCGCGGCGTGGCTGAAAGTCTGTAAGCCAGCGAGGAAGCGCGCGAAGATCGTTTCCGGGGAGATGCGATTCCTTGAGTTCTGTGGTCACTGGAACTGGAATTTTCAAGAGTGAAACTGTACCTGTAAACGGTGTAGAGGCGAATAGCAGAGAATTACCAACCGGCTTTCTTAGCCATCCGCAAGCTCAAGCATACACTCTGTGAACAGCATCAACAATCCAGATGCACGGATCTTAATGATCCCGGAGAAGAGCCTGGCTCACGGATAAACACGCACGGCGACGATGCGTACATTTGGGGCAGAGAGGCCAACGCTGGTTGTCTCCACCAGGAGCTCGAATGCGTTCAGTTGCCCCTTGGAAGTGGTCGCTTCGCCCAGGATGCGCGTCATGGCTGTGGAACTGAAGAGAACATCGGCTGCGGCCTGCGTAGCCACCATATTTAGGCCTTGCACAATTAGTACGTGGCCTGCATCTTCTGCGGACGGCAGATAGGTAACCGTTCCGTAAGTATGCTTTTGATTGGTGGCTGTGCCGTTTTCATAAATAGCGGACTCACCGTTCAGTGGATGGCGATTGATCACGAAGGCTTGATTCGATTTCGAGGAGTAGGAGATTTCGAAATTAAGTTTCGGCTCGAATAAAGTAACCCACGGATTAATTCGCGATGAACCGATGAGAATGACATTGGATCTGCGCATTTCCTCGGCGGTGATTGAGCGTGCATAGCGAATCTGAGACCGCTCGGGCGTGAACTCTGGCAGACGCTCAAACTCTGAGCAAATACCCAGCGCTACAGCACTGGTGTAATGTTGCCGGCTCAGTTGGTCGAAGTTGTCTACATCCAGCCCGCGCGGCTGCTTCAGATGCGCAAAGTAGGAGCCATCGAGATAATCTTCGAGCGAGGCCTGTGTGTGGGTGAGATTTTCCAGGATGCCCAGTCCACTGTCTGCAACAACAATTAATGTGTTTTGGTTCTTGTCGAATAGATTTGTCCAGAGTGCGTGCGCGGGAGTGCGAGTCAGATGTGTGTGCAGCAGGTGAGAAAGCAACCATGCGCTTAAGCCGAGCGCCAGACCTACAACAACACCTAGTGCGATGAAGTGCCAATGAGTCCGTACTCTGGGCCGATCATTGCGCAAGTCTGGCACCACCACCGGACCTGGAATTTCCATGACGTCAGTCTGGGTGGGAGGCAGTGTCGATTTTGTTCCGGTGTTCTTCTGCGCGTAGTCAAATACCGGAACGTACCCGCCGCGCGGTATTGTGATCCGGATCGCTTCGCCAGTGCCTTCTTCTTCAAAATAGGTGTCCAGGCGTCGACGCAACATGCGGGCGTAGCTGCGCACAATATTGTCTTCACCGGGGTCGTATCCTTGCGGCCGTCCGAAGACTCGAATGCCAATCTGCTGCTCGTTAATTTCTTCGGCACGTCCTGTCAGCGCGAACTCACAGACGTCAAGCAGGAATCGCTGCAGCAGCTCTGAGCGCCTGAAGCCACGGCTGGCCACGATGCGTTTGGCCAACTCAAACTCCGGCGTGGCCGCCAGTGTGTATTCCGACTCCAGACTTGGATCCTGTTGAAGTGCATTTCCCGCGCCAGCCAGCATGACCTTACCTTATCGATGCCGCATGAATTTTCTGTAAACGTCCTGTGCGCAAAAGTACGCATCGCTAATATTGACGAAGGGGTGAAGCGAGGTGTGCGATTTGTGGAAACAATTCGCCAACGAGCGTTTACCCCTGCCTTCAGTGGCTCTTCTCTTTCATGCTGAGCTTGGCGCGCTTCGTGTGCGCGTACACAGGCAGCATGCATCCTGGAGTTCATTGAAATGAGACGCAGTTCATTTTTCGTTTTCATCTTTCTTTTGCTTTTCACTTCTGTTGGCTGGGCGCAGTTTGAAACATCTGCCGTACTCGGATTTGTCCGCGACTCGAGCGGCGCTCCGATTGCGGGCAGCAAGGTCACGCTCACAAATACCGCCACGGGGGTTGCGAGCACCGTCATTACCGATAGCCAAGGTCATTATCAATTTCCGGACGTGCATGTGGGCCGCTATAAGGTCAGCGCCTCAGCCCAGGGATTCAGCGATACAGTGACTGATCCGTTTGCTGTCGACGTCAATACACGTCAGCGCGTCGATCTCGCACTTAAGCCCGGCAATGTGTCCGAGACGGTCACAGTTTCTGGTGCCGCGACTCAGCTTGAAACAGAAACATCTTCGACGGGTACAACCATTTCTGAAACCCAGGTGCATGATCTTCCCCTCAATGGCCGTGCCTACGCCGATCTGATGTCATTGGCTCCTGGCGTGCGCCGGAATAATCTCGAGAACCAGTCGGTGACGAGCCGCGATGCATCCTACAACGTCAACGGCCAGCGCTCGGAGTTCAATAACTTCCTGCTCGATGGTCTCGACAATAACGCCTACGGAACTTCGAATCAGGGATTCTCCAACCAGGCCATTCCGCCTTCGCCGGATGCGATCAATCAATTCCGTGTGGAAACCAACAACTACTCGGCGGAATTTGGCCGCGCTTCCGGTGCCGTCATCAACGTCTCGATTGACAGTGGTACCAATCAGCTCCACGGAAAGATTTGGGAATATCACCGCAACACGATCTTGAACGCCATTGGCCCCTTTGCCGCGCCTACGAACGCTCTTACCGGCAAAGCACAGAAGCCCAAACTGATCCGCAATCAATTCGGTGGCGCGATCGGCGGCCCCATTATTCGCGACAAGCTCTTCTACTTTGCTGACTACGAAGGCAACCGTCAGGTACAAGCCACGTATGCAACGGCGACGGTCCCAAACGATCTGCAACGCCAAGGCATCTTCGAGACAACGACCGGCACATCTGTGCCGCTGCGCAACCCTATCACTGGTGCCGATTATTCCAATGGCGTTGTTCCGCAGAGTGACTGGACGCCTCTTGCTACCAAGGTGATTGCCGCACTGCCTTCGCCAAACCTTCCTGGCTTTTCTAACAACTATGCTTCATTCCCTAGTGCCACGCTCACCGACAATAAAGGCGACGGCCGCCTGGATTACATTTGGAGCGCCAAGACCACCCTTTTTGGCCGCTACAGCGATCACAAAGGCGATATTGTCGACGCCACATCCATTCCGGGTGATGCGGGTGGCGGTGGCAACGGCACCATTCATGCGTACAATCGCCAGATTGCCGCAGGAGTTACGCACGCCTTTAGCAGCAACTCCACGCTCGATGCGCGTATTGGCTTTACCTGGACTGAGGGCGGCAAATTGCCGTATCTCTCCGGTCAACAGAGCATCAACGTGGACGCCGGAATTCCCGGCCTGCCCACAGACAAGACTGTTGTCCGCCGTCTGAGCAGTGAAAACGTGAAGAACTTTACGAGTTGGGGTGCACAAGGCTCTAACCCACAGTTCCAGAATCCATTTGTCATCAACCCCAAGGTCAACTACTCGCTCTTCAAGAATCGCCACAGCATGAAATTTGGCTGGGAGTTTCTGTCCATCAATACTGAGGTGGATGACTTCAATCCGGTATATGGCAGCGAAAGCTTCAGCCAGGGATTCAGCCAGAATGGCGGCGGAACCAAAGATGCGGGCGCGGCCGAAGCGGCATACCTCACCGATTTCCTGACAGGCGCACGCGACAGCTATCAGCTCAACAACTTCCGCATCGTCAACTACCACCAGTTGATGAACTTCTTCTATTTCCAGGACGACTGGAAGCTGCTGCCTTCACTGACGGTCAACATGGGAACGCGTTACGAATTGGTAACGCCGCAGTATGTGGATGGTAATCATCTCGCCAACTTTGACCCAAGTACGCAAACGATGATTCAGGCCAGCAGCGGTTCTTTGTATAAGCGGGCTCTGGTCAATACACCAAAGCTCAACTTTGCACCACGTTTCGGCTTTGCCTACCAGCTCAATCCAAAGACTGTGATCCGTTCTGCTTATGGAATCAGCTTTGACCAGTTCAATCGTGAAGGTGGCGAAAACCTGCTTGCCTACAACGGCCCTTACGTCATCAACTCCACGGTGAACCAGGTTGCACCATATGCCTATGCAGGCACTGGTACACCGCAGGCACTCTGCACTGGCGACAATTACACCGGCTGCTTCAGAACAGTGACCCAGGGCTACCCATCGAATTTTGTCGATGCCAGCAACTTCAACACGAGCATTTCACAGACCCGCTATATCCCCAAGGACATCTCGACGGGTTATGTGCAGTCGTGGCATCTCGATGTGCAGCGCCAAATTGCTCGCAACACGGTCTTCACGGCGTCGTATGTTGGTGAGCACGGCGTGCACATCTGGGTGCTTGCCGACTATAACCAGGCAGCGGCCAACACCGCCACCGGCTCGCTAAGTGTAGACGCGCGACGTCCAATCCAAACGTTCACCACCATTGAAGAGTCACTTTCCTCAGGCTTTTTGAGCTATCACGCTCTGCAGGCCGAGTTGGAACATCGTTTCTCCGGCGGTCTTTACTTGTTGAACTCATTTACCTGGTCGCATGCGATTGATAATGCCTCAGGTCATCTCGATACGCCCAACGGCGACAACTCGCGCATCAATTTGGCCAACCCCAATGGGGAGCGCGGCCAGTCTGCCTACAATCAGCCTGTAAACAATACTCTGAGCGTGGTGTGGGACTTGCCTTTTGGCAGTGGCCGGCGCTTTGCACACCAGATGCCCCGCGCGCTGGACATGGCTGTGGGAGGATGGCAGTTGACCGCCATCAACACTAACACCAGCGGTCAGCCTGTTAACCTGACCTACAGCCCTTCCGCTGCCTATCAGCTGAGTCCGCTGCTCAATCAGCGGCCTAACTCAGCCGGCAAGCCCATCAACCCCAAGAGCAGCTGGGTTAAGACAAGCTCCGCGTTGACCGGATACCTGAGCACCACAGACGTAACACTGCCCAGCGATCCCTCTCAGCCCTATGGCAACGCGGGTCGCAACTCGCTGCGTAGCATGACCTTCAACCAGCTCGACCTTGGTCTGCACAAGACCTTCCGTCTGTGGAACGATCACTCGTCGTTCGATCTACGAGGCGAAGCATTCAACGTGCTGAACAAGGTGAACTATGGGGCGCCGAACTCGAATCGCAGTTCCGGCAGCTTCGGTTCCATTACTTCCGCCTTCCCGCCTCGTCAGTTGCAGGTGGCCGCCAAGCTATCCTTCTAACCGGAGAGGTTTTCAGATGAATATGCTGACACGGCGCAATTTCTGTGCCCTATCCGCAGCCGCAGTCACTGCCAACCTCACGCGCTCGCTTTGGGCGCGTGAGGTTGCCTCACAGGCCAATGGCCGCCGTTTTTACATCGCGCTTGTTGCCGATTCGCACATCATTGACCACTTTTATGTGAAGGGAAGTGAGAATGGTGTCGAGGACAACGAGAGCATTCTGCAGACTACACCGCGCCTGACCTCGGCGCGCGATTTCATCAACTCGCTCTCGCCTGCCATTGAGCAGGTGTTTTTGCTGGGCGATTACTTCCATAACTACCCATCGACCGACTACGACTTCTATTTCAAGAACACCACGCGTCTGGACAACGCCAAGGCCATCACCGATGGATTTCATATGCCGGTGCATATTGGCTTTGGCAACCACGACTACGACGTGCGGCATATTCCGCGCGAAATGAGCCATCGTCTCTTCAAGGCTAAGTTCAACACCGATCCGTACTGGGTTTTTGAGTACAAGGGCTACAAATTTATTCACCTGAACAATTTTCTTGGTTCGACGCAGGACAACAAATCACCTGATTTTCGTCCGAGTACTGGTTCGCTGGGTGAAGAACAGTTGAACTGGTTTGAGGCACAGCTTGCGCAAGGGAAACCCACGTTTGTGTTCGTGCATTATCCGCTGCTTGAAATTCAGGCGACGGAGTTTCGCGATTACGGCCTGCATCCGTTGCTGCGCAAGTACCAGAACACGATCCCACTCGTAGTTTCTGGCCACGTGCATAAATGGATTGATTTTGCGCATACATATGGTCCGCAGCACTACATCATGGCGGCGACGCGCTACGATCCCAACGCCTATATGTTGCTTGAAATTGACCCGGATTCCGGGTCTTACCGCTTCCTCAATGAGAACCTCGTCGAGTGGTCGACACACTACAGCCGTCCGTATCACGCTTCCTAAGTGATGGTGTGATCCGGAAGGTGGTTTTGATTCAAGCCCGTTTGAATCTCTGCACTGTGGCTGGTTGCACAGTGCAGATTGCTTTTTGGGGAGTCCAAGGCACGGGAAAAGCTTGCATCGTTCCCAAGTCTACAGTCCCGGAAAGCGCCGGGGTATGCCATGTATTTCTGTGCAGAGTGAGCACATTGCGCACACCTGTACGGCATCCTATAAATATTTGAATTGAATTGGGATAAGAAGGTAGCAATTGGGGCGGCTAGTGGGGATCGAACCCACGACATCCTGAGCCACAGTCAGGCGTTCTGCCGCTGAACTATAGCCGCCATGTACCTCACTGATTGTAGCATCGAATGAGGCACAGAGGGGCTCATGACAGACAGTCCGAGAACAGGGTACAAACCTCAGCCGGTGAGCGACTTGGCCGGACCTTCACCCGCCGCGCGCGAGCGTTGGCAGCGTGGTGTGTGGATCTTCCGCGATGAGACGTTGCTACGTCTTGAGATATTGCTCGATGAAGCTTTTCGCGTGCCAGGCACGCAATTTCGCTTCGGTATCGACGGCATTATTGGGTTGATTCCGGGGCTGGGCGATGTGATTGCCGGTCTACTTTCTCTGCTGATTCCACTGGCGGCCTGGGCGCGTGGCATTCCGTACATTGCTCTGGTAAGAATGGCCGTAAATCTTGGCATTGGTGTGCTGATTGGCACTGTGCCGATCTTTGGTGATTTGTTCGACATCGCCTGGAAGGCAAACAAGCGCAATTATGAGCTGTTGCGCAGGCATCTTGGTGAGCCGCGCCAGCACACCTGGAAAGACTGGGCATTCCTCGGATTGCTGGCGGGATTGCTAGCGTTCGTCTTTGCCATTCCGCTACTTTTGGTGCTGTGGTTCTTCGCGTGGCTCCTGCATCCTCTTCATTGAAAACGGAGTGCACAATTCCACGGTACAATCAGAGAAGGTCATCGGGGCGTAGCGCAGTCTGGTAGCGCATCTGCTTTGGGAGCAGAGGGTCGGGGGTTCGAATCCCTCCGCCCCGACCAATAGAATCAACAACTTATCTACGGTCCGGTTAGTTTACAACCCCACAAACCCCCACACCAGCATATTCCAGCAGTTTTGTATGGGCTTCGAGCTTACTTTCCATGATTGTCTTCCCGTACACATTCATCGTCGTAGCTACGTCGGCATGCCGCATCATTCTCTGCTGCACACCTACTGCAGTACCTACGGCGTCGAGCCAACTGCGAAATGTGTGACGGAACGTATGCCATCCAAGCCTGGGAACTCCGACTTTTTTTGCAAGGGGTCGTAGATGTCGGCGAAGCAGTATACCGGCGTGGTACGGCCTGCCGGTCACGACACTCGGAAACATCCATCCTTCCTCTGAAGCCGGCGCGACCTTCCGCCATCGCTTGAGTAATTCGGCGAATTCATCCGAGAGAGGAATCTCATCGCGAGAAGCCTCGCTCTTCACATCTCCCACGACCCCATCCACCGCCGAACGACGGATCGATAGAGTTTTTGCAGATGCTGCGTAGTCCTCCCACTTCAATCCCTACACTTCGCAAATCCGCAGCCCGAGATAGCAGGAAAGCTCAGCCATCAGCAGATACGGCTCTTCGAGGTTCTCTCGAACAATCTGTATCTGGTCAGGTGTGAGCACGACCTTTTCGACCACTCTCGTTCTGCCTTTGACGCTCGCAAGGCTCATAGGCGTTCTTTTGCACTTCAATCCAGCCACGCTTCATGGCAAGTTCGAACAGCCGGAAGACCATGCTCTTGATGTGTCGTTTAGTCTCGGGCGAATACTGCATCTCCCGAAGCCAGATTTCGACACCGTATGGCTGCACGTCCGACAACACCTTCGTTCCCCAGGTGGGACGGATGTGCCGCTCCAATAGGAGCCGGTAGTTCTGCCGGCTCTTCGGGCGCTCTGCCATCTCATCGCGAAAATAGACATCGATAACGGCTACCAATGTTGGCTCTTCCACCGAGGTCAGGGACGCAAGATTTGTTCCAATTGCGATCGATCCCGCACAAGTTCTTCTTCCGAACACTCAGACTTCATTGATCTGACCATTGGTTGTCCTGACCTCGATCATCGTTGCATGAAGTCAGGGGTCTATTCGGCCAATCCTTTAAGGCATACGGATTTTTATAAATTCCTTATTGGTTTTCGTGTTACAGAATGGTTAACGGGTGGGCGGAACTGTTTGCGGCGTAGTGTGATCTTCCTAGGGATCTTGTTGTCGGTGCCCATCTTTGGCGCGCCGAATAAACCCGTGTTCATTAAGAAGAATGCACTCGAGTCATCTCCTTCCTCATCGACCCAGGGAGTGCTCTCTGGCCGCTTCTTTGGTGCTGGCGCATCAGAGTCAGCACGCGCCGCGACGGCGGTTCTTCAAAGGAAGTCAATCGACGATTTGGCAATTCTGCGCAGCAGAGCGCGGAAGCGGGGGCTGGGTTCGGCTCCAGATCGTGGAACCTCAATTCTAAAACTGCAGACCAGTTTGGACTATCAGTGTGGGGAGGTTCCATTCTATTTGTGCGGTGCCAAAGCTGGACGCTCACCACCATTCTTTTGATCCCCAAGTTCGACCACATATCTAATTGCAGAACCGCACGAGAGTATCTTCGAAGCTGCTTCGAATGCTGCTTTTCGCGGGCTGTCTTCCTTATTCGCGCATGATCGATCCCCTGAAGGCATGCTTCGTTTCGAAGATTCACCGGGTGTGATAGGGATCGAACTTCCGTCTGGGAACTCGTCGTATGCAACTTGGATAGCCGCACCCATGGACTCTCTTGGGCGCGCCCATTCACAGATTCAGATCCAAATGGAGAGAGTGAAAGTCGGCGTTAGCGCCGAGTGCCTGTGCCGGTGGAGGACACGAGAGATGTTAACAATCCAAGGAAAATTGCGTTCCTTTTTCGCCATTCTTGCCATTTTTCTCTGGGGATTGACTGCCCATGCACAACAGCAAGGAGCACCCGCTGTCCGGGAATTTACCGTTCCCGAAGCGGTAGATTACGCTCTTGCAAATTACCCGGCCGTGCGTGCCGCGCTTGAGCAATACAATGCGGCCAGCGCGCAGGTGAGCGTGGCCAGGACTAGCTACATTCCTCGGCTTGATAGCGTCTGGCAAGGTGATCGAGGTTCGCGCGAAAGCGTTCTAGGCGTGCTACTGCCGCAAAGTCCCAATATTCTGACCGGCACCCAGGGTAGCGTGACTCCACATGCGAATCGTCCATTCTGGACATCTGGTGCAGGTGTCCTCCTCTCCTGGGAACCCTTTGATTTCGGCTTTCGCCAAGCGCAAATTGCATCAGCACAGAGCACTCAGGAACGCACGGCGGCGCAAGTGACGCTTACCCGTCTCGGGGTAGCCACTGCGGTTGCAGAGTCTGCGCTTGCCCTGCTGGCTGACGAACAGAGAGTGAATGCTGTAGAGGCAGATGTTCATCGCCGCGAGATTTTCGCTAAATCAGTTCAGACACTGGTCGATGCACGTCTGCGTCCTGGTGGAGATGCTTCGCGCGCAGAGGCGGAATTAGCGGTTGCACGCACGCGTTTCATTCTCGCTCAGCAGGAAATCGAATTGGGAGGAATTGCCTTGGGACAAATGCTCGGAATCGCAGGCACGCGGGTTTCGATCCGCAGCGGGCCATTTCTCCAGGCCCCTCCGCAAGAATCTTTCCCCGAATCTGCAGTTCAAGAACACCCTGCTGCGGTGGTACAGAAGGATCGGGTGAATGAAGAGAAGTCACTCATAAGCGTGCTAAATCATTCGTATTTTCCACACTTCACAACCGAGGGTCTACTTTCAGCCCGCGGAAGCGGAGAACGAACCAACGGAACAGTCGAGCCGGGCCTCAACGGCCTCGACTTTTCCGCATACAACTGGGAGGCAGGGCTGACGGTTCAGATGAACCTCACCGAAATCTTCTCTATTCACGAACGAAAGCGCGTCGAGGTGGCCAAACGCCGTCGCGAAGAGGCAATCTATAAGCAAACAATTGAGGCCATCACAGCTCAACAACAAGCGGCCAAAGTGCAGCTTGGTGGGGCACGCCGAGTCGCAGAGAATACCCCCATCGAACTCATAGCATCCCGCCAGGGAGAAACCCAAGCCACGGCACGCTACCGCGCGGGTTTGGGCACAATCGTCGACGTGGCGGAGGCGCAGAGTCTTTTGGCCCAGGCCGAAATGGACGACTCACTCGCTCGCATTCGAATCTGGCGCGCCTTGGCCGAACTTTCAGCTGCCAACGGAAGCCTTGCACCATTTCTCAACACCGTTAAAGGCATGTCCTCAGGAGGTAACTGATTCATGTGGCTTGTTCATGGCGCCCTGAGGCGTCCATTCACGGTAATCGTCGGAATTCTCGCAGTGGCTCTATGTTCAATCCTAGCCATAAGCCGAATGCCGCGCGACATCTTTCCCAATCTCAATCTTCCCGTCATCTACGTAGCTCAACCCTATGGAGGTATGAGCCCTGCTCAAATGGAGGGCTATATTACCTACTACTATGAGTCCAACTTTCTTTACATCGCTGGACTTCAAGGCGTGGAGTCGAAATCGGTTGAGAACTTCGCATTGATCAAGCTCTCATTCCTGCCTGGGACGGACATGAATCAGGCGCTTTCGCAAACTGTCGCCTATATCGATCGTGCCCACGCCTACATGCCAACTGGTACCGTGCCTCCATTCGTACTGCGCTTTGATGCAGGCAGCGTTCCCGTTGGCTATGTTGTGTTCTCAAGTCAGACTCGTACTTTAAATGAACTTCAGGATCTCGCGCTGAATAGAGTGCGTCCGCTTTTCGCTACTCTTCCTGGGGTAACCTCACCCGCGACATTTGGCGGCAGTACGCGGACAATCGTCATTCGAGTGGACCTGGACAAACTCAAGAGTTATCGCATGTCGACCGCTGAGGTTGTAAAGGCGCTGCTTGCCGGCAATGTTATTGCTCCGTCAGGCGATGTGCGAACGGGAAACTTGGACAGGATCACTCCCATCAACGGGGTGGTCTCCAGCACACGCGATCTCGACAATCTGCCAGTGCGCAGTGGAGCAGGACCCACAGTTTTCATACACGATATAGGAACCGTGGAAGACGGCAGCGATCTTACTCTTGGTTACGCACTGGTCAATGGCCGCCGTACAGTTTATCTTCCCGTGACAAAGCGCGCCGATGCTTCCACTCTGGCGGTTGTCGACGAAGTCAAGTCAAGCATGGACCGCTTTTCGAACGCTCTACCGCCAGACGTGCACGTAAGCTACGAATTCGACCAATCGGGACGTGTTACGCGTTCATTGGCAGCGCTCATCTGGGAAGGTTGCATTGGGGCGTTGCTCACAGGGCTCATGGTTTTTCTCTTTCTGCGCGAGTGGAGGAGTTCCTTCATCGTTATCATCACTATTCCCTTCGCGCTTATTGCTGCAATCGTCGGTCTCTGGATTGCGGACCAATCAATCAACATCATGACTCTAAGTGGCCTGGCTCTAGCTGTGGGAATGCTCGTAGATGAAGCCATGGTAGAGATTGAAAACATTCACCGAAACCTTCAAGTCATCGATAACATTCCGCATGCCGTGCTCGAAGGTACACGTCAGACCCTCTTGCCGCGATTTCTGGCCATGTTATCGATCCTCGCTGTTTTCGTTCCATCTTTTCTCATGGTGGGTGTGACGCGAGCTCTCTTTGTGCCGCTTTCACTTGCAGTAGGTTTCGCCATGATTGCCTCTTACCTGCTCTCAAGCACCTTTGTTCCCGTTCTCTATATCTGGCTTAATCGCAACATGCACCGTGACGAAGAAGAAAGCGCAGGGCGCAGTCGCTTCGATCATTTTCGCGACCGTTATACCAACTGGATTGAAAGGTTAATTCATAATCGCAAATTAGTTCTCAGTGTCTATCTGGGGGTTGCTGCGGCCATTATTATTCTGCTTGGTCCTCGCCTTGGTCGTGAAATCTTCCCTCATATTCCGGAGAATCAGTTTCAGGTCAGGCTTCGCGCTCCAGCGGGATTGCGCATTGAGTCGACTGAAAAGATAGCACTCAAAGCGCTTGACGACATCAACCAACTTGCCGGGCCCAAAAATGTTTTGATCAGTATCGGGTATGTGGGCACATATGCTCCAAGTTATCCGGTCAATCTGATTTACTCGTGGAGCAGTGGTCCGCAAGAAGCGGTCTTACGCGTGCAACTTCGCCCTGGAGCACGTATAGGAGTCTCGCGTTTTCAGGAGCACCTGCGAGGCATTTTTGCGCGCGACTTACCCGAAACCGCAGTCACCTTTGAATCCGGAGATATTGTCGACCAAATCATGGATTTCGGCTCACCCACCCCCATCGAAGTTGCCGTCAGCGGATTCAACCTTTCCGCCGATCATGCCTATGCTGAGCGCGCCCGAACCGAGTTAGCCAAGCTTCCGAACCTACGTGATCTTCATTACGCGGAGCCGCTCGACTATCCCAGCCTCAATGTAGATATCGACCGAGTACGCGCCGGACAGCTCGGCCTCACCGTCGATCAAGTCGCCCGCTCCGTCGAAACTGCCACTTGGTCCAGCCGGTTCGTATCGCGTAACTTCTGGCAGGATCCCGCAACCGGTATCGGATACCAGGTGCAAGTTGAAGTGCCTCAAAATCAGCTCGGATCTATCGACGATCTCGCTTCGATTCCACTGATGAGCGGCGGCGACGCCAACCATCCGAATCTCGGTGATGTGGCCAATCTCTCTTACGGGAGTGTGACCGGCGAGTTCGACCGCTACGACATGCAGCGGATGATCTCGCTCACAGCAAATGTGGAAGGTGAAGATCTAGGCCATGCTGCCGCACAAGTCAACGAGGCTATCCAACGCGCCGGCACTCCACCTCGCGGCGTCGAAGTGCACTTGCGAGGTCAGATCGTACCCATGCAGGACACGTTCCACTACCTCACCTTGGGGCTCATCTTCGCAGTCGTAGCGATTTACCTGCTGTTGGCTGCGAACTTCCAATCATTGCGACTTGCGTTAATCGCGGTTTCTACGACGCCAGCCGTTGTGTGCGGTGTAATTCTCATGCTGCTGATGACAGGTACTACTCTGAATCTGCAGTCCTTCATGGGAGCAATCATGGCGCTCGGCGTTTCAGTAGCCAACTCCATTCTGCTGGTGACATTCGCCGAGGACCACAGGCGCACTGACAATTCTTCATCTTCCGATGCCGCCATTTACGGAGGGCGTAGCCGCCTGCGCCCCATCGTTATGACAAGTATCGCCATGATTGCCGGCATGGTTCCCATGGCACTGGCACTGGGTGAAGGGGGGCATCAGACCGCACCACTCGGCCGTGCTGTAATCGGCGGATTGGCTGCATCGACCGTGGCGACACTCTTTATTCTTCCGGCCATCTTTTCGATTTCACAGCAGAATGCATCCCGTCTGTCTGCATCGCTCGACGTGACCGACGAAGACAGCCCACACGTTTTGTTTTGAAACTATGGAGATTTGCATGATTAAACAACGATTCCCCTATAATCATTTCTCGTCGTTGTGCCGGTTTCTTGTCGTAGTACTCATGGCGACTGTGGCTGCATTGGTATTCACTACCGGTTGTGATTCTGGAAATCGCGCATCAACAGAGCCGAGTTCGAAAACCGTACAAGCTCTCTCCGTCAATACGGCTCGCGTTGCATCGCGCCGCTTGGACATGACTATCAATCTGCCCGGCGAGCTTCACCCTTACGAAGAGGTTCGAATCTTTCCCAAGGTCAGTGGCTTTGTCAAATGGATTGGGGTGGATCGTGGCTCTGCCGTGAAACAAGGGCAACTGATCGCCACCTTGACCGCCGCTGAGATTGTCGCGCAAAAGACGGAAGCCCAAGCAAAGCTTCTGAGTACAGAAAATCAGCGCATCGCGGGAGAAGCCAAATTTAGCGCCGACGATGCCACTTACAAGCGGCTGAAGGCAGCAGCAGCTACTCCCGGTGTTATCTCTGATGAGGAATTGGAGAATGCTGAGAAGACCGCGGAAGCAGATCACGCTCGCGTAGTCTCATTGCGCAATAGCGCAGATGCCGCACGCGCAAATCTTCGTTCAGCACTCGAGATGGAGAGCTATTTGCGGATCACTGCGCCTTTTGACGGTGTCGTCACGAAAAGAAACGTACACCCCGGCGCCCTGGTAGGGCCCGCAAGTGGCTCCGGTGAAGGGTCTTCGATGCTTCGTATTGAGCAAGTCTCCCACCTTCGCCTTGTCGTCGCGGTCCCAGAAGTCTACGTCGCTGGCGTCGACAAGGGCGCAAAAGTCAGTTTTACTGTGCCAGCCTTCCCAGGTCGGACATTCACGGGCACTATCGCCCGCCTCGCCCAATCCATCGATGTTTCCACGCGCACTATGCCCGTGGAACTCGATGTATTCAACCGCAATTCGGAACTTGCATCAGGGATGTTTCCTTCAGTTTCCTGGCCTGTTCGACGCACTCAACCAACCCTCTTCATACCTCAGTCTGCAATCGCGCGAACCAATGAGCAAAGTTATGTCTTCCGCATTCGTGGTGGCGTCGCCGAGCAGGTCAACGTAACGACCGGTGCGGCGGTTGGCAGCTTCACTGAGATTTTCGGTGAAATCCACGCAGGAGACCAAGTGATTCTTCACCCGGGCGACGATTTGCATTCAGGCGCAGGAGTGACTCCAACCCTCCAACCAGATTCGAAGTGAGATTCCGGTTGCTCAGGCTTCTTTCCCGGCTTTGGTTTGGTAGCTGATCAGGTCAAGAAACGAAGGCCTGATACTGTGCGGATTTTTCTGAGAAAGGGCAATTGGAAATCAATGTAGCGATGCAATTGCGGCAAAATGCCACAGTATTGCTTTGGCGGAAGCGTCCATGGTCTTTCCGCTGTTGGCCCGGCTCGATTATGGATTGCCATTGAGAAATAAAGGACACTGCGGACACTACAGCCTGCGGGTTTTCTCTATAATTGCGTTGACAGACTTGGAACTCTCATCCAATTTCGCATGGCTGGCCGTCGTGATTTCCCTTTGGGGATTGTGGCTACTGCACAGAGGCGGCAACAGTCAAAAGTCTTTGGTCTGTGCGATTGCCGCAGAGGTGATCCCGCTCGCGATCGTAACAGCATTGCTTCTACCCGCCATATCAATTACGGACGATTTGCATGCCTGCCAGCTTCCGGCTGAGATCAGACGAAGCGAGGTGCAAAGCGATTGTCACTCGGTTCCGACGCCACTACCAGGAATGCTGCCTGTTGCACTTGCGCTTTTCGCAATTGGACGTGGTCTGTCGGATTCCCAATGGAACTTCTTGCTCGCAGTAGAGCAACCGGCTAAACCAGCGGAGCGGGGACACTTTCGCGCCTTCTCGTCCAGACCGCCGCCTTCAAGCCTCTAGCCGCTTATCTGTCATTACCCTTTCAATTCATTTAATTAACAAAGTCGCATTCGTGCGATGAATGGAGTTCTTATGAATCTCAGGCTGATTGCGGCCGGGGTTCTCCTGATCATGCTGGCCGCTTCTCTCAGGGCGCATGCGCAGAGTACTTCGCACGCTCCCCTCACGCTTGCGCAGATTCTGGAGATAGCTCGCGCAAAGAATCCGGTGTTGCTTTCAGCAGAGCAACATGTGCAGGCAACCAAGGCTGCCGAAATCACTGCAGGACTGCGCGTGAATCCGACGTTTACGCTGTCGGGTGCCAATACCACCCTTTCAGCCAACAATCCCAGTAGCCCATACACCTACGTCGGTAACGTCTCCAGGTTGTTTGAGCGTGGGCAGAAGCGCCGCTGGAGGCTGGCGGTGGCAGACGCGACCACAAGTGTGACGCAGAGTCAGTTCGATGACCTGCAACAGCACGCTGTGCTCCAGGTAAAAGACGCGTTTACCAACATGCTGGCAGCCAAGGCCGCCCTCAAGGTGGCGCAGGACAATCTCGACAGTTATCGCAAAACAGTGGAACTGAGCAAAGCCCGTGTGGAAGCCGGCGATATCAGCAAGACAGACTTTGAGCGAATCGATCTGCAGCTGGCGGAGTTCGAGTCCGACTACGCCAACGCCAGGCTCAATCTTGAGCAAGCGAGCGATTCATTGCAGTTGCTGATGGGAATTGAAAGACCAGAGACAGACTTCGATATTGCCGGGCAGTTGGATCCGCCCGTAATAAGTGTCACGCTGCAGCAGGTAGAACAGAATGCGCTAATAAACCGCCCCGATTATCAAGCCGCACAGAATTCCGTAACCCTTGCGGATGCCAACGTAAAACTGGCAGACGCGCAGACCACAACGGATCCTACCTTGGGCGGCGAGTACGAGCGCTCGGGAGTTTATAACAGCGCGGGATTCCAAATCTCCATTCCTGTCCGCATCTTCGACCGCAATCAGGGAGAAAAAGAGCGGACTCGGTTTGAAGCGCAGTCGGCGCGCCTTGCTCAGACTGCGGTGCGCAATCAGGTCGTCAATGACGTGGATCAGGCGTGGGCTGCGTATCAAACTGCACTTTCAGTGGCCGACCGCTACAACAACCACTACCTGGCCGAGTCCGAGAGCGTGCGCTCCAATCTGGAATTCAGTTATCGGCACGGAGGAGCCACGCTTCTCGATTATCTTGATGCCTTGCGCGATTACCGCCAAATCCACCTGGATGCGCTGACAGCCAACCAGCAAGTCTGGCTGTGTATTCATCAACTCAGTTCAGCAGCCGCAATGGAGATCGTTCCATGAATAAAATTCTGTTTTCATCGCCACTGGCGCTGCTGCTTGTAATCGCCGGATGCCATCGCAACGATGCGTTGCCTGATACCACCACGCCGAAGCAGCAAGTGATGGAAACCGTGACAGTACACCGCCAGCAGATGGGCAGTCGACTTGTGCTTCCGGCGCATGTGATGGCCATTCCTACCAACATCGTGCATATTTATCCGCTCATCAGCGGCCGTGTCCTTTCGCTGCGGATACTACCCGGGCAACAAGTGCGCAAAGGCGAGGAGATTGGCAGCCTGCAGAGCAGCGATGTATCTCAGGCGCGCACCGATTTTGAGAAGGCGAAGATCGAGGCCGCCCGCGCGGACCTCCAACTCTCTCGTGCCAAGGATCTGCTTGACCACGAAGTGATGGCGCAGAAGGACTATGACGACCTTAAGGCGCTCGTAGAGTCCGATCACGCGGAGCTAAGCCGCGCGCGCCAGGCTCTGCACCTTCTTGGATTTAACGAAAACAGTACGTCCGACGTCGTGCCTATTATTGCTCCCATATCCGGCGTGGTGCTGGATGTAGGGACAGGCGCGGGGGAGTTGCAGAGATCGCTTGACAATGCCACGCCGATCGCAACCATTGCCGATATCAATTCCGTTTGGGTGGTTGGCGATCTCTATCCACGCGACCAAACTGCCGCACACGTGGGTGAGCCTGCTTCCATGACTGTGACGGGATACCCAGATTTGGTGCTTCATGGAACGGTACAGGATATTTCCGACGCGGTCGACCCTGTCACTCTCACTCTTAAAGTCAGAGTCGTCTTAGCCAATCCCGAATACCGGCTCAAGCCCGACATGTTTGCAAATATGAGCCTGACTACCGGGACGCGTGACGTGATTGTAGTTCCAGCCACCGCAGTAATTCGCGATGGAAACGACTCCTACGTATTTGTGGAATCATCCCCGGGGAAATACGACCGCAGGGAAATAACACTGGGTGGCTCGGAAAGCGGCACCGATGAAGTGACCAAGGGGCTGAGAGATGGCGACCAAGTTGTGACCACTGGCGCAGAGCTTCTGCGCGAATCAGGGGTGCGGTAGCCATGCTGAAGCTTATCCACGTTCTACTGCGTTATCGTGACGTCGTCGTCATTGTCTTTCTTGCTGCCCTGGCCCTGGGCGGGTATGCATTTACTCAGCTCGACATCGAGGCCTATCCCGATCCTTCACCGCCCATGGTCGAGTTCATCACACAGAATCCTTCCTGGTCAGCAGAGGAAATGGAGCAACTTGTCACACGACCTCTTGAAACAGGATTGAACGGAACGCCCGATCTGGAAGAGATCCGCTCCATCAGCATCTTTGGTCTAAGCGATATCAAAATGTACTTCTCGTTCGACAGCAATTACTTCGTCGATCGCCAGGAAGCTTTGAACCGCTTACAACAGGTCACCCTGCCAGCCAACCTGCAGCCACAACTCTCGCCGGAGTCCCCAGTTGGAGAAATTTATCGCTATCAGTTGAGCGGACCGGGATACTCATCCAATGAGCTGAAGGCAACTCAGGACTGGCTCGTGGTGCGCGAGATTAAGCAGGTGCCAGGCATTATCGACGTGGCTACCTTTGGCGGTAGCACCAGGCAATATCAGGCGGAGGTCGATCCCAACAAGCTGCTTTCCTATGGGGTCACAATGAGCCAGGTGCTCAGTGCAGTCCAAAACAGTAACGCCAATGCCGGTGGAAACTACCTGACCCTCGGCAGTCAGAACATCAACATACGTGGAATCGGCCTGCTTCACTCTCTCGACGATATGCGCAACATCGTGATTTCCTCCCGTAATGGTGTGCCGGTGCTGCTGAGCGATGTGGCTGAGGTTCGCGAGGGAAGCCAGCCGCCGCTTGGCAGAGTGGGGCGGAATAGCGAGTCCAACATCGTCGAGGGAATCGTCCTCCTGCAAAAGGGCGCCAAATCGCTGCCGGCGCTGGCCGCTCTGCGGCAGAAGATCGACGAACTCAACAAAGGCAACCTCCTGCCTCCGGGCATGCACCTCACCACCATCTACGACCGGACCAACCTGATTCAGGTAACCACAACAACCGTGCGTCACGTGGTCATTTTGGGACTTACGCTGGTGACATTGGTGCTCCTTAGTATGCTGGGTGACTGGCGCATTACTCTGATCGCGGCCATGACCATCCCTTTTGCTGTCCTTTTTGCCTTCGGCTTGATGGTTCTTACCAACCAGTCGGCAAACCTAATCTCTATTGGTGCCATTGATTTCGGGATTCTGGTGGACACATGCATTGTCGTGCTCGAGAGTATCCACCGGAGAATCTCCAACAGTCACGCAAACGAAGATGCGGTCGAGCTAATACTGGCCGGCGTAGCGGACGCCGTCAAACCCGTTCTCTTTGCAACCCTCATCATCCTCGTAGCATTCATTCCTTTGTTTACGATGCAGGGAGTTCCGGGAAAGATCTTCGCGCCCATGTCAGTCACGTACGGCTTTGCTTTGACCGGCGCGCTCATCTTTGCACTGGTGTTCGCTCCAGTGCTCGGTTCTTACACCGCGCCTAGAATCGTACGCAGCGAGCCAAAAGAAACATGGCTCAGCGGGTTTTTCCGGCGATATTACAGTTCAGGGCTAAAACGCACGCTGCGCTCAAGCGGCCCTGTGTGGATTGTGGCCTTCATGGCTCTGGCTGGGGCAATGGTGTTCTTCCACTACGTGGGCGGTGAATTCATGCCTCCGCTCGAAGAAGGCAATCTGTGGATTCGCGCCGACATGCAAGCTGACATATCGTTTCAGTCGTCGTCGAAGCTTGCCGATGAAATTCGCGCTACGCTGCGCGCCTTTCCTGAAATCACCCAAGTGGTGTCGCAGATGGGGCGGCCCGACGACGGTACGGACGTCAGCACCTTCAACAACATCGAATTCCTCGCCGACCTCAAGCCGCAGTCACAATGGCGGTCGCAGTTCCACGGCAGTAAAGACGAACTCATTTCCGCCATTCAACGCAGCTTTACAGAGTATCCCGGTGTCGACTTCAATTTTTCCCAGAACATCCAAGATAACGTGGAAGAAGCTATGTCGGGCGTTAAAGGCGAAAACTCGCTCAAACTCTTTGGCACTGACCTTGGGGAGCTGAACCGTCTTGCGAATCACATTGCCGCAATCATGAACAGCGTTCCCGGGATCACCGATGTGGGCGTTTTCGATGTGACAGGTCAGCCCAGCCTATTGGTTTCCATTGATCGTGCAAAAGCAGCGCGCTATGGAATCCAGCCCCAGGACATTGACAACGTGGTGCAGGCAGCAGTGGGCGGTGCTCCGGTTACACAAATCATCGATGGCGAACGACTCTTCGATTTCACCGTCCGATTTCAGCCGCAGTTCCGCAGCACCCCGGAAGAGATCTCGCGGATTCTGCTTCCCAGCCCTGATGGCAGGCAGGTACAGCTGGGCATGGTTGCCGACGTAAGCCTCCGCAATGGAGCCTTCATGATTTACCACGAAGGAGGTCGACGTTATATTCCAATCAAGTTCAGCGTGCGCGGACGTGATCTCGCTAGTGCAATCCAGGACCTGCAGAGCCGTCTCGCGAATCAGGTCAAGCTTCCCTCCGGCTATGAATACACCTGGGCCGGAGAATTCGACAGCCTCAAAAAAGAGCAGCGTCGACTGGCTCTAATCGTTCCCGTCAGCTTGGCGATGATTGCAGTGCTGCTCTTCATTCAGTTCCGCACTTGGCGCGATGCATTCATTGTGCTCGCTACGCTGCCTTTTGCGGCCATCGGAGGGGTTCTCGCCCTCTTTGTCACGGGCACTGCCTTCAGCATATCGGCTGCTGTTGGATTTACGTCCCTCACCGGCGTAGCTACGCTTGGGGCGGTGGTATTCCTTTCCGGCATTCGTCGCACACAGGCCGAGGAGGGTTTGGAGCATGGTCTGGTAAAGGGATGCCTGGATGAGATGCGGCCCGTCGTAATGGCCTGCATGGCGGCGGGAATCGGCCTGTTACCTGCCGCTGTTTCGAACGGCATAGGCGCGCAGGCGCAACAGCCGCTGGCTCGCGTTGTTGTTGGCGGCATGATCACAACAGTTTTTGCCATCCTGTTTGTGATGCCGCTCTTTATCCGCCGGTTCACTCAGAGATGAAGACCCGGCGAACAGAGTGCAGGGCACGGAACTACAGAAAATGGCACTTGAGGTAAATGGGCGATCTTTGCTGATGGATTTAAGCGAATGGCACTTTACCGGGAATATCCTCGAATCAAGTTGATTCGCGAAATCATTTTCAGAGCCTAATCTAGGGTTCTGGACGAAAAATCGCCAGCCTAAGCGTCACCACTTTGTTACGGCTGAGGAGGCAACAACACGAACATCTTACCCGTTACCCAGTTACAGCCAACATCCTGCGAATGAATGCCAGAAACAAGATCACCTTTTCAATCGCAGCTTTATGAATTCTTTACATGTCTTTTTCATCTATCGAGTCTTACCCTCAAGCACAACCGTCTGCATGATCAATGTCGAACACTTGTACACTCTTCGTCGTTCTAGGATTTTTCTGTACTACGGGACTTCAGAATGGAGCATCGGCTCAAATTAGCCAGGCGGATTCGAGTTTATCGGTGCCTCTACCGCAAACCGACGCATATAAGTTGCCCGAAGCTCCTACACTTTCACTTCAGCGAGATGGTCAAAATATAGACTCACAAAGCGAAGGTCAAAAAACTCAACATGAAAAAGCAGAAGACCAGATGCGAGAGCAGGAACATCAGCGCGTTCTGGGGGTCGTGCCTTCATTCAACACTTCGTACCGTGCGGATGCTGTTTCTCTCACAGGCGCACAGAAGATTCGCCTCGCGTTCCGTTCATCTGTGGACCCCGTTGCGTTTGCGACAGCATTTCTGGTCGCGGGCTATCACGAGGCGAACGACGACTATGGTTCTGGATTTGGATGGGGAGCACAGGGCTATGGGAAAAGGGCAGGAGCAGCTTACCTTGATTCCTTTAATGGAACAATGATCGGGAATGGCATCTTGCCTGCATTGTTGCGGCAAGACCCGAGATACTTTCGCCTAGGACATGGAAGACCAATACGTCGCCTACTTTATGCTTCCGCGACCACCTTCATCTGTAAAGGCGACAAGTCGCGAAAATGGCAGCCGAACATCTCAAACGTGGCCGGAAACATCATCGCTGGCGCGTTTTCAAATCTTTACTATCCGTCTCAAGATTCCGGCTGGGGGCAGACGATCGTGAACGGCACAGTCGTAACCGCCGAAGGGGCACTGGGCGGCGTTTTCCAGGAATTCTGGCCAGACATTTCGCGCAAGCTATTTCATAAGGACCCCACGCACGGCCTGGACACACAGGAACGTCAAGAAGAGAAGACAAATACGAAACGGAAAAAGCAGTCGGTTGGGCCTATTTCAAATTGAACTGATCTGACGATTTGGCCCACATTCAGGAAGCGAATCTATCGAGCATTTTCGTTCGCGTGTTCATCGAACGAAAAGATGGAGTTCTGCGCAGTTCACGGATACCCCGGACTTTACTATTCGTTACTGCCGGATTGGCGACAATCATTGCGGTGCAATTGTAATCATGGCTGGTTCCGGATGTGTGACAGCTCTTCCTACTTCGCCTCGGCAAAATCCGGCGCTGAAATTTGGAACAAAGTGATTGCGAGTGAAATCGGTAGATATGTGTGGCGGAGAGAGCGGCGAAAGAAGAGAGTTTTGTGGTCCAAAGCGTAGTCGAGAGGTTGCACACTAGCGAGATTTTGCCCGAATCAGGCCGAATTTAACATTTGCGGCCACAGAGACCCGGCTGATGCCCACTCATCAAGATGAAGTCGCAATGAATGGGCACAGCATGGTTCGCATGTGACACAGACCTGAAGATACTCAGGCGTGCGCGATTCCGGCAAAGACAGCGATGATGCCGATTACCACGAACAGGACACCGCAGCCGAGAGCGAAGAAGATGCTGCGTCCTACCCTGGGGCCTTTGCCGATGAATTGGGCAACAAACTCCGGTTCCGAGAGGCGTGCGTCGGGCGCATTTGGTGTTTCGCGCAGAGCACGGGCATAGGCCGCGCGGGCGAGCATCTCACCCTTGCCGCGATAGTGGAACCCATAGGCAACGTTGGCACGAATCACGTAATAGATGGTCCCACCCAAACAAGCGAGTGTGAGGAGAAAGAGCATGCGGCGATACCTCCGAGAGCGAGTGTGCGAGGCAGCCGGTTTGAACGAAAAAAACGGGTGACCTCTACCGCATATTGCGCAGAAAGCGGGCAAGAACCGTCATCGCAGAGGAGATTAATAGCAGGATGAGAGGAGCGGATGGATAATATTCGGTTGCGCAGATTTTGAAAGCTGGACGAAGTGCTTTGACGTGACGCAATCTCGATTTCAAGATAAAAGCGCCAGGCAGGGGCCTGGCGCTTTTATCTCAACTTCAACGAATTTGCCATCGTCAACTTGTAGTGTTCCACGTTGACGGAATGAGTCGAGCGTGGGTGAGCGAGTTGGTAATTGCATGGAAGATATTTGCAATTCCAGAAACATCGTTCTGCGATGTGCAAGTAGAGCTCGTTCCAGATGCCTGTGTGGTGACATCCGAGAAGAATGTACTGCCTGAAGAGGCCATTTGCTGAAGAGCCTGACAGGGAGTAATCGAGTAGTCGACATCCGTTTTGCAACCGCCACTCGACCAGCCTCCTCCGTGACCATACTTGTTAGGGGGGGTATAGACAGCCTGTAGGGTCTGAGCTCCGTAGGAGACCACGTAGACCGTTGTGCCGAGGCTTTTGGCGTAGTTGGCCGCATTCACGCCCTGTGTGCACTCGTCCACTGTGGATGGATAGTTGGCACCATTTGCTTTGAGCCCGGAGGCAAAGCTACTGCTGTTTGCGTCGCCGTCGCTCAGGATGATCATGAAGTTCTTTGAGCCGGGATTCGCAGCCTGCTGGGCAGTGAGCGCGGACTGCGCAGCATAGATGGCGCCGGCGTAGTAGGTATCCATGCTAACGGCCTGCATCCCAGGACAGGTTACAGTATGTTGATGTCTCCCGCTTCCGGTTGTTGTTGACTTTCCCGCGCCCGCCGCGATCGACAATGTCGAGGAGCTATTCAGAGTGCCCGTCGTACCCACGGCCAGGTTGTTGGAGCTGTAATCATAAAGAAAGCCGGTGATCTGGTAGGTTGCACTACTCGAACTATAGTCCACGTTATATGGATCGCCTTTTGTCGGCTCTGTGTAGTCCATCACCGTAGGAGTGCTGTTGCCATTACAGGTCGTGTCATTGTACGCCGTGTTGGCCCTGACATTCGGGAATGTGAACAAAGCTATCTGATCGAACGGATCGCAGTCACCCGGAGTGCCAGACCCCGCACTCTCTGTCGTGCATGGAGACAGAGACGAGAGGAGCGTCTGCACGCCGTCAAGCGCACAATGCATCTGCGTGTCATTGCAACTCGGGTCCGAGTCGAAATTGTTCATTGAGCCAGTGGTGTCGATCACCAGGGCTCCGTTCCATTTCTGGTTGTCGCCGCCGGCCATTGCCGCCTTTGCCGTGGTGCGGAGGGTCATGGTACTTGCCGACTTCGCACCGAAAATGGAGAGCACCCGGATAAAGTAGGTTGGAATCGTGGCGGTTTGAACGACGCTTACCGTATTGTTGTTCGTGGTGGAGGAACCACAGGGCACACCCATCGCAGTAACTTCCGCGAGGCACTGGACCTGAGGGTCGATCGTGACCGTTGTAAAATTCGGATTCTCGTTTCTCCCGCCGGTTACGGAGCTGTTTGCCGAAGCCATGCTTTTTACAGAGGCAGCAGTGGCACCCGTTTGAGAAAGCTCATAGGCGCCGGCCAGAGCGGCCGCGTCGGTGGAGGCCTGAAGCTCTCGATAACAGATGTATGCGTGACCGAGATCGGCTGTAATCCCAGCCATTCCAAGGAACAGAACGGTCATCATAACCATCCAAGGCAGAGCCTGGCCGTCCTCTTTACGGAGCGTTTTCCAAAGACACGATGGTTTCATGTGGATGCTTGGGTTGTTTCTCATTGCACCACCTCGGAGATCTGACTTCTGAGCTGACACCGGCTAAAGCTAACGCCATAAACACCCAATACGCACGGATATGTGGCAACGATTTGTGCAGTGTCGCCGGCAGACATTGCAGAGCCCGATCCACTGCAGCTGTTCGCGTAGGATGTTCCGCCAGATTTTAGTGTCATAGAGACGGACAGCTGGCTGGGGTCAAGGGTGGGTGCAGCGGCCGTTAACGCAGTGTATGTGTCAGCGCAGGGATCTGTTTGCCCGCGCTCTATGGCCAATGTTCTGCCAGCGTTGCTCACAGCCTCAGAAAGGAGCAGCTTCTGATGCAGAGCCACGCTGAAAGAGAAGATTCCGGTCATGATGAGCAGAATCAGGGGCAGCGTGACCGCCATTTCAACCAGGGCGCCGCCTTCCGTGCGATTTGCTCGATGCATCAGGCGTGTAATCGAACCTGCCAGAGCTTTTTTTGTGCATTGCTTCAAGCGATTCATGGGGGACTTTCCTTCTGCGCTCCTTTGCGCACACAATGAAATAGTCTGCTGAATGGATCCGGACCGTGGAAGGAAGAGGTTATGTGGAACAAAGCCCGATTTCCGGACCAGGCTGTTTGCACAGCTCTTTCAACGACTAAATGCAAGGTAAGTTCGGGGCTTCTCTTTCGCAATGCGACTTTGGAAGAAGCGGGGGTTAGGAAGCCGTGTTATTCCACATTTGTGTTAGGCACTCAATCGGACTAATACCTGGGCCGGAAAGATGACCTACGTAATCCATGCTTTCTAATGTTAATAACTGTAAATCGTTGAATTAATTAATTTTATTACGGAGATGTGTCACGTATAAAATACATGGATGCAGCGGATGTAACCAACCATCCAATGCCCCAAAAGTGGGGCCAGACCTTGGAGCTAGCCCTTCGTCTTCCTATATAAATTGCGCCGTTCAGGGCGCGCATCATGGCTCGCTAAAGCGATAAAGGTGGCGGAATTGACTATGGCACAGTTGCAATGGCGCGCAATTTTGAACCAATTTGCGCGATTTGCCCTTCAATATGCTCGATGAATTTTCTGCTTCCCATTGAGCGTGAGCCAAGTCACTTCCAATAGGTGTATGATTCTGCCGCCGCGTGAGCTGCTTCCACAGCCGCGCGCAAAGGTTTGGAGGAAACACTGATGGCTACTGTAACCGCCGTTCATCCTGGCAAGCTCTCTGACCGGGTCAGCTTCCGTACGCGCTACGGAAACTACATTGGAGGGAAATGGGTGGAGCCTGCCTCAGGGCAGTACTTCGAAAATGTGACACCTGTAACCGGAAAAGCCTTCTGCGAAATCCCTCGCTCGAATGGACAGGACATTGAGCGGGCATTGGATGCGGCCCATGCCGCCCGCGCCGAATGGGCCCGCACCAGCACCACGCACCGCGCGAATCTACTGAATCAGATTGCGCAACGCATGGAGGATAATCTCGATCTTCTTGCGCTTGCGGAGACATGGGACAATGGCAAGCCGATTCGCGAAACCACTGCAGCCGATCTTCCTTTGGCGATCGACCACTTCCGCTATTTTGCCGGTTGCATTCGCGCGCAAGAAGGTACGATTTCGGAGATCGATCACGAGACTGTGGCGTATCACTTCCACGAGCCACTGGGCGTGGTGGGGCAGATTATTCCGTGGAATTTTCCGCTACTGATGGCGACATGGAAGCTGGCTCCGGCACTTGCCGCGGGCAACTGCGTTGTGATCAAGCCGGCCGAGCAGACACCTGCGAGCATTCTTGTATGGGCAGAGTTGGTGGGCGATCTGCTGCCGCCGGGCGTTCTGAATATTGTGAACGGTTTTGGATTGGAAGCAGGCAAGCCGCTGGCGTCGAGTTCGCGGATCGCGAAGATTGCCTTCACGGGCGAGACGACGACGGGCCGGCTGATTATGCAGTACGCCAGCCAGAACCTGATACCGGTAACGCTTGAACTGGGCGGCAAGTCGCCGAATATCTTCTTCGCGGATGTGATGCAGGAAGACGACGACTACTTCGACAAGGCATTAGAAGGTTTTGCCATGTTCGCGCTGAACCAGGGCGAGGTGTGTACGTGCCCGTCGCGCGCGCTGATTCAGGAGAGCATCTATGAGAAGTTCATGGAGCGCGCACTCAAGCGAGTGGAGGCAATCAAGCAGGATAATCCGCTCGATCCGGCAACCATGATCGGGGCGCAGGCTTCCAGCGAGCAGATGGAGAAGATTCTCAGCTATATCGATATCGGCAAGCAGGAGGGTGCGGAACTGCTGACGGGCGGCGAGCGCAACCATCTGGGCGGAGAACTGGAAGGCGGCTACTATGTGAAACCGACAGTCTTTCGCGGACACAACCGGATGCGAATCTTCCAGGAGGAGATCTTCGGGCCGGTGGTTTCTGTGACGACGTTCAAGGACGAAGCCGAGGCGCTGGAGATCGCGAACGACACACTGTACGGTCTGGGCGCCGGGTTGTGGAGCCGTGATGCGAACAAGTGCTACCATCTGGGCCGCGGTATCCAAGCGGGGCGCGTTTGGGTGAACTGCTATCATGCGTATCCGGCGCATGCGGCGTTCGGCGGATACAAGCAGTCGGGCATTGGGCGCGAAACGCATGCAATGATGCTGGACCACTATCAGCAGACGAAGAACCTGCTGGTGAGCTACAACCCGAAGAAGCTTGGCTTCTTCTAAAATGAAGCAGTTTTTGTGGTACAGGCCGGGGCAATGGCTCCGGCCTGTGTTCTTGCATCCTAATTGCAGAGGGAATTGAGACGATGTCCGCACCGCCACAGGTTCTAGCCACCGATCTGGCGATTCATCTCATCCGGGTGCTGCGCGAGAAGCACGGTCCGCTGATGTTTCATCAGTCGGGCGGTTGCTGTGACGGCAGCTCGCCGATGTGCTACCCGCGCGGAGAATTTTTGGTGGGTGATTCGGATGTGCAGCTTGGCGAAGTGGATGGCGAGCCCTTCTATATGAGCAAGAGCCAGTTTGAGTATTGGAAGCATACGCAGCTGACACTGGATGTGGTGCCGGGACGGGGCGGGATGTTTTCGCTGGAGGGACCGGAGGGGCTGAGGTTTCTGATCCGGTCGCGGGTCTTCAGCGACGAGGAGATTAGGGAGCTGCGAACCGCGGGACGAATTTGACTCGATACCTCGTCAGAGGTGAGTTCCATATTTCGCCATCTGTCACATATTTGCTGTTCGATTCCGAACACTTTTATGCAAAACCGGTCAACCGCATGGGCAATACGTGCGGATCTATATATGTAAGTCTTTTATTTTCAGTTATCCGCAATGGTCTTCTTTTGGAACCCCGCATGCAATCATGTTGCGTGATGGATATCGCTCGCCCAGACTTAAAGTTGAAACAGAAGCGCCGCCTCTATATATGGAGCGGTATTGCCGTGGTTGTCGTTGCCGTGGCCGCCTATGGGGTCTCCCGGCTCAAGCCCGCCGCACCCACGATTGATAGCTCAACCATCTGGCCCGGCAAGGTGGAGCGGGGCCCACTGATTCGGCAGGTGCATGGATCCACTGGGCAGCTTGTTCCGCGCGAGGATTCGATCGAGCTGATTCCGGCGCAGACGGAAGCCACGGTGGTGCGGATTCGCGTGCTGCCCGGCGCCATGGTGACACCCAATACGGTAATCATGGACTTGTCCGATCCGCAGCTCGATCAGCTGTTGCTGAACGCCAAGCTCGCGCTCAAGGCCGCGGAAGCAGACTACAAGAGCCTGCAGGCGACATTACAAAGCACTCTGATGGACAAGAAGACTGCCGCCGCCGAAGTGACGGCCAACTATACACAGGACCAGTTGCAGGCACAGACGGATAAGGCTCTGTTCGATCTGGGCGTGATCTCGGGTCTGCAATACAACAAGTCAAAGAGCACGGCCGAACAGCTGACGACGCAGCATCAGCTGAGCCAGCAGCAACTCGATGTGAATCAGAGAGCGATTGAGATTCAACTGGCATCTGCGCAGACAAAGGTGGACCAGGCAAAGGCTCTGCTCGAGCTGTATCAGCGGCAGGCCGATGCGTTGCATGTGAAGTCTTCGATCTCCGGCTCGCTGGCATCGCTGGCCACACCAGTGCAGGTGGGACAGCACGTCACGGCAGGCACAACGGTTGCCGAGGTGATTCAGAACGACAAGCTGAAGGCGGCTTTGCAGATTCCCGAGACGCAGGCGCGTGATATTCAGATTGGTCAGCCGGCCACGGTTGACACACATAACGGTGTGATTCCCGGCCACGTGATTCGAATTGATCCAACGGTTGTGAACGGAACGCGCACGGTTGACGTATCACTCGATGGGCCGTTGCCTCCGGGCGCGGTTCCGCAGTTGAGTGTGGACGGAATCATCGATCTGGAGCGCATGAAGGACGTTTTGAAGATGGGGCGTCCTGCTCTGGGCAATGAGAACTCCACCATCAGCCTCTTCAAGGTCGACCGGGATGGCAAATATGCAAACCGCGTTTCGGTCAAGGTTGGACGCTCTTCAGTGAATGAGATCCAAGTACTTTCGGGGCTGAAGGAAGGCGACACCGTCATTTTGTCCGACATGTCGCGTTACGACAACGTAGATCGCGTACGGCTCGATCCACCGATTCAGGCGCAGTAAACGGCTCCAAACAGATTTCGCATTACAGGGGCTGGATCAGGAAATTGCAGCATAGACACGGTGACTGCAAGCCTGATCCAGACGCGAACCAAAATTGACCAGCCACAACGGCAAAGGAGATCCCATGGCAAACGACAAGCTTATTGAAATTGAAGATCTCACCAAGGTCTTCTACACCGACGAGGTGGAGACACACGCTCTCTCCGGTATTCACCTCTCTATCTCGCGCGGCGAATATGTTGCCATGTCGGGTCCATCCGGCTGCGGCAAATCGACTTTGCTGTCCATTCTTGGACTGCTCGATACGCCGACAGGCGGCAAGTATCTGCTCAACAGCAAGCCCGTTGAAAACCTGAACTTCAGCGAGCGTTCACGTATTCGCAACCAGGAAATTGGGTTCATCTTCCAGAGCTTTAACCTGATTGGCGACCTGACCGTGGAAGAGAACGTAGAGCTGCCGCTCACCTACCGCGCGGGCATGCCCTCAGCCGAACGTAAGAAGCGCGTGAAGGAAGCTCTGGAGCGCGTGAACATGGCTCATCGCATGCGGCACTATCCCGCACAGCTCTCCGGCGGCCAACAGCAGCGTGTTGCCGTGGCCCGCGCGCTGGCCGGTTCTCCCTCTATCCTGCTGGCGGACGAACCTACCGGAAACCTGGACTCGAAGAATGGCGAAGCCGTGATGCACCTGCTGGCCGATCTGCACCGCGAAGGTTCAACCATCTGCATGGTGACGCACGATCCGCGCTTTGCCAAGCACGCAGAGCGCGAAGTGCATCTGTTCGACGGCAAGGTTGTTTCCGAGGACGAGCTGCGCAAACTGACTGCCGAATTGGAGGCCTAATGCTGCTTCAGGATCTGCGGTACGCGCTGCGGCGGCTACGCCAGTCGCCAGCTTTCACCTTTGTGGTCGTGCTGATGCTCGCACTGGGCATTGGCGCGAACACCGCGGTGTTCAGTGTAATGAACGCGATCCTGTTGCAACTTCTTCCGGTGAGCCATCCCGAGGGCCTCACCTACGTGAGCATTGGCCACGACCAGGTGATGCCTCCGGGAGCCAGCAATACCGGCGATGGAAGCACCTCTTTTTCTTTGCCGGCGTTCGAGGCATTACGTCAACGCAGTGATGTGTTCGATGCGCTGATCGGTTATGTTCCATTGAGTCTGAACGGCAATGTGGCCGTGCGGCTGAATGGAGCGCTGCCGGAAGAGGCGGAAGGGGAAGAGGTCAGCGGCAATTTTTTTTCGGGCCTGGGTGTCCGACTTGAACAGGGCCGCGGATTCTCAATGGCGGACGAGCGCAGCCACGCTTCCATTGCCGTAATCAGCTACGACTATTGGACGCGCAGCTTTGCACGCGATCCCGATGTGGTGGGCCGGACGATTTTCATCAAGGGGAGTCCGTTCACCGTTGTGGGCATCTCGGCACGAGGCTTTAAGGGAGTTGAACCTGCGGTCTCCACGGATTTCTGGATTCCACTGCAGAATCGGGTGGATTTGAATGCATGGGGAATGCCGTCTGCCAACGGCGCCAGCATTAACACGCTTTACAGTTCACCGCGCTGGTGGGCGCTGCGCATGATGGCGCGGCTCAAGGCAGGAGTCACTGCCCAGCAGGCGCAACAGGCGTTGGCAGGAACTTTCGGAGAAGTTGCCCAGCAGGGTGTCGGCAAGATCGATCCGAAACAATGGCAGCCTGTGCTTGCCTTCACGCCCGCGCGTGGAATTGCAGGTTTCAATGAAGCCTACCGCGAGCCGGTGCAGATACTCATGGGGCTTGTGGCGATGGTACTTCTGATTGCGTGTACCAACGTGGCCATGATGTTGCAGACGCGCGCCGCCAATCGCGAAAAAGAGTTTGGACTACGGCTTGCGATGGGCGCCGGCAGGGGCAGCCTGTTTCGCCAACTGCTTTGGGAAAGTGGGTTGCTTGTCACCGCAGGCGCGCTTCTCGGCTGGGCGTTCGCGCTAGGAGTGACGCAGGCACTGGCCTCCTGGTCAGGTATCGAAAGCGGCCTGAGTCCGGATCGCACGGTGCTGCTGTTTACGCTCGGTATCTCAGCGGTTGCCGCTTTCGTATTCGGTCTTGTTCCGCTGTGGAGCGCGATGCGCGCGCCCGTGGCCGGTGTTTTGCGCTCAACGGCACAGAATGCTACGCAGCGCCGCAGCCGTGTGTTGGGCGGACGTGTGGTTTTGGCGGCGCAGATGGCAATCTGCCTGGTGCTGCTGATGGCAGCCGGTCTGTTACTGCGCACGCTGCGCAATTACGCCGATCGCAATTTGGGCATGAACACTCAGGGCCTTGTTGTCTTCGGTATTACACCGCAGAGCCAGCTGGATGCGCATGCTTTTTACCGCAGCCTGCTGCAGCGTGTCCGTCAACTACCGGGCGTCACTTCCGTTTCCATGGTCGAGAACAGACCGGGTTCGGGATGGAGCAATAATAACGATCTGGTTCTGGACGGTGTGGAGCAGAAGGAAGCCATGCTGCGCTCCAATGACGTGGGCGCGGGTTTCTTTCATACCATGGGCGTGCCAATTCTTGCAGGACGCGACTTTGCGGAATCTGACACTCAGACATCGCAACGTGTAGCCGTGGTGAATGAAACCCTGGTGAAGAGATATCTTCCGAAGACGAATCCGATCGGCCACCACCTGGGGGCAGGCAAAGATACCGCCACGATTGTCGGTGTGGTTCGTGACAGCGCCTATACGTCTGTTCGAGAGACACCGATGCCGATGGCGTACTTTCCCGCGATGCAGGGCTCTACGATCGGGACGATGCACATTGAAGTGCGCTCACAGAACAATGCAGAGTCCATGATTCCGGTGCTCCGCAAAACTGTTGCGGAGGCGTATCCGAATATTCCCCTTGAAGAGCCGATGACGCAGCAGGAACAGTTCGATAAGTCTTATGTGCAGCAGCGCATGTTTGCCGCCATGGGTGGCTTCTTTGGCGTACTGGCTGCATTCCTGGTGGCCACGGGATTGTATGGAATGCATTCGTTCCGTGTGAGCCGCCGTACGGCGGAGATCGGAGTCCGGATGGCTCTGGGCGCCAATCGCACACAAGTGTTGCTGATGGTGCTGAGTGAGAGCCTTTGGATACTGCTTGCGGGACTGCTCGTGGGCATTCCGCTGACTTATTTTGCAGTGCGGCCCTTGAAGTCCATGCTGTATGAGATGTCTCCATTGGACCCTGTGAGCTTTGTTTCTTCCATTGCGGCCATGATTCTTGTTTCGATGTGTGCCGCACTGATACCAGCGCGCCGCGCTGCAACGGTTGACCCGATGCGGGCACTTCGCACGGAGTAGTCGAGGAGTGAACACATGAACGCTTTACTCCAGGATTTACGCTATGCGGTGCGTCAGCTACGTAAATCGCCGGGATTTACGATTACCGCGATTATTACGTTGGCTCTGGGCATTGGAGCCAATACGGCGATCTTTACGCTCGTCAACGGAATCCTTTTGCGCTCGCTGCCGGTCGCCAATCCATCGCAGCTCTATCGAATTGGGGACACGCCGAATTGCTGCGTGAATGGAGGATATCCATCGGATGACGGCGACTTCGATATCTTTTCCTACGCGCTGTACCAGCACCTGAAGGAGTCGGCGCCCGAGTACGAGAGCCTGGCTGCTGTGCAGGCCGGACAGTGGCATTGGAGTGTGCGCCTTGGTCAATCGACACCGCGCGAACTACAGGGCGAGTTTGTTTCCGGCAATTTCTTTTCGACTCTTGGGATCAACTCGTTCAGTGGCCGCTTGTTTTCCAGAGCGGACGATACGCCAACTTCCGCTCCAGTTCTTGTTCTAAGTTTCCGGAGCTGGCAAACCGAGTTCGGAGCGGACCCGGCCATTGTGGGGAGTACGGTGTTTGTCCAAACAAAGCCTTACACCGTGGTCGGCATTGCGCCTCCAGGCTTCTTTGGCGATCGGATAACCGATACTCCCGCGGACTTCTGGATGCCGCTGAATACTGAACCGTATCTGCGCGGCAATATCTCGATTCTGCACCACGACATTTCGAACTGGTTGTATGCGGTTGGCCGGATTCGCCCCGGAACCAACCTTGCCGCATTGCAACTGAAGCTTTCAGCGTCGCTGCGTCAATGGCTCGCAACACAGCCAATATATACGGAGCATGGCGCTTCGGCAGTCCTTCCGAAGCAGCACGTCGTCCTTTCTCCGGCAGGCGGGGGCATCCAGAACCTGCAGCAGCAAACAGGTAAGGGATTGACGATGCTCATGATTCTTTCCAGCGTCGTCCTTCTGATTGCCTGTGCAAACATCGCCAATCTGATGCTTGCCCGCAGTACATCGCGCAGAGCAGAGATTGCTGTGAGAATGGCGATGGGCGCGGCTCGCAAGCGTGTTACCCGGCAGATTTTAACCGAAAGCATGCTGCTTGGGTGTGTTGGCGGGCTTGCCGGACTGGCTGTCGCATATGGTGGCGCGCACACCATTCTTGCGCTCGCGTTCCCCGATGCGCGCAACATGCCTGTCGATCCATCGCCGTCACTCTCCGTGCTGGGGTTTGCCTTTGGCGTTTCACTGCTGACGGGCATTCTCTTTGGAGTGGGGCCCGCATGGCTCTCCTCTAAAGCACAACCGGCAGAAGCTCTGCGCGGGGCTAACCGCTCCACGCGCGATGGCTCATCGCTGCCCCAAAAGGTCCTGGTTATTTTTCAGGCAGCTCTTTCGCTGGTATTGCTTACTGGCGCCATTTTGATGACAAAGTCGCTTGCCCATTTGCAGAACCAGGATTTTGGCATTGCAACAACACAGCGCTATGTTCTGCATCTTGACCCCGCCGGCGCAGGCTACACGATCGAACGTTTGCCGGCGCTCTATCGTCAAATTGAAGACCGTTTCTCCTCACTACCTGGTGTCCAAAGTGTTTCGATGGCTCTTTACAGCCCATTGGAAGGAGATAACTGGGGCGAATGCGTTATCCCTGAGGGGCATCCCGCTCCCGGTCCCAATGTCCGGTGCGGTTCTACCTGGGATCGTGTCAGTACGCACTTTCTTCAGTCCATTGGCGTGCCAATTGTGAACGGGAGAGATTTCAAGGAATCCGACACTGCAACGTCGCCCCAGGTTGCGCTTGTGAATGAGGCTTTTGTTAAGGCGTATTACCCGAACAAAAATCCTGTAGGTGAGCGCTTCGGCATTGATATGCCGCAGTATTCGGGCTCTTTTCAGATTGTGGGCGTGTTTCGCGATTTCAAGATCAACAACCCGCGTGACGCTATTCGTCCTGTCTACTTGAGACCGCTCTCACAGCAGTTCACCGGATACAAGGAAGATATGATGATCTCCGGTGAGAATCAGTCGATGTTTATCGACTCGATAATCGTGAGCTTCAAAGGCCCGCAGGCAGATGCCAACGATTTGATGCGCAGAACCCTGACCTCCATTAATCCCAATCTCACCGTGACGGATTTGCGGACTCTCAACTCTCAGGTGGAAGGAAATTTCAACGGTGAGCGACTCATTGCTCGTCTGACCGGACTATTTGGCGTAGTCGCGCTCATTCTTGCCTCGATTGGTCTGTACGGCGTGATGTCGTATTTTGTGGCGCGCCGCACGAGCGAGATTGGAATTCGCATGGCGCTTGGAGCCACACGCAGCTCAGTGGTTGCGATGATCATGCAGAGCGCAGCCCTGCAAATCGTGATTGGTCTTGCCATTGGAATTCCATGCGCATTGATCGCCGGGAAGTTGATGGCGAGCCAGTTATACGGCGTTGGATCTTACGATCCAGCCGCATTCATGGGCGCAACTGCGATTTTGGCTCTTTGTGCGATGTTGGCAGGATTCATTCCGGCGCGCCGTGCGGCATCTACGGATCCCATGAAAGCACTGCGCACCGAGTAATTCATCAGAGATTCAGATCGGAGCGATGTATGGCTCCAGGCAGGGGAAATTGATGCACTCATTTATGCAAGATCTTCGATACGCACTGCGCCAGTTGCGCCGTTCGCCTGGATTTACCATCACGGTCATTGCGACCCTGGCGCTCGGCATTGGAGCCAATGCGGCTGTCTTTACGCTCTTCGACCAGGCTCTGCTTCGCATGTTGCCTGTGAGCCATCCTGAGCAGCTGGTGCGCTTTCAATGGAGCGGCGCATTTCGTGGATCGATGAGCGCGTTTGGCGGTACGGGTCACGATTATTTTTCCTATCCGATGTACAAGGACCTGCGTGATAAAAATCAGGCTTTCACGGGGATTCTCGCGGCGGATAGGTGCTCTGTAGGGCTTTCCTGGAACAATCAGGCTGAGAACGAAGATGCCGAAATTGTTTCAGGGAACTATTTCAATCTGCTGGGTGTACGGCCCGCGCTGGGCCGGCTGTTTACTCCGCAGGACGACACGGCGAAGGACGCCAACCCGGTGGCAGTGCTGAGTTATGGATACTGGAAGTCGCGCTTCGCCTCCGATTCGGCCATAGTCGGCCAGTCGGTCCTTGTGAACGGTCATCCGTTCACCGTGGTTGGAGTTGCCCCAGCCGGTTTCGACTCGGCAATCGGTGGTTACAAGCCGGGCATCTTTCTTCCTGTGAGCATGGTTGCCACCGCGATTCCGTGGCGTGTGCCGCTGGATGACTTGAACAATCATCAATCGGTATTCCTGACCCTGGTGGCGCGCTTAAAGCCAGGCGTTTCCATCGCACAGGCACAGTCGAGTCTTGCGCCTCTTTGGCATTCGCTGCGAGCGAATGAATTCGCGCTCTACAAGTCAACCAGCGATCTATTCCACCAGCGCTTCGTCCATGACTCGCAACTGAAGGTGCTCGACGACTCAAAGGGCTTTTCGCCTTCTCGTGACGATCTTAAGAAGCCGCTGCTCATTCTTATGAGCATGTCGGGGCTGCTGGTGGTGCTTTGCGCGATCAATGTGGCTACGCTGCTGCTTTTGAGGGCTGCTGCGCGGGCGCGCGAAATGTCGATGCGGTATGCGCTGGGCGCTCGGCGCAATCGAATCATCTCGCAATTGATGGTGGAAGGGGGACTGCTGGGTGTTACCGGAGCGGCAATGGGGCTGGTTCTTGCACCCGTAGTCGCAGCATTTCTGGTACGCATCATGACCAGTTCGGATCCTGGCAGTGAACCATATTCGTCCAGCATTGATGGGCGCATTCTGCTGTTCACGCTTGGTGTTTCACTCATCGCCACGCTGGTTTTCAGTGTGGCACCGGTATTTCATTTCCTGCGTCCCGATCTTGCCGGCGCTTTGCGTCAGAATGCAGGCACTGCATCGGCCAGTGCGCAACGCTTCAGGAAACTCGCGGTGGGAGTGCAGATTGCACTGAGTGTTTTACTGTTGGGAGGCGCCGGGCTGTTCGTGCGCACGCTCGACAATCTGCGCCGTGCGCAAGTGGGCTTCGATCCTACGCACCTTGAGGCCTTCAGCCTAGATCCCACGAATTCCGGTTATGGAGAAGACAGAACCTCACGCATCATCGTGGATTCGATTGCCGCGTTGAAGAGAATTCCAGGTGTTGTGTCTGCGGCCGCGACAACGGATCCAGAACTCTCCGGCGATAACAATACATCGAACTTCTCGATTCAGGGGTATAAGCCGGCTGAAGAGGAGAGGATGAACTTTGAGCAGCCACGCATTACGCCTGGCTACTTTGCGACGCTTCGCCAGCCGCTGCTGGTTGGACGCGAGTTTACCGAAGCGGATACGGCGGGCCAGCCGAAGGTAGCAGTGGTGAATCTTGCATTCGCGAAGCAGTACTATGGCAGTCCGCAGAAAGCCATTGGCCGAGCGATTGCGGAAGGCTCAGGAGACGGCACCAAGTACGACATCACCATTGTTGGTGTTGTGGGTAACTCAAAGCACACGGATGTACGGACCGAGCTGGGCCCGGCGGTATACATGCCGTATCTGCAAATGAAGCATCCGACCGGCGTGGAAATGTATGCCCAAACCACGTCCGACCCCACGCAATTCGCTTCCGCCATTCGTGCGGTCATGCATCAACTGGATTCGACACTTGTAGTGGACGGACTTCGTACAATGGACGAGCAAATCAATCGCAGCATTTCCGATGAGCGCGCGCTTGCTTTTCTCGCCATGGGCTTTTCGGTGCTGGCATTGATTCTTGCCGCTGTAGGCTTGTATGGAGTTCTTGCCTACTCAACCGCGCAGCGTACACGCGAAATTGGTGTTCGCCTTGCCTTGGGAGCGCCCAAAATCAGTGTGGTGAACCTTGTTGTGCGGGAGATGCTGCTAATTGCGGCTGTGGCAACAGCGATTGCGCTGCCTTCAGTCGTCGCGCTTTCCCGTTTGTTTACCAGCGAGCTTTACGGCATCAAAGCCTTTGACCCTATCACGCTGCTCGTGGCTGTCCTTGTGACCGCGGCGATGGTGGCAATTGCTTCGGCATTGCCGGCGCGCCGTGCCGCGTCTGTGGATCCCATGACGGCACTGAGAACGGAGTAAGGAACACAATGATTGAATTTAAAAATGTAGAACGCAGTTATAAGACAGGCCACACAGAGACCTGGGTGCTGCGCCGTGTTGGATTGACGATTCGTGAAGGAGAATTTGTCACGATTATGGGACCATCCGGTGCAGGAAAGTCGTCGCTGCTCAACGTGCTCGCATTGCTGGACGATGGATGGACCGGAGAATACTGGTTCGACGAAACACCGGCACACAAATTGAATCGCAAGCAGCGCGCTGACCTTGCGCGCCAGCGTATCGGCATGGTGTTCCAGAGTTATCACCTTCTGGACGATCTGACTGTTGCCGAGAATATCGACCTGCCGCTTTCCTATAAGAACCTTCCCTCGAAGGATCGAGCGGGAATGGTGGCGGAGATTCTTGACCGTTTTCAAATTGTGGCCAAGAAGGATCTCTATCCCAATCAGCTTTCCGGTGGGCAGCAACAGCTTGTAGGCATTGCGCGCGCAGTGGTACATGCGCCGTCACTGCTGCTGGCCGATGAGCCGACTGGCAATCTTCATTCCACGCAGGCACGGGAAATCATGGAGCTCTTCTGCCAGCTCAACAGCCAGGGCACAACCATTGTGCAGGTGACGCACTCAGAGGAAAACGCGCGCTATGGATCCCGCATTCTCGAACTGCGTGACGGCTGGCTTACACGCGACGAGGCTCTGCCACCGCGCACTTCGGAGGTTATTGCAAAGTGAATTTGTTCCGCACTCCAGTTCAGGCGGTTGCCGCCATTGTGTTACTACAGGTCAACATGGCGCTTGCGGTGGAATTACCCGTTGCTCCGTCGCCGACGCAGGAAGCTGGTTCCACGACCCAGACCTCACCTGCGGTGCCTTCGCCTTCCGTCGGCAGTGCACCCTCGCCTCAGCCAACTCTTGCAGAGCGGATGCGACAGGAACAGCGCATGAGCGCAATTCCTCCGAGGCCCTTCCATGTCGATTTGCCACACTCGCGCAATCCTTTTTCGCCCTACATCCCGAGCACCGCGCCGCCGCTCGATATGAATAATTCACCACGGCTCGAAAACCTGATTCGCGATGGCAAGCTTTATATCACTTTGCAGGACGCGATTGCTTTGGCGATTGAGAATAACCTCGATCTGGCCAAATTTCGCTATAACCTTCCTATTGCACAGACTGACATCCAACGCACAAAGGCGGGCAGCCCAGCGAATGGTGTGGATACTTCGGTGGTTCAGTCCAGTGGGAGTGGATTCAATTCATCCAGCGGAGGTTCGTCCAGCTCCGGGTTTTCTGCCGGCAATGGAGGTATAGTTACTTCGACTCTCGGCGCAGGAACTGCTGTACCGCCATTCGATCCGTATCTAACGTTTAGAGGTTATGTCGATCACAACGTTACTCAGTTGGCCAACCAGTCTCAATACGGCACGCCAATCTTCAAAGAAAATACGATTCAGGCTATTGCTAATTACAGTCAGTACTTTGCTTTGGGTACTGGCGTGAGCGTGGAGTACCAGGGATTCCGCGACGCCAACAATTCACCATATATCGGCATCAATCCTGAACTCTATTCCAATTTCACGCTGCAGATCACGCAGCCACTACTGGCGGGTTTTGGTCTTTCCACGAACGAGCGCTATATCCGGATTGCAAAGCGCAATGCTCAAATCACGGATCTGGCATTCAAGACGCAGGTCATCGCCACGGTAACACAGGTGGAAAATTATTACTGGGATCTTGTGGGCGCTTATCAGGATGCCAAGATCAAAGAGCGTGCCCTCGGGTTTGCCAACCAAACGCTGTCCGACGACCAGAAGCAGCTTAAACTCAATGCCATTCCAGCAATGCAGGTAATGACCGACGAGGCAGCGGTAGCGACCGCGGAAGGTAACCTCACCGTGGCGCGCGCTACACTCCGTCTGAACGAATTACTGATCAAGAACGCGCTGACCAAGTCCGATGATCCGTTCATCGACGATATGCCGGTTATACCTCTTGATTTGCAGGGAGCGACCGATCCGAACGATTCCAAATCCATTGACGAATTGATAGAGGCGGCGGAAAAGAACCGCCCGGAAGTTGCCATCTATCAGATGGAAGCCGCGAAACAGAAGCAGGCGCTCAAGGATATCAACAGCGAACTTCTGCCTATATTGAATATGTATGGGGTCTACGCGGGTAAGGGAACTGCCGGTCCCATCAATCCGAATTGCACCGCAGGCTGTACTAGTGATTTGCCGACGGGTTTTACAGGGATGTTTGAAAATACCTTTAACAATTCTTCACCCGAGTATCAGGTCGGCATGACACTCTCGATCAACCTGCGCAATCGACAGGCCAAAGCGGATCAATTCCGCGCGGTGCTGCAATACCGCCAGAGCCAGATCAGTGCCGAACAGCAGCAAAAAAACATTCGCTTCGATGTGCGCAACTCAAAGTACGCGCTGCAACAAGCTCAGGCTCATGTGGATGCGGCGAAGAAAGCGGCCGATCTGGCGCAGCGTACCTTCGACATCATGAAGCAGGAAGTGAAGCTCGGAGCGAAGTCGAGCTCCGATGCGCTGGCGGCGCAGAGTGCACTCGCTGTGGCGGAATCTACGCTTGATGCCGCACAGACCGCGTATGAAAAGGCAAAGGTGGACATTGACCGCGCCACGGGCAGTACTCTTGAACGCACCGGTGTTTTGATTGACGATGCTAAGTCAGGTATTGTGACCCATCTGCCGTAGAATCGAAGCCGCAGCTTTTCTCCAGGCAACTATTACGGCGGTTGTGCTATTCGCAACCGATCAGGGTTGAAGCAGCGTCGCAGAAGAAAGGAAGCAACGAAACCTGGACCGGATGGTGAACAGATGAAAGACACACATAAGCAGCCGCCGATCCGGGTTCTCGTCGCAGACGATCAACCGTCGATTCTTGAAGCTGTGGAGCTTTTGCTGGAGCCGCTCGGCATGCACGTCGATTGCGTGCGATCGCCGCAGTTGCTGCTTGAAGCGCTGGGCCAGAGCGACTACGACGTTGTCCTCATCGACCTGAACTACACGCGTGACACGACGTCCGGACAGGAAGGACTTGATCTTCTCGCGCGGCTGAATGAGATTGATCCGCGGCTGCCTGTAATTGTGATGACAGCGTGGGGCAATATCGATCTTGCCGTTGAATCCATTAAGCGGGGCGCTCGCGACTTTGTTCAGAAGCCGTGGGAGAACGATCGACTCGTTTCACTTGTTCGTGTGCATGCCGAATTGCATCAGGCGCTGCGCCGTGCACGGCAGCTTGAGCTCGAGAATCGCTTGCTTCGCGCGGAGGGAATGCCTGAGTTCATTGCCGGGTCACCTGCCATGCAGCCAGTGCTTGAGCTGATTGCACAGGTCGGACCTTCTGATGCCAATGTGCTGATTACCGGTGAGCATGGTACTGGAAAGGAGATCGTCGCAAAACTGCTTCATGCCGCGTCGCCACGGTCTCGTCAGGCATTGGTGGCTGTGAATGCGGGCGGACTTCCCGAAGGTACGTTTGAGAGCGAGATATTCGGCCATGTGAAGGGCGCCTTTACAGATGCCCGTACGGACCGCGTGGGCCGCTTTGAGCTTGCAAATGGAGGAACGCTATTTCTCGACGAAATTGCGAATGTACCGCTACGGCAGCAGGCGAAACTACTGAGAGTTCTGGAAACCGGTGAACTGGAGCGCGTGGGGTCATCGCAAACACGCCAGGTGGATGTGCGCGTATTATCCGCGACCAATGCAGACCTGCAGGCCGAAGCGAAGGCGGGAAATTTCCGTGAAGATCTTCTTTTTCGAATCAATACGGTCGAAATTCATCTGCCGCCGCTGCGTGATCGCCGAGAAGATATTCCTCTTCTCGCGCAACATTTTCTCAATCGCAACCGCTCCCGCTATCGAAAGCAGATTCAGGGATTCTCCTCTTCAGCTCTTCAGCAGATGATGAACTACCCCTGGCCAGGCAATGTGCGCGAGTTGGAACACACTATCGAGCGTGCTGTCCTGCTTTGTCGTGGAGAGGAAATTGAACCTTCCAATCTTGCAGTTGCCGCACAGCGCTCTTCAGGACCGGCTTTCGAAAATATGAGCATCGATGAAGTCGAGTCCCTGCTTATCCGCAAAGTCTTGCGCCGCTGCGACGGTAATATTTCACAGGCGGCCGAGGCACTTGGCCTGAGCCGGGCAGCTCTCTACCGGCGCATCGAAAAGTATGGCCTCTGAACGTGCGAAGAGCCGGTCGAAACGGTCGGCGGTGCGCCGTGCATGGCTTTTTTGCCTCTTCCTATCCCTACCAGGCCTTTTGTTTGCCGGCATCCTGGGCTGGCAGCACGGTATTACGACGGCTTCTGCCATTCTGGCCGGAATTTCGCTTCTACTTTACTTCCTGCTGATTACCGCGGCATTGATTGAGGGATTGGTTCGCCCTCTGCAGACACTGTCCAATGTCGTTTCTTCCTTGCGTGAGGGCGATTATTCCTTTCGTGCACGCGGTGCTGGTGCGCGAGACCCATATGGTGAACTCGCCACAGAGGTCAATTCGCTTGCCGACCTTCTTCAGGGACAGCGCGTTCGTTCCCTGGAAGCAACCGCGCTTTTGGCGCGCATCCTGGAAGTGATGCATTCTCCGCTCTTCGCCTTTGACCGTGAAGATGTTTTGCAGCTAGTGAATGAGGCGGGAACCAAGTTCCTTGGGATTCCGCACGCACGTTGCTATGGACGCACGGCACGCGATCTTGGTCTTGTGGATCTGCTTGCCGCGCCTGACCACAGCATTCAGACGTTTGGTTCCGGTGCTTCGCGCTGGCTCTTGCGCAAGGCCACCTTTCGGCAGGAAGGCGTGCCTCATACTCTCTTGCTGCTTGCCGATGTGAGCCGCACGCTCCAGGAAGAGGAACAAACCGCGTGGAAGCGGCTGATTCGCGTGCTTGGTCACGAACTGTCCAATTCATTGGCACCCATTAAGTCAATTGCCGGAAGTTTGCTGGCCAGGGTGGAAACGCTGACGAACGATCCAGATGAGCAACACGATTTCCGGCGAGGCCTTGGAGTTGTGGAGAGCCGGGCGGACTCGTTGCATCGTTTCGTGCAGTCTTATCGCACGCTCGCACAGCTTCCAAGGCCGAACTTACAGGAAATCGATCTTGTCTCACTCCTCGAAAGAGTGGCGATGCTCGAGCGGCGTGTTCCGGTGGAGATGGTAGTTGGGGCACCAGTGAAGATACTTGCCGACCCGGATCAAATCGAACAAATGCTGATCAATCTTCTTACCAATGCGGCCGATGCATCGCTGGCCAATGGCTCGCAGCCGATCCGATTTATCTGGCGCGTGTCGGAGTCGGTGGTCAGCGTTGTTATTGAGGACCGTGGCCAGGGGATTGCAAATACCGAAAATCTGTTTGTTCCGTTCTATACAACGAAGCCACGAGGCAGTGGTGTTGGTCTCGCGCTGGCACAGCAGATTGCGCGTGCACATGGTGGAGAAATCAAGCTTGTGAACAGAGAAGACGGCATGGGCGCACGTGCTACGGTTCAACTTCCTCTAGCTTGAGGCTCCTGCTCTTAACGAACCTGCAGATACTCTGCTTTTCCGGCGACTTCGGCGACGACTACCATATTACGGCCGCCATTTTTAGCCTGGTAAAGAGCCGTGTCCGCGGTCTGCACCATGGTTTCGTAATTCCGCGGGAACCCGGAGGCGACTCCCAGACTGATAGTAACCGATACCCGTTTGCCGTTCTCGCGAATTTCGGCCTCCTCGACCGCGCGCCGCAGCTCATCTGCGCGCTTGCGGGCGTGCTCCAACGTTGCTCCCGGCAGGACAAGGAGGAACTCCTCGCCGCCGTAACGGCCGACCCAGTCATAACTACGCACCATACGCTGGAAGAGCGCACTTATTTCTTTTAAGACCTGATCTCCAAACGGATGGCCGTAGGTGTCATTGATTTTCTTGAAGTAATCCACATCAGCCAGAATGATGCTCAACGGCGTGGCGTCGCGACGTGAGCGCTCCACTTCGCCTTTCAGACGCTCCACGATGATGCGATGATTCCACAGGCCTGACAACCCGTCGTGTTCGGCGTAATGACGCATCTGTTCACGCATGCGCACAAGCTCCAGCTTTTCACGTTCCAGTTCCTTTGTGCGCGTGCGAACGGCCTGTTCCAGTTGACGCCTCTGCTCAATGTAATGGCGTGTGCGCCACAACCAGAGGAAAGCCAACAGCAAGAGTGCGAGAAAGATCAGGCCAACCTGAAGCGATGCGCGCTGCCACCACCGTGGAAGTATGTGGAAATGCAGAACCGCCGGCTGTGAAACGGGTCTGCCCGATCTATCCACTGTTACTGCTTCAAATGTGTAATTGCCCGGCGAAAGATGACCGTAGCGCACACTGAAGTCGCGTGCCTCCACCCATCCTGTATTTACACCACCGAGCAAACGGTAGTGGAGTCCTTCTTCATGGCCGTTGCGGAATGAAAGCACGGCCATGGAGATGTCCAGTGTCGCATTATTCCATTTCACACTGGCTCCTTCGACAAGCTTTCTGCCGTCGTAACTTACCTGCGAGAAAACTGGCGCGACTTCAGTGCGTTCAACCACTGCGGCGGGATCAAGTAAATGAGACAAGCCTCCCGATGTTCCAACCCAAATGCTTCCATCGTGGTCCTGATAAATTGCATCGCTGTCCACGTCATTCCAGACGAGCCCGTCTTCCTGGGTATAGCTTCTCCATCCGTTTCCGTCGAAGACAGAAAGTCCGGCATCCTGTCCAACCCACATCCAGCCACGACGGTCCGAGGTGAGCGCTACCACCTGCTGGGAAAGAATTTCAGAGGTACGGATACGATGCGCTTCCACAACCCGGTCCCCGCTCAGGCGCAAACGTGTCAAATCCTGCGAAGGTCCAGCAGTCCATAGATCACCGCGGCCATCAAAGGCAATCTGGTCGGGATGAATATCCGATTTGCCCGGATCGAGTTTCTTCCATCCATCATTGCCATTGCGAAAGACACCGTCATCGCCCGTGACCCAAAGGCGCCCCTCATTGTCAGTGGTCATCGCATAGAATGCACCTTTGGGGTGCGTGAATTCAGGCGCGTCCACGCGCTGCGGAGCACGATTTCCATCCTCAGCGGATTTCCATAGTCCGAATTTGGTGGCAGACCAGACTGTGCCTTTCTTGTCAATCAGGAGTTGGTTGACCTCGGGAATTTTCCAAATGCGTCCTGCGAGAGTGTTTGGATTGATGCGAATGAGCCTTTCCACGCTACCGACCCAGATCGCACCATCGGGACCCACCGCTACTGCGTTGCTTCTCAAGGACTGGATACCTGGCGGGTTCCAGGCATGAATATCGTCGCCGCCGGGTGATATCCAGTTCAAACCGGATTCGGTTGCTACCCAGAGCCGTCCCTGATGATCGCGTGCTTCACACCAGATGAGATTGTCGCGAAGACCGTTTCCCGTGGTGTAGCTTTCCCAGCGGTCCTGTGCCATCCAGCGCATCAGACCGTGTCCAACTGCCCCAATCCACACGGACCCTTGACGGCCGACGAAGATATCTTCAATTTCAAACTGGGAGAGACCATTCTGCGCCGTTAATACACGCCAATGATCTTTTTCCCAAATGCAGAGATTGCTGCCCTGAACGGTGAGTATTTCTCCATCTTTGCTAATGGCGAGTCGAGGGTACGGTTCGGTAAACGATGTGTTGGGAATATCGTGCGCTTTATACGATTCGGTAGTCGGATCTACCTCACCTACGTGCGAATTACCTCGAACCCAAATATGGCCAGTAGACGTTTCGCGAAGACTTATCCAATGGTCTTCCGCAAATCCCTGCGCCTTGCCCAGTCGAATAGTTTTGCCATTCTTATATCGGCATAACTGTTCGTCGCATCCATACCAAACCGAACCGTCATGGCCGTACGCGACGCCCCACGTGGTCTTACCCTCGTGATGAAATGTCTGGGCGTACCAGGTGTCTTCGCCTGATCGCTTCAGCTCAAGGAGGCCTGTATGCATGGCGGCGATCAAGGTGTCCCGGCCTATCGCGGCAAAGACCGTTCCATCTTGCTGGTCGATTTCGCTGAAAGGAGCCGGTGCTTTAACTTTGCCGAATGTATCGTCGCTGCGGAGGAAGAATGTGCCTGTGCTTGTACCAACCCAAAGTGTTCCATCTATGCCGATGTAGAGGCTTTTAATTGTGCGTTCAGGCAGTCCGGAGTTGGCGCCATAGCGTTTGAATTGGCTCCCATCATAGCGGTAGAGCCCATTTTCCGTGCCAACCCATAAATAGCCAATGTGGTCCTGTGCAATACATGAAACATTGAGGTTGGCAAGCCCGTGAGAATATTCGCGGGTGACATAGCGCTGTGCTTGGCCGACGAACGGGAAGCACAGTGCGAATGCTACACACATGCATCCAATCCAACGGTTCCAATCCGATTTGGACTTTTGTCCTTTCAACGCTTTCATCTCCATTTTCATTTCGGCAAATGGCGCTATGTCTTACGGCTCGCTTTCACTAGATGAATACACTTCAAGAACAAATCGGGGAGATCTTGCCGGAATCTGACGCGAACTCAATGTACTTAAAATCTAAATGGAGTACATGTGAATATCCATTCCACTCAAAGGTAGATGGCTTGATCTTTTGTGGCATCAATACTTGATGCTTTTAGTAACCAAAAATTGCCGCTTCGCAACCGCTGGAGCGGTATCTGTATCGAATTGAAACAGATGAAAATGCAAATCTGTCGACAAGTAACCCTCTTATGTTGCTGAAACAAAAATGATTATATTGTGTGCTACATCACTATTTGCAGATCGCGATGCAATTAAGTGGATTATGCAAAGGGGCCGATCCGAGGTTCCTGTGCATATGACTAAAGGAACATGCCTCAAATACCGAAGAAGCGTGAATGTGAGACAGCACACATGGCTAAATCAGAGCATCGCGGGCTCCGCAAACAACCAAAAGTACTCAATCGCAGACCAGAGCAGATTCAGGAAACTCGGTAATCGATTCGGAAAGTGTTTCGTCCTGGCCTTGCTCAGTGGATTCGTGCCGGGTCGTGAAAAAGCGATCTACTTCAGCGAGAACTGCTTCCCCCGTGCGCGCTTCATAGATAGCCTTGCGTAGTTTGGCGCCGCCCGGCACGCCATGAGTAAACCAGGTGGCGAATTGCTTCATCTTGCCAGCCGTTTCGCGATGCTGCCCGTCATGATTTTCTCCGGCATCTGCCAGCAGCATGGCAAAGTATGCGCGGATCATGTGATAGCGATCTTCATTGGTTGGCTGGTCATAGCTACCGGTTGCTGTGTATTGCGCAATTTGGCGGAAGATCCAGGGATTCGCCGGTGCAGCTCTGCCAATCATGACACCGTCGCAGCCTGTCTTCGCAATCATTGCAGCCGCGTCTTCCGGTGAGCGCACGTCGCCATTGCCGATGACGGGAATGGAGACTGCCTGCTTGACGGCGGCAATCCACTTCCATTGTGCCTGGCCAGAGTAACCTTGTTCGCGGGTTCGCGCATGCAGGGCAACTGCGTTGAGGCCTTCGGCTTCAGCCATTCGGGCTAACTCCACGCAAACTATCTGCGCGTCGTTCCAGCCCAGGCGGAACTTCACGGTGAATGGAATCGTCACAGCGTTGCGCACCGCGCGAAATATCTCGCCAATCTTGGGCAGGTCGCGCAGCAGTCCGGAACCTCCGTTGCAGCCAACGACGCGTTTTGCCGGGCAGCCCAGATTCAGATCAACCAAATCGAATCCGGTATCTTGCACGATACGCGCGGCTTCAGCGAGGCTCTCCGCATTCGACCCGAAGAGCTGTGCTCCGATAGGATGCTCGTCGTCGTAAAAAGTCAGATAGCGTTTCCGCTTGGACTCGCGCATGCGCGACAGACCGTCGGCCGAGGTGAACTCGGTCATCAAGAGCCCGCAGCCAGACTGCACATTCGTGATTTCCGTTTCAATAGCGCTGCCGCCCGAGGGTGCTTCGTGAGCGGAAGCAGATTTCTCTCCAGTGCCGGTGGTGAAAAGGCTGGCATGGCGGATGAAGCGGCGGAAGACTGTGTCTGTTACGCCCGCCATCGGCGCGAGAACGGTCGCCGGGCGCACGGCGACGCCGCCAATACGCATTTCAGCCGGTACACGAATACCTTCCGGCATTGTGTGCTCCACCGGATTATCCCAGTTCTTCTTCACCGTAAAACCTGTGCGAGCCATGTGTACAACCTTTTTCAAGGGTACCGCAGTTTCAAATGCAGCGTGTCGCACAAATTCGTTGTACAGCTTTAGGCCCATATTTACTTTGTGCGTCAGGCCTGCATCTAAAATGAACATATGGTCTCATCTTTATCTGTGCGTCATCGTTCCAAGACGCCACCTCCTGGCGAAACAGGACAAGAGGCGCTTTATCTGCGTTCGCTCTCCGATCGACAGATTGTTGTTACCATCCGGCTCCATGGCGGGGAGCAGGTGCGTGGCTGGATTGAATATTTCGACGACGCTATGATTCGCCTTACCCGCGAGGGAAAACCCAATCTGTTTATTTACAAAGACCAGATCGTCTCCATTACGGAATTCAGGCGCAGAAGTGGTGGGCGTGGAGCAGGCAACACCGTTGGCGCTGGAATCGCCGGAGAGGGAGACGTGTGAGCGCGACAACCAAAGCAGATTTGCAATGGATTCCCAAGGCGTCAGCGATTGCTAAAGAGGCAGGCGCATGCTTGCGCGAGTTTTTTGAGCAGGGAGTTGAGACTGAGTATAAGGGCGATGTCGATCTTGTGACCGTTGCCGATCGTACCGTTGAGAAGATGCTGCGCGAGCGTCTGGGAGAGGTCTTTCCCGATCACGGTATCTACGGAGAAGAAGGCACACGCGAGGGGCTTGAGCGGAATTACCGCTGGTATGTCGACCCGCTGGACGGAACCACCAACTTTGCGCATGGATTCCCACAGTTCTGCGTGTCGATGGGACTGGAGCATCGCCCCGCGGGCCTCGAGTCCGGGACGGACGGCACGCTGGTTGCAGCTGTGGTCTATGATCCTATGCGCGATGAGCTTTTCACAGCTGAGCGCGGGCAGGGAGCCAGCCTGAATGGCAAAGGAATGCATGTTTCCCCGGCAGGGGTATTGGGCGAATCTCTGGTGAGCACGGGTTTTCCAAGCCGCAAGCGTCACGCCAATCCGAATATCCACTTTTACCAGGAGTTCACGCTGCGATCACATGGGGTGCGCCGTACAGGTTCTGCAGCTTTGGACCTCTCATATGTAGCGGCGGGCCGCCTGGAAGCTTTCTGGGAGTTCAATCTGAATCCATGGGACACTGCCGCAGGCGTGCTGCTTGTGGAGGAGGCGGGCGGAATGGTGACCGACTTCACGGGCGGTCCCTTTTCACTCGACAGCCGTGAGGTTCTTGCCTCCAACGGCCGCATTCATGGAGAACTCACGGTCCTGTTCGAAGCCATGTTCGCCGGACGTGATCTGGAGCCGATTCCGACACCTGCCGAGTACGCTGCACAACGCGCCGCGCGCAGGGCTTCCGGTCAATAACTCGGACCAACTCTGTCCTGTTTGTGAAGCGAATTCCCGCATCGCAAAACAACGCCGGTTTCGTTACGGCCAGCGTATACCTCTGTGTGCTACTATCAGCCTCGAGAGTTTAACCCCTCGCGGAGAAATCAACGAAATGGCCTATGTAATCGCAGAACCCTGTATCGGCACCAAGGACACCGCCTGTGTAGACGCATGTCCGGTCGATTGCATCCACCCCAAGAAGGATGAAGACGGTCACGACGGCGCGGATCAGCTCTTCATCGATCCGGTCGAGTGCATCGATTGCGGCGCGTGCGTTCCGGCATGCCCGGTTTCCGCCATCTTCGCGCAAGATGATTTGCCAGAGAAGTGGGCGCATTTTGCGCAGAAGAACGCCGAGCACTTCGGCCGCTAGCTCGTTTCTGACATCCAAGTAACAACGTCCGCCGTGGACTTCCGCGGCGGACGTTTTGCGCTTTCAGGAGCCTTTGGGCTACTGCCTTTTCTGCAACGTGGGGTCGCTTTGAGCTTCCGGACCATTGTCCGGAGACAGCGTGACGCGAACAGTCAATGGCGATTGCAGCTTGAAGTTGATGACCGTCTCCGTGGGAATAACCACCTGCTCACCACGTGTGGCAGCATTGATGCCAGCGCCAGCGCCTGCGCCTGCCAAGCCACCAATGGCAGCTCCTTTACCTCCGCCCGCAAGTGCACCCACAATTGCGCCTAACGCCGCGCCTGCGCCAGTTTTCGTGGCCGTATTCTTTCCACGCCCCTTGCCTTCTTCGCTAAAGGTGTCGGTCACAAGCGTGAACCGCTGACCACGTGCCGACATCTGCGTCAACTCGAGTGTGAGTAGCGAGCTGCCTTTAAAGTGCGCAGCTTCCTTGGCGTCGACAACTCGTCCCATGATGGGCGCACCGCGCGGAATAGCAACAATGCCCCCTGAGCGAAGATCGCCGGCAAGCGAACCGTGAAACACGTCATTGGGCTGTGCTGTCTTGGTATCAAGCGTTTCGGTCAGGCGTACCGGGATCACCGTTCCGGCTGGGAGCGTGACGTCTTTCACGACCGGTTGGGATGGAGGTGGGGGAGCCTGCTGCACAGGTGCCTGTGCCACCGGAGCTGGCACCGGAGCCTGCTGTTGCGGTGGTTCAACCGGTCGATACTGCTGTGCCGCCTCCGTAGAGTGTTTCGCTTCGTGGCGCTGCTCCCTGCGTGGGGCCGGTTTCTCTTTTGGCGCAGGTGTGGTGGTGGAAACAGGCGGCGGTTCGGGCATGGTGTTTTGCGCTTGTTGCACGGTCAGGTTATTCACCACCGTTTTCACACCATCGATTGTGCCGGCTTCGTTGCCTGCAAGCACGCGTGCGGCATCGCTTGTCACAGTTCCATTCAATGTGGCTACGCCATTGGCCACAGACACCTGCACGCTTTGACCGTTGAGTGCGGGTTCCGCTGTCAGTTTGGCCTGAATATCGGTCGTCATTTGCTGGTCGGTTGGGGCCGCAGCCTGATGTTTGCAGCCAGCTGTAAAAAGAACAGCCAATCCCAGCACTGCCACAGTCAAGAATCCAGCGCGCTTTGTATGGAAGGGGAATTGAATCATGATTTCTTTCCTCCAGTTATTCGTGCATCGCACAGCAAGACACCGCTGCTCTGCGATTACCGGATCGCTACCTCTATTAGACGCCCATATTTTGCAATGGGTTCTTCTGGAAGCTGATCGATAAATGGATGCAGAGAAGGCCAGTTCGGTGAATTTTTCTTCAATTGCCGCTTTACTACTGGAAACAGTAGGCTTGCGGCCATGTCGGCAGGTGGCGTGGAATGCGATGATGGGAAGCAATGCCGGTACTTACCTCAGATGCCGTGGTGCTGCGTACCTGGCCAGTGCACGAAGCCGATCTGATTGTCAGCCTATTTACGCGCGACTACGGCAAGATTCGTGGAGTGGCAAAGGCTGCGCTCAAGAGCCGCAAGAGATTTGGCGGCGCGCTGGAGCCGATGACTATCGCACGGGTTTTCTTTGTGGAGCGGCCGCGACAGGAGCTTGTGCGTCTGGACCAGCTTGAAATCATCCGCTCGCCGCTGTCTGCTCCCGTTGACGCGATTCGCATGGGAGTGCTGACCCTTTACGCTGAACTGCTGGACGAAGCTCTTCCAGAGCACGATCCTCAGGAGACGGTTTTCCGGCTTATCGCGTCCGTTCTTGAGCAGACGAATGCGGTTGTCTCCGATGCGACACAGCCGTGGATGGCGCTGACATATTTTCAGCTCTGGATGACGCGCCTGATGGGCCTTCTGCCCGACATTACACATTGCACGGTATGCGGCGAAGCGCTCCATCCGGCTGAGGTTTGGTACAACAATTATTCCGATGGACTTTTCTGCGGGTTGCACCGCAGTGGGAATGCGAGCACTTTATCGATCGAGTCGTGGCAGACCGCTGTGCGTATGCTTAAGCAGCCTGTACAGGCCTTTGCCGTAGAGCAATGGACCCGCCGCCGCTGTCAGGATTTGCGCCGCTTCACTCTGCAGACGATCGAACGCCATCTTGAACGCAAAGTTCGGAGCGCGGAGGCACTGGCGCGGCTGTAGGCAATTGTGGGCTGGTAAGATGGTCAACAGTCCCAAATCACGAGAGTTTTCCTGTGCCTGCAATCCAATCTGCACCCCAAACCAAGCCCACCGCGCTCACCTTTCAGGAACTGCTCTTCCGTCTCCAGTCCTTCTGGGCTGAGCGCGGCGTCATCTTGCAGCAGCCCTTCGACGTTGAAGTTGGCGCCGGCACCATGGCACCGGAGACATTTCTCCGCGTGCTGGGGCCACGGCCCTACCGCGTGGGCTACGCGCAGCCTTCGCGCCGCCCCGCCGACGGCCGCTATGGCGAGAACCCCAACCGCCTGTTCCGCCACACCCAGTACCAGCTCATCCTCAAGCCCCCGCCGGCCAATGTGCAGGAGCTCTATCTGCAGTCGCTCGAGGCCATTGGCATCGATCTCAGCAAGCACGACCTCAAGTTCGAAGAGGACAACTGGGAAGGCCCCACTGTAGGCGCCTGGGGAGTCGGCTGGCAGGTGATGATGGACGGCATGGAGATCACCCAGTTCACCTACTTCCAGCAGTGCGGCGGGCTGGATCTTGATCCCATCTGTGCCGAGCTGACCTACGGCCTCGAACGCCTGTGCGCCTTCATGCAGGATGTGGACTCGGTCTATGACGTGGTCTGGTCGCGCGATCCGAAAACGGGCGCTGTTGTGACCTATGGCGATGTGCGGCTGGAAGAGGAACTGCAGTACTCGGTCTACAACTTTGAGGAAGCCGACGTCGCGCGCCTGTGGGAGCACTTCAACAGCTACGAGGCCGAGGCCCATGCGCTGCTGGCTCGGGGGAATTCCGTTCTTGCCGACGAGAAGGCCACGGTGGCTGAAAAGAAAAGATTCCCGCTGTATTCCACCTACGAGCTGGCGCTCAAGTGCTCCAACCTCTTTAACGTTCTCGACGCGCGCGGCGCAATCTCGGTCACCGAGCGCGTCGGCATGATCGCCCGCATCCGCAACCTCGCTGTCGGCGTGGCCAAGGTCTACGTGGCGCAGCAGGCGGTTGCATAGCGCGCACATTTTTAACTGGTCCGTGGCGCGCTGCATTTTTTGCAGGCCACTGACGACTGAACACTGACGACTGACAATGGCAGACTTTCTACTCGAAATCGGGCTCGACGAAATTCCCGCCCGCATGATTGCCCAGGCGGAGGCCGAACTCGGCTGCCGTGTGAACGACCTGCTCACCCGCGAGCGGCTGCTTGCCGAGAGTGGCAAGGTAACCACATACTCCACGCCGCGCCGGCTGGCTGTGCTGGTGGAAGGTGTTTTGTCCGCGCAGGCCGACACCGAGGAGCAGCTGACCGGCCCCTCGTGGAAGGTGGCCTTCAAAGATGGCGCGCCCACCGCGGCCGCCGAAGCCTTTGCCAAAAAGGCCGGCGTGGCAGTTGCCGCGCTCACCAAGGTGACCAACGCCAAGGGTGAATACGTTGGCGTGACGGTGAAGCGTCAGGGCGTCAGCGCGGCGCAGTTGCTTGCCGCCGAGCTGCCGAAGGAAGTGCTCGCGCTCTACTGGGCCAAAAACATGTACTGGCGTGCTGGCAAGCTCGAGCGCTTCGTCCGTCCGGTGCGCTGGGTCGTCGCGCTGCTGGATACTGCCGTTGTCCCGGTCGAAATCGCAGGCATCGCGGCCGGGAACTCGAGCCGCGGCCATCGCATTCTGCATGGCGAGGCGCCGGTCGTCATCGACACGCCGAAGAGCTACGCTGCCGCGCTTGAAAAAGCATTTGTACTTGCGGATGTCGACGTCCGCCGCGAAAAAATCCGCAAGGCGCTCGACAAGGCAACCCGCACCGTCGCCGGCGCGCGCTGGCGCGAGGACGAGCCGCTGGTCGAAACCGTCACCCACCTCACCGAGTGGCCCACCGTCATCCTCGGCAACTTCGAGTCCGAGTACCTGGTCCTCCCCGAAGAAGTTCTGGTCACCGTGATGCGCGATCACCAGAAGTACTTCGCGGTGGAAGGGCCGGACGGCAAGCTGCTGCCGCACTTCCTCACCGTGCTCAACATTCAGGTGGACGAGGAAGGCTACGCGACCATTCGCCACGGCAACCAGAAGGTTCTGCGCGCACGCTTCAAGGACGCGCGTTTCTTCTGGGATGTGGACCAGAAAACTCCGCTCACAGAGCGCGTGGAGAGCCTGAAGAAAGTCACCTTCTTCCGCCCGCAAAAGGGCGAGCCGTGGAGCTACTACTGGAAGACGGAGCAGAATCTCGCCGTCGCGAAGTCGCTGGCCGCGCCCATCAAGGCCGCGGGGCTCGACTTCCACGAGGACGCGCTGCTCAAGGCCGTTGAGCTGGCCAAGACCGACCTGACCTGCGAGCTGGTGAAGGAGTTTACCGAGCTGCAGGGCGTCATCGGCGGCCTGTACGCGCGCGCGCAGGGCCTTGGCGAACGCACCGCGCTCGCCATCTACGAGCAGTACGCACCCGCGTCGACGGAGGACAACATTCCCGTCTCGGTCGAAGGCCAGCTGCTCGGCCTCGCCGATCGCATCCAGACTATCACCGCCATGTTTGGCATCGGCTTAGAGCCGACGGGCTCGAAAGATCCCTATGCGCTGCGCCGCGCTGCCAACGCCATCGTCAAAATTCTCGCCGAGTCCGATCTGCCGCTCACGCTCTCTGACGTGCTCAAGGCTTCGTTGGCCGATGCGAAGCTCGTTGACAAGGTCTCCGCCTTCCTCCACGAACGTCTGCACTTCTACCTCAAGGACGTCCGTGGCTTTGCCTACGACGTGGTCAACGCCGTGCTTGCTGCCGGAGCCGATGATGTCCGCGATGCCATTGCCCGCGCCCAGGCACTCACCGCCGCGCGCGAGTCCGCCGACTTTGCTGCCGTCTCCGCCGCCTTCAAGCGCATCAAGAACATCCTGCGTCAGGCTGAAGAAAAGGGATTTGCTATTCAGGCAGCTCCTGATGCAAAGTTTGCCCCAGAAGCGAATTTGCTCTCTGAGTCTGCTGCTAACCTTGCACCCAAGGTTGCGGCCCTGCGCGAAGAGCGCAACTACGCCGAGGCTCTGGCCCTCATCGCCACACTGCGTCCGGCGGTTGATACCTTCTTTGATTTAGTGATGGTCCTCGACCCCGACGAAACCGTGCGCGGTGCAAATCTCGCGCTCATCTCTGAGGTGCTCGGCGGCTTCTCCGGCATTGCCGACTTCAGCGAAATCGTTACCTCCTAAGACTCTTCGTGGTGCGCGTCAGTTTCCTTCCAGAAATGCGCGCACCTGTGGGTTCAGCAGCCCCGCATCGCACCCTGTCGAAAGATGCCCGCAATCGGAGGGGAGCAGCAGTTTCTTTGCACCGATCAGGTCCGCGAAGTCCTGCGCGGGTTTTGGATTCACAAGGTGGTCTTGCGCGCCGTTCACGATGAACATACGCGCCTTTATCTGCTTAGCCGCCTCTTTCATGTTGCTGCCACGAGCAATGTCGTGGTGAATGATTGCGTCCAGTTGCCACAACCAGTCGTTGGCATCCGTCGACAGTATGCCGTGGCTGCGCAGGTGTTCATACTCCTCGTTGAACTTCTCCAGAGGATGCGTACGCACATAGTTTGCAGGGCTCGTGAGCTGCATCTGCATGATGGCCTCCGCGCCGGCCAGCGGTGGGGCCGTTGTGTAGTGCCCGCCCTTCCACGCAGGGTCGGCGTGTGCCGCATCTTCTGTTGAGCGATATACCAGCAGGTCAAAGGAGCTTGGCCGGGGAGAACCCACAATCGGGATTGCCTCGTCCATAAAGTCCGGATAATCGATTGCCCACTCAAAGGTCTGGATACCGCCCATGGAAATGCCCATCACCGCGTGCAAATGTTTCAGGTGAAGTGTCTCCGTGATCAGCCGGTACTCAGCATTCACCATGTCGTGAATCGTGAACCTGGGAAAATCGGGACCGCGCTGAGTCGTTGAGTTCGAAGGAGAAGAGGAAATTCCGTCGCCCAGCGCGTCTACCAGAATGACGAAATACTTTGCCGGATCTACCAACCCTTTCGCTCCCACAGCGCCACGCAGGTCTGAAGATTTGCCGCCAAACCATGTGGGGAAGAGCACTGCGTTCGATTTCTCCGCGTTCAATTTCCCGTAGGTTCTATAGCCGATGCGGCAGTTCTCAATCGCTTGCCCGCTGACCAGTTTGCAGGCGCCAAGGTTGGCCAACTGCTGTTGGCCCTCCTGGGGAGATTGGGCGGAGGCGGACGCAAGAAGAACGAAAGTACAAAGAGTTATAGCTAATCTCCGGACACGAAACATGGCAAAAGTGTAGCGGAGAGCCCCGGACGACTAAAATGGGAGTAATGGCTGATTCCCTTTATTTAAGCCTGTGGTATCCCAATTTGCGCGTTGCAATGCTCGCGGACAAGATTGCGGCAGTGCTTTCTGCTTTTGCCGGGCACGGAGGCGAATCCCGCGTCTATGCGGCAACGGTATGGCCCGTGAGTTGGAGCGAGTCGCCGGTTTTCCAGCGTGTGTGGGGGCATGGCGAGCGCGGTATAGATCCACGTCAGGCAGTTGAAGAAACTCTCGAACTTCTGCATGACGACTATGCATATGAGTTCCAGGTTGCGTGGAACTTGTGGGAGCTTGAAAGGCCTCAGGAAGCTGGCGGCGCCGCTCTTGATCCGCGCTGGGCAAGGGCCCCGCGCCTGGTGCGTGTCACCGCATTTGGACCTCTCTTCGACGACGGAAGCTACGAGCAGGAAGGGCATATCCGGATTGATTTTGGTTCCGATGTACCGTTTCTGGAAGAGGAGGCCAACCTGGATGAAGTTGGCGCGCGGCATGTGGAAGAGAACGTCCGGCAGCTGGTGGAGCTTACCGGCGCCGTTGAAAAGGAATCTGGCGCATCGGCGCGCTTGCTTTGGAGCGAAATGGGCGAAAGCCTGGCCCAACGACTAGCCGCGCGCCTGGGGATGAGGAACTGAGTTGTGCGGCTCACCATTGAGAGACTTCGGACGCTGGTTCTGGGCTCGGGAGTCCTGCTGATTGTCGCGCTGGTCGCACTCCTTGCCATCGGCAAGTGGCGCAATCCATTCAGCAAGCGCGATATTCCCAAGCGGCTCGGCATTGACATTCAGCAGGAAGCCAATGGATTCACGTACTCGCAGTCGCACGGCGGCCGGACCATCTTCCGTATCCACGCCTCCAAGGTCGTCCAGCTCAAAAAAGGGCAGGCTCTGCTTCACGACGTACGTATCGAGCTTTTCGGAGATAACGGCAATCGTGTGGATAGGATTGAGGGCAACGAGTTCGAATATGACCAGCAAGCCGGAATTGCTCGAGCCACAGGACAAGTCGAGATCACGCTTACACACGCGGGGCAGGCAATGGCGCTGGCTTCGAGCGTAGCTTCAGAACATCCGGAGCCCGGCGATAGAGCAACGAACAAGCTCGCAACGGCGGCGCGTAACGCGGCACGTGGCGATGTTCGCGTAAAAACCAGCGGTCTGACGTTCAACCAGAAGAGCGGTGTTGCCAGCACATCTCAGCGTGTTGAGTTTGCGTTGAATCAGGGGCAGGGAAGTGCAATAGGCGCCTCGTTCGATTCGCAGCAGGGGCTTCTCGTGATGCAGAGCGCTGTGGATTTGCATTTCATGCGCGGCACAGATCCTGTCCATGTGACCGCACAGCACGCCGAGTACGAACGCGACAATCAAATTGTCCGTCTTGCGGGCGCCACGGCGGATTTTCACGGTGGCGAGGTGAAGGCTCAGCTTGCAGCCGTGCAGCTCCGGGGGGATGGATCCGCTGAAAATCTCAAGGCAAGCGATGGCTTCTCATTAAAAGCATCCGATGGCGATACTCTCAGCGCTCCCAGAGCCACGATGCAATTCGACGCTCACAATCGTCCGCTAGCGGGCCGTCTGGAAGACGGAGTTCAGTTTGCTTCACAGCAGAAGGATCGATCCGTACGCGGTACATCTCCACTGATGCTGCTTTCTTTCAGCAAGGCTGGCGTGCTTACCGGCGCGCATCTCGAGCGTGGCGTGTATCTGCACAGCGAAGAGTCCACCAACGGCCGTAATGCTGCGCACATCCAGCGCGATTGGCAATCACCGGTTGTCGAGCTTATGTTTCACGATGAAGGAAACGGACACATCGACTTGGCGTCTATGCAGGGTACCGGCGGGGTGACTGTGAATGGCGAGACGCAACGCTGCAGTGAGACACTTCCATCGCATTTCGCCGCGGATCAGGTTACAGCTACATTCGGCCCATCCTCATCTCTGACATCCCTTATTGGAGTGGGCAATGCGACGATGGAGCAGACCGCGGACAATGGGGCTCGCCAGTCAACCAGTGGAGAGCGTATTGAGGCGGAATTCCTGCGCGCCGGTTCGCGCGTTGCTCCGCGGAATGCATCCCAGATCCAGTCTGCCAAGGTAGAGGGACATGTGGTTATCGTGCAGACTCCGGCGCAAGGGATAAAGTCACCCTCACAAACAACACTGCGTGCGACCGCCGACCGTGCTGACTACGAAGGCGCCGGACAGCGTCTGCATCTTACCGGTAATCCTCGCGTTGAGAATGCGGGTCTTGAGCTTTCGGCTGACCGTATCGACCTGTCACAGACAAGTGGTAATGCTCTCGCGGAGGGCAATGTGAAGGCGACCTGGCAACGCGACGTGCTTACCGCCGAGACTTCGACAAGAGCAGTCGCGCCAAATCGCGGGAATGTTGCCTTTGGCGGTGACACACCCGCGCATGCTGTTGCCAATCAGGTTGAGATCAATCAACGAGATGGTGTCGCGACATTGCATGGCGGCGCGCGCCTGTGGCAAGGGGCAGATTCTGTGAGCGCCCCGGTGATTGTGCTTAACCGTCAAAAACAGACGCTTGACGCACAGACATCCAGCATATCCAATCCTGTACGTGTGGTGCTGCTGAGTACGGCTTCGAGTGAAAATCGTGCGCTGCCGGCCAAAGCTAATTCTTCGCCCACAGTCATTCGGTTGACTGGCGGCGCATTGAAATATTCAGCTGCGGAGCGGAAGGCATGGATGCACGGTGGTCTTCTGAAATTTGTTCAAGCGGAAACCGCTGACGCGACGACCCGTGCGCGTGACGCGGAACTCGATCTTCTGCCACCCGGCAATCACGCGGGAAAGAACGGCAGTGAGGCTCTGGTAGACCGGCTCATGTTGCGCGGCGCTATCACTGTCAATTCGCGAGGCAGAGAAGGAATGGGCGAGCAGCTTGTCTATATGGGAGAAAGTGGACGGTTTGTGCTAACTGGCACGTCTTCCAATCCCCCCAGAATTGTCGACCCCAACCGAGGGAGTGTCACCGGCGACACTTTGATTTTCAACAGCGCGGATGATAGCGTCAGTATCGAAGGTGGCACGCGTAAAACCACCACGGAAACTGTGACGCCGCCCGCGAAGCACGCGCACGACTGAGAACTCGATGGAAACACTGATTGCCGAAGGCATTGGGAAATCATACAAGGGCCGTCAGGTTGTACGTGGAGTCAATCTCCAAATCTCGCGTGGCGAGGTTGTCGGCCTGCTTGGCCCTAACGGCGCTGGAAAAACCACCAGCTTCTATATGATTGTCGGGCTGGTAACGCCGGAAACGGGCCGTGTGATGGTTGATGACCAGGAAATCACACGCGTTCCCATGTATCTCCGCGCGCGCAATTTCGGCATCAGTTATCTGCCGCAGGAGCCTTCGGTTTTCCGAAAGCTTACGGTGGAAGAAAACATTCTTGCCGTGCTTGAAGCCCAGCCTCTGGGCCAGCGCGAGAGGCGGACGCGCGCAGAGAGGCTTATCAGTCAGCTCAATCTTGGCCACATTCGCGCAACCCGCGGCTATGCACTTTCAGGAGGCGAACGCAGGCGCGTTGAGATTGCGCGCTCACTTTGTATTCAGCCGAAATTCATCCTGCTGGACGAGCCATTCAGCGGAATCGATCCCATTGCAGTGCTTGAGCTGCAGAAGATTATTTTCGAGCTGAAAGCAAGCGGAATCGGTATTTTAATAACCGACCATAACGTGCGCGAGACGCTCAGTGTTACCGATCGCGCGTATATTATTGCGGAAGGAAAGATTTTCCGGGCAGGTTCGCCGCATGAGCTTGGCAACGATGTTGATGTGCGGCGCGTCTATCTGGGAGAAGGATTCTCTTTGAGATAAGGTTTGCGGGCGGAACAGAGTGGGTGTCCACAACCCCATAGGTTGCAGGGTCAATCCCACCCACGTTGAATCCGCCGCAGATAGTTTCGGAAGGAGAATTCAAAACATGTATTTGCCCAATCCGGGACTTGAATTGAACTGACAACCACGCTGGTGGGCCTCAATTCTTGATTCAGTCTAGACTTGGTTTGACTTCGACGGGATTCGAGAACCTGTTATGCCGCTACTGCAGCCCAAACTCAATGTAAAGGTGGCGCAGCGCCAGGTACTAACTCCCGGCCTGATGCAGATGGTGAGCGTGCTTGCGCTCAACAAGGTCGAGCTGAAGGAGATGATCGATGCCGAGATGGTGGAAAATCCCGTCCTGGAAGAGATCGACGAATCAGTTCCCATGTTGGATGAAGTGGCTGGGCGCCAGGAGCGCGAAGAGCGTCTTGAACGGCTCGAACATGAAACCGTGCAGGAGCCGGCGGCGACTCCTCAGGACTCTTTCAACGAAATCGATTTCGGATCCTACTTCCAGGAATATCTTGACCCGGGTTATCGTACGCAACCGGAGTACGAGGAGAGTGAGAGGCCCTCGTTTGAGAACTTTCTTTCTCAGCCAACAACTCTGACCGATCATCTAGCGTGGCAACTGGGATCGTTGACGCTGGACCCGCTGCTGCACGAGGCAGCGGAGTTCATTATTGGCAATCTTGACGAAGATGGTTATCTGGCGGCCAGCGACGGAGAACTTGCTGAAGCGTTTCAACCCTTCCTCGCGCAGGGCTCAGTCGCTCAGGATGAGCTTCTTTCTCTGATTGCCCGTGGCGTAGAGGTGGTGCAGCAGCTTGACCCGGCAGGAGTGGCCGCGCGCGACCTGCGTGAGTGCCTCCTGTTGCAGGTGGCGGCGCAGCAGCGTGAGTTTGAGCAGCTTTACGGTCCTAAGCTTGAGGCTTCGGAAGAGCACCTTCACGGTAGTTTTGAAGATGAGGCCAATGATCGCATCGAAGAGCGGCGCCGGGCCATGGAAGTGGCGGCTCTCGTTGTGGAAGGCCATTTGGCATTGTTGCAGAAGCGGGATGTGAAGGACCTGGCGCGTGCGATGCAATTGCCTGCCGAAGAGGTTTCCACCGGTATTGAATTCATCCGCACTCTGGATCCGCGTCCTGGCCGTATGTATAACCGTGAAACCGCGCGGCTGATTGAGCCCGACGTAGTTTTTACCAAGCGAGGTGGGGAATGGGTTGTCTCTATGAACGAAGAGGACCTTCCCAGCCTGCGGTTGAGCCAGCGCTATCGCCGCATGCTGCTTGCGGAAAATACCGAAAAGGACGTTAAAGAGTACGTCAAAGAGCGATTCCGCTCAGCCATGCAACTGATGCGCAATATTGCTCAGCGCAAAAGCACCATTCTGCGCACCTGCGAAGTGATTGTGCGCCGCCAGCAGGATTTTCTCGACAAGGGAATTGAAGCACTTCATCCCATGATGATTAAAGAGGTTGCTGAGGAGATTGGCGTCCATCCTTCGACAGTGAGCCGTGCGGTCGCCAACAAATATGCGCACACGCCGCAGGGCGTTTTGGAATTGCGGTTCTTTTTCTCTGAGGGGGCGAATGGACCGGAAGGTGCGGATACTCCATTGCTCGTGTTGAAGCGCAAAGTGCGCAAACTGATTGAAGACGAAGACTCCAGGAAGCCGCTGACAGACGACCAGATTGCTTCATTACTGCAATCGCAGGGTATCCAACTCACCCGGCGCACCGTTGCCAAATATCGCGAAGATATGAATATCCCGTCGACACATCAGCGCCGAAAACGCGGCAACTGATCACTCGAACTCGCTTTCTTTTTCCGCTTCCCCGGAACCTATTCAGCGAAAGGAGTTCTATCTTGGACGTAATCGCACCTTCTCCTAACCTTGAAGCAAATCAACCGTCTTACTCCTGTAACCAGGGTGACATCGCTCACGATACATACAGCAACGTGATGCGTTAGAATCCGATGTTCCACAGTCCGCAGTCCGGGACTGAAATCGAAGTGCGGAGGCTGACCATGGATGTGGAGTTCACCGCCAGGCAAGTGCATCTCTCCAAAGCATTGCGTATGCAGGCTGAAGAGGGAATGGAACGAATCGGCCGAATTCTTGGCAGAACCGCTCGCGCCAGTATTACTCTTCGCGAGCAACGGCATATCAAAATTGCCGAGATCACCATCAAAGCACGTACGCAGACTCTTGTCGGTGCGGCAAAGGCAGACAAATTGGAGTCGGCTTTGCGTGAGGCAATCGCTCATGTCGAGTTGCAGGCGCAGCGCTATCGCGACCGGCATGCGCAGCGTAAGCGGCTACCCAAGGAGGAGAAGGTTTTTGCCTCGCCTCCCATGGGGCGTCCAAAAACACGCGCGGCTGAGCCGTCCATTGCGGCCGCAAATGGCAATGGAGTTAAACCTGCCAAAGCGAAGGCCTCTATCGCAGTACATTCCTTTCCGGTGCGCTCCGCCGTGGTTGAGCCTCACGTGGTGCGTAACGGAGAGGCTGTTGCTCTCCGTCCGATGACTATGGAGGAGGCCGTCAAAGATGCGGAATTCCGCGACAGGGATTTGCTTATATTCCGCAATCCTGACGGAGACCTTTACGTTCTTCATCGGCGTCGCGATGGGCAGATGGAACTGGTTGAGGTTCCGTAAACTCGACCTCCGGAAGCGCCACTGAAGGGTTCATTCCGGGAAACTGTTGCGCGTAGACTGCGATCATCATCTGCGCAATAGTTTCCCTGCCAGCCGGAGTGTGCGCAGTGTAGGATGAGCGCATGGCCAAAGGTCGTCAAGGCGCATCGCAAAAAGCCGCAGACAGGAAGAAGGCGAATGGAACTGCTGTAGCCAAAGAGCTGGTAATTGTCACTGGAATTTCAGGCGCGGGCAAGGCTTCCGCACTCAAGACATTTGAAGATCTGGGCTATCATTCGGTTGACAATCTCCCGCTTGAGCTTCTCACCGATTTTGCAGCTCTGGTGGGCAAGTCGACAGAAATTAAGCGCGCCGCCATCGTCGTGGATATACGTGAAGGAGGTACGCTCGACCGCCTTCCGGAAATCCTGAAGAGTGTGCGCGAAATTCTCTCAATTCGCGTTGTTTTTCTTGATGCGCAGGATTCCGTTCTTGTCCGCCGCTATTCTGAGACACGCCGTCCGCACCCTCTGCGCAAATCCGAGACTGTGGAGCGTTCCATTGTTGAGGAGCGGCAGCTTCTCGATCCGATTCGCAATGTTGCCGACACTCTGATCGACACATCCAATTTCAACGTTCATGAACTGCGTGCGCATATCGAGTCACGTTTCGGCCAGCCCGGCCAGGAGCGGCGTTTGCTGGTCAGTTGCGTCAGTTTTGGCTTCAAGAATGGCGTGCCGCTGGATGCCGATACTGTTTTCGACGTGCGCTTTCTTCCCAATCCGCACTTTGTACCGAAGTTCCGCAAGAAGACCGGCCTTGACCCGCGTGTAGCTTCGTATATCCGTGGATTTCCCCAGACGGTTGAGTTTTTGGACAAGGTGACGGATATGATGCTCTATCTACTTCCGCACTATGTGGCAGAGGGCAAGAGCTATCTCACAGTGGCTTTTGGGTGTACCGGCGGTCAGCACCGCAGCGTGATGATGGTTGAGGAGATGCGCCGCCGGCTGAAGAAGGCCGGTTATAAGGTCAAAGCGATCCACCGCGATATGCCTCGTAATTGACTATGCCACGACATAGCGCTATTTCTGGTCTTTCAGCAAGTAGCACCGCTTCCAGCCATGCATGGTGGCAGGTCATGGCCTTTGTTCGCCAGGTCGTTAAGCCAGGCTGATACCGAACCCGAAAAGGTCCCATCAGGATCATGTGTGGGGATAAGCCAGACAAAGTTATGCGGTGCGGAAATCTGAGCATAAAGCTCAGGACGGTCCGGAAGTTGTAGGGTACCTGGATCCGCTGTCCACTCGAACCAGAGAACAGGAATTTTCAATTGCTTTGTGGATGCGCGCAGCTCCCAGCGATCGCTGATCAGTATGCGCGCAGGGACCAGTCTTGCGCGCGGATCTCTGAAAATGAGGTTTGCTGCGGATGGAATGGGCGAGATCACGACAAGTCCGGCAAGATTCGAGTGCCGTGCCGCAATCTGCAGAGCGAGATCCGCTCCCAGATCGCGCCCTACAAGCAGTATGGAAGATGGTGCAATGTGGCGCACGCTTATCAGGTAGCTCAGTGCATCCTCTGCATCTTCTTTCCAGCGTTGCTCACTGGGGTGGACAAATTGGCTGTGGCCGTAGCCACGGTAGTCGAAGGTCAATATGTTCAGGCCGGCATTGTGCAAGGTCACGAGCATGTCCACGGCGTCACCCATGTTTCCCGAGGCGCCGTGGAAATAGATTGCTGTGAGAATGTTCTTGCCTTGTGTCTGCGAGGATGGAATCCACCATCCCTGCAGGCTCGGTTGCCCGGTCGAAAATGCGCCAAACGCAACTTCATCGAAAGACACTCCCTTTGCCGCGGGGGTACGCGCAATTTTGGATTCCGGATGATAGAGCAGTTGCCAGCCTCCCTGCCAAAACATGAGGCAGAGGGCAAGCCAGGCGCAAACTCCGGCACCCAGCACCATCAGTCCGAACATGGAGGCTACCCATTTAAAAGGCACGGTTGGCGGCTGTGCTGCGCCGGTGCGCGTCACAGGTTGAGCGAATCGACTCACCGGTCTTCCTCGCTTTGCCGAGCGTGTATCTCGCGATTGAGGCATTTTTTGCGGAAGGGCATTGCGCATTGCGCGCCAAAGCCACACTATTATGATGCTAATTCTTTTGAGCGTGCCCATGCGGGCAGTGGCTCTGGAAGTGAGGTCAAATGTCGAATCTGGTTCGAATCTGCGCTCAATCGGATATCCCCGCCGAAGGCAAAGTGCGCGAATTCACTGTAGAAGGAACGACTTTTTGTGTCGCACAGGTTGGTGGAGAAGTATGTGTCCTTGACGGGATCTGTCCGCATCAGGGCGGACCGCTTGGTGAAGGCGAAATTGAAAGCGGCCATGTGGTCTGTCCCTGGCATGCGTATGCCTTCGATGTGCACACGGGCGCCAATGACGAGGACCCTGAGCTCAAGGCACGCGTATTTCCCGCGAAGCTCGAAGATGGAGTTCTTGTAGCCGAAGTGTAGGCTCCCCTCTAGTACTGTTGCCACGAGGCGATTGCGATTAGAGCAAACAGAATGAGCAGGGCCAGGATACTGAGGCCTTGAGCGAGCGGAGAGAGCCGGGTCCAGAAATTCGACATATACCACTAGTGATACTCGAAGAGACGGAGAAAGCGAAAGTCTCTAGCGCGTTAAACGATGCGCCTGGCTCCCGGAATACGCAAAATCGGATCGGCCACGAGCCAGCAAGCAGAACATGCCAACGTGCCGGTGACGGCCACTTTTACAAGCGCGGGAGCGGCCCAATTGTGAAGCAGAAGGCTTACGCCAACAAGAATGGGCGGATGAATGATGTATACGAGGTAGGCTCTGCGATTGAGCCATGCCCAGAATTTGGATGGTTGATTCATGCGTGCCCGAAAGACCAGCAGCCACACAGCGATGATGCCCCAGGCCACAAAGGGCTCCCAGAAAGCATAAAGAATGGCTGGCCACGATAAACCGCCCGCGAAGTTGGCCTTGTGCGACTCTTTGGAAAGCGTTACGGCAATGAAGGCAATGGGCAGCAATGGCACAGCAATCGTACCTGCGATGATGCTGGCACGTGCGTACTTCCACTTTAGCTGGCGCAGCCAGTCATAGCGCCACGCGGCGATGCCCAGGGCAAAAAGAAAGACATAACTGGCAAAATAGCCCAACTGCAGTCCAAAGACATTGACTCCAACGGGCACAAACTGGCGAATGCCGAGAGCGGCCGCTCCCACCGCAAGCGCACTCAGTAACCACCAAAGTCCAGAGGGCACGACCCGTGGCGAGCGTTTTGTGGCGCCAAGCTGGGATCCAAATGGTTTGCGCCACACGCAATAAATCAAGCTGAAAATGAGCAACGCCTGCGCAAACCACAGTGGGCCATTGATGATTTCCTTGTGTTGCCATAGCCATCCGAGTGTGCCCCAAAAGCTATGTCCTTCGCTCGTTGCGGCTATGCCAACGGTGAGTGGTCCAAGCAGCAAAATGAATGCCAGCAATGGCACACCGAGCCTCAGCAGACGGTCACCAAGGAAGCGCGCATATCCCTTGCGTTCCAGAGAACTGGGAGTGAAGTAACCGGCCAGAAGAAAGAAGAAGCCCATGAAATAGGCCTGATTCGTCGAGACAAAGAGTGTCAGCAGAAAGCCTGTGAGTGTGGCTGAGGGTTTGAGTTCGTAGTGGAACCAGCCACCGGGAGCACCGTAGGTAATGGCTGTGTGATGCAGTACCACCAGCACTGTCATTACTGTTCGCAGGCGATCAATGTAGAGATCGCGCTGGGGAGGGGTAGAGGTGACTGCTGCAACCGGCGCGTTGCTGGTGCGAGAGCTGTCGGTGGCTTCTGGCATGCTTCATGATACGAAAGGCCGCAAACGAAAGTTCGCGGCCTGTGATGAAGCAAGGTTCAAATAGTCAGTATTTGACGATTGCAGTAAAGGAGTCCGGTTTCAGGCTTGCTCCGCCAACAAGAGCACCGTCAATCTCTTCTTGACCGCACAGTGCGGTGGCGTTGTCTGGCTTCACGCTGCCGCCGTAGAGAATGCGCATAGCATTCGCAACATCATTGCCCAGCAACTTGGCCACTTCTGCGCGCACAATGGTATGTGCCTCCACAGCCATTTCCGGGGTCGCTGTTTTGCCTGTACCGATAGCCCAGACGGGCTCGTAAGCAATCACGATCGGAGCCGCAGCTTCCGGAGAGATTCCAGCAAAGGCGCCTGTCACCTGTGTTTTCAGTACATCCGCGGTCTTGCCGGCTTCGCGCTCGGCGAGAACTTCGCCAATACAGACAACAGGGATAACGCCATGCTTGAGTGCTGTGTGGAGCTTCTTGTTTACAATTTCGTCAGTTTCCGCAAAATACTGGCGGCGTTCCGAGTGGCCAATAAGCGTGTGCGTCCCCCCCACAGCCTTCAGTTGGCCGATGGAGGTCTCTCCTGTGTAGGCTCCCTCTTCGGCGAAGTGGATATTCTGGCAGCCTATGGCCAGGTTTGAGCCCTTGGCTGCTTCAATCACGGTTGGCAGCAACACCGGTGAGGGGAACAGGGCGATCTCGTCGCGTGTGTGCCCGGCAACGAGTGGTAGAAATGCCTCAACGAAGGCCGCGGCCTCCGCAGGCGTTTTGTACATCTTCCAATTTGCGGCAATCAGCTTTTTGCGAGACATTGTGTCAGTATCCTCAGCTCGATTCTATCGAACGCAGATGAACCGCTCCGGTGACTCCGGGCACACTCTACGCGTCCTCGCGCTGAGAAATTAGATTTCGTCCCCGCTCAGTGATGCATCAGAAGCTTAAAGTAAAAGTGTTTGTGCCCCTCCGGCGCGTCCTTTGTCAGGTCTAATATGCCAATCACAAGTGCTCCGGCTGTAACGATGCAGAGAAGGACAATGGTAAGCGAGCCGTAAAAGACCTGAAATCCTGTGTTGAAGAAGTGGGCCATCGGCCCGGTATCAAGCATCCACACAGGCCACCAGAGAACGGCTGCAAGAGCTACGACTGATGCGACGTACATGGAAATTCGACGTTGCATAATTCGCCTAAAAGAGAAATGCCACTTGCGCGTTCAGCATTGGCATCACCATCCTCTTTCTGACGTTTGTACTGTAGCGCCAAGGAGGCAGCGCTTCAAGAGAGAAGAGCAAAGCAGATTGCGCACTATGAAAAGAAACCCCGCAACCGCAAGGCAATCCTGCGGTTACGAGGTTGGCAGATCTTCAAATTCTGTACTGCTTACTTGTCCGTCAGCGCTTCCACGCCGGGCAGTTTCTTTCCTTCAAGAAATTCGAGGCTGGCACCGCCGCCCGTGGAGATATGTGTAATCTGTTCAGCTACGCCTGCCTGGTTGATAGCACTTACGCTGTCGCCACCGCCGATGATAGAGGTTGCGGCTTTGTTCGCTGCAACCGCGCGGGCAATTGCATTTGTGCCCTTGGCGAAATTTGGAAACTCGAATACGCCCGCCGGCCCATTCCACACGATGGTGCGCGCAGTCGAGACCACCTGCTCGATGGCTGCAATTGACTTGGGGCCGATGTCGAGACCCTGCCAGTCCGCGGGAAAGTCTTTATCCGTGTCCCAAATCTGCGTCTTTGCGTCGTTGGCAAAGCTGTCGGCCAGAATATTGTCTGAGGGGAGCAGCAGGTTCACGCCCTTGGCCTTTGCTTTGGCTAGCGTTTCTTTGGCCAACTCAATTTTGTCTTCTTCCACCAACGATTTGCCGGTGGCGACGCCCAGTGCACGCTGGAAGGTATAGGCCATTCCACCAACGATGACGAGTGTGTCTACCTTGTCAAGCAGATTCTGGATGACGTCAATTTTGCCGGAGATTTTTGAGCCGCCAATAATGGCAACAAACGGCTTCTCCGGCGATTCAAGTGCCTTGCCCAGATAGGTGATTTCTTTTTCCATGAGCAGGCCGGCTACGGAAGGTTTCAAATGGTGCGTAATGCCCTCTGTAGAGGCGTGTGCGCGATGTGCGGAGCCGAATGCATCGTTGACATACACCTCGGCCAGTGATGCGAGTTGTTTGGCGAACTCCGCATCGTTCGCTTCTTCCTCTGCGTGGAAACGAAGGTTCTCCAGCAACAGCACCTGACGCGATTCCAACTGGCGTGCCATCTCGCCGGCAACTTCACCAACGCAATCCGGTGAGAAGGCAACGTTAATCGAATAATCATTTTCACCTTTGTCGAGCAGTTCGCGCAGTCTGTCCACGACAGGACGCAGCGAGTATTTCGGATTTGGTTTGCCCTTCGGGCGCCCAAGGTGCGACGCCAGAATGACTTTTGCTTTGTGATTCAGTGCGTACTCGATGGTGGGAAGCGTGGCCACAATGCGAGTGTCATCGGTGATGGTCTGGCCATCTTCAGTGAGCGGCACATTGAAGTCGACGCGGATGAAAACGTGCTTGTTCGCGAGATCAATATCGCGAATGGAGAGCTTGGACATAAGAAGTGCCTTTCTCGAAAGTAAGGGATTCAGAATTCGCCGAGGACGGCGTCAAATTCAATTTCAATGCGCCATGCCGGATTGAGCAGCGCGGCAACAACAACCATGGTGGCGGCCGGACGCGTCGTACCGAAGAACTCGCCATGCACCTTGCCGACGGCTTCCCAGTCTTCGGCATGTGTCAAATACATGCGTGTGCGCACAACATCGTTGAACGATGTGCCTGCCTCCGCCAGAGCTTTTTCTGCAATTGCAAAGATGCGCCGTGTCTGTCCGACCACGTCTTCATTATCCGCGCCTACTGGACCTGTGCCCGCGACGTGAACAGCATTACCCACGCGCACTGCGCGTGAAAAGCCGATGATGGGCTCGAAGGGGGAACCGCCGCTGATATTTTTGCGCATCGTTGGAATTTGGTGAATCAAGGTAGGGAATCAGAAGTGTGGCCAGCAATCGCGGCGCTCCGGGCGCGCTGAATCACTGACCACGAACCACTGATTACTCGTTGATTACAGACCCTTGCTGGCAAGGAAACCGATCAGGTCGACAACGCGGTTCGAGTAGCCCCACTCGTTGTCGTACCAGCTCAGCACCTTCACGCTGTTGCCAACTACTTTGGTGAGTGGTGCGTCCACAATCGACGAACGCTTGTCACCCTTAAAGTCCGAGCTCACCAGCTCGTTGGTGTCGTAGCCGAGGATACCCTTCAGCTTGCCTTCGGAAGCGGCCTTGAACGCGGCGTTCAGGGCTTCCGCAGTTACCGGCTTCTCCGCAATAAAGGTGAGGTCAACAATCGACACATTGGGAGTTGGAACACGGATGGCAAAGCCGTCGAGCTTGCCGGCGGTCTCAGGGATAACCAACTTCAAGGCCTTGGCCGCGCCGGTTGAAGTGGGAATCATTGACAGAGCGGCAGCGCGTGCACGGCGCAGGTCCTTATGCGGGAAGTCAAGGATAACCTGATCATTGGTATAGCTATGGATCGTGGTCATCACGCCAGAGACAATGCCGCAGGTCTCCAGAACAACCTTCACAACCGGGGCCAGGCAGTTGGTGGTGCAGCTGGCGTTAGAAAGCACGTTGTGGTTCGAGGCATCGTACTTGTCTTCGTTCACGCCAAGAACGATAGTCAGGTCTTCATTCTTGGCGGGAGCCGAGATGATGACCTTCTTCACCGTGGATCCAAGGTGAGACTTGGCAACTGTAGCATCCGTAAAGCGGCCAGTAGACTCAACCACAACCTGTGCACCCACTTCAGCCCAAGGTAGCTTGGCCGGGTCCTTTTCGGCAAAAACTTTGATCTTTTTGCCGTCGACGGAGATGAAGTCCTCGCCGGCAACAATTTCATTCTTCAAATTGCCGAGAATTGAGTCGTATTTCAGCAGGTGAGCCAAAGTCGCTGGGCTCGTCAGGTCATTGACGGCCACAAAATCGATTTCTGGATTGCCGAGCGCGGCGCGCAGTACATTGCGGCCAATGCGGCCGAATCCGTTAATGCCAACCTTCACTGCCATTGTGTGATCTCCTTAGGTAAGTAGAGCTGTGTCTTCAAGTTACGGCGTTCGGCGGCTGAATTGCGGATACTTTGATATCGCGTACACATACCGCTCAACATTTCTGCGGCAACAGAACTACGCGTTAGAGAGACCCGCGATGCCTCCTGTGGGCGAATCCACCAAACCCTTGATCGTACCATTCGGCACTTCACCGCAAGAAATGAAAACTCCTGCAATGAGCGTCGAATTACAGAATTCCCCTTTCAATTCTGCTCAAATCTCAGGACAGGACGATGTGACGGCGTGCACACTATTTGCAGCGCCCCAAGCTGATGTGTTATCCCGATACGTAAAGAAGCAGGCACAGAAATCCGCATGAGAAGACGTTCCAGAAAAAATCCAAACCTTTCCGAGTCCACTGGCAAAATTGGCCAGGAAATCCCTCAGAATCAGCCCCGGCCGCTCGTTCCGCTTTATCCGGAGGAGGCGGCACAAGAGGCTCCTCCGCCGCGGCACGCTTCAGGCCGCCATCGAGCCGTTTCGGCCCGGCAGACGCCACCTTCATGGAAAGAACAGGCCGGTACGGGCAAGCTCGAAATCGAGACTCAGCCGGAACTGCCGGCTGCGCCCACCCCTCAACCGAATGCCGCCGGACAAACGCCAAAAGGTTATGTCGTTCTCGCCATTGGTTTGCCCGGATCCGGCAAGACTACCTGGTTTGGCCGTCGTGGCGTCATGCCGCTTTCATCGGATATGCTGCGCGGTATCCTTTTTGACGATGTGGAAGAACAGCGTTTCCAGGGGCTGGTCTTCTCTACGCTCCGCTCGCTGTTGCGCGCGCGGCTCATCGCGAAGATGCCGTGGAATTATGTGGACGCCACAAATCTTTCAGCGCATGAGCGCCGTCAGTGGATCAAGATGGCCAAAAGCTTCGGCTACGAGGTGCATGCTGTCTTTTTTGACGTGCCGTTGGAAGTGTGTCTGGAGCGTAACCGCTCGCGCGACCGCATGGTGAGCGAAGAAGTAATGCGCAAGATGGCCGAAAAGCTCAAGCCGCCTGTATTTGAAGAAGGTTTCGAGAAGATCACAGTGGTGCGCGTGAAAAGTCAGGCATAAACGGGAACCTGAACCAATGAGTACCACTCCTTACATTGAGCCTTGGCTCCGCGGCACCTATTCTGACGTCCCCGCGGTCGCGCGCGCGGTGCTTCACGCGCTCGATCTCGCCCTGGACGACATTACCAAATGGACGGCTGGGCTCTCCGACGCCGAAGTGCGCGCGGAACCATTGGGACTGCCATCTGTGAGTTTCCACTTGAAGCATATTGCGCGTTCGGTGGATCGCATTCTTACCTATGCCGAAGGCGGCCAGATTTCAGCCGAACAGCTTGCCGCGCTCAAGGCAGAGCAGGGCGGAGAACAGTTACTCTCTGAACTCATTGCCGAAGTTGAGGTTTCGTTCGCAAACGCAGCGGAGCGCATTCGCAATCTGGCCATAGCCAACTTCGATACGCCACGTGGTGTAGGCCGTAAGCAGTTACCAACCAGCATAGGCGGCGCACTCATTCATGTGGCAGATCATACGCAGCGTCACGTCGGTCAGGTTGTCACCACGGCAAAGGTATTGACAGCGCGGCGCGGCTAACGGCCGCACTGTACGAATTCATGCCTATTGCAATGTCTCCGTTGCAAAGTGATAAGTTCCTGAGCCCACGCGCACGCGCGCGCCTGCCCGGCTCATGCGTACGCTTTCTACTCCGCGCACATCGGTTAGTTTCACCGTCCCCTCTGACCATGCGGTTGCCTCCGGGAGAGTAACCCATGCACCGGCGCCTGCTGGAATTGTCACTTCGACAGAAGCCTTTGTGCCGTCATGCTCCCAACGTACTGCGATTTCACCCATCGGGGCACGATAGAAAGCCTTTGCCCAGCGCACTTCCTTCACAAAGTGAGGAGTGATCGTAATCGCGTCCTCCGCGCCGTGCGATAGATCGACATTGATTCCGGCAAGCCCTCGGTAGAACCACTCTTCACCGTGCCCCAGCATGAAGTGATTCTGCGAGCTGTCTGGGTTTGTGTCCCATGCCTCAGTCAGCGTCGTTGCACCTCGTGCAAGCTGGTAGCCGTAGCTGGGCGAGTCGGTGCGTGCCAGCATGGCCGCTAAAACATCCGAGCGTCCGTAATCTGTCAGCGCGCGCACGACGTAATGAAAGCCCACATCGCCTGCGGTCACGTGATAGGTGTGCGCATGTATGTCGGCGACAAGCTTTGTCAGCACATCCTGTACGTGGTCGCGCGGAACCATACCCAGTGCCAGCGGCATGGCGAGTGCAGTCTGGCTGTTGCGGTCATAAGTGTTTGTTTCTGCGTTGAACAGTTTTGCGTTGAATGCGTCGCGCACTTCATCTGCTTCCTGCCGAAACGCATCTGCATCTTTATCTTTACCGAGTAGATCTGCAATGCGCGCCATTGTCGCCAGGTCTTCATAGTAGGTGGCGCTTGCCGTGAGCAATTTACTTGTTAACTGCGCTTCACCAGGTGGTTTAGGGCCAATGTCGTACCAGTCGCCCAGTCCAAAATCGAGCAAATGATCCTCCGACCGGGAGCGGAGGTAGCTCATATAGCGCTTCATGTTCTCGTAGTGCGCACGGAGTGGTTCCTCGTCTCCCGTGAACTGATAAAGAGCCCATGGACTCAGCATCACTGCACTACCCCACTCCGGTGAATCACGAAAGTCAGTGTTGTGTCCGTTTTTGTCTACGAAGGCCACATACTCCGGCGCGATCTCCGGTACCAGCCCATCCGCAAGCTGTGAGTCGGCCATGTCGTCACTCATCTTTTCGTAGAGGCCGTGCACGTCGTAGTTCAGCATTAGTGTGGATGCATTCAGATATGTTTGCTCCAGCCAGCCCAGTTTCTCGCGATGCGGACAATCGGTTACCACGCTGGCAAGATTGCTAAGTACAGCGCGGTCAATCAGTGTGTGAATCCGGTTATAGAGCGTATTCGAATTCGTGAACTCACCGGCTGTTGCAACTCCTGCATGGACGAAGTCTCCCTTCAGTGCCAAAACCTTCGGCAAGGGACCACCTTGTTTTGCTGGTTCAACCGTTACTTCCACATATCTAAATCCATACGACGAAAACAGAGGATGCCAATACTCCGGCTTGCCGCTTCCACGCAGCGTGTAATGGAACAGTGTGGCGTCACCTGGTCTTGCATTCGCGCTGTGTTGCGTCACATCGCCGTCAGCTGTTAACAACTCCCCTGGACGCATCGTTACCCGCGCGCCAGCCTGTCCTTCGACGGAAATCGACGGCCAGCCGCTCATGTTTTCTCCCAGATCGTAGATGGTCACATTCCTGCCGCGAGACGTCACGCGCACTGGCGTGTAGCTTTGCGCGACCACGAGTGCAGGGTTCCTGCTTGCTTCTAAAGCTCCACCCGGCTCTTCTACTTCGAGCACTGGCTTCCACCCTGCCCCCTTGAAACCGGCCATGTCCCAGCCGGACGGCAGGACGCGCGCATCGAAATCCTCTCCACCGTAGGTAGACGAGAATGTGATAGGACCCGGATGTGTCGTCCAGGAATTATCCGACGCAATCGTCTGGCGATGGCCGTCCGTATAAGTCACTTCAAGTTGCGCAATCAGCTTTGGATGGCCAAAGCTGCCAATGAACTTTGTGTAGCGTCCTTTCACGCCGGGTACGTTGTACATCCCGTTTCCAAGCAATGCACCGAGTGCATTTGGCCCGGCATGCAGCAGGCGGGTTACGTCATACGTGTCGTAATCGATTGTCTTTCGATAATCGGTCCAGCCCGGATTCAAGACTGTTTTTGTCACACCGCTTCCATTGATGCGCATCTCGTATTGGCCCAGTCCACTCACGTAGAGCAGTGCGCGCCTGATTTGTCCGTGTATTTCAAAACCGCGCCTAAACACGGGAAGCGGAGGAGGCATATGATCTGATTTTGTCCGGTCGGTCTCAAGCGCCTGCCGTGACTGTGCGGAGTCTGGCTCTGCCGCAATCCAATGCGCAGACCAGTCGCTTGCATGCAGCAGTCCCATTGTGAATTGAGCGGGTTCGCTCCAAGGGCCGGGATTGTTCTCTCCGGCGTTCCATATCCGCACTTTCCAGTAGCAAGACACGCGCGAGTCGAGGGATCTGCCGGAGTAGGCAATCTGCCAGTAGGTTGGCGAGTCAACTTTCCCGCTGTCCCACAGGTCGCCTGTGTCCTGAGCCAGTAATCCGGCTGAGCTTGCCACGAGAATGCGATATGCGGCCTGATGTACTCCGCGTGCATTAATCGGTACCGCACGCAGGAGCCAGCTGAATCGCGGTGTCTGTGTATTTACCGCGAGCGGAGCTGTGCGCATTTCCGTGCGCAAATCAATTGCTGTGATCGTTGTGCCGTAGAGCATATTCGGCAGGAGTGCAACAAGGCAGAAAGCGAGGCTGTACAGGATAGATTTCTTCATTGTTAGGTCTCAACGCTTTGTTGAAGTGTACGACCATGAATTGCAAAAAGAAGGACGCAGCACTTGGCTGCGTCCATGTTCAGGGAACCACATGAGCTACTTGGCCGACACGGAAATGAACGTAACCGGTCCCAGCAAGCCCGATGACAGTAGCGGTGAATTCGCACGATATGGTTTCACGTCGGCGTACGTAATCTTCTCTGTCACACCGGGCTGTTGGTCGCCAATCAACCGGTTTACCCAGGCATTGGTCACAGCAATTTTCACCGTGTTACTGCCGGGCTTCAATGCGTCAGTTACGTCCACGCGATACGGCGCATGCCATACCACACCGAGCGATTTACCATTCACTTCCACCTTGGCAAGGTTCTTCACATCTCCAAGGTCGAGCCAGATATGCGCACCCTTTTTGAACCACGATGCTGGGGCCTCGACGGTCTTGGTATATGTGCCCGTACCTGAGAAATACTTCACACCGTCGTCAGAGTTTTCGCTCCACGATTCCAAATGTTGCAGCGTTGCTGTCGAAGGCGCGCCCAGGTTCGGCGGGAAAGTGACTGTCCACGGACCAGAGAGCGTGGCCAGGTCAGTATCTTCCATTGCAGGAACAGTCCGAGTGTCAACTGTGGTGGGTTTGCGGAAGACCACAAATACCGTGCCCCACGGCTCCAGATGTAGCGGAACTGTTGTGTGTCCATCGGCAAAGTTATAGCTTGCGGGTTTGGTTTTTCCGGTTTCGGCATACCAGAGCTCCGGCGCTTTACCGGTCACACGGAACGTTGCCGTTACATCCTGCTCTTTGTCGCTGCGATTGTCGACAAAGTAGATGTCGCCATTTGCGAGTTTACGATGCACGAACTCAAGCCGCGTTTCCGGATTCGGTTTTGTGTAATCGAAGTCCGGTGTCATGTGCAGCGCGGTAAACACACTGTCGAGATTCTCGCCCGCATACACTGTTCCCTGTCCAACGTGATGCGCGCCAAATCCATCGCCGAACAGCTTGTCTGCGAGAGAATGGAATTCCGCCTGGTCGTCTGCAAGGCTCGGGTCGTCTGTCGGCTTCGGCCCGGCGACCACTGCGCCGGCTTCCACCAACTTGTCGATGGCACGCAGTACAGGCAGCGACATGTTTTTGCTGTGCGGAGCCAGACCAAGCACGCTGTAACTCATTCCCGATTTGGTTACCAGCTTGCCATTCTCCACGCTCAATTCATGAATCAGCGCATCGGCATTGATGTAGTCGAAGCCATAGCCTTCCGGAATATCCGGCGATTTGTGTTCATAAATTGAAGTCAGATTTGAGTCTTCACCATAGAAGTAAACCAGGTCCGCACCGAAGTGTCCTTGTTGCAACATGTAGCTGCTGCGGCCTAGGTAGTGTACCCACGGTCCGGCTTCTTCTGCCCATGTTTCATTGCGGTTGAACCACTGGCCGAACGGTCCAAGCGTCAGTCCCGGAGCGGTGTGCGGTCCCACAAGTGGCTGGTGCGCTGACTCATGAATCACGAAACGGTTAATGCCATTCAGTAATTCCTGATCTGCAGTGGGTTTCAACGTTGTAGGCGACCATGCCCATGGAGCGGCTGCAGCAGTCATCGATTCGGCGGCGGCAATGTTCTGGCCGTAGATGTGGGCTACGGATGCCGATTCACGATCATCTGCGTTGTAGTTGTACTGCTCGTTGAAAACGCCCGGTGTCTGCGTCCACATTGCGCTCATCGGCACTTCGTTGTATTTCTTCACTTCCATGCCGTCCGCTACAAATGCACGGCCTGACTCGTGCGATTCGCCATAGTGGCCCATGTCCCATTCGTGCAGAACCTTTTCCAGCACGCCATAATGTTCGGTCGCAATCAGGTCGGCAATCGTTTTGCGGAAGTCCCACAAAAACTTGTCGCTTGCGGCTGCGCTCTGCACCACTTCGCCGGTCAAGACAGGCAACCACGGTGTCGGGTCATAACCACGCAGCTTTTTGAACTGCGCAATCATGTCGTCTGTCCAGTTCTGCGAACCTGCCTCCCAACTGTCGTTGATCACATAAGTGATTCCCTGCTTGCCCATTAGTTCTGGGCCGACGGTCTTTTTGTAGCTGTCCAGATATGTTTCGAAGTATTTGCGAACATCCGCACCGTTCATCTTGTCCACTTCAAGGCCGGTAGCTTCCTTGGTCGCCGGATGATTGGTGATGCCCAGCAGCGAATAACCGAAGCGCAGCACAACCCAGTTGCCCGGCGGAGGCGTCCAGTCCAGCGTTCCGTCCGGTTTCATCTTTGAAGTCAGGTCAATGACGTTGTCCTTGTTGATCGCTTCAGACGCAGGAACGGGTGGCGTCGGCCACTGGTACAGATCGCCTTCAGGGACAAAAGCTGCCTTCTCTTGCCAGTGGTTTACCCGTGGTCCTGGGTGAAGTATCAGCTCTGCCATTTCGTAGTCGGTCGTCTTGGGCGGCAGTTTGATGCCAAACGAAGAAGGGTCGAGATTGGCGGCCCATGCCGGCGGCGGCGGCGCTGGCATATGCCTGAAGACTACCCGGAAATACTTTGCCTTCACAGGCTCAAACGAGACTGTGTGTTCCGGCGCATCGCCACCCGGCATTTGCGCTACCTCGCGAAAGTCAACTCCATCGTCGCTCGCTTCAAGAACGCGCTTGGGTGCCCCAATGTGCGAAATCAATTCTTGAATTCTGCTGGGGTCCTTTGCGACATAGGTGATGGAACTAATTGTTTGCGGAGCATCGAATTCCCACTGGATCCATGCATCTCCGTCATTGTCGGGAATTGGGATTTTAACCGTGTCTTGAAGGTCGCCATCGCTTAACTTCGAATAATCCGGAGAGCCGCCGCTTGCACTCATCTTTGCGTGAAGTGATTCGGTAGAGACATCGCCGCTAGGCCTGCGGTAAGCGACGACCGCGGCATCGGCATAAAACTGCGGCGCTTTTTCATCATCCGTGCCGAGCACATCACGAATGCCAATGGTCTGGAACGCACCGGTTTCCTCAGGCGGATGTGCGAGCTTTCCCGTGAATGGCTTTCCGCCCTCAACGTCGGTTTCGCTCCACACATACTTCTTCATGCCCTCTGACGGCGCAACCCAGGGTCCACCGGATTCGCTCCACCCTGGCGAACCGGCAATAGCTTCTTCCATGTCGAACTGATGGGCAAGTTTCGTGGCATACGAGAAGGCATCCTGCCATGGTGGTGTCATGTATGCGAGCCGTTGCTTTACCACCTGTGGCGTCTGCAGGGCGGCATCGAAATTCTGGAAGCCGGCAATTCCCACCTTGTGCATCCATTCAAGATCGAGCTTGATGCCTTCCTTTGTGATGTTGCCGTTCATCCAATGCCACCACACCCGCGGCATCGCGCTGTGTGGTGGATTTTCGAATCCCTCCTTGAGAGAGTCGTTGGTTGCATTCGTTTGTCCTGATGCGAATGCCGCTGCCAGGGCCACTGCAACGGCCGCCCACTTGTATGCGGGGAATTTCATCGCCTGCTCCTTATTGTGCCAATGCCTTGAAGGGTGCGCAGCGGCCTGCGACAGGTCGATTCGCGGCACATCGCGTACCCGTTTTTCAAGCGCCAAAAACAGTAACACGTAAAGGTCAATGTTCGGAAGAGAAAATATTTTCCATTAGAATTCACGGGTCGGACGAAACCCGAATCTTTGCCGCTAGTGGCCGGGAATTCCAGGTGTGCCATTTGCACCTCTAAGCCACCTTTGCTAAGACTGGACGCGCTAACAACCTGGAGATAGCTACTCATGCCAAAATCGTCACGCCGCTTTTTCTGCCTTCCCCTTTGTCCACTCAGGAAGACGATTGCATTACAACTCGCAGCAGTGTTCCTTGTTTCAGCGGCGCTTCAGGCGCAGCAGTCATCCTCCATTCCGGCACTTGCGCACCTGCATCGTGATTTCGCGAATCCGCCCGCAAATGCACGCATCATGATGCGATGGTGGTGGTTTGGGCCTGCTGTTACAAAAAGCGAAATTGCGCGCGAACTCAGTGTGATGAAAGCTGCCGGCATTGGTGGTGTCGAAATCGCCAATCTCTACCCACTCGCACCCAACGACCCCTCTACTGGAATTGAAAACATGCCTTATATTTCGCCCGCCCATCTGAACGCGCTTCGTTTCGCCAACGAAGAAGCGCATCGCCTGGGGATGCGGATTGACATCACACTTGGGAGTGGCTGGCCATTTGGCGGTCCGGCCATTCCAGTGACGCAGGCGGCAGGTGAGCTGCGTGTCGTACCGACCGAGATCGAACCGGGAGCTACTTCAACCAAGGTTCCGTTTATCGATCAGGGAGAAAAATGGATTTCGGCGGTCGTACTGCCGGGTGGGGACAGTGATGACGCGATGCATGCGGCCCCGGTGAGCATGCCAAGCAGCGGATGGTATTCCTTTTCAGCGAGCAATCAGCCGCGCACGCTGCTTACATTCATCTCAAGCCGCACTGGCATGATGGTCAAGCGCCCCAGCGTTGGCGCGGAAGGTTTCGTGCTCGATCACTATGATCGCGCCGCGCTGGAGACCCATCTCAAGGCAGTGGACGACAAACTTCTCTCTGCCTTTGGCAGCCAGCCTCCTTATGCAGTTTTCAGCGACAGCCTTGAGGACTACGCATCCGACTGGACCCCTGATTTGCTCGCCGAATTCCAGAAACGTCGCGGCTACGATCTGCGTCCCTATCTGCCAGCGCTCGTGATGAAGGATGGCCCGGAAACCGCAGCCATCCGCCACGACTGGGGCCGCACACTCACTGAGCTCGCCGATGAGAATTACCTTGAACCGCTAGAGACTTGGGCCAGAGAACACCACATCTACCTGCGCTCGCAAACATACGGTTATCCGCCTGTCACGCTCTCGAGCAATCGTCTGGTCGACTTGCCGGAAGGTGAAGGCAAAGCCACATTTGAAATGTGGCGCAAATTTTCTGACACGCGCTGGGCCGCTTCAGCAGGTCATCTTTTCCATCGCAACGTCATCTCCTCGGAAACGTGGACATGGCTTCATTCTCCTGCATTTCGTGCCACACCGCTCGACATGAAGGCTGAGGCGGACCTGCATTTTCTGCAAGGAATCAATCAGCTTGTTGGCCACGGTTGGCCCTACTCTCCACCGCAGGTACCCGAGCCCGGATGGCGTATGTATGCGGCGGCCGCGTTCAGCGATCACAATCCGTGGTTCTTTGCTATGCACGATCTCACACGTTATCTCCAGCGTGTGAGTTACGCTTTGCGGCTTGGCAAGCCCGTCAATGATGTCGCGATTCTTCTTCCGAATGATGACGTTTGGGCCTCATTTAAAGCGCGTGTAGCCAAGCGGTCGTCTCCCACCTCAGCAGCGGGCTTTGACGAGTCCGGCTCTAATGTCACCATCGACGAGTCGATGGGCAAGTTTCTCGGAGACAAGGTCGTTGCGCAGCTGGTCGATGCTGGTTTTAATCCCGATTTCATCGACGCGGATGCGATTGACACGGTTGGCATCCAATATCGCGCGCTCATTTTGCCCAACGTTGATCGAATCCCGCTTGCAACCTACCGCAAGATTGCCGATTTCGCGCGCAAGGGTGGCATAGTTATCGCAACGCGCCGTGAACCCGCAACTGCTCCAGGATTCCTGCACGCGAAGGAAGAGTCGGCCGCAATCTCCGCGCTGTCGAAGGAAATTTTCAATGGCAAGATTGCAACGGCGAAGTTCATTGCCGACGAAGACGCACTTGGTTCAACACTCGCGCAGCTCACTTCGCCGGACATGACGCTTTTGCCCGCAACCCCGGCAATCGGATTTATCCATCGAAAACTGGGGAATGGAGATTTGTATTTCGTCGCCAATACATCTAATTTGCCGCAACACACCACGGCACATTTTAGGGCAACGGCCACGCACGCTGAATCATGGGATGCTTTCACGGGCAAGGTCACGGGCTTGCCGGACCCGAAGGCTATCGACCTCAACTTGGTTCCGTATGAGTCACGCCTTGTCTATTTCTCCGACGATGCCGCCAGTGGTGCTTCTAAGCCAACGCTGACGGATAGACTTCAGGTCGATCTTTCCCGCGACTGGCACGTCACTTTTGGGGCCACAGGTATTTCCGAGCAGATGGATAAGCTCGCTTCATGGAGTGATAGCCCGAAAACCCGCTACTATTCCGGCCACGCAACGTATGAAAAAAGCTTTGAGTTCCATGCGGGTCAGAGCATTTCGGATAAGAAGTTCCTTCTCGACTTTGGCAAAGCGACCCCTGAACGGCTCCCATCACCGCCAGGCTCGAACAACATGAAGGCCTACCTTCATGCGCCCGTCCGTGATGCTGCGGAGGTATATGTCAACGGCACGCTGGCTGGGGTGGTCTGGCGTCCGCCTTACCGGCTAGACATTACCGGACTTCTTCGCGACGGTGAAAACCAGCTCCGGATCGTTGTCGGCAATACGGCTATCAACGAGCTCGCTGGACAGTCATTGCCGGACTACCGCCTGCTCAATGATCGCTACGGCCTTCGCTTTGTTCCCCAGGGTATGGAAAATCTGCAGCCTCTTCCATCCGGGATTCTTGGCGGTGTCAGGCTTGTGGAAGCCGTACCCAGGTACTAGCTAAAGATCGGTCAGCTCATTTTCCGTCGTAGGTGAATCGACTGGAATGTACTTGGGTACGCTCAAAAATTTCAAATAGGAAAGAATGTTTCTCTTGACAATCGTTTCACGATGTGGGTAGCCTCACAAACCGTTGGTAAATACACCCGTGTCTGCGGAGCCCAAAAACGGGCAAATGCGGCGGATTTTGTGAAAGAGCTTAGAGCGGCTTCCCACGCTCTGAAGGGTAGCCCGCTCATGGAGGTCAGCAGGATGAAAGGTATTCGATCTGCTTTTGTACTCGTGGTGCTGCTTGTTGCGGCCAGCTTCGGGTATGGTCAGGCAGGTGCATCTGGAACCGTTCTTGGAACCGTGACAGACAGCACTGGTGCGATTGTTCCGAACGCAAAGGTGACAATCACCAACACGGAAACAAACGTTCAATTTCACGCGGTAACTAGTTCTGCGGGCGACTACAACGCACCCAGCCTGAATCCTGGTACCTACATCGTCTCCGCGGAGGCAAAAGGATTTCAGAAGACTGTTACCAGCCCATTCACGCTCACAGTGAATCAGCGTGCCCGCGTTGATCTCGCCCTCAAAATAGGAGCGGTAACGCAGACAGTGGACGTTTCGGCGCAGGGCGTCTCACTCGATACCGACAGTGCGGCATTGTCGAACTTGATCAGCCAGAAGCAGGTGGAAAATCTGCCGCTGAATGGACGTAACTTCATGCAGTTGCTCCTTGTCGGCGCAGGCGCAGTCACGGTAGGTGGCGAGCAGGGAACCATGCGTCAGGGAGAGGGCAACGCCATCAGCGTCAACGGCGGTCGTCCCGAGGGCAACAACTACACTCTCGACGGTCTGGTGAATACCGATGCAGCTCTGGTCACACCGGCTGTCATGCTGTCGCAGGACGCCATCCAGGAGTTCAAGGTTGCCAGCGGCACTTACTCTGCCGATCAGGGATTTAGCGCTACGCAAGTCAACATCGTCAGTAAGTCAGGCACCAACCAGCCCCACGGTTCGGTCTTTTGGTATGACCGCAACGACGCATTTGATGCCAAGCCCTTCCCGACTGCCAATGACTTCATCTCAGACACGCCGACGGCGAATCCTGTTCTTCGTCAGAACCAGTTCGGGTTTGTGATGGGGGGACCCATTTATATTCCGAAGCTCTACGATGGCCGCAACAAGAGCTTCTTCCTGGCCAACTACGAGGGCTGGCGCATCACCAACGGCGCCCGGCAGGTAACAACCATGCCGAACCCTGCAATTTTGACGGGTGACTTTTCGTCAGAAACGTACAAAGCACCTACAGGCTCAGGTCTGCCTGGTGGTCTGCTGCCTGCCTATGGTACTGCGGACTGCACCACATTGCTTTCCTATGGCGGCAACTGCATGCCCGTCGATCCAACCACGGGAGCTGCTTTTCCTGGAAACGTAGTTCCCAGCGATCGGCAGACCGGCAACGTCGGCCTGGTGGCAGTCAAAAATCAGTTCTGGCAGGACCCAACCATCGCCAATCAGCCTGAAGGTGTAAGCAACTACTTCAAAAACGTCGGTTTTCCGCTGCATCAGAATCAGCAGACCTATCGTGGAGACCAGAACCTCGGAAAGCTTGGTTCTGTCTTCTTCCGCTACACAGATGCCAATTACACCAACCAGGGCGCGTATAATTCTGGCGATCTGATTCATGGCTACGAAATCTATCTGCAGAACCAGACGAGCTGGACTGTTTCTCACACAGTCAGCTTCGGCGGTTCCAGTGTCAACAATTTCCGCTTTGGCCACCTCACTGCGAACGCACCGCAGGGCGGTCCGCAGATCACGCCGGAAGCTGTCTCAGATCTGGCGCTTACTGGAACGTTCACCAAGTTCACTGCGCTGCAGCAAACGTGGCCGAATGTTGGTCTTTCGCAATTCGCAAGCGGCGGCGGATCAGGCAATTCTTACACCGGTTCAGATGGCCCGACATGGGAGTTTGCGGATTCGTTTACTACGGTTCGTGGCAAGCATACACTCGGGTTCGGCGTCGACTACCGTCACTGGCGTCTGATCCGCAACCTGGATGACGACTTCTACGGCGATTGGAGTTTCTCGTCAACCAGCGTTCAGAACAACAGTGGCGGCTGTACAACGTCGTCAGGTCTCTGCGGTACCGGCAACGCTGTTGCAGATATGCTCTTGGGCTATTACAGCGGTGTGAGCGGCTTCATTCCCGGTCCTCTGAGCCCAACTGACACGGCAGGTAACCCGCAGAACCACGTCTTTGACTATTTTGCTCCTTACGCCATGGATGACTGGAAAGTCACCAGAAAGCTGACGCTGAATCTAGGCATTCGTTGGGACTTCCGTACGGTTCCATACGAAGAACAGAACCATATGTTCTGGCTTGACAACACAAATGACCAGGGTGGTCTCTGCTATGCCGATCCAGCGTTGACAGACAACGGCGTCGCTCCCGGTGAGGGATACAACGGTGGGCCGATTCTCCGTTACTGTGGTCGTGTACCGCATCCCGGCTCAAAGAATCCGTGGGCTCCGCGTGTTGGTTTCAGCTATCGCCTGACACCCAAAACAGTTATCCGCGGCGGCTATGGAATCTTCTTTGACTCTGCTGAAGGGCGCGAAATTGATGACTCGGGCGACATCTATCCTTACAGCATCCGTAATGCTCTGAATCCCACAACCGACTCAACGCTTCCGAAGCTGAGCAATAACCTCTTTCCGTCATACTCGACGCTTGGAGCGTTCCCTGTATCGACGCTCACGTTCCTCGCTGTCATCATGTCCGACAACCCTATGAACCCCTACGTTCAATCGTGGACCCTGGGCGCTCAGCGGGAGGTGGCACGCAATACTACGATGGAAGTGAACTACATCGGTACGCATGCGGTTCATCTGCTCGACCGTCGTAATATCGCGCAGCCCTATGGCATTCCAGATGCCAGCTTGGCTTTCTGCCAGGAGCAGGACTCCAGTGGTAATTACGTCAATCTCAATGTGGCGCCTTGCAGCAATGCGAGCCGCCTGCCTTACCCGAACTTTACGAACTACTACATCAACAGCGACTGGCATGGCTATTCGCACTACAACGGCTTCAACGTCAAGCTGGAGCGGCGTGCTACTGACCTCGCACTGACCGCTGTCTACACATGGGCCAGCAGCAAGGATGACAAGTCGGCCGCTGCCGGTGTAGGTGCCACTGGATCCGGCTATCAGGGATTCATGGACAACCACAATCCGGACCTGGACTACGGCCCGTCTGACTTTGATGTCAATCAGCGCTTCGTAGCCAGCTACGTCTATCAGTTGCCTGTCGGCCGAGGAAAGCTCGTTGGCGGAAGTGTGAACCGCGTAGCAAACCTGATAATTGGCGGATGGGAGACCACGGGAATCGCGACCTTCCAGGCCGGATTCCCCTACAGCATCACTGCGAACGACCTCGGTGGTGCGCTTCACTCCAACTTCCAGCGCGCAGACCGCGTGCAGGGGTGCAACCTTCACGAGAACTTGACGGAAGTTATGCAGCGTATCAACTTTGCCTGCTTCACCCAGCCGGCTCTCGGAGTTTATGGCAATACTCCGCGTAACTGGCTTCGTCAGCCCGGCATAAACAACTGGGATATGGGCATTGGTAAGACGTTCCAAATTGGAGAAAAAGCTGGCTTCAAGCTCTCCGGCGACTTCTTCAATGCCTTTAACCATCATCAGTATGCAATCGGTACAGGTGCTCTTATCGGCAGTGGTTCCGGCGGCGGCGCGGCGATTGACAACTCAATCACGAGTACGACGGCAGGACAGATTACGTCTGCATCTGCATCCCGTATTGTTCAGATTAGCGGTAAGTTCACCTTCTAACGTTGCACTGGTGATCTCATTCACTCCGCCATGCCGTATCATGCATGGCGGAGTCTTCTTTTGTGGAGATAAACTCATTCCATGCTTCTGAAGCGTATCCTCGCATCTCTTATATTTTTCATGGTTCTGCTTGCGTCACTCGGGAGCCTGGCTCAGTCTTCAGAAGATCCTGCTCAATTGGCCGCGAGAGGCCAACAGGCGCTTCGCCAGGGGCACTATGTTGAAGCGCAATCCGCTTTCGAATCGCTCGCGAAGCTCGAGCCAGGCATCGCTGAGATTCACGCGACACTGGGTGCTATTGACTATAAGCTTCGCGATTACGAGAAGGCCGTTCACGAAATCAGAACCGCACAGCATCTCAAGCCAAGCCTGCCTCGCCTCGACAGTCTTCTCGGACTTGCGCTGGCCGAATTGGGCCAGTTCCAGGAGGTGCTTCCCAAGCTCGAGGCCGGACTAAAGCAAACTGCGGACAAGGACACACGCCGCCTTTGCGGTTTGCAATTGCTTCGCGCGTACACGAACCTCGGCCGCGATGCCGATGCTGTTCGCACTGCTCTCGATCTGAATAAGATCTTTCCAGACGATCCGGAAGTCCTTTACCACACGGGACGGATCTATGGAAACTTCGCCTACATCACCATGGAAAAACTGCATGACACCGCACCCAATTCAATTTGGATGCTGCAGGCACAAGGCGAGGCCAACGAGAGCCAAAAGAACTACGATGCTGCAATCGTCGCCTTTCACCATGTACTGGCGATTGATCCACATAGACCCGGAATCCACTATCGGCTTGGCCGCGTTTATCTCTCGCGCTACCGGCTGTCGCAAAACGCTGCTGATCGCGGTTCGGCGCGCAAGGAATTTGCTGCGGAACTGGAAATCGATCCTGGCAATGGCAATGCTGGCTATGAGCTGGCCGTGCTCGATACAGACGAAGGGAAACCGGACGAGGCTCGTCGTCAATTTCAGTCCGTCATTGCCCGTTTCCCTGATTTTGAAGAGGCCCTCGTTGGACTCGCGGGTGTTTTACTCGATCAACAACAGGCCGCTGAAGCCGTGCCGCTTCTAGAACACGCAACCAGGCTTCATCCTGACGATGAAGTTGCCTGGTATCGTCTCTCGCAGGCTTATCGCGCTTCAGGTAATCGCCAACAACAGGCCGCAGCACTTGCTGAGTTCCGCAAGCTGCACAGCTCCACACCTGTTGCCATGCGAAGGCCAACCGCCGAAGATGAACTTACTCCACAACAGATTGGTGCGAATGAAAATACCGAAAACCCAAATTAGCCGGCATTCCTTTCGCCAACCAGCGTCTCCAGAATGTGGCCCATCTTCTCGTGTTTGGTGCGCAGGTAGCGCTCGAAGCTCTCTTGTGCTTCCACTTCTGCGGATACACGCTCGGTAACAGCAATGCCGCCGGCTTCAAGGGCCGCCACCTTATCCGGATTATTCGTGATGAGCTTTACGCAGTCCACGCCCATCAGCTTGAGCACTGCGGCGGGCATCTCATAGGCACGGCAGTCGGCGGCGAATCCAAGTTCCTCATTTGCTTCAACCGTATCCCGTCCCTGGTCCTGAAGTTCATAGGCTTTGAGTTTCGCCATTAGACCAATGCCTCGGCCTTCCTGCTGCTCATACAGCAGAATGCCCGCACCTGCTTCGGTGATCTTGCTCAGCGCAAGTTCCAACTGCAGCCGGCAGTCACAGCGCAGGGAGTGGAATACATCGCCCGTCAGGCACTGCGAGTGGATGCGTACCAGCGGCGGAGCGGAATGTATATCTCCCATCACCAGAGCAACCAATCCCTCGGCAGGATGGCGGTCCGTTGGCTCAGGCCCGCAGTCCGCAGCCGATACTTCACCCTCAAACCCGAGGATACGGAAATGCCCCCACCGGGTAGGGAAGTCAGCGTCCGCAACTTTTTTGACGGAAATCAATGCCATAACTCTATTTTACGGTGCAAACCTTTCCACTCTGCGGCACACATCACAGCACATGCCACTTTCCCATTAGATGTTCACCCGAGCATCGCGATACATTTGTCCTGTGACGGATAGGCTCATCCTTATTACGTTGCTGGTCAAGTTGGGCGTTGGCGCCTCCATGGCCAGTGCGCTGGCCCGTGCCAGCACTTTTCGCAGGCTCTTTTTCGCTGAACATCGCCGCCATCGCCAGACACTTGCTTTGCTGGCATTCTTTGTCATTCCTCTTACGCTCGGCGTCTGGATCCGTACCATGGTCGGCAACTTCCTGGCTGCGGATATCTCCTTTGAAACCATCATCCTGCTGGGCCTTTTTATTGGCCCCGGATGGGCCATGCTCGGCGGCGCAATCCTATCGATTCCAGCATTTCTGCACCACGAGTACCTGTCGCTCCCGTTCAATATTGGTTTGGGGCTCATCGCTGGTTCACTGGCGCGTTTTCTTGACAAAGAGGAAATCTGGTCTTTCACGCCATTTATCGACCTCAGCCTCTATCGCTGGATTCGGCGCAACATCCGCCAGCCGCGTGTCGATCGCCAGTTCCTCATGCTGTTTCTGATTGTCGCCGCGGAAGCCTGTCGTGATTGGATAGCGCATGCATTTCCGCATCGACTTTTCGCATTGCTCACGCCGGAAATCTGGCTCCAGGCGCTCGTTTGGCTCAGCGCGCCTATTGTGGTGGGTATTCCCATTAAAGTGTGGAACGCGCTCCGCATTGAAAACAAGCTTGAAGAACAGAAACGCCTGCTTCTAGAGGCTCGGCTCGATGCACTGCAGCGTCAAATCAATCCGCACTTCCTCTTTAACACACTCAACTCCATCGCCTCTCTCGTGCGCCAGAAGCCGGAGCTCGCGCGCGAAATGACCGTGAAGCTTGCCAACATCTTGCGTGCGCTTCTCAAGGACCACGATACGTACGTTCCGCTCAGCGAAGAACTGAATTTTACTGATGACTATCTTGATATTGAGGTAGTGCGCTTTGGCTCCGACAAGCTGCGCGTCCAAAAAGAAATTGATCCGCGTACGCTCGATATTCTCGTGCCCAGCATCCTTTTGCAGCCGCTTATAGAGAACAGCATTAAGCATGGTCTTGAGCCACGACTGCATGGAGGCACGGTTACCCTCCGCAGCCGCATTGACGGCAACCACGTTTGTATTGAAGTCGCCGACGACGGCGTTGGCATTCGCTCTGCATCGGACTCAACCGTCCGTCCCATGGGTGCAGGAATAGGCCTCAAAAATGTCCGCGAACGCCTGGAAGTTCTTTACGGAGATCGTGCACATTTCAATGTGGTTAGTAATCCGGGGCGCGGAACTCTTGTCTCCATTGAGCTTCCAACCAATCTCTCCATCGCGTCTTGATTTCGCACAGGTCAGTAGCGTGCGTGCATAGCGCGGCTGGCTGTATTCTCAACTGGATGGTTCGCTTTACAGTTTTGGCATCGGGTTCGCGTGGAAACTCCACCGTCATCACAGGCGGTGGAACACGCATTCTTGTCGATGCCGGTCTCAGCTGCCGCGAACTCTTTCGCCGGATGAAGGAGGCAGGCGAGGACCCTGCAACACTCGATGCCATCCTCATTACTCATGAGCATCAGGATCATGTGAATGGGCTTGCCGTTACCGCGCGCAAGCTCGGGATCCCGGTTTACTTTACTGAAGGCACGCATCGCGCCTGGAAGCGGTGGCTTATGCCGCGCCGGCAACTGACCTACAAGCAATGGCTCGAGCAATGTCGGCTGGAGTCTGCCGCGCGCAAAGCAGAGCCTGAACAGCCCGCAGGCGATGTGGACACTGCCGATATCGATGAAAATTCTGAGGAGAATTCCTCTGGCTCCGTCGATGCTTGTGTTACTGTGGAGCCCGCACCTGAGAAGGATCCAACTTTTCTTCCTTCGGTCGAATACTTCGCACCCGGCCAGCCATTCTCGCTCGGAGATATCCGCGTAAGCCCTTTCACCACATCTCATGATGCTGTTGATCCCGTTGGATTCGTATTGGAAGTGGAGGGGATTCGGATGGCCGTTGCCACCGATCTTGGATACGTCGCGCCAAACGTCAAGGCTCAACTCCGCTCGCTTGATCTGCTCCTGCTCGAGTCGAATCACGATCTCGAAATGCTGCGTGGTGGACCTTATCCGTGGTCAGTCAAGCAGAGAGTACTCTCCAGGGTTGGTCACCTCTCAAATGATGCTGCTTCCGAGTTTCTTGAACGCGACTATGACGGCCATGCAACCTACGTCATTCTTGGCCATCTCTCTGAAAACAATAATCATCCTGAGCTTGCCAGATCTTCGGCGGAACGCGCGCTTGCCGGACGTGCCACTTTGCTTGGGAACCGCCTGTTGTTGGCGGAGCAACACCAGCCACTCAATTCTGTAAGTTTCTAGGTGACTTCAGTTAGAATACAGAAATCAGGCGTCACTCTGTACTGGGTATCAACGCTTGGTGGTCTCGGAGCAAACGGCTCAGAGAATTGGTCTAAAAGCTGGGATAATGCAACTTCAGCTGTTTGGCGGCATCCTAATTCCCGTAGGCCTTTTCTGCCGAACTCTTAGCGCCAGGCAACCTCAGCAAAGTGAGTCAAACTGCATATGGCAAGCACAAGTTGTACTGACAGGGTCGTCGGATCCATCCTTGCTAGCTGGCGCTATGACATTTCGGGTATTTCGCCGGAAATGCGCAAGGACTACGAAAAGCACCTGAAGGAATGCAGCCGCTGCAGCAGCCGCCAACGCTTCCATCGCGGCCTCGACGTTGCCCTTGTAATACTCACCTCACTGTCGGTTTTCTTCTCCATCTTCGCGCTTGCAGTACTCAAGCACATCAAGCCGCTTGAGCACGTAGCTTTCAATGTTCTTGGTCTCGACAAGTTCGACATGTACCACATGCTTGTCTCAGCCGCTATTGCAGGCGTCTGCTTCTCAGTCATCGCCTTTGCGCTGGTGCTGATGGCCACACCGGCGCCAAGCTACCTGAGCGGCATCGCCGCTGAGCGTGCCAAGCTCATCGAAGAGCGTTTGCCTGAGTCGTTCAAGAGCATGCGCTCACGCTGAAATTCGTGAATCAGGTCAGATTGCAGAGCCTTCCTGCGAAAGGGTTCATGTTACCTGAGATTTTTTGCAATAAAAGTGTTATTGCCTTGGATTGGCCTGTACAACTTAAATCTGTTCATTATGTCCGATCAGGCTGGAACTATCAGCTGTGCCGCCCAGATTCCTATATTTGAGCATCGCCTCATCAGACCCTCACTTGGGCGCTGGTGCGAGTTCAGTGCGGTTTTGCTTCTGGCGATAGGGCCGTTTCTCCTGAACAGCATTCATTTCTATCGATTTGGCACGACATTCTTCGGTGAACAGGCCGACGCAGGCCTGACCTTTGCGATTATTCAGGAAATTACAAGTCTTCTGCTACTGGGTTATGTTCTCGTACGAAGAAAAATCCACCTCAAAGACTTGGGGCTTCGTTGGTCAATGCGCGGGATTCTCATTGGTTTTGTGCTTGCTCTGGCTTCATATGCGGCCTATTGGGTGGCATATCACTTCCTGATTGCAATGCACGATGCGTTCTGGCCGGCTGTGGCTTTCACTCCGGAACCATCCTGGCCCGGCGGAAGACCGGCGCTGCTTTCGGTTGTATTGATGTGTATTAATCCGTTTTTCGAGGAGTTGATCGTTCGGGTTTATCTCATGACAGAAGTGCATGCCCTCACCGGATCATGGGGATTGGCGGTGGTTCTCAGTACACTTGTCCAGACCTCATATCACATTTATTACGGTTGGATCGTCATGCTCGCACTGGCATTTCAGTTTCTCGTCTTTTCACTCTTTTATGCGCGCAAGCGGCAGGCAGCGCCGCTCATTGTGGCTCACGGATACTTCGATCTCTACTGGGTGCTTCTCGGACTCCTCTGAGAATAATGAAAAAGGCGAAGCCCACAGGCTTCGCCTTCAATTGCAGGATTGTTAGCAATCCTATTTTGTTATTGGAACCCGCAGATCTCCGCCGGTCATCTCTTTTGGTAGTCCAAGATGCAACAGATTCAGCAGCGTCGGAGAAATATCGCGCAGACTTCCATCCGGACGCAGCCTGAAGTTGTGTGCCTCCTCGGCCACGTAAATCATCGGTACCGGATTCGTCGTGTGCGCCGTGTGGGGGCCGCCCGTTACCGGGTCGACCATCAACTCGGCATTTCCATGGTCGGCCGTAATGAGCCACTGTCCATTCCGCTCGCGCACGGCCTTGTAGATGCGGTCCAGTTGCGCATCCACGGCTTCACATGCCTTGATTGTAGGTTCGAGCTTGCCGGAGTGACCCACCATATCGGCGTTTGCAAAGTTCGCCACAATCAGATCGAATGCGGTGTCATTCACTGCCTTCACAATGGCGTCTCCAATGCCTTCCGCGCGCATTTCGGGTGCCAGGTCGTATGTGGCCACCTTGAGTGAAGGCACAAGCTCGCGTTCCTCGCCGGGAAAGGGCACTTCGATTCCGCCATTGAAGAAGTACGTTACATGTGCGAACTTCTCTGTCTCTGCTACGCGCAGGTTGCGCAGATGGTGTGCCGAAAGAATATTCGCCAGTATGTTGTCCATCGACTCTGGCAGAATCACCAGTGGCAATTCATAGAGCTTGTCGTACTGGGTCATGCACACATAATGCAGATTTTTCGGAATTTCACTGCGCGGAATCGTCTCATCGAGACTCTCCCACGAATCCAGGTCGCGCCCACCCTTCTTGTTCAGGCCGCTTTCGCGCGCCAGAACCCGCGTAATCTGCCGCGCGCGGTCCGCACGGAAATTAAAGTTAATGCACACGTCCTCATCGCGGATCACAGCGGTAGGTTTACCGGCTGCATCGGCCACCACAAACGGAATTAGAAACTCGTCGGTTGTTCCGCTGTTGTAACATTCCTTGATGCGCGCCACGGCATCTGGGTACGCGCCACCTTCGGCTTTGCCTGTAACCATCGCGTCGAATGCCTTGCGCTCGCGCTCCCAGCGCCGGTCACGATCCATTGCGTAGTAGCGTCCACTGATGCTGGCAATCTTGCCCACACCATACTCGCGCATCTTCTGCTCGAGGGCCGCAATATAGCCGGCGCCGCTGGTCGGCAGCGTGTCGCGCCCATCCATAAACGCATGCACAAATACGCGCTCCACACCGTACTCGCGGGCTGTGCGCAGCAGAGCATACAAATGTTCCTGGTGCGAGTGCACACCGCCGTCGGAAACCAGCCCGAACAGATGCAGTTGCCGGCCGCCTTCACGTGCCTTCTTCATTGCCGACACAATTGCGGGGTTCTTCTGGAACTCGCCGGATGCAATCTGCGCATCAATGCGCGTGATGTCCATCTGCACAATGCGGCCGGCGCCGATGTTCAAATGGCCCACTTCACTATTGCCCATTTGTCCATCCGGCAGGCCAACGAAATGTTCGCTGGCGCGAATCAATGTGTTGGGGTACTCTCGGAGAAGCTTGTCATAACAAGGCTTCCGAGCCAGTGCGATGGCATTGTTGGCGGTTTCAGCCCGATAACCCCACCCGTCAAGAATGGTCAATACAACAGGACGCTTGCTAGCCATAAGTAGGTAAACACCTCAAGATTGAATCAACTGTTCCTATTTAGAATACCGGCTCGCACAGAGATGAAAACGTGACGGCCTGCACAATCCATCGTTTCAAAACTCGCTTATTCGGCCCGATCTTTACGCTTGCCGCTTCGCCCCACAACGCGTCTTCTACCCACCGAGTGGTGTATCGGTTCCCGGCGCGACGCGCGTAGCAAATGTCGCCTCGCATGCATCCTTACTGCAGGTGCAGGCAGAGGTGGCAATCCTGCCAGAGCCAGTAAGGCGTTGTTGGCCGCTCTGTACAGTCTGAATCCTGGTTCACCAGCACGCGGAGAACCGTCGGTCGCCGCAACAAACAGCGCCGTGTGGCTCGCCGGGTGAAGTGCGATGTACGTTGTAAATCCTGCTCCGCCGCCCGTCTTCTGAATAATGTGCTGGGAATCGCCATTGGCCCGCAGATGCATCCAGCCCAAACCAATTCCGCTTACTCTGCCCGCATGGCTTAATCCGTACTGGCTTTCCAGAGATGATGGAAGCAGATAAACTGCGTGCGCGTCACCTGCCTGCGCCGGACCGCCCGCTCCTATCAGGTACCTCAACCACTTCGCCATATCTTGCGGCGTTGAGTAAAGGCCACTGCTGCCTTCGGTGTTCTCAGTAACGGTGCATGGGCCTTCCCTTCGTGCGCTCTGCATCAACCGATTGCATTGCGCCGCTGTTGGGTAGAAGGTCGTTTCCCACATATGCAAAGGCTTGATGGTACGCTCCCAAAGCAGTGTTGCGTACGGCTTATGCACCGCATCGGACAGTGCATCGCTCAGCAAGTCAAACCCGATGTTCGAGTAGAGAGCCCGTGTACCCGGCGTAAAAAGCAGATGAGTCGTCTGCAGCCATTGCCATCGGGTCATGTAGTCGGGATAGGTGAAGTGCGGAGTACGGCGTGGCGCTGTTCCAATCTCACGAGACAGCCCCGCTGTGTGCGTTGCCAGGTTCAGGAGCGTGATGGGTGTGCCCTGTTGGGGGACAGTATCTCCCTCTGGCGCATACTTCTGCAGCGGGTCGTTCAAATGGACGGTTCCATCCGCAACCAGCTTCGATAACACATCTGTCGTAAAAATCTTCGTCAGTGAGCAAAGCCGAATGATCGATTTGTCTGTCGGGACCTCGCCCGAGCCCGGCGCCGTTTCGCCATATCCGTGGATGAAAACATGGTTGCCGCGTACCACCACCAGCACCAGACCCGTTGCACCCGAGCCTCTGTACAGTTCTTCGCCGAGTTGCTTGGCGTCCTTCAGGTTGTGGAGCGCGAGAGTGCTTTCGGTCTGGGCAACCGCCGGCAACAAACTAAGGAACAGCAGGGAAGCAAGAACAAAACGCATTGATTCCAGTGTAGGGCTTTCTGGTCTGAACGCCACATCGTTGCACCACGCTGGTCACGTTCGTTTTCTGAAAGAACAAGCGGGAGGAATTGTTTCCTCCCGCTTGTTTGATTTAGCAATCATGTCTGTGATCACACGACAAAGATGCCTTGATGCACCGCGTGTGCTTATCCGTTGTAGTTAATCGATTCCAATCCGAGGTACACCGCGCCAGCACCGAGCTCTTCTTCAATGCGCAGTAGTTGGTTGTACTTGGCAATTCGATCTGTACGGCTTGCCGAGCCGGTCTTGATCTGTCCAGCACCCGTTGCAACAGCCAAATCCGCAATGAAAGTGTCTTCGCTTTCGCCCGAGCGGTGCGAGATGATCGACGTGTAGCCATAGCGGCGGCCCAGTTCGATCGCATCCAGCGTTTCGCTCACGGTTCCAATCTGGTTTACCTTGATCAGAATCGAGTTCGCTACGCCTTCTTCAATACCGCGCTGCAGGCGTTTCACGTTGGTCACAAACAGATCGTCGCCCACGAGCTGCACGCGGCTGCCCATCTTGTCCGTGGCAATGCGCCAGCCATTCCAATCGTCTTCTGAGAGGCCGTCTTCCAGCGAAACGATCGGATACTGCCGCGTCCACGAGTCCCAAAACTCTACCATCTGCTCGCTGGTCAGTTCGCGCTTGTCGCTCTTCTTGAAAACGTACTTATTCTTTTCCTTGTCGTAGAATTCACTCGCTGCAGGATCCAGAGCAATCGCGATCTGCTCACCAGCCTTGTAGCCGGCCAGCTCAATTGCTTCAAGAATCACTTCAATTGCTTCTGTATTCGACTTGAGCGATGGCGCAAAGCCGCCTTCATCGCCAACGGCCGTGTTATAGCCCTTTTTCTTCAGCACACCCTTCAATGTGTGGAACACTTCCGCGCCCCAGCGCAGCGCGTCACTGAACCGCTCCGCGCCCACCGGCATCACCATGAACTCCTGGAAGTCTACGTTGTTGTCCGCGTGCGCGCCTCCATTCAGAATGTTCATCATTGGTGTTGGCAAAATGCTGGCATTAATGCCGCCAAGGTAGCGATACAGTGGAATCTCCAGTGTCTTCGCCACAGCCCGGCTCGCTGCCATGGAAACAGCCAGAATTGCATTCGCGCCGAGCTTGCCTTTGTTAGGCGTGCCGTCCAGCGCAATCATCGTCTGATCGAGGAGCCGCTGATTTGCGGCATCCATGCCTTCCAGCTCGGGCGCAATCACCGTCTCTACATTCTCAACGGCCTGTAGCACGCCCTTGCCCATGTAATGGCTCTTGTCGCCATCGCGCAGTTCCACAGCCTCGTGTTCGCCGGTTGAGGCGCCCGAGGGCACAATTGCGCGTCCCAGCGCGCCGCTATCCAGAATCACATCCGCTTCCACCGTCGGGTTGCCGCGCGAATCCAGCACCTCGCGCGCGCGAATGGCAACAATTTCAGTCATTTTGGTCCTCACAATATGGTGATGCAGCCGGTCATTCAATTTAGGTCGGCGATCCACACGCACATGGTCTCCGGTCATGCTTTGAATCGTTTCCAGAAACCCTGACACCGTGAAAATCTCCCGTTCCTACCGCCACAAAAATCGCGTTGTTCCGTTCGGATTCTAACAAACCGGGCTTTCCGGGCGGTTGTGGTTGCAATCACACTTCGTTGGCCAGGCGCCCATTCCGGATGTGCGGCAGCCGGCTGCCATAACCCGTTATCTGCCTTGATTCGTGTCGCGGTTGGCACCTGCTTGTACGGTACAAGTGCCACTGAAATCAATGCATCGCTAGCATAGAAACAGGGCAGATACAGCACGTGGTGTCGCCTCTTGAAAAGCAACTTTTTTACCGCATGCGGGGTCTAAACATGGGTGTGGGGACTTTCCGTTCGCGAGAAGGAGAATATGTGATGAAGAAATCTCTCTTCGCCTGCGTAGCTCTTCTGCTCGCTTCAGGCTACGCCGTGGCGCAGCAGTCGAATCCCTACGAGGGCACCTCGCATCCTCCCTCGGATGACACCATCATCGCCACCCCGGAGGTTACCGCCAAGCCTCCCGCCGGGCATCCGTACACGGCGACGCAAACACCGGCCGTGCCTGCAAATCAGGCCCAGACTCAGCCCGCCCAGACAGCCGCGGCTCTACCCATTCCGATTCAGGAACCCGGCCAGAAGAATGTCTATGCGCAGCAGGACACGGATGCGGGTATCGTGCAGGTTGCCAGTCAACCGCAACCGCAGCCGGTTGGGACCGTGCAGCCCGCGCTCAGGGAGCGCACCTGGTCCTATGCGGACGATCCTGATGGCGGCATCGTGCATCCGCCGGCTCTGCCTCCGGGGCAGCTTGCCTCCGGTACGGTCATTCGTGTCAAGCTCCTTACTGATCTTTCCAGCGCACTCAGCAAGGTGGGTGAACCCTTCCGTGCGCGTGTGGCGAGTGACGTTCTTGCTGACGGCAATGTCGTCATTCCCGCAGGATCTGAAATCCAGGGCCGCGTTTCTGAAGCATCCATGGGCCACTTTGCCGGTTCTGGTTCGCTTATGCTCCAGCCAGACTGGGTGACGTTGCCGGATGGTTCCAGCTACCGGCTTCATGCGGTGGTTGCCTCCACGCCTGGCTCGCGGAATCGCGTGCAGGCCGAAGGCCAGATTATTCCCGATCCTGGCATCAAGCGTGCAGGTATTGAATACGGAGGGGCCATCGGTGCGGGAGCGGTAACGGGTGCTTATCTTGGTGGACCGGTCGGCGCGCTGGTCGGTGGACTCGTCGGCGCTGGTGCAGTCACTACACATTTGCTCGTCAGCCACCCACAGGTGCATCTCGATAACGGCACCTATATGACGCTGACTCTCACGCACAACATGCAGCTTCAATCAGCGAACCAGATGGGCAACTAACCGGGCTTTTGCTTCATCATCGACTTTGACGCCGCGGCTTTTCCACCCGCGGCGTTTCTTTTGTACCTGCTACACTCCCCAATGGTGCTGTAGGAGCCATGTTGCTATGAACAACATTCAACAAGTCGGTGTTATTGGTGCTGGAACCATGGGCTCAGGCATCGCGCATGTTTTTGCCCGCGCGGGTTTTGATGTACTTCTCTGTGATGTCGAGCAACGCTTTCTTGATCGCGCGCTCGAGTCCATCCGTACCAATCTCGCGCGTGAAGCGGCTAAAGGCAAACTCCCTGGCGGCGAAATCGAGCCGGCTCTCGCCCGCATTACCTCCACCACTGATCGCGAAAAACTCGCTTCCGTGCAGATTGCCGTCGAGGCCGCTCCGGAACGCTTCGAACTCAAGGCTGATATTTTCCGTTCTCTCGACCGCATTCTTCCGGACGGCGCCATTCTGGCGTCAAACACGTCGTCCATTTCCATCACACGTCTTGCCGCGCTCACCCAGCGTCCGCAGCAGGTTATCGGCATGCACTTCTTCAATCCCGTACCTGTGATGGTTTTGGTGGAAGTTGTTCGAGGCCTGGCAACCAGCGACGCAACCTTTGCTGCCGTCGAGGCGCTCTCCGTCGAGCTCGGAAAAACACCTGTTGCCGTCAACGATGCGCCCGGTTTCGTCTCCAATCGAGTGCTGATGCCGCTCATCAATGAGGCGGCTTACTCCGTGATGGAAGGCATCGCCACGCCAGAAGCCGTCGATCAGGTCTTCAGGCTGGGAATGGCCCACCCCATGGGCCCACTCACTCTTGCCGACTTCATCGGTCTCGATGTCTGCGTTGATATCATGCGCGTTTTACAGGATGGATTCGGCAACCCGAAGTACGCTCCTTGCCCGTTGTTGGTCAAAATGGTCGATGCCGGCTGGCTGGGCCGCAAAGCCGGGCGCGGATTCTACTCATACGAGAAGAAATAGCCAGACTGCAAAGATTCGATCTATCTGTCGAGACAGGGAACTGGAGCTGCTTTCTCCACGTATCCTCTGCATGACGGCAGCTGTGTCCGGCACACCTGCGTCCAACCTGTATGCAATCCTTCTCTGACACTCTCGGCCAGGTCTTTCGCGCCATTGCTGCCAATAAGTTGCGCAGCTTCCTGACCATGTTCGGAATCGCGTGGGGTGTCGGGTCGCTGCTCGTTCTTGTCGGCTTGGGAGAAGGTTTCCGTTCCGGTCAGCGCCGCCAGCTTTCCCGCCTCGGCAATGACCTGGTGATGATGTGGAATGGCACCATCCCCGCCGTGGCCAACCAGCACACTGGCATGCGCCCTTATCAGCTCACGCTTGACGATGCCGAAGCGCTCCGTAAACTCCCTGAACTTCGCGCCGTCACAGTCGAACTCGGCCGCTCCGACCTGTACGAAGTCAGCCAGTGGAACAACACTTCAAGCCGTGTCATGGGTGTTCTGCCAAATTATGCGGATGTCCGCTTTATCCCCATGGATCGAGGCCGCTTTATCGATCAGCAGGACATCGATCAGCGCCGTCGTGTTGCCGTGCTTGGTTCCAAGGCGGCCACGTTGCTCTTCTCCGGGCGTCCTATGATCGGCGAGTCAATTCTGATCAACAGTACGGCCTTTACTGTTGTCGGTTCGGTCGACAAAATCAGTCGTGGCAATAACGATTTCGATGACCAGAAAATCTACGTTCCTGTCACGACGATGATCCAGTTGTTTCCCCTCAAAGGGGAGAACATTGCCCAGGACGCACTGACTTCTATTCAGTACCAACCCACCACGCGTGGTGAGATTACCACTGCCAAGGCTGCGGTTCATCGTGTCATCGCGGAGCGGCATGGCTTTGATCCATCCATGAAGGATGCCTTTGAAGAATTCGACACTATTACAGAAGAAAAGCTCGTTGGCGTCATCTTTACTGTGATGGACATCTTCCTTGGCGGCGTTGGTATCGTCACGCTGGGACTGGGCGCGGTCGGCATCATCAACATCATGCTGGTTTCAGTCACTGAGCGCACACGCGAAATCGGCATTATGAAAGCACTTGGAGCTACGCGGCGGAGTATCCTTTCGCAGTTCTTTCTTGAGGGATTGCTTCTCACCGGCATCAGTGGTGTTATCGGAGTCGCCGTCTCTGCGGGTTTCATGGGGCTCCTGCAGCATTTTCTTACAGGCAAAATGCCGGGCTTCGATCCTCCGCGTCTCGTTCCGTGGTCGGTTGCGCTTGCTCTCGGTTCGCTCATCCTAAGTGGCATCGCCGCAGGTCTTTATCCTGCCAGCAAAGCTGCCGACCTTGACCCCATTGAAGCGTTGCGCAGGGAGTAGATGCCATGTTGAAAGATATCCTCGGTCAGGCTTGGGAGGCGATGGTTTTCAATCGCCGCCGCACTGCCATCACCATGATTGGTATGGCGTGGGGCATTGCTACGGTTGTCTTGCTCCTGGCATATGGAGCAGGTTTCAGCCGGGCGATTCAGGCCATCTTTGCGCAATGGGGAACCAATGTCATTGGTGTTTTTCCCGGACGGACCAGTGAGCAAGCCGGCGGTTCCAAATCCGGCGTAGCTATTCGCTTCACCATGGACGACGTGGATCGTCTCGCCAATTCCGTTCCTGGCATTGAACACATCTCACCGATGGTTCAGAAAGATGTTCCTGTGCAGGACGAATTGCATAAGTACACCTGGAGCGTGAACGGCGTCTATCCGTCCTTTCAGGACATCTGGAAGCTCGATACCGCTGAAGGCCGCTTCTTCAATGGGCAGGAAGAGGACCAGCGTGCGCACGTCTGCGTGATTGGTTCCGATGCAAAAACGAAGCTCTTCTCAGGGCTCTGGGCGATCGGAGAGACCATCCGCCTCAACGGTGTGATGTTCACCATTGTCGGAGTTCTCGAACCGAAAATGCAGGAAGGGGAAAATAACAATCGAAATACCCAGATATATATACCCTTCCGCACCATGAGCGACATCAAGGACACTAAATACCTCGATGGCATCTGGTTCAACTATCGCGGAGATAATATGCTCGCCGAACAAGCGCTTCGCGCATCGCTCGGTTCAGCGCACCACTTCAATCCGTCCGACCATAATGCTGTCTATGTCGCAAATCTGATGACGCAGTTGCACCAGTTCCAGATTCTTTCCACAGCTCTTCAAGTGCTGCTCTCGCTTGTTGGCGCACTCACACTGGGCATTGCCGGCATCGGCCTTATGAACATCATGCTTGTGGCAGTGCAGCAGCGCACACGTGAAATCGGCGTGGAAAAAGCGCTCGGTGCACAAAAGAAACACATCCTCATTCAGTTTCTGGCTGAGGCATTTGTGATTACCGGCGTGGGTGGCATTAGCGGTGTTGTTCTTGCCTATGTCATTTCCAGGCTTGTTGGGCGCATCACGTTTTACAGTGCAATTGCATTGCACGCGCATGACGCAGATATCTACCTGCTCATTTCGCCCACAACCGTCATTGTGGCCACAAGCATTCTCATTGTCACCGGTCTTGTCAGCGGCATGATCCCTGCCATCCGTGCCGCCAACCTTGATCCCATCGAGGCGCTTCGTTACGAATAGTCCGCTTGCTGTCTATGCGAGCTTGTAGGGGGCCCGATATGGCCGCGAGAGCAGCACAGATGCTTCCGCGTCGTTTGCAATTGTCTCTGCCTTTGGATCCCAGTGAATTATCCGGCCCGTCAGCATGGAAATCAATCCAAGATGACCGGGAATCGTCGAGTGGTGTGCTGTTTGTACGGGTGTGATTGTTGGCTTGCGAGATTTCACGCAGTCCAGAAAATTCCGCCTATGCTCTTTTGACTCGTAGAGCTTCACCTTGCGCAGATTCTCCGGCAGCGGCCCAGGCTTCAGCCATTCTGGATTGCTGCAATCGAAGCCCGACCGGTCCACCCACACCCAGCCTTCCGGGCCAATCCATTTGCATCCCATTGCAACTGCCGGCGAGCCGCCTGCAATCGTCATGTGAACATCGTTCGCGTAGCCCGTCACCTCTTTCTTATAGGTGCACGCGACCGTGTACTTTAACGCCGCGTTCCAGGCTGCATCCCTTGACGGAAAATCGCCAAAACCCCACACTTCAGACGGTCCTGTCCGATCAAAGCCCAGCCCCCAGTGCGCGATATCGCCGTGGTGTCCAATCCAATCCATCAACTGTCCGCCGCCGGTGTTGTAGTTCCAGCGCCAGTTCTGGAAGACGCGCGCTTCAATGTAATCTTCCATCGCGCTTGGTCCAATCCAGGTGTTGTAGTCCAGATCAGCTTGCGGCTTGGTTACCGCAAGATTCCACGCCGGCGTACCCTTCAGCAATTGCGAAGGGTCCTTGATGTGAATTTGCTCCGTCGCCAGTTTCTCCAGTAACGCCGGGACTGTGCCCGGAAAGTCGTGCGGAGCGCCCGGTAAGCCGACTTCCACATGTGTTACCGGACCGATAAGACCGTTGCGTACAATTTCAGCCGCTTTGTGAAACTCCGGTAGTGAGCGCTGCCAGCTTCCTGTCTGCCAGATCACGTTGTTCGCTTCCACCGCCTTCACAATAGCCTGCTGCTCGGCCACGGTCTTTGCCAGCGGCTTCTCACCGTAAATATCCTTCTTTTTCGCTGCCGCTTCGGTTGCCGCAATCGCGTGCCAATGATCGGGAATTGCAATCATTACAGCATCGATATCGTCACGGTCCAATATGTCGTGATAGTCGTGATATGCCTTGCAGTCCTTGTTGCCGTAGTGATTGTTGATTGTGTCCACGGCGGTCTGCAGATGCGCTTTGTGAATGTCGCATGCCGCCACGACCTGGCAATCGTCGTATCCCAGAAATTCCCGCGTATTTGTCGGACCAATCATCCCCCAGCCAATCACGCCTATGGTGATGCGGTTGGATGCGGCAGTGCGTGCAAAGGCGGAGCGCGTGAAAGGCATGGAGGTTACCGCGGCCGCGGCGCCTGCGGCGCGCACAAAGTCGCGGCGGGTGAGGGCGGCGGAGCGCGAAGAACCAGGCAAGAGTTTGGACATGGAGTATCTCCAATATGAATTGAGTGCGATGGGACGCGACAGCTCATCTGCACAGGACGCGCTGGTAGCCAAATGCGCGCCGTCGGAAGTGTAGCGCATGGAAATGGTCACGCGCAGTTCAATCAGGAGAAGATGAAGTGTTCGACGATTGGGATTTGCCACCGCTGATTGAGAGCTAAAGCGTATTCAACAGCACGCCGCCATAGAACTCTGGCGGCGTGCTCATTTTACTGATCGTTACGAATTGCCATCTCAATTTTTTGCGTCTAGACCGGCGGCAGCCCGTTCACCACGGGCACACCCTTCGGCGCCTTAAAGTGGAACAGCACCTCAGGGATCGCTGCATTTGTCTGTTGATTGGTGAAGAAGAAGCTGGTTGTTGCGCCGTCCGCTTCTTCGATAACAATGGTGCCGATCTCACCTTCGGTCGTCACAGTCAGCGAAATGTGATCGATGCGCTTCTCCTGTCCCTTCACCTTGCCCGTCAGCGTGAACTCCCCATGCGAGTCGGGCTTCATTGTCAGGTCCGTCAGCTCCTTTTCGAGCTTTGTGTGCCCCAGAAGAAAGCGCAGTGGCGAGCGTAAATCATCGACTTCTTTTGCGGGAATTCTTTGGACCTGAGCATCGCCCTTTGTATAGCTCCACGCGTACTTGCCATCCAGCAAAAACAGCTTACCCGCCGGTTTCGAGTAATCCCAGCGCATGCGCCCAGGTTTGCGTAGATATAGAGTGCCGCTCTCTGTGCGGCTCATGCCCATGCCTTCGTAGGTTTCGGTAAACCCGGCCTTCAGCGAATGCAAGCGGTTGTAGTGATCGTCCACACGCTGCGCAAGCTCATGCACACTGGGTGTCTGCGCCGCCAGCAGTGTAGAGGTCAGCAGCACGGCCAGCGCCAGTGCGCGCCGCGTCATCGATCCCCGCACCGTTATTGCACCAGTTGTGTGCAGTTTGTACCGCCCGCGGGGTCAGCCTTCATTGCGCCGCCATCTTCCAGACAGAATCCGCGGTCGCCAGATTTTCCGATCGTAGCCGGAACAGCCGTTAGTGTGTAGCCCGTAATGCGTTCGGTATTATTAGCAGTCACCTTCGTGCAGTTGCCGATACTGAAGACGTAGCCGTCTTTGATACCAGTGGCCAGTTGGCCATTGATTAGGCCCGCTGACTGCGCCGAGGATGGCCCTGCGCTCGCGTCGCCCGCCAGTGCCTGAATCGTGCACGAGAATCCAACCGACGGATAGGTCGATGCGTACATCGATTCGGCCTCCTGCAGCGTCTGCAAGGATTTCTGCGCTGAGACTTCATTTGCGTGCCGGCGAATCTTACCTGCTGTTGGAATGGCAACCAGCATTAGCACCAGAATGATGGAGATGACGATCAACAACTCCATCAGCGTAAAGCCGCTTTCAGAACTCTTACAGCGTGTACGCAAACTCTTTGTCCAATTCATCGCGCTTTTCATGAGAGGCTCTGACCTTCGAGAGCGCGAGCATTCGCGGCTCGCCTCTCCGAAGAAAATGCTACACCGTATGGACGCAGGAGGGAAAGGATACGCTCAGCACACCAGCCGCTTGCGATTCAGCTTCACGCCGTCCAGCCGTCCCAGCAGAGTCACCGCAATGCGCTCCGGATTGAAGAGCTTCTGCGCCATTACCTGCACCTGCTCGGCTGTCACAGCATCAATTCGCGCAATAATCTCGTCCACCGTGAAGAACTGCTGGAAGTACATCTCCTGCCGCGCCAGATTGGCCATGCGCGCGTTCGAGCTCTCCATCCCCATCAGGATGTTGCCCTTCAGTTGGTCCTTCGCGCGCTTCAGTTCTTCCGCGCTCAAGGGCTCTTCCTTCATCTTGCGCAGCTCCAGCAGAATCAGATCAATCGCTTCCAGCGCACGCGAAGCCGATGTGCCCGCGTAAATACATAGTGTGCCTGTATCGCGATAGGGGCTCAGGTCGGAATAAATCGCATAAGCCATGCCGCGCTCTTCGCGAATCGTCTGGAACAGGCGTGAGCTCATGCCACCGCCCAGAATCGTATTCAGAATCAGCGTCACATACCGGTTTTCATCGGTAATCGGTGGCGCCGGAACACCAAGGCAGATTTGCACTTGCTCAAGTGCCTTTTTGTTCCTCAGAATAATGCGCGCGCTTGTCGGCGGAGCCTGCTCTTCGCCCATTACGATGCCGGAGGCGAGCGGTGCGAACTTCGTCGCTACCTGTCCCACAAACAGGTCGTGGTCCAGATCGCCTGCCGCGGAGAACACCATATTTCCGCCATGGAAACGGTCATTGTGATAGTCAAACAATTGCTGCTGACTCAGCCGCGCAACGGTCGAAGTTGTTCCCAGAATCGGTTTGCCTAGCGGGTGATCCTTCCAGAAGTTCTGCGTGAACAGTTCGTGCACCAGCACATCGGGATTGTCTTCATCGATCTTGATCTCTTCCAGAATCACGCCACGCTCGCGCTCAATCTCACCTTCGGCAAACACGGGATTCAGTACCAGATCGCCCAGCACATCCAGCGCGATTGGCACGTGGTCGCCGAGCGACTTCACGTTGAAGCAGATGGTTTCTTTGCCTGTGAATGCATCCAGGTTGCCGCCAATGGAATCCATTTCACGGGCAATGTGCTGTGCTGTGCGCGAACGTGTTCCCTTGAACACCATGTGCTCTACAAAATGGGAGATGCCATTGGTCTCGGCCGGCTCGCACCGCGAACCTGATTTAATCCAGACCCCCATTGCTACTGACCGCACATGCTCCATGCGTTCGGTCAGCACAATCAGGCCATTGGACAGCACTGTGCGTCGAAGATTGCGTTCATTCGTCATCGTTCAGAAATGTATAAGTCCCTGTTCCCTGATTTGTTGGATGCACTTTGCACGGCCATCGATACTGCAGTTGCACAACGGCTCTCCATGCTGCAGTGAGCGCCAAAATGCCGTATGCTGGGCCCTGACGTGGCCAATCCTTTGAACCGACTCGTTCGATTAGACACCAATCCCCCTGTGGAGGGAAGCGGACGCACTCTCTTCGGGCTTGATGAAGAGGCCCTCAGGAAGGTCATGCTGAATTTGGGGGAGCCTGCATTTCGCGGTCGCCAGCTTGCAGAAGCTCTCTATCGTCAACGAATTACAGATATCGACGAGATCACGACTCTGCCTCTTGCTTTACGGGCTAAATTAGCCGCGGAAGGGTGGTCGGTCAATCGTCCCCGCATTGCTCAATGCTTTGTTTCAGTAGATGGGACGGAGCGCTACCTTGTGGAATCTGGTGCCGATACCTCTGAAACTGTTGAAACCGTCTGGATGCCCGAAGGAGACGACGGTGAGGCAGGCGATGGCAGCGAGGCTGGAAATGAAGAAATTGCGGATCGAGGAGCAAGAAGGCGCCGTGCTCGCGCCACCATCTGCGTTTCCAGTCAGATTGGTTGCGCAGTCAACTGCCAGTTCTGCCTCACCGCCAGACTTGGTCTCAAGCGCAACCTCACAGCAGGTCAGATCGCCGGCCAGGTTGTCGCTGTCCTCGACCGCCATCTAGTCGAGATCGGCCGAGAGCGCATCAACCTTGTCTTCATGGGCATGGGAGAACCATTCCTGAATTACGACGCCTGGATCGGCGCCGTCCGGCTGCTTGTGCACGAAGTCGGCCTCAGCCCACAGCGCATGACCGTCTCCACCTCAGGCATTGTTCCCGGCATTGAACGTTTCGCTGCGGAAGCGGCGGATATCCGTCCGAAACTCGCCATCAGCCTTAATGCACCCAACAACGATGTGCGCAGTGAAGTGATGCCCATCAACCGCAAATGGTCCATTGAGGATGTTGTGGAAGCGGTCCGCGCCGTCCAACTCCGTCCGCGTGAGCGCGTCACGTTTGAGTACGTTCTGCTCGGCGGCGTTACCGATCAGCAAGAGCACGCGCGTGAAGTCGCGCGCCTGATTCGCCGCGCCGGCCTCGCAGCTAAAGTCAATCTCATCGCCTGGAACCCAGGTCCCGGTGTACCCTTTTCCATGCCGGCAGAAGGATCCGTAGCTCGCTTCCACCAGGCACTCGCCGCCGAAGGGATTCCTTCCTATTTGCGCAAACCGCGCGGCCGCGATATCTACGCTGCCTGCGGTCAACTTAAACGCACAGTGGAAGGTTAGGGCCATTCACACCACCCGGCTGCGCAAGACCGAGTAGCGAAACATACACTCATTCAGCATTGCCGCGTGTCTGAGTTACCGGCGCTTGTCTGCATAATTTGAGCTGTGCAGATCAGCCGCGATGCTGCGTCTACAAAAAACATTGTGTCGATGCTCGTAAAGTATTGACAGAAATGGCTTATGGCGCTTGATTGAGCCCATCATATTTGATTGTAAAGAGCTTAGCGCTCTGTATTTGAAACAGAAGAACGTTGTGAGCCAGCAAACCAGCAGGCGGGCTAATCACCGCACAAACCCTGAGGGAAGTCCTGTTCTATTGTGTCCCTAAGAAGGGGAATTTTCGGCAATGCCTTACGGAGTTTGGATGAGAGACCAGTACTGAAAGTGAAGGTTGCAGCCATGGCTGTCCCCTCACTTTCAGTAGTTGCTATTCTTTTAATCCTTCGGCGTCGGCAGCGGCTTCACACTTCCACAGTCCGGCCCTTTGTAAGAGGATATGCTCGTAATCGTCCATTCGAATGGCTTCGAATTAGGACCCATCTGCATTGTGCCTGTAAAGTGCATTTTGCTGGTTGAGTGGTCCGTATCGGTCCAGGTCACTGTCAAGTCGCCCTTGCCGTTCATGTGCCCAGTACACATCATCTCTGCTGTCATGCCATGGCTGGTCTTGTTGATGTTTGTCAGGTGGCAATCTCCTCCGCGCATATGCGGCGGCGCCGTGCCGAACTTATCAATCTGCTCCTGAGTCACGCATACCTGTGAGGTATGCTCAGTTCCCCCCATTGCACCCTGTGGCATGCCTGCCGGGAACGGCGATTTATCCCATGTCATCTTGGCAGTTGTTTCGTACAGACCTGGTTTACGGCTTTGCGCCCATGCTGCAGGCAAAAGTGTAAGTATGACGGCTACAACTCCAGGCACCAAACGCGAAATGCGCATCGATTTCTCCTTGCTCTTGGGGAAGTTAACTTCGCGACACCACTCTACTCAAAGTGCGCCAAATTGAGAAATCGTTTCTTGTTTGTTGGAATCAGTCCAGAGCTAAACGGGCTAAACCGAGTGCGATCTATCCCCGGCGAAACGTTGTTGACCGCCCCAGCGTCAGGAGTGCGCCCGTCACCCGCGTCGCATTGTGCCGCACCACCGCGTCTTCACTCGCAAAATCGCCGGCAATGCATCGTACGCCCAGCTCTTCAATGCGCTCAATGTCTGCTTGAATCGGTTGCGCATGCTCCGCCGCATACCGGGCCAGTGTCTCATCTGAAAAGCGAGCCGTATTCACAATCGCATAGTCAAAAATTGGCGCCCGTGTGTGCTCGTAAATACGTTCAATGTGCTGTGAGGCCGTCAGTCCCAGGCTTTCATTCGCCTGACTCATCAGGTTGCAGATGAACACTCGAGTTCCGCGCGCCTCCGCCAGCGCTTCAGGAATTCCCTTTACCAGAAGGTTTGTAATCAGCGACGTATACAGCGACCCCGGTCCCACAGTGATCAGGTCTGCGCGCTCAATTGCCTCCAGAGTTTCCGGCATGGCCGCTGCATCCGGCGGGTCCAGTATCAGTTCAGCAATAACCTTCTTGCTCGCCGTGATGGATGTCTCTCCGCGCACCTCCGTGCCATCGGTCATGCGCGCCACCAGCGTTGCATTTGCTGTGGTTACAGGATAGATCCGTCCGCGTGTTGCCAGAATTTTCGAGGCCAGCTGCACCGCATGCGCAAAGTCGCCTGTCAGCTCGGTCAATGCGGCCACGAACAGATTGCCGAAGTTGTGCCCCTCAAGCGCATCGCCGGCGCGGAACCGATGCGCAAAGAGTTTCGACAGCAGGTCCTCTTCCTCGCTGAGCGCTACCATGCAGTTGCGCAGGTCACCCGGAGGCAGCATGTTGAAGTCCTTGCGCAGCCGTCCTGACGATCCACCATCGTCCGTCACCGTTACCACTGCAGCCAGATCGGCAATCTGAGCGTCAGCGCTTACAGGCAGTCCAGGTGCGCTCACGTGACGCCGCAGGCCACGCAACAGCGTCGATAACCCCGTCCCGCCGCCAATCGCAACCACATGCAACGGCTTTTGCACTGCCATTTCACGGGTTTCCGCAGACGACGAAAGGCCCGGTCTATGCCGGGCCTGGGTTGAAGTTTCGGATTTTACTTCAGAGCTCAAGCCACTTCAGGATACAGCAACTCAGTGAACCGCGGGTCATCCACCATTCCCTGGAAATCATTGTCTGAACGGGCCTGCAGACGGTTTTTTGGATTGATTTCGATCGCCTGCGAAAGGTGATCCAGGCAATCCTGTGCCCGCCCAGTAATCGAGTCGAGGACGGCCAGCCCGTAGTAAGCGAAATCCGCACTCGGGTCGTCGGCGATAATGCCTTTCAGTTCGTTTGCCGCCTCTTCGAAGTAGCCGGCATTCAATTGCGAGATCGCATAATCGTAGCGTTCACCCGACGACTGGAACTTCAGTCCCTGCGAGTTCAATTGCCTCTGACAGGTGGCCATATACATGCGGCAGCGCTCGATCAGCTCAAACGGGGCCGTTGGTAACAGCTTTTCAAAGGCCGCCAGGGCCTTTTCATATTTACCCTGCTGCACAAGCTGCACGGCAGATTGATACTGCTGAAAGGCAGGGCCTGTAAACGCCGCGGTGCGGTTTACAGTTTTTACCGTAGTGTCTGAAGATTTTTTGCGAACAGCCAAAGCAGGTCAGGCCTCGATCTTATTGAATTTGGGAAAAGCGAACAGGCGGGGGAAGACAACGTAACCTATGTTCGCCACAATGTAGTGCAACTTCCTTCCAGTGCGTTACAGAAAAAAGTGTCCGGCCCCTTTTATACGCATAAGCCCGTTCTACGTCAATGGGGTGCGGTTCCTCGGCGCCCAGGGCGTGCCCTCCTGTTTCAGTCTACCTTTGCGCGCTGGGAGCCATAGACGGCTGGGTTGAGCGCCGGATCGTTGTACATCTTTAGTTGCCTGTAGAGCTTGAACCGCCGTTTGCCTTCCAATGTTTCGCGCCAAAGGGTACTCAGGCAGGCCGCCAGATCTGCTCGCTGTTCATCCAGAATCGCCAACCGTTCCAGGTTCCGTGCAGCGTGGCCCTCCGGTGCGTCCAGACGTATCGATTCCTCTCGTGTGTGATACAGCTTCAGTGCCAGAATCGAGAGCCGGTCAATCATTAACCCCGGTGACTCAGAGTTCAGCGGCGCATTTGCATTGGGCAATGCCTGAGGCGTCAGCCATTCCAGAAGAAAGACATCGAGTTTCTCGGCAAGGTCGTTCCGCAGCTGATTCGTGCGGTCAATCCGCCGCTTCACGTCCGCCAGAGCGCTATCGGTCGCACCCGGAGTCCTTGCTTCGTCCTCTATGTGCCAGAGATCGAAGTTGGCCCGGTGCTGCCGGCAGACCGCTTCCAGCCATGGCGTTGCCGCCAGGCTTTTTCCATCCTGCCCATCGCCATCCCCTAAATGCCATGAAATCGTCAGCTTGTCATGAAGTGAGACAATAGCCGCTGCATCTACCATTGGTAACTGTCCTAACGTGCCTGAGGCATCAACCGAAGCATTGACTATGGTAGAACTAACCACAAATTGAGGTCCAACGGGAGCAGTGTGGATGGAGTTGCGCGACCAGCGGTTTTTGTGTTTGGCCAGCCATGAAAAGGGGCACGATTTCCTGCGCGAATGCACGGAACTTGGCGTCAAAACGACGCTTTTGACCCTCGAATCGCTGCGCGAAACCTGGCCGAACGGCATCTCCGACGATCTGATCGCCATTCCTGAAGACCTCACCCGCGAACAGCTCATCAACACAGTCAGTTATGAGGCCCGCGAGCAGCGATTCGACCGCGTCATCGCCCTGGACGAAGCAGACCAGCAATCCGCCGCGGCTCTCCGCGAGCACATGTGTCTGCCCGGTCTCAATCTCAGCACCGCGGCGCAATACACTGACCGTCTTGCCATGCGTACCAGCGCTCAGGACATGGGGCTGCTTGTTGCGCCCTTTTGCCGGGTTCTCAATTACGATGACCTCCGCTCCTTTATGGAGCGCGAACCAAGCCCCTGGCTGCTCAAGCCCCGTGTTGAAAGTTCCGGCTTCAGTATTCGCCATATGGCGGATTCCGAGCAGGTGTGGAGCGCGCTGGAAGAGCTCGGCGACAAACAAAGCCACTTTTTACTGGAGAAGTTCATTCCAGGCGACATTTTCCATGTGGATTCCATTCTCCATCTGGGACGTATCGTTTTCTCGGTTGTGCACCAGAACGGCCGGCCGCCCATGCAGGTTCGCCGCGATGGAGGAGTCTTCACCACACGCACAGTTGATCGCGCCAGCCGCGACTGGCTCGAACTCAGTGCGCTCAATGCCAGCCTCGTTCCCAATCTCGGCATGAAGTCCGGCCTCACGCAGTCTCGTTTTGTCCGCAGCCACGAAAACGGCGAATACTACTTTCTGGAAATCTCCGCTCGTGTCGGCGCACCTCATGTGGTCGACATAGTGGAAGCTGCGTCCGCCATCAATCTCTGGCGCGAATGGGCACGGCTTGAAGTTGCAGGTCTCCGCCGTGAGAGCTACAGTGAGCCGAAATATCGCGAGCTTTATGCGGGCAGTGTTATCTGCAATGCGGAGCTTGAAGAGCCCGATACCAGCCAGTTCGACGCGCCTGAAGTTGTCAAGCACATGAAGGAAAGCCACCTTGCCGGCCTTATTGTCCGTTCGGCCATGCACATGCGCATCAAATCGCTTCTTGAGCAGTACAGTGCCGAGTTTGCCGAAAAATTCCTTAAAGGCAAGAATGACGAGCAGCACTCTGTCCAACCTACTGCTTGAACGTCCTGCAATTCATCACCTTCTCATTGTCTTCCCTCTCATTTTGCCTTTGGCTCTTCCACTGCAATTCCACAACACTTCTCCTGGGTTAAGCAGGACTCACACTCCGGCTCTCGAATCGCCGCCTCTGCTTTTGGGAAAAATGGGGGCGTACTAATCGTCCCATCGCGCCGTTTACAATCGAACCGTCAAACGCACATACGCAGGAGAAGTATGGAAAAGAAAGGTCAGTACCCTCACCGTCGCTGGAACCCTCTTCGCCAGTCATGGGTCATGGTCTCGCCACATCGCACGCAGCGGCCCTGGCAAGGAGAAGTCGGCCAGAAGACTCTTCCTTCTGCCGTCACGTACGATCCCGAGTGCTATCTCTGCCCCGGCAACCAACGCGCAGGCGGTGTTGAGAATCCGAGGTACGACTCTATCTTTACGTTTGTAAACGATTTCGCAGCGCTCCTGCCAGACGCTCCCGCCAGCCCAGACCTGCCTGCCTCCGGTCTACTCAAGGCAGAGGCTGTGCGCGGCATCTGCAAGGTCCTCTGCTTCCACCCCGACCACTCGCTGACGCTTGCTCGTATGACGCCGGAAGAAATCCGTCCTGTCATCGACGCGTGGGCCAGCGAGTACACAGAGCTTGGTTCGCTCGACTGGATCAAGTACGTGCAGATCTTCGAAAACCGCGGAGCCATGATGGGCGCATCCAATCCCCATCCGCACGGGCAGATTTGGTCGACCGGTTTCATCCCCGACGAGGCGGCTATTGAAACACGCGCTCAGCACGAGCATCTTTCGCTTACGGGCCACTGTCTTCTCTGCGAATACCTCAGCACGGAGCAGGCCAACGGCGAGCGCATGGTCTTCGAAAACGATCACTTCGCTGCTGTTGTCCCCTGGTGGGCCGTCTGGCCGTTCGAGGTAATGCTTCTCAGCAAGCGCCATGTGGGCTCGATGCCGCAGCTCGATTCCGCCGAACGCGATGCGCTTGCCGACGCGTTGCGCCGACTCTGCACGCGCTTCGACAATCTCTTCGAAACCAGCTTTCCCTACACCATGGGCTTCCACCAGAGCCCCACAGACGGAGAGTCGCACGAGGAATGGCACTTCCACGCGCACTTTTATCCTCCGCTGCTCCGCTCAGCCACGGTGCGCAAATTCATGGTCGGTTTTGAAATGCTCGGCATGCCCCAACGCGACATCACTGCCGAGTCCGCCGCTGAACGTCTCCGCGCCTGTTCAGAAACCCACTTCTGGCCGCGCTAAAGGGCAGACGCAAGAAACGCACCCTGGTGATGTGCTGTGCACGCTGCCGAGGGGCGTTTTGTTTGAGTGAGTGAAGCGTGTGAGGACGGTTTTACTGTCCTGTTACCGGCTCAATACGGAATTTGTACGAGTAGTTCACAGCAGGCAGCATGTACTCGGCGTGAGTCGGAGCGCCCCAGCTATCGTCGCCGCCCACACCCATTTGCTTGTAGTCCATGTTGAGTGTGATGTCCTTGGAGTACTCGATCTCCGCTGAGTGTTTGTGTCCAAGATTGACCGGCCATTTCTCATGCTCCAGTTCGGATGCGCGGAAGGGCCACGCGCTGAAGTTGATCAGCGGCATTCCGGAAACCTTCAGGCCGAAGCCGTCCTTGTCGGTCAGCTTCACCCAGCGCACGTCGGTGCGGTTTCCTGTCTCCTGCGGTTCCACGTAGCCAAACCACATCTTGTCGACTGTGTTGTGGTAGAGACCTACGGCTGCGCCCATCTTGCGATCCCAATAGGTTTCCTGTGGTCCGCGTCCATACCACTCCACGTTGCGCAGCGTGCCGCTGATGCGTGCCTGCATTCCGAAGCGAGGCAGCGGGGGCAGGGGAGTGGCGCCAGGGCTGAATTGAGCTTCGACTTCAATGGAGCCGTCTCCGCGGATCGTGTAGATATTGGTCTGCGTCGCATCGCCGGCAGCCAGTTTTGCCGCCGTGGTAATACGCACAACTCCTGGCTCAATCTGCTCGGCTTTGAATTTTGCGTATTCGGGAATGCGGTGCAGCGAAGCCAATTCCCACACACCCTGCCGCTGCGGCATTTGGTTTCCACGGTCGTTGTCCGTGGGGGCGCGCCAGTAATTGGGTTCGATGGACGCCGTGAGTAGTTCGCGTCCGTCCACGTTGTAGGAAGTAATGGATCCCGTCAACGTGCTCACAGCCACAGAAAAGTTGTCATTCGAAACGACATAGTGGTCCGGAATCTCCGCGAGTTTCACTGGCGGCAACGCGCTTTCATTCGTCGACGGCGCAGCAGCAGTCGTGTACGGCATTTTGAACTGATCCCATGCCATCACGTAACCCTTGGGAGCCCAGAGTTCATCGTGCGCAAGGGCGAACGTGACGGTAAGAAAGTATTCAGCGCCGGGCTTGAGCGAAGGCTGGTGCACTCCCAGGTCGATTTCCCTGGAAGCACCCGGTGCGAGATCGCCAACCGGCGCTTCACCCTGCTCGATAGTCTTGCCGTTTTCTTCGAGCACCCATGTGCCCTTCACAAAGCCGAGCGAGGCAAAGTTGTAGTTGTTGTGCACGCGCACCTTGCCGGCCGCAAGGTCCACTGGCTCTGTCTTGATGTCGGCGTATGTCTTCTTTACCTCTGTCAGTCCGGGGTGCGGTGTGCGATCGGGTAATACCAGGCCATTGGTGTTGAAGTCGTCGTCGTTCGGTTTGTCGCCAAAATCGCCGCCATATGCCCACAGATCGCGGCCATACGGTCCCTTGCGGCGAATCCCCTGGTCCACCCAGTCCCAGATGAAGCCGCCATGCGCCCAGGGTTCCTTCTCCATCACATCCCAGTATTGCTGGAAGTTGCCCGTGCTGTTGCCCATTGCATGCGCGTATTCGATCTCAAAAAACGGCCGTCCGTGCCCATACTTGTTGTAGTAGGAAACAATCTCCTGCGGCTTCACATACATGGGTGAAAGCGCATCGCCGTGATAGCTGTTGCCCGGTTCGTACGTGATGAAGAATTCGGGATGATGCGTCTTGGCCCACTCTTTCGCGGCAGCGAAGTTGGCGCCGTAGCCGGCCTCATTGCCCATCGAAAATCCAATGACACAAGCGTGGTTCTTATCGCGCTCAATTGTGTGCCGCAAACGATCCACGATTGCATCCCTGTACTCCGGGCCATTGGATATTGGCTGAATCTCATTGGAACCGTAGCCATGCGACTCAACATTGGTCTCATCCAGAATGTAAAGGCCATACTCGTCGGCAAGGTCGTACCACTCATTTACGTTCGGATAGTGGCTCGTGCGTACCGCATTGATGTTGTTCTGCTTCATCAGCTTGATATCTGCAATCATCGACTCGCGCGTCATCACCTGGCCGAGATCCGGATCAAACTCGTGCCGATTGACGCCCTTAATCATCAGCTTCTTGCCGTTGAACAGAATCTGGTTGCCCTTGATCTCCGATTGCCGGAAACCCACATGCCAGGGAATCGTTTCAAGTACGTTGCCCTTGGAATCCTTCAGCGTCAGCAGCAGCTTGTAGAGATACGGCGTCTCAGCCGACCACTTGTTCGGCTCTGTGACTGGCTGCTCGAGATCCAATGAGATGTCTTTGCCGGCAGCGACGCGCACCTTGCGTGTGAGATTAAGGACAGTTGCGCCGGAAGCATCCAGCAGTTTCGCTTCGAGTGTAACGGCGTCATCCTTCGCAGCCACATTCTGTACATCCGCGCTCAGCTTGAAGGTGGCGTCCTTGTATGCGGCGTCAAAAGGCGTTTTTACCTGGAAATCGCGCACGTGCGCCGGTGTGCGCGCCTCCAAAGTCACATTGCGGAAGATTCCGCTCATGCGCCAGAAGTCCTGGTCCTCAATGTAGCTGCCGTCAGACCAGCGGTAGACCTCGGCCGCGATCATATTCTTGCCCGGTTTCAGGTACTTTGTAATGTCGTACTCGGAAGTCATGCGCGTGTCTTGGCTGTAGCCCACCTTTTCGCCGTTGATCCACACGTAGTAGGCCGAGTTGACACCTGCAAAGAGCAGATAAATTTCCTGGCCTGCCCAGTTTTCTGGAACAGTGAAATCGCGGCGATACGAGCCCACAGGATCACGCTCTCTATAAGCAGTCCACGAGTGGTCGTCCGGCGTATCGGTTACACGCGGAAAATCGCGCTTAAACGGATAAGTAATGTTTGTGTAAATCGGTGTTCCGTAGCCCTGCATCTCCCAGTTTGAAGGGACCGGAATTTGCTTCCAGTTGCTCACGTCGTAGCCAGGCTTGTAAAAATCTACCGGCCGCAAATCAGGCGATGCGACCCAGTGAAATTTCCAGAAACCATTCAGCGACTCAATGCGTGCGGAATCCTTTCCATTGAGTGCGGCCTGTTCATTGGCATAAGGCGTGTAATTGGCCCGCGGAGGTTCCTTGCCAATGCCGAATACATGCGGATTTTCCCAATCAGGAAGATTGGGAGAGCTTGATTGCGCGGTAGCACCGGCCGCAAAAGCCAGAAGACCGGCACAGAGAATGAGCGGCGAAGTGCGCAGCATGCTCTTCACTCGAATCCGCAAATTACGGCCAAAGCACGCGTGCGAGAGATCGTTGTGTGAGGAAAGATGCTGAACGGAACGGTTGAAACTGGGTGAGGTAACAACATGAAGAGGATTCATCGTACACTTCGCTTTCAGTACCGGTAGTTGTCCACTCATACAGCAAAATGAAAACGCATACAATTCTTTTTGAAGTATGCCTCCGTGGCCACCTTCAAAGAGCGGTTTCCGGCCCTTCGCTTCGCTATATACGCGGACGCAGTTATTGTGCCAGCCCACAGCTATCGATGGCCAGCCGAATGCAGGTTCACGAGAACAATTGGTGCGAAAAAGGGCGGGGTATTGGAGGGGCTGGAAGGTGTGCCTCACAGGCGTATCGCATTCCCGGGATGCGCTCTTCGCCGGACTTGCTTATATGGAGTGGTGAGCTCGCTGGGATTCGAACCCAGGACCCACGCCTTAAAAGGGCGTTGCTCTACCAGCTGAGCTACGAGCTCACTTCATATTCAAGCTATTTCCAATGAATAACCTGAAACCAGATCGTCCTGAAGCAAAAATGGCAGTCTGGGCGCTGGTAGCCACTTGTTTGCCATTCGGTTCGAATTTTGACATCGCTGCGGTCAGCGCCTCAAATGCGTGCAACTCCAACAAGCCAAGCAAATTCCATACGGCAGGAGTCTTCGCAAAGCTTGTGAGAGCGGTCAAATTCCGTTCCGTCTTCAAGTTTAACCTAGTCGCCACAAGTCGCCTAGCTCCGCATCGAAATTCTCGTCCGGGCGGCGGCATACTACCTGCAATATGTATCCGAACCTGGTATTTGCGGCAGGCGCGCAACGGCCATGAATGGGCAGGCATCCTGTTTCATAAGCCTCATCCGCTGGTTCTAGAATTTGGGTAGAGATTGGTATTGCCAGACAGCCTTACATCCGCAGTTGCACAATCATGGACCTTTCCGTTGTGGCCGACGATTGTTCTTTTTGTCGTTGGAGCCATCTACGTGAGAGGCTGGCGCCTTGCAGTCCAGACAAGGCCGCGTGAATTGCCATCCTGGCGAGCATGGTGTTTCCTCCTGGGGGAGGCGGCTCTATGGTTCGCAATCGCATCACCGATTGATGCGCTGGGGCAATTCCTGCTCCTTGCGCATATGACGCAGCACGTTCTGCTCATGTTCATTGCTCCGCCACTGATTGTTGCGGGGCGTCCGGTCGTGCCTCTTCTGCGCGGCCTTCCCCGGCAATTCATTCGGAACGATCTTGCCCCGTGGATCAACCTGCGCGCATTCGAAAAACTGCGCACATTCGTCATGCATCCCGCCACTGCATGGATCGCAATGAATCTCGCATTTGTTGGATGGCATATTCCTGCCGCGTATGAACTCGCGCTGCGCTCTACGGGATGGCATGACACCGAGCATGCCTGCTTCTTCATTACGTCTACGCTCTTTTGGTGGCACGTTTTACGTCCATGGCCGGGTCGCAGCATTTGGCCGCAATGGGCAGTCCTTTTTTATCTGGCATCCGCCGGCCTTGTGAACACGGCTCTGTCGGCTCTATTGACTTTTTCCGGCAAGGTTCTCTACCCCACATATGCTCTTGCGCCGCGCATTTTCTCCATCAGTGCTTTGAACGATCAGGCCGCGGCCGGCGCCGAGATGTGGGTCATCGGATCGGCCATTTTTCTTGCAGCGGCCATGTCATCGGTTTTGGAATTACTTACACCTGAACGCGAGAAACGCCGCGCCGCCGCACAAAAACCCAGGTACACACAATTCAGGCAAAAAACATTCGACCTGCTGCGCGTGCCCGTGGCTGGTGGATTCCTGCGTTCGCGTTTCGGAAGAATCACGTTGCAGTCAGCCGCATTTCTTGCCCTTGCCGCTGTCGTTGTCGATGGATTGCGCGGCACGCCTCTCAGTTCGATGAATCTTGCCGGCGCGCTGGCCTGGAATTTCATTCGTCCCGTGTGCCTCATTGCGATTCTTCTCGCCGGCAACTTCTTCTGTATGGCATGCCCCTTCACTGTTCCTCGCGAAGTGGCCCGTGCTCTTGGATTGGCACGTTTCCGTTGGCCCAGGTTTCTCAGCGGCAAATGGCCCGCCATTGTCCTCATGGGGATATTCTTCTGGGCTTACGAACAGTTCTCGCTATGGGACTCACCGCGCTCCACCGCACTGGTGCTTATCGCCTATGTGCTTACGGCGCTTCTGGTGGATTCACTCTTTCATGGAGCCAGCTTCTGCAAGCATATCTGCCCCATAGGCCAGTTTAATTTTGTGTCATCGCTGATCTCGCCACTCGGCATCAATATTCGTAGCGCTTCAACCTGCTCAGGCTGTTCTACACACGATTGCATCCGCGGTAACGATTCGCAGAGAGGGTGCGAACTGCAGCTCTATCTCCCGCAAAAAATCGGCAACATGGATTGCACCATGTGCATGGATTGCGTGAAGGCTTGCCCACATGACAACATCGGCATTACGGTAACCGCCCCTGCGCCTGAACTCATCGGCGACTTGCCGCGTTCTTCCATAGGCCGCTTCTCTTCTCGCGTGGACCTGGCTCTGCTTGTCTGGCTTGTCAGTTTTTCTTCGCTGGCTAATGCCGCCTATATGATCGCTCCCATTACCGATGCGCTTGATGAACTCGCGCAGCGGTTTCCGTTCTCAGCCTCGAATCCTGGTTCTCTTCTACTGCTCGTGGCAGCCTTCGGCTTCTTTCTGCTCGTGTGGTTTGGATTCGCAGGACTGGTTCGTGCATGGTCCGGTCGCGAATCTGTTCGTTACTTTTTTTGCCGTTTTGCACTGGCAGTGCTTCCGCTTGGCCTGGCTGTCTGGACCGGCCATCTTGCATTCCACTTTGCCACTTCGTCCTCATCTCTCGTTCCCATTGTTCAGCGCGCAATGGAAGATTTGCATCCGATGTCTCACATGAACTCGCCCGCGATGCACCATTCCATGCCGATGAACATGTCCATGACAATGCCCATGGCATCGCGGCCGTCCGATTTCATGCTGGTGCAGGGTTCCAGGGGATTCAGCCTCTTCAACCTGCAGCTTTGGGTTCTGGATGTTGGAATGCTTCTTGCTCTTTACATCGGCTGGCGGATCGTTCGCCCGTTTACTACTTCCACACGCATGCTCTCAGCCATTACTGCTTTTTGGTTTATCTGTGCAGGAGCGTTTTATGCCGCTGCAGTCTGGCTCTTCACCCAGCCTATGCAAATGCGCGGAATGGGGATGTGATGCGTAAATTCCTGCTTATCGCTTTGCTCGCCATGTGCACCGCCGGTGCTTTCGCGGATGGCGGAAGGTTGCGCATTCGTCAACAGGCGGGCGACTTTGTTGTGACCCTGTTCACAACTCCCGACCCGCTTACGGCGGGCCAAGCCGACTTCAGTGTCGCTGTAGAACAGGCGGACGGCGCCGGTGTGGTGCAAGACGCGCATGTGTCCATCATCCTGACACCTGCCGAAGGCGGCGACGAAACACTTGTTCTCCACGCAACACACGCAGCGGCAACCAGCCGGTTTCTTCAGGCTGCCAATTTTACCTTGCCCCGCAGCGGCATCTGGAATGTGAAGATTGTTGTCCAGCGCGGGAAGCAGACCGGCGAATGTGCAACTCAGGTTGAGGTCAGGCCCTTCAGCCCTCTCCTCGATCAAACCGTCTGGCAAATTGCTGTGATTCCGATCTTTGTTCTGCTTTTTGCATTTCATCGATGGCGCAAACGTGTCTTTTTCGGAAGCAAATTGCGGTCTCCTCTCATGGAAGGCAAGTAGCCTACGCGATTTGCCGCACTCTTTTGCCCGCCCGATCGGTGAAAATAATCCCGTATCTTGATTGATTGAGTTGCTCCGGAGTTTGCATGTTGCGTTTTTCCTCTCTTGCGTATGTTGCCTCTCTCGTTCTTGCCTCGATTTCTCTTCCCTCACAGACTGTGCATGTTTCTTCGAGTGAAGGGGGAATCGCCAGTGATCATGTCGCAGTCGAATGGACTACCCGGGACAATCGCCCGCTCACGCTCTCACTCCATGGACTTGGGAGCACTATCTCCTTAGGCTCACCCTTTGCGCTCGTTATCCACAACCGTGGCATCATCACTGCCGCTGATCTTGTGCCGCAGAGTACGCCTCAAGTCGAACACCTCACGCCAAACCCCAACGCATCGCGTTACTCTGATCGTCTTCCGGGTGTTGCCGTTCACTACCAACTCTCGGACCCCGAACACCAGTTCATCGCCGAGTGGACGGTCATCCTCCGTGAAGGCTCAAGCTATGCGCGCCAATCCCTCACCATCAAAACCGGCGATCATGCTGTTCCCATCGATGACATCCGCCTCATTGACTTGCAATCGCCTTCGCCCGATCCAACTGCGCTCACCGTCTCTGGCACTGTTCAGGGGTCGCCTCTCGTTCTTCAATTGGCAAACGCCGACTTCTATCTCGGTTTTGAGCAGCCACTCAGCACATCCAGCGTTGTTCACGGACACGGCGTCTGCGAACTTGCCAACGCCGTGCCGCTCGGTGCACATCAATCCGCCACGTACTCCGCTGTTATTGGCGTCGCGCATAAGGACCAGCTCCGTCGCGACTTCCTTGCCTATCTCGAGCGTGAACGCGCCCATCCTTATCGCACATTTCTCCACTACAACAGCTGGTTCGATATTGGTTTCTTCAGCCCTTACACACAGCAGGACGCACTCACCCGCATCCACCAGATAGGCGAAAAACTTCACGTCAAGCGCGGTGTTACGCTCGACTCTTACCTATTCGACGACGGCTGGGATGATCACAACGATCTCTGGCGCATTCGTCCCGACTTCAAGGACGGTTTCGCTCCGCTTCAGAAAGCCGCGGCGGAATATGGCACGCACATCGGCATCTGGCTTTCACCCTGGGGTGGATACGGTCCCGCCAAGCAGGAGCGTCTTGCCACAGCCAAACGCGACGGCTTCGAAATCATGAACGGAGGCCTCGCACTTTCCGGCCCTAAATACTACAAGCGGTTCCATCAGGCTGTTACAGGGCTGGTAAAGGAATACGGAGTTAACCAGTTCAAGTTTGATGGCACGGGCAACGCCGACTCCGTTGTAAAGGGCAGTGAATTCTCATCGGATTTTGATGCCGCCATCCATCTCATCCACGATGTGCGCGAACTCAAGCCCGACATCTACATCAATCTCACCACCGGTACATGGCCATCGCCCTTCTGGCTTATGTACGCTGACTCCATCTGGCGCGGTGGCGATGATACCGGCCATGAAGGAGTCGGCACCATGCGTGAGCAGTGGATCACCTACCGCGACGCCGATACCTACAACGAAATCGTCAAGCGCGGTCCGCTTTATCCGCTCAATTCGCTCATGCTCCACGGCATCGTCTACGCGCAAAAGGCACCGCATCTTTCTACCGATCCCGGCAACGACTTCGCCAACGAGATTCACAGTTACTTCGGGACAGGTACGCAACTTCAGGAGCTCTATATCACTCCATCGCTGCTTACCTCAGCTAACTGGGATACTCTTGCCGAAGCCGCCAAGTGGTCGCGCCGCAATGCTGCCACGCTCAAAGATACGCACTGGATTGGTGGCGATCCTCGCTGGCTCCAGGTCTATGGCTGGGCGGCATGGTCTCCGCAAAAGGGCATTCTCACCCTTCGCAATCCTTCAAACAAGCCGCAATCTATCACGCTCATTGCAGCACGCATCTTTGAACTACCTCAGGGTGCCCCTACTCACTACAAAGCTCACAGTCCATGGGCTGCCGATGCGGCGCAGACGCCAATCAATCTCGACGCAGGACACCCACACACATTCCAACTTGCTCCCTTCCAGGTGCTCACACTGGAGGCCTTGCCGCAATAAATCCGTGCATGGTCTCTTTTGTGCGCAAGTTCTGCCCACAAAGATGCGCTCGCGCCTCGTGCGCATAAGGCTGCGGTATGGTTTCCCGTTCACTGATGTAAAAGGCCGGTAACCAGTCCTGCCGTATGTGCCAAGGAACCTCCCAGCGCCGGCAACCACCACAAACCTGAATGATGTTTCTTAAACCAGTAGCTCGTTCCCGTTGCGTAGGCAAAGAACCCAAAATCCACTGCGAGTTGCCCCGCGTGCGATGACGGCATTAGTGGATTTCCTTCGCGGCATCTGCGCTCGGCGATGCACGCCTGCGTCATCTCTGTGTCCGCCAGTGCAAGCCCCAGATGCAGGCCATTAATAAAGATGAATTTTCCATCCACCACACGTAGACTTTTCGGCTCTGGCCTACTCGTTACCGCAAAAGCGTTGCCTTCACCCATCTTCTGCTCCATATGAGCCTGAGCACCTTCCGTATGAGGTGTTTCAATCGCACCTGCCAGCATGACGTGTGCTTTCGGCGCATCCGGCAGATTTGCCATGGCTGCAGTTTGTCCCTGGGTAGCACTTACCGCTGCCCCCATCGTCAGAATTAAATAGATCGCCGTACTTTGTGCTGCATGCATCGTTTCCCTCAATCGCAGTTGTTCTGCGCTTGAGAGAGTTATCTGCAGATCAGGTGTCTTCTTCAGCGGTAATTCAATTGAAATTTCTTAATGCGCGCTTCTGCATTCCGCATGTCGATGCATTCCGGCAAGATCTCTTCGGATTCTCTTGTACAGCAGTTTCCATATGTGTTGCATCGAAGCTGTCAGACCCTGCGGATCGCGGATTCATCGTCGATACAGTTCGGTCTGCCTGTGAATGTGGCCCGTGAATTTTCGTTTGCTCTGAGAAAGATAAGAACTCCTTCAGCAACCCCGGATTCAACAATCGGCAGGTACGCATGGTACTAATTTCCGAAGGAGCGAAGAAACCACGTGGCCTCGGCATTGATATTGAGGCAGGGAAGTGTGATTGCATTTGAAATATCTCTTCAGTAACGGGAAGTCGAATCATCCATCCGATGAGCGCGAGTCACGCCTGAACCTCATTGTTGGTTTGCCGCTTTTTCTTCTGCTTGTCTTCACCACGGGCACAGTCTTCGTGAAGCAGGCCTGGGCGCTGCAGTCCTTCCAAATTGGGATTTATGTTCTGGTTGCAGCCGTGCTCGTCATTGGCCTCCGCCGCAATACAGAACCTATCCCAATGCACTCCGCCGCGTGGCTGGTCTATCTCATTCCCCTATGGGGTATTGTGCAACTCATTGCGCACACCACCTCATCTACATTTGCAACGCGTGCAGAAATTCTTCGTTGGGGATCGCTGGCTGGCGTATTCTTCCTCACGCTTGTGGTTGCGCGTTCCGTTGCGGCCAGGCGTGTCATTTTGACTGTGATGCTTGGCTTCGCCACAGCCATGGCCGTTCTCTGTTTATTGCAGCTCTTCACTTCGGATGGAGCTGTCCTGTGGCTCTTTCCTTCCGGCTATCACGATGTCTATGCAACCTTCCCCAATCACAGCAACTACGCCCAATTTGCTGAGCTTTTCTTGCCGCTGGCTCTCTGGCGTGCGCTCATGGAAGGTTGGCGCTCCTGGTGGTACGCCGTCGCAGGCGGTGTTATGTATGCCTCTGTGATTGGCTCGGCTTCGCGTGCGGGCACTCTGCTCTGCACGCTTGAAGTGGTTGTCATGCTTGTAATTTGGCTCATTCGTCAACGCAATGCGGCGGCAAAGCAAAAAAAGAAGGGCGATCTTCGCTCCACAATCGCCATCGTTGCGCTCATTCCTGTTCTTGCTGCTTTCTTTACCTTTGCCGTTGGCTGGCAGCATGTCATGGACCGCTTTCAAACCAAACATCCCATTGCCGCGCGCTGGGACTTCCTTGTCGCAGCCATTCACATGGCGGAGAGCAAACCTGCAGTTGGTTTCGGTCTTGGTACATTCCCTGAGGTTTATCAGCGCTACGCCATCAAGGACTATCCCTTTTACGCCAATCACGCCCATAACGATTGGGCTGAATTTGCGGCCGATGGAGGCATTCCATTCCTGCTTCTCGTGCTCATTCCCTTCGTGGCGGTCATTCCCACGGCCATCCGTCATCCCTGGGGGCTGGGACTGATCATTGTGATGATGCACGCATGCGTGGATTTCCCATTTCCGCGCCCTGCCGTTTCTGGATGGATGTTCGCTCTTCTAGCGCTGCTGTACATGCGGCGCGAGTCCGATCTGCATGTCAAACGCAAAGCTGCGGAGAAATCCATCTCGTAGACTGCTCTAGATGCGCTGTAATCCAATCGCGTGTGACAAAACTTGTCAGCAGGAACCAGTCTTTGCAGGTGAGGTTTCCATCTTCACGACTAGCTGTGCGCTTCAAGGTGCGTCGATGTAATGCGCAGCTTACCTGCTATGCGCGTTGTCCCGAGTGCTCGCTTGTAGTTCAGGTGCAACTTTACAAGCTGCGTGCCGGACCCAATCGTGAAGGGAAGTGACGCTTGTCTCATCGCGTTGCTGGAAAGACTATCGGACTGGGCAATCACCGCGCCGGTCTTCACATCGAGAAGCTGCCAGGTGATTCCGGTTTCCGGAGCAATGTCGGTCGTCTGGTACGAATAGTTCAGCGCATAGTCCCCGGGCTTCAACACCAGCGTCTGTTCGGCAATCGGGCAGTTTTCCGGCTCATCGCCCGAGAATTCAGTCTCCAATCCCCTGGAGCCCGGCCACGAATGAACTCCGGTGAATGAGGACAGTTTCCAGTCGAAGCTCACGGGCAGTGGGTCGCGTGCAAAGGCGCCGTTATTGGGCAGTGTTGAATCCGCTGTTACCCATTTGCGCTGAATCATCGCATTCCAGATTGCGCTCGAACCATCCACCTCATCCGCGGAGACGAGTTCATCGACTGTCCAGAGCAGCAGCTTGCGGTCTGCGGAAGGAGAACTTACACGAATCAATCGCAAGGCAATGGGGATTGCCGCCTGGTTCTGATTCTTTTCCAGCAAAAATGCAAGGTACTGACGAACCACCATTGGATTGTCATTCACCAGTTCGGCTGCAATCCTACTGGGGTCGGGATCCACATTCCAGGCAATCTGAAACAGGCCGCGTATATCGTCGGAGGGCATCTCCGCAGCTTTGTGTGCCCATGTCCAGAAGGCGGGGATGTTGCCTTGCCGGAGGTAGAAATTCGCAAGGCTCCAGCGCGTCATATAAGTGTGATCCACGGAGTAGGCCCGCAGCAGAGCCTGCTCCGCCTGCTCCGCTTCACCCGCGGCTTCATAGCGCAGTCCTAGTTCGACATTGGCTTGCGCATTGTAGGCATTCGCGCGCAGTGCTCGTTGCAGCAAAGGTATCGCATTACTATCGTCCAGCTGAGCCAGACGCATGCACACCGCGGAATCGTCCGGTGCAAGACGCAGCGCCGCCTGTAATGAATCGACTGTGTCCTGCCGTGCAAGAGCATCGACGCGCATCAGCTTCAGCGAATTCCATATCCCTGCAAGGCACGCAAGTACCACACCGATTTGCAGTGCGATGCGAAGATATCTTCGAGATTGGAGCGTAGTGTCCACTTCTTTTCGAAAGGCTATCACCAGTTTGGTACATCCGGACGGTTCGGGCCTGAACAGGTATTAAGATGCAAGGAGCATCGCGCTATGCTGTCCGCACCAATCATCAGGCATGCGCAATCAGGCAACCTTTGTGAGTTCAAGTCGCATCCAGTAATGAGATCGTTGAACGTAGCGCTTGATGTCTGACATTTGTAATGCATTCGCCATTCTTATTACTTAAGTCCAGTAGAGTGCTGCTGCCTTAGTTTTTGCATTCGTACAGTTTGTGTAGATTGAGGATGTGCGCATGGTTAGAATCAAGTATGGACACACTCGCTCGAACCGGAGGCAACGCATGAATTCGAAGCTTTACGCAGCCACAATGCTCCTATGCGCTGTTCCCTGTGCCTTTGCGGGTACGAATGTGATCGGAACCGTTAATGCGCGCGGCGATTTGCGCGTGGATGGTTACGCGGTCAAGGGGAATGCAACACTCTTTGACGGAACCGTGGTGCAGACCGGTGAAGCCGCGGCGGCCATTCGCCTCAAGTCAGGCGCTCAGGTTAGGCTCGCAACTAATTCGCGTGGGACTCTCTACAGTGATCGCCTCGTACTGCAGAAGGGGTCCACAGAAGTAGAGCCCTCGCGTCCGATGACACTTCAGGCAAACGGAATCAACATCGTTCCTGTGGCGCCGGGTTCCAAAGGTACGGTTTCGGTCAAGAACGACGATAAGGTGGAAGTGGCGGCTTTGTCCGGATCGTTTCGCGTCACCAATAGTGATGGTCATGTGCTTGCCAATGTGGAATCAGGCAAGGCCTATTCCTTTGGTGCGGCTCAGGAGCAGGGTTCGCAGCTTCCTCCTGCTGCCACGCCGAATGGCCCAGTGCAAATGAGCCTTTACGGCACACTGACCAAGGTCGGAAGTCATTATTATCTCAATCTCCCCGCTCCAGATCTGGGCTATGTGTATGAAGTGAACGGGGCAGGTCTCGAATCCTTCGTAGGCAAGCCGGTCGTCATCAATGGAACCGTCGATGTCGGCATGCGGCCAGTTGGTCACGCTAACTGGGTGCTTATGGCGCAGCAGGTGGTAGAGCAGAAAATCTCGAATCCTATGTCGACGAAGAAGAAGGTCATCCTGACCTCACTGATCCTCGGCGGTGCAGCTGGAGCTGCCATCGGCACATACGAAGCTAATCAGAGCTCGTCGCCAGCCAGCCGCTAGCAGTAGCAGGCAGAGGCCAATAAAACAGGTCCAAATTCACTCCCGATCGATCCTCTTATCGGTCGGGAGTTTTTCACTTTCATGTCAGACACGCAAGTCTAATTCACCAAGTCACATGCAGCAGAGCGCGATCTGAACAAGAGCGAATTTCATGGCTGAACCATTGTAGTTAATGTGCTTACGTTTACAACGCGCATACGTACTTAAGTAATCAGATTTGTTATGCGAATGTAAGACACTTGTCTTGAACCTGAAACCTTCGCATGCTACGTTAAATGAGGTTGCTCTCCTCGGCGTTCTCTAAATGGAAGTCCGATCACGGAACGTCGCAACTTCTTGCCTCGGTTGTATTCCAAACAAAAACCGTACATTTTATAGGCCCCTGCCAATGGGACTGACATGGGCGAAGCCTGTCCCAAAATCAATCACTCATCGCCTTCGGTAGTCTCGTCGAGTGTTCTATTTCACGACAACTTCCTCTACTACTCTGTGACTTTTTGCGATGCCACTTGCAGCACCTCCCAGGGATTTGAGTTGAGATGACTGTCCTTAAGCCCCGTTCCAGGATGATCAGTATTCGCCTCTCTGAGGAGGAGTACACCGCGTTAATGAGCCTCTGCTCATCAACCGGCGCCAGAAGCATGTCTGAACTTACCAGGGATGCCATGCGCTCCATCCTCCACAACAACAACGCATCGCACGACAGTCGTCTGGAAGGCCGTCTGGACGAATTCCGTACGCAGATCAGCAGACTTGAGCGCAAACTCGAAGAATTGTCGGCACGAATGGAATCCTCGGGACTCGAAGGGGAAGGCTAGTTACAATGCAGATGTTGCTTCAAAATCGCAGCCGGAAAGACAAAGCAGTTCGTGCGCATCTTGGCCAATCTACAAGGCTGCTCAAGGGTGTGCGCAAAACGCTCTTTGTGATTGGTTTGGCTCTTATCGCTGGACCTCTTTTCGCAAGCAGTCAATCGTCCGGCGCAACTTCGCCTGGCTCTTCGGTCAATCTTCCCATTGAGCAAATCGGTCCCAATGATCTCATTGCTCTCTCTGTGTACGACTCACCGGAGTTGTCGCGCACTTTTCGAATTAGCTCAGATGGAACTCTTCGCCTGCCCATGCTGCCGAAGCACCTGCAGGCCAGCGGGCTTTATCCTGAACAACTCGAGAAAGAGATCAGGAAGGCGTTAATCGACGGCGGAATCTTTGTCGATCCGATTGTGACGGTCACGGTTGCTGAATATAGAAGTCGTTCCATCAGCGTGATTGGTGCCGTTCACTCTCCGATCACATTTCAGGACACGGGAAACCTCACCCTCATCGATGCCATCACGCAGGCCGGCGGCCTTGCCGATAATGCCGGTCAGGAAATTCTCGTGAGCCATCAGCAAACGGACCCAAGCGGTAAAACAGTCACGTTGACCGAACGCATTCCTGCCAGGAGCTTGTTGGACACAGCGGACTCCTCACTGAACCTTCCTCTTCATGGTGGTGAGGTCATTCGTGTTCCTGAAGCAGGACATTTCTATGTTGTTGGCGATGTAAAGAATCCCGGCTCATTCGAAATCAAGGACGGGAACGAAAGCAGTGTTTTGAAGGCTCTGGCTCTTACGCATGGGCTTGATCACTATTCCTCAAAAACTGCTTACATCTACCGCACTGAAGCTGGCAAAGCCGGAAAGAATGAAATAGAGGTCCCACTGAAGAAGATCATAAAGCGTGAGTCTCCAGACGTTCCTCTGATGGCCAACGACATCTTCTACGTGCCCGAATCCGGTGGTAAGAGAGCCACTGCCGCAGTGCTAGGTAAGGTCGTTATCGTAGCCGTGGCAATTGCTACTGCTTCGGTGTACTTCATTTACCGCTGACATCCCCGAGTCAATCCATGCCTGAATCTATTCAAATCCCTCCCGATATATCCTCAGAAACTGCACGGCAGCGTGCGTTTCCTTCGTATTCTGCGCCATTCGATCCCGTCAGCGATTACGAGCCGGAAAAGCCCTCGCTACCGCTATCGCACTATCTTTGGATCCTTCGCCGGCATTTATGGAAGATGCTTGGCTTCGTGGCGGCATGCGTGCTCATTACATTTGTCGTTTCCTCGCGGCTCAAACATGTCTACGAATCAACCGCCACCATCAACATCGACCCGCAGGCTCCCGCCGCTGTCGTCGGTCAGGGCAATGCAAATCAATCCAGCGGCGTCGATACGGATATCTTCTTTACCACGCAAATGCGTATCATCCAATCCGATGCGGTGCTGCGTCCAGTGGCAGAGCAATTTCACATGATTGGTGATCAGAGTTCGAAAGGCGACGACACTGCTGAATCGCAGTCGCTCTCCTCGGCACCGGTTTTCCTCGGGCACCTCAAAGTAACCCGGCCCACGAATACTTACCTGCTGCAAATCAGCTACCGCGCTTCCAATCCGGTTCTTGCCGCCAATATCGCCAATGCCATCGCAAAGTCTTATCTTGACCAGGTCTACAATCTCCACACGCGTTCATCCGCCGATCTCTCATCGTTCATGGGGCAGCAACTCGATTCCTTGAAGGCGAAAATGGAACGTTCCAGTCAGGCTCTAGCCAAGTTCGAGAAAGATATGGACGTTATCAATCCGGAGCAGAAAACGGATATTCTCTCCGCACGGCTGCAGCAGTTAAATTCTGAATACACTGGCGCACAGGCTGATCGAATTGCGAAAGAAGCGGCTTGGAACGCGGCAAAGTCTGGATCTGCAATCGCAGCCCTTTCTTCGTCGCAAGGAGACACGCTTGCCAAGTTGAGCGACGCTCTTGGAGATGCACAGCAGCATTTCGCGCTCATCAAGGCAACTTTCGGTGTCAATCATCCCGAGTACCGCAAGGCCCAGGCTCAGCTCAATGAGGCGCAACAGCAATTCGACGAGGCGCGCCTGGCTGTTCGTCAAAAGCTCGAGCAGCAATATCTTGAGGCCAAAGGCCGCGAGCAGATGCTGCAGCAGGCCGTCGCAGATGCCAAGGCGCAATGGGACCAGATCAATGCCGGCTCCTTTGAATATCAGCAGCTCAAGCAGGAAGCCGATGCGGACAAGTCGCTCTACAACGAGCTCATTACCAAGATCAATGAGGCGGGAATCAACGCGGACTTCCAGAGCAACAATATCCGCCTCGCAGATCGGGCACGGCCTGCTGCGAGGCCTATCGCGCCGAATATCAGACTCAACGTCTTAATGGCGCTTTTCCTTTCAATTATCCTGGCCATAGGTGCCGCAGTCCTGCATGACTCGCTCGACACAACACTGCGCGATCCCAACGACGCCCGCCGTTATCTCGGTGCGGATGTGATTGGAACACTGCCCCTGGATCGCGAAGTATCCGAAATCATCAGAGCTCCCAAGTCGCAAAAGGACGATGCCGGGTCCTTCATCCCGGCTGGCGCGGCCAATGGCAATGGCCATCACTACCGGGGTAACTATCGAACCATCTCCCACTTTGAAGAGGCCGTTCGCACCATTCGCAATACCATCTTCCTCTCGGATTTCGAGCATCGCCTGCGCTCTATCGCAATCACCAGTGCAGAGCCGGGAGAAGGGAAGACCACACTTTCCACGCATCTCGCCATTGCCAATGCCGCAGGTGGAAAGTCCACGCTTATCGTCGATGGAGATCTACGGCGTCCAAGCGTGCACGCTCGCTTTGGACTCGATCCGCGCGTGGGCCTCTCCAACGTATTAAACGGAGAAATGTCGTGGAAGTCCGCCATATTGCCAGTTGAAGGCATCCCCAATCTCAACGTGCTTCCATCCGGTCCTGGTTCGCATCGTGCCGCCGATCTGATAGGTCCGCATCTCTCCGTACTGCTCAATGAGTTTGCCCGGCAATACGATCTCGTAATCCTCGACTCGCCTCCGCTGCTGGGTTTTGCAGAGTGCCTGCAGATGGCCAATGCCGCCGACGGCGTTCTGGTCGTCAGCAAGGCGGCAAGCACCAACCGCAAGGCAGTCGCATCCGCGGTCTCCACGCTGCTTCGCATTCGTGCCAACCTGCTCGGCGTCATCCTCAATCAGGTCACGCAGGAAACCTCTGCCGATGCCTATTCCTACTACGGTTACAAGCAATACAAGGAATACGCAGAGCACGAGTGATAGACAATTTCGTACCTTTTCCTACTCCACTGTTCTTTCATGCAGAAACAAATGAAATGCCAAGGTGTGGATGAAGTCTGACGCTAGCCGCTCCATGCATTTTTGCGCGTCCGCTCTGAAGCATGTGGAGACTGTCAGGCCGCAAGTTGCTGCAGGTTCTAGCTCGATATCTGCGCCGAGAGCGCAAAACACGCTTGATTTGGCGAATCTTGATTTGCTGCGGGCATTGGCGGTTGGGTTGGTTTTCATTGGACATCTCCTGGGGACGATGAAGATACGTGGCTTTGGGGAACTCGGCCATTTTGGCGTCTTGCTCTTCTTTGTTCACACGTCACTCGTACTGATGCTGTCCATGCAAAGGCTTGGCCTTTCCGGTCGCAAGCTCTATGTAGCCTTCATGGTTCGCAGGGTGTTTCGCATTTATCCACTCAGCATCGCTGCGGTACTTTGTGCGATTGCGTTTCAGATCCCGTCAACTTCGTGGTTGGGCGGTTATGTGTGGCGCGGGTGGTTGACCGTCTTGTCAAATTTGTTTCTGGTGCAAAACATCACCCACAGCGGTTCTGTGAACTGCGTTTTGTGGTCCCTGCCGTTTGAAGTGCAAATGTATGCGGTCTTGCCTGTGCTGTTCATTATCCTTCGCCGCTATCCGTCAATCGGTGCGGCTTGGGGCGCCTGGGCAGCGGGGGTGGTGCTGGCAACCGCCGAATACCTTATTAGAGGGGGCGGTCCAGCGGAAGGCGATTTACTTCTTCGCTATTTTCCATGCTTCATTGCGGGCATATTAGCCTGGTGGCTATTGGAGCGGCGACAAGGAACACTTTCTGGCGGGTATTGGATTTTAACTCTTGTTTTGCTTGTGTTTGCCTACCGGCTCGCAGATTCCATTCGGGTCTACGGCCCGGCACTTGCATTAGCGTTGCATGGAACTCTCAGAAACGATCATCAGATTTGGTGGCCACCTGGCATGGAGTTGGTAAATGACTGGGGCTTCTGTTGTCTGACTGGGCTGGCGATTCCGCTCTTTGCGGACATTCGATCGAAATGGCTGAACGCTACCACTAAATCGATCGCCAGGTACTCTTATGGAATTTATGTCTGCCATGTGCCCATACTTTGGCTCATCTTCGTCAAACTGCATATTGCTTCTTTGGAGATTGGGGCATTGCTCTCACTGATTCTCACGCTACTGATGTCCGTAGCGCTCTATAACTTCCTTGAGAATCCAACCATCCGCCTCGGAAAGCGCCTGGCCTCGCAACTGACATATTCAGGCATCACTGCTTAGGTATCGACACCGAACCGTGGGTCCATCGCAACAACATTCTCCTGTCTCTTCGTAATCCATACGTTTCAATTATCTGAACTCATCGGCTTTGTGTTCCTACTTGCCGGTTGCCATCAAGGATGGCGCTTCCATGAAACTGACACTTCTCTATCAAAGTAAAGGTCTCGCGGAACGCGAATGGATACCGGATATCTTTCGTGCCGTTGCCGGTGAAGTGGTACATGATGAGAAGCATGAAGTGGTCCTCGACAACTGTCTTCTGATCGATTTCTTCCTCCATCGCCGCTCAGACGACTACTACGCTAAATTTCGCGGCAAGAATGCATGGCTCTTTCATATTGCCGATGAAGCTTATGACGGGGGCTATGACAAGTACAAGTATTTCCACGGCGTATTTCGCAATCATTGGAGCGGGATCTTCAATTCGCGCCGTGTTGTGCAACTTCCGCTTGGTTACACTGCGGGCCTGCCACTTCAGCAGAACTTGCCGGAGGCCTCAAGCCGCAAATATCTCTGGAGCTTTCTGGGACAGGCACGCAAGAGCTCCCGTCCGGAAATGGCGAAGGCCTTCCAGCACCTGGACAACGGCTTCTCCCTCATCACGGACCAGAAGGACGTAAAATCTCTCGGCAAGGATGGCTACTACCAGGTGCTGCGCGACTCCGCCTTTGTTCCTTGCCCCATGGGCAACGTCCACCTCGAGTCCTTCCGTGTGTACGAGTCGATTGAGTGTGGCGCTATCCCCATCATCGAAAAACGATGGAGCCTCGACTACTATCGCAGTCTCCTTGGCGACCACCCTCTCCCAACCTTCACTTCATGGGACCGCGCGGCAGAATTCGCTTCTGCCATGCACCATGATCCTGCGGCATTGAACAGTCTCCAGACAAAATGCGTGCAGTGGTGGTCGGAGAAGAAGCAGTCTCTTCGTGATCGGGTCGCTGCATTCGTCGCGAGTGCTCCCGGCGATGAAGCGGGCCCGTATTACACGTGGAAACACTCCCTTCCGGGTTGGCAGTATACCGAGCTTCTTCGCCACCACAGTGCACCAGCCATCGCACGCCGTTTCAAGTCGCAGATTCAGTTGCTGGCCTTGAAAGGCAAAATGCGCAGGTGATCGCGAAAGATTAGCTCAACGCATGTTAGACACAAACGCATGAACACTCTCGCATCGCAGCTTTCCTCAGCAACCGGCCACCAGGTCCGCATCCTTGGCTCGCGTGTCCACCTCATCGAAGATTGGATAGAGCGCTGTGATAATGCAGACTATCATCTCTTCGGAGGATCTTTAATTAGGTCACTCATGACACATCTGCTGAGGCGTACTTACAGATAAATGCAGTGCAAGGAATGCACAGTGGCCAAACGATGAACCAGGTTGTCACCTCAACTGCAGAACTTGAGTCTGGTGCTCTGACGTGCGAAACCTCAACCGCGGATCGTCCTGCGGCTCGTTCGGGTGGGCGCTTTTATCGGCCTGAATTGGATGCGTTGAGGTTGCTGGCGTTCCTGCTCGTCTTCCTGCATCATGCTGCAGTTGGCTATCTGGACCCGATCTCTGCGACACCAGCAGGATCGAAATGGATATTTCGCATTTTCTATGGAATTGTTGCAGGAGGAAGCTTCGGCGTATGCCTCTTCTTTGTCCTTAGCGCATTCTTGATTTTTGAACTATTGCTGCGCGAGCGGGCTACTACAAGCGACCTCAAACCAAAGCAGTTCTATATTCGGCGAATACTTCGCATCTGGCCACTGTATTTCGTTGCGTTGATAATTGCCATGGTCGCCATGGTTGTGACAGATGGAAATAGGGCTGCAATCCCTTGGGCAATTTGGTCCGCATTTTTGGCAGGCAACTGGTTTGTCGTCATTCATGGATTTCCGGAAAGCCCTTTTGACCTGCTCTGGAGCATATCCGTCGAAGAGCAGTTCTATCTTGCTGCACCTTGGGTTGTGAAGTTCTTTAGTCCGCGTCGATTGGTCGTGTTCAGCTTTATTCTGGTTGTCATTGCAAATGTCTGGCTATTCGTACTTGGTGCCGCACACGCACATAGCTATTCCGTAGGGGCCAACTCATTTGTTCAATTCCAAAATTTTGCAGCCGGAATTTTACTCTGCCTGCTCTTGCGCACCTGGAGCCCAAAGTTTGGAGCCTGGCAAAGGCTAATGACCTTTCTCGGCGCCGTAATTTGTTGGATTTGTGCAATCGACTTCTTTAAGACAAGATTCGCAGGAGACCAGCCGCCAGGTAGTTGGCACCTTATCGGAGGCTATGGGTTGGTTTCAATCGGATGCTGCTTGTTTTTTCTGGCATTTTGGGGCGCCGATTCCAAATTGTTCCCATCCTGGCTCATCTATCTTGGCCGGATCTCTTATGGCCTCTATGTCTTTCATATGCTGTGCATGTATATCGTGGGTCATGGAATTCCATTCCATCACGCCGGTGTCGTAGGAGTTCTGCTGAAAGGCGCGTTAGCAATGGCTATGACTATTTTGCTCGCGCTTATCTCGTACAGATACCTTGAAACTCCATTCCTTAGACTCAAAAAACGTCATGAGATTGTCGCGAGCAGGCCAATTTGAGAACGCCAAATTTACTCAGCCGGCAAAATGTCTAGCATCGTTATTTGTCAGACCTTGAAATCAATTCAATGAAGCTTGAAGATTCTCAATTTACTGGGACTGCTGACTGCCAGGTCCACATCCTTGGATCGCGTGTCCACCTTGCCTCAGTAGATCGCGCTGTCGATCACATCGAAGACTGGATCGAGCGCCGCGACAACGTATGCCGCCGCATCACGGTCACGGGCTTCCACGGCTTGTGGGAAGCGCACAAGAATCCGCAGCTTCACTCTATGCTCAACAGCGCCGAGCTTTGGGTGCCGGATGGGATCGCGCCCATCTGGGTTGCGCGCCTCTACGGTCATCGCAATGTCCAGCGGGCTCCCGGAGCAGAAATCATGCGCGAATTCTTCCTGCGAGCGAACCAGAAGCAATATCGCAGCTACTTCTATGGCGATACTGATGCAACTCTCTCGGCTCTACAGACTTCGTTGGCCAGAGACTATCCAGGTCATCAAGTCGTTGGCGCATTTTCGCCGCCGTTCCGGCAGCTCTCTCCGGAAGAAGACCAGCAGATCATTGATCGTATCAACGCAACTTGCCCTGATGTCTTGTGGGTCGGTCTTGGCATGCCCAAGCAAGACATCTGGATCTATGAACGCCTCCATCGGCTCAATGTTCCAGTGGCCATCGGTGTGGGAGCAGCCTTCGCCTTCGTCGCCGGTACCGTGCAGCGCTGCCCCGAGTGGATTGGCTCCATGGGTTTTGAGTGGGTTTATCGCTTCCTCAGAGAACCCAAAAAACTCTGGCGCCGCGATCTCCTCGACGGTCCCCAATTTCTCTTTCACGTCGGCATGGAATTAATCCGCAATCCATCCCGGGATTAAACAAGGGCATTTTCGATCTATTGTTCTAGCGTAAGATTTGATGAGCGTTTCAAAGTTTAAAGCTTTTCGCAATATTCTTTACATTAGCCTCGGAAAAGGGCTAAGCCTTGTCTGTACGGCGGTGACAAGTTTTGTGCTCGCGCGCAATCTTGCCCCTACGGATTACGGAGTAGTTGGATTTGCGACAATTGTGATCGGCTTTCTCGGTCAGTTCAGCAATATGGGCATCGCCAATGCGGCAATTCAGCGATCACAGCTCCGGCAAAGCGATGTTGATACCGCATTTACTTTGAGGGTCGTTCTTGGATGTTTTGCCCTTGCATGTGCGTGGCTTCTTGCCCCCTTTTCTCATCATTTCTTCGATCATCCGGCGACTGCCAATGTGATAAGACTTCTGGCGCTCAACTTCCTGATTGGGGCTCTGGGCTTTGCTCCTGAAATATTGCTTACCCGCGAAGTCAATTTCCGTACTCTAATGCTTCCTGGTGTCATCAGTACGGTTGTTCAGAGCATTCTTGTCGTAGCGCTAGTTCTTAACGGTTGGAGCTTTTGGTCAGTCGTTATCGCGAACATTGGAGGAACGCTCACCACCGGAATTGCTCTCCAAGTGGCAAAGAAAGTCCCAATTCGTTTTCATTTCGATTGGTCTGTCGCCAAGGGGTTCCTGAAGTTCGGAGTTCCGTTGTTTGGGAGTGGGGTGTTCATTTTCTTACTCCTTAATCTGGATAATTTCCTGGTCGGGTCGGAGTTGGGAAGCGTTCAGCTTGGATACTATGCCCTTGCTTTTACGTGGGGAAGTTTTGCTTCAACGGTTCTTGAAGGAACCGTCATCAAGGTACTTTTCCCGACTCTTTCCAATGTCCAAAATGACACAGCTGCAGTAGGCCGCTGGTACCTCAAGACGGTTGAATTAGTTGCATTCATCGCAGTTGTTATCAATGCATCATTATTTGCAAATGCACATGATTTTTTGGTGACCTTTCTCGGAAAGGGAACAGACAAATGGATTCCGGCGTATTTTGCACTGCGCATTCTGTGTATCTATGGCATATTGCGTGCGATTACAGTGCCGGTGGGTATTTGCATCATGGTGAGCGGAAAAACGAAGGTACTTCTGAGAGCCAATATGCTTGCAGGTGCCATCGAGCTTCTTCTACTGATGCTCGCATTACGTACAGGCAAAATTGAACTGGTTGCCGCTTCGGTACTTGCAGCCTATTCTTCCCAAATTCTTGTCTTCCGGCTCTTCCTTAGAGAGCATTACTCTATCCAGCTTCGGGAAATTGTTGCCAGGGTCTGGCAGGTGATCCCGTCCCTTGCCATTGGCTGGTTTGCCACCGATTATCTTCTGCCTCAATCATTCGAAGGTTCCTACGTAACCTTGGTGGCACGCGGACTCTTTACTGCTTCTGTCGTCGCATTGACGCATGGCATCCTCACGCGTTTCCGCTGCTTTCATGAGGCACGAGGAATGATCATGCAAGGCCTCGTACGAGCGGAAGGTTAAAAGCATTCGTTTTGCTGATTATCAAATGAAGCGCAACAGATTCATTGCAGTCATGCATCCATTTTTCTTGTCGGGAGAGTTTCAGTGAAGGTGAAGGACTTTCTACGGGCTAAGCTCCCTCCATCGTCTTACTATCGGCTTGTGCGCATCGCGAAAACCATATTGGGTTGGAGATACAGGAGTGATCTGAATAGGTTGGCGCTGCTTTTTGGGACCGATAAGTGGGGATCGCATTGGTATACGCAGCACTATCAGCGTTACTTTGAACAACTGAGGAAGAAGCGCCTCAACGTCCTTGAAATTGGTGTCGGTGGTTACGAGGAGATCGACGGCGGAGGGGCATCTCTTCGCATGTGGAAGGCATACTTTCGTAAAAGCAGGATCGTGGGCATCGATCTTTACGACAAAAGCCATTTGAGTGAGCATAGAATCGACATTCGCCAGTGCGATCAAACAGATTCAGAGGCACTGCTTCGTCTGTCACATGAATACGGCGGATTCGACATAATTGTGGATGACGGCAGTCATATCAACGAACATATGATCCGGACCTTCCAAGTGCTTTTCCCTGAACTCAAGCCCAATGGGATCTACATTGTTGAAGATGTCCAAACGGCTTATTGGCCAACATGGGGAGGGGGTATAGGAGTTGCAGATAATGCAATGGAGTATTTCAAAGCCCTGGCAGATGGCCTAAATTATGTCGAATATCCTCTTACAGATTACAAGCCTACATATTTTGACTGTCACATCGTGGAGATTGCTTTTTTTCATAACATGATCGTAATTCGCAAAGGGAATAACGATGAAGGGACCAATGCGGCCAAACTGATTCAGAGAGAACTGGCTGCAATGCAGAGCGCTGTTGGCAGTCGCGAATAGAAACAGTCACGCATCTGGAATGGATATTTCGAGACGAATTTTTGAAGGGATCGGCATTTCTTGACGACTGAACTCAATACTGCTGACCGCTCACGGTCGAGCACATTGGATGCGCAATCCTCACTGGTGCGCTTGGAGCAGGCGGCAGACGTTCATTATCCGCGTCTGCTTCGGAGCGTCTTGCCTCAATCGTTGAAAGACGCACTTCGAGAACTGCGTGGACAGGCATTAGCCTATCTCGCCATGCGCCAGTTGCCGCGTGACAGGGTGTTCGAGCAGTCTGTGGAAGACGCCGAAGCTAGTAGTGTCCTATCGATTATCGTCCCCGTACATGATGCGCCGGAGGTCACTGAGCGATGCCTGAAAAGCCTGGAGAGATATGCTCCCAATGCTGAGGTCATTCTTGTCGACGATGGTTCGAAGCTGGAAGAGACACGCATTCTTCTCAAGGACTTCGCAGCTCGCAGAGGTTGGAAACTTATTCACAACGCAACTCCTTTAGGACACAGTGAGGCATCTAGAGTTGGGGCTAGTTCGGCCACCAAACCTTATCTTTGCCTTTTGAATTCCGATACTGTGGTTACGCCTTGGTGCTGGCGGCTCATCGTACAAGCGTTTAAAGACGATTCGAAGATTGGGGCGGCCGGTCCCTCGACGAGTCATGGCGGTATGCAGACAATACCACTGGCGCAGTTTGCACGGCATTATTTAAATGACAGCCAGATTTGTGCGTACGCCCAGCGCCTTTTAGCTGGAAGTAGTGGCCCGATTCTATCCGATATCTACGCTGTCATTGGATTTGCATTCTTTATCAAACGCGACATTTGGGAGCAATTGGATGGATTTGACCGCAAATTGCCCGACTATGGCAATGAAATTGAGCTGTGCAAGCGAATTCAAGGCCTGGGATATAGAGTCGTATGGGTGAGAAATGCCTATATTCATCATCTCGCCGGAGTGAGCTATAGTAAGTTGATTGGTCATGCGGCAATCCTTGCCCGGCATAAGTCAGCACATGACTATATCTTGAAGAAGCATAGTATGGAGACACCTTGATGAAAGGTGCTTCAATATCGAACTTCAGAACTCCTCGAGCACGAAGCCTTCTATGCGCCTCAAGCAAGTAATACAAAAAATATTTCATTTCCCTCGTCGTCTGGTGCGCGAGTCCATCATGGTGTTCAATCTTGTTCGCCTTTCGTTCATCAATCGGTTCGGACGATCGCCAGTAACGCAGTCCGGCATGCCCGTCGTTTCGCTTACCACATACGGGAATCGCATCAAGTCTGTACATTTGGCGATTGAATCCATTGCCAACGGATTCTGTCGTCCATCGCGTCTTATCCTTTGGCTTGACGAGCAGTCGGTACTTGCAAACCTGCCTCCTGCCATTCGCAGGCTGCAAAAGCGTGGCCTTGAAGTTAGGTTGACCAAAAACTACGGTCCGCACAAGAAGTATTATCCTTACGTTGAGTCGCAGTCGTCCTTTGAAGTACCTTTGGTCACGGCCGACGATGACATACTCTATCCGCGTTATTGGCTGAAGGCATTGGTAAGTGCGAATCAAGAACATCCCAAGTTAGTGAATTGTTTTCGTGCGCGCGTCATTGAGCTTGCTGATGGCAGGTTTAAGCCATACTCGAGTCTTGAATCCTGCCTATCAACGGTTTCGCAATATCGAAATATTGCAATTGGATGTATGGGGGTCATTTATCCTGAAGCGCTTCTCTTGAAGTTGAAGCGTGCAGGCACCGCTTTCGAAAGCTGTTGCCCAAAGGCTGACGACATATGGCTACACGTACAAGCCATAAGGTCCGGCCACAAAATTCGCCAGATCATGCCAAAGTTGCCTTATCTGGCATTCCAGAATCTGCCAGGTACACAGCAATCGGCGCTTTCGCGTGACAACGTGGACAGTGATGGAAACGATCCGCAGATCAAGGCTACCTACAGTCAATCCGACATTCAAATTTTGCAGGAAGAGTCCGTGCTCCAGTTTCCGTCTCTCCTTGCCTCGTAGTTGGAAAGGGCTCTCGTAGTTAATGTCACACGATCCTGACTTTCAGTCATTTTTCGGCCATCGCCCCAGAGTTGTCATCGGCCATGCAGGTTTGGGGCGCGGTGGTTCGGAAGCCCGTGTCATGTGGCTTATTGAAGCGCTGAAGCGCGACTGTGAGATCACTATAATCACAACTGGCGGATGGGATCTTGCGGACCTTAATGCCTACTACGGCACCCACATATCAGACGATGAGGTTACCGTGCGCATCGCTCCTGTGCCGCGACTCATTCGCAATCGCAGCGCCGCCGCGATTCGAGGCGCATGTTTTCAGCGCTTTGCTCATCAGGTTGCCGGCGAATATGACGTTCGAATCAGTTCTTACAATCCTACGGATTGGGGTCTTCCGGCAATTCACTTCATCGCCGACTTTAGTTGGAACGCGAAAATTCGCGAACGGCTCCATCCGCAGTCGCCAGGCCTCATTTATAAGGACACGATACTGCGACGGATCTATCTGGATATGGCCGAAATGTGTGCACGGCCTTCCGGGCGCGATGTGCTGCACGATGGTGTGCTGATCGCAAACTCCGGCTGGACATCAAAAGTTATCCGTGAAAGCTTCAACATTGATTGCGCTGGTGTTGTGTATCCGCCCGTCTGGTCCGTTTTCCCTGAGGTTGCGTGGGAGCAGAAAGAATTTGCCTTCGTCATGATCGGTCGTATTGCACCCGAAAAGAAGGTCGAGCAATCCATTGCAATCCTCAATGCTGTCAGAAGCCGCGGCCATGCAATCAAACTCCGTCTCTGCGGACGGTTTGGAGACGATCTCTATGCAAAGCGGATCGCTCAAATCTGCGAAGAGCATTCGCAATGGATTGTGTTGGAAGGGCAGGTAAGTGGTGTCAGAAAAGCTCAGATTCTTTCGAGTTGCAGGTTTGGAATCCAGGCCACTTCGGCCGAATCATTTGGTATCTCGATAGCGGAAATGGTGAAAGCCGGGGCGGTTGTGTTTGCACATGACGATGGCGGCCAGGCCGAAATTCTCAATCATCCCAGTCTCCTCTTCAAGAGCGAAGATGACGCAGTAAACAAGATTTGCGATGTGCTTTCCTTAGAGCAAAAATGCACAGCATTACGCGCTAATCTTGCGAATCAAGCACAGCTCTTCAGCGCTTCCGCTTTTATACAAGGTGCGCGACAGTGTGTCGCAAGCTTTCTTGAAGTTCATCAATCCGAAAGCAGAGCAGTTGCCAATCCGGTTTCATGACCCACTCCATCTCACTCGTCGTTGCCACGAAAGACCGTCCGGAAGATTTGAGCAATCTTCTTGCCAGCCTGCGTCTTCAGTCTGCTCCACCGGCTCAGATCGTCATTGTCGATGCCAGCAGCGATCCTGTCGAGTATGTTGCCAGCAGTTTTCCCGAACTCTCTATTCAATACCTTCGCCACTGGCCTCCGTCTGCAGCCGCTCAGCGTAATGCGGGTATTCAAGCGTGCATTCCATCTTCCACTCTCATCGGTTTCGCAGACGACGACACTACGTTCGAGCCGCATTCATTTGAACGCATGCTCAATTTCTGGAATCAGGCTGAACTCGACATTCTTGGTGCGGCATTTAATATCCGCAACTACCCTGAACGCGGCCATTCTGTTTTCAAGCGTAGCGCTCTTGCCGAGTGGTTAGGCCTTTATTCGCCCAAGCCGGGCAGCGTTTCTCCAAGCGGTTGGCAAACGGTCACAGGAGAGCTTGCGCAGACGCAGTTTGTAGACTGGCTTCCATCTACAGCCACCATTTTTCGTCGTGAAGTATTCAATCAAAATCTGTTTGATGATGTCTTTGACAGTTACAGCTATCTTGAGGACCTTGACTTCAGTTATTCAATTAGCCGTCAGGGCCGTTTAGCCGTTGTGGCTGATGCAGGCTTCTGCCATTTCCCATCTATAGGTGGTCGCGTCTCATCGCGTCAATTTGGACGTTTTGAAGTACGCAATCGCCTTTACTTCGTTCGCAAACATAACCTTTCGGTTGCGCGTTGCTATTTGGGGCTGGCCATACGCATTTCCATGTCACTTGCCAGTGGAGTGTTGCGCCGGAATGCAGAAATGTTGGATCGTGTCGCTGGCAATCTGGATGCACTTGTGCGCGCGACTCCTGTGGCGAAGGAATACTAGGCCTAGTTCATGATGCGAAAGCAGATCGCGTTGGTAATTCCATATTTTGGTTCCTTGCCGCATTGGTTTCCCTATTTTGTGCGTTCAATCTCTTTTTCTCCAATAGTGCATGTGTTCATGTTCGGGGATTTTTCGGTAAACACTGCGCTTCCAGAGAACATCTCCGTGCACCCCCTTTCGCTTGCGGAATTCAATCGTCTGGCATCAAGAAAGATAGGAATGGAGATAAATATTGCCAATGGTTACAAGGTTTGCGATCTGAAGCCGGCTTTTGGACGAATATTTGCTGACTATTTGAAGGGGTTTGATTATTGGGCGTTTGGCGACCTTGATATCGTGCTTGGGAATCTCCAGAGCATTTTCGATGAAAAAATTTCCGCCAACGATATCACAAGCTTTAGAAAATGGTGGGTGAGTGGTTCGTTCTGTATCTTGAAGAACAACGACATTATCAACAGCCTTTATGAGAGCAGCCCCAATTATGCTTCTGTATTCCAGTCTTTCGACCTTTTAGGGTTTGATGAGCTTGGGGGACCCTTTTACTCTCAGGTGCGAAATGGAATTCCAGTAGATCGAGTCGAATCAGAAATTCAGAGTTTTACTCATCTTGTAACAAAGGCCACAACCGAACATCGAATCCGCTCACATTTCGAGGACTTGGCCTGCGAAAGTATCGAATGGGGCAAAACAATTCGATTTCAGAACGGCGAGCTTCGGCGTCTGGATAACGATGCCCCTATCATGTATGTTCATTTCGTCATTATGAAGAAGCGCTTCTTTAAGTTTCCCTCGGGGAATAAGGCGCCGGATGCATTTGATATTCGCAATACCGGAATCTATCGTTGCCCTTCACTCCTGCAAGGCGTCTATTTGGACGAACCTCGGCGAGTTGTCGTCAGTGCAATGAGCGGTGCAAGCCGTGTGTTGAGAAAGCGGGTGGCTCAAATGAAGAGCGTCTCGGCTTATGGTGCAAGCAGATAGTATGAAGCTACTGAAAACTGGCAGAGTGTCGTTTTTTCGCCGCCTTCGGTCAGCGTATCTGCCTTTAGCTCTTTGGGCCTGTCTCTGGTCGAACCTGAATACTGGCTACTGGAATTTCAATCATCCAGGTTCAATATCCGATTGGCTTTTGTTCTTGCGTGCGGCGTTGCCCTTCATCGCACTTCCAGCTGCAATCCTTGTTCTCCAGCGTCGTCGTAAATTCGGACTGCCTCAGAATGCTCCTTCGCGGCTTCTTCTGGTCTACGGTCTCTTTTCGGCTCTGGCGGCTTTCTTTGCCCCGGCGCCTCTTCCATCGCTGTACTGGGCCACTGCCTTTGTTGCTACCATCTTTGTCGCCTGGTCTGTCATTGATCGACGCGATCCTGTCCGATCTGTCCGAGAGCTGCTCATTGTTACCTGGATCGCGGCTTTCATTGTTGCCGCCATTATCGCTCACCAGGCCAGTGGAGCCATCTTTGGTGAGTATGCAACTGGTTACGGCGTAGTACTGAAGGAGACCGAAGGGCTCTCACGCTCCTCGGGTGTCGCTCGTTGGGCTGCTGTGCCCGGATTGGTATGTCTCGTGCGTGCATACCACACGCGCCGGAAAGCACTCATGGCTGCATACCTTGGTTTGTCCGGTGTCGCATTTTTCATCGTATACCGTATGCAGTCCCGCGGAGCAGTTTTCGGCGCGGCCGCTGCTCTGGCTTTCGCACTCCTCACCTCATCGCGCATGCGCCGCTATGCGCTGCCTTTTGCCATCGCAGCCGTTGCGACGATTCTCCTTGTGGATTCCCCTGCAACCGTTTCACAGAACGTCACCGAATATCTTGAACGTGGTCAATCGAAGCAGGAGTTCATGAGTATGACCGGTCGTACACGCGCCTATGACAAGGGAATCCAGGCGATCAAAGAGTCTCCGTTGTTTGGATACGGTCAATGGGCTGACCGCGAAGTCATCCATGAACATGTCCACAATACGTATCTTGCTGCTCTGATGGACGCCGGTCTTATAGGCGGTATTCCGTATCTAATTTCTTGGATTACCGGGTGGATGCTCTATTTCAAGCTACAGGGCAAAAGTCATTGGCTTGATCCCGAGGACCGTATCCATTTGCTTGAAGCAGGCACAGTCATGATGTTCTTCACTGTGCGTGCCATTCCTGAAACCACAACGGCTGAATATGGTGTGGACTTGCTCGTTATGATTGCCGTTTATGTATACCTTGAAGTTCTCACTTCCTGCCTGCAAATGCAGCGTCAAAGACGAACAGCAACGTCGGTCGCGAAGCACGGACTCGAATTGGTGGCAGCACGGTAAACGGAAATTCTGAACCTGTCGAAATAGCTATGGGCCGTATCAAAGTACTTGCAATCGCTTACGCGTGCAATCCGAATAAAGGATCGGAGTCTGGCGTCGGTTGGGGCTGGGTAAATGCAATTGCAAAAGAACACGATGTGACTGTACTCACGGCAGATTTCAATGCCAATGACATTCATTTGCACCAAAGATCGCATCAGTCAGATCATGTCGGGAATCCCCAATTCATCTATCTCCGTAACAGGCCTTGGCATTACCGCCCCGAGGGGCTGTGGCTCAGAATTGAGAATTCTCCTGCCAAGCCGATTATGAATCTTGCCTACCAGAACTGGCTGCAATGTGCGTATGCAGAAGCCAGGCGTGAGTTGGTACGAAATCGCTATGATCTCGTACACCTCATTACTTATGTAGGCTGGCGATTTCCCGGTCGCTTTTATCAGCTTGATGTTCCATTTGTGTGGGGGCCCATTGGCGGTCTAAAAAATACGCCTTGGAATTTATTTCCAGCGCTCGGACTCAAAGGCGCCTTCTATTACGGCGGACGTAACCTGATCAATTCTGCTCAGATCAAACTCTTGCCAGGACCAAAGCGTGCTTTAAAGAAGGCAGGTGGTGCCGTTATTGCGGCCACATCTGAAATTCAGCAGTCACTTTTCGAACACTTTGGTTCTGCAAGCCGCGTGATCTGTGAAGTCGGCTTGCCGGAAGTGGGCCCAACGCAGCCGCATCCGCGTGCAGCAGGCGAACCTCTTAGAATTGCCTGGAGCGGTCTTCACCTCCCCGGCAAAGCGCTCCAGTTGTTGCTCCGTGCCGCTGCCAGTCTTCCGCTTCAAGTGGATTACCAAATTGAAATACTAGGTGACGGACCTCTGAATCGAGAATGGCGTGCATTGGCTCAGCAGCTTAAGATCGGCGAACGCTGCCATTGGCTTGGTCGATTGCCGCGTGATGGCGCACTGGCCGTCATGAAGTCTTGTCATGTTCTTGCGATTACTAGCCTGAAAGAACTCACTTCAACTGTTGCAGTAGAAGCAATCGCACTTGGATTGCCTGTTATATGTCTCGATCATTGTGGACTTGCCGATCTTGTAACCGAAGATTGTGGCGTCAAGGTTCATCCCGGTTCACAGGCTCAGATTGTGCGTGATTTCGCCAGAGCGATTGAAACGCTCTTCTGCAATGAACCTTTGAGACGGTCTCTTGCACAGGGAGCGCTTCTGCGCAGTCATGAGTATTCGTGGCAGAGAAAATTGGACCGTCTGAATGAAGTCTACGGCCAGGCTCTTCAATTGGAGCATCAGTGCGGAACCAAGAGGCTCGTTGAGAAGGCTCGCCACGCAAGGAACACAACTTCTCCTGAAATATCGCAAAATTCCTGAGTTTCCAGCGACGGGGTCTGTAAATGAGTTCATTACCTTGTATTTTGTGTAATCGGAATGGCGTTGATTCTTGGTTCACAAAAACTGTCAGAGCGGTCGAATATCCGATCGTTCGATGTGAAGCATGCAAGTCGGCCTATACCTGGCCGCGCCCGAACGACGATGTTGTCCAGGACTTATATTCCGATAGCGATTACAACCCAAACCACAATGATCAGGGGTTGTATTGGCCATCTGGAGAAGAGGACGCGCGCAGAATTTTTTCCGAGTTCGGCCCTCATATCCGGGGTCGCGTCTTTCTTGATATAGGTGCCGGAGCGGGCATCGCTTCATGGGAAGCACTGCGCCGTGGATTTACGGTGCGGGCCTGTGAACCGAGCCCGCAGTGCCAAAAGGAATTTGAAGACAGGAATGGCTTCGTGCCGGAAGCAAGCTTTTTCGATCACGCTTTTGCCGAGCGAAATCGCAATCAGGTTGATGCTGCCTTACTCTCGCATGTACTTGAGCACCTGCCTAATCCTGACCAGATCATGATCGATGTTCGTACTGTTCTTCGGCCCGGCGGAGTCATCATGATTGCCGTGCCTCTCTTCGGCTCCATTATTACTTCGGTCCTGGGCAAGAGAGACTTCTTCGTCACTCCGCCAGAACACCTGAACTACTTTTCTCTGTCTGGACTCAAAGCACTCCTTGAGCGTCACGGTTTTTCGATTGTTTCCTCCTACAGCTCTTCGAAGGTCAATATGCTGCGCTACAAAAGGTTGTTCGGTCCTGCATGCTATGCATTCAACGGCGCCGCATATGGCGTTTTGAGAGCGTCGGAGTTATTCAAGCGGAGTGTGGTCATCAATGTCTGCGCACGAAATGCCAGCTAAAGCGCAGGCGCGGACGCTTGTATAGATGCGTGGTAATTCGCCATTCCAGCGACCACAGAAAAAGACTATTTATTGGAACTCTGCGCTCCCTGTACAAGCAGCGCTAGCGCGATAGCGGTAATCGCCTTTGAAATTTCGGTACCCATGCACTTTCCTCACCCCCACTGCACGATAGGAATTCGAGGTTAAGAAATGTACTCTCTCTTGTTTCTCGGCTTCGCTTCGTTCGTTCTGTCCTTATTTCTTACGCCATTCTTTCGAGATCTTGCGCTACGATTTGGCTTTGTGGACGAGCCGGATGGTCATCGCAAAATCCATCAGACGCCCATCCCTCGTGTTGGCGGTATCGCAATTCTTATTGCCGCCATTGGCTCCTACGCACTGCTTTTGACAGTCAGGCTCAGCGCTGGCAATATCGTGCGCGCGGGCCTCCCCTTTGCGCTCAAACTTCTGCCCGCAGTCATCATCATCTTCATCGTCGGTCTTATTGACGACATCGTTGGCATCAGCGCTTGGAAAAAACTCATCGCGCAAGTAGGTGTCGCACTTATCGCTTGGTCGGTTGGCATCCGTCTTGAATCCATTGGTGGTCATCCCTTCCACGTTGCCGTCAGCCTGATCCTTACCATCCTCTGGATTGTCGCCTGCACCAACGCCGTTAATCTCATTGATGGTGTCGATGGTCTCGCTGCGGGCGTCGGCCTCTTCGCCGCCTTCACCACGCTCATCGCCGGCCTGCTGCACCAGAACATTGATCTGGTCTTTGCCACCGCGCCGCTGGCTGGGGCTCTTCTTGGTTTCCTGCGTTATAACTTCAACCCAGCCTCCATCTTTCTCGGAGACTGCGGCAGCCTCACCATAGGATTTCTGCTCGGCTGTTATGGCATTGCGTGGAGTGAAAAGTCGACGACCCTCCTTGGTATGACTGCGCCGCTCCTCGCGCTCTCTGTTCCTCTTCTCGATTCCGGCATTGCCATCGCGCGGCGCTTTCTTCGCCAGCAACCCATCTTCAGTGCAGATCGCTCCCACATCCACCACAAGCTACTCTCCCGCGGACTCACGCCGCGTCGCGTCGTGCTCGTTCTCTACGGTTTCTGTGGCCTCGCCGCCATCGCGTCGCTCATGCTCACAGCAACGCATAAGCAGTATCAGGACTTCGTCATTGTTCTTGTCTGTCTTGTCGCGTGGCTCGGCCTGCAGCACCTTGGTTATCACGAGTTCGGTGTTGCCCGCAGACTGGTTCTCGGCGGAGGTTTTCGCCGCATGGTCAATGCGCAGTTGGCGCTCATCTCCATCGAGCAGGAACTTGCCGCGTCCACATCGGTTGATCAATGCTGGGGTATTCTCCGCGAGGCAGCACCCAGATTTGGCTTCTCCGGTATCGAGCTGAATCTCGACCGTTCCGAATTTCATGGCGATTTTGATGGGCGCTGGCATATTCACGTCGAACTGCCCGGCCACGGCTATATAAACCTTATACGTAACGCCAACACAGCTGATTCCGGATCGGCTTCCATTCTCTTCGTCGAATGTGTTGCTCGCGTCTTCAAGCAAAAACTCAACGAACTAAGACCAGAACAGGCAAATCTCAAAGTCTATGCAAGCGCAGACTAAACTTCATTTTCGCGTCATTTGGCTATTTCTGATTGTATTAATCTCCATCGCGACTCTGTGGTCAGGCATTTCCGGAGTCCATTCGCCGCTCGGTGCAATCATCGGTCATCGCTGGGCGCACTTTCTCATCTATCTCGCCGTCGGCTGCATTGCCTTTCTCGCCTGGAAAATGGCGACGGCTCTTGCCATCTCCTTTGGGGTCGCCATAGTCTCGGTTGCCCTGCAGGTGGCAAAAGCCAGCCTTGCCCATGTTTCCGCTGACAAGCATGCACTGGTCGTTAACTTGTTCGGTGTGGCCGCGGGGGTATTACTAGGGCTCAACATTCTCACCTTCCGCACCAATGCTCAAAAGCATATGGCTGCGAAAGAGAGCCGGCGCATCCAGCCTGGCGCTTAGCCGCGCGCGGAAATCTATCTATATTTCTGTATAGGCCTGCCCATCGCTGCCTTCCTGCAGCATCAGCTCTTCCGTTACCCCTACAGAAGTGCACAAACTCTTCGTGTTGTACCAAGTGCGCTCACATGTAGCACCTCTCCGCGTGAAGAAGAGCTCCATATTTTAGTAAACGAATTTTGTTCCTGACAGCGTTTGGCGGCTGGCCAGGGCGCGTCCGCCTTGTGACTGGCTCGGCACCTCGATATCGTCCAGTTCCACCTGCAACGAGAAAAATCTCTCCACGTTGGCCAGCGCCAGAATCACGTTGCATTTGCCGCGCAACTCCGTCACCAATCCCTCCACGTCTTGAAAAATCCCTTGCCGTACGCGCACGCGCGTTCCCACCGTTACCCGTGGATGCGGACGTAGAACACAGCCACTATTCAGCCCTTCGCGAATCCGCGTAATCTCATCGTCGTTTACCATGCCGCTATGCAAATCTGCTCTGGGATTGCCAAGCACCTTGAAGATGCCCGGCGTCGACAGAACTGAAACTCTTTGTCCCGGCGAGTAACGTACAAAAATATATCCGGGGAAAAGAGGTCGTTCCAATGTCACGGTTCGGTCCGTCCAGCGTGACCGTTCCGTGTAAAGGGGAAGGTAGTGTTCCAGTGAACGTACTGCCAAATGTTGCGCTACCTTTTTCTCGTGATTTGCCACAACTTGCACGACAGCCCACGGTGCGTCGTTCATTTTTCGCCTCTTTAGGGTAGTGCTGGCTGATGTTCAGATCCTTGCAGCGCAAAGAACAGGCCATCCTTTCTTGCCCTGCTCAGCCCGGATCACTAAGTTGGATGCGCATTCAGCTCCAATCGTTTACCTGGCCTTTTCGTACTTCTCAGCCATAAGTACCGTAAGGCTCAATCCGGCGCGACACTGCTTGCTCGGCTAAGTGATTTATTTGCAACACAGGCGCGCTTCATCTCGCCCGAAATGCAATTTCTGTTTGGGTTAGATAACACTTCTGTTCATTGGTCAGTGTGCGAAGCGTCAACAGAATTCCTGGAACGGGTCTTCTGAAGGGGTATGCTTTTCGCAATTGGGGGTATAGCCAGCAAACGTTAAATTGGATTTGGACTGCGTTTCACCGCGCTTGCCGTTGCCAATAGAACTGCAATCGGTTCGGCCGCAAGATTCTCCGCTGCTCTCGCTCCAGGGCGAGAGCTTTTACTTTATGCCGTATTGGAGCCATACGCGCATGAATGTCGAAAGAGAATGAGCGGTGGTCCATCACGCGTAAACTCCGCTTCAAGTCCGCTCGTTTGTTGTCATGAGTCGTGTAATACGAGTAAACCGATTTGTGCATGGCATCGGCTTCATTCCGCTTGAATGAGATGCTCTCTTTTTCTTGCCTCCGTAGATTGCTCATGCGCATCTGTGCCATCTGTCATTCCCATACACAAGCTTCTAGTAGCTCCATAAGGACGTAAACCCTCGATTTCTGGGGCTTGCGCGCGGTTCGCTTCATCTAAACCATTGATTTCAATATGCATCAAGAATGTATTCAATAAAATTAATAAAATACATTGAAATAATTAATATTTTGAATTATTGTCATCTGCGTACTTGAAATTTGCGAGGTTCATCCATGTCCGACACTTCCAAATCCGCTCCTGGCCTCAAACCGGGCATGGATTGGCAGGAACTGCTTCGTGTTGCCCAGGGAGCGCCTCTCATTCTTGAGCGGGTAAGTATTCCCGCCCGCCAGGTCACCATTGAGGGCCAGTTCACCCTCCCCCAGCTCTCTCGCCTTTCCCTTGAAGATCAGATCTTCGTCACTGCCTTTGTCCGCGCCCACGGCTCCATTAAAGAAATGGAGCAAGTCTTCGGTGTCAGCTACCCAACCGTCAAAGCACGACTCAACCGCATTGCCAGCCAGCTTGAATTTGTCGAAACCAACCCGCAGCCTTCCCGCAGTGAAATTCTTGATCGCCTCAAAAACGGCGAGATCACCGCCGAGCAGGCCATCAAGGAACTTGAGGCATTGAAATGATTCCCAACTTGGCCATTCTCCGTATACAGGTGCCTGAGCGCTCGTTCTGGGGATTCCCCATCATTCTTCCGCTCTTCCTGCTCTGGATTCCTGTGTTGCTGCTTGCACCCATTGCGCTTGTCATCCTCGCCTTCGTGTGTGCGGCCGCAAACATCAGCTTCTTCAAAACAGTCTCTGCCGCATGGGGCCTGCTCTGTGCTTTGCCTGGCACGGATGTGCGCGTCACCGTGGAAGGCAGACGCATCTCCGTCAGAATTTTGTGAGGTAATCGTGCGTAATCGACAACAAACCATCCTTGCTCTCATTGCCGCCGGCCGCATCACCGCGGCAGATGCTCTCAGGCTCGAATCCATATGGGCCGCACGCCGTCAGCAGGTGCTTGAAGTTTTCGGCGCCATCGCGCTCTGCGTCTTGATTCTTCTCGCTCAGTCGGCCCCAACCGCTGCCGTCGCTCACACGCTGGGCCACAGCGCGCTCAATTTCTTCCACCATGTCTCAGGAGGTGTGCGATGAACGAAAATAGAAAGCAAATTCTTGAAATGCTCGCCGCCGGCAAGCTCACCACAGACGAGGCCGAACGCCTTCTCGCCGCACTCGAGCCCGAACCACCCAGCGTATCGGACGAGTTTCCTCGCATGGTAGGCAATCTGAAAAATGCTCACGCAACGATGCGTGCCAAATACCTGCGCGTGCTTGTTGAAGCCGATCAATCGGTGACTGGTATGAATGGCCCCACCACGGTCAACGTCCGTGTGCCCATGCAACTTCTGCGCGCCGGTGTACGCCTTGCTGCGCTCATTCCCAAGCAGGCGCATGATCAGTTCGATCAGGCGCTCAATCAGCATGGCGTGCCGCTCACACTCTCGCAGATCAAGCCCGAAAATCTTGAGGAACTCATCGATCACCTCGAAGACCTTACCGTCGACGTCGAAGGCAAGGAAGGCAACACCACCAAAGTCCGGGTTTTCTGCGAATAGCTGAGTGGATTGAATTGAAAGTGTGAGATATGGATTCCGGGACTGTTTCCCGCAGTCCTAAGCTTTGCGCAGCGGCTTGTGCATCGGTACCACCTGCACTGTCACATCGCGGACCTCGGACAGGAACTTGTTCAGAATCGAGCCGTGTACCAGAATGTCCCAGCGTGTGCGCGCCGACTGGCCGAACACCACGTGCGAAATATTTTCCTGTTGCGCATAGCGAACCAGGGCCTCGGACACATTCTTGTCCGTCAGGTTTACCACCTGGGCTCCAAGATCGCGCGCCATGCGCTCATACTCGTGCAGCCGCTCCATTGACTCCGGGTCGCTATTGCGCTTGTCGTCCAGGCGCGTTACGTAGACCGCGTACCAGTTCGTTGCCAGCCTGCCCGCAATACGCGCGCCCACGCGCAGCAGCCGTTCCGTGCCCGGCCGCGTGCTCAGACACACCATCACCTTCTCTGGAATCGGCGCCTGCTCCAGCCCCTGCGTGCGTCTGTACTCTGATGCACGATTGCTCACCTGTTCGGCTGTCGTACGCAGAGCCAGTTCGCGCAGCATGTTCAGGTTGCCTTTGCGGAAGAAGTTCGCCAGCGCAGGCTCCACTTTTTCCGGCGCATAAATCTTGCCCGCGCGCAGCCGGGCCCGCAGCTCTTCAATCGTCAGGTCCACGTTGATGATTTCGTCGGCGCGCTTGAAAAAGCTGTCCGGCACCGTTTCGCGAATCACCGTGTTTGCTGATCGATTCACCGCATCGTTCAGCGTCTCCAGATGCTGAATATTCACGGCCGTCATCACATTGATGCCGGCATCCAGCAAATCCAGCACATCCTCATACCGCTTGCGATTCTTACTCCCCGGCACATTCGTATGCGCCAGTTCGTCCACAATCACCGTGTCCGGATGCCGCGCCAGAATCGCATCGAGATCCATCTCCTTCAGCTCGACGCCCTTGTAGGGAATCACGCGCTCCGGAATGATCTCCAGATTGCCAATCTGATCCGCGGTTTCCTGCCGTCCGTGCGGTTCCACCAGGCCAATCACAATATCCATGCCCTGCTGCCGTTTCAATGCGGCGTCATTGAGCATGTGATAGGTCTTGCCCACGCCTGGCGCTGCGCCAAGGTAAATACGCAGCTTCGCAGGTTCTTTTTGCTGTTCCAGTTCCAGCTCTGCCATCGCTCAGCCCACCTCCACGGGGTGGTGCTTCACGCTCACTGTTGCCACCGGCAGCGTGAACCGGAAGGTCGTTCCATGCCCTACGCGGCTCTCCACCGCAATCTGTCCGCCCTGCGACTCCACAAACCTCCGCACCAGCGCCAGTCCAAGTCCCGTACCTTTGTCGGACTGTGTACTGAATCGGTCGAAGATTGTTGCCAGTCTTTCGGCTTCAATACCGCTGCCTGTATCTTTCACCGTGAACTGCACAAAATCCTTGATTTCTTCGGCCGCCAGCAGAATCTCTCCATTCGTCGGCGTATACCGCAGCGCATTGGAAATCAAATTATCCAAAATCGATCGCACCGCGCGCCTGTCCGCCTGAATGAACGACAAATCCGCATATGCCGCCACATCGATGCGCACATGCTTCTCGGCTGCGGCCTCGCAGTGCCGGTCGCGTGCCTCATTCAGAATTGCCAGTGGCCGCATCTGTTCCACATGCAGTTCGCGCTTGCCCGTATCCAGCTCGGCCACTTCAATCAGATCGGCCATCAGGTCATCCAGCTTCTCTGAGTCCTGTCCGGCGTTGGCCACAAGCTCGGCCTGCAGCGGTGTCAGATCACCGCCAAATCCCTGCCCAATCGCATAAAGTGCGCGCCGCAGTTGCAGCAGCGGGTCGCGCAGCTTGCGGCTCGCCACGCCAATGAACTGCGTCTTGAAGCGGTCTGCATCCTGCAAACTTGTCACATCTTCCAGCGTCGTCACCGCGCCCAGCAGCCGCCCTTCGGCGTCGCGCATCGGCATCGTACGCATACGGTAGCTGCGCTCCTGCGTGCCGATTCGCATCGGCAGCAGTGCCGCTTCGCCCTCGCCCGCAACCGCCTTTTGCATCGAAACCGCGTCGCGAATCGCGCCCAGAATCTTGTCGCCTCCAGGCGTATTCGCCAGCGCCATGCGGTCGGTCGAACTCGCGCCCAGCAGGTCCATTGCTGCCTGGTTCAGCTTCAGCACATGACCCTTCGCATCGGTCACAATAATCGGCTCAAAAATCGACTGCAGCACCGCATCCGATAGCTGGAACTCCATCTGTCTGCGTCCCGCCTCGGTATCGCGTAGGTCGCGCAGACGCAGCGCCACGCGGTCCAGCTCCGCGGCCACCACGCCAAAGTCGTCGCGGCTCGTCCACTCCACACGATGTTCCAGATTTCCCTGGCCAATCAGCTTCGCGTCGCGCGCCAGTATCTGCACCGGCCGTAGCACCACAAAGATCATCGCCACCTGCACCAGCACAGCCACTGCCACAAACGAAATCGCCAGCGGCAACACGCCGCCCGCTGCCAGTGCCCCTCGCGTGGAGGCAACCAGTCCAATCAGGATGGCGGTGACAAGAAGGCAGCCCAGGATAAGGCGCTGCGCCAGATTCAGCATGGTTCGGACGTCCCAATCCGATTCTGCCAGAAAAGGATGGGCTGCCGTAAGACCGTAGGCATTTTGTGCGGCGCATTCTGAGACGCATGCGGGCCCGTCCGAACCGGTGAATTCGCCGTATCCGCAGAAACTTCACCGGCTCCCATCGCCGGGAGCTTGCACACTGTGTACCCCTCATGCGCATAGGGGCACTCGAGTCCCGCCGGAGCATGGCCACGAATCACCGTCCAGTTCACCTCCGGATACTCTGTCTCCAGCCGCTTGAAATCCGCAAACGAAAAGTGATTCAGCCCCTGTGTGGCGTCGCTCATCTGCTTCCACTCTGGAGCCAGTGAAGGGAACAGCGACACCACACCGCTGTCCTTGTAGTAGTCCGCCAGCGCTGACCTCTCTGAGATCGCGCGAAACCCATGCTCATCCACACCCGGCGCCAGAAAGTAGCGCGAGTCTACCGCAAAGACCGCGTTCTCCGGCGTATGCGTGCGAATCCAGAGCAGCGTATTCACCCAGGCATTCTCGCTGTGCTTTGCCGGCCACTCTACATGCGGGCTGGCCGAATACAGCATCGAGTCTGAAATGCCCATGCCCACGGCTATCACCACCAGCGCCGATACACCCGCCCAGCGTCTTTTCCCCGTGCAGTACTCGCCCACCGCGCCGCCCAGCAGCAGCACAAACACAAGTGTGATCAGGTGAAAACTGCGCAGCGGCTGCAGACGAGCAAACATCTCAAATATGTTTGAGCTCGACAACACGCCGGCAGACAGAATCGCAAGCACTCCAAAGGGAAGCATCGCGAAGCTCAGGCAGGCAAAGCCATCCGTCGTATTGCGCAAACGTGAACGCCAGAAAAATGCCAGAATTGCCAGCGGTGCCAGCATGCCCAGCCAGTGGTACCAGGTCCACGTCGAAAGAAAGAAATAGTCGCGTGAGAAGAGCGCCTCGCGATATGCACCGGTCGCTGGTCCTAAACGAAAGCCGCTCGGCAGAATCAACGCGAACGAAGCCATTGCCGGTGCAGGCTCAAGCACGCGGCTGCGTACGCGCCTGTGCACCAGAATCACGGCCATCAAAAACAGCAGATACACCACCATTTGCGGATGTACCACCGCCGTCATCGCTGTTGCCACACTTGCCCGTGCATACTTACGCTCCAGCAGGCTCGCCAGCGCAAACAGCGTCAGCGGTGTCGACATCGAACGCGCCGTCAAATATGGATCCATCAGCAACAGTCCCGTGTTGGTCGCGGGCATGGTGAGCACGGCCATCGCCAGCAGCACTGCGCCCCATCGCGCGCGCGTCGAGTCAAAACAAGCTCGCGCAGTCAACCAGCATGCAATCGCCATCGCATAGAGTGTCAGCACATACCACAGCAGAATCACCCAGTCCGCTGAGAGTCGTGTCACAAACGCCGTGCCCGCAATCAGCGGGCTGAACAGCGAAAGATGTCCGTGCGAAAGAAAGAACTCGGGCGCAAAGGGATAAAGCTGTGGGTGGATCAGCTTCTTGATTGCCGGCAGGTAAATCTCGCTGTCTTCAACACCCAGGTGGTAGCCGTGCAGAAAAAATGCTGCTAGCGTCACTGCCGCGAGCAGCAAGAGTGGCGGCCGTGAAACCAGTCCTGGTTTCGTGCCCGTTTTACTTTTCGATCGCTGCCGTGCCGCGGAACGGAGAGAAAGAGCTGGCGGTGGACTAACCAATGTACTTTGCACCCAATGAGTGGTGCTGGCAAAAAGACCCATAAAACTTTTAGACGCGGAAATTAACGATGATGTTGACCTCGTCTGCGATGTCTTCCATGAGGCTTATCCATAGTCTCACGGCGCATGCCGTGCTTGGCCAATGAACTTTTTGTCAGGAGGGGTGATTTTCGGGGTTCCGGCGGTATTTTGCACACAGAGAGCTGCGCATTGTGCCACTGGCAGTCCAGCCCTGCAGGTGCCGGATATGCTGTCAGCGCCCAGTCCACTCCAAAGTTGTCCTGCAACCGCTGAAAATCGGCCAATTGGAAGTGCTGCCAGCCCTGCGTTGCCTCCACTGCACGCAGCCAATAAGGTGCCAGCTCTGGAACCTGCGCCGAAACGACCCCATCCTTGATCGCATCGGCCATCTGGCTCCGCTCTGCCAGTCCACGGAAACTGTGATAATCCTCACCTTCAGTGGCCAGATAGTTTGGGTTCATCACGAAGAACGCGTTCACCGGCGTGTTGTGCCGCACCCAGTCGAAAGCCTGCAACCATGCATTTGTACCCTCGTTACCTGGATGTTCGAAGTGCGGGCTTGCAGGAAACAGCACCAACTGCCCCGCATACATCGCGCCATTAATCAGCACCAGATACGCCGTCCACCGCACCACGTGCAAATCCAGAATGTGCTCCGCAATCAGGCATCCGCCCAGCAGCACCATGAACAGATACACCAGGTGCAGAAAGCGCATCGGCTGCAGGGGCGTGAAACGTACCAGCGCGGGCGTGTTCAGCATCACAACCGCCACTGCAAACTGGAACACGGCGAAGGCCGTCACAGCCAGCGCCAGCCGGGCCAGCAGCCGCTTGCCAAAACGGTGTGCGAAGCGCCACAGCAGATAGAACAGCCAGAGAGGTGCTAACGCGCCGAGCCATTCATACCAGGTCCACTGTGTCAGAAAGAAGTAGCGCCTCGTGTGCAGAGCCTTATACCAGGAAGAGCTCGGTGGCTCGAAGACCCACCCCAGTGGAGCTGCCATCGCCAGCCGGCCGCGTGGAATACGCAGCATAAAGCATAGCCGGTCGTACGCCGGATCCCACATCGCCAGCATCAGAAACCCGCAAAAACTGAACCCGAATGCCGCCATGATTGGATGGAAAGTAAAGCCCAGCAACAACAGCACGGTTGGAACAATCCGTCTTCCGGCAAGAATTCCATCCACCGCCCAAAGAATCAGCGCCGTAGCGATGATCCGAGGGTGCAGATACTGGTCGGCGATTGTCAGCGCGGTCCCCGCCACGGGCAGCGTTAACATCGCCGCCACCATGGCCACTCCGCCCCATTTCGCCAGTGGATGGTGGAAAAGCCTCTCTCCAATGCTGCGGCAGGCCCATAAAATGGCGAACAATGCCGCAAACTGCCACAGCAGCTCTGTCCAATACAAAGAAATGCCAGTCGTGTGTACAAACCAGGCAATCGCTTCGTCAAATACAGTAGCCTGCAACTGAATCTTGAAGAATGCTGCGTCATGCGGGTAAAGCGATGGGTTCAAGTCGGACTGAATCGCGGAAAGATAGACTCCATCATCCTCAACGCCGGGATGGTATCCCATTACGGCAAGGCCGAGAACCGCGAATAGGAACGTTAGAGAGAGTTGCAAAAGGAGTGGGCGTCTCACGCGCAGTATCCGCCAATCAATATGATGAAAATTCGGCCAATCTCCCGCATGGGTTCATCCTACCTGTACGCACCGGAGCCTACCAACTTATGTATCGACCCTCTGGCTGCCGTTTACGCGCACAAATTCGCCCTCGTTATTCCCACGCTTCGCGAAGCCGCCACCATCAAAGGCCTCGTTCTCGAGATCATTGCAGCGCTTGAATCTGCTGAGCTTCCCTTTGAAATCCTTGTCGTCGATGACGACAGCGGTGATGGCATCGAGTCGGCTCTTGCGCCTGTCCTCGATTCCGACCCGCGCGTGCGCCTGCTCGTTCGCAAGGGCGAGCGCGGCTTGGCTGGCGCCATTCTTCACGGCTGGCGTCACACCGATGCGGAGTTCCTCGCCGTCATGGACGCGGACCTGCAACACCCGCCATCACTGCTGCCTCGCTTGCTCCATTCGCTGCTCTCTGGCCGGGACATCGCCATCGGCAGCCGCTATGAAACAGGGAATTGCCTCGACGGATGGCACCCTCTGCGCAAACTCATCTCCCGTACTGCCATCTGGGCCACTAGGCCTCTGCAGGTAAATGGTCTTCATGTCTGCGACCCCATGTCCGGTTATTTCGCCGTGAGCCGTTCCTGTGTAGAGGGCATCGACTTTGAAACCCGCGGCTTCAAGCTGCTGCTTGAAATCCTCGTTCGCGGCCGCATTCGCTCGGCGCAGGAGCTTCCCTTCACTTTTGGCAAACGCGCTGGGGGACACAGCAAGGCCGGGCTCCGTGTCGCGCTCGACTACTTCCGTCTCCTCTGGAAGCTCTACCGCCTCCGTACGGATGCAAAGCTTGCCCTCCAGCAAGCCTCCGCTGACTAACACCAATTCAGGCCCAGGCTGTTTTTTCGATGCATCTCAGCCACAAACGTGGGTGCCCATACCTCTGGTTTTGGGGCATTGGGAGCCCCTATACAGACAATTTCCTTAACCTGTGTCAAAGATATAAATAGACCGGATTCTGCACCCTTGAATTGGGGTAAATCCGGGCAAATTTTGCTTGTTTGCAAGGGGCGCGGAAAGTGCTCGGCTGCAAAAATCTTCACAAACCGCGCTCAGACGGCGAGAGGATACAAGCCATTCTACGCATCACTGCTTGAAGCGCGCAATCCACCGCGAATCGCCGTCATGAATGCGGTACAAATCGCCGGATAAATCTGCTGCTTTCTGATCTTGTGTATTAAATCTGCGGAAGCAGCATCCGGCATAGCAGGAAACCCGCCACGCCAAGGAAGAACACGAGCGCCATGCGAATGCCCGGCTCACGATTGACTTCCGGCACCAGGTCGCTTGCACCCACATAGACAGCAACGCCGGCGGATATAGGCAGTCCATAGGTAATCCAGTGGGGTACAAGCTCAATCACCAGAACGCCGAGAACTGTCGCACCTGCAAGTGCAACCGCCGACCAGAACGCTGCCAGGCGGCCAAGGCCGCTGGCCAGCATCACGGAAGCCATTGTGAAACCTTCAGGCGCTTTATGCAGAAAGATGGCGAAGAAAATCAGCCAGCCAAGCCAACTCGACAGTACGAATCCCGAACCGATGGCAACGCCGTCAAACAGCGCATGCACGCTCAGCCCTACCAGTACCGAATACCCCTTCCGTGCGTGGAGAAATTCGTGGTGGTGCGTCTCCGGACCGTAGTGAAAATGCGCGTTGATGGTGTGCTCCAGCAGATGCATCGCGCAGTAGCCTGCCATGATGAGCACCGGTCCCATCGAAGGACTGATCTTGATGCTCTCCGGCGTCATCTCCAGCACTGCCGTTGCCATCAAAAATCCTGCCCCGAGCGCCACAAAATAGCGCAAAAAACGCTCCACTCCCTGAGCGCGCACCAATACCAGCCCGCCTGCCACATCGGCCAACGCCGCCAGTAAACCCAACAAGATGGAGGTTTTGAGCATTACCCTTATCCGAATCCGAGGAGGCCCACACGGAGCATTCAAGCAACGCAGGACCTCTTCGATGATACAGGAGCATCCGCGCACCGCCGGTGTGTACGTGAGACGCCGGCTTGAGTAATTGGATGTGGCCTACACGTGACTCGATTCAGCGTGGGCGACGAGGACGACCGAGGCAATGCCGAGCAGGAGGATGGCCATCTCAACATGTTCGCTGCGGTCATGGAGGCGGTTAAAGTCAGCGACAGCAGGGTTCGCGCGGTCTTGCACGTCAATGGCGCCGCCAGAGGCGATACGGTCGCGTTCCATGGCGGGAATGATGACGTACTGCGAGAAGGCGGTGCAGGCGAGCATGAGCACGACGAGAATCATGGGAGCCAAAACCTTGCGCGGCTTGTAGATGTTCCATGCGGGGGCAAGCGCCAGCAACGCAAGCGTGACGATGCCTGAGACCAGGCCGATGCCATGGAGGATGCGCAGCAGCGAGCCGACAATGGTTCCAGCGGTGTGGGTGTCCCCGGCAAGGGTGCTGAAGGTGATGGCGGCAACAACAGGGAAAAAGATCTCCGCCCCAAGCCACACAATGAGCGCGAGATAGAGCAAGGTACGGAGCAAAGTCTTCATGGCAAGAAGAATACTAGAAGGCGGGGAACAGGTACCAGGTGCCAAGCGAGAAGGGCAGGGAACAGCAGACGAAAAGCGGCAGATCTATCCAGCGATTTGTACCGCACTCATGATGGCGATTCGCGGCGGATTGTGCGCTCCAAGCGGTGGTGCGTAGAACGGCATGCATCCTCTTGCCGTCTCAGTGCGGTTTGCCGCGCTCTTCATGTCCGAAGGCAGTTCCCAGCCCGTACACAGAAGCGAAATTTAGCGAAATCAGCCCAATTTTAAGGGGAACGAATTGGGCTTTACTATATCGTTTGCACAGGTTAGAGAGATTGCCTTGTCCAACACTTCCATTTCCTAAAACAGGGACGTGGGACACCCGCGTTCGTGATTTGAGCGCAGTTTGAAAGCAACTGCAGCCCTCTCGATTCTTGCCACCCGATTTTGTCAGGTGTTCGATCGCTCGATTTGACAAGAATCAGCTTCTCGTTGTGAGCGATAGTTGCTGACGAGGCACAAGGGATGAAACGGATGTGCGACACGGAGCACTACTCACACAGGGCATTTTGATGCGGCCAGCGGTTATGCGTGCTGATCCCCTCCATGACCAAAAGGAGGCTAATGAATATGGTGTGTACTCGGGTCATTTTTCTGAGTCTCCTCGCAATGAGTGCGGGCGTGTATGGGCAGTCGATCCCGCTGGCGCTTGAATCGGTTCCTACGCATCTGGCGCTGGACAGGCCGACAACGGAGACCAAGGCCGGGGTGGACCTGACCTATACGGTGAGCCTGAAGAACGCACGGAACCAGAATGTGAATGCGCCGGTCGACCTGAAGGTGGAAGTGCAAACGCCGGGCGGCACGAAGACAGTGATGATTCCCAAAGGGCAGTCTTCGGCGAGCTTTACGTGGAAGTGCGCAGGATCGGGCGTGGTGCAGTTGACGGTGCGCGCAGGCAGGTTGCGGCCGGCGACGGCTCTGGTGCTGGTAACTCCGCAGCGGCAGACAGCCATGACGATGCATGCCCTCGCGGCGCAGCATGTGACGGTGCATCACACCTCGCCGCCCGCGCTGGGGCATCCGCCCGGTGCGAATCTGGGAGCGGCAATCGGAATACACCCTGCGGGAGGTGCGGCAGCGGCGGCGCCTCCGCCGCCTCCACCGGTGGCTGCGATGCCCACGCCAATCCAGGCAAAGAAGCTGCAGCTCTTTATCGAGCCTCGGCCGGTGTATGGCAGCGCGGTGGATCACGCATGGCAGGCAAATATATCTGTTGCCGCGATGGACGACCAGGGCGCGCTGGCTCCGGTGGCGAACGACGTGAGCGTGCATCTGGATGCGAGCTACGGGAAGCTCTCAAAGAGCGATTTTGTGCTGCAGGCCGGACAGGTTTCGAACTTTTCCAATCCGGTGCTGCTGACGGCCGACCGCGCGGGACTGAGTCATGTGGATGCGGTGTCGAGTCTGGGCGCCGTGGCGCCGATGGATGTGGACTACCTTCAACCGCTGCCGACGCAGTTGCGGCTCTCCGTGAGTTCGCCGGTGCTTGCGGGCACTGGCGCGAGCACGGCGAGTGTGCAGGTGTGCCTGCTGGATGACTCGGGTGGTGTGACGTCTGCCGAGGACGATGTGCCGGTGGTGCTGCATGCGCAGGGCGAGCTTGCCGCACAGTCGGTTTCGATCGCGAAGGGAACTCCATGCAGCGCGGACCTTTCGTGGTCCGGCTCGGCCGGTGCGGCGACGATTACGGCCGAGGCGAGCGGGCTGAAACCGGACACCAGGACTGTGACGTTCCCGTCGTTTCCCTGGTACCTGATCTGGCTGGCCGGTGCGGGCGGTTTGATTGGTGCGATTGTGGCGAGCAAGTCAGACGATTTGTTTGCAAAGAACTGGTGGTCCCACACGTGGCGCAGTCTGGTGCTGGGAACGGTGCTGGGCGCGGTGTTCTATCTGTTTGCGCGGTTTGGCGCGGTGGTGATCCCAAAGAGCGTTCCGGTGGATTTGACGAAGATTCCCGCAGTGAGCGGCGTGGGCGCAATTCTGCTGGGATTTGTGGGCGGACTTCTGGGGCGGAAGCTGTGGGGTATTGGCGGGGGAAACACAGAAGAAGCAGGGGCTGAGGCGTGAGGCATTACATGCAGAGTGCGCTCGCTTGTTTCGCACAGAGAGCCGTACTTTTCCCAGGTCCCAAAATCGAGACCTGGGCGCCGATATTCGTGCTGCTCTGCTTTACATGTTTTCAGCGCACGATGCCGCTGACCGAAGGGCGGCCGATGAGGCGTTCGATGCGCTCACGAATGGGCGGGTGTGTGGAGAAGAGGTTCATGAGCGAGGCGCCGGAGAGCCGCGGCTGCATGATGAACAGATGCGCGGAGCTGGGCGAGGCGACGAGCGGGACACGCTTGCTGTAGGCTTCGATCTTTTCAAGTGCGGATGCGAGGGCGTAAGGATTGCCGGTGAGTTCGGCGCCGGTGTGGTCGGCTTCGAACTCGCGGGTACGCGAGACCCAAAGCTGAATCAACATGGCCGCAAAAGGCGCGACGATGAGCATGACGAGCGCGCCGAGGCCTCCGCCTTCACGGTCGCGGCTGTTGCCGCCGTATCCGCCGAAGAGTGCGCCCCAGTAAGCGATGCGGGCGAGGATGGTGATGGCGCCGGCGAGCGTGGCGGCGATGGAGCTGGTGAGGATGTCGCGATTCTGCACATGGCCGAGTTCGTGGGCGAGAACGCCTTCAAGTTCCTCGTCGTTGAGAAGCTGGAGAATGCCGTGGGTGACAGCGACCGAGGCGTGCTGCGGGTTGCGGCCGGTGGCGAAGGCGTTGGGCGAGTCGGTAGGAATGACGTAGATCTTCGGCATGGGGATGCCGGCCTTGGACGCGAGGCGTTCGACGACCTCGTAGGCGCGCGGAAGCTGCTCGCGCGTGACGGGTTGTGCGCGGTAGGCAGCGAGGGCGATCTTGTCGGAGTAAAAGTAGCTGAAGAAGTTCATGCCTGCGGCAATGGCAAAGGCGAGAATGGCACCGTTGGTTCCGCCGAGGTACTCACCGGCCAGTACGAGCAGGAGCGTAAGCAACGTAAGAAGGAACGTGGTCTTGAGGGCGTTCATAGCTCAGCTCACAGCGGGCCGCGGAATGGCGGAGGCGCGTGAGTCTCCTATGTCTATTTTGACGCGGAAGGGTGCTGACGGGACGCTTTTTCGGCATTGCATGCGGCGGACGCTCGGCACCTGCGGTGCAGCAGATGCTCGGCACCTGCGGTGCGGCAGACGCTCGCTCTTCGCTCGCAGGAGAGCTTTGGATTCCCCGGACGTAAAGTGCGAGGGGCCGGAGCACCGGCAACTTCGCAACCAAGCTGAACGTCATCCAAACCAGAGTTACGCAGTTGGATGCGGCTTCAGGCCGCTGCGAAACAATTGGAGTAATGTTGGACATGCCCTGAAAGAACGACGAAGCGGATTTCATAGCAGAGGAGCAATGCGGTGAAAGGGATGACGTTGGGATGGGTTGTGGTTGCGGCATTGTTGGTGGGAATGCCGGTAATGGCGCAGGAAGTGGGCGCGCCAGGGTGTGGTGATCCTGGTGCGAGATTCGACGTGCAGAAGGTTAAAGGAGAAAAGCCAAAGCCCGCAGCTCCAGGAAAGGCGATGGTGATTGTGATCCAGGACGACAGCGAGTTCAGCGCAATCAGCAAGCCGACCGCGCGCATAGGAGTAGACGGACACTGGGTGGGCGCGACTCACGGCAACTCCTTCCTGGGATTTGAAGTCGATCCGGGCGTGCACCATTTGTGCTCAAGTTGGCAGCCCATGCATCGAGCGGGAAAAGTGGGGATGGCCGCTGCGCATTTTACGGCTCAGCCGGGCGAGATTTACTACTTCGAAGTAAAAGACGAGTACATGATGGGCGACGCCGGTTATATGTTGAGTACGCAACTGACGCCGATGGACAGCGATGAAGGCAATCTGGTGATTGACCGCTACGAGAAGAGCAATTCTACGTTGAAGAAGTAAGGCCGCGTTGAAGTTTGAAATGTTGCGCAAATATTGACCGGGCATGAAGCAAGGGCCGCCGATGTGGCGGCCCTTGCTTGTGTCCAAGATGTATTGCTACGACCGTTTGAGAGCGCGCTTGAGGACGATTTCGAGCGCGGCTTTGGTTTCGGTGTATTCGGCCGGAGAAAGCGAACCGGAGAGCTTTTCGGTTTCGAGGGCGAAGAGCTCTTCCTTGAGCGCGTTAAGCAGCACCGTGTTTTTGGCGGCGGGGCTGGTTGGCGGCGCGTAGGCTGTGGCGGAAGAACCGGTGCCCTGCGGCTCCGGTGTGGCGCCGGCAACAGCGGCGTCCGCGGGCTTGCGGAGCAGGAAGGCTGCGCCTGCGGCGAGGACGATGGCGAGGCCGCCGAGAATCCACCACTTGTATTTGGTGAGCGGATCGGGCGTGTTGATGGGTTCACCAATACCGCCGCCGGGCTGGCCTGCGTTGGCCGCGGCCTGTTGGCCGCCGTCGTTCTGCGTGCCGCGCGGCATGGAGCCGGTGCCGGAGATGGTGAACTCAAGCGGCTTGCCGGGAACAGCATTGCGGGCAACCATGGTCTGCACGCCAGGGTCTTGATTGACAGCCTGGAACATGGAGCCCGAACCGGCGGTGAAGGTCATGGATTTGGGCAACAGCACACCGACACTTTGCGCGGGCAGTGTGACATTGACATGGAAGGTGTACTGGCCGGAGGAGTAGGGGAGGTCATAACTGACCTGGAAGAGTGTGTCCTTATCGCCGCGATCAGGCTCGATGGGCGTGGCGAAGGCGTAGTGGCCTTTAGCGCCGACGGGGTCGAGCTTGACGCCGGTGGGCAGGCCTGTGGGACGCTGCGCGGCGGCGGCGGTGATGGTGGCCTCGGGCGGGAGGACGATTTCGAAGGTGTGCTCGCTCCACTCGGTCCTGGGCGGCGAGGACTGGTTGTGGACGAAGAAGCGCTCGGTGACGTGGAGGCCGCTGTTGTCGGCTTCGATCTCGTAGACGTCGGCTTCAATGGAAACGCCGCCCACTTTGGAGGCGGCGTCGTAGACATCGACATCACCGGCACCGCCATTTTCAGGTGCGGCGATGAAGTAAGTGGCGCCCTGGTGGGTGACGCGGATGAGGTGCGGTGCAGTGCCCGGGAAGGTGAGCGAGTAGTGGCCCTTGGCATCTGTGGTGGTGGTGCCCTGTACAGCCATGCCGGCCTGCACGTCAATGGCGACAACGGTGTCGCCTGCCGATGGCTTGCCGGTGGTTTTGTTGGTGACGATGCCGGAGACGGTTTCAGCCTGAAGGGTGGCGGCCACAAAGAAGAGGGCCGCGGTAGAGAGAAGAAGGCGAGAGACTTTCATGGCTTTGTGAGTTCCTGTGAAGTGATCTGCGAGTTGAAGTAAGCGCACGTACATGGTTGAAAAGAAAGTATCTGGTTGTAGCGGCGGGCCGTGCGGTCAAACCTGCTGCAGGTGTTCGATTTCGGCGAGGAGCTGGGCAGTCTCGTTTTCAAGCAGGGCGCGCTGGGCGAGGAAATCCTCCTCAGGATATTTTCCCGCGCGATATTCGAAGTTCAAGTCCCTAAGATTCTCATATAACTGGTCTTTGCGCTCGAACAGAAAGTCGAGACGGGTCTTCTGGCGCTGACTTGCGAAGGTGTTATCCGGCCAGAAGGTATAGAAGAACAGGACGACGAGCAGAATGGCTCCGAGAATGAGGCCTTCAGATTGGGACATGATTAGTTGTCTCCTTCCGCGCCGGTTTCGCGGCGGATTTTTTCGCGGAGAGGGTCGAGTTCGGGAGTGGCCCTGGCTTGAGCCGCGGCTACTTCCGCGTCACCGGAGGCACCGATAGACCAGCGGCGGACGAGCAGCATGGTGCCGAGGAGTCCGGCACCGAGTACAGCAAAGGGAGCGATCCAGGCGATGAGATCGAAGCCTTTCTTGGGCGGCGCGGCAAGGACAGTGACGCCATACTCCGTTTCGAAGGATGCGAGGATGGCTTTGTCGGACATGCCTTTGCCGATGTCGGCACGCAGCTCGCGGAGCATGCCGCCAGAGGCAGGGCAGCCGACGTGATTGCACTCGCCGAGAAGCTGGTTACACCCGCAGGTGCACATCAGACGGTGATTGAGATCGTAGTAGCGGGAGTTCGCGTCTGTGGCTCCAAGAGAGAAGCAGACGGCAACCGCGAGAAGAGATGCCTGTACGGTTTTGATCCAAAACGAGGGGCGGCGGAGAGACTGCATCAGTCGCCTCCCTTGAGTGCAGGCTCGCCGGGCAAAGCGCTTCGGACGGGAACACGAACCGAGGCGGTGGCCGGCGTGGCGCTGGGCACGAGGGCGACGAAGGTGCCAAGAACGATCAGAACGAGGCCGGCCCAAATCCAGCCGACGAGCGGATTGAGAAAGGCCTTGATGATGGGCTGGCCTGTGTCAGGGTTGGCGCCCTCATAGACGACGTAAAGATCCCACTCCGGTGTGGAGTGGATGGCGACCATGGTCTGCGGTTGCCCGCTGGCGCGGTAGAAACGCTTTTCGGGCGTCATCTGGAAGGCGCGTTTGCCGTTGACCATGACATCGAGCATGGCGTACTGCGAGTCGTAATTGAGGTTCGAGTCCTGTGTGAAACCCTGGCAGACGAGCGTATACGGGCCGACGGACATCTTGTCATGGAAGCCGAGCTCGCTTTCGATGTTTTTGTTGAAAGCGGCTCCGGCCAGACCGATGACGACGATGACGACGCCGATGTGGATGATGTATCCGCCGTAGCGGCGCGTGTTGCGATGCACCAGAGTAAGGATGGCGGAGAAGATATTGCGCTTGGTTTGCTTTGCGATGACGGCAGCGCCGCGAAGAAACTCGGAGACGATAGCGGTGAAGACCGCGGCGGAGAGCGCGAATGCGACGAGCGCGTAGAAGGAGCCGGACTGGAACTGGCCGTTCTGCCAGGGACGAGCGCCGGCGACGAGGCATACGATGACCGTGACCCAGAGCATGATGCAGGGCAGGATGAAATTGCGCTTGATGGCCTTTAAGGATGTGGAGCGCCAGGGAAGCAGCGGGCCCACGCCGGTAAGGAAGAGCAGGAAGAGTCCGATGGGTACGGCTACGCGGTTATAGAATGGCGCGCCGACGGTGACCTTCGAGCCCTCAACGTATTCACTCAGGATGGGGAAGAGCGTTCCCCAGAGAATCACGAAGCAGGCGGTGAGCAGTACCAGGTTGTTGAACAGGAAGCTGGACTCGCGGCTTACGAGCGACTCAAGGCGCTGCTCAGACTGCAGGTGGTTGCGATTGAGAATGTACGTGAAGATACAGACCACCAGCACAATGACCATGAAGACGTAAAACCAGTTACCGATGGACGATTGTGCAAATGCATGGACAGAGCTGACGAGACCCGCGCGCGTGAGCAGCGTGCCGAGTAAGGTGAGCAGGAAGGTGGAGAAAATGAGCCAGACATTCCAGCTCTTCATCATGCCTTTGCGTTCCTGCATCATGACCGAGTGCAGAAAAGCGGTGCCGGTAAGCCAGGGCATGAAGCTCGCGTTTTCAACCGGATCCCATCCCCAGTAGCCGCCCCAGCCGAGCACGGCGTAGGCCCAGTGCATACCGAGAAAGATGCCGCAGGTGAGGAACAGCCAGGTCACAAGTGTCCAGATGCGCGTGATGCGAATCCACTTTTCACCGGGGTAGCGCATCATGAGCGCGCCGAGTGCGAAGGCGAAAGGAACGGTGAATCCGACGTAGCCGAGATACAGCATCGGCGGATGGATGACCATCTCAGGGTATTGCAGAAGCGGATTGAGACCGTTGCCATCCTGGGGGAGCTGGCCCTTGAGCAGCGAGAACGGCGGCGCCGCAAAGTTGATAACGGCGAGGAAAAACACCTGAACCGCAGCAAGAATGGTGCCAGCATAGGCGTAAAGTTTGACGTCTGTCTTGTGCCTGATGCGCAGGACAAAGCCGTAAGCGGCGAGCAGCCATGCCCACAGCAGAAGCGAGCCTTCCTGACCGCTCCAGAGCGCCGCAAATTTATAGGGTGCGGGGAGGTCGCGGTTGGAGTGCTCAACGATATATGTGATGGAGAAGTCGTTGGCAAAGACGGAGTAAACCAGCGCGAAAGCTGCCGCGGAAACAGCGATAAAGCTCGCAATTCCGGCGCGGCGGGCTGTGTCTGCCAGACGTTCTGGGGAAATGGCTGCCTGGCGGCCGGTGGCGATCAACCGAAGGGCTACGGTACCTGCCAGAAAATTGTATGCGGCCAATGCCAACGCAACGATAAGTGCAAAACTGCCGAATGTGGCCATGAAGACTCCAGCATTATTGTCGCATCCGGGAGCTGAAGCCCACGAAATGCCGCAAAGCTATTGTGCGTCCATGATAGGCGCATGGAATGTGATTGACCTCACACCTGCGATGGAGCGGCGGAAGGCGCGAGGAGCCGCGCGACAGACGCGGGGTTTCAGTTGCCAGGGACTGAACAATAAGGGACTTAAGGAGTGGCGAACACGGGACGGATGGCTTTGCACGCAGGACGGAAGCGGCGCAAAGCGGAGAGTATGCGCGTAACGGGGCGCACATAACAGTAAGAGCTGGCAGAGCTTGCGCGATGAAGGTATCCACAGCACCTTACACGGCACCTTAATGGCTGGCGTGGGAGAGCATTTGCGCGGCGGCGGCGAGAATATCTTCCGCGTGGAAAGGCCTGCCCAGGAAGCGGACCGACTCGCCGGGAGCAACTGCCGGTGTTTCTCCTGTGGTGTCCAGCACAAGGATGGGAAGGCTGGGAACGCGGGTGTGAAGTTCCTGAGCGAATGCGGGGCCGTCCATACCGGGCATATTGAGGCCTGTGATGACGAGATCGACCGACCCGGCGAACTGGGGCTTCTCCATCAATCCGAGAGCCTCGGCGGCATCCGAGGCGCGCACTACATGTTCAAAGCGGCGCTCCAAAACGGCTTTTCGGGCGATGGCCTGCATGGGGTCATCGTCCACTAGTAAAACGGTTGTCATTTTCCCCCGAACAATCTCAACCATGGGTTGGGCTATTGTTTTGAACGACATTGGTACGGCACTCGGGCCCACTTGAGGGTTACGATGTGCGGGGGATGGGAGTGGTTGCCTGAGAGAAGCAGGGACCAGGGGGTTACGCGACTATGGGAATGCAAAAAAGAGCGAAAATTGTCTCCAAACGAGGGTAAAGGGCGCGGAAATGCGCCCTATTTTGGGGATGCAAGTGGGATGGGGTGAAATTTCCGGATAGACCCGGCGATTTGAGGACAAAAAAGCGTGTTTTTTCGCGCGAAAGAGGTGTAGCCTCTCCGGCAGATAGCCAAAATCAAGGCAAATTAAGCTGGATTTAAGCAATTTTAAGAGGTCGAAAACGGGCTTACCTATATAGTTTGGGCAGGTAGGCAAAGCGACGATATGTTGTCAGCACCCGCAGGGCGGCAGATGCCTGCTCGTCGTTCGCAGGAGGCCAGCGGACAAGTTCCGCAATGGGGTGAGATGAGTGCATTGACCTGTTATCGTCAATTGGTTTACGGGGGCGTTCGAGCAGAATCAAGGCTCACCCTTATTCGGCTCGCAATGCCTCAACAGGATTGACCGATGCAGCGCGACGTGCGGGAATGAAGCATGCAAGAACCGAGACACCGATCAACAAAACTGTCACACCAAAGTAGGTAAGTGGATCCAATCGCGTGATGCCAAACAACAGGGCGGCGATTGCGTGAGTTGCTGCAACCGCTCCAATCAATCCAATCAGCGCTCCGAGCACCGTGAGTGTCATTCCCTCACGAATCACCAGAGCGAGAATGCTGCCGCGCGACGCACCCAGAGCCGATCTTACGCCGATCTCGCGAGTCCGTTCACTTACGCTACCTGCAAGCACGCCATAGATACCCGTAGCTGCCAGCACCAGCCCCACCAACGCAAATGCTCCAAACAGCATCAGCACAAAACGCCGTTGGGCCTCTGATGCAGCAAGCAGATTGTCCATGGTGGCAACCCGCACGATCGGCACGTCCTTGTCTACCGACCAGATCGCATCCCGCACTGCAGGAGCAAGCGCCGCTGCATTCCCGCGTGTACGCACCACCACATATTGCGCGTCATCGATCCACGCCCAGTGTGCAGTAGAGACGTAGAAAGCGTCCCTGTCACCCATCGCCAGCGACTGCTGTTTCACGTTGCCTACTACGCCGACAATTGTGGCCCATGGCTTATCCGCATGCCCAACATCGAGACCCACACGAACCCGCTGCCCAATCGGATCTCGGCCGGGAAATTTACGATTCGCGAACGCTTCGCTGATCAGCACCGCCACGGAAGCATCGTGCTCGTCATGCTCGTTGAGTAAACGTCCTCGTCGCAGTGGAATGCGCATTGTCTCGATATATCCCGGAGTCACCGCATAACGAAGCGCAGGTTCTCCACCGGGGTTATTCCCCCCTTCAAATTCCACTCCATATACATCAGAGTCCCCGCTCAGCGGCAACTCGGCAGCGAGTCCAGCCGAAACAACGCCAGGCACTCTGCGCACCTGCTCCAACGTCTGGTTGAAAAATCTAAGTTCCGCCGCATCGTTCTTAAACCGATGGCCAGACGCCTGCACCTGCATCGTCAGCAGGTGTGAGGCGTCAAAACCAGGATCGACAGCAAAAAGATGCTGCATGCTCCGCAGCAATAATCCCGCGCTCACCAGCAATACCGCTGCCAGGGACACCTCCGAGACCACCAGAATTTTCTGCATCCACTGGCGTTCACCGGTGGTCTTCAGAGAACTCTGACGCATCCCGGTTTGGAGATCTTTGCGCGAAGCCCGCAAGGCTGGAACCAACCCCACCGCAACTCCAATCAGTGTCGTTATGCCGAGCGCAAACAGAAAAGCCAGGCCGTCAACGCTCATTGCGCTCACACGCGGAAGCCCCTGCGGACTCAGCGCTACCAGCGTGTGCACGCCAGCAATCGCGACGCCCATTCCAAATGCAGCGCCCAGCAGCGCAAGTACGAGGCTCTCAGTAAGCAGTTGCCGAACGAGCCGTCCATGCATGGCCCCTAACGCCGCGCGCATGGCAAATTCCGCCCGCCGTTGCGTTCCCCGCGCCAGCAGAAGATTGGTCACATTGACGCACGCAATCAACAACACCAGCATCACCGCCGAAAGGACCGCCAGCAAGGCAGGCCGCACGCCTTGCGTGAGATCGCTCTGCAGTTCGTCCACCGCCATTCCATCCGGAGCACCGCCGGTGCTGTCATATCCCTTCGCATTGATTTGCGCCAGCCCGTGCAGAATCAATTTCAGTTCAGCCGCGGCCTGCTCTCTGCTAACGCCTTCCCGCAGCCTTCCCACCATGCGCAGATGGTGGCCCCACTCCCTGCCATCCGCGGGCAGGGACGGGTCATACTGCAACGGCGCCCAAACCTCCGACGAAGGAGCCAGCACATCCTCGAAGGAGCGGGGCATCACTCCAATGACGGTGTAAGGATTCCCATCGAGCCGCACCTGCTGCCCCACAATTGTCTTGTCGCTCGCAAACCGGTCCCGCCACAGCCTGTCGCTCAGAATCACCACATTAGGTCCACGGAACCGATCGTCGGAGTCGTCAAAATCTCGCCCGAGCAATGGAGCTACGCCCAGTGTGCGAAAGAAGTCAGCGCTCACTCGCTGTCCTTCGAGCCGTTCCGGTCGATCCGTTCCGATCATCGTCGGCTGCCACGGCTTCATCACCGCCATGGCGTCGAACGAGCGGTTGCGCTTGTTCATTCCATGAAAAGTCGCGAAGGTCACGCGCATCGGCTTGCCCGATCTTTGCATCTCCCAAAGCATTGTGATTCGGCCGGCATTCGGGTACGGCAACGGATCGAGCAGGATGGGCTTCACCACGCTGAAGATGGCTGTTGACGCACCAATGCCCAGCGCCAGAATAAAAATCGAAGTCCACGCAAAGCCCGGCGACCGTCGCAACTGGCGAAACGCAAAGCGAATATCAGCCCCGATACTCTCCATCCCCAGCGCGACATCCGCGCCCGCTGTCTTCTCCTTCATCAACACCGGATTACCGAACCGAAGCAATGCGTCCCGCCGTCCCTCCTCTGGAGACATCCCGGCCGCAATGTTGTCTTCAATCCTCATCTCAAGATGCGAACGCAGTTCATCGTCAATCTCCCGCTCCACTTTGGAGCGTGAGAAGAGATTCCCAATACGGCGGATGAGTGACATCGGATTACCTCACGCGTACCGCAGCATGGTGCGGATACCTTTCACCAATTGTTCGAAGCTCTCTTCCGCTTCCTGTAACTGCTTTCGTCCAACAGCCGTCAATTTGTAGAACTTCGCCCTGCGGTTCGTCTCCGTCATCGCCCATGTCGAACTAATCCATCCACTCTGCTCAATGCGATGCAGCGCCGGATAAAGCGATCCCTCTTCCACCCGTAACAACTCCCCCGATGCTCTCTGGATATGCAACACAATTCCATAACCGTGCAGCTCTTTCACTTGCGAGAGAGTCTTTAGGATCAGCAGGTCCAAGGATCCCTGAAGATCGTTCTTTGCCATTGCATACCCCTAGACAACTTAGTGTTTCCCAGCATACGCATAGAAGTATAGGTATGTCAAAGTGTGAAGATTTGTTGACGAATCACCGAGTTACACATTGGCTCCGAATTTCTACCAGAATGTCGGCTTGTATTTATCAATTTGCTGCTCTGTTTGTCATAACGGGATTGGTGTTTATTGAATGCCGCGAGCAGTGGAATCGGATAGCGAACGCCCGGGATGGGGTCATCCGCCGCCAATCGACAAAACCACTCTACTCTTGACAATCTAGAGGAGAGACCCTATCGTCTACTCTAGACCGTCAAGAGGTAGACGATGAGCGTGAAGAATCAAGAGCCGAACCCAAGCGCCAAGCCTGCGAATGATCTTGTGCAGGGGACGCTTGAAATGCTGATTTTGAAAACCCTGGCGCTGGAGCCCATGCACGGCTTTGGAATTGCGTTGCGCATTGAGCAAATCAGCCAGGGCGTCTTCCGGGTCAATCCGGGGTCTCTGCTGCCCGCGCTGAGCCGCATGGAGCGCGGCGGACGGGTGCGTTCCGAGTGGCGCGCGACGGAAAACAACCGCCGTGCAAAGTACTACACGTTAACGGCGAATGGCCGGCGCGCACTGACTGCGGAAACGGAACGTTGGGCGACTCAGACCGCGGCAATCACGCGCATTCTGGAAGCCGGCAACCAAGCCTGATTGCGCAGGGAGACACGATGAGACAACTGAAGAACCTGGTTCATGGGCTGCGGTCGCTCATTAATCGCCAACGTGCGAATGGCGAGATTGACGAGGAAATCGATGGGTTTCTTGAGGCTTCTGCCGCGCACAAGCAACAGAATGGAATGAGTCCGGAGCAGGCTCGCCACGCCGCGCTCGTAGAAATGGGCAGCAGGAACACTCTCAAACATCGCGTTTGGTCAGTCTGGTGGGAGTCTGCGGCAGAGAATTTGCTGAAGGATGTGCAACTGGGGCTGCGGTCGCTTGCAAAGCGGCCCGCATTTACTTTGGTTGCGCTGCTTTCTCTGGCGCTCGGCATCGGGGCCAACACAGCAATATTCACTCTGATTCAGCAGGTACTGCTGAGTGAGTTGCCTGTGCGCTCTCCGAATGAGCTTGTCACGCTGGGAGACGCAACGAACTCCGGCATTGCCGGCGGAGTGGATGTGGGGCAATACGGTTTCTTCCCCTGGTATGCCGCACGCCAACTTGAAGCCAATCCGGGCCCCTTTCAGGGAATTGCCTCCTTCGGCAGTTTCCTGGCGAAAGTCTCCGTCCGTTTGCCCGGCGCCGCCGGAGCCAGCCAGCAGGCACAGCTTGCCGCTGCGGGCCTGGTTTCCGGCAACTATTTCAAAGTTCTCGGGGCGCATGCGTTCTTAGGGCGCACCTTGTCGCCTGCAGACGACTCCACACCCGATACGGGCGCGGTGGTTGTGGTGAGTTTCCACTATTGGCAAAGCGTTCTTTCCTCCGATCCGGCAATCCTTGGCAAAACTCTCACCATCAACGGAACGCCGTTTGAAGTGGTGGGTGTAATGCCGCCCGGATTCGAGGGGCTGAAGATTGGGCTTGATCTGGCGGACGTATGGACGCCTTCGACGATGCAGACGGTTATTTTGCAGAAGCCATCCATGCTGACTCCGAATTCAGGCCTCTTCTTCCTGAATATGTTTGCGCGCTTATCACCGAAGGCGGCGGCCGATCCTCATGTGCGCGCGCAGTCTCAGTTGTGGCTCGAACAACAGGTACACTCCATGATCCGCGCGGGCGAGGGCGGAACGATTTCCGCAGCGCGGCAGAAGGAGATTGAGCACGAGACGATACCGCTCGTTCCAGCTTCGCACGGAGTCTCCTATTTGCACGATACGTACCGGCAGTCTCTGTGGGTGCTGATGGCAGTGGTTGTGCTGGTGCTTCTGATTGCCTGCGCAAATCTGGCGAATTTTCTGCTGGCGCGCGCAGCGACGCGTCAACGGGAGATTGCGACCCGGCTCGCACTGGGATCGAGCCGCGCGCGTATTGTCCGGCAGAGCCTGATTGAAACCCTGATCCTGTCGCTAGGCGGAGGGATTCTTGGCCTTGCTTTTGCCTTTGCGGCTACCCGCGCGCTGATTGCATTTGTAAGCGAAGGCAACGCCTGGATTGCCTTGAGCCCGGCGCCGAATGCCACCGTGCTGCTGTTCACGCTTGGTATGTCACTTGCCACAGGAGCACTATTCGGCATTGGCCCTGCACTGGCAATTACGCGCACCGCAGCGCAGCATTCGCTGAGTTCTTCAAGCCGCACAGCAGGCGGCGGCAGGAGCAAAGCCGCACGGTGGTGGCCCAAATCGCTGATTGTGGGCCAAGTGATGCTCTCACTTCTTCTACTGGTGACGGCTGGATTCTTTTTGCAGACACTGCGCAATTTGCAGCACCAGGATTTTGGGTTCGAGCGTAACTTCCTGCTGCTGGCTCGATTCGATGCACGGCTTGCTGGGTACTCTCCTGTGCAGACAGCCGCCTTGCATCAGCGCCTGATCGACAGGCTCTCCAGCATCCCTGGTGTGCAATCAGTGGCTCTGGCGGAAACGCCGCCAATCAGCTCAGGAAACTGGCGCTCGAATATTTCGCTTTCCGGCTATACGCCCGCGCCGAAGGAAAATATGAACTCGGTGCTGAACCGAGTTTCTGGCCGCTATTTCGAGACAACCGGCATCTCCATCGTCTCGGGCCGCGCCATTTCTGCAACAGACACCGCGAACAGCCTGAAAGTCGCCGTTGTCAACGAAGCGCTGGCTCGCCGGTTCTTTCCCAAGGGAAATGCGATTGGTCAGACGCTGACCATTGGAATTGACTCGGTCAAGGGGCCGTGGCAAATTGTCGGCATCGCGCGAGATACGAAGGCCAGTAATCCTCGGAATGAAAAGCCTGAGTTGATGACCTATATTCCGTTGGCGCAGATCGATGCCTTCCTGCCCGCGGATGCGGCTGCTCCTTCGGCACCGAAGCAGGAGAATCAGGATCGCTATGCCTCCTTCATTCTGCTCCGGACGAGTGGCGCTCCTTCCGCGCGCATTGCAGATTTACGCGCCGCTATTGCATCCGTCGATCCGCACCTGCCACTGATTGACGTAAGCACGATTGGCGAAGATGTAGCGCGCATGATGGGGAAAGAGGAGTTGAGCTCGTCGCTCACAAGCATCTTCGCAGTTCTTGCTTTGCTGCTGGCCGCCATCGGTTTGTTTGGCGTAATGAACTACAACGTGGCCCAGCGCACCAACGAAATGGGAGTCAGATTGGCGCTAGGCGCACAACGGCAGAATGTTCTCTGGATTGTTCTGCGCGAGGCATTACTCTTACTTTCTTTGGGCGCGGGATTAGGTCTGCCGCTTAGCTGGGCTGCCTCCAGATATGTTCGTGACCAGCTATTCGGCCTGAAGGCCGACGATCCGTTAACCTACGCCGGTGCACTCATCGTAGTCAGCTGCGTGGTTCTTCTTTCCGCATGGATACCTGCCCGGAGAGCTGCAGCAATCAATCCGGTAGATGCTTTGCGATATGAGTGAGCACGGCTGACTCCATGTGGCAATCGAGTCTGGGACATCAATTGCTTCGCGGCATCCGATCCGGGGTGTGATGCGGAGAAGGATTTAGCCGAAGAGGAATTCCTTTTCGCGGAGTTTATGTATATTGACCCAGCGATGCGGCTTCATCTTCGAGCTTCTTCTTCAATACGAGGTCGTCCGGGACATCGGCGCCGAGAGACTTGAGACCTTTCAGAACTCTGTCTGCTTGGTGAGGCTTTAATCCAGGGAGTGCTCGTCGTACTTTTCCCTCGGCGAGAAAGGTGAGGCCATAGATGGAGGTTCCTTTTGAGCTTCCCAGAGATCTATATTGGAATTCTGCAAGCTCAGATACCGCATAAGTGCAGGTGATCCAATCCTTATTTGTGAAATCAAACCATCGCACCCTGGAGTAAGTAAGAGTCTTCGAATCGCATTGAAGAGTCTGGTCCGACGGAAATGCGGCCCAGGCATATCTGTGAGTGAGCAGCGCCAAGAATCCAGGGAGACCGATAATGACCATGAAGAGCCAGATGAATCCGTCGGTGCTGATGGGCCGTGTAGTGAAGTCGTGCCACACGCTTGGACGGCCATTTTTGCCCGGTAAAAATAGTAGCGCCGCGTCAAGGACTAAGCAAAGAATAGAGAAGAAAATGAGCATATAGAGCCTGTTTCTCGGCGAGTTCGTTGAAACATCGAGCCGGACAAAGACAGACTTGTTATCAACATCAATTTGGAAAGTCGGTTCGGGCATTTTGATTCATTTCTGGTAATCGAACCAAGCGATGAACAAATCTTCCTACGAATTTGAACCGCAAGCCACGGGTTTTCCTTGTAGGAATCACTGCTGATAATCCCATAAAAAAGGATGGGCGAAGGCGAGGGTCAGCCGAAGAGGAATTCCTTTTCGCGGAGTTCTTTGATGGAGTCGCGGAGTTTGGCGGCTTTTTCGAATTCGAACTTTTTGGCGGCTTCGCGCATTTCGGTTTCGAGTTTGGCGATAAACTGGTCGACTTCTTGCTGCGTGTTGAACTCGGGGAGCGTGGCGGTTTCTTCTTCGGCCACTTCACCGTACTCGGCTTTGAGGATTTGGGCGAGGCCCATATCCGCAGCGGAGATGACGGAGCGCGGCACGATGCCGTGCTCTTCGTTGTAGGCGCGCTGGATGGTGCGGCGGCGATCGGTTTCTCCCATGGCGTTGCGCATGGAGTCCGTGATTTTGTCGGCGTAAAGGATGGCGCGGCCTTCGACGTGGCGCGCGGCGCGGCCCATTGTCTGGATAAGCGAGCCGGTGGAGCGGAGGAAGCCTTCCTTATCCGCGTCGAGGATGGCGACGAGCGAGACTTCGGGCAGGTCGAGGCCTTCGCGGAGAAGGTTGATGCCGATGAGCACGTCGTACTCGCCCTTGCGCAGGCCGGCGAGGAGGCGGACGCGCTCGAGGGTTTCGATCTCCGAGTGCATGTAACGGCATTTGACGCCGACTTCGGTGTAGTAGCCGGCGAGATCTTCAGCCATGCGCTTGGTGAGCGTGGTAACGAGGACTCGTTCGTTGCGCTTGGCGCGGTCGCGGATTTCGGCGAGGAGATCGTCGATTTGTCCTTTGACGGGGCGGATTTCAACTTCAGGGTCGATGAGGCCGGTGGGGCGGATGACCTGTTCGACGACGACGCCGGCGGATTTGGTGAGCTCGTACGGGCCGGGCGTGGCGGAGACGTAGATGGTCTGGTGGATACGGTTTTCGAACTCTTCGAACTTGAGCGGGCGGTTGTCGCGCGCGGAGGGGAGGCGGAAGCCGTAGTCGACGAGGTTCTGCTTGCGGGACTGATCGCCGTACCACATGCCGTGGACCTGGGGGATGGTGGCGTGGCTTTCGTCGACGAAGAGGATGAAGTCGCGCGGGAAGTAGTCGAGCAAGGTGGGCGGCGGCTCGCCGGGGAGGCGGCCGGAGAAGTGGCGCGAGTAATTCTCGATGCCGTGGCAGTAGCCCATGGACTTGATCATTTCGAGATCGAATCTCGTTCTCTGATGGACGCGCTGCGCTTCGACCATGCGGCCTTCGGACTCGAGTTGCGCGGTCCACTCGGTGAGCTCAGCAACGATGGAGTCGATTGCGGCGGCTTTGCGCTCGGGCTGGACGACGTAGTGCGACTTGGGATAGATGGGCAGGCGCGAGTACTTCTGCTTGACGGTGCCGAAGAGGGGATCGATTTGAGACAGGCTTTCGATTTCGTCGCCGAAGAGTTCGATGCGATAGGCGGACTCGTCGTAGGTGGGGAAGACTTCGATGATGTCTCCACGGACGCGGAAGGCGCCGCGGCGGAAGTCGGTGTCGTTGCGCTCGTAGAGGATTTCGACCAGGCGGCGGGTGATGTCGTTGCGGCTGATGCGCTGGCCTTTTTCGAGCAGCAGCAACATGCCGTAATAGGCTTCCGGACTGCCGAGGCCGTAGATGCAGGAGACTGAACTGACGATGATGGCGTCGCGGCGCTCGAAGAGAGAGCGGGTGGCGGAGAGGCGGAGCTTGTCGAGCTCTTCGTTGATGGTGGCTTCCTTCTCTATATAGAGGTCGCCGGCGGGGATGTAGGCTTCGGGCTGGTAGTAGTCGTAGTAACTGACGAAGTATTCGACCGCGTTGCCGGGGAAGAATTGCTTGAACTCGTGGTAGAGCTGGGCGGCGAGGGTTTTGTTGTGGGCGAGGATGAGCGCGGGCCGGTTGGACTGCTCGATGACCTTGGCCATGGTGAAGGTTTTGCCGGATCCGGTGACGCCGAGTAGGACCTGATGCTGCTCGCCGGCAGCGAGTCCGTTGGTGAGCTCGTCAATGGCGCGGGGCTGATCGCCGCGCGGTTTGTAGGGGGTGACGAGCTGGAAGTCCATTTTGGGATTGTAGCAGAAAGGCGAAGATGGGGCGAAGGTGTAGCGAGGGACTATGGGACCAGGGGACTTGGTGTCGCGCTCAGGCGGGGACGTAGGTTAAGCGGACGATGTTTTCACCGATGAGGTCGGTGGCGGTGAGGCGAAGGGGCGGGGTGGGACCGGCGAAGAAGGGTGAGCCGCTGCCCATGACCACGGGGTAGAAGTAGAGTTGATATTCGTCGATGAGGTCAGCTTCAGTGAGGGATTGCGCGAGAACGGGTCCGGCGACGCGGATTTCGCCGTTGAGTTCAGATTTGAGCCGGCGTATTTCAGACAGGAAGTCAGCGGGGAGAAGCGTGGCGTTGGGGCCGACGGACGAGAGTGAGCGCGAGACGACCCATTTGGGCATCTTGCGCCAGGCGGCGGCGAAGGCGTGTTCGGCGTCGTCCCAGCCGGGCTGATCCTGATCCCAGTAGCTCATGATTTCGTAGATGTGGCGGCCGTAGATGCTGCCCGTCAGGCTGCCGATGAGTTCGACGAAGTGATTGAAGGCCGAGGGATCGGGAGGACCAAGCTTCATGTGGTCGACGTAGCCATCGAGTGACTGATTTAATCCGTAGACGAGTTTCGCCATGAGGTTTGTCCTCCGCGGGTTTGTTCAGAGTAGCGCGGAGCCGCACTATGAGGAAGTGTGTTTCAAGAAGCGCCTATGATGGTGGGGTTATGAGATCAGGATTGCTGAAGGCTGTTTCTGTGCTGGTTGCGGTGGCGATGGTTTGTTTTGCGCACGCTGCCGAGACCCGTACGCCGACCGAGAGCGGATTGGTGTATGGCGTGGCGGATGGGCAGACTTTGACGATGGATTACTACGCGCCGAAGGGTGATGGCAGACATCCGATCGCCATCATCATTCATGGCGGCGGGTATCAAGGGGGAGACAGCAGGAGCGGCAGCGAGGCCTATGTGGCGGATTTTCTGGCACCGGCGGGGTACGCGGTGTTCTCGATCAACTACAGACTGGCGCCGAAGTATCCGTATCCCTATATGGTGCTGGATGTGGAGCGGGCGGTGCGCTACATCCGCCACAACGCTAAGCGGTGGAATGCCGACCCCAACAAGATTGCGCTGGTTGGCGGCTCGGCAGGCGGCTACCTGAGCAACATGGTTGGGTTGCTGAATGCGCCGGGTGATCCGAAGGCCACCGACCCGGTGGATCGCGAGAGTGCTCGCGCGCAGGCTGTGGTGAGCTTGTATGCGCAGAGCAGTTTTGAATTTGTTCCGCTGAATGCGGACGTGCATCGGCTGCTGGATCCGCTGATTGCGAAGAAGGGCATGAAGGAAGCGATTCGCGAGGCCTCGCCGATTACGTATGTGAACAAGGACGATCCGCCGTTTCTTGAGATTCTGGGCGACAAGGACGAGTACATTCCGATGACGGAGGCGACGAATCTGCAGACGGCTCTGCACAAGGTGGGCGTGCGGTGCGACATTATCCGCATTCCGGGCGGGCACCACGGCACTGGAGGATGGAATAAGCTGCCGGGGGTTCCGGACTGGGAGCGCGAGATGACGGAGTGGCTGAACGCGCGGCTCGATCATAAGGGACCGATTGGAGTTGGGATACGGGTGCGGGTGGCTGGGCCTGCGCAATGACTGAGTGAATGTAGACGCAATCTGTGGAGATTGTGCCTCGCTGATGAATTGCAGGGCGCGCTTTTGACAATAGAGGCTGCGTGTCTCTATGCTTGCGGGCAAACGTTTACTCAAATTGATTTTGGAAGCTCATGAGCAAGAGGAGTGTAGACGATGAAGCGTGTTTCACGGAGAGAGTTTTTGAGGACGACGGGGCAGGCGGGCGCGGCGGTGGCGGCGAGCGGCGCGCTGGGGCGGTTTGCGATTAGGCAGGCTGCGGGGCCGACGCGGGTTGAGATCGATTCAGACCGCGTGATTGCGCCGGTAAGTCATGAGCTGTTCGGATCGTTTCTGGAGCATTTGGGGCGCGCGATTTATGAGGGAATTTATGAGCCGGGGTCAAAGTTTGCCGACAAGAATGGGTTCCGCACGGACGTGATGAAGCAGGTGCGTGAGCTGGGCGTGCCGATTGTGCGGTATCCGGGCGGGAATTTTGTTTCGGGCTACCACTGGCTGGATGGCGTGGGGCCGAAGGACAAGCGGCCGACGGTGCTGGACCGCGCGTGGAACACGGTGGAGACGAATCAGTTTGGGACGAACGAGTTCATCACGTGGGCGCGCGAAGTAGGGACGGAGCCGCTGTTCGGGTTGAACTTTGGCACGGCGGGCGCGGAGGATGCGGCGGCGCTGGTGGAGTATTGCAACGTGCCGGGCGGAACGAAGTGGAGCGAGCTAAGGAAATCGCACGGGTATGCGGAGCCGCACAATGTGAAGTTCTGGTGCGTGGGCAACGAGATGGACGGGCCGTGGCAGATTGGGCATCTGGAAGCGCGCGAGTATGGGATGAAGGCGACGGATGCGGCGAAGCAGATGCGCGCGGTGGACCCAACGATCAAGCTGATTGCGTGCGGGTCGAGCGGGCCGTTTATGCCGACGTATATCGAGTGGGACCGGACGGTGCTGGAAGAGTGCTATGACGTGGTGGACGGGATTTCACTGCACCGGTATTGGGGGAACACGGAGGAGACGAATCACGACAGCCACATTTATGTGGCGATGAATCTGGCGATGGACCGGCAGATCAAGGAGATCTCGGATGTGTGTGATGTGGTGAGGGCGCACAAGCGGTCAGACAAGCAGTTGTTCCTCTCGTTCGACGAGTGGAATGTGTGGTACCGGGCGCGGAGTGGCGATGCGACGGATGGACACAGGAAGAGAGCTCCGCACTTGCTGGAGGAGCCCTATAACCTGGAGGACGCGCTGCTGGTGGGCGGGCTGGCGAACTCGTTGATGCGGCACTCGGACCGCGTGAAGGTGGCGTGCCTGGCGCAACTGGTGAATGTGATTGCGCCGATTATGACGAACGAGAATGGAATTCTGCTGAACACGATTTACTACCCGTATGCGTGGGCGCTGAAGCATGGACACGGCGACGTGCTGGACACGTGGCAGACGGGACCGAGCTACGAAGTTGCAACGCTGGGACGTCCGATTGAGGCGGTGGGATTGCCCGCGCCGGGATTCGGGCAGGTGCCGTATTTGGACGTGGTGATTACGCGCGACAAGACGGCGGGGACGGCGACAGTGTTTGTGCTCAATCGCGATTTGGAAAAGCCGCGCGAACTGGAGTTGGTGTGGCACGATCTGACGCCGACGCGCGTGGTGAGCTTTGAGACGCTGACGGGCAAAGACCTGAAGGCGGTGAATACATTTGCCGATCCGAATCGTGTGGCGCCACAGACTCTGGAGGCTCCGAAGGCGGGGTCACGGATGACGGTGGAGCTGCCGGCGGGATCGCACAGTGTGCTGACACTGGCGATCTGAATCAATGCGAATACAGCAAAGCCCCGGCGGACGATGATCCGGCGGGGCTGTGATTTCTACGGCTAAAGCTACTTGAACATCCCCACCACGTTAGCGCGGATTTTAGGATCGGAAGCGGTTCCGGTGATGTTGATAGGGATTCCGCGTGCTGTATTGGACGTGGATTTGGACGCCTTGGGGTGGAGGAATCCGCCGACAAAGTTACTGACCTGGTTGATGGCCTGATTAGCGGCTGATCCGACGGCGTTATTGGAGCTAAGCGTAGCAACCATTTTGAAATCGATGGCTCCGGCAGGAGTGACGGAGCCGGTACCGGTGGCGGTGCCGAGCTGCGGAAGATTGCCATAGATGCCGTCGAGCAAAGTGATTTGCGGCGCGGAGTTGACGGTGGCTTTGAGGGTTTGAATCTGTGTGCCGCCGCCACTCTTGAAGAGATTGGAGAGTCCCTGAATTCTGGAGCCGAGGTCGAAGCCGGCGAGGGTGGTGTTGTCGACTTCGACGGGGCCGCGGATAGTGGTGGCGGTGGCGGGTCCGCTGACGGTGAGGTCTGCTGAGAGTGTGCCGCCGCGGAGTTGCGAGCCAGAGGGGAGTTCGACGCCGAATGCCGGGAGCAACTGCTGTAGCTCATCGATGGGCATGTTGGGCGCTTTAAGGTGGACGTTGAGGATGACGGCCTGCGGAGTCAGCTGATAGGTGCCGAAGGCATACGCCGCCGCGGAGCCGGCCTTGACGGAGAGATTGGCGATCTTGCCTGCCTGCTGAACTAGATTTTCAGAGACAGAGTAGTCAATGTTGACGGGCTGCGTGGTGGGCTTTCCGGTGCGGGCCAACTGCAGCTTGTCGGCGTCGATTTTTCCGCTGGAGGTGATGTTGACGCCGTCGGATGCAATATCTGAGTTGACACCAAGAACCATGGAGATGCCCTTGCCCTGATCGATGAGTCCCGCTGCGACGGGGTTGAGCTGCTTGAGCGCGAGTGTGGCTTTAAAGGGCGTGGCGGCGGCGTTCTTCTGTGAGAAGGGGCCTGCATCGCCTTTCAGCGAGAGGGAACCATTGGCCGGGAGGGTGGCTGTGAGCTCGAAGGGGAAGGACGAGCGGAAGGAGAAGTTCTTCACCGTGAGATCGATGTTGGAGTAGACAAAGGGCTGGCGTACGGCGGGAATCGCGGAGACGGCTGCGCTGCCATCCTTGATGCGCAACTCGGCGACGGTGAGGTCGGGCAGTGCGGTTGGTTGCGAAGGAGATTTGCTGGTGGATGCACCACCGATGGAGGAGAAGTTCCACAGGCCGTTGGCGGAGTGGATGAGATGGATGGAAGGTGACTCGATGGTGAGTTTGGTGATGTGGACCTGACGATGGAAGAGGAGCGGGCCGACTTCGACGCCGATGGCGAGTGTCTTTGCCTGCAGGAAGGGGGTGCCGCTGTAGGTCGGGTCGTCGGCAATGGCAATGTCGTTGGCGTCAAGGCTGCCTGAGAAGAGCGAGAAGCTGAGCTTGCCGAGAGTGACTTTGCGGCCGAGGGCTGCAGAGAGCCGGTTTTCGATAACCGGGCGGAATGCATCTGCATGAATGAAGAGTGGGACGGCAATTGCAATGAGAAGAATGAGTGCGATTGCGGCTACGGCGATCTTAATCCAGCGCTTTTGCATGCAGGTCTCCAGAGAATGCTTTACTGGCAGGCATTGTAGCGCGTGAGGAGCTGCGAGCTGGGGCAGGATGACAGGCCAAAACTTGGTGGCAGCCGATGAGATTCGCCAACTGTTACTCGGCGGTTAGCAAAGGATGGCCCTCATCTTAACAGCGAACCTAAGGCAACCTCCGATTGTTTTCATCGAGGTTGTTTTCGACAAGCCCTTCAGAATCTGATTGTTACGTTCAGGAAGCGAGCGTTGTTCATCAGAGCCTCCGCCTTTAGTTATATGTGCGGTTTCACGTCTCATTGATATTTCAGTAAACTGAAAAAGATGGGAAGTTTTGCTCCGATTGATCCCTAAAGGCAGCACGAGACTGCCCCAGCCTTTCGCGGGAATTGGTGAGGAGAAATCCATGACCACGCGCGCAAAATCCAGTCGCATAACCCGGAAAGACAATTCACGTGGACGAGGCGATAGGCTTGCGTCCGAAAAAGCGCTGCTGATCGAAAGCATAGCGGATTATGCAATCTTTATGCTGGACCCTGACGGGTACATTGTCAGCTGGAATCCTGGTGCGGCAAAGCTGAAGGGATATCTTACGGAGGAGATTCTCGGAAAGCACTTTTCGGTGTTTTATCTCCCCAAGGATGTTGCTGAGAAGAAGCCGGAACGAGCGTTAAAGATTGCCGTTGCCGATGGGCGCTACGAGGAAGAGGGATGGAGAGTCCGCAAAGACGGATCTCTTTTCCGCGCCCATGTCATCCTCACTGCGATGCGCAAGAAGTCGGGAAAGCTAATAGGCTTCTCGAAGGTTACGCAGGATGTTACCGAGCGCTATGAAGCAGCTGAGTCGCTTCGCGAGGCGGAGGAGAAATATCGCCGCATCTTCGAAGACTCCATCACAGGCATCTTTCGTACAGCACCGGACGGAAGACTGCTTAGTGCAAATCCTGCCGTTGCGGCCATCTTAGGATACGATTCTCCGGCCGAACTCATTGCCAGCCGCCCCAACGTGCCAGTCGAGGGGTACGTGAATCAAAGCGATCGTCAGCTGTTTACCCGCATTCTCGAAGAGACCGATCAAGTAAAGAATTTCGAGTACCAAATTTATCGAAAAGATGGAAGCGCGATCTGGCTGATGGAGAACGCGCGCATGGTCCGCGACTCAAAGGGCAATGCACTTTTTTATGAAGGAACTCTCACGGATATAACCGACCGCAAAATAGCTGAGCAGAAGATCGAGTACCTGGCATATTACGACGACCTTACGCACCTACCGAACCGCAGACTTTTGATGGATCGAATGACGAAGGCCATGGCCTATGCGCGTCGCCACAAAAAACGAGTTGCCCTGCTTTATCTTGACCTCGACCGCTTTAAGTATGTCAATGACTCATTTGGCCATGTCCGGGCGGATGTTGTGTTACAAGGAATAGCAAATAGACTTGCAAGCGTCGCACGCGAGCAAGACACGGTGGCCCGATTCAGTGGAGATGAATTTGTTGTGCTGCTGCCCGGTATCCGCGAGTCCTCTGAAGCCTCCATTGCGGCGGCGCGGTTTATGGATGTGATAGCCCAGGAATTCAAAGTGGCTGATCAGTCGATTTCTCTTACCTGCAGCATAGGAGTGAGTGTCTTTCCCGAGCATGGATTGGATGCCGAAACCTTGATCAAAAATGCCGACTGGGCCTTGTATGCCGCGAAGGATCGGGGACGAAACAGCATTCAGTTCTTTAGCGAAGACCTCGGTGCCAAGGCTGCTGAAGATTTAGCATTGAGAAATGCCTTACGGCTGGCAATCGAAAACAATCAGTTGTTTCTCGTCTATCAACCGCAGATGGATATTGCCACCGGAGCGGTGGTCGGCTTAGAAGCACTCCTTCGATGGAATCATCCGGAGTTTGGACTTATTCCGCCTGACAAGTTTATCCCTATTGCGGAGAGCTGGGGTCTAATTGGCTCAATCGGCGAATGGGTTCTTCGGACTGCCTGTTCTCAAATCCATCAATGGGGGACAAAAGGTGTTCCCATCGTTCCTGTTGCTGTGAATGTATCTGCCGTGCAATTCCGCCAATGGGGTTTCACAGAACTTGTTGCCAGGGTGCTGAATGAAACCAGCCTGCCTTCCGATTATCTTGTACTGGAGCTAACGGAGAGCCTGCTCCTCTCGACCGGAGATGCAACCTTTTCCGTTCTTCAAGACCTGAGCGCTCTGGGTATTCAGCTGTCGATCGACGACTTTGGAACCGGCTACTCAAGCTTCGGCTATTTAAAGCGATTTCCGGTCAGCCGATTGAAGATCGATCGCTCTTTCATCAAGAATGTGGTCACGGATACGAGCGACACAGCGATTACGACGGCAATCATCGGCATGGCGAAGCAGTTAAATCTGCGCGTCATCGCCGAAGGGGTGGAAACAGAAACCCAATTTGAATTTCTGCGGGAGCACAACTGCGATGAAATTCAAGGCTACTACTTTAGTAAACCTTTAACCGTCGATCAGGTTCCGGATAGGCTCCGAACGCTACCCAGGAACTCTGATACCAGCCGCCTGGCCTCCAAGAGCAATCCTGGATTTGTTGCCGAGCAACGCTCCGCAGGTTCATGAGCTGTACTGCCCCACGCTGTTTGCCGTGATTGTTTTTGCAGCACTACTACGGCGGTCGCAAATATACGCAAGCACCCTATTTGGCAGTACCACCCTTTTTCTCTGGCTATCGGGCCGCTGCAGCGGCAAACAAGTGCGTGCCGCACCATGCAATTCCGCAGCAGCCCGTGTTCAGGAGTTCATTACCACGGAAGCGTCTGACCAAGGTGGAAATAACCGCCCGAGGGACCGTCGTCAGGAAGTGTGGCAAGGGCCGCGCTTGTTTTGCCGCCTTCACTGATATCCATGGGGGCCTGTTCACCACCCATATCGGTTTTCACCCAGCCGGGGTGGGCCGAGTTGACCTTGATGGGTGTGTTGCGCAGCTCATAGGCCAGGTGGACGGTGAAGGCATTGAGGGCGGTCTTCGACGCGTCGTAGGCGAAGGACTTGGCATCGTAAATAGGCGATTTGGGATCGGCTTGCAGAGCAAGTGAACCGAGAATACTGGAGAGGTTAACGATGCGGCCTGACGGGCTGGCCTTGATGAGAGGAAGCAACGTCCGAGTGAGTGCAACAACCGCGAAGAAGTTGGTTTCAAAGACGCGCCGGAGAGTGGCTTCGTCGACAGACGTGGTGTGTTCCGGGCCGGTGCCAGGAAATGCGCCGGCGGCTACGCCCGCGTTGTTGACGAGGATGTCTAGATGGCCGAATTTCTTGCTGAAGAAGTCGAATGCGGCCTTGTGATCGGCAGGTTTGTTGACGTCGAAGACGAGCGATTCTGCGTCAACGCCCTGGGCGCGCAATTTTTCCACGGCGCGCTCACCCTGTTCGCGGTCGCGCGAGCCAATGACAACATGGACGCCGTGCGATTTGAGGTCAAGCGCCGTTTGAAAACCAAGACCCCGATTACCGCCGGTGATGAATGCGATGCGTTGTGCCATGGAGATTTACCTCGTGCGAATGAGACGCCCTTTTCCCGAGGGGAGTTTCAGCTACACCTAATTTGGAATTACTGTATCAAATAGATTCTGTCATAACTCGGCTGCATGTTACTGAAAGGCTATTGCGGTAGCCTGAAAGTGCGCGTAAGGTGCACGTGAGGTTCGGAGTTATGCTGCTGACGGCTCGTCAACAGAATGCAGCGACTGAACCCCAGCAAGATCGGGCCCAGTTTGCTCAATTTGCACTGGAGAATCCGTTCGATGTTACTCCAGATGCAATTTGCTTCATGGACGCTGAGGGGGGTATCCGTGAAGCGAACACGCGTGCGGCGAAGTTCTTCAGCCATACGCGCGAGGCGCTGTTGGGAATGCCGGCCGATGGCCTGATTCCGGAGCGAATTGGCGAAACCTATTCCAATTACCCCAAGAAGTATGACATGCATCCGAGGATGAGGCCCATGGGGCATGGGAAGTCCCGGGCCACGCCAAGGGGCATAAACATTTGTTCGAATATTGAATTCACCATCAAGCTTGACGGCCGGGCAGCAGGGGCGCAGGTGGATGAGCCTTCGCGGGCCTGGCAGGGCGTCCAGGGATGCGCGGCGAGCCTCAGCATCGTACCGGACCTGCGCAACGCAGCTTATGCAAGCACCGATGGTATTGCACTCCTGAAGGAAATTTATCTCCAGACGCGGGCAAAGATATCTGCGACGGCTCCCTGGGCACGCTCTTTGAAAGAAGTGAGCGTGGACCAACCAGCGGGGCACGCTGACACTGAGGGGGATCATGCTTTTTAGAACCGCACAAAGCCCACGGACAACTTCCATTCTGGATAACGAACTGTTTGCTGATCTTTCACCGCAGGCGTCCAGGGAACTTCTTTCTCTGGGAAATCCTCTTTTTTATCCCGCGCATGCCACCATTTTTGCGGAGAACGAGAATGTGCGCGGTATTTTTGTGATGATCGAAGGCGAGGCGAAGCTCTCAATCAACTCGGCGGAAGGAAAGCGGCTGAGTCTGAGCATCGCGCGCAAGGGAGAGATACTCGGTCTCTCGTCGACGTTGTCTGGCTGTCCCTACGAGATGACCGCGGAGACGCTGTATCCGTCGAGGATTGCCCCCATCGGACGGCGCGAGCTGCTGGGATTCATGACGCGCCATCCGCAGGCGCACCAGTTGCTGATGGTGGAGATGAGCCGGCAATACAGTCTGGCATGCGAGCAGTTGCGCACGCTGGGGCTCTCCACGTCGGTGCCGGAGCGTCTGGCACGGCTGCTTCTTCACTGGAGCGAGTACGGCGAGCGCACCGAGCGCGGAACAAGCATCCGCTTCTCCATGACGCACGAGGAAGTGGGCGAATTTATCGGGGCTTCACGCGAGACGGTGACGCGCACGCTCGCTGCGTTCAAGAGCCAGAAGCTTGTCCTGTTCAGCGGATCGATACTGACCATTCCCAATATGTCGGCGCTGGCACAATACGCGGGCTGCTAGAGGGAGCACAGCTCGATTGCATGTGAAGAGCGCTGTCTTGTTTTCCACTGGCGGACGAGGTCGAGCGCGGCATCGGGCCAGTGGGGATATTCGAAACGGAAGCCGGCATCGAGCAGGCGGCCGGGAACAACGCAGCGGCTCTTGAGGACGAGCTCCGACTCGGTGCGCAGAACGAAGGCGGCGAGCTCGAGCAGCGGTGCGGGCGCGGGGAGTCCGTTAGGAATCTGCCAGGCATCGCGCAGAGCCTCCATGAATTCGCGATTGGGAAGCGGGTAGGGCGCGGCGAGATTGACGGGGCCGTCGATGTCATTGCGCGCGATGAGGAAGTCGATCGCGCGGAGGAAGTCTTCCGCGTGCATCCACGAGACAAATTGATGACCATTGCCCTGTGTTCCGCCGAGTCCAGCGCGGACAAGACGGGAGAGAACAGCAAATGCACCACCGGGCTCCGGCGCGAAGAGGATTGCCGTTCGCAATGCGACTTTGCGGGTATGGGGTGTGTGCTCACTGAAGAAAGCACGCTCCCAGTCACGCGCAACACCGACGGAGAAGTTCCAGGTTTCAGGAACGCGGCGGCGGTGATTAAGCGCCTCATTACCGCCCAACTCGCCGGTGGCTTCGTCCATTTCGCGGTCGAGGGCGTGGCGATAGATGGTGGCTGTGGATGCATTGAGCCAGACGGCAGGCGGATTTTCGAGCGAGGCGATGACGCGGCCAAGCAGTTCCGTAGAGCGGATACGGGAGTCGTAAATTTCCTGGCGACGGCGCGCAGTATAGCGGCAGTTGACGTTGCGGCCGGCGAGGTTGATGCAAATGTCCGCACCATTGAGATGTTCAACCCATGAGCCCGGGTTGAGGCCGTCCCAGTGCACGGTCTGCCAGTTCGCAGTGTAAGGGCCGCGGGTGAGAACAGTGACGATGTGCCCACTGTGCTGGAAATGTCGGGCAAGCAGGCGACCCATATGACCACTACCGCCTGGGATGACGATGCGCAGCGGGCGTGGTTGCGAGGTGTCCACGCCTCAGCGTACTACGAAGGATTGCCGGGCGCGGGAGGCCGTGGTGGATAAGGCGCGTAGTACATGTGGCGCTCACGCCAGGAGCGAATCAGCGATACGAACAGATAGATGAGACCGGCAAGAATTCCCAGTGGAATGAGCAGGAGCCAGGCAGGCTCAATGACGCGATTGCCCACAATGGTGGCTGAATTGGCGGCGCGCAGATCACCGAAGAAGAGCACCATGTCATTGCCGACAGAAGTATTGTCACCCAGATGCACATCTCCGAAGAAGTGAACCAGGTCGTGAGTAATGGCTGCGTTGGAATCGACGCGGACATCTCCGAAAAAGCTGACGACGTCGTGATTGGCAAGCTGATGGACATGAATGTCGCCGAAGAAGACGACAACATCGTGGTCAATAGGGCCCTGTGCATCGACGCTGCAGAAGAAGCAGACTGCGTCGTGAACAGAGGAATTTACCGGTACGACAATTTTGCTTCCAAACTGGACGACATCTTTATCCGCACGGGCGGGTACAGCGGCAAGGGCAAGCGCAGCTATCGCGAGACAAAGAGCAGGAAATCGTGAGAAGGACATGGTGCCTCCAGACTGGGTTACGCAGAAGGCGCGGAAAAGGTTCCCGAAGACACTTTACACCTATTCAGAGGTCAGAGAAGAGGTCTCTTCGGCTTCCGGTAAGCCATGGAGGAGAGCTCCTGATGTTCCATAAGTAAAGCCTATTGCGGAGAGCCACTTGCGGTAGGCGACGGCCATGCGGTCGGAACGCATGTGCAGCTCATCTTCAAGATTCAGCGGAAGGGACTGAGGCTGCTGGGATTCGACGATGACACGATCCTGCTCGAAGACTTGATCCTGGAATCGGATCAGTTCCTCGTCAGAAAATTCGTGGCCGTAGTTGAGGCAAAGTACCAAACGGCATTCGCAAAATTGATCGTCAACCGGCGCAATCTGGGCAAGCATGCCGAAACTGCGTTCGCCACTGGTTTTGAGAATGCCAAGTGTAAGCGGGCCTATGATCCAGTAGCGATGGGTGAAGAGCGCAGGGATGCCGGTGCCATCGGGATCCGGCTGCCAGATGCGGATTTCCCGCGCTTCCGGACCACGTCTTGTGTTGCCCGGCCTGACCCCGTAGTTGCGGATTTCGCCCTGCAAGGGGTCGCCAAGCGAGCCGGTATGAACAACACCGAGGTGGCCAATATCGAGGAGGTTTTCCATGATGCGCGGACCCTGCGCGCGCATTCGATAGGGGCCTGCAAGAATGCGGCGATAGGTGGGATCCTCGACGATTTTGAAGGTAGGCAGCGGGCCAGGCTTATCTGAAAATGCGACCCACACGATGCCGTAGCGTTCCGCAACTTTGAAGCTTTCAGCGCGGGCTTTCGAGGGAGGACTCTGATTGGGATGCGCAGGAATGCGCACACATTTGCCGGAGGGAGCGTACTCCCAGGCATGGTAGGGGCAAATGAGGCAGTCATGCGCATGTTCGCGTATGGCGAGGCGTATGGCGCCAAGGGAGAGTTTTGCTCCTCGATGGACGCAATGATCCCGCCAACAATGGAGTCCTTCCGAGGAACGCCAAAGGACGAGATCGAGCCCCATTACGCGAATAGGGAGCAACTTGCCGTAGGGAATGTCGCGCGACCAAGCGACTGCTTTCCACTCACGGCGCAGCAAGGGATCATGCAATCCAGATGTATTCGCGACGAGGGAAACCGCCGCATCGGAGGCCATTGTCCAACTCCGGGGAAGAGTGATTTCAAGGTGACCGACGCTTGATGAGGCCAGTATACATGCGAAGTTTTGAGACAAGATGAAAGGCCCGCAGTGCAATGCGGGCCCTGGAAGAGGATGTTTACAGAGTTGAACTAGAACTCGAGGCGCATACCGAGCTGGATACGCCGAGGCGAATGGACCGAAGTGGTGTCGCCGAATGTGGGCGATGTGGCGACAGGGTCGATACCATCGGAGTTCTGGTGGTTGAGGACGTTGAAGGCACCGGCATTGAAGCCGATACGCGGCGCTTCTTCGCTCTTGTTGCCGGTGAAGGCGAATTCGTGACCCCAGCGCAGATCCATGTCGACGTAGGAGGGGTTGGTTTCAGAGTTGCGCTCGACGCCATCAGGGCGCGCATTGAAGAGGCCGTCGCCGTACGGGTCGGTTCCGGTAACAACGGTCCAGGGGCGGCCGGTGTTGGCGAAGATGCCCGCGGAGATGTTAAAGAGGCTTTCAGGATTCACCATGGCGTACATACCGACGCGCTGGCGGCGGTCCCAGTTGGCATTGGACCACTCGTCATTGGGTGCGTACTGATTCTGCGGGAACCAGCCGATGCCGCCAGTGTTGGACTCGTAATGCGACCAGGTGTAGCGGCCGAAGCCGGTGAAGTATTTGTTGAAGCGGCCACGGTAAGAGACGTCGAGCCCGCTGCCCTCAAAGAATGCTGCTGTCTGCATCTGGCGAATCATGCCGAAATTGGGATCGGGTCGTTCGGTGTAGCCGGACTCAGGTGTTGGCGCGTTAATGTCAATGGAGCGGAACTCGTGAAGACCGCGTGCGGAATAGACGCTGATGACGCCGGTGGCGCGTTCACCAAGCGCTCGCTCGATGGAAAGACCATACTGCAACTGATAGGGCAGTGCGGCGTTGGGAGAAAGCTGCGCGAGGTTGGGCGGCTGGTCGGAGAGTTCCTGACAATTGGAGATGGGGACACAGCCGGAGTCGGGCTCGGCGGAGGGGTCAAGCGAGAACTGAATAGAACGACGGCGCGCATCCTCATAGCGAACGAGATCGAGCATGGGCCATGAGCCAAAACGATCATAGTAGACACCGCCTCCACCGCGGACCACGACTTTGGCATCCTTGTCGAGCACCCAGGCAAAGGAGACGCGCGGCGAGAAGCCGAGACGCTTTTGGGCGAGGAAGTTCTGCCAGTCGTAGCGGATGCCGGGCGTGATGGAGAAGACATCGCTGATTTTCCACTGATCCTGGATGAATGCACCCATCTCCTGCTGGTGATAGATGAAGTGGACGTCTCCTGTGTTCTGAGTGAAGTTGGACGGCTTGTTGTCGATGTAGTTGTCGAGCGCGGTCTGCTCAACGGTGCCGTCCGAAGCGACGGTGGGACCGAAGGTGTAGGAGCCGAGCGAGTTGGTGTTGTCGTTGTATGCGCGGCGGCTGAGGTGCGGAATGCCAATACCGGCCTGGACCAGATGCCTGCCGTGCGTCCAGGTGACGCGATCGAAGACGCGGAAGTTGTATTCAGTGGCTTTGTTGTCGTTTTGCGAGGAACCACCGGAGAAGTAGCCGGAGACGGAGACATGCGGCGCTTCAATGTTACTGGTGTTGCTATGCTCGTCGTGCTCTCCGATGATGGCCAGCTGATTAAGAAATACGGGTGACATGGCGGAGTCGAAGTGCAGCGTCACGTCGTCTTCATGATAGTAAGAGCCATAGCCTGCGTCCGTAATGGTCTGGCCGCCAATGCCCTGATTGGTTCCGCTCCAGTCCTGATAGCTGTATTGTGCGTAACCGGAGTTTGCGTCACTGAACTTGTGTGCGGCGCGCACGCTGTATTCGGTGTTGCGTGTGGGCGAAGAGACGTTGGCATTCAATGCGCCTGTAGGATTTTCGGTGGTGGGTACAACCGTGGCATCGATGACGGAGTTCTTATCTTCTTCCGCGCGGTTAACGCTGACGAGGAAGCTGCTGTCATGCGCGAAGAAGATGGGGCCGGTGACATTGCCTTCGTAGATGCGGCGCTGCTCAAAGGGTTTCGAAGGAGCGAGCGCATTCTGTGCATTGAGAGCGGAGTCGCGAAAGTAGAAGTTGAACTGGCCGTGGTACGTATCGGCGGCGGACTTGGTGACGATTTCCATTTGTCCGCGGCCGGGCCAGTAGTAGCGCGCCGAATATGGATCCTGGTTGATGCGAACTTCCTGCACAGCGGAGGCAGAGACGGTGGCACGATTAGCCTCGGCTCCATCGACGATGAGACCGGAGCCACCGGTGCCCATGGCGCTGTCGTCGAGAAAGGCGCTCATGGCAGTAGCGTAGTCGTTGTCAAAGATGGGCAGCTTTTTAAGGTCCTGCGTGGTGAGGACATTCGAGTCATGATTGTCGTCAGTGGAAGTAAGGTCTTCACTGGTGTCCGCGTTGACGTGGACGTTAGTGGCCAGCGCAGCGATAGGCAAAACGATATGAAGCGGCGCTCCCAGAGGGCGGACCTTGACTGCAGTAACGGCACCGGCGGCGGTGAGCGTGATGGGATGCTTTACGGTCTGAAAGCCGGGCAGAGAAACGACGAGAGTATAGTCGCCGCCATGAGGTGCGGTGAGCTGAAAACTGCCATCGCCGCCCGAGTGTACCGTGGTGGCGACCGCGCCGGTGGGGTCGACCAGATCAACCTGCGCACCGGGGATGATGGCGCCTGATGGATCGGCGACAACTCCCTGAACCGAAGGGCCGGAAATTGCGTTCGTGGGTGCTGCCCCATTCGAGGCGGCGAAGACGGCAACAGGAGTTGAAAGAACCAGGAGCAGAGCAAGTAAACGCATGAAGGCAAGTCTCCGAGACACCGCGTGAGCGGCACCTTAGCAAGTAATCATTGTGCAATCGAGACGAAAGTCAGATGAAACAGTTCACGGTCCTATGACGGCTACTTGCGAGATGAGATGCACCTGGAAGCCGATGCGGCGGAGAGTTGGTTCCCGCATTGCCGTGATGTGGTTTCTCTGTGTGCTTTCCTCTCAGGTCTATAGACGTATGCCAACTTTTGCTGGACTCAACGCAGCCGTCCAGCCAGTGGGAGAATCGACAAGTATGTCGGGCGGAACAATTTCAAGAGTTTGCGGCTGGAGCCCGAAAGTGCAGCCGATGCACCAGGTTCCGGCGTTACGCGCAGTTTGTACGTCCACCTGACTGTCGCCAATCATGACGGTTTCTTCCGGATTGGCATTGGCCTCCCGCATGATGGCGAACATGCCTTCCGGATCGGGTTTTTTGCTGGCGAAACTGTTGCCGCCGTAAATGTTGATGAAGTAAGGCGCAAGGCCGAGGCCTTCGCATATGGCGCGAGCCGGCTTGACGGGTTTGTTGGTGAGTACGGCCATGACCCGCTCGACTCCGGGATCACGCTGCATGGTGCGCAGCGCGGCGAGTGACTCGAGAACGCCGTCGTAGGCGCGGGTGAAGTCGAGATTATGTTCGCGGTAGTAGTCGAGGAAGAAGCGGTAGGTATCCTGAAGAAAGTCTTCGCTGGGGATGCCGCCGTCGGACTCGAAGGAGCGACGCACCAGAGTGAGTGCTCCGTTGCCGATGTAGCTGGCAATGGTTGCGTCGTCAAGCGTGGGGCGGCCAAAGTGCGTGAGCGTTGCATTGACGCTGTTGCAAAGGTCCTGTGCCGAGTCGATAAGTGTGCCGTCCAGGTCAAAGACCAGCAGCTTCAAAGATTCAACGGGAATGGGCCGCAGAATGCGGAGCATGTACGTAGTGTAACGTTTCCATCGCTACGATGCGAGATGACAGAAGTTCGAGCAGGTTTAAGTTGCCTGTCGCGTTAACGGTAGGCAGCAGATTTTGAATTGGAGAGCCGGATTTTCTCCGGAGGAACATAGGATCAGTGCGCGGGTACGGCAGTCTGCTCGACTGAGTTGAGCCTTTTAAGCACTTCTGCGGGTAATTTGAGCGATGAGGCGGCGAGATTTTCGCGCAAGTGGTTGAGCGAAGACGTGCCGGGGATGAGCAAAATGTTGGGCGAGCGCTGCAGAAGCCACGCGAGAGCAACCTGCATAGGCGTTGCGTTGAGCGATGCAGCAACTTCATTGAGCACGCCCGACTGAAGAGGTGAGAATCCGCCGAGGGGAAAATAAGGGACGTAGGCAATTCCCTGCGCGGCGAGTGAATCGATGAAAGTATCGTCGTCGCGATGTGCAAGGTTGTAGAAGTTCTGGATGCAGACGATCTCGGTCATGGTTTGAGCTTCGGCGAGTTGCTCTGCGTTGACGGTGCTGAGGCCGATGTGGCGGACGAGGCCTTTCTTCTTGAGATCGACGAGTGCGGCGAGTGGTTCGGCGATGGAGCCTGGAATGGGCCCCGCCAGACCGCCGACACGGAGATTCACGATGTCGATGGCTTCAAGACCAAGGTTGCGGAGATTGTCTTCCACTCCAGCAACGATGTCTTTGGACGTGCGCGCCATGATCCACGAACCATCCGCGCCGCGGCGTGCGCCGACTTTGGTGACGATGACGAGGTTGTCAGGATATGGATGGAGCGCCTGACGGATGAGCTGGTTGGTGACGTGCGGGCCGTAGAAATCACTGGTGTCGATGTGATTGATGCCGGATGCGACAGCTTCACGCAGAACGGCAAGCGCTTGATCGACATCGCGCGGCGGTCCCCAGACACGTTTATCGCCGTCGGAGCCGGCGAGTTGCATGGCTCCATACCCCATGCGATTGATGTGGAATGAAGTGCCGGGGAAGCTGAAGGTGCCTGCGGATGAAAGAACCGATACAGAATCAGGGGTCATGCTTTGTCTCCCTTACCGAAGAGTTGTCGATTTTGCTGCTACGAGTGGTTAGATGAAGGAATCTTCAGGTTTGGAGTTCGCATTTGCCGACATTGTCAAAACAGACGCTAAACCCGCGTAAATTGCCGAAACAGACGCGATCGGCGGCGACGGTGAGCGCGATTCTGGAAGCGACGATTCAGGTTTTGCTGCGCGAAGGCAAAGAGAAATTGACGACGACACTGGTGGCGCAGAGGGCAGGTGTTTCGGTGGGGACACTATACCAATATTTCCCGAATAAGAGCGCGCTGCTGAGGGAAGTGCTGAGGCGGCACCTCAGCGAGGTGGCAGAGGCTGTGAATCGTGTATGCCAGGAACAGCGAGGAGCGCGTCCTGAGGCGATGGGCAAGGCACTGGTGCGCGGATTTCTTGCGGCGAAGCTGCGCGATGTGAAGACGAGCGCAGCGCTCTACTCGGTGGGCTCCGATGTGGACGGAATGAAGATTGCACGGCAGGTTGGCGCGCGGTCGAGCAGAGCGATTGAGACGATGCTGGAGAGCGCGAGCGAACCGCTTGCTGTCGATGCCGGAACTGCGGCGACGATGCTGTATGGCGTGCTGAGTGGAGTGGGCCGCACGCTGGTGGAATCGCCCGAGAGAGTGAGCCCCGGTGTGCGCGAGGAGTTGGAGCAGATGGTGTGCTCGTATCTGCGCTCGTTGCGGGTAAAAAACGCCAGATAAGGGTAACGTGCCATGATTTGAATTGTGAATGCCAGGTTAATGGCGTTCGGATTCGAGTTGTGGAGCAGATGCGCTTGATATCGAAAATCAGAACAGAAATTGCAACTGGAGCGATGGTTCTTTGCCTGACGGCCTGGATGGGTGCGCCTTTAGCAGCGCAGAGTGTAGCGCAGGTTGGCGCACGAAAAGCCGCAGCGCGGTTTGCGACGGTTTCGCCGGGCGAGAAGCTGGAAAATCTCGATTTACTGAAAGAGAAGCTGGAAAAGTATCACGCATGCACTTGCAGGTGCGGATGCTATGCACACGACTTGGATGCGCAGGCGGCCAAGGCAATTGCGTTTTTGAAGAAGCGTACAGCGGGCGTGCTCAGGGGCGAGAAGCTGGCGCTGGTGCTCGACATCGATGAGACGACGCTTTCGAATTACGAGGAGATGGAGAAAAAGGGATTTGCCTACGATGCGAAGGCCTTTGCGGTCTGGGAGAACGAGGCTGCGGCACCTGCAATTCCCGGAACACTGAAGCTCTATAAGGAGGCGCAGAGGCTCGGAGTTGCAGTGTTCTTTTTGACGGGCCGGCCGGAGAGCGAGCGCGCAGCGACGGAGCGCGATTTGCAGAAGCAGGGTTTTGAACAGTGGCAGGAATTGATTCTGCGATCAGCGTCAGAAGAAAAGGAAACGGCGAAGGTGTACAAGTCTGCTGAGCGCGGGCGGATTGAGAAGGAAGGCTACAGAATTGTGCTGAATGTGGGCGACCAGTGGAGCGATCTGCGGGGTGTTCCGGAGGCGGAGTATTCTGTGAAATATCCGAACCCGTACTATTTCATCCGCTAAGCAGGGAAGTATTCGCTGTGCGTGGGGGTGGGAGTTGGGGTATTGTGTAGGAAATCAGCGCGGATGTCAGCGCAAAGAAAAAAGACAGGCGGGACCCTCCCATGGAGCCATTCAAGGCCCCGCCTGAGGAACAAACTTGTGGACGGCCCGCAGAGCACGGGCCGTTTTCAATTAGTGGATGCGCACGTCGCCGGAGCCGGTTTCAATGCGCACGGTGGGACCACCACCATTGACTTTGCCGGTGACATGGTGGCGGCTTACGGAACCGTTCATGAGCATTTCGCGTTCGGTATGTACAGTGCCGGAGCCAGTGGATGCGTCGAGCGTGAAGCTGGAAGTACCTGACCAGAACTCGATATTGCCCGAACCGGTTTCAAGCTTCCAATTGCTGGTGGGGTTACCGGTGATTTTGATGTCGCCCGAACCAGTGCCCGCGCGCAGACCTCCATTGATGCCGCGCAGCTCGATGTTGCCTGAGCCGGTCTGGGCCTTGAAATCACCCGAACCTGTGCCATCGATATAGATGTCACCGGAGCCGGTGTTGGCGACGAAGCCATCGGTCAGTCCGGTTGCATGGATATTACCCGAACCGGTGGAGAGCTTGGCGTTGGAGCCTACGCCTTCATCCTTGATATCTCCCGAGCCGGAGCTGGCTTCGAGGAAAGAATCGGCGGGGGCCTGAATTTCATAATCGATGCTGATGTTGTGATAGTTCTGGTGCTGGCGGCCGATGCGGATGATGTTGCCGGTCTGCTCGATGGGCGGATTGGCAGCAATTTCGCGGACGCGATCCTCATTGGATCCCCAGGAGGAGTGGACTTTGCCGAAGATGTGAACCTGGTTGCCGGAGCCGCGGGTGATGTGTACATTACCTGAGCCGGTGCCCACGGAAAGATCGACGCGGCCATTGACCGAGAGGTTGCGTTGAAACGTGGCCTCAGAGCCGAGTGCGGGAAGGGCAAGCGCGGCAACGGCCAGTAGTGCGAGTGCAAACTTTCTCATAGCGTTCCTCTTCAAAGTGATGCGTTGGGGTGAGGTTGATGACGGAACATGTATCAGCGCTACTCTGTGTAGCACTTGCAGGGCCAAATCGCATTCTCTTTGTGGATTACCTAAGCCCTGCACAATCAACTACCTCGCGACTTTGCTTCGTTACGGGTTCATGACGGGCTGTCCGGAATCGGACAAAACTGTGCGAGGCCGAACAGTCCGAGGTTTCCACTCACGAAAGTCGGCTTCGTGAGCAAACGTTTCACTGTTGCAGAACGACGTCCTGGCCTTCCTTGAGGCCGCTGACGATTTCCGTTACTGAACCATTCGAGAGTCCGACCTGGACGGGGATGCGGCGGACACCATCTTTTTGTTTTGGGTCGGGCACATCAACGAATGCTTCCTTTTTGTTGTTGTAGGTGACTGCGTTCTCCGGCACGGTAAGCACATTCTTGTGCTCGTCGAGGAGAATTTCTGCGTTGGCGGTCATGTTGGCTTTGAGTTCGCCGCCGGGGTTGTTGATGGAGACACGGACTTCAAAGGTAGTAACGTTGTCTTTCTCCACGCCCATGGGGGAGATTTTTGTGACTTTGCCGTAAAAGGTGCGGTTGCGGAAGCTCTCGACCTTGATGCGCGCGGGCTGATTCATGTAGACATGCGCGATGTCGGCTTCGTCGACCTTGCCGTCAACGTAAACCTGCGAGGTGTCGCCTTCGGTCATGATGAGCGTTGCCGTGGAGCCGAGGACGAGGATGGAACTTACGGCGTCGCCGATTTCCACGTCGCGCGAAAGGATGACGCCATCCATGGGGGCAACGATGGTGGTGTAGCTGAGCTGCTCCTGAAGCTGCGCAAGGCTGGCCTTGCTCTGCTGGACCTGAGCGCGCGCCTGTTTGAGCTTGGCGGTGTCCACGAGGACCTGAGCTTTGGCCGATTCACTGCGGGTGAGAGCGGCGAGGTAGTCCTTGTTTGCATCGTCGTAGGCCTGCTGGCTGACGATGCCGTCGGCGAGCATTTTCTTGTAACGGTCGACGGTGATCTTATACATGGGAAGATCGGGCGCAGCAGCGTTGACCTTGTCCTGCTCGATATTGGCTTGAAAGGTGGAGACATTAGCCTCAGCCGCCGCGAGTTGAGCTTTCTGTGCGTCGACCTGGGCAAGGATTTCCTGCTGGTCCAGCTGGGCGAGGGCCTGGCCCTTCTTTACGCGGTTGTTGATGTCGGCGTAAAGCTTCTCAACGATGCCCGATGCCTTGGATTTGACCTCGACCTTGGTAATGGGCTGGATTTTGCCTGTGGCGATGACGGAACGGGCCACGTCTCCCCGCTTGACCTGCGCGATGCGGTTGGGGTCGATGCGCGTGCCTTTGACCAGACGAGCAAGCGCTGTTGCCACAATGACGATGAAAAGCAGGGCAACGATGCCCGTCCAGATCCAAAACCTTTTGCTCTTGCGCGAGCGTGCCACAAAACCCCCAAGGCGATTGAGAAGAGCCGTGCTCTTGTTACCGATTCTGCGTGCCGGCGGAAAGAACACCACAGATGAGACGTGGGGACGGCCGCAAACGGCAGCAGAAAAGTGTTGTCCGTGTGAGATACGCAACCAGGAGGAGAACGGTTCCGCGGGGAGCAGAGATTTTAGAGGAGGGAATTGGCGAGGGGATCGTGGCAGGCAATGACGCATGGATGAGGGCGCCGAATGCTATGCTCACAGCGAGATGCACGGACTTGCCCTGCTTGAAATTGTCGCGGTGGCGCTGCTGATTCTGGCGAACGGCTTTTTTGTTGCAGCAGAGTTCGCTCTGGTGAGCGTGCGCGACACTCGTATTCAGCAGATGATCGCTACGGGTGTTCCCGGATCGCGCGCGGTGCGGCGTTTGCAGCTTCAATTGGACGACTTTTTGCCTGCGGTGCAACTGGGCGTGACGCTGTGCTCACTGGCGCTGGGCTGGTTGGGTGAGCCATTGGCAGCAGGTATGTTTCTGGGTTGGTTCAAAGCAATACCGGCTCTGACGCAGCATGCCCAGGTCTATGCACATGTATCGGCGATTGCAGCGGTGGTGCTTGGATTCTCGCTGATTACCTATGTGGAAGTTCTGATCGGCGAACTGGTGCCCAAGGCACTAACGCTGCGGCGGCCAGAAGCCATTGCGGTTGCTGTGGCTCCGCCGATGCTGCTGTTTATGACGGTGGCGCGGCCGGCAGTACGATTTCTGCGGAATTCAGCGGCACTGGTGCTGCGAGGCTTCGATACACCACTAACGGATCGTTCCGCGGTGCATTCACCCGAAGAGCTGAAGCTGATTGCCACCGCGGCGCGAAGGATGGGTGTGCTGCCCAAGCTGCAGGAGACGCTGGTGCATCGCACGCTGGAACTGGACGATGTGCCGGTGCGCGAGATTATGACGCCTCGGCAGAAGATTTTTTCGTTGCCTTCGAATATGCCGGTGGAAGAGGCGAGCGCACAGGTGATCGAGCACATGCATTCACGGGTGCCGGTGTACGACTACACACGCGGTCCCGAGCACATTGTGGGCGTGGTGTATTCAAAGGATTTGTCCCGGCTGATGTACTTCAGGCCGCGCGTGGCGCGAGGGCAATCACACAATGCCCCGGGATTTGTGGAGTTGCGGCTGTCGCAGGTGATGCGTGACGTGCTGGTGGTGCCGGAGACGAAGACAGCTCTGGATCTGCTGAAGGAGTTTCAGCAGCGACGGCGGCATATGGCGATTGTGGTGGACGAGTTTGGGTCAACTGTGGGCCTGGTGACGGCGGAGGACGCGATTGAGCAGTTGACCGGCGAGATCGAGGACGAGTTTGACGATCCCGCGAGGCCGCTGCTGTCGACTGAGTCCGGCGTGCTGGTAATGGATGGAGGCGTGAACCTGCGCGATCTGGAGACGCAGACGCAATGGGACTTGCCGCGTGAAGGCGGTGTGGAGACGCTGGCAGGATTCATGCTTGTACAACTGGGCCATATTCCCGAGCGTGGTGAGAGCGTGGAATACGACGGCAGGAGGCTGACGGTACTGGAAATGGATGGACGACGAATCAGCAAAATCCGGGTCGAACCTATAGAGGGTGTCCATACGAGCTCTGAAGACGGCGAAGAGACGGCGGAGTCCGGACCAGCAGAGAGCGATTGAGCTGATCCAGAAACACAGTTGCATGATGGCTGCAAAAGGACCAAGATTGGAGCGCTTCCGTCTAGATGGGGAGGGAAGGCATGGGAGGTGAGCCGTGAAGCAATGGAAGTATATTGTGCCTGCGATTGCTCTGGCGGTTGTTGTAATTCCCTGTCATGCGAAGGACAAGAAGAAGCATGCGGTGCCAGCAGCGCTGGGGACGGCGCGGTATGTCTATGTGGAAGCCATGGACGGGGACGAGTTCAATCCTAATGTGATCCCTGAGGACCGTCAGGCTATTGCGAATGTGCGGAAGGCTCTGCAGAAGTGGAATCGGTACATATTGACTGTGGAGCGGCAGGATGCGGATCTGGTTTTTATTGTGCGCAAGGGCAGAGTTGCCTCGATGAGGGGGGTGGTGGGCACCGGAGGAATGGGGCGGTCTGGACCCATTGGAACAGGTTCGGGGACCACACCGGGTGGTGTATCGGTTGGCGCCGGAGGTGAGGTTGGGCCGCCGAACGACCTGCTTGAGGTGAAGATGCTACTGCCGGGCGGTGAACCGGGGGCGCAAATTTGGTTGCGTACGGAGAAGGACGGGCTAAACGCTCCAGATGTGACCCTTGTGCAGGAACTACGCGCTGCTGTGGATCGAGATTATCCACCGGAGACGGCGAAAAAGCCCTAAGAACCGCCCGGAGAGGCATCGCGAACCTTAATTTGCACAAAAAATAGTGCAGGCAAACTATTGATCATATAGAACATCACAGGCACGTTAGGTCGAATTTCGCACGAACTTCAGAGAATTTATTTGTGTTTGCGTCGTTACCGGCCACTATATGCTAAAAGTAACGTAAATTAGTGATCCGTACTCCACAAAAGTATTACTTGAGCATGTTCCCTTCGTGTTATTCTTCCGGCCTGGAGGGAGTGATGAAGAAAGAAACCTATCGGGCAGCATGCGACCAGGCACGCAGTGAACTTCGCGATATTGTGAGCGAAATGGAGAGCCTGCGCGTGCGCAAGGAACAGATTGAGCGCATGATTTCGGTGCTTGAACCGCTTTCGGGCCCGGATGACGGCCTGTCAGCTCAGTTTGATCGCGCCATGGAGAAGCGCTATGAGTCGGCTCCAGTGGCGGATGTGCGCGAATTTGCGCGGCCCCGTTCGGAAGAGAATCGTGTGGAAAGCCAGCCTGTTGTTGAAGTTCCGATGATGGCAGAGGCGCCCATGGCGGAAGAGCAGAACCACGACCAGCAGATTGCGGTTGAGGCGGAAGAGCCGGTGCAGGTGATGGCTGAGGGAGAGCCCGAAGAAGTTTTCCAGGGCGATGAAGCCAGCTCTGACCCGATTAAGCGCCGGATTGCGAATGCACTTCGGCACCGTGCGGTTCTTCGCGACAATCGCGAGTTCAACCAGGCATTCAGCGGCGGTATCACCCGCTGGTAAGAGACTGAGCAGGAACCCGTTTGGGTTTGGATCAGCTTCCTCCAAAGGACTGAAGAGCCGGCAGTGGACCCGAGAATCCGTTGCCGGCTTTATTTTGCAGTGTATGTTGAGGTGCCAGCCGTTGAACAACGGTCACCTGGGCCCACGCATTGGTCACCAGCGAGGCGGAGCTGCCGGAGAGGCAGGAGCCGCGTGAATGGCGCAGCGGTGCTCGATCGAGAGGATGGAAGTAACTCTCCAATGGGCACTTTCAACCTAAGAAATTGCTAAAGGGGCATTTTGTTCCGTGCTAGACTACGCCCCTGGGAGAGAGCATGAGACAAGAGGCATATCGCGTTGCTTTCGAAGAAGCCAACTGGGAATTGAAGGATATCGTCGGCCAGTTCGACCTCCTGAGTGCCCGGAAGGACCAAATCGAAAAAGTAGTCGATGTATTGAAGCCGTTTGTGAGCTTCGGGGTTCAGAACCCCGTAAGTGAGCAAGTGGCGGGGGAATCGGCTGCCGATGTATTCCAACAGCGTTTCGACAATGGTGGCAATCGCGAAGGCAAAGGCTACTACAGCCCACAGGCGCGGGCCATGCGGCAGGAAGCCTATCGTGTGGCGTATGACGAAGCCAACTCCGAGCTGAAGGAGTTTGTGCTGAAGTTTGAGCAGCTGCGTTTCCGCAAAGAGCAGATTGAGCATCTTGTGGACGTGCTGCGACCGCTGATGGGGCAGAGCGCTCCTTTGGCGGTAGTGGAGCCGGCTGCACCTCAGGTGAACCAAAGCCAGCCAATTACGCCCCAGGCAGAGGTCCCGAGCCAGCCCGAGCCTACGGTTACGGAAACAGTAAGCGTTCCCGAAGAAGCTACCGATCCGTTCCAGCGCCGAGGCGAAGCACCGGTTCCGGTGGGTTCGGTTTCAAAGGACTTGCGCGATTACAGCCGTTTGTTCAGCAGCAGCCTGCATCGCCGCTAAGCAGAAGGCGCACGCGCGCAACCAAGACTGTGAAGAGGATGTGTGGCGAATTGACAATTCAATTCGCCACACATCCTCTTCTTTTGCTCTCAAGTGCAGGATTTGTTTCAGAGCGAGCGATGTGAACCTTTATTGTTAGAAGCGGGTTCATGAAGCAGATTCTCGGTCGACTAGCGCTCACACTTCCGGTCGTTTGGCTGGTGGTGTCTCTCGTGTTTCTGTTGATCCACATTGTTCCAGGCGATCCAATCCAACAGATGCTAGGCGACGGCGCGACGCCAGCCGATATTGGCGCATTGCGGCACCAATATGGACTAGACCTTCCGTTGCATACGCAGTATCTGCGCTATTGGAACGGCGTGTTGCATGGCGATCTTGGCAATTCGATTCGCCTGCATGACAGCGTGTCGCACCTGATTGCACAGCGCTATCCCTACACACTCGCTCTTACACTCGCATCGTTGCTGGTAGCGCTTGCGCTGGCTTTGCCAGCAGGCATGCTTGCGGCGGTATGGCGAGGGCGATGGGCGGACCAGTTGCTTTCGGTGGTGAGCCTGTTCGGGCTTTCCGTGCCGGGGATCGCGTTGGGACCAGTGCTGATTCTGGTGTTTGCGATTTTGCTGGGATGGCTGCCAGTGTCGGGAGCAAACGCAGGCGGCGGTGGAATTGACTGGCGGTATCTTGTGTTGCCGTCAATCACGATGGGTGTTTCGATGGCGGCGATTTTGACGCGCATGGTGCGCACGGCAATGCTGGAAGAGCTAAACCAGGATTACATTCGCACGGCGCGGTCGAAAGGATTGAGCGAGGCCGCTGTTGTGTTGCGGCATGCGTTGCCAAATGCGCTGGTGCCGATTGTGACGGTGGTGGGATTGCAGTTTGGAGCGTTGCTAGCCGGCGCGATTGTGACAGAGAAGATTTTCAGCTGGCCGGGACTAGGCCGGCTGGTGGTGGATGCAATTTCGAATCGCGATTACGCGCTGGTGCAAGGATGCCTGCTGTCGATTGGATTGACATATGTACTGGTTAATCTGCTGACGGATCTGGTGTACCGGTGGGTGAATCCACGCATGCGGGTTTGAGCGCGGTTATTTAAAGAGCGGCGTTGGCACTCCAAGCTCGAGCGGTTGCAGACGATGTGCGAGTCCTTGCTTAGCAAAAGCGTCGATAAGGGTTTGTTGATTTTCGCTAAAGTGTTCCCAGCCGTGATGGTGAACCGGGAAGATGCATGCATTGGGGAACGAGTGTGCTGTCGCGATGGCGTCTTCCGCATTCATGGTGAGATGAAAAGGGCCGCGGGCCTGGACACGCGCAGCGCCAGCGAAGAGAACGACGGCTCCGATGCAGAAGCGTTGGGCCACTTCAACGACGCCTTCGTACCAGACTGTGTCGCCGGTGACGTAGATGGCGCGGGTGGGATTGCCTGATGGCTGAATTACAAATCCAATAACCTCACCTGACATGGACTCGATGCCTGGAGGGCCATGGCGAGCAGGCGTTGCTGTGATGCGGATTGTAGAGTGGTTGCGCGGCGAGGAGAACTCAACAGACTGCCAGGGCTTGAGGCTATGCGCATTGCCGCCGAGCCGCTCGGCGCCCGACGGCGTGGTAAAGACACTCTGTGCATGAGAGAGAAATTCGCGTCCGCCATTGTCGAGATTGTCTGCGTGCTGATCGTGGCTTAAGAGAACCGCATCTATGGGCTCAAGCTGTTGCGGGGGTAGCACCGGGCCAGCTGTTTTGCGCAGTGTGATGAGACCGTAGGAAATTTGGCTGCCGGCAGGATCGAAGGTTGGGTCGGTGAGCAGGCGTATCCCGTCAATTTCGAGAAGCGCTGTAGGGCCGCCGATAAGAGTGATGCGCACAGGTAAAGGATGCCGGAGAACAGATACTCGATGCGAGAATCTAGTCAAGTAATGGAACAATGCGCGCCTGGATGGATTCTGGGGCGACTTCGAGAAGTCCGATGGTGATGGGCAGATTAAAGCGGCGCGGCCCGCACGAGCCGGGGTTGAAGTACAGCACGCTCCTGTGGTGCTCGATGCGCGGCTGATGAGAGTGACCGTAGAGCACTGCTGCGAATTTGGCTGCGGCGGGATCGAGCGAGAGCGCACCGAGATCGTGCAGAAGGTAGAGATAGTGATCTTCGAAGAGGACGACTTCAGTCTCGGGCAGAGTGGCAGGAATGCCTGAGCGGTCGATGTTACCGCGTACGGCGTGGACGGGCGCAATGCGCGCAAGCTCGTCGAGGATCGCATCATTGCCCACGTCGCCAAGATGAAGAATCTGTTCGACGCCAGCTAGTGCAGGCGCGACCTCAGGCCGAAGCAGGCCATGTGTATCGCTGACGACACCGATCAACATGGTTAACGGGACGAGAAGAGCGAGGCCCAGAAGCTTTTGGATTTTCTGGTTTGAGAAACTGGAAACGGATTGGCAACCAGAAGGGATGCTCCGGGATTCTGAGGATCATCCATCGCGATGAAGTATTCATCGCTCCAGTTGCCCTGCCATTGCCAATTTTTGGCGATGTGAGCATGCATTGCCTCGATATACAGCGCCGCTTTTTCAGCCGAAAGAGGCTGACTGCAGAGCGGGCATCGAGGAGAAGCGCCGCGGCGAAAGTTCCCGCCACACGCGCACGGGGCAAGATACGGCTCCCAGGACGCATCCATTTCCTGATTCAGAAGGTCAGTGGGAGGCAGCAATGCCATGCGGGGGTCATGGTAGTCGATGGTTGCAACCATGCCACAAGTGTCGCAGTACGCATAGGAACACTCACCAAGCTGTGCATTCCATAGCGAGTAGCTAAAGTGCTGGTGGCAATGTTCGCAATCACCTTTGTGTAGGAGTTGCATGTGCCCATCATAATCCCAATTGCATGCGTACACGTGGGTCAAGGCGATCGCGAAGGGCGTCACCGAGGAGGTTGAAGCCGAGTACGGAACTGGCGACGGCGATGGCCGGGAAGAGTACGAGGTGCGGCGAATCGAAGAGATGGAGACGAGCGTCATTGAGCATGGCTCCCCAACTTGGCGCTGGTGCGGGAACACCGAGGCCGAGGAAAGAGAGCGTGGCTTCCGCAAGAATGACACCCGCCATACCGATTGCGGCCTGCACGAGAACGGGTTGCACAATGTTGGGCAGGATGTGGCGGAAGAAGATGCGTAGGCCGCCGGCTCCGAGTGCGCGTGCGGCATCAACATATTCACGGTCGCGTACGGCCATGACCTGCGCTCGCACGAGACGCGCGTATCCGGCCCATCCGCCGATGGCGAGCGCGAGAATCAAATTGGTAAATCCTGGGCCCAGAAATGCGGCAAATGCAATGGCGAGAAGAATGCCAGGAAGCGCGAGGAATGTGTTCATCGCAAAGGTGGTGAGCGCGGTGTCAATCCATCCACCCCAGTAGCCTGCGAAGCCTCCGATGGAGATGCCGAGAGCGAGCGAGATTACAACAACACTCACTGAGATGGTGAGCGAGAGGCGTGCCCCATAGACGATACGTGAGAATGTGTCGCGGCCGAGCTCGTCGGTACCGGCGAGATGCGCGCGCGATGGACCCTGAAGGCGATGGGTGAGATCGATGGCGGAGGGGTTGTCAGGCGCGAGCCAAGGCGCAAAGATGCCGGAGAGAATGAAAGCCGAGAGGAGGAAAACGCCTATCACGGCAAGCGGCTGACGGCGCAGCCATATGAGATTAGCCTGTGCGGAGGTAATCATTGACAGAGAAAGAATAACGCGACAGTCTGACGTAAGCTGTGTCTAAGCGAGTATGCAAGGGATGGCGAAGAAGATTGTTGTATGTGTGGTTGCGATGTTGGCCGCGTTTGTGGTGGCTCCGAGCACGGTACTTGCACAGCATGTGGATGCGCAGCTGGTGCCAGGGGGCGGCGAACAATTGATGGCGCTGGCGAATCGTGCGCGTGCGCAAAATGGCGCCGGGCCGCTGCGCTGGGATCCGCAACTGGCCGAGGCTGCGCGACGGCACACGCTGTTGATGGCGCAGGAAGGGCCAATTGCGCATCGATACGGTGGAGAAGCGGGTCTGTCCGACCGCGCGGGGCAGGCCGGGGCACATTTCAGCCTGATTGAAGAGAATGTGGCGGTCGGGCCGTCGCCCTCGGAGATTCACGACGAGTGGATGCACTCGCCAGGACATCGTTCGAATTTATTGAATCCGGAAGTGAATCGCGTGGGCATTGCCGTGGTGCGGGCCCGCGGAGTGTTGTATGCGACGGCGGACTACTCGCAAGCAGTGCAGCAACTTTCGCGCACGGAGATTGAAAGACGGGTGGAGGATCTGATTCGCGTGAGTGGGATCTCCATTTATCACGGAGAGGCAGCGGCGCGCGCAGCATGCATGACGAACAGCGGTATGCCAACATCGCACGGAGGACGTCAGGCGATGTTTGTGATGCGCTGGCAGAGTGGTTCGCTGGATGAGCTGCCCGATGCGTTACGTAAGCGGCTGTTGAGCGGACAATACACGATGGCTGCAGTTGGCAGTTGTCCGGCGCAAGGGGTACAGGGCGACTTCAGCGCGTATCGTGTGGCTGTGCTGTTGTACTGACCAACTGATTAAGATCATCCGAAGTTACGGTGTTTCTTCCAGAGCACAGGCCATGGTTCGCGCGGCGGACCACAGAGGAAGATGTCCGGGTGGTCGTCGCTCTCTTCGTTGTGGATGCCCTCTGTATTGCCGTTATGTCCGGCCCAGCGGCAACCGGTGAAAATGGAATCTGCTTCTTCTCTTGATAATCCGACGACAATGAGCGTAGTGGGCTGTGAAGTGGGGTAACCGCGTAGCCATGCGGTGTTGGTAGTGCTAATAGGCGGCGGCAGATGGTAAGAGGGGCCGAGCAATTCAAGCGAACCGGCTTCGCCATAGTTTGCTACCGTGATGCCGAGATGTGCTTGCTGCTCGGGGGTGAGTGTGTCGCGAATGTGGGCGACGGTACGAACGAGTTCGTGCCAGCCAAATTCTTCGCGAAGGTCTCCATTGCGATTGAGTGCGAAATTGCGCAGCGGACCGGATGAGGCAAAGGGAATAATGATGGCAGCGGCATAGGCTCCGCAAATGGCGACGCCCACGTAGAGCGCAGTCTGAATAGTGCGACTCTGCCAGGCTTTGATGCTGGCGAGCCACTGCTCGCAGACAACCGCGCCCATGGCGAGCAGCATGGGATAAAGCGGAGCGGTGTAATAGTAACGCCCTTTGCCGAAGAAGAAGAGGGCGAGGGTTACGACGTACACCCATGCGAACATGCGATAGCGCGCAGAGCGGAAGAAGGCGATGAGGCCGGCAATAACCAAGGGGGCCGCCGCCGCATTGACATTCATGTAGAGTTGATTGCGCAGAAAATTGGCGCCACGACCTATCGCCACGTCGCGTTTGTGGATGTGCTGCAGAAAGGTGTAGCTGATGAAGTCGTGATGTATGAGCCAGAGCAGATTAGGAAGAAAGATGAGGAAACCAACTGCGAGGCCGGCATAAAACCATCCCGATGCAAGCGAGCGGCGGGCTGAGGTAAAGAGGAGCCCGGCAAGGATACCTGCGATAAAGAAAGCAATGGAGTACTTGGTTTGCATGCCGAGGCCGAGCGTGATGCCAATGGCGATCCACCAGCGCTGATTCTCAGACTTGAGCAGGCAGATGATGAAATATGCGGCAAGAACCCACCAGAGAAAATCGAAGCTGGAGTATTGAAACTCGGTTGCATGGAAGAGCGGCAGCGGTGAAAGCCCCACGCAGATGAGCGTGACGGCCTGCGCCCAGCGATTGCCGCCGAGTTCTTTCGCCATGAGGCTGGAAACGATGAGTGCGATGAACTGCGCGATGACGGAGAACATGCGCAGGCCAACGAGCGAAAGGCCGAAGAGCGAGAGACCGATGTGCTCGAGAAATGGATCGAAAGGCGGAAAGGGAACGAAGCCCCAGTCGAGGTGGCGAGCTTCGGAGAGAAACTGCCATTCGTCGCGGTGGAAACCGTAACGGCCATTGGTGGCGATGTGGATGAGTGCGAAGACGGCGGCAAGCGCAATGAGAACAAACAGGTCTGTGCGGGAACGCGGGGAATCAGTCGCGCGAGGATCAGCAGATTGCATGATTTCTCCGGCAGGGAAGTGGGCGTGCCTGCAAAAGATTACGCAGGCGCGCTTGCTTTGGTTCCCGTCTCGCGTTCATTTGGCTGTGGCACACGTACCCATGCCATGCCCGCGGCAATGGCGGCTTCAATGCCCATGTCCGTGTCTTCGAAAACAAGGCAGTGCTCAGGTGCAACGCCGAGACGCTCGGCGGCGAGCAGAAAGCAGTCTGGCGCGGGCTTGCCGTGCATGTAGTCCTCGGCGCAGACCAGAGTTTCGAAGCGGTCAAGCAAGCCGACCGTGGTGAGAGAGTTGATGACGGAGTTGCGGCGGCTACCGGAGGAGACTGCAAGCGGAATGCGACCGTGCTGCAGATGAATATGTTCGACGACTTCCGGGATGGCCTGAAGATGAGGAAGCTGCTGATGATAGAGATCTTCCTTGCGGGCGGCGAGTTCATCGACAGGCATAGCGAGACCGTGTTCGGCATTGAGCGATTTGATGATTTCGCGCACAGGACGCCCACCCCACGAATAAAAGATGGGCTCGGGAAAGGGGCAGTTCCACTCGGCCAGCGCGGTCTTCCACGCGATGTAGTGCAGAGGCATAGAGTCGACGATGGTGCCGTCGCAGTCGAAGAGATAAGCGTGAAAGTCTCCGGTGGGGATGGTGAGATTCATGAAAGACAAACGTCTCCTTGAGATTTGTTCCTACACAGCATGATGTTTAGTTTGGCCTACGGTCTGATGTCTCTGGTTGATTAGTTTGCAACCTTTTCCGCTTCTTCAGCCGGCGCAGAACAACCACCTTCGCCTGGTTTGGTGGGCTCCATACGGAGCGCATTGTTGAAGCGGTTGAAGTAATTAAAGAGGCCGATGGCGCAGAGCAGTTCCACAACTTCGCCTTCGCTGTAATGGCTTCTCAGTTCGTCGAATTGTTCGTCGCTGAGGGTATGCGGATCGACGGTGACGGTTTCTGCCAGGCGAAGAGCGGCCTTTTCCGCAGCGGTGAAGTCACCACGATTTGGCCAGTCGGCGAGCTGCTCAAGCTGCTCGTCGCTCCAGCCGAGATTGCGTGCCAGGATGGTGTGACTGGCAAGGCAGTAGGGCGTTTCATTCACCTGGCTGGTGCGGACGATGATGAGTTCCTTGAGCTTGGTGGAGACAGTGCCGGTATTGAGAACGGCGGCGAAATGCGCCTGCATGGTGGAGAAAATCTCCGGCCGGTGAGCCATGACGCGGAACATATTGGGTACATTGCCGCGCTGGGCATAGATCTTGTCAAAGAGCGCGGCCAGATCGGGAGTGACATCGTTGCGGTCAAGGCGGGAAATGCGGGACATAACGCCTCCTTTTGGGACTATTTCTATCCTAGCGCCGGGAAGGTTCCGGATGCGGGAAAACGGATGGGAATGGGGCAGAAATCGAGTACAGTCAGGGTTTTGACGCTGCGCGGCGGGTCTGCTAACTTAATAAAGGACAATCTAGCGCCAGACACTCCTCAGTAGCTCAATGGCAGAGCATTCGGCTGTTAACCGAAGGGTTGTAGGTTCGAGTCCTACCTGAGGAGCCAATCTTTGTTCAAATTAGCCCCTTCTGCGCTCTGTCTGCGCTCCAATTCCCCGAAAAGCAATCTGAGCGACCTTGGCACTTGCCGTGGTCATTTCGTCCGTGACAACGTCGCCGTAGATATTCATCGTCGTTCGGATGTCCGAATGACGCATCATCTTTTGCCGCACTGCATTTGGTGTACCCACGGTTGTGCTCTGCAAAAATGATTCGCGCCTTGAAAAACAGGCTCTTTTTAGTCGATCTTACTGAGGCGAAGTATGTCGTACAGTCCACAGAATGGGCGTGCCCTATCCTCATCGCCGTTGATCTGCGGGCCTCGAAACAATCCCCTTCTTTGCCAGAGGGCGTCTCCTGTCAGGAGCGAATGGCTGATTTAGCCGCGAGGACGAGCGATTCCTTCAGATGTAGGAGCGTTTTCAAGATGTCGTCTTCCGTGTGGGCCGCGGAGATAGAGCATTGCTTGACTGGAAGCGGAAAGAAGTAGATGCCGCGCTCAACCAGAGAAGCGCGCAGCTGCGCGTCGAACGAGAAGTCGTGGCTGGAAGCCAGGTCGTGCCAGTCGATCGGCTCGTGGTCCATGAAGTAGATGCAAAAAGCGGAGCCTTGGCGAGCCACTGTGAGAGCGATCCCGAGTTGCTGCGCAATGCGCACGATGCCGTCCTCGATTATTTGACCGAGGGACTCGACATGCCTGTAAACGGCCCCTTCGTTTTCGAGGAGCCGCTCGATGGTGGCAATGGCTGCCGCAGTGGGAACCGGATGCGCGTTGTAGGTTCCTGCAAGCAGAACGCGTTTTGCGGGTGAGGGCGTAATCACCAGGTCCATCAGTTCACGCCTGCCGCCCAGGGCGGCGAAGGGGAAGCCGTTAGCAATGGCTTTGCCATAGACGGCGAGATCCGGGCGAACGCCGGCGATTTGGCTGTAACCACCGAGAGCATGTCGAAAGCCGGTCTTCACCTCGTCAAAGATCAGCACAAAACCGAATTCATCCGCGAGCTTGCGCAGGCCTTCAAGGTAGCCGGGCATCGGTTTTACGATGCCGATATTCTGCAGAATCGGTTCGGTGATGAGGCACGCGATGGGATGCGCCTCGCATACGGCGCGGACTGAGTCGAGATCGTTGAAGTTGATCGGGTGAACGAGCTCGCGATGCGCTTGCGGAATGCCGGCGCTGATCGGAGCGAAACGATATTCGCCGGAACTGACGCGCGGCCCCAGTTCGGCCAGCGGGGTCATGAGATTGCAGGCCACGTCGTTGTGCCAGCCGTTGTATCCGCCCTGCATCACGACTATATGATCGCGTCCCGTAGCTGCACGCGCCACGCGAATCGCCAGACTTGTGCCCTCACTGCCGGTATTGAGGAACTGCACGCGCTCGATCCATCGAATATGCGTGCAAATCAACTCGGCAAGGCGGCCCTCCTGCCGGGTTGTACCGCTGCCGAAGAGGCTTGCTCCTTGCAGCAACGCGGAGGCGACTGCCTGATTGACATGAGGATCGTTGTGCCCAAGAAAATGTGGCGCGAACGCCGCATGATAGTCGATGTAACGGTTCCCTTCCGCATCCCAGATATATGCGCCCTGGCCTTTGGTGAAGACGATCTCCGGCTTCACGTTGCGATTGACGGAGATCACTCCACCGGGAATGTATTTCTGATTTTGACGAAGTATGCCTGCGGAAACTGGGTAACTGGTTTCGGACTGGGTGTTGGGCATAGAAATCAGGGTACACGCCAGAGATTGGCTTGCGGTGACAGGCGCGCGAAGTTATCCAATCACGTGGACACCGCGTTGGCAGCGCTTGCGATCGAGGGGAAGAAGGACAAGCGATGCGCGTACTTTAGAAAGTAACTGCGTGTCATGCCAGAAAAGGAGAGCGGTGCATGGTCGTCGATGTACATAGTCATTTTTTTCGCTATACCGATCATTTTTCCGATGGTTTCGTGGAGCAGGCGCGCCGCGCCCGCAACGGAGTGGAGGTCGATCTGACGGTTCGATGGGAGGAATACAGCTCGACGGCTACGCAGGCTAGGCACACCATCGTGTTCGGCGGGAAAGCGCGTCTGGCCGGGCTGTGGGTTCCGGATCATGAGGTGGCGGCCTATGCGAAGCAGCGCCCGGAGCATCTGACGCCGTTTCTATCACTGGATCCGACGCAGCCCGGCTGGCAGGAGGAGATGCGCGAGGGACATGAAGACCTTGGCATGAAGGGTATCAAGCTGATGCCGATGTACGCTGGTTTTCGACCCTGCGACAAGCCGCTCGACGACCTGTGGAGTTATGCGACCAAGCACCATCTTCCCGTGTTGCTGCACACAGGCACCACATTCATCGATCAGGCGCCGCTGGAGCACACTTTGCCGCGCCACCTGGACGAAGTTGCGATTCGCTTTCCCGAGGTGCGGATCATTATGGCGCATATCGGCCATCCGTATGAGGGAGAGGCGATTGCTGTGACCCGCAAGCATGCGCATGTGTACACGGATTGTTCCGCGCTTCACTATCGGCCGTTTCAGCTGTACCACTCGCTCATGCTGGCGCAGGAGTATGGAGTCTGGGAGAAGATTCTTTTCGGCAGCGACTATCCGTTTACGACAGTCGATGCAAGTATCGCCGGTATGCGGGAGTTGAATACGATGGTGGAAGGGACCAATCTGCCGCGCCTGAATATGGATGCGATGGAGAAGATGTTCGAGCGGGATACTCTGGGGATTCTCGGGCTAAGAGCATAGAGTCAACGAAGCGAATGCGGCGGCCGGCCAATGTCGGCCGCTGCATTTTTTGTGTGCAGTGGTCTTATAAATCAGCCAGTTCCGCGCAGGAACTTCCTGAAGGTTTTCCAAATCGCAGGAGACGTAAGGAGGTATGCCCTACAGTTTGTAAATTGTTAACAGTTGACAGTTGCCAGAATTTAATGCACTGTTAAACAACCATGCATCAACTTCCAGTGGTCAAAAGCGTGGCTGTTCGCGACAGCGTGGTGGAAGTGATTCGCCAAGCGCTGTACAGCCGGCGCTTTGAGCCGGGCCAAACACTGTCGGATGTGTCGATCGCGGCGGAGATGGAGGTTAGCCGCGGTCCGGTGCGCGAGGCCCTGTTGCTACTGGTGCAGGAGGGGCTGGTCTCACATCAGCCGAACCGAGGATTCTCGGTTGTGCAACTGACAGCCGCCGACGTGGCCGAGATCCACCGGGTGAGGGTGCCTCTGGAGGCGACCGCGCTTGTGGCGGCCAAGGCGGAAATTACCGACGGAGATCTAGCTCTGCTGCGCGAGCTACGCAACGCGATCGCGAGCGAGTTTATTAAAGGCAATTCTCCGGCCTGTACACAGGCCGACATCCGTTTCCACAGCCTCATCTGGGAGAGAGCAGGGAACAGCCGTCTTGCCGCGACACTACAGACACTGCTGAGTCCGTACTTTGCCTACGGTTCGCTCGAGAAGGTGCACGGAGACACAGTGCGCAGCGGCGAAACCATCGCGCACGAGCACGACCTAATCATCGATTATCTTCGCGGGCAAAGCGAGATGTCGGCTGAAGATTGCATTCGCTTTCATCTGGGCCTTTGAGACCGATTGAGGCGAGTCGTACTTAGTGCGGCCGATTCACTTTATTTGTAGCATTCAGGAGGTGAGGTCATGTCAGCTATAAAGACCAGAACAGCACCGGCTCTGTTCAATGCGCTGCGCATACTGGACCTGCTTTCGATGTATCCGTCCGGTCTGACGCTGGCCGATCTGGTGAGCCAGGCCGAAGTGGCGAAGAGCTCGGCGCACTATCTGCTTGTTACGCTGGAGCGCTGCGGTTACGTGCATCGCAATGCGCGCAGCGGACGCTATCAACTGGGGATCAAGCTCTACAGCGTCGCCAATCAGGCGCTGGGTAGTTTGGGCGTGCGGCAGCGCTGCGCGTCTTATCTGGCGGGTCTGCGCCTGCGTACCAAACTGACTGCGCATCTGGCGATCTTCGACCGTACAGAGATTGTGCTGGTGGCGAAGTTCGAGAGCGCGCGCGGAGCACAGCTGGCCAGTTGGATCGGCAAGAGGATGGATATGCACTGTACGGGCCTGGGAAAGGCGGTGCTGGCATATCTTCCCTCAGAAGAAGTGGAGCTGATTTTAGGAAAGCATGGGCTGGCGCGCCGCAACGAGAACACGATCTGCACACGCAAACGGCTTTACGAAGAACTGAACCAGGTTCTCAAGACGGGCTACGCAATCGACAACGAGGAGGACGAGCTGGGAATTCGTTGTATGGGCGCGCCGATTCTGGGCCTGGACGGCCGACCGATGGCGGCGATCAGCATATCGGGCGCGGTGCATGAGCTTCCTGCTGAAGAGATACCGCGCCTTTCCAGCGAACTGCTGCTGACCGCGAAGATGATGAGCCGGGATGTGATTGATGCAATTCCGAAGAGCATTGCCCCCGAGGCTCTCAAAAGCATCGCCTGCTGAACAGTCTCCGAGCGGCGCTGGACCACAAGAGAAGGCTCGGGAACTCTGCGCTTATGACTGGCTGCCTGCCCAGGCGACCTCAAAGATCCGCATCCAGTTGCCGTGGAAGATGGCTGCAAGATCGGCCTCGGTGTACCCGCGCCGCGAGAGGACGGGTCCCATTGCCTGCAGGTCGGCGATTGTATCGAGATCGTGCGGGCCCTGCTCCGTGCCGAAGCCGCCGTCGAGGTCGCTGCCGATGGCGATGTGACTGCAATTGCCGGAGAGCTGGCAGATGTGATCGATATGTTCGGCAACCGACTCAAGGCTGACCAACGGAGATTGCGGATTGTCCGCACCCCAGCCAGGCACGAGCATCCATGCATCGAAGGCAGCTCCGATTACGCCGCCGCGCTCGATGATGGCGCGTATCTGATCGTCGGAAAACTGACGCTGCGCAGGTACGAGAGCGCGGCAGTTGTTGTGGCTGGCTATGACGGTTCCCCGAAAGAGTTCAAGCGCTTCCCAGAACGATTCGTCGGCAAGATGCGTGAGATCGAGGATGACTCCCAACTCCTCGAGAACGGGCAGCAACTCTCTGCCGCGCGCGGTCAGCGGTCCTTCGCAGCCGGTTCCGTGCGCGTAGGCGCTGGGGCCGTAGTGCGCGAGACCGACGGCGCGCAGGCCGTCGCGATACCATTCTTCGGCCTGCCCGACGGAAACGATCGGATCGGCGCCTTCCATGCTGAGAATGAATCCTAGCGGCTCGTCGTACCGACCCTGGTGCCACGCGGCACAGGCGGCCTGCAGATCGCTCCAGGAGCGGAGTATGCGGCACAGTCCGCGCTCCTCAAGGAGGCGATAGTAGGCAAGCTGACCGCGCGCGGTTGCGCATGCCGCCTCCTGCGTGCGGAAATCGATGGAAGAGCGGCCGGCGGGATTGCAGCGCGCGAGAACCGTGGCGAGACAGATGCCGATGCGGCCGCTGCGCATCTCCGGTAACGATACGGTGTTGCGTCCGCGCGCCTTGCCCTGCATGTCAGCCTCGGAGCGGCGAATTTCCGCGACGGCCTGTTCGAGATTGCGATTCCAACCGAGCGCATTCCAGGAAAGATCGAGATGTGCGTCGATGATGAGCGGTGAATGTTCCTTAGGCGACACGGCCTCTTCCTTCCACGGTCCAAAAACCTTCGATGATGCCTTTGCGGTGATACCAGATGCGGTTGTGCAGATTTACGCACGCGCAGACATGGTTGGGGACGATACTGAGCCGCTCGCCGATGCGCAGAGGCTCGTCTTCTGCCGAGAGCTTGAGATGTCCGTGCTCCTCCGACATGCTTTCAATGAGCAGTTCGGGCCGTTCGGCAATGAGACCGAAGCCGCCATCGCCGGAGATCCAGCGATCGCTCGAAAAAGTCTTCGAACCCGCGTCGACAATGGCGCGTCCGGGAACCGCGACGCTAACGACCGTGGCGATGACGCGCAGCGCGCAATCGGCCAATGTGCAGGCGCCGACGCCGATGGTGTTTCTGTCGTTGAACAGATACGTACCGGGACGAATCTCGGTAAGCCCGGCGACAAGGTGGCTTTGCATCGCGGTTGGCGTGCTGCCGCCGCTGACGGTTTCCGCATGCAGACCATGTTGAGCGAGAGCGTCCAGCGTCTCTCCCAGCTGTTCGGAGACGCGGCGCAGGGGTTCAGACTGCTCGCCTGGCGGCGCCCAAATGTGTCCGGGATAGAGCTGAATGCCAGCGAAGCGAATACCTGCGGTTGAATCGATTCGTTGTGCGAGGCGGACAGCCTCGGCGCTGGAGCCGACTCCGCAACGCCGCATACCCACGTCGATTTCGACAAGAATGCTGAGAACGGTTCCGGCTGCCTGGGCCGCGGCTGCCATGGCATCGAGAGCAGAGTCGCTGTCGACAGCGATGGCAATGCGCGCCTCGCGCGACAGGTGGGCGAGGCGTTCGAGTTTGCTGTCGCCCACGATGGGGTAAGCGACAAGAATGTCGTGGAGTCCCGCTCCGTGCATCACCTCGGCTTCTCCGGCTTTGGCTACAGTGATGCCTGTGCAGCCCGAGGCAAGCTGCAGTTTTGCCAGTGCGGGAATTTTGTGCGTTTTGGTATGGGGGCGAACGCGCAGACCATGCGCCTGGGCATAGGATGCCATTCGAGATGCATTCGCCTCGACGATGTCCATGTCCACGGTCAGAGCAGGAGTTTCGAGTTCGTCGATTGTCAGAGGCGTGCTCGGCACTGCGTCCATCCTTTCATACGAAGCGAACAAGGTCGTGCCAATGTCAGGCAATTTCCGTCCAGGTCCATTGATCGGGATTAAGCAGGGCGCGATTGGAGATGGAGACCTGGCGAATTGCAGTCATCAATGCAGGATCCAACGGCCCCTGAGATGCGCAGCGAACAGTTTCGCGCAGTTCATGGCTGTGCGCCGTGCCGGTCAAGACGACGGCTTCAGTGTGCAGCGCGTAGCGAAGCGCCAGCTCCGGCAACGCAATGCCGGCTGCACGTGCAAGCTCGTCCAGCGCGCCGACGGCATCGCGCAGTGGCGACATTGCATCGGGAAGGCTGCGATAACGCTCGGTCAGCACTCCTTTGAGCATGACGGAACGTATGACAATGCCGGTTCCCATCTCTCCTGCAATTGGCAGGATCGACTGCTCCGCCTCGCGGTCGAGAGCGTTGTGTGCGATTTGCAGACAATCAAAGAAACCGCTCTGCAGTGCCTGCTGCGCGGCATCCGCATAGACTGATGCGCCGATGCAACGCACGTAACCGGCGCGCTGCCAGACGCGCATGGCAGCAGCGAGGGATTCGAGGTATGGCAGTTGCGCCGCGCGAAGGCTGTGCAGCATCAGCAGGTCGATGTGGTCAGTGCGGAGCGTGCGCAGGCTGGCAGCGACCGATTGATCAATATGCTCACTAATGGCATTGGAGGAAGTGGTCTTGGCGGGTAACGGGGCAACCTTGGTAGCAAGGGTGAATGCGGTCCTTCGGCCGGAAAGCGCTTTACCGATGACCTCTTCGCTGGTGCCATACATTCTTGCGGTATCGATGAAGCTGATGCCGAGGTCGAGCGCTTCATGCAGCAGGTGAATGGCTTCGCTCTCGCCGGGCTTTCTGTGACCGCCGCCCGATTTGATGCCGTAGTCGAGGCCTAGTTCGACGGCTCCAAGGCCGACCTGCGAAGTCACAAGATTGGTTCGTCCCAATTGCTGCGTTTTCATTCGTGTGCTTTCACCAGTTCGCCGAGTTCGGCGACAAAGGCAGCTTCAATTAGCATGCTGGCCTGCAAATTGACGCCATAGGCGCGGCGATTCGGCGGGTGAGAGCCGAAGTAGGAATGGTAGGCCTGATTGACCGGGGCAATGTCGCGCACGACATCCTGAAGATAGAGGCGCACGGAGACGACGGCGGCTTTGCCGATTCCCGCAGCAGCCAAAACTTCGTCCAACTGGCGAAATATCTCCTCCAGTTCGGCGACAACGCCACCGGCAACGGGCTTTTCCGAGCCGGAGGGAATGCCGGTGAGCACGGTTTCAAGCGTGCGGCCGGAGTGGATGACGGCTTTACTGAAAGGGAAGTTCTGACTGGTAAAAAGAAATTCCATAGGCCTCATCAACAGCATAAGACGGTGACGCCATGCAGGGGCGCGATGAAAGGCCGCGGTTCCAACCGTGTGGACAGATCTAGCAGGGTTGAGGATACTGGCGGGCCGAAGTGACTTGGCGCTTGCTATGCTGATGCCAATGCTGGCAATACACAAAGCGATGCTGTATGGGGCGGGCGATTTACGCATTGAGGAAGAGCTGTTTGACCCATCCGTGCTGAAGCCGGGCGACGCGCTGGTGAGGACCGTGGTCAGCGGATTTTCGACAGGCACTGATCTGGGCAACTATGAAGGGCGATCAACCGAGGTGCCGGGCGCGCCGGATTATCCGCGCGGAGTTGGCTACTCGAATGTAGGCGTGGTGGAACTGGTGAACGGGGGCGAGGGGCGGCTCCGGCCCGGAGACCATGTGTTCAGCATGCGTAGCCACTGCTCGTTTTATACGGCTTCGCAGAGCGATTTGCTGGTTTCAATTCCCGCCGGCGTCGATCTGGAGCAGGCTTCTCTTGCGTATCTTACGCACCTTGGCGTTGCGGGAATGCGCCGCGTGCACTATGAGACGGGCGAGGATGTGGCCGTGGTGGGGCTTGGAGTAATCGGCCTGTGCACGTTGGCGATTGCGCGCGCTATGGGCGCGCGTGTGGCGGCCATAGCCAACGACGAGCGGCGTGCGGAGCTTGCGCGGCAGCTGGGCGCACACGAAGTGCACCTGAGCGGAAAATTCGATCCCGCGAGAGTTTTTGATGGGCGAGGCGCCGATGTGGTGGTGCTGACGGCGAACCCATGGCAAGCCTATCGCGATTCAGTGGAGATGGCACGAATGGGCGGCCGCATTGCAGTACTCGGGTTCCCCGGGCGCGCTCAGGAGGCTGTACCGTTTAATCCACTGGATATGCAGTGGCTCTACGGCAAGCAGCTTACGATTGCCGGCGCCGGCTATCTACCGTTCACCGATTGTCCGCCGTCTGAGATTCGATTCAATGTGCGCCGCGATCTGGAGTTTGTTCTGAATTGCCTGGCTTCAGGCACGATGAATCTTGCGCCGATTATTTCGCACCGGTTTCCGTTTCAGCGCATGCGAGAGGCTTACGAACTGGCGAAGGCGCACTCCAAGCAGCTAAGCGCGGCTGTATTTCTCTGGAACAGGGCTAACAGTCCCGATCAGTAAAACATTCGGACGCCGATGCCCGAGGTGTGCGGCTCAATCCCGCCAGGGCAAAAATCAGGAAAGGGTAGTGAGCAAATGACCGGAAGCAGAGTACTGCGGAAGCTGCGTGCAGGAGAGTTTGTAAAGACTGCAGGCATCAGCCGAGTGACCGACCCTTGGATTGCGGAGGTTGTGGGAAAGATCGGGTACGACGTGATCTGGTTTGACTTGGAGCACCGCGCTTTTGGAGACCATGTGATCGATCCCGTCTCACTGGCCTGCCGCGCGACAGGCATCGATCTGATGGTGCGGATTCGCAAGAACGGATACCACAGTGCCATGCAGGCGCTTGAGTTCGGCGCCAATGGCCTGATGATTCCGCATATTAGATGTGCCGAAGAAGCGCGTCAGTGGGTGGAGTGGTCGCGATTCTATCCGCTCGGCAAGCGAGGACTTGATGGCTCCGGCGCGGATGCGGACTTCGGCCTTGCGGATACGAAGGAATATCTGAAGCACGCCAACGAGGAAGTGTTTCTTGCGTTTCAAATCGAGGACAAAGAAGCGGTGGAATCGATAGAAGAGATTGCCGCGGTGCCGGGTTTCGACCTGTTTTTTGTTGGACCGGCAGATCTCTCACTCAGCTACGGCGTCCCGCTGGAATTCGGTCATCCGCTGCTACAACGCGCGGCAGAGCGCGTGGCCGAAGCTGCGCGGAAGCATGGAAAGTGGTGGGGTATCCCGACCGCGACTCCTGAAAAGGCGCAGGCAGCGATCGACATGGGAGCGCGCATGATTGTGGCGGGCGGGGATCACGGGGCGCTTGTTGGCGGTCTGCAGTCTTCGCTCCGCAGCTTCAGTCAGGTGGAAATTCATTGAGCGATGAGGAGAGGGAGAGCGCGACGAAGCTGAGCCCGATTGGTGTGATAGGTCTGGGCAGGCTGGGCCGCGGCATTGTGGCCGCACTTCTTGGATCAGGAAGAAAGGTCATTGCTTTCGACACAAACCCGACAGCCGCGGAGGAGACGCGGCGTTTTGCTGCCCATGCTTTGGAAGAGATGAAGGCCCAGGGATGCAGCCACCTGCAGCCGAATCAGGATGGAACGAAGCTGCTTTCTATTGCGGCCTCGCTTGATGAATTTGCAGGGTGCGAGTTTCTTATCGAGAGCGTGGTTGAGAGCGCCGCCGTAAAAGAGTTGCTGTTCGACGCCGTCGAGGGACTGGTCGATCCGAAGACCGTGATCGCAAGCAACACGTCCGCGTTGCCGATCACTGGATTGCAGAGAGAGCGCAAAAATCCTGAGCGGTTTGTCGGCATGCATTGGGCCGAGCCTGCTTATGCAACGCGATTCCTGGAGGTGATCCGCGGTGAACAGAGTGCGGACTGGGCTGTGGAGGCTGCGCTGGGGTTGGGCACGCAGGCCGGCAAGCAGCCCTGCCTGGTCAAAAACGATCTACCGGGCTTTATTGTCAATCGGCTGGGTTACGCGCTGTATCGCGAGGCGGCACATCTGCTGGAGCTGGGCGTAGGCGATGTGGAAACGATTGATCGCGCATTTCGCAACGCAGTCGGCTTGTGGGCCACACTGTGCGGGCCGTTTCGGTGGATCGATATTACCGGTGGGGTGGAACTCTATGCGCGTGCAATGACACCCGTCCTGCCGACGTTGAGCAATGTGGATCAGGTTCCAGCGAACTTTGCCGCAAGGATGGGGGATTCTGCAGAGCAGAGTTTTTACAACTATGGCGAAGGCGAAAGGGAGCAATGGCAGAAGCTGCTCCACGAGCACGCATGGGAGATGCGCCGGGTGATGGAGCACTACGACCCGCTTGCCGCACCCGGAAAAAATATGCAGTAAGGGCGTGGCCAGGGCGCGCGATGCCTCAGAGGAGGCCCATCAGCCTGCGTGCATTGCCCGACGCAATGGCTTCGCGATCATCGGCGCTTAGCTGGGTGACATTCATTTTGGCCACATTGCACGCGGGATACTGCAGCGGCGTACCGGCGCCAAAGAGAATACGCTTTGCACCAAATCGTGCTACGACTTCCTGTACGGCACGGAAACCCTCCATGGCTGAAATCTCCGCGCTTACATTCGGCGCGGAATCCATCAGCTCGTAGAGCCAGCGCGATTCGCCATAGTTTGTGCCGGAGAGCACGAACTGTACTTTGGGAAACTTCCTAACCGCCGCCGATATTTCTCCGGTGTCGAGCGTCGGCAGGCCCCACTGCATGATGATCCGGACGGAGAGCACAACAGGCAGGCCAAGCTGTTCCGCGGTCGCGAGCATGGTTTCCGCAACAGGCTCACTCAGGCGATAGTGGTGATGCTGCGGGTAGAGCCGGATTCCGCGACATCCGCGCTGCTTGTAGGTTTTCATGACTGCAACCATTTGCTCGCCGGAGATGACAGGATTGAGGCATACGAAGGGAATGAGGCGATGGTCAGCCTGCGCGGCTGCAAGGGCCTCGTTGTTGGCCTTATCCCAATCATCGAAGATTGCGCCGGTATGACAGATGACTGCCTGCTCGATGCCGTTTTTCGCCATCAGTTGCAACATGCGCGAGGGAGCGGTATGCGGCGAGTTCCAATACGGCCATGGTCCGTAAAAGCCATAAAAATCGATCATCGAGTGTCTTTCACAGATTGAGGATGCGGTGCATGTTTGTACTGAGAATGCGGATCTTGTCGTCTTCGGGGATTTCTGCGGATGTGATTTTGGCCAGCTGCACCGAGGGGTCCAGCAGGGGCGAGTCGGTTCCGAAGATGACACGCCCGGCCCCAACAGCGCTGACGGCGTCTTCAATCATGCCGTCGGCGAGAATAGATGTACATATTTCGAGGTAGACGTTGGGATGCGATTTGGCCATCAGAATGGCATCGACCCATTCCGCTTGAAACTCGCCAAGACCGGTGCCGATGTGTGCGAGCAGGATCGTAGCCTCCGGTACCTGCTGCGCCGCACGTGCGCAAGGACCCGAATTTGCATGCACCAAAACCGGAATTTTGTACTGCGCGGCTTTTTCCAGCACAGCGACCCAGTAAGGGTGGTCAAGCGGGTCGCTGTGATCCGTCATGATCTCCCCAATTCCACGAAATCCCCAGGATTCGACTGCACGTTCAATCGCATCAAGGCCTTTTTGCCCGAGTTGCGCGTAGGGAACAGAGGCGAAGGGAATGAGCCGGTCAGGATGCTTTTGCGCCAGTTCCCGCGTGAAGCGATTGCCTTCGTCGGCGTCATACATGGTTGAGCCGATGGAGGAGATGCACATCCTGGAGATGCCGCACTGGTCCGCCGCTTCCAGAAAGCGATCGAAGGAGACATCGCGTACGCCCATTGGAGACATTGCGCCAACGTGCGCGTGGGCGTCGATGATATTCGAAAAAGACTGTGCGGCGCGCGCCGGTGGCGCAGCCAGTGCCGCGGCGGTCATTGCGCTTCGAGAAAGAAATGCGCGTCTGCTGATCATGAACATGTTCAGTTCAGCACGGCACCTTGAGCTGGGTCAACGAAACGCCTTTGCACTGTCCATCGGAGTGGATGAGGGGATTTCAACGTACCGTCACAGTGTTTACATGAAATTCAAGCAGCCAACGCATCGTTCTGATTCGTGACGAAGCGGTCACGGGATCCAGGCGGCGTCGGTTCCCCACGCAGCTCAATTTCACAATTTAAGTTTCATCCTGAATCCCGAGAAGAGGTCGCCATGAGTCACCTGCTAAGGTCTATCCGAGTTTCGATACTCATCGCAATCATTCCCTTTGTCTTATTTGGCAATGCGGTTTTGCGCGCGCAAACATCCTTGGGCAATGTCGTGGGAACCGTCACGGACCAGTCCGCAGCTGTGATCACGACTGCTTCAGTCAAGATCGTCAACACCGCGACGAATCAAGAGCGTTCCACTGTTACGAACGCTGCCGGAAGCTACACGGTTGCACTGGTACCGGTCGGCATCTATGACGTAACGGTGACCGCGCCTGGCTTCAAAACCGCAGTGATCCGCCATCTGAAGGTGGGCGTTGAGCAAACGGCGCGCGCCGATTTTCATCTGCAACTTGGGCAGGTCAGCGAGACGGTCAGTGTGAGCTCGCAGGAAGTGATGCTGGACACCGATACATCGGAGGTGGGGCAGATTGTGTCGAACCGCTCGATCACCGAACTGCCTCTGAACGGGCGTGACTTCACGCAGCTTGTCCAGTTGGTTCCCGGGGCGAACCCCGGTCCTCCGGGCACGCCTTCGGGTGCGCCGTCCATGGAGGGGTCGAACCCCGAGTCGACCGGTTATTTGCTCGATGGCGAAGAGAACACAGAGTTGTTCCAGCACCATGTAGCTGTCAAGCCGTCGATCGATGTGATTCAGGAATTCAAGGTGCAGGACAAGACGATGTCGGCTGAGTTCGGAACGAATTCCGGCGGCATCATCAGCGTGGTCACTAAGAGCGGCACGAATCTATTTCACGGCGGCGCATGGGACTTTCTGCGCAACGACGCGCTGGATGCACGCAGTTACTTTGACTCAGCCAAGCCGTACTTGCGCCGCAATCAGTTCGGCGGCTTTGTTGCGGGACCGGTTTGGATACCGGGTGTCTATAACGGGCGCAACCGCACGTTCTTCATGTTCAATTACGAGGGGACGCGCATCAGCGGTCAGCACACTCTGTTCTCAACCGTACCAACCGATGCCATGCGCTCGGGCGATTTTTCTGAGAGTGTGCCCGCCGGCGAACTGTTCGATCCTTACGATGTCGAGGGCGGCGAGCGTGTTGCGTACGTCGGCAATCAGCTTCCTTCGGGAATGGTGAATTCGGTATCGGCCAAAATTCTCGCACTCTATCCAGAGCCGAATGTGGCTTCAACGGCAGCGCCTGGACTTGCGGCCAACAATTACCGCCTGCTCTATGCGAACCCCACTGACGCGGATCAATATCTGGTTCGCATCGATCAGCAATTCAGCGCAAGCGACAAGATATTTTTCCGCTACAGTCAATCCAGCAACAGCGCCAGCAGTCCCGGCTTGTTGAGCAGCTATGGGGATTCGGAAACCAATACGGAAGGCAAGAACACAGTTCTGAATTACACGCACGTCTTCAGCGCGAACGCACTCAATGAGTTGAAGGCGGGTGGCGCTTACTGGCACTCATTCAACGGGCCGTCGAATGAGAATCCCGATTTTAATCAGCAATTCGGGTTCGACTCCGATGCGCCTGGCGCACCGCCAATTTCGATTACCGGATTCACAGCGTTCAATGCAGCGTCAAGCGGGGGAGGCCAGACCTCGTATCAAAGGTACTTCCCGTATAGCTCCTATCATCTTGCGGACACATTCACGCTGCTTACGCACGGGCACACATTGAAATTCGGCTTTGATGCGGAAAGAGTCCAGATGAATACTGGCTTCTACAACCTGGGCGGAGGCGGGCGCACCTTTACGGGCGACTACACACGCCAGGTTGGCGATCCAGCGAATTCATTGCAGGGCCGCGGGCTGGCCGATTTCATGCTTGGCATCGCGGAGTCCATTGGCGGTTTGAACGTGAATGCGAACGCGGGGGAATTTCGTCCGCGCTTTGCCTTCTACCATGCATTCACACAGGATGATTGGACGGTGTCAAAGAGCCTGACGCTCAATCTCGGGGTTCGTTACGATCTGTTCCAGCCTCCAGTGACGTCGAACGGAGATGCATCCTCCTACTTCGACTTCTCGACCGGCACGCTTTACTATCCGCATAACGCGCCCCTTACGGAAAATTGTTGTGCATGGAATATCGCGCGGTCCAGCAGCAATCAACTCTTTCAGGGCAGCAAAAACAACGTTGCGCCGCGCGTAGGGTTTGCCTATCGTATCGGCTCGGACAATAAAACTGTGCTGCGTGGCGGTTTCGGACTGTTCTTCGATCCGGGTTTGTTGAACGTGGCGTACAACAACTCGCAGTCTCCGCCATTCTATGCCAACACAACCGTGACTGATAGCCCAGACGAGACAGACTCGGCAAACTTTCTGCCTATCACCCTGGATGTTGCGCCTCTCGGCGCGCCGTTGTCGTTGCCGGTTGGCTTTAAGGCCTACACGCAAAAGGAACAGACAGGCGTCATGCAGCAGCGCAGTCTGGTGCTTGAGCGCGAACTTACGCCAACATTGTCCGCGGCGGTCACCTATGTGGGCTGGAAGGCTGACCACTTCATGGTCGACAATCCGAGCAACTTCCCGGATCCAGGCCCGGGTGATCCTCAGGCGCGACGTCCTTACCCGCAGTTCGGCAGCGTGATTGTTCAGAAGGACGACTCCGCGTCCAACTACAACGGCATGACCGCGAAGATCGAACAGCATCCATGGAAGGGATTGAGCTATCTGGCTTCATTTACATGGGGGCACGGACTGGGTACAACGGATACCGAAAATGGCGACGAGTACGACAACTGGAATCAGCGTTACGATGATCTGAGTAAGGAATACTCGAACAACAACGTAGATATCCGTAAGATGTTCGTGGCCAGCGGCGTGTATTCGATCCCGGTTCCTGGCGACTGGGCCCGGTCGGTCAAGCTTGGTCTTGGCGACTGGCAGCTCGGCGTAATCTATTCGGCGCGCACCGGTCTACCCATCACCATTTACAACGCTGCCGATACGCTGAATCGTGGTGACCGTTCGGCGACCTATGCGGATATCGCTCCAGGTAACCCGAATCTGTCGGGCAGCGAGCGGAAGATTGACCATTGGTTTAATACGGCTATCTTTTCTTCGCCTGCGCCCTATGTGTACGGCAATTCGCGAAGGAATATTGTCCGTCTCGACGGTGTGAACAATGTCGACATGTCGGTGGCGCGCACGTTTCCCATCAGGGACACGCTTCACCTTCAGTTCCGCGGAGAGTTCTTCAATCTCGCCAACCGGCAGCAATTCGATGCTCCGGACAACTACTTTGGAGATGCGGCATTCGGACAAGTCTCCGGTACCGTCAATACAGGACGTCAGGTACAGTTGGCACTCAAGGTGTTGTTCTGAGTCGCGATCAGTCTGCGGAGAGCTTGCTCTCCGTAGATCTCGATCCGGTCCGGCAGGAATGGCTGAATCGGCGCAACGGCCGTGTCTATTTCTGGAGCTACTGCCTGATTTTTCTGGCGGGGCCGATCATGTATCTCGGGGTCTTTCAGACCACGCTCTGCGACTGGCTGGGTGCGGGGCCGACAGTTGCCAATCTGCCGGCTGCCGCGTACTCCCTGGGACTAATAGCTCCGCTCTTTGTGTCCTGGCTTGTGCCGCATCGTCACGACCGAACAACGGTGGTCTGGTGCAACGGTTTGATGGCAGTTTCACTCATCGCCGTCGCCGTCTTTCTTGTTATGCCAATTTCTCCGCAGTGGAAGATTGCGATGGTAGTAGGGCAAGGCTTCGGGCAGGGTTTGCTGAATTCGGTTTCTGATATGTTCACATTGCAATGTCTCGCGCGCGGAACCACGGTGGCAGGAAGGGCAGACGCTCTTCGGCATACATACACATTCAGCCCGATTTTGGCCATCGTCGGCTCGCTCGGTGTCCAGTATATTTTCCATCCGGGTTTCCCATGGCTTCGCAAACCGTTCGATTTCGCATGTGTGTATTTGCTTGCAGGCGTCTGCATCGCCGGCCTAACAGTAATCAGCTTGCTTTATCGCATGCCGCCGCTCGAAGACAAACCACGCACATCGCTTTTGGGATTTTTTCGCGAGGGCGTAAGGGACTTCATTCAGACACGTCAGCTCCTTCTCGCGTTCGTTGTCGCTCTGCTGTGGACCGGCGGCCGGTTGGTCAGCGGCAATATGGCGTTGTTTGCAAGGACGAACCTGGGAGCCATGCCGAGCGACTACTCGGGGACAATGCTGGCCATTCAATTTGGAGGAAAGGCAATTGGCGGTTTTGTGCTGGGTTGGTTGGCTGTCCGGTTTGGCATGCGCAGCCCGGTGATTGGAGTGCTGGCTGCACTTGCCGCCGGCGCAGCATGGGCATGGGCTGTGCCGGGTCCGCTCTACCTGCTGTGCTTCGCCTTTATCGGCGCCACGCTACTGGGCGGAGTCTATTTGCCGAACTATGTTCTGTTGCACTCGGACCCAAGAGACGGCGTGCGCAACATATCGATTCTGTCGCTTTCAAGCTCTGCCGCGTTTATAGCGCCAGCCATCCACGGCGCACTGGCCGAGCGCTTCGGCTTTCATAGCAGTTTTGCGCTGACAATTGGTTGTGCCACGCTGGGTTTACTTTTGGCCATGCGCATGGAGAAGAGCAAAGGCAGCCATGCTTGAGGCGCCTGCCGCGATGCTCGGTGGGCGAAGGCTCGGTCAGGGCACCAGAATTACCGCACGTTTGCTGGTTATTGACCCAGGGAGGAATCATGAAGCGAGTTTTTCGAGCATGCGCAGCGGGAGCTGCCAGCGCAGTTCTCTTCGGGAATGTTTGCACGGTCTGCGGGCAGGCGAACACTGCAAAGCCAATTCCGAAGACTGACCCGCTCGAGGCCGAAATGCGAGTTGTCGAGCCGGTGGCGATTGGCCATCACAAGCAGTTGTTTATCGACAGATACATTATTGCGAAGACTGACGGGGTAGAGTTAACCGTTACCGAGCCGAAGCGCAGCCCGGATAATCCATGTTTTTGCCCGGATTCGGATTCCGATGAAGGACACGGCATGATTCCGGATACCGTGCTCTACGACCGAAGCCGCAAACTATTTCGCATGTGGTACACCTCGATGGAAGGCAACGCCGACGATCAGTATCCGGCCTATGCCGAGTCGAAGGATGGTATTCACTGGACGCGCCCGTCGTTGAACATTCGCAAATTCAATGGCTCCACAGCTAACAATCTGATGAACGGAGATCCGGGTGTTGTTATTTACGACACTCACGACATGGATCCCGCTCGCCGCTACAAGCGCATTTTTACCGTGGAGAACAGTGGCGGAGTCGGCGTGGGAGTGGCTTTTTCACCCGATGGCTTGCACTGGACCAACTCAAGCGCGAATCCGGTGCTGAATCACACCGGCGACACACACTCATGGCTGGGATGGGACGAGCGCTCGCAGCGCTACATCGGTTACTTCCGCCCGCATGGCGAGCGTCAGGATGTGTTGGTACGCGAACAGAAGCGGAGAATCGGCGTTTCATTCAGCGCGGACGCGGTTCACTGGACGCCGATCGAACCGATCATTGAGTCGGACGCGCACGATCCTCCCGGCACGGAGTTCTACTGGCTGCACGCCATTCCTTACGAAGATGTCTATGTCGGCCTGCTTTCCGTTTTGCACATGGACAATAATCTGCTCGATTTTCGCCAGCCGGACCCGGTGGGCCGTGAGCAGACGGTAGACATGGAACTGGTGGTGAGCCGCGACGGGGTGCACTGGCTCAGAGCCAATAATCGTGCGGCATGGCTGCCGCTTGGGCGCTTTCAAAGCTGGGATGACCTGACCATGTGGCCCTCTGCGCCCGTGGTGCTAGACGACGAGATCCGCGTGTATTACTCGGGATGGAACCTGCGCCATCATTTGGACGATTTGTCGTGGAGCGACAAGACTCGGGATGGATTGTGGCGTGTCTCTTGCATAGGATTCGCCTCTCTGCGTCTGGATGGATGGGTCGCGGCGCATGCGGTTGCGCACCGCTCCGGCACGCTGGTTACGCGCATGTTGACCTTTGAAGGCAATTCGCTTGAAGTAAACGCGGATGCAGCGCGCGGGCATTTGAAGGTTGAGCTGCTGAATGCCGCTGGCGATCCAATTCCCGGTTTCTCGGGCCCGGACGCCGCCAACATCACAAGCGACTCATTGCATCAGAAGGTCGTTTTCGCCAAGCCACTTCCTCATATTCCTGTGCGAATCAAATTCACGCTGCAGGATGCAGAACTCTACGCTTTTCAATTTACCGACTGAGGTGATGTAATGCGTTTTCCGCAATCTATGCTGGTGACATGCGAAATTCCGTGGAACGAAAAAAATGAATTTGACGAAGACCTGTTCCGCCAGCACGTGCGCCATTTGATCGTACTTGGTATTGCGAACCTTTACATTTTCGGTACCGCTGGAGAAGGGTACGCCGTTGGCGGAGACGATTTCCAGCGCATTGCAGAAGTATTTTTTGAAGAGACACAAGGGAAGACGCCATTTCCCCAGATTGGGGTTATCGGCCTTTCGACCGCACTTGTTTGTGAGCGCATCGAAATCGCCGCAAAGATCGGTTATCGTGATTTTCAGATCGCCTTGCCGTGCTGGGGAGCATTGAACGACACAGAACTGCTGCGTTTTTTCAAGGATGTCTGCCTGTCATTTCCGGAGTCTCGTTTTCTTCACTACAATCTGCTGCGCAGCAAGCGCCTAGTGAAGGCGGAGGACTACCGGCGGATCGTCGACGAGGTTCCAAATCTTGTTGCCACCAAGAACACTAGCCCCGACCTTGCGCACGCAATCGGGTTGTTGCGCTGGGTGCCGGAACTGCAGCACTTTCTGAGTGAAGTTACATTTCCGGTGTGCTGTGCGTATGGCGAGTGCTCGCTCCTCAGTTCGTTTGCCGCATTGTTCCCGCAAGCTTCGAAAAAGCTCTTCGATCTTGGTCGCAGCAAGGACTTCAGCCAGTTGTTCCACTTTCAGATGAAATACCTGGAAAACGTCGACAAAGTGATTGCGCCTTTAGTGGCACATAATCGCATGGACGGCGCGTATGATAAGGCTCTTGCGCGCCTCTCAGGATTCCCCATGCCGCTCAAACTCCTTTCTCCGTACGAGGGGATTCCAGAGGAATCGTTCCTAGAGTCAAAAAAGAGGCTAAGCGAACTCGACAGCGTGTGGTTGCGGCGGTAGAGATTCCGGTCTCTGAGCGCACGCAATTCCCGTAAGCATATTGACGATGCGGCGATCAGCCGTGCGATTCGCTCTTGTCCCTGAGACCTATCCGAATAATCTTCTGCGTATCCTGCGTATTGCAGAGCAACGTGGTTCAGAACGTACCTGAACGGAGTGCCGACGGTCTTCACCTACGACCAGTGGTTTGCCAAAACTCCATCAGGTGGCAAAATGCCCGTTCCGGTGGGTGTCAGGACAGTTCCCCGTCTTCTTCGAACTCGTTGTTGGTGGGCTTTGTGTAGTCAGTATAGGTAGTTGCCACGTATAAAGGATAACGCTGTAATTTGGCGAGCACACGTTTCACTTCAGCACACGGTGGTATGCCGGGAGACAGGCATCACCGAGCAGACGTTTTATCGCTGGCGGAAGGAGTACGGCGGTCTGCAGGTGGACCAGGCCAAGCGGCTGAAAGAGCTTGAGCAGGAGAACGCTGAGCTCTACCCCACAGACTTAGACCTGTCTGTGGGGGCCCCGGCATCTGGCGTCGCGAAGGGCCGAAGGTTCCACAGAAACAGAAGCCGCGTGGACGGTTGTGGTTGAATGACGGTTCGCATGGACGGTTGCATCCTAAGCACGCCAACCATGTATGGTCCTATGACCTCGTGAGTGCCAGGGCGCACGAGGGCCGGACGGTGCGGATACTGAAATCTGATCGACGAACAGAGCCGGGAGTGCCTGATGATCCGGTTGGAACGCAGGTGGAGTTCAGCGAAGATGATCGAGGCGCTGGCCGATGTGATGGTGACCAAGGAAGTGCCGGAGCATCTTCGCTCCGACAATGGCCCTGAGTTCGTAGCGAAGGATCTGTGCAAGTGGCTCGCTGCCACAGGAGCGAAGACGGCTTATATCGAACCGGGCTCCCCCTGGGAGAACGGCTACTGTGAGAGCTTCAACTCGAAGCTGAGAGATGAGTTCCTGAACGGCGAAATCTTCTACTCAATGAAGGAGATCCGGGTACTGGCAGAGCGGTGGCGCGTTTGATGGGCCCGCTCCTGCCAAACTGTCGCGCGAGCGCGATGCATAGCGCGACGAAGAGTACGCGGGATCCCTCAAGACCGGGCTTCTACCATTCGGCAAAGCTTCCGTCTGTGTGACGCCAGACCGGGTTTTGCCATCGGGCGTTTGCGTTGGAGTGCTTTTGAAGGTATTCCTCGTCAATTTCGATTCCTAAACCAGGCCCCGTCGGGATCGTAACGAAGCCGTCGGAATAGGAAAAGACGGAGCTGTCTACAAGATAGTCCAACAAGTCATTCTCACGATTGTAGTGAATGCCAAGACTCTGCTCTTGGATAAAGGCGTTATAAGAAACAGCGTCCACTTGCAGGCAAGCTGCCAATGCGATTGGACCAAGCGGGCAGTGGAGAGCTACTGCCACGTCATACGCTTCCGCCATCGTGGCGATTTTCCGCACCTCCGAAATGCCTCCTGCGTGAGAGACGTCGGGCTGGATGATGTCCACAAGTCCGGAATGCAGAATCTCTTTGAAATCCCAGCGGGAATATAGTCTTTCTCCTAGCGAAATTGGCGTGCTGGAAGTGGATGCAAGACTTCTTAGTGCTTCGTAATGCTCGCTTAGTACAGGTTCCTCCACAAACATTAGCTTGAATGGTTCCAATTCTTTCAATAAGACTTTGGCCATGGGTCGATGCACACGTCCGTGGAAATCAACTGCAATGCCCCGATGCGGCCCCATGATGCGCCGACATTCAGCTACGTTGGCCAGGACAGTATCCACTTTTGCGAATGAATCAACGTATTGCAGTTCCTCAGTCGCATTCATTTTTACTGCGTTGAATCCTGCGTTTACCGCAGCTTGAGCGGCAACTGCCACATCGGAGGGGCGGTCACCGCCGATCCAGGAATAGACCTGTATTCTTTGTCGAACTTGGCCACCAAGCAGTTCATGTACGGGAACGCCAAGCGCTTTGCCTTTGATGTCCCACAGCGCCTGGTCGATGCCGGCGAGCGCGCTCATATGAACTCCCCCACCGCGATAGAAACCGCCACGGTATAAGACAATCCATATGTCTTCGATGTTTCGAGGATCTTTTCCAATTATGTAAGTCGAAAGTTCACCGACCATGGCGGCAACACTCCCGGCGCGTCCCTCGAGAATTGGTTCCCCCCATCCTGTGATGCCTTCATCGGTTTCCACTTTGAGAAAAAGCCATCGGGGGGGGGCTGGGAAAGTCGTGAGTTTTGTGATCTTCATTGCGTGTCCTTTGGAAAATGGCCTGTTAGTGCTTGCCAGGCTGCAACAAAGTCCTGTCCTCTCTGTCGAATCTCATTCCTTGTCATGGAAGGCGCATAGAGCGCTGTGCCAAGTCCGAATCCAATCACGCGGCCGGCATAATAGGCGCTCATATTTGCAGCGGTAATTCCGCCAACAGGCACCAATGAAATGTCGTCTGGAAGAACTGCCAGCCAGGCTTTCATGGCAGAAGCACCGATATCGGCGGCAGGAAATACCTTCAGCAAAGTCGCTCCCACGGAGTATGCCGCGAATGCCTCAGAAGGTGTAGCCACACCCGGAATGACTTCCAAGTCCGCAAGCAGTGAAGCCTGAATCACGGTTGGATCACAGTGGGGCATTACGATGAATTCTCCGCCTGCGCCGTTTACATCTTCGATCTGGACAGGGCGAAACACAGTCCCTGCGCCAACGCGGCAGTCTTTCGGCAACGCGTCTCTGATACTCCTTATACTGATAAGCGGACTGGGCGAATTCAGCGGCACTTCAAGAGTGCGAAATCCTACGTCGTAGAGGATCGTAGCGGTGGCCACGGCTTCTTCGGGAGGAAGTCCACGAAGAATTCCGACTAGGCCGCACATCCGGAGAGCATCTCTTAGCACTTTGCACCTTTCTGAGTGAGGACCGGCGAAATCAGGTTGGCCTGGGCCGCGATTCTCCAGAGCCCGCGTGAAGAAGCATCAGCAACGACCGTTGCCTCTTCGCCGCTCACGAGTTGAATTGCGCGTTGGTATTGAAGACAAAGCCTCTGGTCTCCAACCAAAAGGAGCAACTCCGGCCGGATGGACGTTGAGTTCAGTTGTTCGCCGTGGGTGCGCAGAACTGCTGCGATTTCCTCTCCGATGAGGAGGCCGGATAGATATGCCGGCTGCTCCCTGGCAGAAAGCACGCCCATCAGGCCGAGCGACCGCGAAGTGAAGATGGTGGACAATACACCGCCTCGTGCGGAGTGTCGAACAGCAGTCTGTACGCCAAAGTCAAAGGCTGCGGGTTCTTCTTCTCCTCCAGATTGCATAGTGCGGCCCAGAATTGTGTGCTTACATAGTGCTTCAAAGACTTCGCCGGTCATGAATGTTTCACAATGCTGAACGCATTCTGTCTTGAGGGTCACCCATTTGGAATGAGTGCCTGGCAGGCCGATTAAGACAGTTGAGTCTTTATCCATAGGCAACATGCCAGCCATACAACCGGCAAGCTGCGTTTCCTCACCACGCATCACGTTTACAGGCTCCGTGGTCTGCTTCAGGCCCGGAACGACGAAAACCACACGCCCGTCTTCAGTCAGTATCGGAGTGAGATGCCGGCTCAGTTGATCGAGACGAACAGGCGTGTCCAGGTACGGGACTTCATGCCATCCCTGTGCGCTGCCAACCATCCCGCAAGCAACCACCGGGATGGTTGGGGAAGAAATTAGCCAATCACCGCAGGCTTCTTTTAGCGCAGAATCGAATGCCAGTCTCTTGTCTTTCTCCGTGCCCGAAAAATCCAGGTGCATGATTCCAAGCGGAAGCTTCCGTTCGGCTAATACTTCTCCGCCGCACTCCATTAAATAGGTTCGCAGCGACGACGTACCCCAATCGAGACCGATGAGCGCAATTTTGCCGGAGCTTTTATCTGTTCTCTCTTCCAGATTCATGAAGCCTTCCATGCGAATCGCATCGCTTTATTCAGGGCTGGCCGACATAGCCAGCAAAGCCGCAGCCATAAGACGGCCTGACCAACTGCCAATCTGACCCAAGATGTTTGCGCCCCGATCGAGGACTGCTCAGCTGTTCATCACTCGCCCGATAGACTAAATCTATCATATTGATATATCAATGTTCATCACCCCGGGCATAAATCTCAATTCCCGATCGGTCCGTGTTGCATCTCCCGCGCCTGCCGGAGAAAGCCTGGAGCACAGTAATGCAATCGACGCCGTAAGCCTTTCCTGTTCATATTTATCTCGTTGAACCGCAGGTGGCGCGGCGCAAGATCCAGAAGGATTTTGTCTCAGCTATCCGGTCACTCAAAAATGTTCTTGCATGTGCCGCAAATAATGATATATCACTATGAAATGGACCGTCGGGAATTCCTGATTGCAGGGACTGCAACAATCCTTTCTGCGCCGCATGTTCTTCAAGACGCACCTCGCACGTTTACGCACACGCTTCCCGTATCGGATGTTCACTACAAACAGGTGAAATCTTATGTCGAGAACACGCCAGTCCCTGAATATCACTGGGCGTCAGAACGTGCTTACGAAGATTTCCTGGACATGAAGTTCGGCATTCGACTGCACTGGGGAATATATTCCGTACGCGGATTTCTTCATGAATCATGGCCATTCCTCAACCTTTCGAACGAGGAGCGGCAAGCTTACAACAGTCTCTATAAAACATGGAACCCGTCGGGTTTCAATGCTGACGAGTGGGTATCGTTCTTTGCGGAGAGTGGAGCGAAGATGTTCTCGTTTACCTCGAAGCACCATGAAGGCTTTTCCATGTTCGACACACGAACGCGGGTACGATCGCGAGTAAACTGGACTGCCCCTGGCGGCCCGGCTATCGAAGAATGCGACCTTGCCTACAGCATTATGGAGACGCCGTTCAAGACAGATGTGGTCAAAGAGCTCTGCGACGCAGCGCACAAGCATCGCTTAAAAATCGACCTTTATTTTTCCCATCCGGATTGGTATGACGCGGACTTCCGGCCTTACGCATATCATCCCCTTCAGACCGCGGCGTCAATGACCGCGGACACTGATAACCTCAGAGAACGGATAAAGAGCGGAAACCACTTTACCGTGGCGCCTGAGCCGTCTTCAGTTGAGTTGATGAGGATGATGGCGCGCCATCGAGCGCAGCTTGCCGAGCTGCTAAGCAACTACGGCAAGATTGATATGATTGGCCTGGATCAGTGGCTTGGTCCGGCGGTATGGCCGCAGTTGCGTGAGACGATCATGTACTTGCGCACAATTCAGCCCGATGTGATGTTCCGTGCCCGCGGGATCGGGAACTACGGAGACTACTACACTCCAGAAGGTTTTGTGCCGGGCAGTAAAGAGAATACGGACGTCCCCTGGTTCGTGATTTATCCGTTGGGCAGGTCTTTTTCTTATGACCCGGATGCCGCGCAATATAAAGGGAGCCGCTGGATCGTGCAGAATCTGGTTGACATCGTTGCGAAGGGCGGCAACTTTATGGTCGGGATCGGGCCTGACGGCAATGGGGAATTTCATCCAGAAGCATATAGGCAGCTTCGTGCGGTGGGCCGTTGGCTCAAAATCAATAGCGAGGCCATCTATGCCACGCGCGCCAGGGAAGGCGCGTTGTGGAGCGAAGGGGAGACGATTCGCTTTACACGAACGAAAGACAAGCGATTCGTATATGCCATCACAACAGAGTGGCAAGGCAAGACGCTGATGCTCGGCAAAGTAAAACCGCGATCGGGAAGTGCAGTATTCATGTTGGGATATCCGGAACCACTGGAGTGGACACAGGGCTCAGACGATCGTATTCGTGTAGCGATACCGGATAACCTGCAGGACGCAAGCCATCGTCCATGCGAGTTTGCCTGGACGTTCAAGATCGAAGCGGAAGGCCAACGCTCCTAAGTCGAGTCGCACAAAAGGGACAGGGAATGCATCGGAGACAGTTTCTCGAACAAGGGTTGGCGGCAGGAGTAGGAGCATGGGCGCAGCCGCATTTCATGGAGCAATTTGCGAAGTTGCCAGTGCTTTCAGCAGGAAGCGGGAGCGAGGAATACCGCGCTCCGGAGTGGCTGCATACGGCTCGCGGTGTTTATTTTGACGGCTATTCTCCTCCGGTCTATCCCAATATCAAGGACTTCGATGCACGGAAACTGTTAGAAATCGTTGTCAAACTGGGTGGCAACCTACTGCGGTTTCAACCAATTGGTTACTGGGCTTATTATCCGAGCAAATCATTTCGTGTGTTCCCGGGGTTAGACGGCAGAGATCTGATCAACGAAGTTATGCAAGAATGCCGCCGCGCCGATATTCATTGTTATTGCTATATCGGATACGGGCATCCGCATATGGAAGTAGGTTGGGTCGATAAGCACCCGGAGTATGCCGACTGGGTACTTCGCGATCCGCAAGGCAAGCCATATGGCGTGTATGTGCACAACGGTGACCCAGTGCAAAGACTGTGCCTGACTGGAGATGCCTATCGCAGAGGAATCCGGCAGGTGGTGAAGGAGTTATGTGCGCATGATATTGACGGAGTGTATTTCGACGCACCGAGCGGATTCGGATATTCCGGCATATGCTTCTGCGAAACCTGCCGGAGAAACTATCGAGCTTTTAGCGGCATGGATTTGGGCAGGCTTGCAAGTCTCGTTAAGTTGAACGGACTCTCGTTTGATGTAGGCAGCAATCTCCCGCCGGATACGGACATGGAGGCGCTAATTGCGTGGTTCGCATGGGCGACATACCTGGTGCGTGAGGATTTCCTGTATTTTCGCGAGCTTCTCCATGACAGCAACAAATTCATGCTGTGCCATAACGGAGATACCTGGAGTGGAGCGTCGCTTCCACTGCAGTATCGTATTCCCGATGGATTCATGGTGGAAGCCAGCGACGATATTCCTGGACGTTTGATGACCGGACTGATGGGCAGTTCCATGGCGCGGCCATATAACAAAACGGCTCAGATGTATCTAGGCGGCTACAACGTGACATCGTATGGTGAGCCGCCGCACGAAAATCCTAGCATCGTCCATAACACGAATCTTGAAGACGGGGATGAGATCCAGATGCAAGGCTATACAGACCTTGCCTGCGGAAATATCCCGCTCTATGCCACCGCGAATCGGATGTTTTTCAATATAGGGAGTGGGAGCAGCCGGCATGTGCAGGAGGTATTCGCTTTTATGAAGCGAACGGAGCCGCTCTTGAAGGGCAGCATTCCCGCACCATATATGACCATTGTTCCGACGTGGGAGTCCCTGCAGCGCTGGCGTGAAAGAAAAGATAGCTGGAATTGGCCAATGATGAGTAGTGCAATGGGCTTGGCGATGCTGGATAAGCGAATCGCGTTTGACGTGAATCCCAGTACCGAAATGAGCGAAGAGTGGTTGAGGAGTCAAAAGGTAATTGCGCTTTGCGGGGCCTCAGGAATTTCAGACGATGATGCAGCGAGGCTGACAGCGTGGGTAAGCCGCGGCGGCGGGCTGCTGGTCACGTATGACAGTGGTCTCTACGATGCTAAAGGACGCCAGCGTCAAGATGGAGGCGCCTTGAAAGAAGTGTTGGGGGTTGAAATACAAGGCGGGCCTCTCACAAGCCTTCCTGAATCCTTTTATCGTGTAGTCGAGACAAGTCCGGTGCTCGGAAGCTATGAAAAGGGCGCCATTCTTCAAGCGGATGGGACTCTTGTACCAGTTGCGACACGAGGAGACGCCAGAACCGTGGCGGAATGCTGGGATCTGCGAACGGGAATAGTGCGTGGACCTGGAATCGTGGTGCATAACTATGGCAAAGGTCGAACAGTATATGTAAGTGGAAGCATAGAAGCGAATTACCGGTATGATCGAGTGCCATCAAACTTGAGCATGTTAAATTCCATGGTGGAATTCCTGGGGCAGGGCGAGCTGCAGCCATTCAAGATGGAGGCACCACGGGGAATCTATGGAGTTTTACGAAAGACCGCGCAAGGTGATCTGACATTGTGGCTGCTGGCCAACGTGGGATTCAAGGATGCAGCGATCGGATTGATGCGGCAAGAATATCTGCCGGTAGCGGACGTGAAGGTAAGCATTCTCGTTCCGGAAGGACGGAAGCTGAGGGATATCCAATTGCTGCGTGCGGAACGTTCCCTATCGTGGCAGATGGAAGGTCGCTATGCGGTTGCTACGATCCCTTCGCTCCATATTGCTGAAGTTGTCTATGTCCAGCTTGCATAGGGTAAAGAGGAAAGGCGCGCATCAGCTAGTGCGTTTCATCCGCCAGCCTTTCGTCACCTCCAGCGTGGCCAGGCCTTCAATCGATTCCTTCATGCCGTAGCGCACATGACTGCGCATCGTTTCGTCGGCCTTCTGCGGATCGCCGGAACATATGGCTTTAGCCAGATCATGGTGAAAGCCGGCAGGAAGAGATTTACGGCCGGCAGCCGAATCGTAAATCCAATTGAAAATCAGCACTTGCTCTTTCTGAATTGCCCGTAACAGCCCTGGGCATCGTGCCATTTCGGCGATGCTCACATGAAACTGCATATGGTAGGTGTGCACCGAAAACATGAAGCGGGAATCCTTCTCTTCTGGAGTGACGGTCTGATACAAGCTGTCCAGATGCTGTGCACTACGAATGAACTGGCTGCGTTCTGCGCTGGTCATCGTCGAACAGCACATGCGCGCCGCCTGGCATTCGAGAGCTTCGCGAATGACGTAGCTGTCTACGATATCCTGCTTGGTCGGAATCCGAACCCTGGTACCGATGCGCGGGCGGCTCTCTACAAGGCCTTCTGTCTCCAGACGCTGCAGAGCCTCGGTGATTGGCAGGAAGCTCATATTGAACTCCTCTGCAAGCCAACGCCGCGACAATGCGTCTCCTACGGTAAGGTTGCCCTGCAGAATAGCATCTCGAATCAGTCCGTATGCCTTTTCCGCCAGGGACACTGATTTCGACGAGGTCCTACTGTTGAGAGTCAGCCGCTTCGGTGTGTTCGTTCTGTTGAGCATAGAAATCTATATGAGTGTACAGGAAAACTGGGAATGCCAGTTCCGAATCTTTTCTTTGTTGCATTTAAACAATGGAGTGCGGATGAGATTTGCTATGATAATTTCTGATATATCAGAAATTTGCCAGCATCTTAACGAAAGGTGTTATTGCAAGGATTATGGAACTAATAGGAAAAGTTTGCCTGATCACTGGTGGCACCAGCGGCATTGGGGCCGCCACCGCAGTTTCCCTGGCACACAGGGGCGCTCATATTGCGATCGCGTCACGCAACATTCCGAGCGAGATTCCGGACTCCCTGAGTTCAGCGATCCGGCGCCATGGAACGGAAGTGCAATATATTGAGTTCGACGCGAAGAGCGCTGCGGCGTGCCGTGATTGCGTTGGGAGAGTGGAGGAGCATTTTGGCCATATTGACGTATTAATTCACTCCGCTGGCGGTCCTGTTCCTGGAGATTTGTTTACCGTGACGGATGAGAGCTGGATGGACGCATTCGCTGTTCATGTGCACGCGGTCTTGCATCTTGTCAAAGCGGCCGCGCCGCACATGGCGCGGCGTGGCGAGGGCGCAATCATGCTCATAAGCTCCGCGGCGGGTCTTCGAGGTTGTCTCGGAGCGTTGGCTTATGGTGTGGTCAAAGGAGCATTGCCGCAATTCGCACGTAATCTTGCGCGTGAGCTGGCGGAGCACCACATTCGAGTCAACTGCGTATCGCCCGGAGTCATTCGTACTCCTTTTCAAGACTTTCTTACCCCCGACCAAGCGTTGAAGAATATTGAGAACCGTATTCCTCTGCATCGGGAAGGAACCCCCGAGGACGTTGCTGCGATTATCACTGCACTGATAGAAAATGACTTTGTCACCGGCGAGAATCTAGTGATCGATGGTGGTATGACGATGCGCATCGTCTAGAGAGGCTTTCCAGTTTCGATGCGGGTTTGGAGCGCTGTACTAGGTGGCTATTCTTGCGGAAAAAGCCACCTAGCAATTGCAGCTTAGCTCTACGTCACCGGAGAGCCACCCGAGGGATGAAATTCGAGATCTTCCTTTCGGGGAAGAGTCCAGACAAGCCAGGCGGCAACGAGCGGAATGATTCCGAACAGAATAAAAACCGGCTGATAAGTGTAGCGGTCGATCATCCATCCTGTGATCAGAGCGAAGATCATGCCTCCAAGCCCTGATCCCATACTCGCGAAACCCCAGAGTGAAGCAACTGCCGTTGCTGGGAAAACATCTCCAGGAAGAGCCAAGAGATTTGCGAGCATGCCCGAGTAACCGAACGCGGCCAGGGAAATGAGCACGATACATTCCGTGGCGGAGCCATTTCCTACGAATACCGCGCATGCCATCAGCATCGAAAACAGAAGAATCGCGATTCGCCGGGCCGTTGCAGACGCAATTTTGAAGTGAAGCAACACCATAAAAACTGCGCCGCCAGCGATGTTGCCGATTGCGGCCGACATGAATGGAATCCAGGCGGTCTCGCCGATCTGCCTCAGAGAAAACCCATGAGCAGATCTCAGATACTGAGGAATCCAGAACGTATAAAAGTACCAGACAGGATCGCTGAGTACTTTGGACAGGGTGAATCTCCATAGGAACTTTGAGTGGATCAGCACTCGGAATGGAACAGTGTGTTGCGGCTCCTCTTTTCTGGGCGCAATCAGCGGCGCGCGATAGAAGATCGCCCAGGCAATCAGCCACAAGAAGCCAAGAAGTCCAACAATCACAAACCCGGCCTGCCAGCCCATAGCTAACGCAGTAAACGCAATTAAGGGAGGTGCGAGGATAGCTCCGATGGAAGCGCCGCTGTTGAAGATGCCTGACGCGAGCGAGCGCTCATCGGCGGGAAACCATTCCGCGATCAGTTTGACACCGGCCGGATAATTTCCTGCCTCTCCAATGCCCAGGAGAAAGCGAAAAACGCCGAGGCTCAGAGCGCCTTTTGAAAAAGCATGGAGAATCTCCATGGCTGACCAAAATGCGATCGTAAGCCCGTACCCGAGTTTGGTTCCCAAGCGATCCAGAAGCAAGCCAGCCGTGCCATTCATAATCGTGTACGCGAGCATGAATGCAAAGATAATGTGGGAATATCTCTCGGCAGAGATATGAAACTTCACGAGCAGGACAGGTGCCATGACGGATAGCGTCTGTCGGTCGAGGTAATTAATGACTGTGGCCAGAAAGGCAAACGAGATCGCAATCCATTTTCCGCGGCGGGCAAGTTGCGGCTCATCCTGTCTCAAGTTCACGCCGCATCCTTCAACCAATGACCTCTGGCTACCCAATCTCAAGCCTTCTCGGAGAATTTCCAACCGCGGCGCTTGTCAATAGCAATTCGGCTGCGCTCAATGTAGGGTCTCAATTCCTCCAGCCCGTATTGACGGGCAAGAGCCCGTGCGCTCACTCCAGGCCGCTTCGCTTTCAATACGAACCACTCTTCGAGCTCTAACCACTTCTCCTGGGTTACATCGGCGGCGTGTTCTTTCAGGAGCAGGTCGCGCTTTTCGATGTTGAAGTTCTCATGGTAGATGCCGCGATCTAAATCCAAAGTGAAGCGGGAAATATTTATGCCCTGCGTTCTCTGGCGGAGTAGTCTTTCGCCGGTAATGTCGTAGACCAGGCAATCGGGCAATTGCGTAGAAGTAGCAATGTAGTAGTGGTGATTGATGGCGTGGGCCTGCAGCGACATTCCCGCAGAGTACGCACTTGGCCATATCACCAGCTCCGCCCCTTTGTCTGCGAGCCCTTTCCAGACTTCGGGAAAATTCGCATCAAAACAGATTGCAAATCCGACAAGCCCGAAATCTGTTTGATGCACGACTGTTTCCTCGCCCGGGCTGACCGCAGGGACAAGATCAAATTCTGACCAATAAGGGAAGGCTTTGTTGTAAATGCACGCAATCTGGCCGGAGCGATCGAGAAAAACAAGCGAATTCAGCCGCCGATTCCCGTCCATACAATCGATAGGAACGGCGATGTAGGTCCTGTGTTTTTTGGCCAGTTCGGCCATTGCTGTCACAGTAGGACCGTGGAGCGGTTCGGCACTTGTCGCATTCTGGCCCTGGCATGTCTCGGGAAGAATAATGACGTCGACGCCACGTGCGCCCTCTGAGTCCACACAATCTATCACCTTCTTCAGTGGCAGCGGGTTTTCGGCAGGAAATCCGATGCTTGCGATCCGAACTGGACGTCCGATCACTCCGTCAGCATTCGCGCGCAGAGCTGTTGGTGTTTTTGGAGCTTCTTCGCCGCTAGCTCTCCCAACGCCGAGGTTGGCCAGGGATGCGATTCCCATGGCAGCAGTCTTAAGGAATGTGCGTCGAATCATGCCGTTCCACCCCCTCATTTCATCAAGCACATAACGCTCGAATATCTAATGATATATCACAAAATCATCGGAATTTGTGAATGGCTAAAGCTGGTTGTGTGACATCTTAATCCGGCCTTCTACTGCAGAGTCTTTGTGGATCAAAATATCTTCTCATTTTGCATTTGAACACCGGTAACGATCGCTTTCCGTATTGATATGTCAACTTTTGAATGTCTGCTGCAGATCATTGTGTGAGCGGAATAGCGCGCAGATTTGATCTCACCGCTTCCGGTGTGGTGTATCCGCCGAGGCGCCAGACAATGCGGCAAGCACCTGACTACTTGTTACTGTCGGCGCCCAGTGTTGCTCTATGTACCGAATCACCATTTCATTCGCCTCTGAATGCGACACATGCGGCCTCATTCGGGAGTCGTACATCGCATCAGTCATGTCTCGAATCAATATGCAACGCACTCCCCATTTGCTCATCTGCTTAATGCCGAAACTTCGGTCCAGCACGCACATATCCGATGCAACGCCTACATAGAGCACAGTCTCAATGTGGTGCTGCTTAAGGACGTTGTATATTTCCGCGCCATTATCGGATATGACATCTCCCGGCTTGATAGAAAGCGTAGATATCTCGCGCGACCATGCGTCATATTGCCTGGTAGGAGTGTCACAACCGCCATCGCTATCATCAATAGGCAGAGGCAAATCCGGAATATTCAGTTCCGGTGGTGGCTGCACATGTGGTGCCATTTTTGCTGAGAGCCTGCCGGGTGAATTGGCATAGAAGTTCATTGTGCTGGAAGGAGCGTGAATGATGAGCATGCCGCTGCGCCGAGCTTTGTCCAGCAGAGGCTCCATTCGCTGAGCGAGCACCTTAACGCGCTCCGTCTCAGAAGGGCACCAGTGCTTGTCCCACATATCAGTGATGATAATCGCCGTCTTTGCATTCACGAGCTTCACGCCAAACTGTGCCTCTACCCAAGAGCCATCGGCGCGAAATGGCTGAATCCTGGTTCGCAGCGGCAACACGATTGCCGGCGCTGTAACCGCGGATGCGGCAACTGGACACAGTCCGAGAATCAAAATGCTCAATCTGGAAAATTTCATAGTGATATATCAATATAGTAGACTGATTCTGTCAAGACAAAGATGGCGGCGCGCCTGCGTTGGACAGGGGGCTCGAGGACGGATATTGATGGAAGCACTAGGCAAGTGTGAAAGCTGGCTGGTGCAGGCTTGAGGCATAACCAAATACGTGGGAAATATATCCACGCGAGCGCATTACGAAAATTGTGAATGCGTCCGAGAGAGTATTAACTGTCTAGGAAGTTCTGTCGCGCCCGAGCTTGGAGGGGAGTGCTGGGAATAAGGGAATCTTCAGCGGGTCAAGTTGATTTCGATGCAGCTGAGACTTTAACCACGATCAAATTCAGGAGACCTCATGAAGTTTTCCAGGCGGACATTTGCGAAAAAGGTTGCTTTCAGCGCATCCGGCCTTGCCGTTGCTCAAGGAAGGATGAACGCCTGGGCACAGGTGCATGGCGAGCACTACGCAATCGCTCAATCTCACGCTGTGCCGCCCCTGCAGGATACCGAGACGCCGGCCCAAAAGGACGCACGCCTGAAGTGGTTCCGGGAGGCTCGGTTTGGAATGTTCATCCACTGGGGGCTTTACTCCATCCTGGCTGGGCGATGGCAGGGCCGCGAAGTTCCGGAAATCGGCGAATGGATTATGAATAGTGCCTCCATTCCGGTAGCGGATTATGAGGCACTGGCAGCCAGATTCAACCCAACGAAATTCGACGCGGCGAAGATTGTCGGGTTGGCAAAATCTGCAGGCATGAAGTACATCATAATTACTTCGAAACATCACGATGGTTTTGCGATGTTCGATTCCCAGGCAGATCCGTTCAATATCGTTCAGGCAACTCCATACAAGCGAGATCCTTTGAAGGCTTTGGCTGTGGAGTGCAGGAAGCAGGGCGTGAAGCTTGGGTTTTATTACTCGCAGGATCAGGACTGGACGGCTCCGGGGGGTGCGGCAATCAGGAGAGGCAATAACCGGCCGCCGTCAAATCACTGGGACCCTGCACAGAATGGCGATTTCGCTGCGTATCTCCACCGGAAAGCCATTCCGCAGATTCGTGAACTACTGAGCAATTATGGAGAGTATCCAGCGATTCTGTGGTTCGACACGCCGACCAAGGACATGACACCTGAGTTGGCCGGTGAGATCGTGAAGGTTCTGGACGAGCATCCGAGGCTGATTTGGAACAATCGCCTTGGCGGCGGCTACCAGGGCGATACGGAGACACCCGAGCAGCACATTCCCGCGCAGGGATACGCTGGGCGAGACTGGGAGTCGTGCATGACGATGAATGACACGTGGGGATATAAGCAGGACGACCTGGACTTCAAAAGCACAGAAACGCTGCTGCGCAACCTGATTGACATCGCCAGCAAGGGCGGCAACTACCTGCTGAACATCGGGCCTATGAGCACGGGTGAAGTGCCGGAGGCTGAGGTGGAGCGGCTGTGTGAGATGGGTAAGTGGCTGGCGGTCAATGGAGAGTCCATCTACGCCACGCAGCCTACGCTATTTGGTGCCGAAGCGGGGTCGTTTTCTACTACGGAGAAAGACGAGCACGGCAAACCAAAGTTTATTCTCAGCTGGAAATGGCGATCAACGACAAAGGCCGACCGCATTTACATTCATTTATTTGAATGGCCGGGACAAACATTTCATCTGGACAATGTGCGGCGCGAAGTTACAGGAGCGTATCTGCTGGCTGATCTTTCCAAAAGCCCACTGAAGCTGACGAAAAGTGGACACAGCCTGGATGTGGAGCTCCCGGCCAAGCCCCTGGACTCCATAGCAACTGTTTTGGTCTTACATACAGCATAGGTTCTGAGCCGCAGAGCGAGCTTTTGTTGCGGCATTCATTGGTGAAGTTCAATCGAGAAAGCGTGCTGTCTCAATAGGCTTGCTGCGCTCGCCGCATTCCGCAGGCGCCGGCATATCGCGCGAGAGACTCTTGAATTTTGTGCCTTATGATTGCGTCGGGTTTGTTGTCGAGCACGTCAGCCCGAATTGCTTCAGCCTGCCTGGGAAGATATTGTGCAATCAGCGGCAAAGGGGCAGGTGAGTTGCGAAGATTCTGAATGAGGCGAGCAAGTGTGTCGGTAATCTCAGAGTTCGGCCAGTAGTAGCGAATACGGTCGCTGAAACTGAAGGCGCGCGCGGCCTTTATCTCGATTTCATTGCCGTGATAGTACGGTTTCCAATACTCGGGATTTTCGATCATTCTGCGTTCGATCACGGTGCGAATTCCTGAGCGGCACGATTCGGCTATCCACTCCTCCTCTATCCTGGCCATGGCAAAGACCGCTTCACGCATGGCAAACGTGAGCTCCGGGCCTACCTTCAAAATGGCGAAATGGTCTTGCACGAGTTGCCTTAAGGAGCCAGTCGTCTGATAGTCCGTGGAATGCGCTTCATAGACAATACGTTTTTTTGTCAAGATGTGTTCCGACAGCGCGAATGCTCTTTCCGGAATGTATTCGGCTACTGTGGCGTCGTTGAATTCCACGCCAGGCTGAACAACAACAGCAATTACTCTAGGCCAGGCTTCCATGAGATTTGCGCGCGCGAATGCTTCGAGGTGTACGTTGAGCGTTTCGTCAAGGCTCGCGACTGTTGTTACCGAGAGGTGCATCTCTTCCTGCGCACCGCCGGGAGTTGGAACCTCAGTTCCTATGACATAGACAGGCTTGGCCGCCGAGTCCTGCCTTGCGGCCTCGGCGGCTTCGCACAGGTGCGCCGCCCTGTCTGCAATCAACGAGGGAGGCAATATCGGGGGGTCGTCTTTGCAGGCCATGCTCGTATCGAGATGAATCTTGCTGAATCCAGCTTCAGCGTAGGCGGTCACCATGGCGTACGCCTTTTTCATGGCGATAGCCGCGGGCTGGGAGCGCCACGGATTCGGGCCAAGATGGTCGCCGCCGAGGATGAGACGCTCGAGGGGGAAGCGCAACCGGTTTGCAATGGTGTGCACATAATCCCGGAACTGCGCTGGAGTTAACCCGGTGTAGCCGCCTTCGTGATTCACCTGATTGCAGGTCGCTTCGATCAGCAATGGGCTGCTGTCATCCATTGCCTGGGCAAAAGCAGCTTCAAGCACAGGGCGATTAGCCGAGCAGACGGAGTAAATACCTCTGCTCAGGCCTGCACGGTTTGCCATCAGAATCGCACAAAGCTCGCTCGCTTGCGATTGATTTGAATGGTGTCCTTCTGTGGAGTGCTTATATACAGTCATTCTCGTACTTCCTTGTTTATCCCTATCAATGTCTGAGTAATCTTTGCCCGCTCTGAGCCGATGATTCACGCGCCCGGCGGCACCCTGTTCATAGAACAAGCCTGTTGTGTTGCCAGTGCTGATTGAAGAACTTCCTACGGTGGTCTTCATCGCGAAATGCTTCAATGCCGCCGGAACGAGTGACCGACAAGCCACCTGCCAGGTTTCCGCAAGCGAGGCAGGACTCGAGTGGGGCCTGACGGATCCACTGGTGGAGAAACCCTGCGTTAAAGGTGTCGCCCGCACCGACCGCATCGATGACCTGAAGTGAAAGGGCAGGGCCATCAATTCGCCGTCCTTCTGCATACACCGAGGCTCCACGCGATCCTCGCTTGACGACCAGAATCCTGACGCAGGAAGCGACGCGCTGTTCGGCATCGTCTGTCTTGGCGAGCTTTCTGAGTTCGTCCTCGGTGCAAAAGAGAAGGTCGACATGCGGCAGAACTTCCTCAAGAATCCCTGCCCACTTGCCTGCCGGATCGTCATTTGTGTCTAGAGAGGCAGTCAGCCCTCGCTGGCGCATTTCCTGGAATAGGACGGGTAGGTCGGGAAGGAGTTTGCTTTGCAAGAAGGGGGAAGAGAGATGAAAATGCTTTGCTGTTGCAAGAAAATCCAGATCAAGATCTTCTATACCCAGCTCCGACATTGTGCCGGGATAGGTGAGGATTCGACGCGTTGACACGAGAGGCAGAATCAGGGTTACCCCGGTCTGGCTCCCCGATGTAGATTGGACAACGCGGCTAAGATCGATGCCTGCTTCCTGAAGCCTCTGGCAGCACATCTGGCCCAGTACGTCATCCCCGACTTTTGCGCTGAACGCAACGCGGTTGCCAAGGAGGGCAAGATTGTGGGCCAGAATTGCCGAGGAACTGCCAAGTGTGAAGGTAAAACCGCTGGCGAGGATTTCGGTCTCTTCGGGGAGCTCGCGTGGGAGCCCATAGAGGATCAGATCAGAGTTGATCTCTCCGACGACCGATACGTCGTATTGTGCTAGCTCGTCCGTCAAATCACTCCTCCAGCACTCGGATTCAGCATCGTCATTTCTTCTCCGGATGTTCCCGCTTTCAGGAATACGGGTCACCGTCTACAAGTCACAGCAGGCCGAGAAGAAGCATCCATCGCGTAAGTTCGCTGCTACTTGAAACGGACTTGCCACACGGCCGGCTCGTCCGCTCCGGTGAATTGCAGGCTGGCAAATTGTCCCTGCTGTTGCCACGAAGCAGCGACCATTTTGCTACTCTTGAGCGTCACGTGCACTGTCGGCTTTGTATAGCCATGCGGAATGTGGAACCACAATGTGTAGGGCTCGCCCGCTATCGTGGACGATTCGCCGTCCAGCTCTTTTGTTGTGTTCTTCCATTGTTGAGTCACGATGGAGTAAGTGCCGGAGATATGGCGAGAATTTCCTATGAGCTGAGGACGAGAAGCCAAAGGATGAATCAGGAAGACGCGTGAGTCGTGCGGCTCGATAGAGATATTCAGCGAGTTCCTGAAGACCCCAAGTGGTTGCTGCTTCCAGAAATCGAAGACCACATAAGCCTCGTCTGGTGGTAGTCCCAATTGGGTGAACGAGAGCGTCCTTTCTGTCGTTTCGTCGAGCCAGTTGGTCTCCGCCGCAACATCGTAAATACCCGCAGTGGAATTTACCTTTAGATCCAGGACCTCAGGAAAGTGACGAATGCGGATTAGACCCGGTATGGGTTTGAAAGAATTCTTCTCTGCCCCTCGACTAAACAGGTCGATTGGCTGGATGGGCAGTGTCGGCATCGTTGCCTTTAGTAGCTTCACTCTATCCGGAGGTAGATCGGGCATCACGCTCGCTAGTGAATAAACGACGCCTGTCAGAGCGACATAGGTCACGAGCGTCCGTGCTTCCGCAAGGGTCGTCCCTGTTCCGGATGGGTGAAGATCACGCGCGCGAACTGCTTCAACCATGTTCGGATTGCGCTTGGCCTGGGACTCCTCCATGGTCATGGGAGTATCCAGGGTTATGCCTTCTCCGGGCATCACATAGGCCACAATGTGGTTCAAAAAGAGATTCCCTGTAATTGAACTGAACAGCGGATACATTCCCTGCCAGTTTTCAAAAACATCCTGTCCGTTGAAGTAAGAATTGACGTCCCCAATCGCGTTCAGCGGAGACCCGGCTGGGCATTCCTCGATGAATCGCTTTGGGCCGATGGTTTTCCGTATCACACTTAATCGTTCGCGAAATGTCTCGATGGGATCCACCAGCGGCGAATGCAGCCGGCTCCTATCGACAGGCGGAGCATAGGCAGGTAACGCCATGTCTCCATCGAATTTGTAGTAGTCAAAGCCAAAGTTATCGAGCGTAGTGAATAGCTGGCGCAAAAAGCCCAGTGCCTGCGGATTCGTAAAATCGAGTGCCGGCGTCTCGTAGTCCATCACAGACCTGCCCTGCTTATCGTAGAGATACCAGTCAGGGTGATTTTTCAGTGCGGGAGCGTACGTGCTCGGCACCAGCCACAGTCCGGCTTTGAGTCCTAGGGCATGTATCGAATCTGTGAGTCCCTTGGGGCCGTCAGGGAAGCGAACTCTGCTCCAGTGCTCAATCCAGGCATGACCCAAGGCCGGTGAGCGCCCGTGGTCGGGAAGACGGTCATAGCCATCGTCCAAGACTATATATTCAAAGCCGTACTGTTTGAGATTTCGCGCAATCCACCGCGCATTGCGAAGAATGTCCTTCTCAGTCGCGGATTCGTAATAACCAGGCCAACTGGACCATACGATCGGCGCGGATGGTGAGTAAACATCGTTGTAGGGGCTATAAACGGGCACATGTAGAACGTGGGTGTAATAGTCCGGCACTATCTGGATCGCGGCATAACCATGTACTGGGACGGTCACAGCGTAGGCATCCTCAGTAGCGGCATTAGCCTGCAGGGCAGAGTCGTCTCCGAAATCGATCGCGGTATCCGTCGGGTGATCAAACAAGCTGTGCATTCTCGCGCCGGAAACGTGTCCCAGGCCCATGTGCATAACTTCTGGATGGACCTGCGGCAGATAGGACGGATTGCTGGTTATCTGTCCTCCGTAGTTCGTGAATGCCTCCCAGGTTCCCTCCCATTGGACAGGCTCGCCACGAGTATTGAGCAGGTTGGCAATTGTCCGATCGCTGGAAGAAGTGGCCCAGCCTGTAAGTACAGCGTGAAACGTTGTGGTGGAGAAAGCGACTTTCGTTGGCAGCGCATCGATCACCCAAACGGTTTTTGGCGCAGTTGTCTCGACGACCAACTGCTGATCGGTACTAATATGGGCCGACAAATGCGTGATCCTCCGCAGGCCGGACGGTGTCTCCTCATTCAGGGCAATGTTCTGAACTACGCTTCCCAGTTCAGCAAATGAGATGGCCAGTGATGCAGACCGCACCGAGCAGTTGATCGTCCATCCGTTCTTCCGTAACGAGACATTGACCGGCAGCAGGGAGGATGATACCGGTCGATCTTGTCCGCAGACACAAACTGAGCATAAGAGCAGAAAAATACATATCTGAATCCCCCTGAAGCTTTCACGTCCGTGCATCCTTCCTCCAGATACTCGTATGCCCTGCGTGTGCCGCGCCGTCCGCCGGGATGGCAGAACTACCCCTGTCGGAGATTTTCCGAGTATTGCGGTCCGCATGTCTGTTTTATCTGCCACTTTCGATAATTGTCAAGTGAAAGTATTGACGGTTACGAAATACGTGTATAGACTTGCGCATGTCTTTCGTGTTTGACTTCCGTTTTGACCGCCTTCACGCTGCAATGCAATGCGTGAGACTGCTGATCTGGAGAATCAACCACCACAAAGCGAAAAGGTCACGATCCCAATATGAGCGACACTGGTTATCACGCTGCACCGCACCATACTTATCAGGAAATTTTTCGCCAACCATTTCTTTGGGCGATCACGGCAGATCTCGTTTGCCGGACTTCAGAGCAGCTCAAATCTGCAATCAAGCCTCAAAATGCCAGGGTAATGTTGACCGGGGCAGGAACGTCTGCGTACGCGGCCAAGGCTATTGCATCTGCGTGGCCACGGTCGATTGCCGTACCTACTACCGACCTCCTTGTTGATGCAGAGCGGTATCTTTTCAACATAGATGTCGTCATATCCCTAGCCCGTTCCGGTGACAGCCCCGAGAGCGCCGCTGTTGTGAAACGTATTCGTGAATTCCAACCCGCGATTCGGCAATTTGCCATTGTCTGCAATGAAGACGGCGCACTCTCTCATTCAGGATTAGACGGCCTGATTGCGCTTGATCCCCGCACCAACGACCATAGTCTGGTGATGACCAGCGCATTTTCCAACCTAGTGCTGGGAGGGATGGCTTTGGCACGGCCCAATGAGGTTGCCGAGACAGTGAATGTTCTCAGCGAACGGGCAACCCGGTTGCTGCCTGAGATCGACAAGGCATGCCAGGGCGCGGCTGAGCACGTCCACAACCGTGTCGTGATTCTCTCGTCGTCTCCGCTGATTGGATGGGGGCAGGAAGCTGGGCTCAAGACGCTTGAAATGACCGGCGGACGCTTTCCGACGATTTCCGAGACATTCCTCGGGCTACGACATGGCCCGATGTCGTTCCTTGAGGCCGATACGTTTGTTTTGTGCCTGCTGTCGAGTGACCCGGTCCGACGGCTATACGAGTTGGACCTGATTGAAGAACTCCGCGCAAAAAAGATCGGATACCTTGTCGGAATCGCGGATCCCAGTGAGGTCAAAGGAGTGTTTGATGAAGTTATTCCCGCCATCGCCCCACGTGCCGTGGATGATTTGCGAACTCCTTATGAGATCGTTGGACCGCAGTTGCTCGGTTATCACGTGAGCTTGAAGAGCGGGTTAAATCCTGACAATCCAAGTCCGGAGGGCATCATTCATCGTGTTGTTCAGGGCGTCCGAATTCATACGCCGGCGGATGATGACAAAGGGTCCGAGAGGTAGATAAGCAGTTCGACCCATTTCAATAGTCCAACGTTGCTGAACAACTGCCATCGGAGGTGCGCTGTTGGGGCAGTCCGGTCAAGTCCTTGCCACGCATGATTCTGCCACAGGGCCGGTGCGTCTCGATCGAACGCTCCGGCTGTGGAATCTCATTTTTATCGGCATGGTCATCATCCAGCCAACCGCGCCGATGGGAATCTATGGCGTCATCAGTAACACCGCTCACGGCCACGTTGTCACAACCATCCTCGTTGCGATGATTGCCATGCTGTTTACGGCGATCAGCTATGGCCGGATGGCTCGGGTTTATCCCAGCGCGGGGTCGGCCTACACCTATGTCGGCCAGGTAATCCATTCGTCCCTCGGGTACGTGGTTGGCTGGGGAATGGTCATGGACTATCTTCTGAACCCGCTCATTTGCACGGCGTTCTGCGCAAAGGCCGCGATGAATATCCTCCCCGGTATCTCGTACTACGTGTGGATAGTGATCTTTGCCGGCTTCTTTACATGGGTCAACCTTCGTGGCATCAAGACATCAGCGCAGCTGAATGAAGCCCTTTGCGGCGCAATGTTCCTCGTGGTCCTGATTTTTTTCGGCAGCGTGATCCGCGCGGTTTGGATCGTGCCTCATGCTCACGGATACTTTACTCATCCGTTTTACAACCCGTCCACTTTTCAACCTTCCAGCATTCTTTCCGGGACTTCTATCGCTGTTCTTAGCTACATCGGCTTCGATGCCGTATCCACTCTCTCGGAGGAGGTTGAGAATCCCCGCCGCAACATCATGCTTGCCACGGTTCTGCTCTGCTTGATCGCGGGACTGTTATCGGGTTTGGAGGTGTATGCCGCACAACTTCTGTGGGGTTCGAGGCCTTTCCCGGCTGGTCAGGTCGAATCGGCTTTTGCTATCGTGTCGCGCCAAGCCGGCGGGGCTGTGCTCTTTCAGATCATTAACTTCACTCTGCTTGTGGCCAATATGGGCTCCGCTCTGGGAGCACAGCTTGCCGCGGGCCGTCTACTCTACGGCATGGGGCGAGGCAATGCGATTCCGAGATCGTTCTTTGGTGTGATTGATCCTCGTAATCGCGTGCCGCGCAATAACATCCTGGCGGTGGGCGGATTTGCGCTTGCCGGAGCAGGCATTCTCGAATTTTTTGCCGCGAGGTTGGGCGGCGGCGCTTACGAAATCGGCGCCGAAGCGCTCAATTTCGGCGCCTTTATCGCGTTTATCGGCGTGAATCTGGCCGCATTGATTCACCAGTTTCGAGGCGAAGAGAAAAAGACGTTGATAGGTATTGCGATTCCCGCGCTCGGCTGCGTGATCTGCAGCTTTATCTGGATTCACCTCAGCCGTACCGCGCTCCTGCTGGGCACGGTGTGGATGGCGGTTGGAATCGTGTACGGCGCGATTCGCACGCGGGGCTTCAAGGCCGAGTTGGTCAACTTCGACATCCCGCCAGACATTGCCTGAGTGCACTTCTCCGATTGCGGTCAAGTGGCTCCGCTCTGCCGTGAAAAATAAAGGTGCGGCTGCGCGCTACGCTGAAGGAGAGGTGCTCCTGCTGACCGGCTGCGCTACACGAGAATCAGACTGCAGCCGTGCTCTCGCACCTTAGACTGGATGTCTTCGCTCAGGCTTGTATCGCTGATAACGATGTCGATCTCGGAGAAGGATGTAATCCGCGACATGCCGCGCTTGGAGAATTTTGTAGCGTCGGCAACCAGAATGATCTCGCGCGCTATTCGGAGCATTGCGCGGTTGACCATAGCCTCTTCCAGGTTCGCCCCGCTTACTCCAAAGTTGGGATCACAGCCGGCGCCGCTGAGGAACAGCTTATCTGCGGAAAACTGATCAAACATCTCCTCGGCAAGACGTCCGCTGATGGATGCCGATTCGCCGCGCACGGTTCCGCCGACGATAAAGACCTGCGAGTCGCGCGCGTCCAGCAACTCTGCGGCGATGTTGACGCCGCTAGTAATGATATGCAGGCCCCTCTTCTTCTTGATCTGCCGGGCGATCTCCAGCGTGGTTGTGCCCGAGTCCAGAATGATGGTTTCGCCATCACGTATCATGCTTGCAGCCATGGTCCCAATGCGGCGCTTCTCTTCGGCGTTTGCCTTCAGCCGCTCATTCACGGGCGGCTCACGCAGGATGGAATCGGGAAGCATGGCTCCCCCGTGCGAACGTTGCACCAAGCCGCGCTTAGCCAGTTCATTTAAGTCGTTGCGAATCGTCACCGCAGAGGTATTGAACTGAGTGACCAGCTCATTCACGCGTACCCGGCCGGCGCTGCGCAGAATCTGCAATATCTGCGTGCGGCGCTCTTCGGCCATCATCCCGTCCACCTGCAACTCCGGGATAGGAGCGTTGCTTTCATCCTGTTCGCTGAGAAATATTTCCGCTGAGGCTCCCGCCTTGGCTTTGCGCTTTTTCATCTGTTCCTCGAAAGCAATAAGTATTTCAGAACACAGTTTACGCCAGAAATGAAAGAACTGAAATAAAGTGAAATTGTGTCCGGCGCAGTTTCGATTGCTTGAACATGCTCTTTCAAATGAACAATATTGGTATTATTTTCCGTTTTCAATCATTTTGTTGTCTTTAGTATGCATGGCGGCCGTTGGCACTTCTGACCTAATGGAATCATCTTTGCTTACTCCTTCACAGGCCTGAAATTATTGTTTATGTGCGCTTTAGGAGCAAAGGCCTTTCTGCTGCGGTTGATTTAATGGTTCTTAAAAATTATCAGCAAGTAAAACATCCGGCACATGATGCCACCCCGACCTTGCAGATTTAACTGTTGTTTTCTTGTTATGACTTGTATTTTTCTTCGTTTGTTGTTCTTTTTCCTTGACTGCGTTTTCTTACTGGTATATCAATAGCTGCACCAGACCAGGACGCATTTCTGAGGGTGTTATGGCTATGCAGCTGGTGGTCCGCAGGATGCGGGATGAGTTGGTTGAGAACAGGAAACATCCAGAGGAGAGATGACTATGTTGAAATTACGTCTAATGGTGCTGAGCGCGTGCTGCGTGCTTTTCCTCATCATTGGATTTCCCGAATGCATGGAGGGGCAAACGGGGACGGCCAGACTGAGCGGGTCAGTTACTGACCTGAATGGGGCCGTAATTCCAGGTGCTGCGGTGGTACTGCAAAGTACGTCAGAGAGTGCTTCCCGTCAAACCCAGACCAATTCTGAGGGCGCTTACGTAATTCCCGCCATTCTGCCGGGCCAATACCAACTCAAGGTCACAGCCGAAGGTTTCCAGGCGCAAACCCTGACCAATATCAGTCTCATTTCCGGCCAGGGTAGCACATTGAATGTTGTCTTGAAGGTGGGTGCGGCCTCGGCATCGGTGGTAGTGACTGAAGCGACCCCGCTGCTTGACACCACGACCGCGACTATCGGCACGGCGCTGCAGGAGCAGCAACTGACGGAGCTGCCCTCGGTGGCAAGAAACTTCAGCTTGCTACTACTTACACTTCCATCAACGGTCAACATTACTGGCGACGGAGGCACAGGAGGGCCGGGCGGCTACGGAGGTCTCCCGGTGATGTACGGCATCCGGCCACGCTACAACAACCTGACCGTAGATGGCTTCGATTCGCTCGTGCCGGAATTTAACACCATCGCGCTCTACCCGCCCCCGGAGGCGATCCAGGAGATGAAAGTTGACCAGGTTACGGATCAGGGCACCTCTGGCTGGGCGCCTGGGTCGAACATCAGCGTAACCACCAAATCCGGAACAAACTCCTATCATGCCGACGTGTGGGAATTTCTACGCAATAACGCCATGAATGCCCACGACTACTTCACGCCGACGGTGCAGACGATCAAGTGGAATCAGTTTGGCTTTGCGGGCGGTGGACCGATCTGGATTCCGCATGTGATCTCAAAGAAGCGGGGTTGGTATGTCTTCGGATATTACGAAGGCATCCGCAGCCTGAAACCTACGGGCTGGGCGAACCAGATGCCGACCGACGATGAGATTGGCAAGACCGATCCTAACTACGCCATCTTCCCCGCCGATACACCCATTTACAATCCGTACACCACTGTAGTGGACGCGAACGGCGCGGTTGTCAGCCGCCAGCAGTTCCCCGGCAATAAAATTCCACTGGGCCCGACAAACCTCTGCGCTCCACAGCCTACTTGCGTCAATGCCAACTCCTTGGCGCTGGCGCAGATGTGGTATCCGTCTCCGAATCTTGCTCCGGGCGTAATTCCAGGCGCCAACTACCTGATGTCCACTCCAGGCCATGAGCCTGCGGATCAGTGGAGCGTCAGGGTGGATCACCAGTTCGGCCAGAAGGATAACGTCTACGGCCGCTTCAGTGACTGGCGCGACCTGCCCACATGGCCCAACGGCACCCCAATCAGCCACTACACCAACTTCACGTACGCGAAAAACGGCACGGTCAGCGACACCCATACCTTCACTCCCACGATGGTACTTACGGTGCGCTTCGGAGGGCTCACTTACTCCAACCCGCAGGCGGACGTGTACGACGGACAAGGTGACATGGCCGCGACAGCCGGCACGCTCGACGTCTTCCCGGCGTACGAGGGCAAATACAAGATCATTCCGTACATTGGCTTCAACAGCTACAACGGAATCGATCAGTATATGGGCTCAAATGGTCCCATGCACGTCTGGGAGTGGACCGCCGATGCCCAGAAGATCAAAGGGAAGCATGCCTTGTCGTTCGGCGGAGCCGTGATCCGTTCGTGGTTCAATACGGACAACCAGACCGGCACCTATATCAATTACTCGCATCTGCCCACCAGCGTCGGTAATGTGGGAGGCGACGATTTTGCCAGTTATCTCTTGGGTCTTCCGGATAATGCCGGCAGAATCGTAGGCGAAACTGGGGCCATCATGAGTGGTGAATCCTATGCCTTGTACTTTCAGGATTCCTTCCGTGCGACCTCGAAGCTGAGCATCAACGCAGGACTGCGCTGGGTTGTGGCTCCTCCTCTGCACAATCAGTATGGCAGCGGAACCATCTCGGGAGAGACGGGTGAGGCTCTTTGGGACATCACCAATCCGATTACCAAGCAGCCTGCCAACGCCCCGCGCGGGCTCCGTGCGACGGATTGGCTAAACTTCTCGCCACGCGTCGGGATTGCCTACCAGGTCGCGCCTAAAACAGTGGTTCATTCCTCGGTCGGCATCTTCTTCGTCTCGCTGGGAGATACGGCCCAATACCTGCAGGGCAATCGCGGCTCGTGGCCCATCGCTTTCCCGCAGTCGGTGAGCAGTTTGAACCTGGGGCTGCCGGACGCGCATTTCCCTGACGTATTTCCGGGCCCGGCCCAGGGCTCAACCACGCCGCTGGCCTGCGTCTTGTGCCTAGAAACCGCAACAAAAGACACCCGTTCACCCTACATTGAGGAATGGAGCCTTTCTGTCCAGCAAGCCATCTCGAACACGCTCCGGTTTGAAGCCGATTACGTCGGCAATCACGGCGTGAAGCTCGGCGGCGGCATTCTGGACAACGTTGCGGAGCAGCCGGGCACGGGCCCGATTACCGACCGGCAGCCGTTCCCACAATACTCCCCGTTCTACACCATCGGGTATAACGGCTTCTCCTCCTGGTATGACGGGCTGACGGTGCAACTGGACTGGAGGGCCTCCCACAACCTGACCTTCCAGATTAACCACGCGTACCAGAAGGCGCTCGCGGAGTCGGATCAGATGTCGAGCGGCAATCAGTTTGGCATGGGGCAGGTTTCACCTACACGCTATAACATTGCCCTTCACAAGGGGGACGCTTCATACAGCATCGGGCAGGTCTTCCACGCTAACGCCATTTATGAGATCCCGGTCAAGACGCACAACGTTCTGGCGGATGCCTTGATTGCCAATTGGCAGCTATCCGGCATTGTCACGGCGGATTCCGGCAACCCTGTCTTCGCTGTGCTTTCTAACGACAATGAAAATATAGGGAGCGCCTATGGTGTCTTGACGGAGTTCCCAAACATCAATTGCAACCCGACCAAGGGCTTCAAGTGGAGCCTGGAAGAGGCGGTGAATACAAGCTGCTACTCGATGCCCGCCTTTGGAACCAGGGGCAATGGACGCAGATACTCCGTCTTCGGCCAGGGCCTCAGGAACACGGATGCCTCGCTGACCAAACGCTGGATGTTTGGCGACAGGCATTCCGTGAACCTGCGCGGCGATTTCTTCAACATGTTTAACCAGCACACCTTCGATCCGCCCAACATGAACTACGGATCGGATCAGTTCGGCACAATATCGAGTACGTCGCGCCAGCAGGGTCGCCAGATTCAGGTTTCCCTCAAACTTCATTTCTAGGTCAACTGCAAACGGAGTGCGCGGTGGCCACATGTGCCGCGCGCATGGTCAGAAAGGGCGCCGCGCCGACTGGTTGTCAGTCGCGCGGCGTTTCTCGTAAAGTCTCGAAAACATGCGTAGGAGTGAAAACGATGTCGATCAATCGGCGTGAACTGCTTCGCTTGATGGGCGGAGCGGGTTCCGCACTTGCCATGTCCCGAATTGCCTGAGCCCGCGGCGGCGCAGGCGATCCGTTTCTGTCCACGCCGTTCTTCTCTCCACTCCTACCGCGTACCGGAGTGGTTTCGTGACGCGAAGTTTGGCATCTGGTCTCACTGGGGGGCCGCAGTCGGCGATTGCACATGGAGACTGGTACGCGCGCTATATGTATATGCAGGGTACGGAGGATTACAACTACCATGTTCGGATTTACGGCCATCCCTCCAAGGCCGGCTACAAGGATCTGATTAATATTTGGCGCGCCGATAAGTGGGACCCAGACCATCTGATGAGCCTCTACAAGAAGGCCGGTGCTAAGTACTTCGTCAGCATGGGCGTGCATCACGACAACTTCGATCTTTGGGATTCCAGGTACACCTGTTGGAACGCCGTCAACACGGGCCAAAGAAAGACATTGCCGGCACATGGAAGATGGCCGCACAAAAATATGGCCTTCCCTTTGGTGTGACTGAACATCTCTGGATCAGCTACGAATGGTTCGCCGTAAGCCACGGAGCGGACGCGACGAGCGCACTGGAGGGAGTTCCTTATGATGGAACAGACCCCAACTATGCCGATCTCTATCACTATGCCGACTGTGCGCGCTTTGCTGGCATTCACGACTGGGACGACAACCTGGGATGGAACGACGATGGCATCCCGGAGTCGTGGAAAAAGCAGTGGCTGAACCGCATGACCGATCTGATCGATAAGTATCATCCCGACCTTCTCTATACTGACGGTCATCTGCCGTTTGAGGAGTACGGCCTGAAGATGGTCTCGCATCTCTACAACATGAACGCGCAGTTTCACGGAGGCGTTACGCAGGCCGTATAAAGTAGATTTTGCGTGAAAACATTACGCGGATTCAGCTGCGGAGGGGCCAGCAAAACAGCATCGCAGCAACGCAAAACCCGATAACGGGCATCCGCAGGTCCAATTACACGCAAGGGCGATGCGAACACCGCAAGTTGCGTGTGAAAGCGGTTCAGTTCGCCGGTTGGTAGCGTCGATTCTTCAAGGGCTCGAAGGATGGAGGCTGACGGGGAGCGATATGCACCTGGATATGAGTATCAGAGCTCAATCCATCCAGACCTGCGGCGGTTAGATGCACATCGAAATCCCCTGATTCCGTAAAGGCGTGAGTCACATTTTTGCCTTCCTGGGTCACGCCATCTCCAAAATCCCAGTGATAAGAGAGCACCGGATTGCCATTTCGATTATGTGCCGTAAAGGGAATCGTTTCTGCAATCGTTCCCGTTGAAGGGCAGTCGGCGACCATGGCTGGAGCCACCTCAGGAGCGTTTTGATCGACTATCTTCAGAACGCGGACGGAATGAGGCGGCAGGGAAAGCGCCAGTACACCTGCGTTGAAAGAAGGGTGCTCCTTCTTATCCAGGACATCCGTGATTTCGTATTGACCTGTTCCGGAGAGTCCGGCCTCTTCAGCGTGAATGGAATGGTTTCGTGTCTTATCGGTCCAGTTAAAGACCGTGAGGATACTTTGCCGGGCGTCCTCTTTGAGGAAGAAGATGCTTGGCTGTTCATCTTCGCGGTCGAAACTCATCAGATCAAGGGGAATGGATGCCTTGCCGAGCCGCACCATATTAATCAGATCCTGGTTCTGGATCAGTGCCAGCCGCTCGGGCGTTTTCGACATCGGCGGCAGGTTGTCCCCGATCTCTAGCATGCCTCCAGCGATCGCCGCCAGGGCAATTGAGACTCTGGCATCATCCAGGCTCACCGGCCTGGTGAGTGTCTGTCCCTCCGGTATTGCGACAGAGACATTAACCGCATCTGGATCGGAGACAAAGAAATTGCGGTCCATGTAGTAGCGCGCGGCAACTGAACTGGCAACTCTTTTCGTGTGTTCAAAACTATGCCCCGTATCTGTCGCTATCCTGCCGTAATCGACATAGCCGACCGGATTCAGCATGGGGCTTCCGTCTTTGTCGAGATAAACATCCTTTCCCACCGTGTCGCGTATGATCTGTAATCCGATCCGCTGTGCTTCAAGCGCTGTGGTGCCGGGTTTGAAGTAATCGCCTTCCACTGCCGATTCTTCCATGAAATCCAGCTTAATGAAGCAGACGCCCCACTGCTTCACCAGCGTGGAGTAGGTCATCCGCAGGTAGTTCTGAGCCCCCGGGTTCGTCGTATCGAGAATAAACAGTGGATCTTTGCCGCCTGCCATGCCTCCGTGAATCGGCTGTCCGCTTGCATTCTTAAGCAGCCAATCTCGGTGATGCTGGTACACCCAGGACCGCACAGAGACTTGAAACGGGGAGGTCCAAATAGCGGGTATCAATCCCAGGCCGCGGATCTTGTAAAAGAGGCTGGCCATGCCATGCGGGTAGCGCGCCGCATCGGGTGTCGCATATTCTCCCCTGGCATACGCATATCCCTCGTCGACGAGAAACATGTTATAGCCGAGCGGCTTGAGATGCTGCGCCAGCCACTGGGCGTTGGTCAGCGCTACTCCTTCATTCAGGCCTTCGTAGAAGGCCGTCCAAGACCACCATCCCATCAGCGGCGGCGCAGAGACACGCGCGTGATGCAGTTGTCGGATCAGAGAACCGTAGGTTTCCAGTTGGCGGTGATAATCGGTGGATAGACTGAAGAGCAAGCGCTCCGAGGAGAGGCTGCCCCCTGGTGCGACAGGAACGCGAAGCTCCACGCGGTCCTCCGGGAGAGCGAATTCAAGAGCATTTTCTTCTGCCAGTTCGGTCGTTCCCGTCGAGTCAACGTTGTATGCTGCAAGCCGCGAAGAGTCACCTTGGGGAGACGCAAGATGAAGACGCAGAAGAGTAATGAACCGGTCCGAGGTCAACGCGCCTACAAACAGGCTTTCGTGGCTCTGCCTGTTGTAGATGAGTTGGCTTCCAACACCACGATGCAACTTTTCCGTGCCGGTAGGCGGGTGTCGCTTGCTGTCCAGATACTTCTCGGGAGGATCGGCTAGGTCACGAATAGTTATAGGCGGTCGATCTTCGCTGAAACTATCGGAGAGAACTCGATCCTGGGCAGCCGGTCCGCCAAGGTCAAGTATCGGTCCGTCCGCGGCATCGAGCGAACGGATATCAGAGATGCGAATAGCCTTCCCGGTAGTGTTGTGCACCGTGACCTGGATTTCTCCAAAGGGAAGGTCCTGATAAGCCTGTATGCGATAAATAAGATCGGGTGCACCAGGAATTCCCAAATAAGTCACCTGCCAGGCATCCGCCTTTCCAAGGCATCCTTCAACGTGCGACGTTACAAGTGTGTGCCGGGGATAGTCGGCGGCACGCAGCCAGTGGCCATCCACTATGACTCCAACTCCAGCCCGCAGGGCAACTGTCTTCGAGCTCGGCATCGCAATGCTGTATTTGCCGTCTGACGGGTCTATCGCGATCAGCAAGGAGCGGTTGTTGTTTGAGGGCGCAGGCGATGCCGACGCGAAAATGCCGCTGCCAGCTATGATCAACAGAATGGCGCCTAATCCCTTTTTGCATTGAGAGATATGCCCTCCGGCACGTTTGCGGATCATTGTCCCCCCCCTATTTATCGAAAGAAAAGCGAAATATAACGCTATCAATTGCTACTTTCGATTGATTACTTTTTATATTCCGTTCGTAGGCCTGTCAAGGACTGCATCGGAAATTTCCAGAGCCGCTTTTTTTCTACTCTCGTTTGCGTAGTCGGTCTTGCCTGCACTACGTGTTTAGTCCCGGAGTGGTCGAGTACAAGCCGACGATACACCGGTTTCCGTGCTGGCACCCGGCAACGGCAAGACCAAGACAGGGCGGTTATGGACGTATGTCCGGGATGACTGCCCGGCCGGCGACGAGACACCACCTGCCGTCTGGTTCGCCTACTCGGAGGATCGCAAGGGCGAGCATCCGCGCCATCATCTGAAGAACTTCACTGGTGCGCTGCAGGCTGACGCGTATGCAGGCTTCCACCATCTCTATGGCGATAAGAGCATCTATGAGGTGGCCTGCTGGGCCCATGCCCGCCGCAAGCTGTATGAGATCCACGCCGTCCATGCCACGCCCACAACAGGCGAAGCTCTGGCCAGGATCGCTGCGCTCTATGCCATTGAGGAAGAGATTCGCGGCAAGCTTGCCGAGCTTCGACGCTAGATTCGTCAGTCGCGTGCCAAGCCACTGATCGACGAGTTGCACAAGTGGATGGAGAACACCGTCCGGCGGCTGTCGACTAAGAGCGAGAGCGCGGCGGCGATACGCTATTCGCTCTCCCGCTGGCGCGCACTCACACGTTACATCGACAACGGCCGGCTGGAGATAGACAACAACAGCGCCGAACGCGCGTTGCGAGTCGTCGCCCTGGGTCATAAGAACTACCTCCTTGTGGGGTCGAACGCTGGGGGTAAGCGCGGCCGCCGCCATCTACTCGCTCATCGGGTCGGCCAAGCTCAACGGGCACGATCCGGAGCACTATCTCCGGATCGTGCTCCAACGCATAGCTGATCATCCAGTCGGCCGAATCGCCGATCTACTACCACGGAACATCGCCACCTCGCAAACCCACACATCCCAAGCCGCTAGATCCACTCTTGCCGCAAGTGCCCACTAAAAAATACGTGGACACTTCGCAGTTCGCAGCGACTTGTCGGAATCAGTCAGTCAAGCGGGGATCACCACACGCTTACACTTCAGCGGCGTCACCACCACCTACACCTACGATTCGCTCAACCGCCTCCTCAGCCGCGCGACGCCGGGCGAGGCGACGGCCAGCTTCGCGTATACGGCCACGGGCCAGCACGCCACCATGTCGGATGCGAGCGGAACTACGACGTATACTTACGACACGATGGACTGCCTGGTGACCAAGGCGACACCCGAAGGGACGCTGACCTATACCCACAGCCCCGTGGCCAGCAAGCCTCCATCGCCTCTCCGGCGCGCAGACCGCCACTACGCCTACGACGCAGCCAGCAACACCGCCTCGGTTACCCCTACCCCAACGGCGTGGAAGCGGTCTTCGCTTACGACACGCTGAACCGGGTCAGCGCCCTGGCCTCGCAGGTCTCGGGCTACAGCTACCAGCGCGGCCCGGTGGGGAACCTGACCAGTACGCTCGAGCTGAACAATCGGACCGTGCCGTGGAGCTAGACGGTATTAATCGGCTTACGGGCGAGATCATCGCCAACGCGCCCAGCGGCAAGAACGGCACGCTCGGCTACACGCTCGATCCGGTAGGAAACCGCACGGCACCCTCGTCGGCTGCTTCCGGGCTGAGCCGAGCGAACGAAAGCAGGCCATGCGCACAGATTCCCAGGTTTTGGAGGACCTCCTTAGGTTGAGATCCGCGCTCCATTTGCGCTCCGTTTGTCTGTTCTAGATGGCTTTTGGTGGCTTTTCAGTGTCATCCGCTGCTCTGCATGTTGTTGAAAATGCGTTTCGTCGTGCTTTCGAGTCCTACCTGAGGAGCCAAATTGTTTTTGTATATAGATTTTTAGAGCATCCGACGCCATGCAAAGCCCTTCACCCAAGACCTAATGCAGAATTTTCCCTACGTTCACTTTCATTGTGCGCAATGAGCCGCAGCGCTCTGATTTTAATGTGAATGCCGCAAGCGAAGTCTGATTAGGGTATAGACACTGGGAGTGAGGAAGTTGATTAGTTTCGCGCATGATTGTGAAAGTGACGTGAAGCGCAATTGAATTTGTCGATTGCTAATATCTATCGACATTATTCATATCATCGTTCGTCTCTATGATGCTTCGGCTCCTATACTGGTTGAGCTTGTGAGTTGCAGGCATAACCAGGAGAAATCATGTCGAATGAATCGAAGTGCCCATATTCGGGCAGCATGTTGAAGCATACAGAGGCGGGGGCAAAAGGCAACCGCGATTGGTGGCCCGAACAGTTGAATCTTGGCCTTCTGCACCAGCATTCCTCTCTTTCGAATCCGATGGGTGAAGCGTTCAACTACGCGGAGGAATTCAAAACTCTTGACCTCGATGCGGTTGTAAAAGATCTTCATGCTCTGATGACGGATTCACAGGAGTGGTGGCCGGCTGACTTTGGCCACTATGGCGGCTTGTTCATCCGTATGGCGTGGCACTCGGCCGGTACTTATCGCATAGCGGATGGGCGCGGAGGCGGCGGTCGCGGGCAGCAGCGTTTTGCTCCGTTGAACAGCTGGCCAGACAATGTGAGCCTCGACAAGGCACGCAGGCTGCTATGGCCCATCAAGCAGAAGTATGGCCGCAAGATTTCATGGGCCGATCTGATCATTCTTGCGGGCACTGTGGCGCTTGAGTCCATGGGCTTTAAGACTGTGGGCTTCGCGGGAGGACGCGCCGATGTGTGGGAGCCTGATCAGGATGTAGATTGGGGTCCGGAGAGGACCTGGCTCGGAGATGAGCGTTACAGCGGAGAACGCGACTTGGCGAATCCGCTGGCAGCTGTGCAGATGGGTCTCATCTATGTGAATCCGGAAGGTCCGAATGGCAATCCCGACCCGGTTGCTGCGGCGATCGATATTCGCGAGACTTTTGCGCGCATGGCGATGAACGACGAAGAGACAGTGGCTCTGATTGCCGGTGGTCACTCATTCGGCAAAACACACGGCGCCGGTCCGGCGAGCCATGTTGGGCCTGAGCCGGAAGCCGCACCTGTTGAAGAAATGGGTCTTGGCTGGAAGAGCAGCTTTGGTACTGGTGTGGGTGGCGACGCCATCACGAGCGGTCTGGAAGTGATTTGGACGCAGACACCGACGCAATGGAGCAACAACTTCTTCAAAAACCTCTTCGAATACGACTGGGAACTGACCAAGAGCCCGGCGGGCGCACACCAGTGGACGCCGAAGAATGGCGGTGGTGCGGGTTCCGTGCCTGACGCACACGACACGAAGAAGAGCCATGCACCCTCAATGCTCACCACGGATCTTTCACTGCGATTCGATCCGGCATACGAAAAGATCTCACGCCGGTTCTATGAGCATCCGGATGAATTTGCGGATGCATTTGCACGGGCGTGGTTCAAGCTAACGCACCGCGACATGGGACCGATCTCGCGTTATCTGGGGCCATTGGTTCCGAAGGAACAATACATCTGGCAAGATCCGGTTCCGGCTGTCGATCATCCGCTGGTGGATGAAAAGGACGTGGAAGCGCTGAAGGCCAAGGTGCTGGCATCGGGACTTTCCATTGCGCAGCTTGTCGCCACGGCGTGGGCTTCGGCGTCAACGTTCCGTGGTAGCGATAAGCGCGGCGGCGCCAACGGCGCGCGCATTCGTCTGGCTCCGCAGAAGGACTGGGATGTGAATCAGCCTGCGGAACTGGAGAAGGTGCTGGCGAAGCTGGAAGCGATTCAGAAAGAGTTCAACGGTGCACAGTCAGGCGGCAAGAAGATTTCGCTTGCGGATTTGATTGTGCTGGCGGGTTCGGCTGCTGTTGAGGCGGCGGCGAAGAAGGCTGGCCATGATGTGACGGTTCCTTTTGCGCCGGGCCGAACCGATGCTACGCCGGAGCAGACCGATGTGGAGTCGTTCGCGGTACTGCAGCCGTGGGCGGACGCATTCCGCAACTACGTGAGCAAGGGACTGGAAAAATATGCATCCGATCTGTTGCTCGACAAGGCGCAACTGCTGACACTGTCCGCACCCGAGATGACTGTTCTGATTGGCGGCATGCGTGTACTTGGGGCCAACTACGGCGGCTCGAAGAACGGAGTATTCACTACACGGCCTGAAACTCTGAGCAACGACTTCTTTGTAAACCTGCTCGACATGAGCACGAAGTGGCAGAAGTCTGAGAAGGCGGAGGGCGTGCTGGAGGGCGTCGACCGGAAGACGGGTAAGGCGAAGTGGACCGCCACTGTCGTCGATCTCGTTTTCGGTTCCAACTCGCAACTGCGTGCTGTGGCGGAAGTCTACGGAAGCAGCGATGCGGAGAAGGCCTTCGTGAAGGACTTTGTGGCAGCCTGGACAAAGGTGATGAACCTGGACCGTTTTGACCTTGCCTGATTGCTCAGGTGGAGTCTGAACGCGACTCGAATCACGATGTATTGAATGGTTGTTCATTCGTTGCCTGTACAGGAACGGATGAACAACCATTTTTCTTTGGGAGATTGATTAGACGGATGTCTGTTGTGCGAGACGCCTGCGGCGGGATAGGCGTGCAACAAAATAGAGAGGCAGGCCGAGTACGGCAATGAGCATGGAGAAGTCAAAGGCAGAAAGGCCAGCGACAGTTTCATTGCGCGAGACATAGAGTGCGTAAATCGTGAGAGCGGTTGGGAAGACGCCGAGCAGGATTGGTACCCAATCGGGCCCCGGAATGCGGAAGGGGCGATAGAGATTCGGTTCTTTGCGGCGAAGAATGATGAGCGCCAGAAATTCAAGAATCATCGAAAGTCCCCATAGCACAAGGTCAATGGTGATGAGCCGCTCGAAGGTGAAGCCTAGAGCGAGGGCCCAGCAAGTGCCACAGGCAAGAACCGAAACCCACGGTGCTCCGTTTTGCAGCCGCTTGGTGAGTACGGAAGGCAGGAAGCCATCTTCTGCAAGTGCATGGGGTAAACGTGTGTAGGAGAGTGTGAGATTGCTGAAGGTACCGAAGTCGTCGATGACGCCGGCAAGAACAACGGAGAGTGCGAGTGCTGGTCCACCAAGCGTGCGTGCCGCGTCGACCCAGGCGCCGGTTGAGAAGCGGTCAGAGGGAATGCCGGCCCACGCAACGGCAGCGATGGGGATGGCGTAGGTGATCATGATCATGACCACGGCAAACAACACGACACGGGGATAATTACGCTGCGGATTTTCGACTTCATTGGCGACAGTGGTGGCGTTGTCCCAGCCCATGTAGTTCCACATGGCGACAAGAACAGCGGTGGAGAAATCCTTATTCACAGGGCGAGCCATGGAGGCGTGACCGCCGAAGGGACCTTCGTGACCGAGAAAGCCGATGTAGAGAGCGATGCCGATCATTACCACATAGGGAGAGATGGAGACGATCCATAACTTGACGGAGCCTTCTCCGACGGCAGCAGCACCGCGCAGGTTCCAGATGACCGCGGCAGCGACAACGGCTAGTTCCAGTAGAAGAGCGCGATGTCCTGCAGTCAGAGAAGGCGCGAGACGTTCGAGATAGAGAACGAATGTCGTCGGATAGATGGCCATGTCGAAAACTGAGGAAGCAAGCGAGAGCCATGCTTCCTGAAAGCCCCAGAACGGGCCCATGGCGCGGCGTACCCATGCATAGAATCCGCCTTCTTCTGGGACAGCGGAGGCAAGTTCGCCCAGCATGAGTGCGGTTGGAAAACTCCAAATAAAAGGTAGAAGGAAGAGAAGAAGAAGTGCGTGACCATATCCACCAAAGCCGATAATGTCTTCAATGTCGTACGGTCCACCGGACACCATGAAGTATGTGGCTGCAAGCAGTGGAAACATACGCAGCTTGCGCGCTTTGGCGGACCGTTGTTTTGTGGGCACTCTCTTCCCTTTCCTCGTGGAGGACAGAAGTCACACGACCGATTCAAAAACCTACAAAGGACTTCCCATGATCTTAACTGCGCGCACCGCCGCCTGGGTGAGGGAATTGCAGCATTGTTTCGATTTTGGGTGTGAGTAAGTCCGGTTTCGCTTTGATGGACGGATAAAAGCAGAGATCAGTTTTCAGTGACGAGAAGGCAATAAGGAAATTTTGACCACTCGTGGCCAAGAATGAGGGCTTCATCCGGTTGAACCCAGGCTCCAGTGAAGAGGTTGCGATAACGGCGCCTCTGGAACTGTTCAGCGAGGAAGACCTCTGTGTCGCACCAGATTTCCCGGCCGATAGGGAATGGCTTTTCAGGTGTTACGAAGCGCGCACAAAGACGCGGGACCAGAGCGAGAACGGCGGTTGAACCGTGCTGGCGTCCGAGAGCGACGACGTGCTCGCTGCACTCACCGCGCGTTTCAAGAGGAATGTAGTCACCAAAGAGGAAGAGATCGCGAAGACGACGGCGCAAATTGAGGACTGCGGCGGTGCAGAAGAGCTTGATCTCGCCATTGGACCAGTTGGCTGTCATAGTCTGCAATTCGGACTCAAAGTGTTCAGCAGATGCCGTGCATTGCAGGAGTGGCTGCAGCCGATTAAGAATTGCTGTACGTGCACTGAAGTCGACCGGACGGCGATTGTCGGGATCGACGAGCGTGAGGTCCCAGAATTCGGTGCCTTGATAAATATCGGGAACGCCGGGGCTGACAGCCTTCAACACGAGCTGCGCGAGGGAATTGACAAGTCCAACTTGCGCTACGCGCTGCTGGAAAGGAAGAAAAGTACGCAGAAAGCGCTTGCCTTCCACTCCGGTAAGAGTGCGGCGCACGAACTCGCAGACGGCGTCGTCGTATTCGGGGTGCGGATGAATCCAACTGGAGTGAACTTTCTCTTCCTTAATGGCCTTGAGCATGTAATTGCGCATGCGTTCGACGAAACCGGCTGGAGGAAGTTCGGCGATTCCGTTGGGCCACGCGCCGAGAAGTGTCTGATAGTAGAGATACTCGTCGGCGCGGTCGGGAGAAGGATTGCCGTCGACGGATTTCTTGAGACCGGCGTTGGAGCGTGCCCAGCGAAAGAGTGCCGCGCGGAAATCGTCGGGAATCTCAGAGAGAGCGCTGATGCGACTGCGAGTGTCTTCACCGCGCTTCGTGTCGTGTGTGGAGGAACTGAGCATAGAGAGCGGCCACTGCTCTTTACGCTGACGATTCACCTTATGAAATTCTTCAACTGTGCGCCCAAAGCGTACGGGGTCGCCGCCAACTTCGTTGAGTGAAGAAAGTGGCGCATAGCGATAGAAGACGGTGTCTTCCACACCTTTGGCTTGTACTGGGCCAGTGTATTGCTGGAACTTCATAGCAAAACGAACGTGCCGCTCGTACTCGGATTCAGAAAGACCGGGCGTGCGCTGAGGGAGCAGCATGGCACGAATGAACGCGAACATGGATGGCTCGAGTGCTGGATTGCGGCGCAGCGCATCGGAGACGGCTGCGTCAACGGCGCGCTCATCAAAGCTGTCGTGCCCTTCCGCTGTTACGTAGCTTCGATATACGGGAAAGCAAGCGACGACTTCGCGAAGACCTTCCTGCAAGCTGTCGAGCGTAAAGTCGCGGTAACGGCGGTCAGACTCGGAGATGCGGTTGAGTTCGTGTGCGAGAACGTTGAGTTCGCTGGCCATGGACGTGGCGACGATGAGCTTCTTACTCTCGTAGACAAGATCGGCAAAGCGGCCACTACGGCCGGAGAAACGGACGTACAGCCGATGCAGCGCCGGGCTCCGCACTGGATCTACGAAAAGTCCGACAATGTCATTAAGAAATTCGTAGCCTGTGGTCCCGTGAATGTCCCAGTCGGAGCGCAGATTTTCACCGAGCGAGAGAATTTTCTCAACCAGAACATACAGCGGCGCCTCGTCGGGTGCGCAGTGTTGCTGCAGATCGGCAAAATACTGTTTGGGATTGAAAAGCCCGTCCACATGGTCAAGACGCAGACCGGTGACGAGTTTTTGGCGGGTCAACTCGCGCAGCAGTGCGTGTGTGGCCTCAAAGACCATGGGGTCTTCCATGCGAATGCCGGCGAGTTCATTGATGTCAAAAAAGCGGCGGTAATTAATTTCGTGAACTGCCGTGGTCCAGTAGCTAAGGCGGTATGCCTGAAGATCGAGTAGCTGGTGGAGCAGGTCAAAACTTTGAGAGTCGCCTGGAGTTCCGTTATAAGCGCGGACATTGCTTTCGATGTGTTCGCGGATGGGAGTGCTGGTTGCTGTGAGCGCGGATAGGCGTTCCGCTGCAATAGCTTTTTCACGGTCTCGCGCCGCTACCATTTCTGGCGCTGTTTCGACGAAAGCGGGAATGTGCTCCAGATGGAAAATGATACTGAGCAGTTCGCGCAAATCGGGACTTTCTTCACCCAGCAGTTCGCGCAGAGCTTCAATATTGTGCGTAAGAATCAAACGCGACTGCCGCGGATTGAGTGGGAAGTTGTGATCGTAATACTGCAGAGAGAATCCACCGCCTTCGATGAGAATCTGGAGTTTGCCTGCTTCCAGGACATTTCCGTACTGATTGTCGAGGACAGGCAGCAGAACCTTGTCCTTCAGTTCGTCTTTGACGGGATTCCAATCGATATCGAAAAAGCAGGCAAACGGAGACGAGGGACCATTCTCAAGCACACTGCGCCAGGGCAGATTGGCCTGGGGGTCGACGCCCATGTGATTGGGAACAAAGTCGAGCACCAACCCCATAGAATGTTTTTGCAAGGTTTCACAGAAGCGATCGAAATCTTCGCGTGATCCGAGTTCGGGATTAAGGCGATTGTGATCGCATACGTCGTATCCGTGTGAGCTGCCGGGGCGTGGAGCAAGAATCGGAGAGATGTAGCAGTCCGTAATCCCAAGTGAGTTGAGATAGGGCACTATTTCCTGTGCCTGACGAAAGCCAAAGCCGGGCCTCAGTTGCAGCCGATACGTACTTGCTGGAATATGTTGGGGCTTCCCTATCAAGCTCCTTCACCTCCATTGCCGGCGGTTGTTGCCGCGTCCAGAATAATAGCGCCCGGTCTGCTAAAGCCTATATGCAGCAAGCCGGGACTGAAATCAACGATCAATGCGTCCGGAGTAAATGCAGAATCCTCAGTCGTGAGCACGGGCTGCCATGTACGCTCAGGCGAAAGCTGTGCCAGTTGATGCTGCCGAAGGTTGTGTTGTTGCGCGCCGCGAAGTTGAATCAGTGCAAGCAGCGCAGACTGGCCGGACTGACGTCTTAACAACAGAGCATTGTCCCCGAGGGGGACTATATCGAAACCTGTCCGCAACGTGGTCTGCATTGCTGGATGAGAAGTGCGCAGATGTAAAAGCGTTTGATACAGGTGTAACACACCTTGGTGCTGAGCTTCCTCAGGCTCGCTCCAGTTGAGGTGACTTTGAGTGAAGGTGGTTTCAGCTTGAGGGTCGGGAATCCGCTTTCGAGCGGCTGGATCACTGAAGCTGGCGAATCGGGCAAATTCGCGTCGACGGCCCTCTGTAACTTTCCTGCCCAACTCTGGTCCATGGTCAGTGAAATAAAGAAAAGGAGAACTCGCTGCCCACTCCTGGCCCATGAAGAGAAGTGGCGTTTCCGGCGACATCAGAAGTAACACACTCGCGGCGCGATAAGAAGGCAGGTCTACAAGATGGTTGAGACGCTCACCCATGGCGCGATTGCCCACTTGATCGTGATTTTGCAGACAGATAACGAAGGAAGAATAGGGAAGTGATGTGGGGTCCGTACCGCGGTTTATACCGGAGTGCTTCGCCAGTTGGCCGCAGTAGAACCAACCCTGGCTCGCGGTTGTGGCTATGTCGGGAGCTGAACCCGAGAAGTCTTCGAAGTATCCATCGTGCTGGCCAGTAAGACAGCAATGAATCTCATGGTGAAGATCGTCGGCCCATATGGCATCAAGGCCGTAGCCGCCTTCGCTGTGTGGCATGGCTATGCGTGCCAGATTGCGTTCATCTTCAGCTATGAGAAGAACGTTGCGTTTCTCGCTCATAAGCGAGCTTTGAATTGTCTCGGCAAGTTCATCAAGAAAATGTCTGGGGCTGTCATCGACAATTGCGTGCGTAGCATCCAGCCGTAGACCGTCAGCGTGGTACTCGTGCACCCAATGCATAGCGTTGTCGATGAAGAATCTGCGCAAAGCGTGACTACCGACGCTATCAAAGTTGAGTCCCGCACCCCAGGGACTACGATGACGCCGGGAAAATACCTGCGAACTGTATGCGGCAATGTAGGCGCCGTCTGGACCAAGATGGTTATAGACAACATCGAGATGAACGGCCAGCCCAAGCCGATGCGCGGTGTCGATAAGAGTGCGAAGTTCATCAGGTGTGCCGTAACAGTGCGCTGGAGCATACAAAGAAACGCCGTCGTATCCCCAGTTTCTGGAGCCTGGAAAATCCGCAATGGGCATCAGCTCGATTGCCGTGACTCCGAGATTACGCAGATATGGAAGTTTTTGGGTTGCAGCCGTAAAAGTGCCTTCCGGCGTGAACGTGCCCACATGCAATTCATAGAGCACGAGATTCTCGCGGTTAATTCCGGTCCAATCTGCATCGGACCAGGAGAATGCGCAGGGATTAACAACCTGCGAGGGGCCGTGAACACCTTGAGGCTGAAAGCGCGATGCAGGGTCGGGCCAGGGATCGTGCCCCGCCATCTGGTAGCGGTAGAGTGTGCCGGATTGGATGCCTTCGACTTCAAGACCGAAGCATCCATTGGCTTCAGGTTGCATCGGCAGAGTATGCGGTTGATCGTTGTCCAGGATCAATTGGACAGACTCTGCCTTGGGAGCCCATACGCGAAAGGATGTCCTTTTCTCGTTCCAATTCGCGCCGAAGAAAGGCATCCACGCCACCAGATGTCACCTCCAATACTGTTTTAGTCTCCTAGTTTTTCATACTCATGCGCAAAGAACGTGATTCCGGCACTTGAGCGCTGGTTACGGATGTTCCTCAACGGCACGTATGGGTATTCCTTCTGTGCCTCTATTTCAAGAGTGTGCGAATGAGGTCAGCAGCCTGTTTGCCCTGTATGTTAGAGCCAGTTTCATTGAAGTGGACACCATCCTGATAGAGATCCTGATGTTTGAGCATGAGCATGTACTGGTCGTCGACAACGATATGCGAGGGCAGGATGAACTTCAATGCGATTGAATTGCGCGTTTCAACGCGCGCATTCGACGCGCCGGAGGGAGGAGACTTCATGGGGGTGCTTGATGTCCAAATGAGTGCGGCTCTGGGGGACATGGCACGAACAGCCTTTAGGTAAGCAGGGAAGGCCTTGCGATAGTCATCTTCTGAATAGTCCCAGCCATGAAGTCCGTTGTTGAAGTGAATGACTTTGAAACGCACACCCTCCATTCGAACAAATTCCGCAAGCTGGTTTTCCAGCCGTGGATCGCCCACGCAGATGGAAGAAGCGAAAAGGTAGACATTAGCAATGCCGGCGAGTTGGCGCTGCACTTCCGGGAAGTAGTTTCGCGTAATGGAATCTCCGACTAGCGCGACGTTGGGCAGCGTTGGATCGGCATGATTGGGGCGAACTTCCCATGTCCACTCGATTTCTTCCGGTCTGTAGACGGAGTTTCTGGTCTGTTTGGCGAATGAGTGTGTCGGCGTAGCAATGAGCAGCGTGAGAAGTGCCGCCGCAAACAATAAAACAATGGACCGCAGTGGCTTCAAGTGATGAGCCTCCTTGTATTCGATATGTTGTGACCGACGACCGATTGCCGGAGGATATGGTTACACCCTCAACTGCGCGCGGCCTACGGGAAGCATGTGCCATTGCAATCTAATGGGGCAGTGCCTCATTTCCCTGAATCGTGAACTCAGTGAATTGCACGCCGGATGCTGCATCGCCCGAAGGTTGCGAACCTCCAACAGTGAGTTTGTACATGCCGGGCATTACGGCGCGGTTGCCTTTGTCATCCACCTGCGAAAGTGTGCGTGAGTTCAGGTGGAAGGTGAGATGTCTTGCCTCGCCCGGCTTGAGGCGCACACGCTCGAAGCCCGAAAGCGCAAGCTGCGGCGATACGTCTGTATGCGGCGGCTTAATGTAAAGTTGGGCAACTTCGTCGCCAGCCAATGAACCTGTGTTCTTGAGATCGACGTCAACAGTGAGAGGATCGCCTGCATGGAGCAACTGTGTGGAGAGATGCAGGTTGGAGTAGGCGAATGTGGTGTAGCTCAGGCCATCGCCAAAGGAGAATAGTGGATTGCCTTTGAAGTAACGATACGTGCGGTTGGCCATGGAGTAGTCGTCGAAGGGAGGAAGCTGATCGATGCCGGTGTAGAAGGTGAGTGGCAGACGCCCTGCCGGATTGTTTTTGCCGCTGAGCGTTTCCGCAATGGCCTGACCTCCGGATTCGCCCGGATACCACGCCTCCAGGATCGCACGTGCACGTTGTTTCGACCAGTTCACTGCGAGCGCGCTTCCATTGAGCAGAACGACAACCATCGGTTTTCCGGTGCCGGCCAGCGCTTCCAGCATTTGCTGTTGCACATCGGGCAGGTCGATAAGCGTGCGATCTCCACCGTCAAAGCCTTTTGCGTTGACGTGCATCTCTTCGCCCTCAAGGCGTGCAGTGAGTCCGACAAAAGCTACGATGACATCCGCCTTTTTAGCGGTTTCCACCGCGGCATTGCGTATCTCCTCGTCATTAGGGATCCATTCAAGGGCAAGCCCACTGAGGGGGATGCGGCCATTTTGCGTGTATTCCATACGCAGTTTGTGAGACTTAGCTTGTACGAAGGAAACGTCGAAATGCTGCGTTGCGCCAAAGTTACGTCCGCTTGGGGGAAGGTGACCTGCGCCGACATTGGGTGGCGCCAGTGGATCGACTTTCTTGCCGTCAATATAGAGAGAGAACAGCACCTTGCCATCGCAAGGGTAGCAACGAGGCAGGCGCATTTGGAGATGGAGTATGCCACCGGCCGGATTGCTCAATGTACCGTTCCAGCGCACCGCGAAACTCTCGTTTGCGGAATCTTTGGAAAGGCTGGGCACGGGATTGGCAAAGGCCCAATCAAAGTCGATTTCCTTGTCTATACGTGTTACTTCCGGCTTTCCGTCGAAGCTGGGGTGCGCGAAGTATTCGGCTGTAAGTCCCTGTACGTGCGGATTGGCGGTTGTGTGCAGCATGGTGCGCGGAACGGGAAGTTCGCCACCACTGATATATGGAGCCCCTTCTGCGTAGAGCACATACTCTGCGCCATATTCCGATTCAATGCCGTCAATAGGCAGGATGGGATGAAGTGGAATGGCGTTGTAGTTGCCTTCGAGTGCGATGAGCGAAGCGGCCAATGGGCCGATGACGGCAATCTTCTTTCCCGAGTCGGGACGCAATGGAAGGAAATGATCGCCGTTCTTGAGCAGAACCATGGACTCGCGTGCTGCCCGCAAAGCCAGCGCGGCGTGTGCAGGCGAATTTACCTCGGAGAAGGGAAGAGACGCGTAAGGATCTTTTGACGGAGGATCAAACATGCCCAGACGCATGCGCGCGGTGAACAGATGCTTGACCGCAGTATCGATATCCGACTCTGGGACAAGTTTCTGCTTTACCGCATCTGTGAGTGCGAGGTAAGCTGTGCCGCAATTCAGATCGGTGCCTGCCTTAACTGCTGCCGCAGCCCCCGCGGCTTCAGTGGGCGAATAATGATGCCCGCCGGTCTGGTAAAAGTCATAAATAGCGCCGCAGTCGGAAGTGACATAGCCGCCAAAATGCCAGTCTGTGCGGAGAGTGTCGTTCAGAAGCATCTTGCTGCCGCAAGTCGGAACGCCATCGACCGCATTGTAGGAGCACATGATGGAGTCAGCCTTGCCATCGACGATGGTGGCGCGGAAGGCAGGCAGATAGGTATCCCACAAGTCGTGCCGGCTGGGGTTAACATTGGCGCGATGGCGCGTGCTTTCAGGACCACTGTGCACAGCATAGTGTTTGGGCGTTGCAATGGCACGAAGGTAGTGCGTGTCGTCGCCCTGGATGCCCTCGACAAACGCCACGCCAAGACGGCTGGTGAGGAATGGATCCTCGCCGTAAGTCTCCTGGCCACGGCCCCAGCGGGGATCGCGAAAGATATTGATATTGGGTGACCAGATGGTGAGGCCGTAGTAACGGTCGTGACTGCCGTGCGCGATGGCGTCGTTGTATTTAGCGCGTGCCTCGATGGAAACAACAGAACCGATGTCGCGAACCAACGGAGTGTCCCACGTAGCGGCATTGCCAATCGCCTGCGGAAAGAGAGTTGCATAGCCAGAGCGCGCGATTCCGTGAAGTCCCTCGCTCCACCAGTTGTAGGTGGGAATGCCAAGCCGTGGAATGGGAGCTGCGCGATCGATGAGTTGCGAAACTTTTTCCTGGAGTGTCATGCGCGAAACCAGATCGTCGACGCGCTTCTCAATGGGCAGAGAGGTATCGCGAAAGGGCATGGATGCAGTGGCCTGAATCTGCTGCGGTGTTGGCTCCTGAAGATGAGAAGAAGCCGATTGAGCAGTTGCCGAGAGAGCGCAGGAAAAGGCGAAAGAAAAAAGCAACGCTTTGGGTAGCATTTTAGGGTCCCCCAGAAAAGCAGCCAGCGCAGAGAATACATGCGAAGCCATGTTTTCAATGCAGGAGAAATTGTATAGGTTGCGAAGGAATCGGGTCCTGGGCCCGGATGTGAGGTATTGACCGCCCGGTGGTGTCCCGTGACGCAAAAACAAAGCCGGGAGCGAAGTGCTTCGTTGCTCCCGGCTTTTCCTCGGAGGGGAAATTCAATTAGGTACTGTGTACTTCCCTGTGGGACCTGCGCACCGGAGAAGAGATGTTTGTCAGGGGCAAATCAACTCTGTCACCCGATGCGCAAGCTGGTGAGGCAACACGCTAACCAAATAGGCAGGAAAATTATCTGCCCGTGGTTTGACCGTGGTGCATGCTGCGTGCGTCGGCCTTTTGTGTGTCACCTTGCGATTCCCCCTTTGCTGGCGCAGATGGCTTCTCTTCCGGCATTGGCGGATCGTTGAACTGATACAGCGCATTGAACATGTAGCGGTAGGTTCCGTGTGCCTGAGCGCGCTGCTGCGGCTTGAAACCGTAAAGGAAGATACGGCCCTTGCCGTAGCTCACTTCAAGCGCGGCGATTTTGCCGTGCAGTACCTCCTGATGAATAATCATGCCGCTCTCGAGCAGCTCACCCTGTTGGGCATAGCGTGCGAGAACCGCGCCCTTAAATCCGGGAAGAATGTCGAATGCCGGTCCGTCTTCAAACATCACTACAGGTGATTCGGGCACGCCGAAGTTGATTGGCAGGTCAGGATGCTCTCGCTCAACTCGCAAGAGTGCTCCGGCACAGTAGAACTTGTCCGAAGGCATGCCCTTCAGATCGTCGCGCACAGGCAGAGACATGAGAGGAATCAAGGCGGCGGCCGTACGATTGAAGGCAACGAGTGTGCCGCCGGAGCGAACGAATTCCTTCAAATTGTCGAGGCCTGATTCTTCAATGCCTCCAGCGTATTGCCCTGGAACCATGCCGATGGAGAAGCCGTCCATTAACTGGCGGCTTCTCATATCGGGAAGGATGATGACGTCATAGCGATTGTGCAGACCTGCGGAACGCATATCGGCGTTATAGATGCTTTTCGCGCCGTAGTTGTAGTTTTCCAGTATCCAGCGTGTCCAGCCTTCGTCGATGGAGGGAGACCAGGGGCGATAGAGGCCAATGCGCGCTTTCTTGAGAGGCGTGGTCTGTTTGGGCGCAGCAGCCGCAACCGCACTGACCGAATACTTGCTCACAAGATCGCCTAGAGCTGCGCGATTGATTCCGCTTACTAGAAATGCGCCTGTTTCTTCACCTTCAGCAGTCTTCACTGGTTCGTCCGCAACAGAGACGCTGCCGCCCTGTTCGAGAACAGCGTTCACAATCTGAAAGGCGTTGTTTGGTTTGTGGCTGATAGCAAATGTTGTACTTGCGCCATCGACAGAGGCTGCAGGGAAGGTGACCTTGTCGACTTTGACCATCTTGCTGCGCTGGTCGGTCTCAAGTGGATCGGAAACCGTGTCCGCATGGACGCCCATCTGCAGGGGCAGTGTCCAGCCGGTGATGTCATAGGGCAAGTGCGAACCTGCCGAGGTCTGGTCCTGGGCAACCGCAGGATAAACCTGCCGTTCGAAGAGTTCCTTTGCCAACGGAGAGAAAGGCTGGTCCATTGGGATCACCCACGAGCCCGCAGGATAGGTCATTCCGTTGGCATTGAAGCCGGGCTGAGTCTGGTAAACATCCAGACCGTTATCGATCATCTTTTGCGCCAGCAGGCCGGCCTCGGGTACGTCGGCCTGTTTACTGCTGATTACATATGCGAACGGCGGCTCAGTGCGATGAATGTTGTCCCGCGCAGTTTGGTAGCGGTTGTACTGCAATTCCTCTGAATGCTTGGCTGCCAGATCGAGTACGGACATGGAGCCTGCCACCATATAGTTGACTGCATCCTTCAGATGCCACCAGCCGCCTTGCCAGGGAGTGGTGTACATACTGAGCGGACGCAAATCCTGAAACTTCTTGGGGAACTCATTCACCGTGTAGAAGCGTGGAGTGGCGTAGCGGTAGAGCGCGGTTTCAGTAAAGAACGAAATCTCACCGCGAAAGACACCCATCCAGTCTGTAAAGCCTGCATACCAGTTATCGAATTCCGACTCGGAGATTGCGCCGGGCATGTCGTGCTGGTCAAGATAAGCAGCCATATTTGTGCCGATAACGTTGAGCCAGCTGCGCACATAAGGGCTGATGTTGCCGGAGATTGGATCGGAGAACGGCGGTATCCAGATGCGCGCGGGGAACGGCGCAGTTTGATGCTGGCAGTAGAAGATATCCGGGCTGTATTCAATTTCCGTGCGAGCGACTACTTGCTCTTCTTTCATGTTCAGCATGAAGCCGTCACGGTTGTTGTCGTGTCCCACGTAGTCCTGGTAGAGCCAGGGCATCGGCGACACCTCATACTTGGTGCCGACATGTTTGCGATACCAATTGACGATCATGTCCTGACCGTCGGGATTGATGGTCGGCCAAAGCATCAGGATGACGTTATTGAGGATGGCATCGACTTCGGGGTCGTTTTGCGCGGAAACCAATTTGTAAGCGAGCGCAATGGAGTGCTGACCGCCTGCGACCTCCGAGGAGTGAAGGCCGCCATCGATATGCACAATGATTTTGGATTTGCGCGCGAGTGCGAGCGCAGAGGCATTATCGAGTCCGTCTGCCGTAGCAAGTTTGCGCGCATTCAGCTTGTACTCGTCCAAATGTGCAAGGTTTTCTGGCGACGAGATAATGCCAACCACCATGTCGCGGCCCTCGGTGGTTTTCCCTACTGTAATCACCTTGATGCGGTCAGAACTGGCAGCGAGCGCTTTGAAGTACTTCACGGCGTCTTCATAAGTAGCCAGATAGAAGTCATCACCAGGTGTATGTCCCAATACGGATGCGGGTGTAGGAACCTGTGCCTGAGCGGCAACAGCAAATACAAAAGCGAATAAGCAAAGATAGAACTGCCGGAAACGCACAATTGAGCGCATCAAAATCCTCTCGCAATGACTGTACAAAGATGTAGATCTACTGCGCCTGCCTGCATGCGCAGTGAGGAACGGAGCTTAGGTTCACTGTACTGCACATCAAGAGCCAGTTGAACGAGCCTGGCAAAGCCGAATGAGGCTTGCTCAAAAAGGAGAAGAGAAACCGGAATCGGTTGCGAGCGACAATTCCAGTGTATTAATTGGATTTTATTAATGTAGCGAACAACGCTACGGAAGAAAATGCGGGTTCCACGTTTCTTGTGTGTGCATGCCTGTATATCACATTTGGAAAATGGATTTGACCTTGGATTACACGCTGGCATGAGTAGAGAAGGCTGAATTCAGCGGTCCGTGTATGAATCTTCATAAGAAATGGGCAGATTTTCAGGTTTTGACCTCCCTTCCGCAAAAAAACTCCATGTTGCGCGCTTTGATGAGATCCGCGCGCAACATGGAGTCAAAGAGAGGGACAGCGCAATTGAAGAGAGCAGACTTGCCTAAAACGTGTATTTGGCGGAGAACTGAAGCTGTCTTGGATTGACCAGAAGACTCGAATACTTTCCGAAGCTTCCAGAGGAGAAGTTAGTGGTTAGCGTATTGAAGCGGACCGTGTTGAGAACATTGAATGCTTCCACTTCAATGCGGAGTGTCTGTCCTTCAAGAGTGCGGATGTCTTTTGCCAGTCCATTGTCCATGTTGAAGTAACCGTCTGCGCGGAAATTGTTGCGCTGTCCGGCTTCACCTGGATAGACAAAGCGCAGGTTATCTGCAGCGGAACCGGCATCTGTTGCGGAGAAGGCTGATTCATACGATTTCGACACGAAGGTGTGATGCCCCGACGTTTTGACCGGGTTGGCAACGATGAGCTGCGAAGAGGCAGCAAAATTTGTGCCGTAAACGCTTGATGTCGCAGTCCAGGGCATACCGGTGCTGTAGTGCACGACGCCGGTAAGCTGCCACCCGCCAACAATACGATCCAGAAGGCCATTGGCATTGCGAAGGAATTTACCGCCTCTGCCAAAGGGTGAGTTCACAAAGTAGTTGGCGGTGATATTGTGGCGAACGTCAAAATCGGACGGACCATAATTGCCGCGTGGATTGAGAGTGTTGCTGATGCGGTTATAGCTGGTGCCTGAACGCTCGGGATAAGAGCCGAGATCAAGCGATTTGGAGTAAGTGTAGTTGAAGTCGTACTGAATGCCGTTATGAACGGACTGATGCAGTGACAGTTGCAGGGCGTTGTAATTGCTTGTGCCCAGCGTGGACTGAGCGAACATGGACCCGTACTGCGGGAAAAAGAAGTGGTAGTACGAGCCGTCAGACCAGCCCGAAGTCAGCACGTCGTACTGATAGATAATGTCCGTTTCGTTACCGCGGTCTTCATTGAGTTCTTTGGCGTAGATGGCCTGGGTACCGGTATAGGTGGTTCCTTTGTAGTCATACGATGCATTTGGGAAAACATCTTCCCAGTATTTGATGGGAGCGACAGAAGCCGGATCGACACCCTGATCAGCCATTTGTGCAAGATTGTCCATTGCCGCAAAGTAGGTCGTGTCGCTGCCCGCATCATAGAGATCGTTGGGTTGGGAGGCATCCCAACTGGCGAGTAGGTGGCGCCCGAAGCGTCCAACATAACCGGCGCTCAGGGTCATACCGCGGCCAAGATCCATCTGGAAGGTGAGGTTGGCTGTCTCAGCGTATGGCGTCTTCTGATTGCGGTTAATGTTGGAGGTGAAGTTGAAGCTGTTATCCGCAGGTGTGTAGGGCAATGTGAGGACATCGGTCGACGATGAGCTGGTGGGAACGTCATTGTAGCTCGTAAAGCGTGGGGAGTTATCGATGCTGCCATACGAGTTGAGTGACGAGGAGTTGAGCTTGAAGCCGCCGGCAGAATCGAATGCGTCGATGATCGAATCGCCGAAGTGGTCAAAGTTGAGGCCGTAGCCGGCACGGATCGAATAACGGCTCGTCGGCGACCACGCGATAGCAAGGCGTGGCGCGAAGTTGAGTTTTTGTGGATCCCAGTAGTCGGGGGCGTTGTTCGCCTTGCCTGCCGGCGCATAGACGAGCCGGTCACTGTATGTAGATCCAGTTGCCGCAGCTGCAATACGATTCTTCATGAAATCGTCCATGCTGATGGTGGGAGCGAGTTCCTGCCCGCCGGTTTCATAAGGCGCCTGCAGATAGATGTAACGAACGCCGCCGGTAACAGTCAGCGTTGGCGTTACCTTCCATTGGTCCTGAACGTAGTATTCCTGCTCAAAATTTTTGAAGTGGCGCGTAGGCAGGCGTTGTCCATCAGGAATGGGCACCATCTGGTTTCCTTGCAGTGTGTAGTTGTTGTACTGCGTGGAACTAGTAATGACGCCTGCCGCAGCCAGAATTGCATTGTTGTATGAGGTGCGGAACGTGCTCGCAACCGCTGGATAGCCGAAGGTCTCAGGGTCAAAACTGTTTCCGCTTTTGCCCGCGACGCCTGCGTTGGTGAGCAACGATACCGAGATGCGGCCATTGGGATAGAGCGTGGAATCGTAATAACGGTCGTTAAAGATGAGGCGGCCGTTGAATCCGAACTGAATGGTATGGCGGCCTTTGACGAGAGTGAAATCGTCAACGAAATCATGGACAGGCTCAAGGTAATCCGACGATGTGGTTGTCGGGTTGAGATTGGAAATGCCGCTGACATTGATATAGCCAGCGGTTACCGCTCCCTGTGTGATGGCGTGTTGGCGAGTGAGACCAAAGCGGAAGTTGTTGGTTGCTGTGTTGGAAAGATTCCAGATCCAGCCTGCTGCGATGCCTCTGTTGTTGCTGTACAAACGCGAACTCGGTACCTGTCCATCCTGCAGAAATTGGTATGTACCGGTTGTGTTGTCGCTTTGCAGGTTGCCACGGACAAAGAAGATCTGCTTTGGGCTCAGAATATAGTCAAGGCGCAGGATATTGGTGATCAGGCTGATGGGATTGGGCGAAGTGAAGACATAGCCGCCAGTGTTGTATCCATCGCCGAGTGAGGAAGAGTTGGCGCGTGGAAACTGGTTGTAATAGGCAATTGCCGCAGCATCCAGACCCTGTCCGGTGTGATCCATCGTCATGATGTCGGAGGGATAGAGCGTCTCGATTCCGCCTGACGCGGTTTTATAAGTCACCGTTCCAGTGACGAGGCCGCCGTAGCTGTCGCTGGTGGTGGGCAGCCCGGATTGGGCGTTCTGCACCGAAGGAACGGTCTGCGAAACCACTACGTCGCTAGCCTGTTTGAATCCTTCATAAGCGCCAAAGAAGAAAAGCTTGTTCTTGATGACGGGACCACCGAGGCTTGTGCCGAACGTATCCTGCAGGACCTTCGCGGAGGTGTTGTCCAGGCCGGCTTTGATCTGCGACTGCTTAAGGAACCATGAATTCGAAGCGGTAGCGGGACCACGGTAGAGATAGTAGGCGCTGCCGTGAAAGGCGTTGGACCCGCTGCGCGTGACGAGTGAAACCTGCGCACCCGAAGAACGTCCGGCATCTGCATTCGCATTCTGCGTGGTCACGCGGAATTCTTGTACTGATTCGCGCGTTGAGCGAAGAACGCCGTTGAACGCATAACCATTGTTCTGGTCGTTGTTGTCGATGCCGTCGAGAGTTACATTGCTCTGGTCCTGGCGTGCGCCATTGATGGCGCCTGTACGCTGGTCGGTGTTGAGCCCACCGGCCTGTGCGCCCGGATCGAGCGAAAGCACACCAGCCTGAAGTGAAAGCAAGGACAGCACATTGTTTGCCTGATAAGGCAATGCCTGCACTTGCTGCGAATTAAACGGTGTGCCGAGCGACGCATCCTGCACGGCCATCAGCGAACTGGTTGCGTCGACGTTGACTACCTGCGTGTCGCCAATGGCGAGCCTGATGTTGAGCGTGAGCGGCGTGGCGACCAGCAGATGAACCTTGCGCGTTGCCGTGGAGAAACCTGCGGCAGTTGCCGTAACGGTGTACTCACCGGGAAGAATCTGGTCGAACGTATAGGTTCCGCTGGTGCTGCTTTGCGTAACCTTGGTGAGATTCGTGGATGGATTGGTGAGAGTGACCGTTGCCCCGGGAATTAGTGCTCCCGAGGGATCCATGACAGTTCCGTTCAGGCCTGTTGTGTTGGTTTGTCCGAAGAGCGTCACGGAGCATGCACATACCAACAGGAATAGAAGGATACGGGTGGGGTTCAAGAGTGGACCTCCAGTGCGAATGAAATCAATTGAGACAGGGATTTTTAGGATTACCTGCGACAAATGTAGAGGAGGGTTCGATGATTCGCGGTGAGCATTAAGAATTTCTATGACGCTAATTACACGGAGTGAGATTGAGTGAAATTTTGTGTGTGAGTAGGAATTCCTTTATCTCTTACTCATGCGCGTGTCCGTAGAATGACGCAGCATTGCACGTGGATTTGCAATTCTCATGAGGAGTGAACAGAACTTTGAGGATGTCGATGCAGTTCTTTACCCTGAAGTATGTGGGTGTTGCCGCAACGGTATTTTTAATTGCAACTTCAGCTTCTTCTTATGGTTTGCAGGGGACGGCGAAGCCATCGCAGCATGAACCGACTACGCCACAGAACCTGAAAGTCCTTCCATCGAATCTCACAACCAGGCAGGTGCGCGCCATCATGGATGGCTGGACAGACGCACTTGGAGTGGATTGTGACACATGTCATGTACGCAACCCGAATGATCTTGCGCCGAATGGACATCCGCGCATGAATTACGCCGACGACTCGAAGGAAGAGAAGAAAACTGCGCGTGTAATGTACAAGATGGTGCAGTCAATCAACGCAGATTATCTTGCCAAGGTTCCCAACTCAGGCATGCCCGTGGATTGTGGAACCTGTCATCGTGGCCATTTGAGTCCAGAACCCTTTGCACCTGCAAATTGAGCCGAGCGTGCATTGAAGATGAATTAAGCAGGAAGTCAAAAAAGAGTAGAAAAGGCTGGATAAATCAAGTGGTTCGGGTAGCTAGAAAAATTTCTTCTTTCTCAAGTTGTGATTTCGTGCTACGCTCTGCGCAGGTGACTAAGCGGCGCACAGTTCGGCTCACGTCTATCAAGGTGCAACTGCGCATCAATCATATGGACGTGTGCTGCGGACCGCCAAGCTCCTTCTTTTCCAACCGCCCATACTGATCTGTTTTTCTCTGCCATGCATGTGTGCTAGGAGCAGGTGGATCGGTATCCGTGCAGCACTGTCGCTCAATGCGAAAGTCTGCTTTTTGATGAAAAACCACAGCCTTTTCGCCGGTCTTTTCCGGCACGAGCGCAAATCTCTCTCGTGGATGCGACTCGCGCGCTTGGAGTGTGTACAGGCATAAATACTGGTTTTTCTGCAGCGGTTAGCAAGGACGGGGAGGTTGTGTCGATGGAGTCCACTCAGCTGTATAAAGAGATTCTGACTGCCGGGAGCACCTGGTCGCACGTGCTGAAGCGAGGTACCGCGTTACGCATGACTGATGTGGAAGGTGGCGCGAATATTGCAGCTTACTTTCTCAACTTCGATCTGCCCGCGGAACGATTCAATTTACCCGATACGTTAAAGGCGCAGCACACCGCGCACTTGACCAAGGGAAACGTCCTTTACTCGGATATGGGAAGGATTCTGTGCTCGATCACTGAAGATACAGTAGGATGGCACGATCCGCTCGCCGGGCTCTCCAATGCCGCACTTGTCGAGAAGAAGTACGGCAAGTCCACTTATCAGGAAGCGCACAATAACTGGCATCAGAATGCACGCGATGCTTTGTCGATTGAGCTTGGCAAGTATGGTCTGGGGTCGCGCGATTTGCATGCGACAGTGAATTTCTTCAGCAAGGTGACGGTGGATTCAGAAGGCGGAATGCACTATTGTGCGGGCAATTCAAAGGCGGGAAGCTATGTTGAGTTGCGCGCAGAGATGAATGTTCTGGTATTACTGAATAGCTGCCCTCATCCAATGGAGCCCGGCAACAGTTATGCACCCAAGCCGGTTTCGCTCAGTATTGAGCGCGTACCGACTCCTCGTCCGGACGATCCCTGCAGGATGATGTGCCGCGAAAATATGCGAGGCTTCCTGCTGACCGAATTCTATTTTCTTTAAAGGCATCTCTGCGAGGAGCAACGTGGCAACTGTGAATCTTCAAGCCAGTTCTTTGCGGCCCGAGGCGGCGCTCAAAAGCTTTGTGGTGGAGGCAGGCGACTCGTTCGTACATGAAATTCACCGTGGACAGATTGTTCGTATTGTCGATCTGGAAGGCAATCAGGCAGTCGATACGCTCTTTTACAACGCGCACGACTATTCTGACCGCTACAGCGCACAGGACACCGTCCGCGAACAGGACAATCTGTATCTGACAACAGGCACGCGTCTTCTTTCTACTGAAGGAAATGTGCTGCTGACAATTGTTGCCGACACATGCGGCCGGCATGACACATTTGGCGGCGCATGCGCCACGGAAAGCAACATGGTGCGCTATGCAATCGAAAAGCGCCATATGCATGCTTGCCGGCAAAGCTTCGTGAAGGCAATCCAGCACTGGAAGCACGGGCTGGAAAAGCGCGACATTACGAGCAACATTAACTTCTTCATGAATGTACCGGTAACTCCGGAAGGCGGGCTCACGTTCGAGGATGGTGTGTCGGAAGCGGGCAAGTATGTCGAATTACTTGCGGAAATGGATGTATTGATGCTGGTGAGCAATTGCCCACAGCTCAACAATCCATGTAATGCATACAATCCGACGCCCGTGCAAGTTCTCATCTGGGGTGAGAATGTTCTCTAAAGTTCTCATCGCAAACAGGGGAGAAATTGCATGTCGAATTACGCGAACGCTGAAGAGGATGGGAATTCGTTCTGTCGCCGTGTATTCGGATGCCGACCGCGATGCGCGCCATGTGCGCGATGCGGATCAGGCTGTTTGCCTGGGCTCAGGGACAGCCAGCGAAACGTATCTCGCGGTTGACCGCATTTTGAGAGCGGCAGAACAAACCGGCGCACAGGCTATTCATCCTGGTTACGGGTTCCTGAGTGAAAACATCGAATTTGCGCGCGCCTGCGCAAGCTCTGGCGTTGTTTTCATCGGACCACGTGTAGAACAGATTGAAGCTTTCGCGCTAAAGCATTCCGCACGCGCAATTGCCGCAGAGTCGGGTGTTCCGATGCTGCCTGGTACAGATCTGCTGAGCAGCAAAGAAGAAGCGCTGGAGCGCGCGCAGCAACTTGGATATCCGGTGATACTGAAGAGTTCTGCAGGCGGCGGTGGAATCGGCATGCGTGTGTGCGCAAGCGCGGAGCAGCTAGGCGATGCCTATGAGCCCGTAGTCCGCATGAGCCAGAACAGCTTTCGTAATGGGAGTGTCTATCTCGAAAAGTTCGTCTCCCGTGCAAAGCATGTGGAAGCGCAAATTTTCGGTGATGGCAAGGACGGCATTGTCGTGCTTGGCTTGCGTGATTGTTCCGCACAGCGGCGTCATCAGAAGGTGATAGAAGAAACTCCGGTGCCCGGCCTCAGTGCTGAAATTGAAAATGCAATTCGAGCATCGGCAGAAAGGCTTGGAAAAACCGTAAAGTATGCATCGGCGGGAACGGTGGAGTTCCTGTACGACGCGGATTCGGAGAACTACTACTTCCTTGAAGTGAATACGCGTCTTCAGGTGGAGCATCCGGTGACAGAGCAAGTGACTGGGCTCGATCTCGTGGAGATGATGATCCAGGAAGCAGCCGGTGAATTACCGCCGCTGGATGAATTGCGTGTCGCGCCGCGCGGATGCTCGATTGAGGCGCGCGTGTATGCGGAAGACCCTCTAAAGAACTTTCAGCCTGCGCCGGGCAGGCTTGCTCATGTCCGTTTTCCTCCAGCGGAACTGGCGCGAGTGGAGACATGGGTCGAGAGCGGTACGGAGATCACTCCGTTTTATGATCCGATGATTGCGAAGATCGTTGTGACGGCTGATGACCGGCCTGCGGCTGTGCGTCGCCTGCAGCAGGCCCTGGCTGAAACTTCGCTCTATGGAACGGAAACCAACCTGCATTATTTGCGCGCCATTGCGGAGAGCGACGCATATATGTCTGGTGCAATGACAACTTCCTTCCTTGGCACGTTTACAGTTGCCAGCAATAGCATTGACGTGCTGGAAGGTGGAACACAGACCACAATTCAGGATTACCCGGGACGCCTTGGATATTGGCATGTCGGCGTTCCACCATCCGGCCCCATGGACACACTGGCGTTTCGTTTGGCGAACAGGTTGGCGGGTAATGCGGAGCACGCGCCAGCGCTGGAGATTGTCACCACAGGTCCTCATCTGCAATTCAATACGGATGCGGTGGCCGTACTGACTGGTGCGGATATGGGAGCGACTCTTGATGGCAAACCGGTCGCTCGATGGAATCCATTCACTGTACCGGCAGGAAGCACATTACGGTTGGGTTTTGCGCAGGAAGGAGGCACGCGCGCCTACCTTGCTGTTGCAGGTGGCTTGGATGCTCCTGTCTTTCTTGGCAGCCGGTCAACTTTCATGCTGGGCGGTTTTGGCGGGCATGCGGGCCGGGCGCTGCGCGCGGGTGATGTGCTGCACTTATCGTCGGATTGTCCGCCTCCAGGAGACTGCGTAGAGCATTCCGCGCAACTGCGAGAGGATCAGATGCCGGCCTATGGGCGGGAGTGGGAGATAGGTGTCCTGTATGGACCGCATGGCTCGCCTGAATTTTTTACACCAGAAGATATAGAGACAATCTTCTCGACCGATTGGCGAGTGCACTATCAGTCGGATCGTACAGGTGTGCGCCTTGTCGGGCCTAAACCCGAATGGGCGCGCAAGGATGGCGGCGAAGCCGGATTGCATCCATCGAATATTCATGACAACGCATATGCTGTTGGCTCCATCGACTTCACCGGGGATATGCCGATTCTGCTTGGGCCGGACGGTCCGAGTCTGGGCGGATTTGTTTGCCCTGCGGTTGTGGTGGAAGCAGAGCGATGGAAACTCGGCCAGCTCAAGGCTGGAGATCTCGTACGCTTCAAGCGCATTACTTTGAAACAAGCCGAAGCCATGGAAGCTGCGATAGACCGCATGCTGACGACGTTTGAGGACGCGTTGCCCGTGCTGCCGGCAGAGAGCGCGACAAACGAAGTTGCCATCTTGCAAGAGACCACGGGACGTGAGCCTGCAAAGGTATGCCGTGCCGATGGCGATAAATATCTGCTCGTTGAATACGGTCCACGCACTCTCGATCTGGCGTTGCGCTTCCGCGTGCATCTGCTGGAAGAGAAGTTACGTGCCGCGCAGTTGCCTGGAATCATCGATATCACGCCTGGCGTGCGTAGTCTGCAAATACATTACGACAATCGTCTTCTACGGCGCGAAGCATTGCTCGCGGCGCTCGAGTGCTTTGACGCTGAACTGCCGAAGGACCCGCAGATTGCTGTGCCGTCGCGGATTGTGCACATGCCGCTCTCATGGAACGATCCCGCCACACAATTGGCACAGGCCAAGTACACGCAGGCGGTACGGCCGGACGCACCCTGGTGCCCGGACAATATCGAGTTCATTCGACGCATCAACGGGCTCGACAGCGTGGACGATGTGCACCGCATTGTGTATGACGCGAGCTATCTGGTACTGGGTCTTGGCGATGTGTACTTGGGTGCACCGGTTGCGACTCCAGTGGACCCGCGTCATCGGCTTGTTACGACAAAGTACAACCCTGCCCGCACGTGGACGCCTGAAAATGCCGTGGGCATTGGTGGCGCTTACATGTGTGTGTACGGCATGGAAGGACCGGGCGGCTATCAACTGGTGGGCCGGACGGTGCAGGTGTGGAACACGAATCGTGTGACGCGCACCTTCGAAGCGGGCACACCCTGGGCATTGCGTTTCTTCGACCAAATTCGCTTCTATCCCGTCAATACAGAAGAGCTCCAGGATTTACGTCGCGATCTTCTATACGGTTCGTTCGATCTGCGCCATGAGCTGACCGAGTTCAGCCTTAGCACGCATGAAGCGTTCTTGAAGTCGATCCAGCCGGGTATTGCTGCATTCAAGGAGCGGCAGACCCAGGCTTTCCATGAAGAGCGCGAGCGCTGGCGCATGAATGGCCAACTCGAGGTTGAGGCACTGGTCGATTTACCGGAACCGGAGGTTAAATCGCGATCGATTCCGGAAGGATGTGAAGCAGTGACCGCGCCGCTGACGGCGAGTGTCTTCCAGGTAGCTGTGGAGCCGGGGCAGCACATCGAGGTTGGCGACAAGCTTGTCGTCCTTGATGCAATGAAAGTGGAGATGGTGATTCCCTCGCGTGTCGGGGGAACGGTCAAGGAAGTACTTTGCGGCTCCGGGCAGATGGTAAGCGCGGGACAGCAGCTTGTGATTGTGCAGACCAGCCTGAACGGAAGGGGATGAGGGCAATGGATATCGCATCGCTCGAGAGAGGCTATCAAAGCGGCACGCTGGCGCCCACGGCCGTGGTCGAAGAGATCTACGCTGAAATTGAGCGCGAAGGCACGCAGCCCGTCTGGATCTCGCTTGTAGACCAGGAGGTCAACTTGGCGCGCGCGCGCGCCCTCGAAGAGGATTCTGCGGCACGATCTCTGCTTTTGTATGGAATTCCTTTTGCCATCAAGGACAATCTCGACGTCGCTGGTATGCAGACCACAGCCGGCTGTCCAGCATTTGCCTATGAAGCATCCACGACAGCAACCGTGGTGCAGCGGCTGCTTGATGCGGGTGCGATTTTGATTGGCAAAACTAACATGGATCAGTTTGCCACGGGCCTGGTGGGAACACGTTCACCGTATGGCGTTTGCAGCAGTGTGTTCGATCGGCGCTATATATCTGGCGGTTCCAGCTCTGGTTCGGCCGTTTCTGTAGCACACGGCCTGGTGAGTTTTTCGCTTGGGACAGATACAGCTGGTTCGGGGCGTGTCCCGGCTGCGTTCAACCGTCTCGTTGGATTGAAGCCAACACGTGGCTGGTTAAGCACTTACGGGTTGGTACCGGCGTGCAGGACTTTGGATTGTGTTTCCATCTTTGCGGAGACCTGCGCGGATGCGGCAAAAGTGTTTGCCATTGCGCGCGGTTTTGATGCAGCCGATCCGTATTCACGAGCGCCATCTCCCGGTGCGGGCGCGGCGCCGTGGAGCGCGGCGGATAGCTTCCGGTTCGGAGTTCCAAAGAGAGAAAGTATTGAATTCTTTGGTGATTACGACGCGGCAGAAGCATTTGATGAGGCAGCACGGAAGCTCACCGAGCTTGGCGGCGTAGCTGTCGAGTTTGACTATGCTCCGTTTCGCGATGCGGCTAACTTGTTGTATCGAGGGCCCTGGGTGGCCGAGCGCGTGATCGCAGTGAAAGACCTGCTCAGCAGCAACGCGGAATCGCTGGATACATCTGTCAGGAAAATCCTGATTAGCGCGGAAAAGCTGAGCGCGACCGATGCGTTTGAGGGCGAATATGCGCTCAAAACACTTGCGCAGGAGTGCGCAAAACTGTGGAATTTAGCCGATTTTATGCTGCTTCCAACAGTTCCAACACATTACACGATTGCCGAGGTGCAGGCTGCACCGCTCGAGCTGAACACGAATCTCGGCTACTACACAAATTTTGTCAACCTTCTCGACCTGGCCGCCGTAGCGGTTCCCGCCGGCATGAAGAAAAATGGATTGCCCTTCAGCGTGAGCCTGATTGGAACAGCGTTCACGGACGATGGCTTGTTGATGATTGCCGACCGGCTGCATCGTGCGCTGGCGACGGCTCTGGGCGGGTCGAGCCGTGAGCTCGCACTGACACCACGGATCGCAGAGACCGATCTTCCGCCGGGCTGCATTCCCATTGCGGTAGCAGGTGCTCATCTGGAGGGGCAACCATTGAACTGGCAGCTCACGCAAAGGAAGGCCCAGCTCCTGGCGCGAACCCGCACAGCGCCGGATTACAGATTCTTCGCACTTGCCGGCACGGTTCCGCCGAAGCCCGGACTGGTTCACTCGCCGGGATTCCAGGGCGAGGGAATTGAGGTGGAGGTGTGGGCGATGCCGGAGGATACGGTAGGAAGTTTCATCAACATGATTCCGCCTCCGATGGTGATCGGTACGGTGCGGCTTGCCGATGGTTCTGCAGTGAAAGGTTTTCTGTGTGAACCGGCGGGGCTGGAAGGTGCGCTCGATATTACGCACCTTGGCGGTTGGAGAAAGTTTGTTGAGCAGGGAGTGGCTGTATAGACGAATCTAGTCGTCGTCCGAGCTGTCCTCAGAATGCTGAGGTCTGGGGCGATGTCCCGATTCCGATTTATGGGCTTTGTCACCCTTGAGAGCCGATTCGATATCCACCCGGAAGTCGATATCGGAAGGATTGACATCAACCTCGTAGCGTTTGAGCGGATGTCCATCGCGGCCGACGATGAACTTGGTGTAGTTCCAGCGCAAGCCGCCGCCAGGAACACTCTGTTTGGGATCGCAGAGGAACTGGTAAAGCGGGATCTGATGGACGCCGGTGATGGTGGCTTTGGCAAAGACCGGGAAGCCAGCATGAGCGGTATCGGTGTAGTACTTCTGCATGGCCGCGGGGTCTTTCAGTTCCTCATCACCGAAGTCCGATGACGGAATGCCAAGAATGACAAGGCCCCTGGACGCGTATTTTTTCTCGAGTTCATTCAACGACTCGATCTGATTGCTGTACACGGACTGGCTGGCAAGGTTCACGATGAGTAACACCTTGCCCTTGTAGTCCGACAGTTGTACCACCTTGCCGGTCTGGTCGACGAGCGAGAAGTCGTAGACGGTTTGTTTCTCTTTGGCAGTGTCGGCAGCCGGGGTATTGGATTTTCTGGATTTTGGTTGAGCGTAATTGGCGACAGAGCACAAGACCAGAACAACGAGAACAAAGATAGGGAAACGGCGTATGGACATTCTGAAAGATATCTCCGAAACGGGAGCAATGAAGGCGTGGTTATCTGCATTGTGCCATTCAAACGGAGTGGATGCGATGTAAATCGCAGGAAGTAATTTCTTTTTTTGCTGTCATTCGATTTGCTTCTAAGCGCGGGAGACCACAGACAAGCGGGATATGCTCAAACGCATACCTCAGTGAGTCCAGCTACCCGCATCAACGGATACTTCAACCGCTTTGCAAAGCATGGCGAATGGCCGTGGCAGAGCAACGAAATGCGGATGCGCATCATGGACTTTGAGCAATTGGAAACATTCTTAAAGGTGTCACGATTGAAGAGCTTTTCGCGCGCGGCAGAAAAGCTCGGCATGACTCAACCTGCAATCTCCGCCCAGATTCGTACGCTTGAAAAAGAGATTGGCGCGCGTTTATTCGACCGCGACGGAGGCAAGGTCACCTTCACGGCGGCAGGCCGCCTGTTCGAGCCTTTTGCCGAGCATTGCCTGCAGTGCCAAAGTCACATTACGCTGGCGGTAAATGAGCTGTACCGCTCCGCCCGCGGTGAAGTGTCAGTGAGCGCGAGCGAGGCCACAAGTCTCTACGTTCTGCCACCGGTTCTTGCGCAGTACAAGCGCCATTACACGCGGGTGAATCTGAACGTGGTGCGAGCGGAGCATCTGCGTTCGCTTGAGCTGGTGATGAACAGGGAAGTGGATTTTGCCGTTGTATCTATGCCGGTGAAAGATCCGCGGCTCACGGTCCATACGATTCATCGCGATGAAATCGTGCTCGCGGTGGGGCCCACACATCCGCTTGCGCGGCAGGAGTCGATTCGATTCGACGAACTTTTGCAGCACCCGCTTTTGCTCCTGAAGCAGGGAAGGCAGCGCGCGCAGATCAACAATATGTTCCACAGCCGCGACGCGCATCCGCGTATTGCCATGGAAGTGGATTCGAGTGAACTGCTGAAGCGCCTGATTGCCGCAGAACTGGGTATGGGATTTCTGCCGCGCGCCAATGTGCTGGATGACGTGCATGCGGGGTTGCTGAAGACGATCAAGGTGGAGCACATGAATCTGAGGCGCGAGCTGGCTCTGGTGTATCGCAAAGACCGGACGCTGACGCGTGCGGCGCACGCCTTTCTTGAGATTGCGAAGAGCAATGTATTGCAGGCAACATATCCGCCGGCGCGTTCAACACGCGCGGCCAAAACAGACGACTGAGAAGACTGGAGAATGCCGGTGATGAAGATGTGGAACGCGTGGAAAGCCTGGGCACGTTTTGCCGCCGGTTGTGCGCTTGTTGGTTTGGCGATGTCGTCTGTTGCGGTTTCTGCACAGCATAGGAACAGGCCGAAGTTTCCTCCCAAGACAGGTGTACAAACTCCCGGTGTGCAGCATGACATCGCCGAGCTAAAACCGCTGGCGACTTTCGAGGTGAAAGGACATCCGGACTGGATGGCAGTGGCCAAGGGCGGGGTCTGGGTGACGAGTTCAAGTGCCAATCACGTGGTGTGGCTGGATGCGAAGAGCAACAAACCGGGAACGATTGTAACCGTGGCAAAACCCTGCTCGGGTCTCGCACTCGGATTCGGGAGTCTTTGGATTCCGAGTTGCGGCGATCACAAGCTGCTTCGCGTCGATGCCAAGACGGGCACGATGCAGGCGACCATTGACGCAGGCCCGGCAAATTCCGAGGGCGGCGTGACAGCCGGAGCCGGCAGTGTGTGGCTGGTGACCACCAAAGACAGTGACCTTGTGCGCATCGATCCGAAGACGAACAAGGTGATCGCGCATATCCATATCGCTCCGGGTTCCTATAACCCTGTTTTCGCGCATGGCTCGATCTGGGTAAGCTCCAATGAAACAGGCGTGCTGGTGCGGGTGAGCCCGAAGACGAATTCTGTTGTTGGCGAAACGGCCGTCGGTCCCATGCCGCGTTTTCTCACGGTGGGCGAGGGAGCGGTGTGGGTGTTGAACCAAGGCGATGGAACGATTGCCCGTGTGGACGCCTCGACGGGCAAGCGCACTGCTCTGATCCAGGCAGGAATTCCCGGATTCGGAGGCGAAATCGCCTTCGGCGGGGGTGCAGTATGGGCGACGGTCTTCCAGTTTCCCATCACAATGGTGAACGCTAAAACCAATGCTGTAACGGCGCAATGGCATGGGGCGGGGGGCGACAGCATTCGTTTTGGCCACGGAACGGTATGGCTGACCAGCCTGCGAGACGGCAAGGTGATGCGCATCAAGGCGCCCAAGCCATGAAGTCAGGCAATTTGAGGGCTTTATACGCCGAATAAATAACTTGAATGCTTATCGCTCTTTTATGTTGAGCAGGCTAGAGTTCTGATAAGCAGTGGCCGGCTTTGCCGAACAGAGGCCCATACCCCAACCCAAGATAACTCTTAAAGGTGGAAGGATTTGTACCGGGTTCTTTCATACAGGCGTTCTCTACGCAGTGCTGTTCTTGTTCTTCTGGCGCTGGCGGCGGCCTCTTTTGCGCCTTCAGCAAGGGCCGAAAACCCCACTTTCACCATCGGCTGGTCAGTTTATGCAGGCTGGAACCCCTACTACTATATGGCCCGCTCCGGCATTCTGGACTACTGGGGCCGCAAGTATGGGGTCAATATCAAGGTGCAGCGGTTCGATTACGCCGCTTCGCTTGATGCCTTTGTCTCAAAGAATATCGATGCCTGCACGATGACCAATATGGAGGCGCTGGACATGCCGGCCGCCGCTGGCGTGGATACGACGGCCATCATTATTGGCGACTATTCAAACGGGAACGATGCGGTGCTGGCGCGTGACGGTGTAACACTGGGCCAACTGCCGGGCAAGCCTATTTTGCTGGTGCAGAAGACGGTTTCGGAGTATCTGCTGCAGCGCGCCATGGAGTTGAACGGCCTGGGTGCAAAGCTGCCGCAACTGAAGCTCTACAACACCAGCGACTCGGATATTGTGGGCGCATATCTGGGCGACAAGAAGAATCAGGTGGCCGTGACGTGGAAGCCGCTGGTCTCAGAGATTCTGGCGCAGGACCATGGCGTGAAGGAATTGTTCGACTCGTCGAAGATTCCGGGAGAGATTCTGGATCTTCTGGTGGTACGCACAGAAGTGCTCAACCGGCCCGATGGTTCGGGTATCCGCTTTGCGAAGGCTGTGACCGCTGCGTGGTACGCGACGATGGCGCAATTGACCGGCACCGGACCGAATGCGCAAAAGGCGATTGAAGGCAGCGCCGCAGCCAGTAACGACAGTGTGGCTTCCTATAAGGATCAGCTCAAGACGACCTACTTGTTCCGCTCGGCTCTGATGGCGGATCAGTTCGCCACCGGCGTCTCCATCAAAGACAAGATGAAGCTGGTGCGCGCTTTCTGCTTCGATCACAAGCTGCTGGGGCAGGGCATACATTCGCCGGACGACGTGGCTATCCAGTATCCGGACGGCAGCGTGCAGGGCCGCAAGGATCGCATTCGATTACGCATCAACGACACCTTCACCAAGTTGGCAGCACAGGGAAAACTTTAGCCATGAAGCCGAGCTTCCATCCCGGAGATCTGGTCGGCATTCAGGTGAGACCGACGCGGCTATGGACGCAATCGCTGAGCTGGGTTCTGTTTGTGGCGGGTATTGCTCTCTATGTGCATCTTGCGGTGGTGCGGCATCAGGAAAATCCGTATGACCGCGTGGTACCGACGGCGAAGCAGCTTTACACGGGCATGAAGAACGCGGCATTGCAGCCTGCGGAGGAAGACATGCCGCTGGATGCGAGTGCGACGCTCTGGCAGCGTGTGCATGCGAGCATGCTATGGAAGGACACGATGGCCAGTGCGCGGCGGTTTCTTATCGCCATTGCGCTTCTGATTCCGTGCATCTTTCTGGGACTGCACATGGCCATCTTTCCGTACTTCGGCGCGGTGTTTCAGCGATTCGTCTTGTTCTTCGACAAGATTGTCGCGCTTTCACTTTTGCCGATACTGTTCATTGTTTTCGGTATTGAAGAGTGGTCGAAAATCATGCTGATGGTGATCGGCGTGGGGCCGACGCTGATCCTGGACACGTTCAATATTGCCAAGAGTGTGCCGCAGGAACAGGTGGTGAAGGCCTTTACGTTGAAGTCGAGCAATCTGGATGTGGCTTATCGCATCGTCTTCAAGCAGGTATTGCCACAGATCATTAACAGCGTGCGGCTGAGCCTGAAACCGCTGGCGCTGTTTCTGTTTGCAGGCGAAATGATTGCCTCAACCGATGGACTGGCGTACAGGATCGCCTTGATGCGCCGGCACATGGGCATGGACGTGATTCTGCCGTATCTGCTTTGGGTGGCGCTGCTGTTGTTTTTGTTGGATGCGCTGTTGCGCTTTGCGAATCGGAGATTGCACCCGTGGTATCAGCCGCACTGAATCTTGAAGCCGAGCTTGGGAAAGACGGGCGCATTGCGCCGATGCCGCGCCGTGTGGAGATTGCGCTGCGCGATGTGTGTGTGGAGTATCCGGCGGGACGTAATGGCGTGAAGCGAGTGCTCTCAGGAATCAATCTGGACATTCTGGAAGGCGAGTTCGTCACGATTCTTGGCGAGACCGGCTGCGGTAAGAGCACGTTGTTGCGCTTGATTCTCGGGCAGGAGTTCCCTTCGAGCGGCGCGGTTGTGGTTGATTCCAAGCCTGTAAGGCGCATCGACGCACGCTGCGGTTATGTGCCGCAGAAATATTCTTTGTTTCCCGATAGAACGGCCCTGGGCAATGTTATCTATGGACCTGAGAACGCACGCAGCAGTATGTTCGGGCGTTTTCGTCCTTCGTACCGGCGATTCCGCAAGACGCTGCGCGAGGAAGCAGTAGCTTTTTTGGCAAGCATGGGGTTGCGACGCCAGGACATGGATAAATATCCGCATCAGCTTTCGGGAGGAATGCAGCAGCGAGTTGCCATCGCGCAAGCGCTGATGATGCGCCCTCCCGTGTTGCTGATGGATGAAGCCTTCAGCGCGCTGGACCCATCGACGCGATCGAGTCTGCAGGAGCAGTTGCATAAGGTATGGCTTGATTCGCGGCCAACGGTTGTCTTTGTCACACACAACACGCAAGAGGCTTTGTTGCTGGGCACCCGGCTGATTCTTCTGGGGCGGCACGGCGACGAACAGGCGGAAAAGAGCAATGTGCTGCTCGACATGAAAATCCCTCCGTCCAATGAGCCTTATGCGCGGCGTTCGCACAGCGCCGAGTTTCATGAGTTGCACGAGTACGTAAAGCAGGTCGCCTATAAGTCCTCGTCGATGCATCGATGCGAGGATGCGACGCAACCCCTGAACGCGGAAGGCATTTTGTGATGAGGTCTCTTGTTCTTCTTGGCGGAGCTTTAACGCTCGCCGTTTGTGCCGTGATGATTCCAGACGGAGCTGTGTCCGCGCAGAAAGCCGCGGACGACCCGAGCTCGCCGGACTACTACTCGAAACAGGTGAAACCGATTCTGCAGGAAAACTGCGTGCGGTGCCACTCAGACCCGGCGAAGGGTGGGTTGAAGCTGGATAGCTACGAAGCCATCTTCAAGGGCGGCGAAGACGGCGATGTGATTATCAAAGGCGATGTGCAGAATAGCATGCTGATCCAGGCCGTGCAGCGCACGGGCGATCTGGCCATGCCGCCGAAGTCCTCGCTTGCGCAGGGTGACGTGCAGAAGCTGGTTGCATGGGTGAAGGCAGGTGCCAAAGGTTCGGATGAGGGCGCACCTGCGGCGACAGCTGTCGCCGAGGCAAAGCCTGCCGAAGAGGGGACGGAAGGCGCCAGTGCTTCTCTGAAGCCGGCAGCGCTCGTTGTGAACGGCGATTTTTTTGAGAACAAAGTTCGTCCCATCCTGGCCGAGAATTGCTACAGCTGCCATACGGATAATCAGTCGGGCGGGTTTCAGCTCGATACGAAGGCAAATTTTGAAAAGGGCGGAGAGCACGGATCTGAAGTGGTGCCGGGCGATCCAGACAAGAGCCGTCTGATTCAGGCTGTGGAGCAGACGGGTGCGTTGAAGATGCCGCGCAACAAACCCAAGCTGAGCGATGGCGACATTGCCATTCTGAAAGCATGGGTGAAGGCAGGCGCCAAGTGGCCCGCGCACGAGATGGCTCCACTGGGCACAACGGCAACCACCGGCATCGTTACCGATCAACAGCGCAAGTTCTGGTCGTTCCTTCCGCTGAGGGATACGCCGGTTCCTGCCATTGCCGACAAGCGTTATGAGCATTGGGCAAAGACGCCAATCGATCACTTTGTACTCGACGGTTTGCACAAGGCTGGTCTTACGCCCGCGAAAGAAGCCGATCGCCGCACTCTCATTCGTCGCGCAACGCTCGATATGACAGGGCTGCCGCCGACTGAGGCCGAGGTTGAGGCGTTCGTTCACGACCGTTCGTCCAAGGCATGGGAGAAGGTTGTCGACCGTCTACTTGCATCGCCGCGCTACGGCGAGCGCTGGGGACGCCACTGGCTCGATGTGGCTCGCTACGCGGAAGACGATGTGCGTGGCCTTGATCCCAAGCGCCGCGGCTATATGCCTTTTTCCGGCGCCTATCGTTACCGCGACTGGGTGATCAGTGCATTCAATAATGACGTTCCGTACGATCAGTTTCTGCTGATGCAACTGGCAGGCGATAAGCTGCCCTACAAATCCGAAGCCCAGCATGACGCCAATCTGATCGCGACATCGTATATGGGTGCTGGCCCATGGGTATGGGATCAGGCCGAGCCGGTTCAGGGACGTGCTGACGAGCGCAATGAGCGCGTGGATGCAGTGAGTCGCGGCATGCTGGGCCTGACCGTTGGCTGCGCACGCTGCCATAACCACAAGTACGACGCCATCACTCAGAAGGATTACTACCGTTTTGTCAGTATCTTTGCGAGCTCAACATACAAAGCGTATCCCGTGCTTTCGGCTGCGCAGACTGAGCAGTACGAAGATAAGGTGGTAAAGGAAGCCACACTCCAGGCAGATCTGCGCGACTACACTTCTGATTTGACCAAGCAATTGTCAGGCGCGCTTGCCGTGCAGACAGCCAAGTACATGACGGCGGCGTGGCATGTGCTCGGAACCGAGAAGCAGGATATCGACCAGGCTTCATCGCGTGCCAAGCTGGATCCTGAAGTTCTGCAGCGCTGGGTTGCTTATCTGAAGAAGGACCACGAGTACCCGTACCTGAATGACTGGAAGGCGATGGTCAAGTCGCCAGACAGCACTGAGGAACAGGCAAAGACCATTGCGGATGCATTCCAGAAGGAAGTTCTGCGCGTTCATGCCGCCGCGATGAAGGTGGAAGAAGAGAACGAAATCATCAAAGACAAGAACGATGTGCCCAGGCGCAGGCTGCAGATTGACGCCAAGCCAAGCCAGTTTGAAACCTTCGATGAGTTTTGCCCCGGCTGCGAACTTTCGCTGAAGGCTCTTCCCACCGACGATGCCAAACTGTACGGCGATATCTTTCAGCGTCAGGCCGGGCGCGGCGAGGAACGAGGTGGGCCTGGTGTACTTGTCTTCACCGGCTGGGACCTGAATCGCCGCCTAAGCCCTGCATTCCAGGACTACATCGAGCAGAAGCAGAAAGAGATAGGCGAGCTGAATAAATGGCTGAAGAACGCCACCTATCCTTTTGTGAATGGGTATGGAGATAAGCCCAAGCCGATCGATGTTCATTTGAACATTCGCGGTAACCCGCATTCACTCGGCCCGGTCATTCAACGTGGCTTTCTCACTGTGCTCAGCCCCAAAGACGCCAAGCCATTTACCGACGGAAGCGGCCGGCTTGAGTTTGCGAAGGACATTGCATATCATCCGCTGGCCACGCGCGTGATCGTGAATCGAATCTGGATGTGGAACTTCGGATCGGGCATTGTGAATACGCCAGACAACTTTGGCGTGATGGGTGACAAGCCTTCAAATCCGGAACTTCTGGAGTATCTGTCGTATCAGTTTGTGGCGCACGGACATTCCATCAAGTGGCTGCAGCGGGAAATTCTGCTTTCGGCCGTCTATCAGCAGAGTTCGGAAGAGTCGCCCGACGCGCATAACAAGGATGCCGCGAACCGTCTGTACTCGCATTTCAACCGTCAACGCCTGGATGCCGAAGAACTGCGCGACAGCATGCTGTTTGCCGCCGGCGATCTGGATCTGAAGGATACTGCGGGGCCATCCGCACCGTTCGGACCCAAAAACCTGCGCCGGACCGTTTACTGCAAGGTGAGCCGGTTCCGTTTGAACAATTACTTGCAGGTCTTCGATTTTCCGAACCCCAGCTTTACGGCGGAGCAGCGATTCTCAAGCAATGTGCCACTGCAGCAGCTCTACTTCATGAACAATCCGTTTGTGTATGACCAGGCAAGCGCACTGGCTGACCGCGTTCATGACGAGCCGACAGATGAGGCACGCATCACCAAGGCGTACGAGTATGTGTACCAACGCAAGCCAACCGCAGATGAATTGCAGCTGGGCGTGAAGTTCCTGAGCACGACACCGGAAAAGCCCGGCTACCAGGTCAACGGTGAGCCGATTACAGCATGGCGTGAATATGCACGCGTACTGCTCACCGGAAACGAATTTCAGTTTGTCGATTGAACGTAAACGGAAACGAAAGCTCAGCCTGCAGAGGAGAAAAACAATGTCGCATGCACCGTTCAGCCGCCCCATAACCCGTCGCGACGCACTGCGCAAGATGGGTTGTGGATTCGGATATCTCAGCCTGGCCAGCATGGTTGGTTCGTCGCTGGCGCGCGCAGAGAGCGCAACGGACAAAAAGGACTGGATGATTACCGACAAGCCGAAGGCAAAGGCTGTGATCTTTTTGTTCATGAACGGCGGCCTTTCGCAAATCGACAGCTTCGACTACAAGCCGATGCTTGCGAAGTACAACGGTAAACCCATGCCCGGCGGCGATCTCTCGCACGAGCGCAAAACCGGCGGCATCATGAAATCGCCCTTTGAATTCAAACAGCATGGCCAAAGCGGCCAATGGGTGAGTGAAATCTTTCCCAAGCTGGCCGAGTGCGTCGACGATATGTGTTTTGTGAAGTCTGTTTACACGGAAATTCCGAATCACGAGCCGGCGCTCGAAATGATGAATACAGGCGCAAATTTCTCCGGGCGTCCGTCGATGGGAGCCTGGGTTACGTATGGCCTCGGCGTCGAAAACAAGAATCTTCCCGGCTTCGTGGTTCTTTGTCCCGATGTGCCGACGACCGTTGGGCCGCCGCTTTGGTCCTCGGCCTTCTTGCCGCCGGTTTATCAGGGTACCTACGTTTCCGACAAGATTCTGAAAGGCGAATTCGATCCGCAAAAGCTCATCGCCAATGTGCATAATGAGCGATTCGATTTGAAGCAACAGGGCAAGGAGTTAGACCTTGCCAAGCAGCTTGACCGCCTGAACATGCAGTCCGTGCCAGGTGCCGCGCACGATCCGCAGCTTGAGGCCACCATCAGTTCGATGGAGACGGCCTACCGCATGCAGACCGAAGCTCCCGATGTGTTCGATGTACGCAAGGAATCCGCGGCGACGCTCAAGCTTTATGGCGAAGGCAGCACCGCGCGCGGAGCATTGACGGCAGCGCGGCTTGTGGAGCGCGGCGTGCGCATGGTGCAGGTTTACTATGCGAAGGGCGATCCGTGGGATCATCACTTTGACATCGAGCTGCATCGCACCACGGGGCACAATTCCGATCAGGCGTTTGCGGCATTGATCAAGGATCTGAAGGCGCGTGGCCTATTCGATGAAACCATCATTGTGGCGGGCTCGGAATTCGGCCGTACTCCTGTGGTGGAGACAGGCAGCGGCTTCATGGGCGGACAGACGCATAATGGACGTGACCACAATCCGCACGGCTTTACCATGTGGATTGCCGGTGGTGGCTTCAAACGTGGTTTCAGTTACGGAAAGACCGACGATTTCGGCTGGAAGGCGATTGAGAATCCAGTGCACGTGCACGACATTCATGCCACGATTCTCTACCAGCTTGGCATTGACCACAAAAAGCTGACCTACCACTACAGCGGACGCGATTACCGGCTCACGGATCTTTACGGCAACGTGGTTCACGACTTGATTGCGTAAGCTGAAGAAGACCTGGAGCGCTGCTCCTCCATTGCCTGCGGAATCCTGTTACAGCGGGCAATGGGGCCATGAGGGAGCGGCGCTCTTCTGTTTTTTGATTACAAAGTTGTCTGGCAACTGAGCGTATGAATTACAAGGGACTCATCGCGGCATTCTTATTGGCATCATCACTACAACTCTGTGCGCAGTTTCCTCAACCCGATGGCGGCGACCTGCAGCCGGGGTCACTGCCCGCCGCATGGAATACGGGCGGTCCCAAGTGTATGGAAATGCCTGAGTGGCAGGTGCACGAATACAACCCCAATTTTTTTATTCTTCGGCAATCAGGCTGTACCGATTATGAGATGCCGTTTCTCTACCTGATGTTCGGCAAGGATGCCGGACTCTTGTGGGATACCGGCTCGCGTAATGGCGACCTTGTGCCAACATTGCAGCATGTAGTGCACCAGTGGCTTGAGCGGAACCACCGCGACTCGATTCGGCTTATCGTCATGCATTCGCACTCGCATTCAGATCATACCTGGGGTGACGCGGCAATTCAGGCTCTGAAAGATCCGGCAATTTCCATTGATTTTGTGCCGGCAAAGGTGGAGGCGGCACAGAAGGCGTTTCACATTGATGCCTGGCCGACGAGCAATGGATCAATTGATCTGGGCGGCCGTGTCGAGGCCCTCATTCCAATCCCCGGACACGATAACTATGCTGTCGCACTCTACGACCGGCAGACGGGCATCGTGCTCACCGGAGACAATCTCTACCCCGGCCGTTTGTACGTCCACGACTTTACAACCTACAAGACAAGCACAGAACGGTTGATCGCCTTTCTCCAAGGCAAGCCGGTCGCGCATATTCTGGGCAACCATATTGAAGAAACAAGCACTCCGTTTAAGGAGTATCCCATCGGTTCCATTTATCATCCGCACGAACATCGTCTGGAGCTAACCTTCGGCGACTTGCTCGCGCTAGAGGATGGCCTGAAATCGATGAATGCATTACCTCATCGGCTTGCTATGAGTGATTTCACAATCTGGCCGCGCAGCCCTAATCAAAAAGGGGAAGGGAAGCAGTTGCGTGAGATATTCAAGAAGACGCAGGAACAGCAACTCAAGAACAAGTGGGATCAACCGCAATAATCGATTGTCAACAATATGTGGGGCTTGATCGTCTAATGAACATACGATTTTCGAGGCTCCAAACGTGAAGAGAAGGAAAAGAATTGTAGTGAGACGCTTTGTCATCTTGATAGTGCTTATGTCGGCGCTTGCAATGCCGGTTGTAGCTCAATCATCCAGCTGGTCTCCAGATCAGGCGCACAGCGAAGTGGATTTTTCCATACTTCATCTTGCGATCTCAAAGGTGCATGGGCGTTTCGGCAATATTTCAGGGGAAATTGTTCTCGACAAGGCTGACATAAGTAAGTCGAAGGCGAACGTGACTATCGACGTGTCCTCGCTCGATACAGGCATGTCCTCGCGCGATTCCGTGCTCAAGAGCGACAGCTTCTTCGATGTGAGCAAATTTCCAACAGCGACATTCGTGAGTACAAGCGTGACAAAAAACAGAGATGGGCTGAAGATTGCGGGCAATCTTACTCTGCGCGGAATCACGCGTCCCGTCGTTTTAACCGTCGATGGCCCGAACGGGCCAGTTACAGGCCCCGATCATAAGCAGCATGCAGGCTTTTCCGCTACGACCGAGATCAATCGCAAAGATTTTGGGATCGGTGCTTCTTTTCCTACCAGCGTCGTGGGCGATCAAGTGAAGTTAGGTATCGATCTGGAAGTAATCGAGAAATAGGCGCACCTGCGCCTCTATCTATATATAGGCAGGGGGACGCGTGTGCCCAAATCCGTTCTTCGCACTAGCCCAGCTCAAAATTGTGCTTCTCAAGGGCGTTTTCCTTGAATATGTGTGAGGAGGCTGCCGCAGGATGGGCCTGAACGGTTAGGATGGTAGCGTTTCCATAATCGGCCGGGGGATATACACAGAGTGATGAAGCCTCAATCGTCAAAAAGTGTCTTGTGCGGAACTACAAGTTCAGTAGCATTTGCATCGTCCAAAGGGACGCGCAGGCGTTGCTTGATGGTGAGCAGTACGTTTTTCGGTGTACTCGCGTTCAGCGCGGTTTCAGCCCTTGGGCAGCAGGCAGCGGGTGGTTCCACTCCGCTTTACAAGCAGGCAAATGCGCCTATCGAACAACGAGTGGACGATCTGCTTGGCCGTATGACGCTGGAGGAAAAGGTCCGCCAACTGGATCTCTACACTGGCTTCGGTACACCGCAAGCTGGAGCCGGCGGCATCATGGAAGACAAGGCGACGGTCCATGAGCATCTTTCGCCCGATGCGAAGTTTTTGCCCGAGCGCGCGCAGACTCTCTTCGGCGATCTCGGGGTGGGAGGCATCCACGACCTCTATCCAACGCCGGAGCAGTCCAACGCGATTCAGCATTGGGTCATTGCACATAACCGCCTCGGTATTCCCGCCATATTTATTGAAGAAGGACTGCACGGCTTTGACATTGGCACGGTGTTTCCTGCGCCGATCAATCTTGCGGCAACCTGGGATCCGGGCACTGCGCAGCAGACGGGTGCCGCCATTGCGGCTGAGGCGCGCGCAACGGGTGTAGATATGATTCTGGCGCCGGTACTCGACCTGGCGCGTGAACCGCGCTGGGGACGCGTGGAAGAAGACTTTGGAGAGGATCCGTACCTCACCGGCCAGATGGGCCTGGCTTATGTGCGCGGCGCACAGGGAGAGAGCCTGGACAGCAATCACACGGTAGTTGCTGAGCCGAAGCATTTTGTGGCGCATGGTTCGCCAGAGGGTGGCAATAATGCGTCGCCTGTGCATATGGGCGTGCGTGAAGTGCGCATGATGATGTTGCGTGGTTTTGAGCCGGCCTTTCACGAAGGGCATGCGATGGGTGTGATGGCGGCTTACAACGAGATTGATGGCATTCCCATGACAGCGAACCCATGGGCTCTGAAAGATGTTCTGCGCGGTGAGTGGGGCTTCAAGGGATTCGTGCTTTCCGATCTTGGCGCGATTCGGCTTCTTTACGACGGACACAATGTTGCCGCCACTCCGGAAGATGCGGTCTGTACGGCTATTCGCTCCGGTGTCGACATGCAGTTTTACGACTTCAATCACACCGTTTACCAGAATTCATTGATGGACTGCGTGCGCAAGGGAACCCTCAAAGAGGCCGATCTTGATCGCGCGGTGAAGTCGGTGTTGCGCGTGAAGTTTGTCTTGGGGTTGTTCGATCATCCCTTCGTCGATCCCAAACTGAACACTACGGAATATCGCTCAGCCGCACATCTTGCCGTATCGCTCAAGTCGGCGCGCGAGTCTATGACTCTTCTCAAGAACGAGGGTAATGTGCTGCCTTTCTCGCGAGGCGTGAAGCGTATTGCGGTCATCGGCCCCAATGGCAATATCGCGCGTTATGGCGACTATGAACACGAATGGAACGGGTTGCACATCAGCATTCTCGATGGTATTCGTAAATTGGTGCCAGATGCGCAGGTCACCTTCAACGACGGGAACGACATCCCGGCTGCTGTTGCTGCCGCGAAGAATGCGGACATCGTGATTCTTGCCCTGGGTGAGTGGCAGGGAATTTCAGGCGAAAGCTTTGACCGCACATCGCTTGATCTGCCCGGCAAACAGGAAGAACTTCTGGAAGCCGTGACGGCTGCAGGCAACCCCGAGGCTTTGGTGCTTGAGAACGGACGTCCACTCACCATCGGTTGGGCGAAAGATCATGTGCCAGCAATTCTGGAAGCCTGGTACCCAGGAGAGTTCGGCGGCCAGGCAGTTGCCGAGACACTCTTTGGCGAAAACGATCCGGCTGGCCGGCTGACGATTACTTTTCCGCGTAACACAGGACAGCTGCCGGATTTCTACAATTACGACCCGACGCGCAATCATCGCTACGTCGACGATGACGGCAAGCCGCTTTTCCCGTTCGGATTCGGTTTGAGCTACACAACCTTCCGATACGACCACCTAAATGCGCAATCGCCTGCGGCGGGCAGTAATGACGATGTACGTATCACTTTCGATGTAACGAATACCGGAGAGCGTGAGGGCGATGAAGTCACACAACTCTACGTGCGCGAAAATGTGAGCAGCGTGGAGACTCCGGTGCGGTCGCTTGCAGGGTTTTCCCGCGTACACCTGAAGCCAGGTGAAACGCGCGTCATTACGCTGAAGATTCCGCAGAAACAATTGGCGGTCTGGGGCGTGAATAACAAGTGGGATATTGAAAGCGGCACTTATACCGTATGGGCAGGTGGTTCTTCAGATGCGACTATGACCACCACGTTCGAACTGAAGAAGTAGAGATGCATGGCGGAGGGGGATGCATCGTCACGATGCATCCCCCTCCAGTGCCAGAGCAGACCTAGGCAGACTGGACTATACCGCCCATGAGCGGATCGCTGAAGCTGGCTTCACCATTCTCCACGTGGCCCGCGAATCGAGCCTCTGACGTGGAACCTTCAGTTTTTACCGTGAAATCGTACCAGCCATGGCTCGTCTTGAGCGGCATCACAATGGAGGCTTCCTCACTGGGTTCGAGCGTTCGGTGAATAGCCTTTGCGCCATAAGAAATATCCGTGACAGTCACCATCGCGGCTTTCTTCGAAGTATTGCGCAGAGCAATGGAGACATTGCCCGTCAGTTTCGATCCATGGCTTTCATACGACAGGCGTGTTTCCATCTGGCTCGGCGATGCGTTTCCGTGCGTAAAAGAGCGGTAGAAACCATTGGGACCGATTACTTCAATCGCATAGTCTGTATCCGTAAAAAGAGAAAGCGGGTATCGCTTCGTGATGGTATCGCCTGTCTTCACGACGTACGTAGAGGCCTGCATGCCTCCATTCATCGTCTTCTCTTTGAGATTGCGCAGGTAGATGTTGAAGGGCGCACCAGCCGACGCAGCGCCATGCGTACGATTGCCAGCAGTCATGACGATTTCGACATATTTTCCATCCGCACTAAGGTTGCCGTCGACATAGAGCTCATAGGGCAGGGGACACGACGCGCGAATGCCTTTCTCCTGATGCGCGGTAAACTCCGAGCGCATTGGGTCGCGATTGATCGATGCAATCTGTTCCGCGCTGAGTTGCCGATAGTTCGAGGGGATCTCCTTATAGCGCGCCTTTTCAATGCTCACTACAAATTTATTGCGGTCGAGAAAATCGAGATCCGGATCGTGCTGGTTGAAGGGGCGAAAAGCAGAAGTCAAATCTCCCGTCGCTGTTCTGCGCCAATCGCTGATGTTTTCCTCACGGACCTTCTTTCCGAATCGTCCCTCAATGAAGCGTTCGAGGAAGGTGAGTGTGGACGTGTGGTCAAAGATTTGCGAGTTTACCCATCCACCACGGCTCCAGGGGGACGCAACAATCATGGGTACACGGAAGCCAAGTCCCATTGGGCCTGAACGGGCTTCCGCTTCCGCCACGCCCATTCGCAGTTCGTCTTCCTTATAAGTGTATTCAAGAGCGAAATCGATTCCCTCCGAAGCACCGCCTGTTTCCGGCCTTTTGGGATCTGCGGCGACAAAAGAAGGCGCATGGTCGAAGTAGCCGTCATTCTCGTCATACGTGAGAATGAAGATAGTCTTCTTCCACACTTCAGGGTTCTTTGTCAGGATGTCCATAACTTCGGAAACATACCAGGCCCCGTACCACGGCGAACTGGGATGGTCGGAGAATCGTTCAGATGCGGTTAACCAGGAAACAGTGGGGAGTTTGCCCTCCTCCACATCCTTGCGGAACTGATGGAGAACATCGCCCTTCGGTACCATCATTGTTTGCCGCTTGCCTTGTTCTTCAAATTGCAATGGCTCAAGCGCGTGAAAATCCGGATCGCTCGTATTGGTTACAAATGCCGCATGGTGCAGTGCTTTTTGCTCCTCAGTTAACTGTTTGTACCGAACTTCACCGCAGTTTGCCAGCGCGATCTTGATTGTATCTATCTGCTTTATCAAGTGGTTCTGATGAGTGCGTAAATTTGCAGCCACATTGGGATCCGCCGCAACAGCGATTTCATTCTCCAATTTTTTGCTGTGTGCATTCAAATGATCCAATTCCAGCTGTGCAGCCTTGGCAAAGCCCGGATACGCCTCCACATTAAATGCGGAGAAGCATTCAAGTGTGTTGTCTCCGTAGTTTGAGAGCCATGCGTCTTCCTCTCCTGAAAGTCCGGAACGGGTCAGTTCATTTTGATAGGACTTCCAGCTGATGCCGGCTTCCTGCAGGCGTTCCGGGAAGGTTTTCCAGGTCATTCCACCAGGATCGATCTGCTCATTGCGCATGTGAACTTTGGAATCCGTAGATTGCTTTTCCCGGATAGTTCCTGTCCAAAGAAAACACCTGTTAGGCGAGGTGCTGGTCATTACCGAGCAGTAGTTCTGGTCGCAGATGGTGAAGGCATCCGCCAGTGCATAGTAAAACGGAAGGTCTTCGCGCGTGTAGTGGCCCATGGTGAGTGGCATGTGAGCGTAGTCCTTGTCGCCTGAGCGCTTGGCATCGAGCCATTCATCGTGCAGGCCGTCATTCCACGCATCCACCTGGCTGTTGCGCGAGTGCGGCAACGAACCCATCCACGTCACGCGGGTATCGCGAATGTCGAGCCTCCACGGAGCATAGGAGACGCCACTGCGTTCTGTCTGTACGAAGACGGAGTTGCCATTGGCGAGCTTGAGCGCACGCGGGTCATTAAAGCCGCGAACGCCGCGCAGCGTGCCGAAAGCATGATCAAAGGAGCGATTCTCCTGCATCAGGATGACTACATGCTCGGCATCAAGCCAGGAAGACCCGGGCTCCGGTTCAATGGCATAGGCGCGCCGTATGGAATCGGGCAAGAAGCCAGAAATTCCAGAGGCGCCTGAGATGAGTGCGGCAAATTTGAGGAAATTGCGACGTGTAGGCATCTCTAGCTTTGTCTCATAAGGATGTTGGTGTTGTGTGAATGTACTTAGCCTGCCTTGAATCAAGGCCGCATTCTGTTCGACGCTGAACTACGATCAATTGTTGCTGCCTGCGGTATTTTCAGTGTGTGCCAGTGTTGAAAGTTGCGCGGCAGTTCCCTGATTCGTTCCAAGTGCGGCATTCTCGGACTTGAGATCTGCGCGGGCATTTTCCAGCCATTCGGCCATCGGATTTGCCTGAGTTTGCAGTATGGAGAGACCGGCGCTGGATTGGACTCTGGCCTGGGCGTAGTGCTTCTGGCGCAACAGAACACGCCCCAGACGTACTTTCGCTATTCCCACATTCTGATGATTGGGCGGCAACGTAACGGCATACATGCGTAGCGCTTCCTTGAGTGCGTGTTCGGCTTTTTCATAGCGTTTTTCGCGCATATAGACAGAGGAGAGATTTGCCAACGCAATACCGATGTAGTAGTGCTTGCCATGGTAGACAGTACGGCAAATATCGGCCATGCGCTGAAAATCTTCTTCCGCTTCCTTGAGATCGCCTACACGAAGAGCGGCATGGCCGAGATCGTTCAGTGTTGTTGCAACGCGAGGATGCACCTTACCGTATACGTGCTCTTCAATGACAAGTGCCTGCCGCAGCATGGGGAGAGCTTCTGAGGTTTTATCTTCGGCGAGCAGTGTTCGGCTTAAAATCGTCATGGCCGATGCTGTCTCCGGATTATCGTTGCCGTAGAAGTGTTGTTCAATGGCGAGCGCCTGACGGTCGTAGTCTTCGGCTTGCTTATAATGACTCCACTCAAACTGGACGGCTCCAAGATTGATGAGATCGTCGGCCACTTGCGGATGACTATTGCCGTAAACTTCATGATCGATGGCCAGCACGCGCTGATTGAGCTCATTCGAAATTTCAAGGTGTCCCGCATAGAAATGCGAGTTTGCAAGTTCCGTGAGACTCGACGACAAATCGCTCTCTACTCCGCCCGGACCGGATTGCAGATTCACTGCTTGTTGCAGTGCCTGAATAGCTTCATCGTATTTGCCGCGATCTTCAAGGACCATGCCCAGAAGCGAAATGGCGCGAGCGCGAGCCGGATGAGCAGGTGGCAATTGTCTGGTGTCAATGTCGATTGCCTGCCGTGCCAGCTTCTCCGCATCGTCGTAGCGTGCCTGGTCAAGCCGTAGATGGCTGAGCGCCTCCAGCGTTTCTGCGGCTTCTTCGCTTTCTGAGCCGAAGATGTGTGTGCGCAGACGCAACGCCGATTGAAGCAAGTCTTCCGCCTTATCGAGTTTGCCGAGCTTTTCTTCAATGCTGCCGAGTGTCTGGTAGAGTTCCGCCTGGACTTTCGGCGTTGCGCTTAAAGCGTTCGCTTCCTGAATTCCTTTATCGACAAGGGAAACGACGCGTAATTGATCGGACGGACCAGTCTGCGCATCGCCGCCTTCGAAGAGATTCATGAGAAAGGTCTGTAGCCGCTCTGTGCGTGCCGCCTCTGCCAGGGCCGCGTCGCGTGCTTTAGTAATGCGGTAAGTGGAAAAACCGATAAGAACCGCAGCAAACAGAGTCACAGCTGCCGCCAGTATGACGCCCCTGCGGTTCCGGCGGACAAACGTGCTGGTTCGATAAACGAAGCTGTCACCCCGTACATCGAGCGGTTCCTCGCGGAGAAAATGATCCACGTCGCGTATCAAAGCTTCGACAGAACGATAGCGTCGAGCAGGATCCTTGTGCATGGCCGTAAGGCAGAGAACGTCGAGTTCGGCCCACCGCTGCTTGCTTGCCCGCATCCACGAGGACTCGCCTAAATCGTGTTTGCGGGCAACCACGGAAGAGGGCTTAGGTGCATCGTGTTCCACAAGAACAGTCAATGCTTCGTTTGGCGTGAGATTTTTGAGTTCGAAAGGCAACTCCAGCGTAAGTAATTCAAACAGCAGCACGCCAAGCGAATATACATCCATCTGCACGCTTGCCGGTTCTCCGCGAATCTGTTCCGGAGATGCGTATGCGGGGGTCATCATGCGCAGCGCGGTTACGGTTTGCCGCGCACTCATATCGAAGGTATCCAGTTGCTTGCCAATACCGAAATCCAGGAGGCGGATGGATCCATCATCCTTCACAAGAATGTTGGACGATTTCAGATCGCGGTGAATTACGGCCTGTTGATGTGCATACTGCACCGCATCGCACACCATTCGGAACAACTGTACTCTGCGCGTGAGCGTGCAACGGTGCTCTTCGCAGTAATTTGTGAGTGGAATGCCCTCTACGTATTCCATGGCGAACCATGGTGTTCCGTCCGGGAGAACATTGGCATCATACAGGTGGGCGATGGAAGAGTAATTGAGTTGCGCGAGCATGCGCTGCTCGCTTAGAAAACGGTCGCGCCGTGCCGGACTTAACCACGCATCGCGAAGAACCTTGATGGCAACCTGACTGCCCACATCTTCTCGCTCGGCAAGATAGACAACCCCCATTCCGCCTTCGCCGAGGAAACGTATGGTTCGGTAAGGACCGAATTGCCGTGATGTAAAGGTTGAGCCTGCGCCGGCGTCTATGAGCTTGCCAGCCAGACCTGACAGATCTTCCTCGATCAGAGAATTGCCGCGCTCTTCTTCATCGAGCATAGCGCGTACCTGTTCCAGCACGTCTTTCTGGCCGCAGGCAGACTGCTCCAGAAAGGCTTCGCGCTCCTCGCGCGGCCGTTCCAGCGCATCATGAAAGATCGACTGAACCTGCTCCCACTCCGCTTTATTCATCTGCACTTAGCGCAGCCGTTCGTTTTCCTGTTTGCGAATCTGCGCGCCAAGCCATGCGCGCGCGGCTCGCCAGTCACGCAAGACCGTCGCTTCCGAAATCTGCAATTCCTGAACAATCTCGGCCACTTCCATTCCTGCGAAGAACCGACACTCCACCACCATCGCCTGCCGCGCATTGAGTGCGGCAAGTTGTTCGAGCGCTGCGTCCAGGGCAAGTAATTCCGATGCGCGCTCCATTTGCTGTCCCACGGATTCATCGAACGTGATGAAGAGATAATCGCCTCCGCGCTTTTCTGCATGCTTGCGGCGTGCGGCCTCAACCAGTAACTGACGCATGGCGCGGGCTGCAATGCGCTTGAAATGAATCGCGGATTCGCAGATAAAATCGGGTGAGCGCGCCAGTTTCATCCAGGCTTCATTCACAAGGGTTGTAGCGCTCGCGGTGGCTCCTGGATCGCTTCTGCGGACAGCGGAGGCAATGCGGCGCAGTTCCTCATATGAGGCGCTGTACAGCGCATCCAGTGCCTGCCGTTGACGCAATGTGCTGTCCGGGGCTTCTCCCGGACGAGCCAGCGTCACAGAATTTTCAAGTTCCATGACGGTTTTCCCCGAAACTCTGCGCAATGTGCGGTAGAGGAGAGTCGTTGCCAGTGTGTGCAAGGGAGGTCAAACCCTGTTGTTTGCTTTCGAGAATGGTAGCACTCGCAAAACTCTCCAACAACCTTAGAGTTCCGTGCGCCTTCGGTGAAAGGCAAGGAGACAATTCATGGCAAAACGCGGCAAAATCTTGCGTGACCCGACCAATGGTCCGGGTTTGGTGGTTGTCGAAGGTCAACAGTACACGTTTGCGCTGGAAGGTATTTGGAAGTCGGCGAGCCTCCCCCAGCCGGGCGTCGTTGTCGATGTAGATTTCGCGGCAGACGGCTCGGTCATCGCGGTCACGGCTGTCCCAGAATCGCAATTGGCAAAGGAGCAGGCCGAACAAGCCCTCAGCGCTGCCAAGGAAAAAGGTGCCGCAATTGCATCCACTGCCGTCGCTCAGTTCGGCCTCCCCACTCTGATCGCGGCAGGGCTGGTGATCGTCGGATGGTTTTTTATGGCCACCGTTTCCCTGAATGCAGGTTTTGCTGGCAAATTTGAGTTCACGTTCTGGCATGTGCTTACTTTGCTGAATTCATCCAACCTAATGGATGCAATGCAATCTGCGCAGGGAAAAGGGAGTGCCGGTTTCTACGGCTTCCTCGCCATAGCTGCGCTGGCAGGTCCGTTTATCAGTGCGTTTTGGAAGGACAAGCGGGCTCTCCTGGGCGGACTTCTGCCGGTACTCTTCATGCTCCTCGTGGCCATTCTGGTGAAACACAGCCTCAGTTCTGCAACGGCGGACATGCCGGCGGAGTTCGCAAAGGAAATGAGCAAGCAAATTTCCAAGCAGATTTCCATCGGTATGGGGGCGTACCTGTCGCTTCTCTCCTCTTTGTATCTCGGCTTTGTGAGCGTGAAGAAGTTCCTCGCGGCGAAAGCGAGCTCCTAAGGGTTGGATTCTTTGCCGGCTATCTTTTCCCAACCGCGGAAATATGTACTCTCCCCCAAAAAATCACTTAGGAGGTCACCGCCATGTGCAGTATTTATTCAGTGCGGTCGCGGAATTTGCGGGCGATCCTGCTGGGAATACTGCTGGTCGTTTGCCCCGTATTAATCTCAGCGCAAGGGCAACTTACGCCTCAGCAGCATCAACGGCTCATGTCCTATGTGAATAGTGGCGACAGCCAGAAATTGTTTGCAGATCCCATCGTGAAAGCACAGCTCGTCCATCTGATGGGTCCTCAACTGCGTCATCTGCATACAAATCTCGACGTCCACGGCCCCATCGGTGTGCAGGATGGAATGCTCATACTGACGGGCAACGCGCCACACATGGGGATGGAAGAGAATGGCTTCCTCGGTGTGAAGCTCTACAACGGCGAGGTGGTGGCGTGTATCTACACGCATGGCCGTGTCGAAGTCTTCACGACGCAGCCCAAGTTCGACTATCTCTCTCAGGCGGTACATCAGTGGGCTGTGTGGATTCTGGCCAGCGCGCGACTACAGGGCCGCCAGCCAGCAAATATTGTGATGCACACTGTGCTCTAATGCGCATTTTGTAAGGAGACTGCATATGGAGGATTCCCAGGTTATTGGCAGGAAGCATTTCCTTGCTTATCTGCAAATCCTGCTTGTATACGGATTTCTTATGCTTCCGGTAACGGCTTTTCTTATCTGGCTTGGTACGACAACCAGATTCAGGGTGCCTGCCTGGCTATTGCTTATCCTCCTTGGCATCGATCTGCTCATCGCATTTGGAGCGTTTCGCTCATTCATGGAGAACAAAGCGTTTACTTGGACGCTCACCGATGAAGGTGTCGATATTCGTCGAGGCTGGCTTTTCTGGCAAAAATCGCACTTCGATTTGCCCTACGACACAATCTTTGAGGCTTACTATATATTCGGCTTTTTCGCTAAGATTCTTGGCTATGGAACGTGTGTCATACGGCGAACAGAAGGTGTCACATCCGCATATGAGGCGACGTTCATAGCGCGGCCAGGCGCAATTGTTGGGGCGATTAACAAAAAAGTGAAAGAGCTGCGTGTTGAGGCCAAACAGGCCAGAATCATGCAAGCAATTGCCCCTGCACCTCTGCCTGCCTTCCAAGCCGAAACGGCAAAGAGTCCGGCCGAGCAAATTCGCGAGCTAATTGCACTCAAAACAGAGGGCGCGATTACTGCGGAGGAGTTCGAAACAATGAAACGCCGTGTCGTCGAGGGAGGAGCAGCCTAAGTCGTTGTGGTAAGGGCGGTTTTTCGCGAAAGTTTTTGAATTGTATTAGCGGATGCCCAGCAGCTTGTGTGTCTGCAGGCTGAGCCGCCATTTCGGATTTTCGGAACAGAATTGCATGGAAGCTTTCAGCGCTTCCTTCGCGTCAGGTCCATCCATAGGCTGGATGTAGAAGTAGTGGAAAGCCAGATGTTCGAACTGCCGTGGATTGTCGGCTTGAGGGTAGACAACCTTTAGTTCGTCACCGCTTTTGACCACCAGTTTGGAGCCGGCTTTGGGACTGACGCATACCCAGTCAATACCTTCCGGAACTGCAAGCGTGCCATTGGTCTCAATGGCAATTTCAAATTGTTGTTCGTGCAACGCTTCGATCAAAGCAGTGTCCAGTTGCAGCAATGGCTCCCCGCCTGTACATACAACAAAACGCCGGCTGTGGCTCGATGCAGGCCAATAGCCTGCGATTTCCGCGGCGAGTTCACGCGCGGTCTCAAACTTGCCGCCACCCACACCATCGGTTCCTACAAAATCCGTGTCACAGAATGGGCAGATAGCGTTAACGCGGTCCTCTTCGCGGCCGCTCCACAAGTTGCAGCCCGCAAAACGGCAGAACACAGCTGGGCGTCCCGTATTCGCGCCCTCTCCCTGAAGCGTGTAGAAGATTTCCTTAACTGCGTACGCCATGATGCTTAGCCAGCCTTCACGTACCGGACAGGATCCGTTTGCCCGGCCTCGGCAAAACCCTTCAGACGAAGCTGGCATGCATCGCATGCACCGCAGGCTGAGCCATCCGGCGAGGGGTCATAGCAGGTAATGGTCAGTGAATAGTCCACACCGAGTTTCAGGCCCGTCTGCACAATCTCGCGTTTGGTCATGGCAATGAGCGGTGTGTGGATGTGGATAGGATGATGTTCCTCACTGCCAATCTTCGTGCCGAGATTTGCTACGCGCTCGAATGCCTCGATGAACTCGGGGCGGCAGTCGGGGTAACCGCTATAGTCGAGTGCGTTCACGCCAATAAAGATGTCCGTTGCGCCAAGCGTTTCAGCCCATGCCAACGCGAGTGCCAGAAACACCGTATTCCGCGCGGGCACATAGGTTACAGGAATGCCCGTTGCCATCTCTTCGGTCGCCCGATTTTTGGGAACCGGCGTATCCGAGGTAAGCGCAGAGCCACCGAACGAACGCAGATCGACTTTGGCAATCACATGCCGTTCAACGCCTGCCTGCTCTGCAATGCGCCGCGCGGCATCCAATTCAAGCCTGTGATTCTGGCCGTAGTCGAAGCTTAGGGCATGGACAAGGTAGCCCTCCTTGCGAGCGATTGCGAGTACTGTGGTGGAGTCAAGGCCACCACTCAGCAAGACGACCGCCTTTTTGGATGAAGAGCTCATAGAGAAAGAAATACCGGCACTCAATAGGCCGGACATGTTCATTTTATCATCGTGTCGTTTTCAGCCTGCGGACCTGGAATCCCGCTCCAAAGGCCGAATTTGCTCATAATTACACCGTGTCACGCGTTCGCTGCACATCATGGGATTGTCAAAGCCAAAGCGCAGATGAGATGCTTCTTGCGAAATTGCACACCGTCTGGAGTGCGCCGTAAATAATTTCCTAATAAGAAGAAGGAGAAGAAGCTCATGGTTTCACGCAACAACTGTGTTCTTGCGATGATTGCGTTTTTGCTGGCGCTTCCGTTATCGTGTTCCGCCGAGTCCAGCCGTGGACAGCAATGGGTTGGCACATGGGCCACATCGCCAATGCTGGCCGATGGAGGCTTTCGTGTGCATGCTTTTGGTGGAACAACCTTGCGTGAGATTGCTCATATTTCCATTGGCGGTAAAGCGCTCCGTCTTCGCTTTACCAACGAATTTGGCACTGATCCCTTGACTATTTCAAATGTCCACGTGGCGCTCGCAGAGAGTGGTTCGACTATCAAGTCGGGAACCGATCACACGGTCACCTTCGGCAGAGCTTCTTCAGTAAAAATTCCCGCAGGTGCTGTGATGTATTCGGACCCCGTACAGATGAGCGTCGACCCACTCTCCGACGTTGCCGTCAGCTTTTACATTCCTTCGCAGGTCATGCGCGCTCAGACATTCCACGACTTTGCGGACCAGGATAACTATATGGCGAATGGTGACGTCGCCGGCGAGGCTTCTCTGGCGGCTCCCACGACACTTGAGTCGTGGTATTTCTTCGATGGTATCGACGTGCCCGCCGAAGAAGGAGGCCGTGCGATTGTCACGCTGGGTGACTCCATCACCGACGGTGCGCATTCCACGCGCAATGCCAATCGCCGCTGGCCGGATTTTCTGGCTGCCCGGCTCGTCAAAGAAACAGGTCTTGGTCAAGTTGGCGTTTTGAACGAGGGGATTGGCGGCAACCGCGTTTTGAATGACGGCTACGGCCCCAGTGCTCTGGCTCGCCTTGACCGCGACCTGCTGGCACAGAGCGGCGTGAAGTATGTCATCGTTCTTGAGAGCATCAATGACATTGGCAGGCTGGCGCGCCTCTATAGCCCAGATGATCTGATCGATGCAAAGGATCTGGAACTGGGCTTGAGTCAGATTGCGAGCGTCGCTCACGAGCACGGTATCAAAGCAATTGGCGCCACACTCACTCCATACAAGGGAGCCGGCTACTTTAGTGAAAAGGGTGAGCAGGTGCGCAAGGAAGTGAATGAGTGGATTCGCCATAGCGGCACTTTCGATGGCGTGATTGATTTCGACAAAATCACCTCGGACCCGAACGATCCAGACCAGTTCAATCCCGCAGACGACTCGGGCGATCACCTGCATCCAGGCGATGCCGGCTACAAGGCGATGGGCGAGGGTATCGATCTGAAATTGTTTGTCAACAATCAGCATTAAGGAGGCTCAACGGGGTGATTCCATTTCTCCAACGTGCACATTCAGGGATGGAACGCTTCTTGTGCTCATGAAATCACACCGATGAAGAATCAAATCACTCGAAGGCAATTTAATCGTCAACTAGGTACGGCGTTTGCGGGCATCCCCTTGCTGGGCAAAGCAAAATCGGCGAAGTGGAGCGACGGACAGGTAACTCCCTTCCTCACGCCGTACAAATACGAAAAGCTCGTTCTCGGACCGTCGTCAGAAACAGGTTCTTTCGACAGTAAGTCGGTCGACGACCCATTCGTGTTCCTGCATGATGGCATCTTTCACATGCTTTACATCGGCTTTGACGATACCGGCTATCAAACAGGATTGGCCAGATCGCATGACCTCATCCATTGGGAACGCGTGGGTTGTGTAGCCAAACGTGACCCGAATTCGAAGTACACCAGGTTCAATGTGGCCTTCGGTTGCCTGTTGCGAGATCACCAGCTCAACGGAACGGGTGAGGCGAAAAAGGTAAACGGACGCTTTCTTGGTGCATGGCACGCGTATCCGAGTGCCGGTTACGAAGTGGGTGCCGCGGTGATTGGTCTTGCCTGGAGCGATGACCTGCTGCACTGGGAGCTGACGGAGCCAATTCTTTTTCCCGAGGATGGCGCGCCATGGGAGCATGGAGGTTTGTATCGGCCAAACCTTATTGAGCAGGATGGCATCTTTTATCTCTACTACAACGCGAAGACCGATCCTCTGCCAAAGTCGAAGGGAGGCGGATGGCATGAGCGATCGGGTGTGGCCACTTCCAGCGACCTGAAGCACTGGACGCGCTACAAAGGTAATCCCATTCTGCATAATGGAGGCCACGACGCGTGGGACGCACGCTTTGCCAGCAACCCATTCGTGGTGCAACACAACGGCCTCTGGGGCATGTACTATTTCGGGTACGACTGGAAGAGCAAGGCGCGCGAGTTGCTCGCACTTGGCAGCGATCCGTATCACTTCACCAAGGTGAATCAGATCATCCTTGATGTTGGTGCACCGGGCACAGTGGATGAAACCTTTGCGCACAAGCCGTGCGTCTTCTATCACCAGGGAGCACTCTATCACTTCTATTGCGCGGTTTCTGGCAAATGGCCAAATGACGTACGCGGAATCTCTGTGGCGCGGTCAAAACCCTGGTAGAGAAGGTAGGCAAGTGGGCAAATCGTTATCAAATCAGGAGGGAACTGCTACCTGCCTGGGAGCGAGCATAGTTATATCGTTATCCTGCCGGGTTCGCGCGAGGACCCATTGCGCAGTGCGCTTGCAATTACGCTGACTGTCATTGCTGCCCGCAGTCCCTTTCTGCTTACATCATCCGGCACGATAATCCTGAATCAACAATTTTTTGAAGGGGAGGAGTTGCTGACCTGACACGGAAGGCGCCAATTATAGCATTCACTTAATTCGCACTGATTCGTCGTTAAGTCTTTTCTAGAAGATCATGTGAGTTGTCCTCTGGTGAACGGAGTATGCTCAGGCTTGTGATGTCTTCATGTCTTCAAGCCAAGTGCATAAGTCCCACGAGCACGCGCTGCTGTTCATTCCAATTCGCATGCAGGATCTGCTTCCTGGCCCTGGCGCTCATCGTTGTCGAAGCAGTTACGGGCTGCCGCAAGCACACGCAGATAACACTCACCGTCTCAGTTGCCGCAAGTCTTGAGGGAACCATCGAACCGGTAGAGGTGGCATATCGTGCCGAGCATCCAGACGTGGTCTTTCGAAACAATTTTGGCTCGTCGGGAACTCTTGCGCGCGAAATTGAGAATGGCGCTCCAGTAGATGCATTTCTCTCCGCGGCGGAGGGGCCCATGAACAACCTTGCCAGGCAGAATTTGCTCGCCGAGGGGTCGCGTCTTGACGTACTGCAGAACTCGCTGGTGCTGATCGCGCCGCAAAATTCAAAACTCAGCAGCTTCGAAGATCTTACCGGCCGCAACGTGAAATTGATTGCGCTCGGTGATCCGGCGAGTGTCCCCGCGGGACAGTATGGCAAAGCTGTTCTGGATGCACTTGGGCTCTATGACAAAATCAAGCCAAAGCTGGTACTAGGTAAGGATGTCCGTCAGGTTCTTACCTACGTGCAGACAGGCAATGCCGACGCAGGTCTTGTATACGCGACAGATGCCAGGTCCACGAGCTTGGTGCGTAGTGTGGCAGTAGCCCCCGCCGGCACACACAAACCCATTGTTTATCCGGCAGCTGCGATTGCTTCAAGTCAGCATGGCGCGACCACACGCGCGTTCGTGCAATTTCTCGCGAGCCCACAGGCCAAGGCAATCTTCACACAACACGGATTTACAATTGCGTCATCGTGACCATGCCGGCCGATTTCTCACCGCTGTACATCTCACTTGCAACCACTTGTGCAGCCACAGTCGCAACTTTCTTCATCGGTTTGCTTGCTGCCCGTCTCATGTATGGACGCAGCGGCAGTTTGCGTGCATGGACGGATGGAATTCTGACTCTTCCTCTCGTTCTACCTCCTACAGTTGTGGGTTTTTTCCTCTTGCTGGTTTTTGGGCGGCGCAGCCCTATTGGTCACGCGCTTGAGCGCATCGGATTGGAGGTGGCTTTTTCCTGGCCTGCCACGGTGATCGCCGCCACGGTTGTAGCGTTTCCTCTCATGTACCGGACAGCTCTTGGAGCGTTCGAACAGGTCAATCCGAACTATCTGCAGGCGGCGCGTACTCTGGGTGCGTCCGAGTGGGTGGTCTTTCGCGCTGTTCTGTTGCCGCTTGCCGGTCCCGGCGTTGTTGCTGGAACCGTTCTGGCTTTTGCACGTGCAATGGGCGAGTTTGGTGCCACGCTCATGCTTGCGGGTAATATTCCCGGTCGAACGCAGACAATGCCCATCGCGATCTTCTCCGCTGTAGAAAGCGGCCATCCTGGCGTTGCGATTCTTTGGGTTGGCCTGATTGTCGTGTTATCGCTTGCCATCATTCGGCTGCTTAATGTGGAGAAGAAGGCACGTGTACGTCCGGCAGACGAGCGCCATCCAGCCATCTCCACGGACTCTCTTCCTCAACCGTTGACATTCCGTCCCTCTGTACGCCATGCCAATAGTGAAGAATCGCATGCGCGGCTCACTCTGGATGTAAGCCGCAAGCTTGATCTATTCGATTTGAAGGTGGCCTTTGAGGCGGAGAAGGGAACACTCGGGCTCCTCGGCCCGTCAGGTTCTGGAAAATCGATGACATTGCGTATGATTGCCGGATTATCGCGGCCGGACAATGGGCGCATCGTCCTGAATAACAAAGCACTCTTTGACAGTTCTGCGAACAAGAACATCGCAGCTTCGGAAAGAAAGGTAGGATACGTTTTTCAGGACTATGCGCTCTTTCCTCACTTGACTGTTGCGGAGAATGTTGGCTTTGGATTGAGGACGCTGCCACGAGAACAGCGTGCATCGCGCGTGGCTGACCAGCTTGCGCAGCTATATATCTCCGACCTTGCTGACCGGCTGCCTGGCGAAATTTCAGGTGGACAGCGTCAGCGTGTTGCAATCGCACGCTGTCTGGCGACCGAACCCGATTTACTTCTGCTGGATGAGCCGTTCTCCGCGCTCGATCCGCATTTGCGGCGTCAGACCGAAGAACAATTGCGCAGGACGCTTGCAAACTATCGCGGTGCCGTGATCTTCGTGACGCATGACATGGAAGAAGCTTTTCGCTTCTGTACAGATTTGCTCGTGCTCGACCAGGGAAGAGTTATTGCGCATGGTCCGCGAATCGATCTCTTTGAGCGCCCAGGGCGGGTTGCTGTAGCACGCCTTACCGGATGTAAAAACATCGCCCCTGTGCGCGTCGTCGCCGCGGATCGCGTGGTTGTGGAGACGTGGGGATGCACACTGCGGACTTGCGTGAACATGACCTCGGAAATCACGCATATTGGCTATCGTTCGCATCAGTTCACCTTGCAAGGGTCGGAAGATACACCGAATACGTTCCCGTGCTGGCTTGTGAGTACCAGCGAAGCTCCGCACGAGATGACACTCTATTTAAGGTTGGGTAATGCACCTGAGCTGGATGAGCCGCATCATGTTCAGGCCGATCTTCCAAAGACGGAGTGGCGCAAATTGCAGCAACAGCCACAACCCTGGCGTCTCACTTTTGAGCTGGATCGATTGCTTCTTCTGCACGATTGAAGGGATTTAAAAGTCCTTCGATATAGAAAAAATGTCCAATGATACACTTTAAAAATGGGGGCGGGCGAAACGCACATAGGGAGAATGAGGCTGGTCGGGGTTGCACTTTGCTTTCTCGCCGCGCTCTTCTTTGTTGAAGCCAAAACCGCCTGGGCCAGCGGTGATCAATTCACCCCAACTGAAATTGCATCGGCTAAAGCCTGCGATGCGAATAAAGCACAGGTAGTTTCGATCGATGGCGCGTATCAAGCGATGCAAATTCGTCATGCTGCGCACGCGGCGTCACCGGGATTGTGCCAAAAGATTCAGTGGCTGGACGTACATGTTTCGTACGCGTCCCAGACCAAGCCAGTATCCCGTGGAATTATCCACGGTGAAGTTCCCATTTCACTGACAAATCGACCACCTCCCTTCAACTCCTAAATACAGGTGCGATGGCATGCCCGTGCAATCGATGCGCCGGTACGGCCGCAAACCTGTAACTGCGAATTGAGTGACTGAATGGAAGCAACGGAAGGCAACGTGGCGCGCCGGTATTGTGTACTGGCGTGAATGGGGTTTTGTGTGTCTAAGTGGCGCATGCAGAGCGGAGTCTGTGGCACTTTATTCGCAAACATACAAGCCAACCCGAAGCTTCTATAGCGCGTCCAATTCAATCGTCAACCTGCATGATGCGCTTCAAAGGATTCACGGCTTTTTCACACTGCAACTCGATTTCCCGTCAATGATGCGAACTGGAGCTTCTCTTTCATGATCTTCAAACGATCTCTTGCAACGCCTTTATCTGCCTTGGGGATTGCAGCAATTTTTTCAATCGCAGGATGTAAATCCTCCGTCCATGAAACAAAAGCACGAGCCGCCATAATACCTTCTGCCAAGGTGGCCGTCGCGCAAGTGGGTGATATTTCACAAGTCCTCTCGCTCGCCGGGCAGTTTCAGCCTTTTCAGGTTGTGGATGTGCACCCGAAGGTGAGCGGCTATATGACCCGTATTAACGTCGATATAGGCGATATCGTCCACAAGGGGCAAGTGTTGGCGGTGCTCGACGTGCCTGAACTGAAAGCTCAATTGCAGCAGACACAGTTTCAACTGCAACAAAGCAAACAGGAGATCAATCGCGCGCGCCGCGAAATCAGTCGAGCTGAAGCAAATCATGCTGCTCTGCACGCAGCCTATCAACGTTTGAAAGAAGCAGCCGCCATGCGTCCTGGACTAATAGCTCAGCAGGAACTGGATGATGCCGCAGCAAAGGATCTCTCATCAGAAGCTCAGGTGGACGCGGCAAAGGATGCGATGGCGGCTGCTCGTGAGCATTCGGGCGCGGCACTGGCGGATAATCAGCGTGTTGAGGCGCTCCATAATTACACCAATGTGACCGCGCCGCTCGATGGTGTTGTTATCTGGCGCTATGCGGACACTGGTGCACTCATCCAGGGCGGAACTAACTCCAACAGCCAGGATTTGCCCATTGTTCGGCTCTCGCAAAGCAAGACACTGCGGTTGCGCATTCCAGTCCCTGAAGAAGATGTGAAATATGTGCACGAGGGGGACCAGCTTCAGGTCCGTGTGGATGCCATCAACCGGTCGTTTACCGGCAAGGTCGTTCGCTTTACGCGTAATGTGAACTTCGAAACGCGCACCATGGCCACTGAGATCGACGTGGATAACAACGATCTCTCGATAGACCCTGGCATGTACGCCAATACTCAGTTGCAGCTAGCTCACGTGCATGGCGCTGTCACCATTCCGGTGGAGGCGCTGATTATTCACGGCAATCATCGGATCGTTTACGTGCTCGATGGCTCCAACCATGTGCATATGCGTACCGTTACGGTTGGCCTTCAGGGATCGAGACTCGCGCAAATCACGAGCGGATTGGCCTCAGGAGACCGCGTGCTGGTGGGCGGCCAGGACAAGTACACCGAAGATGAAGAGGTCAGGCCCATCGTTGAGGCAACGCAGGCCTCGGAAGTTATGCAAAAGCCAGGCGGCATGATCGACCTCAAGGCCGAACAGAGCGGAGGCAACGAGTAATGCCGAAGTTTGCACTTCGCTACCCCTTCTTCATTATTATGCTCTGCCTCGTGATTACGCTGATTGGCAGCGTAACCGTGGTTCGTATGCCTGTCGATCTGTTTCCGAAGATTGATATGCCTGTGGTGGTGGTGGCAACGTTTTATAACGGCATGCCGCCCAAGCAGATTGAAGCGGATATTACCAACACCTTTGAGCGCTTTTTCACACTCGCTGCGAACGTGGACCACAGTGAATCGCGTTCTCTCACAGGCGTAAGTCTTATCAAGATCTATTTCAGGCCAGGAACCGATCCAAATGCGGCGTTAAGTAACATTGCCAACCTGGCCATGGCCGACCTGCGACGACTTCCCAAGGGCACGCTTCCTCCCGTTGTGCTCGGCATGGATGCCTCCACGCAACCGGTATGTCTGGTCACCCTCAAAGGCAAGGGGCTCAACGAAACAAAGCTCAAGGATGTTGCCCAGTTTCAGGTGCGCAACCAGATTTCGAACGTGAAGGGCGCATCCGTGCCCCAGCCATTTGGCGGCACCTATAGACAGATTCAGATTTACGTCGATCCGCTCAAGCTGGAGGCGCGCAACATGAGCCTCAATGACGTGGTAACGGCGGTCGACAATTCCAACCTCATCCTTCCCGCCGGTGATGTACGCATTGGCACAAAAGACTACAACATTTACGCCAACAGTCAATTCTCTGACGCTGAGCAAATGAACAAGCTGCCGCTGAAGACTTACGGGAACTCATCCGTGCTCGTAGGCGATATCGGCAAGGCCGTGGATGCTGGAACGTTGCAATACAACATTGTTCGCATTGATGGACAGCGCTCTGTCTATGTGCCGATCTTCAAGCAGGGTGGCGACAGCAACACTATCAGCATTGTGAACGGCATCAAGGCCGCTGTGAAGAAGCTTGTCGATATGCCGCCTTCTGTTGTCACTTCCGTGGTCTTCGATCAATCCATTTTTGTGAAGAAGGCCATCGCAAATGTTTCGCGCGAGGCGCTGATTGGATTGCTCCTCACGGGCATGATGATTCTCATCTTCCTAGGAAGCCCGCGAGCGACAATTGCCGTGCTTCTTGCCGTGCCGCTCTCTATGCTGGTCTGCCTCATGATCACGAATTTCATGGGCGGATCCATCAACACCATGATCCTGGGCGGTCTTGCGCTCGTCTTTTCACGTCTGATCGATAACGGCGTCATCGTACTGGAAAATATCTTTCGCCACATGGAGTCGGGCGAGTCCGCAGAAGTTGCTGCTGAAAAGGGAGGCATGGAAGTCTCGCTTGCGGTTCTGGCGGCCACCTTCACCACAGCGATTGTCTTCTTTCCAGTCACATTCTTCACCGGTGTCAGCAAATACATCTTTACTCCGCTCGCACTGGGCGTTGTGCTGTCAATCTTCGCGTCGTACTTCTTCGCCATGACGGTCGTCCCGCTGTACTGCGCCAAATTCATTCGTGTGCGCGATGATGGTGAACATGTAGCGGCAGCACAGCCTGGTTTCTTCGCTCGTTTCGATCGAGCATTCAATGAGAAATTTCAGGATCTGCTTACCTGGTATGAAGGTCTTGCGAAGCGAACCATGAAGCGCCCCGGTCTTACTGCTGGCGTGATTCTTGGCGGCGTAGTGCTCCTTCTGCTGGTCACGGTTCCATTTGTCGGCAGAGCATACTTCCCGCGCACGGATCCCGGACAGTTCGTAATCAATGTGAGAATGCCCAGCGGTACACGTCTTGGCGTCAGCAATGACTACATTGCCCGTGTGGAAGACATCGTACGGAAGACTGTGAAGCCGAAGGACCTCGATATGATCGTGTCCAATATCGGCGTCTATCCTGATCTCTCGTCCATCTATACTCCCAACGCATCCATGGATACGGCTTTTGTGCAAGTCAGCCTGAAGGAAGGCCATCGTATTGGCAGTTACGAATACATGAGTATGGTGCGCCGCAAGCTCGCCGAACAAATGCCTGAGATATCCACGTATTTCAATGCAGGAGGTCTCGTCGATTCAGTCATCAATCAAGGTTTGCCGGCCCCGATTGACATCCAGATCAAATCCAAGAATCTGGATGGTTCATACGATCTTGCCCGGCAGTTGGCAACCAAGATACGGACCATGCCGAACGTCAGCGACGTTTACATTCCGCAAAGTCTCGACTATCCCGGTCTTCAGCTCGATATCGACAGGCAGAGGGCAAGCCTCGTTGGACTCGACGCGAAAGCTGTCGTCGATAACGTTATTACGGCGCTTACCTCGGATGGCATGGTCGCTCCGAGCTACTGGATCGATCCGCATAGCGGAAACAATTATCTAGTCACTGTGCAATACAACAACAGAACCTTGCAGAACATGACCATGCAGGATTTGTTGAGCATTCCCTTGCGAGGTGCAAAGACGGAGGGATATACGCCGCTACAGCAAGGAGGACGCGCCACGCCGATCTCCATGCAGGTGCGCGGCGGCAACGGTGCGCCGGACTACGTTCCTCTTGGAGCGGTTGCTTCCATTCATGAGATCAACACCCCAACAGAAGTCGATCACAGCCAGATTCGCCGTGTGATTGATATCTATGTGTCCACCAGGAAGGAAGCTTTGCAGGGTGTTGGTGCGCAGGTCAACAAGCTTCTCAAGAACACGCAGCATGACCGCAACACAGTTATCGAAGTCCGTGGAGCGGTTACCAGTATGAACCAGGCGTTTCACGATTTCGGTATTGGTCTCATCATTGCCATCTTGCTCGTTTATCTGATCCTGATGGCGCAGTTCACGTCGTTCGTTGATCCGTTCATCATTCTCATGGCGATCCCACCGGGCTTGGCTGGTGTTGCGCTCATTCTTTTACTCACTGGCAGCACGCTCAACATCATGTCGCTCATGGGCGTCATTATGATGGCTGGAATTGTCGTTTCAAACTCCATTCTCATCGTTGAATTTGCTGGCATTCTTCATGAACAGGGGATGCCGTTGCTGGAAGCGACCATCGAATCGTGCCGCGTTCGTCTGCGGCCCATTCTCATGACTTCGCTGGCTACTCTGTTGGGCATGATTCCGATGGCGCTTGGTCTCGAAGCAGGCAGCGAACAGTATGCACCTCTGGCTCGCGCTATTATCGGCGGTTTGGCGGTGTCGGTTGTCGTCACCATGTTCCTGGTCCCTGCGGTGTATCTGGTTATCCACGGACGTGAAGAATCACACGCGGACACGGTGGAGGCCTGATCGATGAAATATCCGAAAATGAAAAATGCAACTCTTCTGGCTTTCGCTACTGTCTTGGCCCCTTGCGTTCTGACTGCACAACAGAGCCTCATCCCTGAGGCTCCGCCAGTTAAGTTGGTTGCGGAATCTGAGCCACCACCCCCGGTGCAACAGCAGTCCTCTTCTTCGCAGACAAGTGCGGCTTCAAAGCCACGGCTTACTCTTGCCGAAGCAGAGCGCCTGGCGCAGCAGCATAATCCAGATATCAGTGTGGCTCACCTTCTTGCTCTTGGGCAGGCACAGGTTACACGTGAGGTGCGTTCGACGGAACTTCCAACGGCGGCTGGTTCGCTTACTGCAGTTGGTGCGCATGATTTGAGCCGTATAACTGCCGGTCAGATCAATAACCCTTCTGTGTATGATCGTGCCGCGGGTGGCCTTTCTGTAAGCCAGCTCATTACAGACTTCGGGCGCACGCATCACCTTGTTCAGAGTGCAAGGGCGAACGCGGCTGCGCAACTGGAAAACGAGCGGGCAACTCGTGAGGACATCGCGCTCGCGGTTGATCAAGCGTTCTTTCAAACGCTCACCGCGCAGGCTGTCCTCAAGGTTGCGAATGGGACCGTTGCAGAGCGCCAAACGACAGTGGATGAAATTTCTGCACTGGCGAAGTCAAAACTGCGCTCGACGCTCGACCTCAGTTTTGCCCAGGTTGAGCTTTCTCAGGCGCAACTGATGCAACTGGATGCGCAGAACTCCGTGGACGCCGCATTTGCGAACCTGAATGCCATTCTCGGCGAGGAATCTGATCGGCGCTTTGAGTTGGTGGATCCCACGCCTTCCGTTCCTCAGGCTGCGCCTGTGGACGCTGAGGCCATGGTGCGAACCGCTTTCCAGGCGCGTCCCGACCTCGCTTCCGCAATGGATGCCGCGACCGCTGCCAGGCAATACAGCTCTGCGGAACGTGCGCTTTGGATGCCAACCGTCTCAGCACTCGCCGTGGCGGGTGGAACGCCTGTCCGTGCCGATCAGATTCAATCAAACTGGTACGGTGCGGCTGGCGCAAATATCAATGTTCCCGTCTTCAATGGGTTCCTCTTCAATGCACGCGCCAGTGAAGCCAAAATGAGGGCGGGCGCTGCTGAAGAGCACGTCCGTTCTCTGCGCAATATCATTGCCCGTGACGTACGCACTGCGGTGCTCAATGCTCAGAACGCATTCCAGCGCATTGGCGTCACCCAACAGATGTTGAATCAGGCAAACATGTCGCTTGACCTGGCTCAGACTCGTTACAAGCTGGGACTGAGCGGAATAGTAGAACTGAGCCAGGCGCAGCTCGGACAGACACAGGCGCAGATTGCCTACACCAACGCCCGCTACAGCTATCAGACATCGCTGGCTGTTTTACGCTTCCAGACTGGTCAATAAGGCGGCCGTGAATGGCAAGTTAAAGGCGAGCATTCGTCACTCGATGTTTCAGGTCATAGCGAAGAGGGCAATGTTCACAGTCGGGCGTCCGTCCGCAATGAGCCTTGCCCACTGCGACCACCAGTGCATGGAACTCATTGAAGTAGACCGCATGTCGATGTGCGGGCTCGTCCGCAAAGGCGTCGCGGGTTAACTGCGCCAGATCGTCGTAGCGCAAACGGCTCTTTTCTCGCTCCAGGAGTGCGTGCCGATCGACAATGCGCCGCAGATACTCATCCGCAACAGGTACAGGATGCCCAAACGCATAGAGCAAAATAGCGTCTGCCGTCTCTGGCCCAACTCCAGGCAGGGCAAGCAACGCTGATCGCAGAACGTCCGTTGACGCCCGCTCCATATTGGTGAGCGATCCGTTGAATTCTTCATCCAGCAGCCGGATGAATGCTTGAATGGCTGGTGCTTTGCGCGTGTGAAAACCGGATGGCCGAATCCACTTGGCTAGCTCCTCCGTGCGTGCTTGACGAACTCCGGCCACCGTTATCGCTCCGGCCCGTCGCAGATTGTTCAGTGAGCGTTCCACGGATTTCCACGCGGTATTCTGCGTCAGGTATGCGCCTAGGATGACCTCGAAGCGCGAGTCTGCCGGCCACCATGCTTGCGGACCGTAGGCGGCAAGCAGACGATCATGCATGGAGCGCAGCCGTGCCGCCGATTTTTGCCGGAGAACTTCCTCGCGATTTTTCACTGCTTGTTCTTGGGCTCTCTGAGGCACAACGGTTAACTCTATCGGTAGGATAGTGTCATCAGGGTCTGATGGTCATGCGGGAAAGTGGGGAGAGTCGAAATGAAGAGCCATACGGAATATCTCGTCTTTGAAACAAGAAAGCGCCGTGAGATGGTGCACATTACCGACCAGATTGAGCAGATTGTGCGGCGCAGCGGCGTGGCTGACGGGCTTTGCTTTGTCTCTCCCATGCATATTACCGCGGCCATCTATGTGAATGATTATGAGTCAGGACTGATTGAAGATATCGGCAAATGGCTTGAAGAGCTCGCACCTGCGCGGCCCGACTACAAACACCACCAGACAGGCGAGGACAACGGTGACGCGCATCTGAAGGCGCTTCTTCTGCATCATGAGACCACGCTTCCGGTGACGAAAGGAAAGCTCGATCTGGGAACCTGGCAGCGCATCTTCTATGCCGAGTTTGACGGCCAGCGCAGAAAGCGCGTCATCGTCAAGGTTCTGGGCATCGGCGCAGAAGAATTATCTGATTAGATTTACCGGGAATTATGGCCTTTGCCATCGTTCTCTGTAATGGTGCGCCATGTGCTTTGCGGCGTTGAATCTTCCGGTGCCGATCGATTGATCTCCACACGGGGAAATACGACAAGATCGACTCGGCGATTTTCCGCTCGTCCTTCCGGAGTGGCATTGCTTGCAATGGGATGATATTCGCTATATCCGGCGGCGGATAACCGCTCCGGCGGTACACAATGCAGCTCCAGTAGCAGGCGTGTAATGTTGGTTGCACGAGCTGCGGAGAGTTCCCAGTTGGAATTGAATTGATTGTTGTGGATAGGAACGTTGTCGGTGTGTCCTTCCACGCGAACTTCGTATGGAGTCTGCCGCAATGCCGTCCCAATGCGTTTAAGTGTGTCTACTGTGGATGCATTCGAAGTCGCGGATCCTGAAGCAAAGAATCCAGCTTCGTGAAGACTGATGATGAGTCCGTCTGGTCCCATCCGGAGAGATACAAGATGCTGGCGAATTTGTGGAGCGAGAGCTTTTTCCAACTGCGTCCGAATGTGCTCGAGATCGCGTTGCGCGCCCGCAGCGGTCAGAACGCGCGTTTCAGGAGATAAATGCTCGTCTGATACATACACATCATTCGATTGCACATTGCCTTTGTGCGGATTGAATTGTGGCATCACGCCGAGTTCCCGCAATGCCGAGTGAACGGACGTGGAAATATCCGCTTCAGTGTGTTCTTTTGACTTGGCCACCGAGTAAAGAACAACAAAGAACGCAAACAGCAGCGTAATGAAATCTGCATAGGAGACGAGCCAGCGTTCGTGGCTTGCCTTGCGATGACTGCGGTGGCCATTCATGCGGCATGCTCCGCTGCCTGCTCATGTTGCTCGCTCAAAAAGCCCGTAAGCTGAACCTCCAGCATGCGTGGATTCATGCCCTCCATAATGGAGATCACACCTTCGAGCATCATCTCTCTGCGATTCTGCTCCTCCTCTACCAGAATGCGCATCTTGCCCGCGAAGGGAAGAAAGAAAAGATTGGCGGCCGCCACACCATAGATGGTGGCGACAAATGCAACCGCTATCCCCCGGCCAACTTCTTGGATGTTATCCAGATGCTGCATGACTTGGATCAGGCCAAGCACTGCTCCCAGAATGCCGATGGTGGGCGAGAACCCGCCAGCCGATTCGAATACCGCCGGAATACGTTCTTCCGATTCAGCTGCCGAGTCGAGGCTCACTCGCATAATCTTGCGCAGCTCTGTCGGTTCAGTGCCGTCCACGGCAAGCATGAGCGCACGCCGCAGGAACGGGTCTTGAATTGTCTTCAGATCGGCGTCGAGTGAAACAACGCCATTGCGCCGTGCCTTGTTTGCAAAGGAAACAAGTTGCTTGATGAGCTGGTTGTTCTGCTTGCGTGGTGCGGCAAATACATGACCCAGACTGCGCAATGCCCTGATGACTGCTGAGAGAGGAAATTGAAGTAATACCGCACCCATGGTTCCGCCAAACACAATAAGGGCCGCAGTGGGCTGCAGAATCTGGCCGAGGTTACCGCCTTCAATCCAGAGCCCTGTGAGGATTCCAGCAAGAGCTAGAATCACACCGCCTATGCTTCCTTTATCCATGCCATTCCTTTATCTGTGTATTTCCTGCGTTATGGGATCAGGCGCGAGTTCGGGTTGTCGGCGATGCGGTAATGGATGCCGGTGGTGATGGTTCACTTACATCGAGACTGCTGATTGCCGCCACACGGCTAAGATCCGCCAATGATGGAAGTCTTCGTGCCACAGTTGCCAGCAGGCGCGCGCGATATGTTGTTACACGCTCCACGACTTCTGCAGGCGTCTCCCGCACAATCAACTTCTCACCATTGATGAGAGTAAGCATTGTGTCGGGTGAAGATTCAGCGCTCTTAATCAAGTCGCTGTTTAAAACCATTGGACTCCCGTTCAATCGAGTCAGCTCAATCATTGCGCGCTCCCTCATCGTTGTTATCGACAGGTCCGGAGAAAAATTCACGCAGATTAGAGCGTGTAGCTGGCGATTGTCTCAAATAAGACACATGGGTGGATTCATAAAGTCCTTTCCGGGCGAGTCGAAGAAGGAGCCAGATGCAGTGCACTTACCGCACGGTCAAGCTTCCGGGAGCAGTACATACACGGGCGCAGGCTCAAACGGAAAGAGCACAAATCCAGGCATCCACACAATGAGGAGAACCCATGTCCCTGGGTGTATTGAATAACCTCAACGCCATTTACGCGACCAACAACCTGAACAACACCAACAACAGCCTGTCCGGAGTGCTGCAGCAGCTCTCATCCGGTTCACGCATCAACTCCGGCGCAGACGACGCGGCAGGTCTCTCGCTGGTCAACGGTCTCAGCGCAAACGCATCAGCACTTACGCAGTCGGCTAATAATGCAACTCAGGGTGTGGGCATTCTGAAAGTCGCCGATGGCGCGCTCTCGCAAGTGACGAACCTGCTCAACCGTGCCGTTACGCTGGCCACCGAGGCAAGCAACGGTACCCTCAACTCTTCACAGCTGACAGCAGCAAACCAGGAATACCAATCGATTCTGGCCGAAATCAACAACATCGGCACTACCACGACCTACAACCAGACGCAGGTCTTCGGCCAGGGCTCGGCCGCGACCGTCAGCATTTATACAGGCGACTCGTCTTCGAATGGATCGTCTATCGACAACCTGAGTTTCGCTGAACTCTCTTCATCCAGCGTCGGCGATGCGGGCGGCTCAGTTTCACTGACCGCCGCAACAGCGTCAAGCGCGGCGACAATCACATATACGGCCGCTGCCTCCAATGCCAGCGTTGACCTCACTTCCGCGGATATCTCCACCACCACGGGCGCACAGACCACACTGAATCTGCTCAACCAGGCCATCGCTTCAGTTGCGGCACAGCAGGGTTACATCGGGTCACAGATCAACACGCTGAACTCGGTTAGCCAGGTTATCAGTACGCAACAGCAGAACATTGCTGCCGCTCAAAACGCCATTCAGGCCACGGACTATGCAACGGCGACGTCGAATCTGGCAAAGTACGAAATCCTGAGCCAGACTGGCATCTCTGCATTGGCCCAGGCCAACAGCCTGCAGCAACAGGTCACCAAGCTGCTGCAGTAAACCGCATCCACGTAACCGGCTTGCGAAAGGCGTCCGCATGGGCGCCTTTCGCCGCACAGATTCGATGCAACTCCACAATAAAAATCTTAGAAAATTCAAATGCATCAGGAGAGCTGCTGGCATTTCCGCTGCTGCCGATAAGGAGAGTAGGTTATGGGTACCATCGGTTTAAATTTCGGTTCGCCAACAAGTGGCACAGGCTTTGACGTCAGTTCGACTGTAGCTGCCATTGTGAGCAATCTCCGTACCGTCGAGTCACCGTGGCAGAATCAGTTGACCTCGCTCCAGAGTCAGGATGCAGTCCTGTCGAATCTCGGCACACTTTTCTCAAATCTTTCTAATGATTTAAGTGCGCTCACTGACTTTCAGGGAGCATTGGCGCAGAAGACTGGATCCAGCTCCAATACTAATGTTCTCGATCTTACTTCGGCCTCATCATCGGCCACAGCCGGCACGCATACGGTGGTTGTCAACAATTTGGCGCAGACCGCAAGCGGATATCTTGCGCCCGTCACTGACTCATCCGATGCGCTGGCAGGTTCCATTACGATCCAGGTTGGCAGTGGCGCCGCAAAGACGATTACGGTCGGCAGCACCAGCAACACGCTTGCAGGACTGGCATCGGCCATCAACTCTTCTGGAGCCGGTGTCACAGCCACAGTACTCACGGATTCAAATGGTTCCCGCCTCAGTATCGTATCTGGAACTTCCGGAACAAAAGGCGATTTGACGGTTTCATCGTCAATCACGGATGCCACCACTGGTGGAATCGCTCTCGGCTACACACCAGCCGTATCTGGTCTGGATGCATCGCTTGAAGTCGATGGGATCTCCCTTTCGAGCTCGTCGAACACCGTCACCAATCTCATCCCCGGCGTCACATTTCAGCTTCTGAGTTCGAGCCCTGACACGCCAATTCAAGTTGTCATCGGCAACTACACGACCGGTGTTGAGAGTACAATCGGCACCTTCGTTTCCGATTACAACGCGCTCATCAGCGCCATCAATACGCAGCAGGGAAATGATAGCAACGGTGATGCACAGCCTCTCTACGGATCGCCAACGCTCTCACTCCTGCAGCAACAGCTGCTTTCAGGGCTTAATGCGCAAAATCCAAACGGCTTTCTCGACACGATCAAGAGCTCCAATGACACTCTATCTGGATCGATCACAATCCAGGTGGGCAATGGAACCGCACAAACCATCGACATTGACTCATCCAATAACACGCTTTCCGGGCTGGCTTCGTCGATTAACGCGGCGAATCTGGGCGTAAATGCCAGCATCGTCACGGATAGCACTGGCTCACGCATCGTTTTTCAGTCGCAACTTGCCGGAGCCAATGGCGTGCTCACCGTCACGTCTTCCATCAATGACGATACGACCGGAAGTGCAATCAACTACAACTCCAGCAATTCGGATTTAAGTACGCTGAGTGCACTCGGCATTTCTATCAATACAGATGGCACACTGAGTATCGATGCCACCCAACTCGACGAGCTTCTTAATTCCGACTACAACAGCGTGATCGGCTTTTTCCAGAATGCCAATAGTTGGGGAAGAACATTCACCGGCATCTTAAACAGTGGCGGCGCCAGCTCTTCCACCGGTGTATTGAAACTGGCCATATCATCAAACAGCAATATTGAAGCGAACCTCAGCAGCAGCATCTCGCGCGAAGAGAGTTTTATTTCTACGCAGGAGAAGAGCCTGACGGTCGAGTTGACCAGCGTAAATCAGATTCTGCAGGCTCTGCCTGCTCAATTAAGTAACATCGACATGATTTACTCAGCCATTACTGGCTATAACCAAAAAGGATAGGACTTCGTCTCCCCATGTCCACCTATCGTGAGCTTTCTCTTGAGGGCGCCTCGGCAGTCGATCTGGTCGTCGCGCTTTATGACGGAATCATCCGATTCCTTTACGCCGCATCGGACGCCTGTGACCGAGGTGACGCGACGGGGAGACGCGCCGCCGTAAAACGCGCCCTCGACATCATCATTCACTTGCAGGCGCGCCTGCGTATGGATATCGGAGGCCGTCCCGCTGCTGTGCTGAGCGAGTTCTACGCATCCGTATTTGCGCAGATATTGCAGGCGTCGCAATCCGCTTCGCGCGCAAAATTCGAGCGGGCCATTGAGTGTGTGCGCAATGTACGCGATGCGTGGAAACAGGTTGCTGCGGGTCCTGGAACACAGGAGCAGCAGAAATCGTTCAGTCCCGCAGTAACGGAGTTGACTCAACCGTTGCAAGAGGAATGGCAGCTTGAAGTGGCGGGCTCATCCAATTGGACAGCTTGAGCGTGAACGCCTTGTGCGCGGTGCTCAGGCGACAACCGTAAGCTCTTCTTCCAGCTGTTGCTTCTGGTAAAGGCTCGCGTAATAGCCGTCCAGTGCAAGTAACTCCTCGTGCCGGCCAATCTCGACAATGCGTCCGTGGTTCAACACCGCAATCTGGTCGGCATTCTGCACTGTCGAAATGCGATGCGATATCAGAATCGTTGTTGTGTCCGCTGTGTACGACCGCAGGCCACCCAGGATGCGCTCCTCCGTATAGGTGTCCACACTGGCCAGAGCATCGTCCAGAATCAGAATCGCTGGCCGGCGCAGGAGTGCCCGCGCGATTGCTGCTCGCTGCTTCTGTCCTCCAGAGAGCGTGACGCCGCGCTCGCCCACCATCGTCTCAAACCCCATGGGGAAATCCTGGAATTCAGTCCGAATATGCGCTGCCTCCGCGGCGCGCAACAGTTCTTCTTCCGTCGCGTGCGGAGCTCCGAAGGCGATGTTCTCACGGATGGTCTCGCTGAAGAGAAAGGTCTCCTGTGGCACCATCCCAATATTGCGGCGTAACACAGCCAGAGGATATTCCTTTGGCTGGCGTCCATCGATCAGAAGCGTTCCTTCAGGCGCCTCATAAATGCGCGCAATGAGGTTGATGAGTGTCGATTTGCCTGCGCCTGTCGGTCCAACAATTGCCAGGCTCGATCCCGCAGGAATGGTGAGAGAAATATCGCGTAAGACAGGTGTCTCGCCATAGCTGAAGTTCAGATGGCGAAATTCGATTTCTCCGTGCATCGTGAAGTCCGGCTTTATTGCCGGATCAGCTGCGCTGTCGTCGATTGCGGGGTTCACATGCAGAAGATCGCCAATACGTTTCACTGAGGCGGTTCCGCGCTGGAACAGATTGACCACCCAACCTACGGCGATGATGGGCCAGGTGAGCAGAATCATGTACGTGTAAAACGCGACGAATTCACCTGGTGTAATGCGGCGCGCAATCACTTCGTGACCGCCGGCTAGCAGCGTGATGATCATTGAAACGCCGAGAATAAATTCCAGAGTCGGCCAAAGCATGCCCATCAGCTGCACCAGCCGCAGAGCGCGTTCAATGTAGGATTTGTTTAGCCGCTCGAAGAGATTCATCTGCGACTCTTCGCGCGCAAAGGCTCTCACCAGTCGTGCACCGGTGTAGTTTTCCTGCGCCTGTGCCGATATTTCGGAAAAGCTTTCCTGAATGCGTTCAAAACGCTCGTGAATCTTGCGGCCGAAATACTGCACCAGAATGCTGGCCAGCGGCATGGGCGCCCACGCCACCAGCGTGAGCCATGGGCTGATATGAAGAAGGAAAAACAGTGCGCCGACTGTAAAGAAGATGGTGTTGGCGCTGTACATCAATGCCGGACCCAGCAGCATGCGCACGGCATTCAGGTCGTTGGTCAGCCTGGCCATGATGTCGCCTGTGCGGTATTGGTGGTAGAAGGCTGAGTCCTGCCGCTCCAGTTGCTGGAAAAGATCGTTACGGATGTCGTATTCGATCTCGCGCGAAATACCGATCAATATCCAGCGCTGTGCATAAAGGAATATGCCTTTGACAAGAGCGATGCCCACCAGCAAAAGCGCAAAGTAAATAATCATGCGCCGGTTCGTGCCGCGCTCCAGATCGTCCACGGCAACCTGAAGAACCTTGGGGAAGAAGACCCAGACCGCATTGGTGGCAATAACGGAGAGAAATCCCCACACGTAGCCCCAACGGTACTTCCGCATGTAATGGAAAAGGGGCTTGAGGTCGCGCAGCATAGCTTCATTGTACTGATGCGCGTGCGCCGCCAGGGATTCGGAGAAAGTGCGTTTTAGGTGGGGGTTCTGAGCAGCAGATAGCCCCCGGCTAGTCCAAAGAGAATATCAGGCGTCCATGCGGCCACCGCAGCCGGCAGGTAGTTTACAGTCCCCATGGCGCCGAAAATCCCTTCCGCTACCCAGTAGGCCAATGCGACAGTGATGGCGACAGCGATGCCGGTTAGCGACCCCTGGCGGCCCATGGAGAGTGCGAAAGGAATGGCCAGGATGGCCATCACAATCGCCACTAAAGGATAGGCCAGCTTTTGCCACAGTGCTACACGCAGGCGCATGGTGTCGAAGCCGCTTTGGCGCAGGTCGCGAATATAGTCTTCGAGCTGGCCGAAGTTCATCTCCTGTGATTGCAGGCTTTCTTTCTTGAAGTAGCCCGGCTCTTCATGCATCTCCGGAAAGCTTGCTTGTGCAAACTCGGAGTACTGTGTGACCGTCGCGCCATCCATGTCGCGCACCCAGCCGTTCTGGAGGCTCCACATATCCTTGGCATCGTTCCAGTAGGCGCGTGAAGCGTAGATACGCTTGGTAAGTGAAAATGTGTGCGGATCGAATTCGAAAACACTCAGATTCGCAAACTCATTCCTGTCGGGGTCAAAGAACTGGTAATAGTAGATGCGTCCGGTTTGCCCCGGCTGGCTCTGCCCGAACATCCACTTTTGTTCCGGATGTAGAAATGTTTGCGGTGGATGGCCCTTGATTGTGCTGCGCAGTGCTTCCTGCTGTCGATTCGCCTGTGGCACATAATATTCGTTGAAGATGAACATACCCGCCGACAGAATCGCCGCCAGCGAAACTACCGGAATCACGAGCCGGTAGAGGCTGATTCCAGTGGCCTTCATCGCAATAATTTCACTGTTGCGATTCAGTACGCCGAAGGTGACAAGGACCGCAATGAGCACTGCGAGCGGGGCGATCTGGTAAACCATACTCGGCGTCAAATGGAACAGATAGGCTCCCACGATTGCCAGCGGAATGTGGTTTCGGACAATATCTCCCACCAGTTCAAATGATGTGAACAGCAGCATAAGCAGAACAAAGCTGATAAGTACGAACAGAAACAGCCGCAGAAACTCGCGAATCACATAAGCATCCAGAATGCGCGGAAAAACGCTGCGTGCACTGCGAAGGGTTCGTGGCTGCAGCTTTTCAAAGAGTCCCGGCGTACCTGTGCCGTTGGCGGCCTCTGAAGTTGCCATCCTGGGAGTGCGTACTGCCAGGCCAGCGAGAGCGGTCAGCACTCGGCCGCCGGTTGCCATCTGCCAAAGCAAAAAGATTCCGGCCGCGGCAAATAGCAGGTTTGCCGACCATACACCCACAAAAGGTGGCAGCTTCCCCTGGCGGCTCAGTGAAAAGCCGGTATAAGAAAGGATGTAATACAGCACAACCAGCAGAAGCGTATACACCAGCCCCGAACTCTTGCCTCCTCGGCGCGAGATCATTCCGAGCGGAACGCCTACCAGCATCAGAACCAGGCAGGCCGCCGGATATGCGAAGCGAGTTTGCAGCTCAACCGCATACTTTAGCGCATTGGGTCCATCATGTGTGCCCATCAGCGCGTTTGTCGGCAGAGCGTAGATTGCTGTGTCCAGCCGTCCCAGGTGGATATCGCTCTGCGGGTTCAGGACGAGCGGACGGTCAAAGCTGGTGAACGTCTGTATCCTGTATTGTTCTGGATCGCCGGCAACTGTCTCATGGTGCGTGCCGTCGCGCAGGCGCATCAATAGAGACTGCGATGAGTCATTCACCACCGTCGCGGATGAGGCTGTTGTAATCAGCGGGTTGGCAGGATTGCTGACATCCGCCATGAAGACTTGACGCCAGTTGGAAGCGCCTGCGCTCGAGCGCACGTCCTGCACGTAGAGCACATAGTTCTTGAAGTCTTCGTAGAATACGCGTGGTTGAATCTCATATGACGCCTGCGAGGTGACCAATTCCTGCTGCAGGTCGAGAATAGCCTGATTCGCGCGCGGACCGAAGTAGAGTGTGTTTGCCAGTCCCAGCAACGTTCCGCCAATTGCCACAATCGAAGCCACGCGAAGAAAGTAGGCAATGCCAATGCCCGAAGCGCGCATCGCGATAATCTCACTGTCGGATGCAAGCCGGCCCAGTCCTAACAAAATGCCGACAAGCACGGCCATGGGAATGGTTACGCGAAATGTATTTGGCAGATTGAAGAGGAAAACTTCAGCTACGGTACTGAAGGTGGAGGAATTGCGCACAACCATTTCAAGGATGTGTGGAAGCTCGCGCATGAAGAGGATGAATGTAAAGACAGCGCATCCAATGAGCGCGTGAGAAAGAATCTCGCCGAGGATATATCTGGTCAGGATGCGCACAAGCAGGCTCTTGCCTTAGTTTATTCCGCTGCCGCAATTTCAAGCTTTTTGGGCTGCCAGCGGCGCAGCCTCAGACTGTTGGAAATCACACTTACCGAACTCAGTGCCATCGCTGCAGCGGCCACCCAGGGACTCAGCAGAACGTGGAACCATGGATAGAGCAGGCCAGACGCCAGCGGAATGCCAATCACATTGTAGGCTGCGGCCCAGATCAGGTTCTGCCGCATTACGCGTAGAGCCGATCCAGCCAGATCGATCGCCGCGGGAATCGTTGACGGCTCTTCGCGCAGAAGAATCAGGTCGCCGGTTTCCTGTGCAAGCTCTGTGCCCGAGCCCATCGCAATGCCGGCATCCGATTGTGCAAGCGCACCCGCATCGTTGATGCCGTCACCCACCATCGCAACCTTCAGCCCGCCTTTCTGCAGCGAGCGGATGCGCTCAAGCTTGCCTGTTGGGCTCAATCCCGCCTCAAGCTCGCGAATGCCAGCCTGCTCAGCAATAGGTGTCGCCGCGGAAACGGAATCTCCCGTCAGCATCACCACACGCAATCCCTTGCTGTGTAGTGCAGAAACAGCCGCGGTCGCATCGGGGCGAAGCACGTCGCGTGTCTCAAAATAACCTGTCGGTTGTCCATCTACTGACATCCAAAGACGCGTTACGCCAAGCCGGGGTGGCTGTACGGTTTCCGGAATGCGAATCTGCGACTCGCGGAAATGCGCATCGTTCCCCAGCATCACCTCGAGTCCTTCCACCATTGCTCTTACTCCCCGTCCGGGGATCACGCTCACGTCGCGAGCCGGTGGCCAATCCAGATGCCTGCTCTTTGCACGCTCCACAATCGCATGTGCCAGAGGATGATTCGAGTGTTCTTCGGCGGATGCGGCCAAGGCGAGCAGGTCAAGTTCATCGTAGCCGGGCAGCGGACGAATTGTCGTAAGCGTTGGCCGGCCCACCGTCAATGTGCCCGTCTTGTCGAGCACAACCGCATCGAGCTTGGTCAACCGTTCCAGCGCCTCGCCGCCCTTGAACAGAACGCCTAATTGCGCGCCACGACCCACTGCCACAGTCAATGCGGCCGGAACGGCAAGACCCATGGCACAGGGGCAGGCAATCACCAGGACTGCAACTGTATTGGCGAGCGCAAGCTGCATATTCTGTGCCACCAGCAACCACGTCAAAAACGTGATTCCGGCAAGCCCCAGTACTACCGGAACAAAAATAGCGCTCGCCTTGTCGGCAAGCCTCTCCATCGGAGCGCGCGAGGTCTGCGCCTGCTCCACCATGCGGGCAATTTGCTCAAGCATGGTGTCCGCGCCAAGAGATTCCGCACGGCATAGTACGGCTCCGTCGTAATTCAACGAGCCTGCCAGTACTTTGTCACCCTGTTCGCGCGCTATGGGCGTTGACTCGCCCGTCAGCATCGATTCATCCACTGTCGTACGGCCTTCAATAAGGATGCCGTCGATAGGGAAGCGCTCTCCCGGACGTACCACTACGCTGTCGCCGGCTTGTACCTCTTCGAGTGGTGCTTCCACCTCCTGCCCATCGCGCATCACGCGCGCGGTCTGCGGACGCAGGCGCGTCAGCGCATCCAGAGCGGAAAGCGCCCGTCTCTTTGCCGCGGATTCGAGCGTCTTGCCCAGCAGCATAAAGCCCAGAATCAGCAGAACCGCGTCAAAGTACACATGGCGTCCCCGCTCTGGAGCTACTGTGGCATACAGCGAATAGAGAAATGCCGCCCCGGTTCCCAGACTCACGAGCGTGTTCATGTTGGTGGCGCCATGCTGAGCCGCGCGCACCGCACTCTCATATACGCTCCAGCCGGCCCAGACCATCAGGAAGACCGTGACAATCAGCAGGCTCCAGCGAATCAGGTCTGTCGGCAGATCGTAAATCTGCGGCAGAAGGTGCATGGTCAAGCGGTCCAGTGGACCGGACTCCGCCATCAGCGGCATGCTCAGCACCATGGCCATGATGCCGAAGAAGATGGTTACCCATGCCTTTATGTCTTGCAGCCAGTCCCGGTGTTCAGCCGCAGCGGTCTCGCCTCCCGCTCGTGGCAAGACTGCGTCATAGCCCGCCGAACGAATCGCCTGCAGGAGAGACTCCGGCGCTACTTTGTCTGGATCAAACTCAACTGCGGCGCGGTGAGCCATCAGGTCCACGCGGGCAGACTCCACCCCTTCGGTCGCCTTGAGTGCTTCCTCCACATGATGCTGGCATGCCGCACAGCTCATTCCAAGAACCGGAATGCTGAGCGATTCTGTCTGCGTTTCCGCCATAGGCAATCGCTACTGCTCCAGATGTGCGCTGTATCCAACTTTCGACAAGGCTGTAATGGCCGCATCGACCGGAGGTGGCTCCACCTTGCTGGCAAGACGCGCGGCTCCCACACGCACCTCCTGCACTTCCAGCCCCTCTGTAGCCGACAAGGCCTGCGTGGCACGGCGGACACACGCCCCGCAGTGCATTCCATCGATTCGCAGTGTGAATTCTGACATCGTTACTCCCCTGTCTATATTTGATGATACCGCTGTAGGTTTGGTGCATTCCCAGTTCCGCAATGGGGTACCCAGAGTGATATGAGTGATTTCATATGCTTCACGGCAATATGTTGAAGAGAGACCTGCAATTCCTCGACCCATGAAGCGCGAATATCCACAATCGGCAATCTTCGGAGTAGGCGCAGTGATTCTTGATCGCGGCAAGGTGCTTCTTGCGCGCCGCACTCACGCGCCTATGCGCGGCAAATGGACTTTGCCCGGCGGTGCTGTCGAACTGGGTGAAACCTCTGCTGCGGCAATTGTTAGGGAGGTTCTTGAGGAAACGGGGCTTACGGTCAGGCCCATTGCTCTGGTCGAGATCGTGGATCGCATTGACAGACATGCCGGCCGCATCCGCTTTCACTACGTTATTGCCGATTTTCTCTGCCTGGTGGAAGGCGGTCAGGCTCAGGCAAGTTCTGATGCCAGTGCTGTGCAGTGGCTTAGGCCCGCCCAGTGGCGTGCCGGTGCACTCAATCTCGATCAGGTGACTGTGCGCGTTCTTGAGAAGGCATGGAGAATGGCGCGTGAGCTCAGGCAGAAAGGGAATCGCTGAGATATGGCGTAGCTGTACAAGCCTATCGGCTATCCGCGCTGCTCATGCCTGTGGCAATACGGCGAAGCATCTGGCCTCCGGGCTTCAATCGAACGTCGGACGGGAATGTCCTCCATCTCTTGGCGGAAAAACACGAAGGCCGCCCAGAATTGAGGCGGCCTACGTAAGTTCAGGAGCAGAGAAGAACTAAACGCCAATCACGGCGCACAGTTCCTTCACTGCTGCTGCACTCTTCTTGAGTGCAGCTTCTTCTTCAGGCGTCAGCTTGATCTCGACAATCTGCTCCAGACCAGCCGCTCCCAGCTTGCACGGTACGCCAATGTAGTAGCCGTCGATGCCGTACTCGCCCTGCAGGAATGCTGCACAGGGAAGAATCTTCTTCTTGTCCTTCAGAATGGCTTCCACCATCTCGGTCACAGCTGCCGAAGGTGCATAGTACGCGCTGCCGGTCTTGAGATATTTCACAATCTCTGCCCCGCCGTCGCGTGTGCGCTGCACCAGCTGCTCAAGTCGCTCGGGTGCAATCAACTCGGTGATTGGAATGCCTGCCACAGTCGAGTAGCGTGCCAGAGGTACCATCGTGTCGCCGTGGCCACCCAGTACAAAGGCCGTCACGTTCTCCACGCTCACCTTCAGCTCTTCCGCGATAAACGTGCGGAAGCGCGCCGAATCCAGAACACCGGCCATGCCGATCACGCGCTCACGATTGAAGCCCGCCTGCCGGTAGGCAGCCTGCGCCATTGCATCCAGAGGATTCGAGACGATGATCAGAATGCACTCCGGTGACTGCGCCACAACTTTCGATACCACATCCGACATGATCTTGTAGTTCGTGTTCAGCAGGTCGTCGCGGCTCATGCCCGGTTTGCGCGGAATGCCCGCTGTGATGACGACGATGTCCGAGTTCGCCGTTGCCGCGTAGTCGTTCGCGCCGTTCACGTGCACGTCGCGCTTCTCAATCGGCATGGCTTCCAGTAAATCGAGCGCCTTGCCTTGCGGTACGCCCTCTACGACGTCCACAAGAACGACGTCGGCAAGCTCTTTCGAGGCAATCCAGTGCGCGGCAGTCGCTCCCACATTCCCCGCGCCTACAATCGATACTTTCTTCCGCATAATCTCTTCTCCAGTCCTTCAGTGGTCAGTAAATCGTGCTTGCGGTAAGAGGCCGGAATCAGTGCAGCGGCGCTTCTCGTTCCTGTCCGCTGATCACTGATCCCTGACCACTGCATTTACATATTTCCAATGATTCTCGTTGCAAACTCGCTGGTGCCCACCTTTGTGGCGCCTGCGGTCTGCCGCTCGAAGTCGTACGTTACAAACTTCTGCTGGATCGTCTTTTCCATTGCCGTTTCGATCATTTTTGCCGCTTCCTTCCAGCCCAGGAACTCCAGCATCATCACGCCCGACAAAATTACTGAGCCGGGATTGATCACGTCCTTGTCGGCATACTTAGGCGCCGTTCCGTGCGTGGCTTCAAACACGGCATAGCCGTCGCCAATATTCGCGCCCGGTGCAATGCCCAATCCGCCCACCTGCGCCGCGGCTGCGTCGGAGATGTAATCGCCGTTCAGGTTTGACGTCGCCAGAATGCTGTAATCCGATGGACGAATAATGATCTGCTGGAAGATCGAGTCGGCAATGCGGTCGTTCACCAGAATCTTCGACTTCCATGCGCCGTTGCCGTGCGTCTTGCCGATCGAGTCGATCACCGCCTTCACCTCGGCGCAGACCTCGTCCTTGAAGCTCTGTGGTGCGAACTCCATGCCCGGCTCAATCATCGCGGCATTTTGCTCCACCGTCAGGTTTGGGTTTGCGTCCAGATTGCCCAGAATCCAACTCTCGCGCTCCGTCACCGTCTGTTCGCGGAACTCCTCGGTAGCCACTTCGTAGCCCCACTCGCGGAAAGCGCCTTCGGTGAACTTCTGAATATTGCCCTTGTGCACCAGCGTCACCGTCTTGCGGCCATTTTCCAGCGCATACTTGATCGCATACCGCACCAGCCGCTTCGTTCCGAAAATCGAAATCGGCTTGATGCCCACACCTGAATCAGTGCGAATCTTCTTCTTCGAGTTCGCCAGCATCTCGTCGTTCAAAAACGAAATCAGCTTCGCCGCTTCGTCCGTACCCTGCTTGAACTCAATGCCCGAGTACACGTCTTCCGTGTTCTCGCGGAAGATCACAATATTCACCTTTTCCGGATGCTTCACCGGGCTCGGCACGCCCTGGTAATACTTCACCGGACGCACGCACGAGTAGAGATCCATAATCTGGCGCAGTGCCACATTCAGGCTGCGAATGCCGCCGCCCACCGGCGTCGTCAGCGGTCCCTTGATGGAAACACGCAGATCCGTCGCCGCCTTCACCGAGTCGTCCGGCAGCCATGTGTTGAACTTGCGATAGGCTTTCTCGCCAGCGTAAATCTCAAACCACTTGATGGCTCGCTTGCCGCCGTAGGCCTTCTCCACAGCCGCGTCGAACACGCGCTGCGAGGCCTTCCAGATATCGCGGCCTGTGCCGTCGCCCTCAATAAAGGGAATGATGGGATTGTCAGGAATTGTATAGGCGCCGTTCGCGTATTCAATGCGTGCGCCATCTTTGGGCAACTCAAGCCCGTTGTAATTTGTCTGCATGGGTGGTGCCGTTCCTTCCATCTAGATAGATGCAAGAGAAGGCTACCACCTCAAATTTGCAAGGCGCAATTGAAGGCGCTCGAACTAGCGGCGTTCGTCCCGCATTACGTCACGGTTGCACATTCGAATGCTAACGTCGTCCTCGATAGCGGGAAGTTAACACTGGGGGTTAATCGCACTTGGCATTGCGTTTCAAATTTAGGCAGCATCTTCAAATGTCGCTTGAGGTGCACGCTCGCGTGCAGCCTCCACAAACATGCTGCGGTAGGACGTACGAACTAGGAAGCGCTTTTTTGCCGATTGAGGCTCCGGGCTCAAAAACTCAACCTCAACAGAGCCTCTCATGCCTCCCCTCCAATTGACAGGGCCATGATCCACAATGCGCCCAACTCTATCCCACGGGGCGTTTCGGCTACGCCAGAAGCGTCTCTCCTGCAGGCCGTCTAGCGTGACATCCCAGTAAACGAAGTACTGTCCAAGAATTCGAAATATTGCATAAGCGACAAACAAAGCGAATGCTGCTTTGTCTAAGAGTTTCGGGTTAGGTAGGACAAAAACGAATAATGACCAAAAACAAGCCAGAGCGACATCAATCCAGATTTCTCTGCCGAGTTTCGACTTAAAGCGCATCTTCTCACAAGCATAGCGCGATAACCATGCCGAGTCGAGACTGCAGTAAACCTCTCGCGCACAGAAAATTTAACTAGTACGCCTTGTTACCGCCGCCCGTCCCGCATTACGTCACTGTCAAACCGGGGAATGCCAAAATGCCCGCGAAGATGCAGCACATCGATCGGATTGATGTTGCCTGCCACCGTGACCAGCGTTATGCTCTTCGGCGTCTCCGCCAGCACCACAGCGCCCTTCACCGTAACGCCGTCCAGCACCAGCCAGACGTCGGTCGAGTTGTCGTGAACAGGGCCGCCATGATCGTCCGCCGTCACCAGGTGCTTCCATCCGCGCAGGTGATACTCCGAGCGAATCGAATGAATCGCCGCTGGATCGATCATCCCCTCCTGCCCAAAGCGCAGAAGGCGCACGCTCACGCCATCGAGTTTGCGCAAAGTCTGACGCGCGTCCATATCGTCGTCCGGCAACACGGCTGCTGCGGCGTCCAGCATGTTCCGGTCCAGCGTAAAGCTCGTCTTCATGGCTGCAAAACGGCTCAGCTCCACCAGCGCTGGCGGAGTCCATTCCAGAGGAACCGGCGAAAGCGGCGCAATCGGTGCGGGACCAGGCGGTGAATTCGGCGGCGCGACATAAGCCGTCGCGCCTGTGGCGGATTCGGATTGGGAATTCCCCTGAGCTGCCACCAGGCCACAGCTCAGACCCACATACACCAGCACAGTTCCGGTTAGGACATGCATTCGCATGTTTTTAGAAACCCTTCGCTGAAACCGAAGTTGCGCGGATTTTCGGCTCGCTGGAGAGCGTCAGACGGCATCCCAAAAATGTTCATCTGTGTAAATCACAGATGAATTCTTTTACATCTGTTTGGAAGAGGGCCCGGATGCGATAAACTCATGCGGGAACTGTCAAAAAATCAACATTGTCACTGCATGGAGGGTACATAGAAATTGGGAAAAAACATGGTCCCGAAGAAGCTGTTCTTTACCAAGGGCGTGGGTAAGCACAAAGAGCGTCTGACTTCCTTCGAGCTCGCCCTTCGGGATGCGGGCATTGCCTCGCAGAATCTGGTTCGCGTTTCATCCATCTTTCCGCCGCGCTGCAAGGTCATTCCTCGCAAAGAGGGACTCAAGTACCTCAATCACGGCGAGGTCGTCTTCGCCGTCATCGCAGAGAATTCCACACGTGAGCCGCACCGCCTCGTCGTTTCCAGCATCGGTGTTGCCATCCCTGCGGACAAAGACACTTACGGCTATCTCAGCGAGCACCACAGTTTCGGTGAGACCGAAGACCAGGCAGGCGAATACGCCGAAGAACTCGCGGCTGAAATGCTTGCCACCACGCTGGACGTCGATTTTGATCCTGACAAGAGCTGGGACGAAAAGAAGGAGATCTACCGCATCTCCAACAAAATCGTTCGCACCAGCAACATTACCCAGTCGGCAGTGGGCGACAAGCGCGGCCTTTGGACAACCACCATCGCCGCGGCTGTGCTCATCCTTGAAGAATAGCGGCTAGGCTGCACTCGTATGCATCGAAAGAACAAGGCCAATCCTCCAGCGAGGATTGGCCTTATGCTGTGACCAGTACAAAATGGCGGAGAACGATGGCAGAAAAACGCAAATACAACGTTGGCCTTGTGCAGATGCGCATGGGCCCCGATCCCGAGGCCAATCTTGAGTCGGCCGTCAAGCATGTGCGTCAGGCGGCCCAACTCGGCGCGCAGGTCGTCTGCCTGCCTGAACTTTTCCTTGCCCAATATTTCTGTCAGCGCGAAGACATCCGCCTCTTCGATCTCGCCGAGCCCATCCCCGGTCCGTCTACACAGCGTCTTGGTGAAGTTGCCCGCGAGCTCCGCGTCGTCCTCATCGCTTCGCTCTTCGAGCGCCGCGCACCCGGCCTCTATCACAACACTGCTGTAACTCTCGGTCCCGACGGCAGCATCCTCAGCGTCTATCGCAAAATGCACATCCCCGACGATCCGCTCTACTACGAGAAGTTCTACTTCACGCCCGGCGATCTCGGTTTCAAGGCCGTCGATACCTCCTTTGGCCGCATCGGCACGCTCGTCTGCTGGGACCAGTGGTACCCCGAAGGCGCGCGCCTTACCGCGCTCCAGGGAGCGGAAGTGCTTTTCTATCCCACCGCCATCGGCTGGCATCCCGACGAGAAAGACGAGTTCGGCGCAGCGCAATACGATGCTTGGCAAACCATCCAGCGTGCCCATGCCATCGCCAACGGAGTCTATGTCGCGGGCGTCAATCGTGTCGGCCATGAAACCGGCGACGTCCTCGGCAACCGCGCCGAAGGCAAGGGCCTCGAATTCTGGGGCGGTAGCTTTCTCGCCGATCCCTTCGGCCGTATCATTGCCAAGGCCTCGCACGACGCGGAAGAAGTCCTCCTCGGCGAAATCGACATCGCGCTTCTGGAAGACACACGCCGCAACTGGCCATTCCTCCGCGACCGCCGCATCGACGCCTACACCCCCATCACCCAACGCTTCCTCGACGCACCCACTTCACTCGTGCCGAACGGAGACTCGAAGTGACCGTGGTGTCGAGGCAGCACAATTAGCCGATTGTCTTCACTTTCGGTTTATCTCTGAGCTGATTCAAGGAGTTGTTGTGGCATCCGTCTTTCAGAGTACCGGCGAACTTGAAGGGCGAATGAAAAGAGCCGGCCTTTCGCGTATCACACCTACGGTTCTCAATCTTCTACGCCCCTCAATTCGCCTCATCATTGGCGAACAGTCGGAGCAGCCCGTAACTCGGCTTGGCGGAACCCCGAATATGCCAGAAAATATCACGTGGCCAACGCGCAAAAGCGGTGATCCTCATTCGTTTCTTGCACAGCTCGATCTGGCAGAGCTGGGAACCTGCGATGGGGTTCCTCTTCCAAGTAGAGGGTCGCTCTTCTTCTTTTGCGACGCCGAATACCTCCCGGAAAGGAGCGATCCGGACGACGTAAAGGACGGGATTAAGGTCATCTACTCCTCCACATCTTTGTCCGAGAACGTACTTCGTACGCCGCCCGGACTCAACGAAGAGTATGTTTTCAAGAGCTACTCGTTGAAGCCGACGCCCGACCTCACCGCTCCAGCGCAAGACCTCTGGGAAATCGAATGTCTCGATCTGAGCGACGCAGAGTCATCCGCCTACGGTGAACTCTTTGCTCAAGTCTGTGCCAACGACGGTTCCATCCATCGGATTGGCGGATATCCAAACCAGGTTCAGTTCAACCAGCTGACCGGTACTGACGATGCAGGAGCCACCGATTGGCGACTGCTATTACAACTCGATTCAGAGAATGATGCGGGCATGATGTGGGGCGATCTAGGCAAGCTTTACTTTATGATCCGAGAACACGACCTGAAATCGTTGAGTTTTGAAAAAACTTGGATGGACTGGCAATGTGGTTGATTTATGGTCGGGTTCCCTATGCTCTCGTTTTTTGTCAGGAACGTTTGAGACGACAAAAATTATTCTTTGTGACAGGGAGCGAGCTTACTCGCGCCAATACAACCACAGAACTTGACTCAAGGTTTAAACCCTAGGAAATTTCAGACGCAACCCATGTCCGCACGCACCGCACAAAAGACACCCGTACAACTCGGCTACCGCATGCCCGCCGAGTGGGAACCGCACGAAGCCACATGGCTCGCCTGGCCGCACAACCGCGAAGACTGGCCCGGCAAATTCCAGCCCATCCCCTGGCTCTATGCGGAAATCGTCCGCATCCTCTCCGCGCGTGAGACTGTCCACCTCATTGTCGCCGGCGCCGCCGAGTGCACCCGCGCCACAAGTTGCCTCACCCGCGCCGGAGCCAACCTCGACCGCGTCCAATTCCACCTCTGGCCCACAGACCGCGTCTGGACCCGCGACTCCGGCCCCATCTTCGTCAAGAACAAAAAGGGCCAGGTCGCCCTCATAGACTGGCGCTTCAACGCCTGGGCCAAATACTCGGACTGGCACAACGACGACAAACTCCCCGCCCGCGTGGCAAAGCTGCTTCAGGTCCCCTCGTGGCAACCAACGCACTCGGAAAAAGCCGCCGCGAAACGCGAGAACGGCAAGCCACGCCGCATCGTCTTGGAAGGCGGCTCCATTGACACCAACGGACAGGGAACACTACTCACAACCGAAGAATGTCTCCTCAGTGAAGTCCAGCAGCGCAATCCCGGCGTCAGCCAGGCGCAGCTTGAGCGCGTTCTCCACGATTATCTCGGCATCGACCAGGTAATTTGGCTTAATCGCGGCATCGCCGGAGACGACACCCACGGCCACGTTGATGACATCACGCGCTTCACCGCGCCCGACGTCATCGTTACCGCCGTCGAGCCTGACTCGACCGACCCCAACCATGAACCGCTCGCTGAAAACCTCGCCCGCCTCAAAGCCGCACGCACGCGGGAAGGGAAGCAGTACACAATCGCCGAGCTGCCGCTTCCCAGGCCAGTCGTTTTTCGCGGCCAGCGCCTGCCCGCCAGTTACGCCAACTTCTACATCGCCAACGGCGTCGTCCTCGTCCCCACCTTCCACGATCCGAACGACCGCATTGCGCTCAACACCCTCGCGCAACTCTTCCCATCGCGCGACATCATCGGCATCCACGCCGTCGATCTGGTCTGGGGCCTCGGCACCCTCCACTGCATGACCCAGCAACAACCCGCAGCAAAGGTCTAGCGCACACCCGTTACAATCCCCCAGTATTCACACTGGGGGATTCCATGCGTCCAAACTTATCGATGTCCGCATTTCTACTCGCGCCCTGCGCGCTCCTTCTCACCATTCCTGCCGCCGCCGCGCCCGCCAAACCCGCGCTGCCCGCCGCAACAGCAGCCCATCCCCAATCCTCCACCTCCGCCAAAATTGACAAGCCCGACAAGCGCATCCGTCGCGGCGGTTTCTTTGAGCCTGAGCCCATCGACTTCGATGACCACGACGGCTACACCCAGATCTTCGATGGCAAGGACCTCAAAGGCTGGGACGGCGACCCCGCCGTCTGGCACGTTGAAGACGGCGCCATCGTCGGCACCAGCACAAAAGAAAAGCCCGTCGGTAACAGTTACATCGTCTATTGTGGACTCGAAGCGCACGACTTCGATCTCAAGCTTGAAATCAAGGTTGAGCAGGGCGGTGGCAGCGGCATTCAATACCGTTCCAAAACCGGTGTGCCCTGGCGTCATCCGCTGCGCCCCGGCATGGACGCGCCCAAACTCGACTGGATGATGACCGGACCCCAGGCAGACTTCTGGTATCCCGTCACTCCCGGCACGTCCGAGTACACCGGCCAGTTCTACACCGAAAATTCCCCGCTTGGCATTCAGGCCTGGCGCGGGCAGGTCGTCGAGTCCTCGCCCGGCAATTACGCCAAACTCATGGCCGTCATCGGCGATCGCGACGCGCTCGGCGGCTACGTCAAAGTCAATGGCTGGAACCAGTACGTCATCCTTGCCCGCGGCGGCACCTTCATCCACATCCTCAACGGTCACCTCATGGCCGTTTATATCGACGACGACCCCAGCTCCATCAACAACCAGACCGGCCAGATCGGCATCGAGCTCGAAAGCTCTCCCTCGAAGGTCTCCGTCCGCGACATCTGGCTCAAGAAACTGAACTAACGTGTCACGCAACCGGAGCTCGCAAGCAATTCCTTGTCCATGAGGTGCAATTGATAAGAGGGTGCAGATTTTGCGTCCCGTAGGGACGCATCGAAAATAGCCCAGGATGGAGCGTGCGGATGCGCGCGGAATCCTGGGGCATGGTCCCAATCAAGCCCGCCGTCCCGTAGGGCCGGCGCGAATGAATAACCGCAAGTCCATCGCGTGCAAGCAGCGGACAACAGTCCCAGCCACGTACCATGAACACAATGACCGACCTCGATGCCATGACCGCCGCCCTCGCCGAAGCCCGCCTCGCCGCCGAAGCCGGCGAAGTCCCCATCGGCGCAGTCATCGTTCATAACAACGAAATCATCGCCAGCGGCCAGAACCGCGTCCTCCGTGACAACGACCCCACCGCCCACGCCGAAATCGTCGCCCTCCGCGCAGCCGCGCAAGCCATAGGCAACTACCGCCTCAACGGCTGCACCCTCTATGTCACGCTCGAGCCCTGCGCCATGTGCGCCGGGGCCATCACCCACGCCCGCCTCGACCGCCTCGTCTACGCCGCCCCCGACCCCAAAGCGGGCGCCTGCGGCTCCGTGCTTACCGTCCTCAACCACCCTCAGCTCAACCACCAGCTCACCGTCGAACAAGGCATCCTCGCCGGCGAATCCTCCGAACTCCTGCGCTCGTTTTTCCGCGACCGTCGCTGACCCATTTCGCAATCGCTTTTTCCCGTGCAGCGTGCATCACAGCGCTGGCATGCGCCTGAGTGCAACAATGTTTGCACTTTGCTGGGCCGTGCACTTCTTTGTCGGATCCAAGGAGATGGTAATGGCAGACGCGAACAACCCATCGCTTCGCAACTGGTCCCTCAAGTGGAACTACGTCTCCGTAGCCATCTCCACCGTCGCCATCGCCTCCCACCTCGTCTCCCGTTACATCCTCCACCACCCAGCCCCCTTCGCCTCGCTTCCGCTCTGGCTCGCCATCCTCGCCGGTGGCGTGCCGCTGCTCTACACGCTTATCCGGCAAATCTTTCAGCGCCAATTCGGTTCTGACTTTCTCGCCGGCCTTTCCATCATCACCGCCACGCTCATGGGCGAACTGCTCGTCGCCACTATCATCGTGCTCATGCTCTCCGGCGGTCAGGCGCTTGAGGAGTACGCCACCAAACGCGCCTCCTCCGTCCTCAATGAGCTCTCCAAACGCATGCCCAGCATCGCCCATCGCGTCATCGACGGCACCGCCAAAGACATCGACCTCTCTGACATCGCCATCGGCGACCGCCTCGTCGTCTTCCCGCATGAAATCTGCCCGGTCGATGGCACAGTCGAATCCGGCAGCGGCACCATGGATGAATCCTTCCTCACAGGCGAGCCCTTCCGCATCCGCAAAATTGCCGGCTCGCAGGTCATCTCAGGCGCGCTCAACGAGGACGACGCGATTACCATCGTCGCCGACAAGCTCCCCATCGACTCCCGCTACGCGCGCATCATGCAGGTTATGCAGGCGGCAGAAGCCAACCCGCCGCGCATCCGCCGCCTTGCCGACAAACTCGGCGCCGTCTACACGCCCATCGCCGTCCTCGTTGCGCTCGCCGGCTGGTGGATGAGCGGCAACCCTGACAACTTCCTCGCCGTCATCGTCATCGCCACGCCCTGCCCGCTGCTGCTCGCCATCCCCATCGCCATCATTGGCTCCATCTCGCTCGCGGCCAAGCGTGGCATCGTCATCAAGAAGCCCGTCGTGCTTGAGCAGGTCGGTCAGATCCAGACCATGTTCTTCGATAAAACCGGCACCCTCACACACGGTGAGCCCGACGTAACCGACGTCCTTACCTTCAACGGCGCCGATGAACTCCGGGTTCTTCGCCTTGCCGCCAGTCTTGAGCAGTACTCGAAGCACCCTCTCGCCGGAGCCATCCTGCGCGCGGCTCAGGAAAGGAACATCATTCTCCAGAACGTTGAGGACATCAGCGAAAAGCCCGGTGAAGGTCTCTCCGGCCACATCGCAGAGCACGAAATTCTCGTCACCGGACGCCGCAAACTCCCCGCAGAATCGGCCTCCATCCTGCCCGTTGTCGCCTCAGGCATGGAGTGCATCATTGTTATCGACGGCCGTGTCTCCGGCCTGCTCCGCTTCCATGACCGCCCGCGCACTGAAGGCAAACCCTTCGTCAGTCATCTGCTGCCGCGCCACAACGTCAACCGCCTCATGATCCTCTCCGGAGATCGCGAAAGCGAAGTCAAACACCTCGCAGACATCGTCGGCATCACCGACGTACGTTCAAGCCTGGCCCCGGAAGAAAAGCTGCAAATCGTGCGCGAAGAAACCGCCAAGGCTCCCACGCTCTTCCTCGGCGACGGCATCAATGACGCGCCTGCCATGATGGCCGCCACCGTCGGCATCGCCTTCGGCCAGAACAGCGACATCACTGCGGAAGCCGCCGGCGCGGTCATCCTCGAACCCACACTCAACAAGGTCGACGAGCTGCTCCACATTGGCCAGCACATGCGCCGCATCGCGCTGCAAAGCGCCATCGGCGGTATGGCCCTCAGCGTCCTCGGCATGGCCGCCGCTGCCCTCGGATACCTGCCGCCACTTGAAGGCGCCATCGCTCAGGAGATCATCGACCTCCTCGCCGTCCTCAACGCCGTCCGCGCCTCCATCCCCCCACGCGCCCTGCACGATTTCTGAATCGCGCTGAGAGCATGAGTATGTCGTGACAGGTAACACATTTTTTACGGGATGATCGTTCAACGACCGACCAAGGGTGCCCCATATCTCCCGAAGGGAGATGTGGGAAAGACCAGCACTTACCCAGCTGAAAGGTCCGTCTCTACAGGATGATCGTTCAACGACCGACCAAGGGTGCCCCATATCTCCCGAAGGGAGATGTGGGAAAGACCAGCACTTGCCCAGCTGAAAGGTCCGTCTCTACAGGATGATCGTTCAACAACCGACCAAGGGTGCCCCACATCTCCCGAAGGGAGATGTGGGAAAGACCAGCACTTGCCCAGCTGAAAGGTCCGTCTCTACAGGATGATCGTTCAACAACTGAATTTGGGTGCCCCATATCTCCCGAAGGGAGATGTGGGAGAGGTAAGCTCTCGTTCAGCCACGAACACGATGTATCCTTATCCATGCCGCGCGGTCTGGTCCGTTATCAACAAACCGGTAACTTCCACTTCCTCACCTTCAGTTGTTACCAGCGCAAGCCCTATCTCCACACCGCACAGGCAAAAGACATCTTTGAAACATCTCTCGAGCAGACCCGCATCCACTACCTCTTTGTCATCGTGGGGTACGTCCTCATGCCCGAGCATGTCCATTTGCTGGTTAGCGAACCGCGAAACGGTGAACTCATGCGGGCAATCCAGGCATTGAAGATTTCTGTCGCGCGACGCCTGACCGAACGGCCCTTCTGGCAACGCCGCTACTACGACTTCAATGTGCACTCCGGTGAGAAGGTTACCGAGAAGCTGAATTACATCCACAAGAACCCGGTCAAACGCGGACTCGTCACCAAACCGGAAGACTGGCCTTGGTCAAGCGCACACCACTACCAGACCGGAAAGCGCGGAACGGTTGAAATCGAATCCTTCTGGACAGCGGCAAAGCGTGGTTTTGAGTTACCCAGTGGTTGGGAAGTACAAAGGACCGACGGTTGAGATTCGTTGTCTCCCACATCTCGAACCGCGAGATGGGTGTAACCCTAGATCAATTTTCGTACTATCTTCCAGATGACGTGGGCCACATGCCCTTTTACAGGCGGAGGGTTACCCTAAGGATGGAACAACTGCAGGAAGAGCTATGGGAACAATGATCGTAGTTTTGCTAGTGCTGGCGAATGTTTTGGTCATCGCTTGGGGAGCGTATTTTCGCAGCTATCTGAAGAGGAAGGGTGAGAACCTTGCCACAAAGGAAGACTTCAAAGAGCTGAAGAGACAGACTGCTGAGCTGACGCAGACCACGAAAGAGATCGAAACAAAGATCGAGGACCAGGCGTGGAATAGACAGCGGCAGTGGGAACTGAAGAGGGATGCGCTTATCGAGGGCAGCCGCGCCGCGAGCGACCTCATGTCCGCCGTCATGAAAGTCAATGCGGCGTTTGCAATTGAAGAGAAGAAGGACGATCTTGCGTTCGGGACGCAGTTAGCGAATCACCAAACCGAGGCCATGCAATTCCTGAACAAGGCAAGCTACGATTTCCAGCGCACCATAGTATTGGTGTCAGTCGTGAGCGGTCTCGAGACTCAAACGGCGTTCGTGGCGATGGAAAAGATCCTGAAGACTACGGCCTCCAAGATCGTGGATGGCGACACCGAGGTCTTCAAGAAAACAATGCCGCTTGTCAAAAAGGCCGCAACCGCGATCACCAACGTGATCAGAAAAGAACTGAATCTGCCGAAGCTCGATGTCGATGCCGAAGTTTCCTGGCCTCCGGTTCCATAGATTGTAAATATGTTATTTACTTGTATTCAGAAGATGATTGGTGATGAGGGCTTGTGGCCCGCATCTCGGGAATGCAGGTTTGAGTACGAGCTTTGGGTGCCCCATATCTCCCGAAGGGAGATGTGGGAAAGGTTGGTACTCAACACGCCACGAACACGATGTATCCTGACCCGTGCCGCGCGGCTTGGTTCGTTATCAACAAACCGGTAACTTCCACTTCCTGACCTGGCTCTCTCAATGCGCAGCTTCCAGACCCCAATCTCTCACGCCCTCGTTTTGGCGAGCTTTTCCTCGCATTCGTTAAATAGGTTCTAATTAGGCTTAATTTCGCCTAGCGGCGCAGCCTTGGAAAGCGCTTTTGGCCACAAGCTCCTCGCCAAACCCGCGACTGGTCGCTTCAAAATCCTCGCCGCTTGGTGCTTCACCAGTTACGATCCGAAGACGGCCAGCAACTCCTCACCAACCATGGCAAAAGCGGCCACAAATTCCTCGCTTTTCCGCAACTCCTGGTTCCTTGCTGTGCCCATCGGCGAAACCACCCTTCCGCGAGCGAAAAGCGAGCGTCTGCCGCACCGCAGGTGCTCACTTCCTCGTCAGCGCCTTGATCCGTTCCGCCTCTCCTGGCCACCGCGCAATCAACTCGTCTGCCGGGGCGCTGCGGTAATCGGCAAAGTCGAACCCCGGCGTCACCGTGCAGCCCAGCAGCGCCACCTGACCGTCTCCCTTCAGCCGCGTCCCCTGCCAAACCCCTGCGGGCACAACCGTTTGCACTTCTTCCCCCGCCTGCAAATCCGGTCCAAGAGTCAAAAGCGCGGAGCGCCCATCCGGCCACAACTGCAGCATCTCCACCGGGTCGCCCAGGTAGAAATGGAACATCTCGTCCGAGGTCAGAACATGCATCTCGCTGAAAGTCCCCGCCTCCAGCAGGTAGTAGATAGCAGTCGAAGTGGCTCGAATACCCCGCGCCAGCTCCACCGCGCCCGGCGCCGTATACGTCCTGCGGTAGAAGCCTCCCTCAACGGGATGTGGTTCCAGTCCGAGTTTTGCTTTGATCTCATCGGCAGTCATGGCTCCGATGCTACCAGCGCACGCAGGCTACACTGAGAAAGTGAAGATTACCGTCTACACCGCCGCCTGGTGTCGCGACTGCCGAGCCGCCAAACAGTTTCTCGACATGCACAATCTTTCCTATACCGAAATCAACATCGACAACGACCCCGCAGCGGCCAACGATCTTATCCGCCACGTTGGCAAGCGCGCCATCCCGCAAATGGTCATTGACGGTGAGTGGTTTCAGCCCTACCGTCCTGGTCGAGGCCTGCTTTTCGATGAACTCCACACGCGCCTAGGCATCCCACATAAGTAGTACTACATATTCCCTCTATCGAATCCGCTAACTCCAAGTACAATCGAAGGTTGGGGCGGCGCGGCCGCACTCTCCCCCTTTAGGAGCAGGACCTTTGATCGAGCGCTATACGCGCCCCGCCATGGGCGCTATCTGGACCGAAGAAAACAAATACACCTGCTGGCTCAAGGTCGAGTCGGCAGCCAGCACCGTTCTGTCCGAATTCGGCGTCGTCCCCACTGAGGCCGCCGAAGCCATCACCCGTGCCAGTTTCTCGGTCGAACGCATCCGTGAAATCGAAGCGGAGGTGAAGCACGACGTCATCGCCTTCACAACGGCAGTGGCTGAGTCGATGAAGGACAAAGGCCTGGACGGCCAGTCCTCGCGTTGGCTGCACTATGGCCTCACCTCCAACGACATCGTGGACACCGCCCAGGCCCTCCAGATCAAGGAAGCCTCGAAGCTGCTGCGCGAAGGTCTCGTGGCCATGCTCGCCGTGCTCAAGCGCCGCGCTCTCGAGTTCAAGCACACCCCCACCATTGGCCGCACCCATGGCATCCACGCTGAGCCCACCACATTCGGCCTCAAGTTGTTGAATTGGTATGCGGAAATGGAACGGAACCTGGTCCGTTTCGACGCTGCGGCAGAAGACATCCGCGTGGGGAAACTCTCCGGAGCTGTAGGAACCTTCGGTCACTTGAAGCCGGAGCATGAAGAAAAGATTTGCGAGCGGCTCGGTCTGAAGCCTGCATCGGTTGCCACACAGGTGATTCAGCGCGATCTCCATGCGGCGTATATCAGCGTGTTGGCGCTCATCGGATCGACGCTCGACAAGATCGCCGTCGAAGTACGCCATCTGCAGCGCACCGAGGTCCGCGAAGCGCAGGAGTACTTCAGCGAAAAGCAGAAGGGTTCTTCGGCCATGCCGCACAAAAAGAACCCCATCACCAGCGAGCAGATCAGTGGCTTGGCCCGCGTGCTCCGCGGCAACGCACAGGCTGCCTTTGAAAATATCCCGCTCTGGCACGAACGTGATATTTCGCACTCTTCGGTGGAGCGCGTGATCTTCCCGGACTCGACGATTCTCGTCGACTACCTGCTGGCCAAGACAACCGATCTGATCGACCGCCTGCTCGTCTACCCCGAGCGTATGAAGAAGAACCTCGAGTCAACCGGAGGCCTCATCTTCAGCGGGCAACTGCTGCTCGACCTCGCAGAGGCAGGCATGCTGCGCGAAGACGCGTACCGCCTCGTCCAGTCGCACGCCATGCGTTCCTGGAAGGAAGACCTCATCTTCCGCGACGAAGTCGCACGCGACCCCCAAATTTCCTCGCTCTTATCCGCTGAAAAGCTCGAAAATACCTTTGATTACACGCGCCAGCTCGGCAACGTAGATGCCATCTTCGCGCGCGTGCTCGGAGCCGACGCCTGATGGACCACTTTCCCGAGGCCGCACGGCTTCGCGTGGAAGGCACCATCCGCGAGGCCATCGATCTGGTTGAGAAGGACCAGAAGAGCGAGGCTGTGCAGTTGATGAACGCGCTCGTGGCCGAGTTTCCGCAGTCTGGCCTGGCGCACGCGTATCTGGCCTGGGTGTACTCCAACGTCGGCGATCATCGCCAGGCCATTCAGCATGGCAAGGTTGCTGTGCAGCATGAGCCTGACTCCGAACGCGCCTCGCTCATCTTCTTTCGCGCCCTCTGGAACGCCCACGAGTACCAGCAGGCCTTTCAGGAGATGGAGCGCTTTTCAGAACAGGGGTATTCCGAGGAATATGTCCGCATGATGCACGAGTGGAGAGGCATCTGATGGAGCCGGCAATCGCAGCGGAGAAGGGAAGTGACGCGCGATGAATCTTACTCTTGCCATCACCGGAGCTTCCGGCGCGGTCCTCGCGCGCGAAATGCTCCGCTGCCTCGAATCCGACGGCCGCGTTGAGCGCGTCTACTGCGTTGCAAGCGAAAATTCGCTCCGCGTTATCGCAGAAGAGCTTGGTATTTCCGGCCGCAATGAACTGGTTGCCAAATTACTCGGCGCTGCATCAAAGAAAACCATCACTCTGGCCGACTCCGACATTGGCGCACCCATTGCCTCTGGCAGTCATTCTTCCAATGGCATGGTCGTCCTGCCTTGCTCCATGGGTACGCTGGCCGCCATCGCCAACGGTCTCGCCGACTCGCTGATCGCTCGTGCAGCCGATGTGACGCTCAAGGAGCGCCGCCCGCTCATTCTCTGCGTACGCGAGACACCTTTTAATCGAATCCACCTGCGCAATATGGCGCTGGCCGCTGAAGCTGGTGCCACCATCTTCCCGGTCATCCCAGCCTTCTACAACCAGCCGGCGACCACGGACGACATGGCCCGCACCTTCGTCCATCGCGTCCTCGCGCATATTGGCCTTCCGCAGCCCGGCGCTTACGTTTGGAAGCCGGAAGACGAATAACATTCCAGAGCAGTTACCACACAGTGCAGCCAAACTTTTGGTGCGAAAGATCCGCAAATCCTAATTGACACTGCATCTTCCCTTGTAGATACTTCCCCTATGCCTTACGCAGTCATCCTCGGCATCGCTCTCATGGCCATGTGCATGTGTATGCAGGGCGGACCCGTCCGTGTGGCTGTGGAGCGGCGCATGCGTTAATCGCAACCGATTTCCAGAATGTCAGGCGGCCCGGGTTCTCCCAAGGACTCGGGCCGTCGCATGTGCGCAGATTGTTCGAGTTTTTCCCCGCCGCACAACGCAATTCATCTGAATGAGCAGTCGAAAAAGGAGCTTTCACCCATGTCCGAGACGAAGCAGCACCTCGCCACTCTCGCCGTTCACTCCGGCCAATCCCCAGACCCCGCAACCGGTTCACGCGCCGTGCCCATCTACCAGACCACGTCCTACCTCTTTCAGGACGCCGATCATGCGGGACGCCTCTTCGCTCTGCAGGAGTTTGGCAACATCTACACGCGCATTATGAACCCCACCACCGACGTGCTTGAGAAGCGTGTTGCCGCTCTTGAAGGCGGAGCCGCCGCGCTTGCCACTTCATCCGGCCAGGCCGCTGAAACCCTCGCGCTCACCACGCTGGCCGCGGCCGGTGACGAAATTGTCTCCACCACCTCTCTCTACGGCGGCACCTATAACCTTTTCCACTACACACTGCCTCGCCTCGGTATCGTTGTGCGCTTCGTCGATGCAGACGACTTCGATGGTCTGCGCGCCGCTATCAATGAAAAGACACGCGCCGTCTATACCGAAACGCTTGGCAACCCCAAGCTTGACGTCGTCGATATTGAAAAGATTGCCGCCATCGCGCATGAAAACGGCCTGCCGCTCGTCATCGACAACACCTCTGCCTCCGCCGCCCTTGTCCGCCCCATCGAGCACGGCGCAGACATCGTCGTAAACTCTGCCACAAAGTTCCTCGGCGGTCATGGCACTTCCATCGGCGGCGTCATCGTCGATGCCGGCAAGTTTGACTGGGCGGCATCCGGCCGCTTCAAGGAATTCACTGAACCCGACCCCTCGTATCATGGCCTCAACTACACCCAGGCTTTTGGTCCGCTGGCCTTTATTCTCAAGGCGCGTGTGCAGGGCCTGCGCGATACCGGCGCCGCCCTCTCGCCCTTCAACGCCTTCCTGCTGCTGCAGGGAATCGAAACCCTCCATCTCCGCATGGAACGCCACTCGCAGAACGCGCTTGCGGTCGCAAAGCACCTTGAAGCGCATCCCGGCGTTGAATGGGTTAATTATCCGGGCCTCCAGTCCAGCAAGTATTTCGCCCGCGCGCAGAAGTACATGCCCAATGGCCAGAGCGCTCTGCTCACCTTCGGCATCAAGGGAGGCTATGACGCAGGCAAAAAGCTCATCGACTCTCTTCAACTCTTCTCACTGGTGGCCAACATTGGCGATGCCAAGTCGCTTGTGATTCATCCAGCTTCCACAACCCATCAGCAACTCTCGGTCGAAGAGCAGGCCAATACCGGCGTCACACCCGAGCTGGTTCGCCTCTCCATTGGCATTGAAGATATCCGCGACATCCTCGCCGATCTCGACCAGGCCATTGAAGCTGCCAATGGAACCAAAGCGGATAAACCCCAGACGGCGGGTCTTGCGGCACAATGAAGACTATGACTGCGTCCCAAACCGGAGCCGGTGCTGGCGCCAAGCCGCCGGTTACTCCTCAACTGGAGCCCACCTACGAAGGCGATTTCGTTATCGAGGGTGACTTTCAGTTGGAGAGCGGACGCACGCTCGCAAGTCCTACGCTGCATTACGCTGTCTACGGCCGTCTCAGCGCCGCGCGCGACAACGCTGTGCTGGTCTGTCACGCGCTCTCCGGTTCGGCGCTGGTCGGTTCCTGGTGGCCAGAAGTTTTTGCTCCCGGCGCGCTCCTTTCGCTCGAGCAAGACTTCGTCATCTGTATCAATATGCTGGGCTCCTGTTATGGCTCCACTGGGCCCAGCACCAACGATCCTGAAACCGGCCAGCCCTACGGCGCCGATTTCCCTCTCGTCTCCATTCGCGATAACGTCCGCGCTCAATCCCTTCTTCTCGATTCCCTCGGTATCCGCAAACTGCGTCTTGTCCTCGGCGGTTCCATCGGGGGCATGCAGGCCCTTGAGTGGACCATCCACGACCCTGCTCGCGTTGACCGCGGCGTCATTATTGCGGTCGCGCCACTCGGCGCAATGGGCCTGGCTCTCAATCATCTCCAGCGCCAGGCCATCCAGAACGATCCCGACTGGCTCAACGGCACCTACCTTCCGCAGAAGCCGCCACGCGCCGGTCTCGCGCTCGCGCGCCAGATTGCCATGATGAGCTACAAGTCGCCCGAACTCTTCGAAGAGCGGTTTGGCCGTAATCCTAACCGCAATGGTGAAAACCCCTGGGCGCTGAATGCCGATGGCGGCGGACTCACCGGAGGCCGCTTCGATATTGCCGGCTATCTCGACTATCAGGGGCATCGCTTTCTTGATCGTTTCGATGCAAATGCGTACCTCGCCATTCTGCGCACCATGGACACGTGGGATCCGCTCACTGGTTACGAATCGCCCATGCAGGTCTTCAGCCGAATTCGCGCACGTTTAACATTTGTGGGCATTAGTTCTGACTGGCTTTTCCCCGCAGCGCAGGTCCGGGCCTTTGCTGAACTGATTCGCGCTTCAGGCGTCAACGCCGACTACCGCGAGATGAACAGCGCGCATGGCCACGATGCATTTCTGGCCGAACAGGTCGAACTGGTGCGCCTCCTCCAATAGATGGAATTGCGTGCAAACCTTTTGATTTGGCCCAAAAGAAGCAAACGATCCGGCATTTTTTTCAGAAACACCGTCTCTCCTGTTGGTGTCTAAGTCCGTATGCAATCGGTCGTGCGGTTCTGGCCGGGGAGGAGGGAATGTGGCGGTTTCAATTCAAAAGCTGTGCAGAACGCTACATAGCTGGTATCATGCTCAAATTGCTGCGTTCAGGGTGTTTTGTGCACCCGGTGTTGGCAGTCTGAACTCGAGTCCGAGCTTGTCAGGCTCGCTCCGGATTTTTATAATCCTCCCAACACCGCATTGGAAACCGTTGCTCTGCCATGTTGCTGGCTCGGTGCTCGAACGCCTAAAATCCGAGTTGTTTTTCGGCGCCAACGAGGCAAGACGTGTGTACATCTATTTCTGCGAATCCCAGGAGCATTCAATGAAGAAATTCCTTTCCTTAACGGCGATAGCTTTCATGGCCGCTACCTTGGTCCTTTCGCCTGCGTTGCGTGCGCAGGACCAGCAGAGCGTGACTCTGCCGCCTGAACAATACAACGCTTACCAAATGGCGATGACGCAGACAGATCCCAATCAGAAGGCTGCTGCGCTGGAGAGCTTCCTGACAACCTATCCGCAGAGCCCTGTGAAGAATTCGGTGCTGGGCTTGCTTCTGGATACCTATCAGGGCATCGGCAACACCGACAAAATTCTCTCCACGGCGAATCGTATTCTCCAGGAAGACCCCAACAACATGAAGGCCATCCTGTACTCCACCTTCATCAAGAAGCAGCAGTGCGAGAAGACCCAGGATGCTCAGGCCTGCGATGATGCTGCGGCACTTGCGCAAAAGGGTCTCACCGTGCAGAAGCCGGCCGATATTGCAGACGATGCCTGGAAGCAGCAAACGGCATTTGCGTACCCGCTCTTCCATGCCACCATCGGTATTGCTGCTGAAATCAGCAAGAAGGACTACAAGACCGCCATTGATTCGTTCCGCAAGGAACTGATGCTCTATTCGCCCGACCAGACAACCAAAGGCAATGGCCTGGTTGACACACTCCGCCTCGCCGAAGCCTACACCAAGCCCGGCGTCAAGGATCTGGTCCAGGCAGTCTGGTTCTATGCCCGCGCGTGGAACTTTGCTCCTCCGGCCTATAAAGCTCAGATTGAGCCCAAGCTCGAGTACTACTACAAGAGCTACCACGGAAATCTGAAGGGTCTCGATGACATCAAGAGCCAGGCGGCCGCTTCTGTCTTTCCTCCGGGATCGTTTGAAATCGCCAAGGCTCCCACACCTGCTGAATTGGCGCATCAGGCCATCACCACCACGCCTGACCTGAAGACCCTCAACCTCAGCGATAAGGAATTCATTCTTGCCAATGGCAGCAAGGAAGATGCCGATACGCTTTGGGCGGTAATGAAGGATCAGCTCACGCCAGTTCCGGGCACGGTAATCTCGGCCGATGCCAACACCATCAAGCTGGCTGTTTCGCAGGATGCCAAGGACGGCAACGTGGCAGACTTCATTGTGAACATGAAGAAGCCGCTTACGGACAAGGAAATCCCCGCAGTTGGCACTGAGTTCGGTCTGTTGCCCAACGCCGATGAACTCGACGGAACCTACGACAGCTATTCGCAGATTCCCGCAACCGCCACGCTGTCGCAAAGAGCGGAGATCGTGCTTCGCGATGGCTTTATCCAGGCGAAGAAGAAGGCTCCGGCTCGCAAGCCTTCGGCTGCGCATCACAAGTCGCGTTCACGCAACTAGCAACACGTACGGGCAGTCCTGTCTCATCGACTGCCCGGTAAGCATCTCCTGGGAATTCAAACAGGAAGGCAGCCTTCGGGCTGCCTTCGCTCTTGCCGGCATCAGGAATTCAATCCGTTAATCGTGCCGCAATTCGCTCTTTGATACTCTAGAACCGTGATGACGCGTTCGGGCTCCTTCATCCTGCTTCTCGCCGTTTCGTTGGCCGCTTCGCCCGCCTCTGTTCTTCGGGCGCAGTCGGTAGCCCCCTTGCCGCAGGGCCGGACACATATCGTTCCACTTGGAATTCCTCCCGCTCCTTTTGATCCTTCCAGCGATCACGCGCATCCCGCAGTTTCCATCGAATTTCGCCCAGCGGCTCACATGTTGCCGGCAGATCGTGAACTTGCCTCCAATGCCGAATCCTCCGTGGCCGAACACGCCGCCCATTCTGGATTCGATATGAACTCCGGCGACTGGTCATATCAGCAGATTGTTTGTCCCGCGCTGCCCGGCCATCTTTTTCTGCAGTACACGCGCAACAACGGTGCTGGCGATGTGACCGTCTTCTCTGCTTCCATCCCGCGTGGGCAATCGGGTCGCGTGCGCATCGTGCCCATTCTCAAGCGCAGTTACTCGCTCTTTTCGCCTGCACCCATCAACGCGCTCACCATCTCGGCCTTCAATCACATCCGCGCCGAGGAAGCCGATCCACATCCTTCCAACTGGCTGGGCACGGGCCTCTGCTACGCGGCGCTGGCCGGCGCGCATCCCCGCGTACCATTGCCGCAGCCCGAGTTTGTCGTGGGTGCTCACGTGCCTGCGGAGACAGCGCATTTGGACGCACATACTCAGGGCGGGGAAGTCATTCACTTTGCCGATGCAACGGCTCTGCCCAAGCCGATGAAGTGGTCCATGACCTTCAACGCAAATGGCAAACTTGTGAAGGCCACGCATGTTCCAGTGGACCTGGTGGTCACCAGGCCTGTTCCAGACACGTCGGGAACCATCAAGACCTGGAATCTGCCTCAGGTTCCAAACTAGAAAGCAGCAAGGCGTATCAATCGCCCAGCATGATCCGTTCAATGCCGGTCGCGCGTCCGTTCTCCGCATCGCAGCGCACCAGCGCCGCGCACATTTTGGGATTCCCCTTCGCAGCCTCAAACTTTCCCGGCAAACCGGTCCTGAAGCGATGCAGGACGAGCTCGGTCTCTACGCCAATCACACTGTCGTAAGGGCCGCTCATGCCCACATCTGTCTGGTAGGCGGTTCCGCCTGGCAGCACGCGCTCGTCTGCCGTGGGAATATGCGTATGTGTACCCAGCACGGCCGTCACCTTTCCATCCAGATGCCAGCCCATCGCAACTTTCTCGCTCGTGGCTTCCGCATGAAAGTCCACCAGAATGACCCGCGCCTTTAAACCGGCAACAATGTCTGTCGCTGCCTGAAACGGATCGTTTGTTCCTCCCATGAATACGCGGCCCATCAGGTTGACTACCGCATACGGCACACCGCTCTTCGTCGTACCTTCGTAGACGCCGTAACCGGGCAACCCTTTTTGCATATTGGCTGGCCGCAAAATCCGCCGCGCGCGCTCGTGGCTATCCACTGGTGCCGAACTCAGGTGTTCCATCAGCTCGCGCTTGTCCCACACATGATTGCCTGTCGTCAGTACATCGGCGCCCAGGTCGAACAGGTCTTCGGCAATCTGTGGTGTTACGCCAAAACCGCCAGCAGCGTTCTCCGCATTGATCACCAGCAGCTCTACATTATGCGTTGCGCATACGTGGCCCACGTGCTCGCGCACAATCCTGCGCCCCGCGCTGCCAAAAATATCGCCGACAAAGAGAATGTTCACTGGCCGCTGTTCCTCATCAACGGAAAGAGAATGACATCGCGAATCGACTTCGATCCCGTCAGCAGCATTGTCAGCCGGTCCACGCCGATGCCTTCGCCTCCCGTTGGCGGCAGACCATAAGCCAGAGCGCGTACATAGTCTTCGTCCATCTGGTGTGCCTCGTCATCGCCGCGCTCGCGTTCGCTCAACTGGTCCGCAAACCGCTTGTGCTGCTCCACCGGATCATTCAGCTCACTGAAGGCATTGCCAATCTCGAACCCGCCCGCGAAGAATTCAAACCGCTCCACGTGCGCCGGATCATCCGGCTTCGCCTTCGACAGCGGCGAAACCTCAGTGGGGTACTCGTAGATGATTGTCGGCTGAATCAGGAACGGCTCCACCACGGCCTCAAACAAGTTGTAGATGCTCTTGCCCAGCGGCGCATTCTTTTTCGAGTCGTGATGTACACCAATCACCGCACCGTTGATTGTCTTCAACTCCGCAGCGCGCTCTGGTGCAAGTGAAGAACCTTCACCCAGCGCCTTTCCCATGGAATCCAACGCATTGCTGAGTTTCGCCTGTAACGCACTCACATCCGTGAACACAGCCTCGTCCGGCTTTGGTCCCGCTTCCGCTGGCCAGTACTTCACAATCGCCTCGGTCATCTTCAGACGTTCCCACTTACCCAGGTCGATCGTGTGCCCGTTGAACTCCGTCACTGTCGTTCCGTTCACCTGCATGGCCACAAACGCCATCAGGTCCTCGGTAATCTGCATCATGTCGAGGTAGTTCGCGTATGCCTGATAAAACTCCAGCATCGTGAACTCAGGGTTGTGCTGCGTGCTCACGCCTTCATTACGGAAATTGCGGTTGATCTCGTACACGCGATCCAATCCGCCTACGACAAGCCGCTTCAGGTAGAGTTCCGGTGCGATGCGCAGAAACAAATCCATGTCGAGCGCATTATGATGCGTCCTAAAGGGCCGCGCCGTTGCGCCGCCTGCAATCGGCTGCATCATAGGCGTTTCTACTTCCAGGTAGTCCCGCTTATCGAAGAAATCCCGCAGCGCACGTAGCACCTTTGCCCGCTTCACAAACACTTCGCGGCTGTCGAGATTGGTAAACAGATCCACGTAGCGTTGCCGGTAACGCATCTCCACGTCCGCGAGCCCGTGAAACTTCTCCGGAAGGCTCAACATGGCCTTTGCCAGGAACGTCAGCGTCTCCACATGCACCGTTAACTCGTTCGTCCGCGTGCGGAACAGGTATCCGCTCACGCCAATGTGGTCGCCCAGGTCCAGCAGCTTGTAGAGAGCAAACGCCTGTTCGCCCACCGCATCCAGCCGCACGTAAATTTGCAGCTTCTGGCCACCCTGTTGCAGCGTGGCAAAGCCAGCCTTGCCCTGTGCGCGAATCTGCATCAGCCGCCCTGCCACAGTTACCGTTACGCGGTCGGCTTCCAGCGCCTCTCCTGTCGTCTCGCCCCATTTGGCGCGGATTTCAGAAATCGTATGCGAGGCAGGGAACTGGTTGGGATAAGCGGCCTGGCCAAGCTTCTCGATCTCGGTCAGCTTTTCGCGGCGCAGCTTGAAAAGACTCTCTTCAAACTCGGATTCAAAAGGGATGTTCTGTGCGGTCATTGCGTCGTCTGTCCAAAAGGGCAGTATACCCGCTCGTTCCTTTCACCTGTATCCTTGTCAGAGACCAGTCTGATGCCCTACCACAAGCCCATCCCGGACGACGGCAAGCGCGACGAAGGCTCCGGCGGATTATTCTCCGGATTGCAGTCCATCGTGCAGGTGGAGAAGATCGGCCAGATTGCCTTCATTCTTCCATCTGCAGCCGTGATAGGCTGGCTCGGCGGCGCGTGGCTCGACGGCCACTTTCACCAGAAATGGATGACGCTCACCGGCTTTATGCTGGGCTGCATAGCGGGCATCAGTTCGGCCATCAAGCTGGCCATCTCTATGGTCAACGACCCCAAAAGCAACTCCACCAAATCCCGCTCATCCCAGAACAAGGAATCCGGCCCCACCGAATGACCGAAGAAACGCAGCCCGTTCAGGACGTCAGTCCAGACGCTCTCTACTCCATGCTCAAGCGCGCAATGCGCAATACGCTCATTCTGGGCGCTTTGGGCGCCGTCGCCATATGGATTGCCTCCGACTGGCGCAACGCGTCCATGCTGCTCGTGGGCTCGGTCATCTCTGCTGCCAGTATCTGGGAGTGGCTCCGTCTGGCCCGCATCATCAATGCCCGTCTCGACAATCAAAAGACAGCCGCCAACACACCCGTCACAGTGTTGTTCTTTCTGCTTCGCCTGGCTCTGTTTGCCGGGGTCATTTATGGTAGCCTGAAGTTTCTCCATGGCTCAGGTGTTGCGCTGCTCTGCGGACTTGCGCTCGCAGTGACCACCATGGGTTATGAAGCACTACGAATGCTTCGCGAATAGAAAGGCAAAGCCCCGCACATGTGCGGCTTGGGCTGTACGGCGGGAGTAAAGAGCGACTTCATGTTGGATTCAAACGTACTCTCTTCTGCCGTTCATCACCTTACGGGTCATGCACCCGCGTTGATGCTGCAAACAACCAGCCTTCCTGTCTGGTTCGACACCAAATTCAAATGGCAACTCTTTGTTGTGCTGGGGCTCATTACGGTCTTTGCCATTGTGCGCGCCTCGCTTTCCGTTGAGCGCCCAAGTGCCGCGCAGCAGGTGGTTGAACTGGTCCACGGCTTTGTCGGCGGACAGTGCAACGAAGTTATCGGCCATGGCTATGAGCGCTATCAGGGCTTCATCACCTGCATCTTTCTCTATGTGCTCCTGAACAACTTCCTGGGCCTGCTTCCGCACGTGGAAACACCTACAAGCATCGCGGTTGTGCCCTTGGGGATTGCACTTATTTCCTTTGTGTACTACAACATGCACGGACTGCGTGTGCATGGTCCCGTCGGCTATCTGAAGACCTTCGCCGGCCCCGTTTGGTGGATTGCCTGGCTGCTCTTCCCGGTGGAAGTCATCTCGCATCTCGCGCGTGTCATGTCGCTGACGATTCGTCTTTACGCAAACATGCTGGCCAGCGATCTGCTTACGCTCATCTGCTTCTCTATGCTGCCCATCATCGCGCCCACGGCATTTCTCGGGCTGCACTTTTTGGTGGCCATCATTCAGGCATATGTGTTCATGCTGCTTTCGGCAATCTATGTAGCCATGGCCATCTCGCACGAGCATTGAGTTTCAAGCTCGCTCGTCCAGAGCGAGCAAAAAATTCCGCTGGAGAAAGCTTCCGCTCCAGGAAAACGGATAGACCGCAAGCGTGAGGGGGCCAAAAACATCCATCGGAAACGGATTTTGTTTCCAAGGGTGTCAGCTCGGTGAGCCTCAACCACCCACTGACGGTCAATCACTCAGGGAAGCTGGAGAAACCATGAAAAAGCTTCAGTATCTGTTTACTGCACTGTCCATGCTCTGCTTCGCCATGCCTGCTCTTGCGCAGGGCACCGGCTCCGCAGCGTTGAACCTCACGCCCATCGGCGTCGGACTCGGCATGGGTCTCGCAGCCGGCCTGTGCGGCCTCGGTCAGGGCCGTGCCGTTGGATCCACCACAGAAGCGCTCGCACGCAACCCCGGAACGCGCGGCCAGTTGATGACCTTTATGATCATCGGCCTCGCCTTCATCGAGTCGCTCACTCTGTTTACCTTCGCCATGATCATCATCAAGGCGTAGTAGCATAGTTTCGCTGCAAAATAATCCGGCCCTTCGGACTCAACTCCGAGGGGCCATTTCCTTTTCACGCAGCGTTGCTCTACTTTCTCAGTTGTCCCACTTCCTCGCGATGGTTCCGCATCATTGCGATCGCCTGCGTATACGTCATTCCTATTGGCAGTGGCACATAGTCCGACGTGTTCTCCACCGTCTGAAACTGTTTGCTCTTGAACAGAACTCGCCCTGTCATATCCATCTGGAAATGCACAATGCGCCACTGATCGCCGTACACAGGCGCCTGCTCCATCTCAATCCAGCCACCCTTGTAGAGCCGCCCCAGAAGCCCCCAGCCATAGTCCACGTCATGGATGAGCCGCCCTTCCAGGCGCGCCACTCGTTCCTGCTTCACGTCGATCCAGATTGCGCCTTGCATCGCGTCCAGCACGCGCGCTTCCAGGTCAGGTGGATCGTAATTGGGGTTGGGCCTGAAGTTGAACTTGGCAACCGGTCCTTGCTTGCCCATCTCCATTCCGACGAACTCATACAGAAACGCCTGCGGCAGCGCGCGCAGAACTTTTAGAGCCCGCTGCGCATCTTTTTCTTCGTTTGCCTTGCGATTCTGCTGTTTGCTGGGGTCGGCCAGCAGCGCATCCAGCCGCGCCTTTTCCTTCGCCGCGTCTTCCGGGCTGAGGGGCTGTCCGTTCACGGCCACAAGCTCAGCTACGCCACCGTCCCGCGTTTCATAGATGCACTTGGTCTGGCTTAACCGTGGACTCGCCTTGTGCAGCTTGTAGCGCATGGGGTGATGCGGATCGCGAGCATTCTTCAGCTCATTGGCCAGTGCATGCTGCACCAGTACCTGGTTATACGTCTGTCCACAAAGCCGCGCTGTCCCAGCCCCACAGAGGACCAGCGAGAAAACGGCAGCCATGCGCCAGACATAAACCATCCCAACCTTTCTACGGAGCACCAGCCCCAAAATCGGAACTGTTTCCATTAGACGCCTCGCACGCGCTCCGGTTGCGTAAGATTGCCGCCTCCCCGCCCATTTTCGTATAGTGCGGACAGGTAGTTACGTTCTTTTTCTGGCCCTCTGGCCTTTTGCCGTGCCAGTCTGCCGGCACTTGTTGCCCTGCCCCATGCTCTTCCTGCGCATAGGTTTCTGCCTATGTGCACAGCAAGATAGCCAGCTTCTTATTGCTCTTTGAAGAGGACTCATACTCAATGGCGAATGAAATTGGACTCGCGCGTATAGGCAAATCGGTGGTGATTCGTGGTGAGGTCACTGGCAGTGAAGATCTGACTGTGGATGGGCGCCTGGAAGGAACAGTCACATTGACCGAAAGCAGGTTGACCATTGGTCCCGATGCCGATGTGGCCGCTGATCTGAATGCAAAAGATGTGCTCATCATGGGCAAACTGCAAGGCAACATTGTCGCCAGTGGCCGCGTTGAGCTGCGCGCCGGCAGCGTCGTTGAGGGTGACGTACAGGCGCATAGGCTTGCCATTGAAGACAACGCTGTATTTCGCGGCAAAGTGGATCTGACGCAGGGCGCAAAAACTTCGCCCGTCAGTTAGCAGGACGCTGGAGACGCGGGCGCACTATCCGCGTCCCGGCAGTAAGGGAATTTTTAGAGTGCTTGGTCGTTTTCTCGAAAGAAAGAGCGAATCGCCGCAATCTGGACAGCCGGCGCGTTCGGGGCATCGTGTGCCGCGACACTCCAGTGGTTGGGCCGTCTTGCGCAAACGCATGCAGGCTGAGCCCGGCCTGCGTGTCGTCGATGCAGGTGGCACATCGCCCACAAATATCAATTACCTTGCTTCGTTGGGCCACAGTATTTTCATGGCTGACCTGGTTGACGACGCATACGAAAGCGACTGGCAAACCGGCGTGGATGAAGACGATAAGCCTATTCTCAACGTAGAAGGCTTCCTCGAGCAGACGCTCAATTTCTCTGGACGTACATTCGACATCGTCCTTCTCTGGGCAACGCTCGATTATCTGCCCGAGCCCTTCGTCGTGCCTGTTGTCAATCGTCTTCACGCATCCATGAACTCAGGCGGCCAGGTGCTCGCTTTCTTTCATACCAAGGCGCAGGGTGAACAGACAGGGTTTACTCGCTTTCACCTCACTGAAGGTGATGACGTGCAAATTCAGGCCGCAAAACCTCATCCCATTCAGCGTGCCTTCAGCAACAGAAACATCGAAAACCTCTTCGGTAAATGGTCGGGCTTCCGTCAATTTCTGGCAAAAGACGGCGTTTCTGAAGTGATCATTACGCGCTGAGCCCAGCCGCATGGCGCGATAAGCGATACATCCTCTTTCGCGCTCAATCATCCAACGGAAGGGAGAAAAATTGTATGGAACTACTTAAAGGAACGCGTGTCACATGGCTCGGCCACTCGACAGTTCTTGTAACTACGCCGAAAGGCACCAATCTACTCATCGATCCATTTATTCAGCACAATCCGAAATATCCTAGAGAATTTTCATTGCCTGAATCTTTGCCCTACGTTCTGCTCACGCACGGTCACGGCGATCACATGTCGGACGCGGTTCCCGTATCGCAAAAGCATGGATCCAGCGTCCTGGCAATCTACGAACTGGCCAATTACGTGGGTAAGAGGGGAGCAGAGAAAACCATCGGATGCAATATCGGTGGAACCGTGCAACTCGACGATGTCGCGGTCACGATGGTGGAGGCAAAGCACTCTGCTGGTGCAATGGACGACCAGGGCACGCACTATGTGGGAATTGCTGCCGGCCTGGTGCTTACCATTGACAGCGGCCCGGTTCTCTATCATGCCGGAGATACCACTGTTTTCAGCGATATGAAGTTGATCGCAGATTTGTATCATCCTGATTTGGCTATGTTGCCGATTGGCGGTCATTTCACCATGGGACCGCGTGAAGCGGCTCTGGCAGCGAAATTCCTCACGCCACAAGCAATTCTTCCGCTGCACTTCGGAACGTTTCCACCACTTACGGGTACTCCTGAACAGCTTGCTGCTCTCGTTGAGCCTGAAATTAAGGTGGTGCGCCTGGAGCCCGGACAATCCATTTAGATCGGGTAAGTGCTTACTCAGCGCTGCTCGGTCGCTTTCTTTACTGTTTGGTGCAGGTCATACATTTGTCATTCGTGTGTGATATCTAATTGCTCGCATTTAGTAAGAACAATTCAGTTTGATTCTCCGCTTTTTGCATATAAAGGAAATGCCAGCCCGAGGGCTGGCATTTCCTTTGCGAACTCCTAACGTTTATTTGGCAGCGGCGGCTTTTCTCTGCTCCGCCCAACGCCTCTTTACCGCTTCGGCGATTCTCTTTCTGCCTTCAGGGGTGAGGTTTCTCTTCTTTTTCCCGGCTCTCTTCACTGCGATCATTCCACCGGACTTGGTTGTTCCTCCGCTCAATAGTGCACGTGCCTGCTGTAATTGCGCTATTTCACGGTCGATTTGGTCTAGGATTTCCGAGACTCCCACGGTTCCTCCTCTTGCATTTGATAAGTGGCTGCATCCCGTTCGAGGTTTACCCTGAGTAGCCCGTGGGCATCCGCTTATCTAGCTAATAAGATACTCATCTTTTTGCGGCTAAGACAATCGAAAAATCTTGATTGTAGAGCTGCTGCGATCGTTTGTGCATGAAAAGTAAAGATTACTTGCTGCTGAATGGATAGATAACTTTGTGTACGAAGAATTGCTCATATATGTGTTTGCGCATTAGTCGAGAAGGGGGCAATTTACTCGTAAAAATACGTGAATGGTTACTATGGGGTGTATGTTTCACGCAGAATACTGCGCAAAGGTAACATCTGTTTGTCTAAAAGCCGCAGAAGAAGGCCCGTTTTGTAACGTTTCTTTTTGCGGGTAATTCGCTCGTCTATGAACGGATGATGGTGACTTTTGTATCTGTAGAATCAAGGCGTGTAAAAGGATAAGCAATGCATTTTTATCAGCGATGCTTCTTGTAAATGGAATCGTATGCATATAACTGCCTGAAGATCAGCGCAGTTTTCAGCGAAAGCGCCTAACTCATCGCGATGCAGAGCGCGCTCTCTCGCAATCGCCATAGCCGCACGCATCGTCCTAAGTCCGTGCTTATTGATTGATTGATATTTTGAATCTCAAAGAAAATGATCTTCAGTTCGGCTTTGCGGGATACTGATGCGAGCCGCTCGTTGTGGAGTCAGGCAATTGAGAAGGAGGCTCATTTCCAAGACGCATGCTCACAGGTTCGGCTGCGCGGAAGTTGCGCAGGTCGCGCAAAATGTCCGCCTTTTCCCGCGCATATTGTCCTGCGAGCCGCGTCAGCGCATAGGTAATGATGTCGCTGTGATGCAGCTCCTGCATTGACGGATCGCGTCTCATATTCAGCCACAGACGATGTACAAGCTGTACGTCATCCGGGCCAAGTGATGGAGCGTGCGGGCCAATGTAGAAGATTTTCACTTCGCCATCGGAGTCGACCACACAGAAGTTGAACTGACGTTTCGGTTCCGGCAATGCTTCCCACGCCTGCCCAAGATGAAATGCCTGTTCCTCCGCCGTGAGCGAGCTTGAAATGCCAGAGACGACAGACTCCACTTCCAGCGAGTTCGCGCTCTGCACCAGTGCTGAAAAAATGTCGCCGGCAGGCACCACAAGCAGAGAGACCTTCTTACCAAAGCTCTCCGCAATTGCGACAGCTTTGGTAAAGAGCATCTGTTCATGTTCGCTGAAGCTCTGGTCCTCGGCGCTGACATATTCCGGTCCGCCCGCGCCCATGATGCGCACGCTCATCACAATCACATCGCGATCTTCTGTCTTGGTCCGGGCCAGCACCCACTTCAGCGCCTGATGGTTCTCTGCATCGCGCATCGTCACCATAATGCCGCCGGGCCGCAGCGCCACTGATTCGCGATCAATCGTATCTTGGTGCTCCAGTTGGAAGTGGTCGCGCATTTGCCGCGCAGTCTGCGCATGCTTTTTCATGTTCTGCCGTTCGGAGATCGTGAAAATGATGAAGAACGATCCTGCAAATGCAATGCCGCTTACCGTGGCCACCGACTTCGTGAAAAGGTTCACAATTGCAATCGAAAAGAGAACCAGGAAGACAGAAATCAGCCCTAGTGGAATCTCGGTCTTGCCGATACGTATATTGGGCGGTACACGCCAGCCACGCTCGCCATGGTACTTATAGCGCAGCACAAGCATGGCGAGACTGTTGAACATGAACGACCAGATCACGCCGAACGCATACGCTTCACCCAGTGTGATCACATCGCCGCGCGTGACGATGATGGTAAACATTTGCAGTACGAAGACGAGATTGATGATGCGGTAACTGGTTCCGAACCGCGCATGCGGTTTGCGAAACCAGTCGGTGAGCACTCCGTCTTCGGCCACGCGCATCAGAACGCCTGTCGACCCAATCATCGAAGTATTGATGGCGCCTGACAGAATCAGAAAGCCCACAAACACGATGAAGATACGGAAGGCCACTCGCCAGAACATCGGGCCCACCATGTACATTGCGAGCCCTGCAATCAGGTTGTTCTGGTAAATCTGTGTCCGCGGTCCGTCGGGAATGAGCATCGCCGCCAGCAGCGTTCCGCCGCCGGTGAATACGAGGCTGTAAATCGCAATTACGATGGCCGCGCGCTTCAGGTTCTTCAGCTTTGGATGCTGAATCTCGCGATTTACCTGGGCAAGGCTCTCCTCGCCGCTCATTGCCAGCAGCGAGTGGCCAAACGCCATCACCACGCCGAACAGGCCGAAGATAGGCAGCCCTGAATGCAACAGAAAGCCTTGTGCATCCTCACTGAAATGCAGATTTGAAGGGATTGGCGCAGGCGGCAGGTGCACGCCTGTCACAAAAATCGAGTAGCCGCCCCATATAAAAAGGATGATCACCATCACAGTGGTGATCTGCATAACACGCAATGCTTTATCGCTCGACTCTTCAATCCCCTTGATGTTTTCCCACCAGTAATAGATCGTCACCACCGCCGCAAACACTGCTGCCGTGTGGTTCATATCGAATTGGAAGGGATTGCCGTGCTGATCCATCAAGGCAGGCGGTAGCCAGTGGTACTGGTCCAGCACGCCCATCAGCTCGTTCATCAGGCCTGTGATGTATTGTCCCGCGGATACACCCGAAATCGGGCCCGTCAAAATGTAATCGAACATCAGTGCGGAGACGCTCAGCTTCGCAAATGTCCCGCCCAGAGCCTCTTTCACCACGCGATACACGCCACCGCGTGTAAACATCGAGCAGCTCTCGATGTACACCGCGCGCACCGCAAAGCTGAACAGCATGATGCCGAGAATGAACCAGGGCGCGGAAGCGCCAATAGCCTGTTCCGCAATGCCGCCCACATAGAAGGCAGAAGATCCAAGATCGTTGAGAACGATGGCGGCCGCGCGCCAAAAAGAGATAAACGTCAGCATCACACTGGATGCGACAATGAGCCGGACGCGGTCGGTAGGTGGGGCTGCGATCGTTCGAGAAGATGCCATTGCAGAGTAAGCGACGCTAGCGTCGGCTGCCAGGGGCCTGCGAGCACTCTTGCCTCGACGCCCTCGGCTGAGTGTAGTTCTGATTCACGGGTGAGTCAACGAAATTGACTAAGTCTTTGAATCATTTGCACAAAATCGGTAATTCTCCTTATACGCTCTTTACGCAAATGCGAATCTTCCATCTGGCCGCCGGTATGGCCACGGAATATTTTGAGCGCATCAATGAACGCATCAGGCCCACCGGTAGCCCTTTGTATATGCGCTCTTTCGGCCGCGCCATTTACACTCGCCTCTGTATGCAGCGCGCATCATGGAAGCTCTGGGCGGCCGCCACATGTTCCTCGGCCCTTCTTGAGTTGCCGTTCCCACTTGCCGGTCCCATGCCGCCCTGGCGCTCTATCTTTGCCTGGTTCGGACTCGTGCCCCTGTTGTGGGCCATTCTCTCGACGGGCAACACAACCGCTCCGCGTCCACTCCGCCGCGCGTTCTTCCTCGCGTATCTCACTGGCTTCCTCTGGTACTGCGGGAACTGCTACTGGATTCGCGACACCATGCAGCATTACGGTGACATGCCCCCGCTTGCGCCCACTCTGCTACTCATTGCCTTCAGTCTCGTCCTCGGACTCTACTTTGCGCTCTTCGGCCTCTTTGTCGCGCTTGTCCATCGTGCCTCCGGCAGCGTGCGCAAAGCTCTGCTCGCCGCGCCATTTCTCTGGGTGGTATTTGAATTTCTTGCCGCGCATCTCACTTCAGTTCCCTGGGATCAGCTTGGCTATTCGCAGGTCGATAACGGTCTCGTCACACACCTCGCGCCATACACCGGCGTCTACGGCATCAGCTTTCTTCTGGTGTGCGCCAACGGCATGCTCGTTGCGCCTGTCTTGCTCCACAGCCGTCACCGCCGTATATGGGTATGGAGCATCGTCGGCCTCGGCCTTGCTGTTACCGGCATTCTCCGCACCCCATTTGTTCCTCCGCTGCCTGAGCCCACTGCCACCGCTGTCCTCATCCAGCCCAACCTCGACGTCGGCGATGACAACCTCTGGATGCGCCCTGGTGAGTGGGACGCACATATTGCCGCATTCATGCGCCTCGCCAGGCAATCCTGCCAGACGGACATCGTCGGCATTCCGCAAACCGGTGCGCCAACCGAGCAGGTCGATTGCCCTCCACCGTCCGCACCGCCCGATCTTGTCGCCTGGCCTGAGTCGCCCGCACCCTTCTTTGAGTCCGAGCCACGTTTTCAGCAGGCGCTCGTCTCTGTTGCGCATTCCGTCGATGCGCCGCTCATGGTCGGCTCCATCGGCATGAATGTCTCACCCGATCAGCAACGCTGGCTCAGTTACAACTCCGCGCTCGTCATCGGCGCAGACGGAGAACGCGTTGGCCGCTACGACAAAATCCATCTAGTTCCCTTCGGCGAATACGTTCCCTTCAAAAATCTCCTTTTCTTTGCACGTAAACTAACTGGCCGTGTCAGCGAGTTCTCCCGTGGCGCCACGCGCAAGGTTTTCCGTCTCAACGGTCATCGCTATGGCGCCTTCATCTGTTACGAGTCTGTCTTCGCCAGCGAAGTGCGCCAGTTCCCGCGCCTGGGCGCGGAAGTCCTCGTCAACCTGAGTGACGATGGCTGGTATGGCGACACCAGTGCGCCCTGGCAGCACCTCAACATCGCCCGCATGCGCGCGATTGAAAATCGCCGCTGGCTCCTGCGCGACACCAACAATGGCATCACCGCCGTCATCGACCCCTACGGCCGCGTGCGCCAGAGCATTCCCCGCCATCAAGTGGGAGCGCTTGACGCCAAATTCGGCTTCCGCGACGACATCACCTTCTACACCGCGCATGGTGACGTCTTCGCCTGGCTCTGTGTCTTTGCGTCAACCATTCTGTTGGTTGTATTTGCAAAGTACTCCGCTCGACTCAGGACAGATGGCTGAAATTAATTTTCCGATTCGCCAATCACTTCGAATTTGAGCTTCTTCCCATCGGATAGCAGGAACTCGTATTGCCGAAAGTAGAATGCGGCGTCGACGTTTTTGTCTTGAAGCAAGCGAGCCTTGTAGTTTCCTGGTTTCATCGTTGTCGGCTTAATCCCAAAGGAGAACTTCGTATTGGCGCCAAAGGTGCCGATAAGTTTGTAGTGGTGGCCATCGATGGTGGCTGTGATCTCAGCATAGGGTTGATCGATTCCACTTCCTGGGATAAAGACTGTCTCTGAATCGCTTACATGCGCTGTCAGTGGATATGCCTCGTCCTTCGGCGCTTGGCTGCTGCAGGGAATCACAATCACAAAAGCCAAAAGCGCGAGCAGTGCATTTCTCATCAATTTCCATCTCCTTTTGCGCGGGGTGACTGCAATAGCCACATGCTATACCGCGGTTCCTTTTCGTTCTTTGAAAGAACCCGGGATTGGTATCATATCTGTATGTCACTCAACGATCTCGAATTTGCCTACTCCCCGGTTCGCGACCAGGTGCGCGATCTGCGGGAGTATCTTTGACCCCGCTCGCATTCGTAAAGAACTAGCCGACATTGAAGCCAAGCTTGCCGACCCCGCCATGTGGTCGAATCCCGCTGCGTCGCAACCGCTTATGCGTGATCGAAAGCGCCTTGAGCAGCTCGTCGCCGACGATGATGAGCTTGTGCGCCGCACCGGCGACATTGAAGCCTACTTCGAGCTGGCCCGTGAAGGTGAGGATGTGCTCGCGGAGCTTGAACCGGCCATCAAGGATCTCTCTACCTTTGCAGAAGAGCTCGAAGCGAAAACCATGCTCTCCGGCGAAACCGATCCGCTCAACGCCATCGTCACGGTGCATCCCGGAGCCGGCGGTACAGAGAGCCAGGACTGGGCCGAAATGCTGTTGCGCATGTATCTGCGTTGGGCAGAACAGCAGGGCTTCAAAACTGAAATGAACGACTACCAGGATGGCGATGAGGCTGGCATCAAGTCTGCCACTTTCACCATCATGGGCGAATACGCCTTCGGTATGCTCGCTGGTGAGAGCGGCGTGCATCGTCTCGTCCGCATCTCGCCCTTTGACTCCGCCAAGCGCCGCCACACTTCGTTCGCATCTGTCTTTGTCTCGCCTGAAATCGACGACTCCATCGAAATCGATATCAAGCAGGAGGATCTGCGCATCGACACCTATCGCTCCGGTGGCAAGGGTGGCCAGCACGTCAACACAACTGACTCTGCCGTTCGCATCACGCACCTGCCCACCAATATCGTGGTCCAGTGCCAGAACGAGCGCTCGCAGCACAAGAACCGCGAGAAGGCGATGAAGATGCTCCGCTCGCGCCTTTATGAGTATGAGCTGGAAAAGAAGCGTGCCGAATCGAAAAAACTTGAAGACTCCAAGCTCGAAATCAACTTCGGTTCACAGATTCGTTCTTATGTTCTGCAGCCTTACCGCATGGCAAAGGACCATCGCACCAAAGTTGAGGTCGGCGATGTCGATAAGGTTCTCGACGGCTATCTGGAGCCATTCCTCAAAGGCTACCTGCTTGCCAAGCGTCGCGGTACGGCAGTCGCTGCGGGCGACGACGATATGGATCTATAAGATAATGCTGCATGCGGTGGAGAGATGTATCCTTGCCGCCGCATGCGGCATCCATTGAATCAGGTGCCGAATGATGAATGATCCTGCCGTTATAGACGAGATTCTCCACACTGCACGTTCCATCGCCGTTATCGGTATGAGTGATAAGCCCTGGCGCGCCAGCCACAACATCGGCAAATATCTCGCCACTCATGGCTACACGGTCTATCCAGTCAATCCGGCGCTCACTGAGGTGCTGGGTATCGTCTGTTACCCCACGCTCGATGCCGCTTTCGTTGCAGCGAAAGAGCAAACAGGCAAGGGAATTGACCTCGCCAATGTCTTCCGCGCATCCGAGCACGTCCCCGCAATCGTCGACGATGTCCTTCGTCTCGGCATCCCCTATCTCTGGCTGCAGGACGAAGTGGTCCATGACGAGGCAATCACTCGCGCCCGTGCGGGGGGTGTTAAAGCCGTGCAGGACGATTGCATCTTCCGCCAGCACACGCGCCTCATCGAATAGGTGGAAGACCACTCAGGCCAGCACGTTGTAACCTTCCTCCATTACACTGGCTCTAATAACGTGATGTCCTTGCCAACCGTGCATTCCCCTCGTTCCATTGCCGCCCTCGTAGCTCTTGCAGCGTCTTTGTTGCTTGCGCCACGCATTGTCGCTGCACAGCAGGCAGGCGCCTCAGCAAGCGCGCCGCATCTGCACGTTGAACTTCTCGTGCCCTCACAAAGCATCCAGCGTGGCGGCCAGCCCGTGCAGGCCGGACTTCACTTCACCCTCGATCCTTCCTGGCACATTTACTGGAAGAACGCGGGCGATGCCGGAGATCCACCGCACGTAGCATGGACCATGCCCAAGGGTGTCACCGCATCCGCGTTTCAATTTCCCGCGCCAAAGCGCCTGCCCCTCGGCCCACTCATGGACTTCGGTTATGAAAACGAAGTTGTCTTCCCGTTTACCATCTCAGCGGCATCCTCTGCTCCTCTCGGTCCCGCAAAGCTCCATGCCAAAATCGATTGGATCGTCTGTCAGAACTCCTGCATTCCCGGCAAAGCCGATCTCGAAATCACTCGAACGATCAGTGCAACGGCTGAAAATCCCGCGTCAGACCCTCTCATTACCAAATTTATCGGCCTCCTGCCCAAGCCGCTGCCATCTGCGGACAAAGCCGTCTTTCAACAAACAGCATCGGGTTTCCGTCTTTCCGTGGAAACAGGGCAGCCCGAAAAATCCGCAATCTTCTATCCATCTGATCAGGACTTCATCGACAACCCCGCGCCGCAGAATATCGCCGCCACTTCATCCGGTTTCGTCCTTGACCTGAAGAAGTCGCCCTATTACACCGACGCACCCAAGGTTCTCAACGGTGTCATCGAGCTTTCCGGTGGACGCGCCTACGAGCTTTCCGCAAAGCCGGGAACTGTCGCTGCTGTCGCTACGGCTCCGCAGTCCTCCACTGAAGCCGCTCACAGTGACACTGCGTCATCGCAGTCGTCTCCTTCCCCCGCCGGGATGGAGTCCTCCGGCTCACTCCTCCGCTCCACACTTTTTGCCTTCCTTGGCGGCTTGCTCCTCAACCTCATGCCCTGTGTCTTTCCGGTTCTCTTCATTAAGGGGTTGTCGCTTGTTCAGTCCGGAAGTGAAGAGCGATCCACATTGCGTAAGCACGGTCTCGTTTACACACTCGGCATTCTGGTTTCGTTTTGGACGCTCGTTGCCGCATTGCTCGTGCTGCGCTCCGCCGGTCACACGCTCGGCTGGGGATTCCAGTTCCAGTCGCCGCAGTTCGTCATGCTTATGGCCTGCCTGCTCTTTTTCCTGGGTCTCTCACTCGCTGGCCAATTTGAAATCGGCCTCACCCTCACCAGTGCAGGCGGTTCACTCGCGCAAAAGCAGGGCCTCACAGGCAGCTTCTTCACCGGCATCCTCGCCGTCATCGTTGCCACTCCCTGCACTGCGCCTTTCATGGGTGCCGCACTTGGTTACGCGCTCACGCAGTCGGCCGTCGTCACCTTCGCCGTCTTCACCGCGCTTGCTCTCGGACTCGCCGCGCCGTACGTCACACTGACCTTGCAGCCTGCCTGGACCCGCTTCCTCCCGCGCCCCGGCGCATGGATGGATGTGTTGAAACAGGCCATCTCCGTGCCCATCTTCGCCACGGTCATCTGGCTTGCATGGGTCGTTACGCAGGGGTACGGAGCTGCCGTACTGGTCGCCCTTCTCACTGCATTGCTGCTTCTCGCGATGGCCGGCTGGTTCCTGGGCCGCTGGCCTGCAAAAGGCTGGGCTACATCGGTAGCTACGCTCGTCATTCTTGGAGTTCTCGCCATTTGCGCCTTCGCGCCAGGACGCTTGTTTTCCTACCCTGCGCCCTCTTCCGCATCATCTTCAGAAAGTGCATGGCAGCCCTGGTCGGCGCAGGCCGTTGCAGACGCGCGCGCGCAGGGGAAGCCCGTCTTCATCGACTTCACTGCGAGCTGGTGTCTCTCCTGCCAGGTCAATGAGCGCCTCGCGCTCTCGCGTCCTGAAGTCAAGACTGCCTTTGCCGCGCACCACGTTGTTCTTCTCAAGGCCGACTGGACGCGCCATGACGACGCCATCACCGATGAGCTCACAGCGCTCGGTCGCAGCGGTGTCCCAACGTATGCGCTCTATGTTCCGGGGGAAGACAAGCCACGGCTCTTGCCGGAAGCCCTTACGCCCGGCATTGTCCTCGATGCGCTCGCATCACTTCATTGATCTGCCGAAAAACTCGCCGTGATGTGTTTTAGCGCGAGCCTGTGTTGCCAGCCAAAAGATCCTGCGCTACTTTGAGCGCGGCGGCTACGGCCTGATCCATGTTGTAGTAACGATACTGTGCCAGGCGGCCTACAAATACCGTGTCAGGCTCATTTGCAGCGGCTGTTTCGTATAACTTGTAGAGGGCATGATTCTCTGGCCGCGGCACCGGGTAGTACGGGGCGCCTTCATCTGTTGGAAACTCACGCACAATTGACGTTCCGGTGTGAGTCTGTCCCGTTGCATGCTTGAATTCTGTCGTCCGCGTAAATTCGTAATCGTTGGGATAATTGAGTGTGCATACCGGCTGCACAAGTTCCACCCCAGGTTTGTGTTCATGTTCAAAGCGCAGAGAACGATAGGGGAGCTTGCCAAATTTCCTGTCAAAATACTCATCAACCGGTCCCGTATAGATAGTCAGTTTCGGCCGAGCGTTCTTTCGGAGTTCTCTGAAATCAACGCCCAGCTCTACTCGAATCCGTGGGTGGTCCAGAAGGCTTTGAAACATCGCCGTGTATCCCCGAAGCGGCATGGCCTGATAGGTGTCGCCAAAGTAGCGATCGTCACGATTTGTCCGAACCGGAATGCGAGCTGCCACTCCAGCACTCAAATCCGAGAGATCCAGCCCCCATTGCTTGCGCGTGTAGTTGCGAAAGAATTTTTCACACAACTCTCGCCCAACGCTGTTCAGCACCACGTCTTCACTAGTTAGAACGGGCGAGCGGGTTTCACGCACACGCTCAAAGAATGCTGCCACGCCAGGCTCGTCGAGATTCAGGCCGTACAGTTTGTTGATTGTGTCCTGATTGATGGGTAACGGAAGCCACTGCTGATCGACCCAAGTCCGCACGCGATGCTCGTACGTGCGCCACTCCGTAAATCGGGAAAGATACTCAAATACCTGCTGGGAGTTTGTGTGAAAAAGATGTGGCCCGTAGCGATGAATCAGAACGCCATGCGCGTCATACTCGTCAAAAGCGTTGCCGCCGATGTGCTCGCGCCGGTCAATGATCAGCACTTCACGTCCGGCAGAAGCCAGTTGTTCTGCCAGCACACTGCCTGCGTATCCCGCACCAACAACAAGTACATCCAGTTTCAGAAGCTGTCTCCTTGATTGCTACACAACGTATTAATAGCTAATCCGCGTTCGCACGCGCGCCAGCAAGCATTTGCGACGCTGGAGATTCAGAAATAAACGCTGCTACTCGACGGCCAATGGCTTCCTCGCCACAGACGTTCTTCCAAAACTCTACGCTGCGAGTGCTCCAACGCTCAAGCTCTTCGTTGTTGTCCAGCAGTGGTACAACAATCTTTTCCAGCTCGTTCCATGAGTCAATTTGAATTACCGGTGCATCGCGATAGAAATAGTCGTCTGGGAGGGGCTCGCAAAGCACGAGACACCCGCTTTTAAGCCCTTCGAAAAAACGCCATGTGTCAATGATTGTTCCCCTGGGGGTGAGGCAGATCTTCGAATCCATCATGCGCTGCGAGTAGCTTCGTTGATCTCCTCCGTCGTTGAAAGATGTTTTGTTCAAGACTTTCGAATCGAACTTGAAACGCGGTTCCTTTCTCTCAAGTGCGCGTGCTGCTTTTAGCATGGAGCGTCGTGCAATCTCTTTAGGAGATTCGGACAAGGCTGCCAGTCCGCGAGCCGGCTCCATCTTCACTTCTCCGGCAAAGAAGCAGTGATAAGGCCTTTCTCGCATTGCTTTGATGGGCAGATCTTCCAACATGCAGGTACCGCATGGGGTATGCAAAATATGGGGCGTTGTCACCACCGGTTCCGCCGCCAATTGCGCCCGTTTTTCTCGCCATAGTGACATTGTATGGAACAGCATGTTTCTTGCGTATTTGAGCAGCATGCTGCGGCGCACTGCGTCAAATGGAAACCAGCGGCGAATGCCAAGCAGGGGTCTTGTACCACGCGGCGTTTTGATCACTGAGTTTACATAGCGTGCATAACGCGGCATCTGCCCAAACTCGTCACCAAAAAGCATGACCACAACGTGCGGCCCATATTCCGGCACCTTCTCCGTATCCCAGGTCAGATAGAAATGCAATCCGGAGACTGACAGATGTCTCTCCATCTCCTGAAAGACCTTGCCATAATAGCGGCAGTCGACGGGCCATGATTTATCCCAATAGGCAGGATTCCACGGACGTATGCTTCCATCTCCGCGCGAGTTCACAACAAAGTATTTCGAAAGCATTTACTACGATTCCTCAATAAAACAGCCTTGCAAGGGGTAGAAACTGGCTCTGTCAACACTATCAGTTGTCAGCAATGTATTTACTCGACATGACGAAATCAAGCACGCAGCACGCGAGGCAAATTTACTTCTTACATACGTTTGGCCATTCGAATTTTTCGAATCTCTTCCATTCGCTGCGCCAGCAGCTTCTCGCGCCCTTCCTGCGTTGGCACATAGTAGCTGTGTCCCTTGAGCGACACCGGAAGACAATCCATATCCGCTACCTTGCCCTCTTCATCGTGCGCATAGCGGTAGCCTTTTCCGTAGTCCAGTTCCTTCATCAGCCGCGTCGGAGCATTGCGCAAATGCAGCGGCACAGGCTCCTGCCGCGTGTGCTCTACTTCTTCGCGTACCTTGCCCCACGCCGCATACACCGCATTCGACTTCGGTGCGAGGCACAGATACACAACTGCTTCGGCCAGCGCCAGATCGCCCTCTGGCGCGCCCAGAAAATCGATTGCTTCTTTTGCCGATAGACACAAATTCAACGCCTCTGGAGCCGCTAGTCCAATGTCCTCCACAGCCATACGTACCACACGCCGCGCCAGATAGAGCGGGTCCTCACCCGCAGCAAACATTCGCGCCAGCCAGTAGAGAGCTGCATCCGGATCCGAATTACGCACGCTCTTGTGTAGCGCCGAAATAAGGTTGTAGTGCTCCTCGCCTTGTTTGTCGTATTGCAGCACGCGCTGCTGTACTGCGTCCGCCGCCAATTGTTTGTCGATATGCTTCGTGCCATCCGCTGCAAGCTGTGCCGCCACTTCCAGCGTGTTATATGCGCTCCGGCAATCCCCGCTTGCGTAGCCCGCCATAAACGCCAGCGCGTCCTCATCGGCCGTAATGTCCATGGCACCCAGTCCGCGCTCCTTATCTTCAAGCGCCTGACGCAGCAACTCCGTAATCGTCTCGTCGCTTTGCGCCTTCAGCACGTACACGCGGCACCGTGACAGCAGCGCTGAAATTACTTCGAATGAAGGATTCTCTGTCGTCGCGCCAATCAGCCTTATCGTTCCGCGCTCCACGTAAGGCAGAAACGCATCCTGCTGTGCTTTGTTGAAGCGGTGAATCTCGTCCACAAACAGGATTGTCCGCGAGTGCATCTCCGCCGCCTGCGCTGCCGACGCCATCACCTGCTTGATCTCCTTGATCCCGCTCATCACTGCGCTGAATTCGATGAAATTCGCCTCGGTCACTTCGGCAATAATCTTTGCCAGCGTCGTCTTGCCCACGCCTGGCGGACCCCAGAAGATCATCGATCCCAGCTCGCCGCGTCCCGCTGCTTCGCGCTCAATCTGCACGCGCAACGGCTTGCCCGGCCCCAGCAGTTGTTCCTGTCCGCGATACTCCTCCAGCGTCCGAGGCCGCATCCGTTCAGCCAGCGGTGCGCCAGCCATTGCATGGAGCGGCCCTTTGGACAATTGCATGGGCTGGTCCGGCTTGCCGTCAAACAAACTCATCGCTTCGCTCCGCGCTGCCGTGCCGCCTCATACAGCAGCACGCTCGCAGCCACCGCCGCATTCAGGCTTTCCACTGGCCCAGGGCAGGGAATCGTCACCGCTTCGTCCGCCTTCGCAGCAATTGCCTGCGCCACGCCCGCACCCTCATTGCCCAGAATCAGCGCAACCGGCCTCTTCAAATCGCTTTTCGCCGCATCTTGCGCACCTTCCACCGCCGTCGTCAGCACCGTCACATTCGCTTCGCTCAAATGCGCAAAGCAATCATCCACGCTTGTGTTGATAACCGGCACCCGCAGTACACTTCCTGCCGAGGCACGCACCGCCTTCGGATTCCACTCGTTTACTGTCCCAGGCAAACTCACTACGCCCGTTGCTCCAAATGCCTCCGCCGACCGTAAAATCGTCCCCACATTTCCGGGGTCCTGCAATCCGGCAAGCACAACAACGAGCGCCGCGCTCTCTTGCGTACCCAGCAGATCCTCCCAGGTCCACTTTGGCTGTTCCACCAGCGCCGCCACAGGCTGCGGAGTCTCGGTCGTTAGTAGGGAAGTCACAATGTCATGCGGCGTGATCAGCACTTCGGTCTCGTGAGATAGTTTCTGGCTCTGAACCCAGGGCTGCATCGACTCGCCGGCCACGATGCACTTCACGGCAAGTCCCGCCCGCAGCGCCTCTTCCACCAGGTGTGGCCCCTCCAGCCCAACCAGCCCGCCCGCCTTGTGCTTCGGCTGCGCCAGTGCGCGCCGCAGCTCCTTCAGCCGGCTGTTCTGTTTGCTCGCAACCTTTCGTACCTGCATTGCCGCTCTTGTCTCCGCAATCTCTTAGCCGATTCTATGCCGTGGCGCCCATATTCCGTACCTTGCTGATCGACCCGCCAACTTGCACCACGCACGGGGCTGTGATAGCTTCCGTCTTTGTGGCGTCTTTCATTTTGGGCACCTCTTAAAGCCGGCTTCCTGCGGCACATTGTTTCACCTGCAGCGCCTTCCGCATCATGGAGTTAGGGCGCAAACGCGCCCGCATCATGGCGCTGATTTGAACACTGAAGGAACCGAGGTAGACCTTCTTGTCTGCGGAAATCCTGCGCGTCCATCCCGATGAGCCTCAACAAGACCGTGTGGACTACGTTGTCTCCTGTCTGCGCAAGGGCGACGTTGTCGCTATTCCGACCGATACTTTTTACGGCCTCGCTGTTGACCCGGTGAATCTCTATGCCGTTGAGCGCATTTATCAGATCAAGACCCGTCAGAAGCACAAGCCGCTCTCGCTCCTGATCTCCTCGGTCTCCCAAGCCTACGAGCTTGCTCGTGATACCGACGCCAGGCTCGACAAGCTCGCCGAAAAATTCTGGCCCGGTCCCCTCACCATCATCGTGCGCGCCGGCACCAGGCTTCCGCTCCGTTCCACGGCCAACACCGGCAATGTTGCGCTCCGCGTGCCCGATGCTGCCATTCCGCGCGCCATTGTCGAGCACTTCGGCCTACCCATCACGGCGACATCGGCCAATCTTCACGGCGCATCCGAGTGTACCCACGCCGCTTGCGTCCGGGATCAGCTCGGCGATCGTGTTCCGCTCATCATTGACGGTGGGCCCACCGGCCGTTCTCAGCCAACCACCATCGTCGATCTTTCCCTTGGCGACGGACGCTGGGAAATTCTTCGTGAAGGCGCCATCCCGACACATGAAGTGGTCATGGTGCTTGAACGTTGATGAAGTGTCTTTTCAGTCACGGTATCCTGGCCAAATCGCAATGGTTCCGCTCATGCACTAAGATTTCTGCATGAGCGCACGATCCAATAGCTCTCTGCGTGTATGGATCCCCCGCCTGCTTCTCGCGCTCTTTGTGTGTCTCGCCATTGCCCTCGCGCTGTGGACGCACTGGATCTATACCCAGATCGAGCACTACTCCGAACTGGATCAGGCCGCTCCAGCTGACGCCATTGCTGTCTTCGGTGCGGCCGAATACGACGGCAAGCCTTCCCCCGTTTATCGCGCACGTCTCGACCACGCGCATGACCTCTACGAGAGTGGCATCGCGCCGCTGATTGTTACCCTCGGCGGTGATGGCGGAGACGAATATTCAGAAGGACAGGTCGGTCACGATTATCTCGTGGGTCTTGGCATACCTGACTCCGACATCATCGCCGAAACCGTCAGCAAGAGCACTGAAGAATCGGTGCGCCACCTCGCGGTCATCGCACACACCAACAATATGCGCCGCATTGTGGTCGTCAGCGACGCAACCCACATGTTCCGCATTCATGCCATCTGCGCGGCCAATGGACTCGACGTGCTCACATCACCGCGTCCAACGGTTCGCGTCGCCGGCAAATCAGAAGGCGCCGACAGCATCTCCCACGAAGTCCTCGGCTACATGGCCTGGCGCCTGCACCTGCATTGAGTTTGAGTCGTAAGGTCGGGGCCATTTCCGATTAAGTAATGATGCAGATCGAGCGGATTATATTGAAATCGTTCGGCAAAGGGAGATTTAGGCAGGTGGCCTAGGTACCACCGAAGAAATGTGAGATCAACCACGGATCACCGGTGCCCCATTCATCGCGCGGACTGTGCGCGATGAGTGGGAAAGATCGAATCTCAACCAGCCACTCTCCTGCTTCCCACAACTCTTATGCGAGCGACTAGCGAGCCATTGCAGCCACCACAGCTAACACTCCCACCGCAAACCCCGCCGCACTCACCGTCGACAAAAAATTCACCGCATCATTGTTCAACTTGCCGCGCCGCTCCAGCGTTGCTCCCAGCAAGCTGTCGAACAACAACCCAAACACACCGCCCGCAATGCTCGCGCCAAACAGCAACCGGTCGCCATGCAGAGCCCACGTGCCCACCGCCGCAATCACAATTGCCGCGCCAACGCCTGCCAATGTCCCCATCACACTGATCGCCCCGTCCGTCCCCGGCTCCGCCGCGCGCAGTGTCGTAATCATCCGCGGAGTTCCGCCCAGCACCTGCCCAATCTCAGACGACACCGTATCCGCAGCAGCCTCTGCCAGCGCCGCCACGCCCATCGCGAAAACCACACCCGTGCCCAGCCAGCTCTTCGGAAACCAGTCCGCATCCGCCAACAGCAACTGCGTAACAGGACTCATAGCCAGCGCGGCCATGCCCAGATTCGCCGCCACTTGCGCGGCCTTCCGTCCGCTCTTTGCCTCGGCTGTGCCCAGTGCTTCTTTACGCGCTCGCCCTACACGAGTTGCCAGGTGCGTCAGAAGCGCAACCGTCAGCACGGGCATCATCCCGGTCCGCCACGGCTCATAGGGCAGTGAGGCCGTTGAAAACATCACGCTCGCCGAAATCGCAAATCCCGTCCCCGCCGCGCCCAGGTCCGCTGCACGTAACGCCAGGACTACCACTCCCAGCAACGCGCTCAATCCCAGTGACCATACCGCCACCGGCCAGTCCTGCAACACCCAGAAGTGCACCTGCACCACCAGCGCCGCGCATACATAAGGCAGAACAGCCAGGAGTACGGTCTTCGATTGCCACTTCAACGGTGTTTGCGTCACGGTCTCATCCTAATCGTTGTTGCTTCCGCTCAATCTTGCATCTCGAATCGCGCGCGCCATCCTGTTGTGCCTCGTCGCTTTGCCTTCGCACTTAATCGATTTACACTCAGTGCGCGGCAAATTCACCGCCGCAATTGTTTGCTATGGAGTACGAAATGAACGTTCGTCTTGCCTCACTCGTCCTGGTTGCTGCCTTTGCCATCTCTCCCGCGCTGGCTTCATCACAAACCGTATCGCAGCATCTCGTGCTCGACCGCAAAGGTGAGACCATCGTTCTCGAGCCATACGCTCCTAATATCATCCGCGTTACGCTCGCCCTTAAGCGCCCCGCAGCGCTCTCCGCGCCCGGCTATGGAATCTCCGGCAAACCCAATGCGCAGAGCTGGACTGCATCTCACACCGCTACGCAAGACATCTATAAGTCTGATCAGCTCGTCGTCGCCGTTGATCGCCCCCAGCCACACACCGGACCGCTGCCACCCACCATCGCCAGCATCGCCAAATACTTCGGCGGCTCCACGCCCGGTGCGCATATCAGCTTCCGCACGCCTCAGGGCGGGGAACTCACCGAGCTCACCGGTTGGGCGCAGGCCGTTCCCAACCATAAAGACGGCACGGCATCCATCGACCGCGATCGCCGCTCGCCCGATGCGCCTTTCTACACCGTCGGAGCCACCTTCACCTCGCCTCCAGGCGAGCACTACTATGGTCTAGGCCAGAATCAGGAAGGCTTTCTGGACCTCCGCGGCCACACCATTCGTTGCTGGAACGACTACCTCGCACCCGCCGCCCCCACCTGGTGCATCCCCTTTATGATCTCCAGCCGAGGATACGCACTCCTCTGGGATAATCCCTCCAAGACCACCATTGAACCCGGCTTCAATGAAGAAACCAAGTTCTCCAGTCAGGTTGGCGACCGCGTGTCCTTCTTTGTTATTGCTGGACCCGAACCTGCGCGCCTGTTTGCCGGCTACAAACTTCTCAGTGGTCCCACCCATCTCTTGCCCAAAGCCGCTTACGGCTACATCCAGTGCAAACAGCGTTACTTGAGCCAGCAGGAAATGCTTTCGGTCGCCAAAGGTTATCGTGATCGCCATCTTCCTGCAGACGTCATCGTGCTCGACTGGTTCTACTACACCCAAATGGGCCAGTTCGACTTCGATCCGAAGTTCTTCCCCGATCCCGCCGCCATGAACAAGCAGCTCCACGATATGGGGTTTGAAACCATGATTAGCGTTTGGCCGCGCTTCACCCGTAACTCCCGCTACTACTTCAAACTCCGGAAAAACGGCTGGCTCATCCACCTTGATGACGGCACACCCATTGACGGCTTACCCTATGATCGCGCCGGCTCCGATATCGACACCACCAACCCACAGGCCGCAGCCTGGTACTGGAAGACCATCCGCGAAAATATCCTCTCCAAAGGCTTTGATTCACTCTGGGCTGACGAAACCGAGCCTGACCTGCCGCCCAACGGAGCTTATTTCCACATCGGACCAGGAACGCGCTACTTCAACGTGTACCCGCTTTTCCACACGCGCGCCCTGTACGACGGTTTCCGCAAAGACGAGCCGCAGGAGCGCGCTCTCATTCTCTCCCGCGATGCTTATCTTGGTGTGCAGAGCAATGGGACCATCGTCTGGTCGTCTGACATTTACCCCACTTGGGATACCCTGAAGCGCCAAATCCCTACCGGTCTGAATGTTGCAGCTTCAGGTTTCACCTATTGGTCGAATGATACCGGCGGCTGGCAGTACCTTCCTGCCATCCATCAACCGGTGCATCCACCCCTGCTCGATCCCTCTGACGCCCGCGACAACGTTGGCGGCTATGACGACTATCCCGAGCTCTACACGCGGTGGTTTGAGTACGCGGCCTTCCTGCCCATCTTTCGTACTCACGGTAGCCGTAAGTTCAATAATGTCTGGAATTACGGTAAACAGGCTGAACTGATACTTGAGAAATATCTACGCCTCCGTTATGACCTCATGCCGTACATCTACTCCCTCGGCTACAAAAGCTGGCAAACCGGTGAGCCCTTCATGCAGGCGCTCCCCATTGCCTTCCCCGCCGACCCCAAAACCGCCGACATCCGCGACGAATACATGTTCGGTCCTGCATTTCTTGTCGCCCCGGTCACCGATCAGGGCATGACCAGCCGCAAGGTCTATCTGCCCGCTGGGACTGACTGGTTCAACTATTGGACCAACGAGCGCGTCCATGGCGGACAAACCATTGAAGTTTCCGCTCCCATCGATACACTTCCGCTCTTCGTCCGTGCTGGTTCAATCATTCCGTATGGTTCGCAGGTCGAAAGCACCCATGAGCATCAGTCCATCGCAAAAATTCGCATCTATTCCGGAGCCGATGCCAGCTTCACTCTCTTCTCAGATGACGGCATGACCTACGCCTACGAAAACGGCGCCGGTTCCATCACCCATCTGCATTGGAATAACGCCTCAGGCAAACTCACACACACAGGAACCGCTGCATGGACAGGGCCCGACGGCGCAATTGTCGACATTGTTGGCGCAGAGAACTGATCTTGCGCTGCTCGTCTCGTGCCACAGGTATGGGGGGCTGATTTCAGTTTGTTTGAATCGGTCCTCCATACACTACTGATTTTGCGTCTCGGCAGTCTAATGCGCAGGGGTTCTCTGCATGTAAATGGCATTGGCTCCCGGCGCGCCGCTGCACCGGGCTCGCTGATTTACAATCAGCAGGTAAGCAGGAACATATCGGAATGAGTCTTTTTTCTTTCCCTTCAGGCCAGGCGCGTGTGCGATTGGTGCAAGTAGGAGCGGCACTGACCATCGCCGCTTTGGTTCAGGGTTGCGGCGCCGGTTACCGGCCCGTCGTCACCCCCATCAACCCCAGTGGTCCGGCGCAGCAGCCGAATGGCCACGCTGTCGTCATTTCGTCGCCGTCGGCTTCCTCCAACGGCATCGCCACCATCATTGACTATTCGGGCGATACCATCATGGCCACAGCAGAGGTCGGCCTGAATCCCATCGCCTTCAGTCTCGATGAAGCTGGAAGTTCCGGCTATACGCTCAACAGCGATGGAACGGTGACCAATTTTCCTGCCACCTCCAACCTCCAGCAGAAGTACATCACCTATTCAACTCTTCCAGCCGCCGCGGAAACCGTGAATATCTTCACGCCTTCCGCTGGCATGTGGACCGCAAATCTCAATAACAGTGTGAGCGACGTTCTTACTGGAAGCCCTGAGACCTTTAAGCTCGCCATCCCGGTTGCACAGAACCCCGTCACCATCATCGGTCCCAGCATTGCCGGGCAGCGCAATTACGCCATCAGCCAGGGCGCAACCACAAGCGCAATGCAGTGCAACCTTTCGCCCACCACGGGTCCCATCGGTACCGCCACAGCCATGGAAACCAGCAGCTACTCGGTGTCCGCTTCCATTCCTGTGGGTCGTTGCCCGGTCTTTGGTGTGGAGTCAACGGACGGAAAGCGCCTGTTTGTTCTCAATCGCGGCGATGACACCATTACCGTCATCAACAGCCAGAACAACACGCTTGATGCCTGCACACCCTTCGTCAGCCAGAGTGGCCGCACCGTTACCTGCCATCCGTCGCTGCCTCTGTCCACCACCGCCGGCCTTACGGGCGCAAACGCACCCACCGTCGCTGGTCCCGTCTATGCCGAGTACAACGCTGCCACCAGCCAATTGGTCATTGCGGACTACGATGGCGGCACCATAAGCGTTATTGATGTCAGCCTCGACGAGTACGGCAATGACAGCGATACCTTCGGCACCACGTTTACTATTCCTGTCGGTAGCCATCCAGCCTCCGTCACCGCACTCTACGACGGTTCTCGTGCCTACTCGGCTAATCAGTCCGACGGCACCGTAACGATCGTCAATCTCAGCAGCCACTCGGTGGAAAAGACCCTGGCCGTAGTCGGACATCCGCGCACCGTGGTCTCCATCTCCAACTCGCTCTACGGTAAGGTCTACGTCGCTTCTCCGGATAGCCCGTACCTCACCGTCATCAGCACGGATCAGGATGTTGTCGATACCACCGTCCTTGTCCAGGGCAACATCATGGATGTGCGTACTGGCAATCAGGACGGCATCAGCGGCAACTACATCAGCACCAGTCGCGTTCCGGGGTACGGAGAGCCCTGCTACTTGCCGGACAATGTCATGGCCGACAATGGCATCACTACACCAACGCTGGCGCAGTGCCAGAGCCAGACTCTGCCCTAGCATGGTGCTTCAAAGCGCAGTTCTAAAGGGCCATTTCCTCCGCAGGAAGTGGCCCTTTCTGCTGCCTGCCGCGTCACCATCCTGTGTATCTGCGCCTGAAAGTGGTCTTGCCTGATGGCTGCCTCGCCCAAATCGCGTCTCGATCTTCTTCTTGTTGAGCGTAATCTCGCTCCCAGCCGCGAACGGGCTCGCGCGCTCATCCTTGCTGGCCGCATCCTCGTCAATGAGCAGAAGATAGATAAGCCTGGCGCATCCGTCCCATCAGAAGCCATACTCCGCCTTCTTGGCGACGATATGCCTTACGTCTCCCGCGGCGGACTTAAGCTCGCTGGCGCGCTCACGCACTGGCCCATCGAAGTTGCAGGCCGTTCCTGTCTCGACGTCGGAGCATCCACCGGCGGCTTCACTGACTGCCTCCTCCAGCACGGTGCCTCTCATGTCACCGCCATCGACACCGGTTTCGGCCAGATCGCGCATAAACTCCGCACCGATTCTCGCGTCACTCTGTTCGAGCGCACCAATGCGCGTCTGCTCGAACCCGGCTCACTCGCCGACCCACCGCTCACGCTTCTCGTCATGGACGTGTCCTTCATCTCGGCCACGCTCATCCTCGGCCCCATCTTCGCCGCGGCTCCTGCTCTCCGCGAAGCAGTTCTGCTCGTCAAGCCGCAATTTGAGGCCGGGCGCGAGCACGTCGGTAAAGGCGGCATTGTCCGCGATCCTGCCGCGCATCAACTTGCCATCGACAAAGTCGCCGCTTGCCTCCGCGAACTTGGCTGGTCCGTTGTCGAAACCATTTCCTCGCCCATCACCGGTGCTGAAGGCAACCAGGAATTTCTCCTCTACGCCCGCCATCCCTCCTGATCGCAACGCCTGTCAAAAACTTCTTTTCAGCCAGAACCGTACCTGGGACGGTTCCACAGGATGGAAGACATCCGTAAAAGCCGGTGCTGCTGCTGGCGTAATGCGCGACTCATATGCATAGTCGATGTCGTGGTCGCTGCGGTTCAGCACATTCAAAAACTCGGCGGAAATGCGCCACTTTTCGCCAATCTCGTAGCCCACCTCTCCGTTCACCAGTGCCGTCGCCCTTGAGCGATAGAGCCTGTCCGAAGTTAAATCGCGTGGACCGAAATACCGCAGTCGCAAACCCGACGAAAGTCCTCTGTAATCGTGCAAGGCAACGCCCGTCGCAATCACCAAACCAACCGCTTCTGGTACCCGCTTGCCGCCTGCGCTGTCTGGCGCGGCATCATCCTCGTCGATCGCCGTAAAAAGCGCCTTCGAGTTTGCAAGGTCGAAATCAAACGCAAGGTGGGTAACCGGCATGTAATAGTTCGTCCATTCAATTCCATAGCGATTGCTTGGTTGCCGCGAGGCAGTCGTACCTCCCGTGTCGCCGCTCTGCTGCAGTTCAGACGCGCTGTGGAGATACCAGACTGAAAGCGTGCTTTGCAAATGGGGGAGAGCCACTGTGCGCACGCCGATTTCTCCGCCTTTTGTCGGAATGAGAGCAGGAATCTTGTCTGCTGGTGTATCGGGGTATGGGTTCTCTCCTGAAACCGGTTGAATTGTTTGTGTCGTGCCGCGCCCGTCGTTGCTGTGAAAGCTGAATCCGCCTTGTACATACAACTCGGTGTTGGACCACGGGCCGAAAATCAAACCTAGCTTCGGGCTCGGCAGCCACTTGGAAGCTGTGCCCGAATTTACCGTAGTTACCAGGCTGGTCACATCGAAATATTCAAGGTCGCCCCGTAGTGCCGCCACCGAGCGGAATTTCTCTGCCCACTCGATTCTGTTTTCCGCATAAAAACCCGCCTGAGTATCCCTGATTAAATCCTCCTGTGTGGTGGCGGGCAGGGGATTGCCGGTGGCGGAATCGGTCTTCTCCATGCGTACCCGGTTCGCCGCCTGAAAGAGTCCGTTGTGAATCCAATCATTCCGCACCTGCACACCGGCCGTGTTTGCCATCTTCCGGCCAAACCATTCGCTGAAAATCGTGTGGTGTGCATCCAGCCCCACTGCCCAGCGTCTGTCTTTCTGTTCAAACTGGTCGCCGCGTGTTGTGTCTGTCAGGAAGTATGTGAAATCGGAAAACAGGTCGAGATCGTAATAGAACCCGTACATCATCGCCATCGACAGAGAATTTCTCGTCTGCCGGTGCACTTCAGCCTGCATGCTGTAACGCTGCGAGTGGCCCCCGTCCGTCGGATTCAACGTGCCGAAGAATCCCACCAGCGGCACGGCGTCCGCGGCAATCTGATCGCTCGAGTGCCATGTCCCGTGATAGCCGCGCGCCGTGATGCTCAATCCATCGGCATCGCTGCCTCGGCTATACGTCACGAGTCCGTTGAACTTGAAATAATTGTCCGGATGCGTCCACGGGCCATCGTCGTGATATGCCTCTCCGCCGTAAAGCAAATTACCCGTGCCTAATTTGTGCGATGCGCCGAATACGGCTCGCCCATAGCCATACATGCCGCCTTCCACCTGGAAGAAGTTGCGCGTCAGCGTCTTGAAAAACTCCAGATGTGCAGCTCCCGCGGAGCCATAGTTGCCCACATTCGCGTAGTAGGGACCCTTCTCGTAGTTCACCCTCCGCACAAACTCAGGAATCACTGTGTTCATATCCGAGTAGCCTTCGCCGTGCGCGTGCGTGGGCAGGTTCAGCGGCATGCCGTCAATGAACACCGCGAAATCCGTACCGTGGTCGAGATTAAGGCCGCGCAGAAAATACTGGTTGGCCTTGCCGCCGCCGGCATGTTGCGTAATCATCACGCCGGGCACCGTTTCCAGAACTTCTCCCGAACGGAGAATCGGGCGATCCTCGATCTCCCGTGCGCCCACTGTTCCTTCGGTGGCGGAATCGGCAACGCCAATCAGGTCATCCTCCCGGCCCTGCACATGGATGGTCGTGCTCACGCCGCTTACAGCCAGAGTGATGTGCAGCGGCGTTCGCGCATTCGTGGACCCTGCATGAACAGTTAACGTCCTGGACTCGAAATCCGCGCTGGTCACTGCAAGCTGGTAGTCTCCCTCCGCAAGTCCTGAGATTGTGAAAGCGCCATTTCTGTCCGTCTGCGCCGTTCTCAACACGGCACCGCTCGCGCTGTATACCTGTACCGTCGCTCCGCCAATCGCCGCGCCGGAGGCGTCAACCACAACTCCTGTCAATGCGATGGGCTGTTCCGGATCTCTCGTGACGGTGGCATGCGCACTTTCCTCTTGTGCAAACGCCGGTGCTGCCCTGCTCAGAGACACTGCCTGCACGCTCGCAGTTGCGATCAGTATTACGAATATAAATTTCGTGTTACTGGATTTCACAAAAATACCCTCCCAAAATCGATGCCAGGCATCAGTGTGTGTGTGGTTTCCCGCTTCTGTGACGGGCTTTTCCGGGTGCGGGCTGTGCAGTTGTCATCACCAGACGCCCATGCTGCACACCCTTCAGGCCAATCAGGCGGCCTGCAAATTCCTCAACTTGCCGTGCTTTTCCATGGACGATGAGCACTTCCAGGCACGAATCGTGGTCCAGATGTGCATGGCTGGTCGAGACAACCAGTTCATGCTGAGCATGCTGAAGCTCGGTTAGCTTCTCCGTTACGCCGTGCGCATGGTGGTCGTAGATCAGTGTCACCGTGCCCACCACTGTCGCGTTTGGAGTCGCTGTCTGCTCGGCAACCAGGCGATCCCGAATCAGGTCGCGAAACGCCTCAGAGCGGTTTGTGTAGCCCAGTCGCGCAATGAAATAGTCAAAACGCTCAAGAAGATCGGAATCCAGTGCAACCCCAATTCTGCTCAGTACACCCACGCCCACTCCTTACCAGAGAACCTGCTCTCAGTCAGAAACCGGAGAATAGCACGATTGCAAAAATCGTGGCACGACTCCTTATTCTCATTGCTCATCCGGAAACCATCGTATGACGGCCATCACAATCGATGGCACAGCCATTGCTCAACTGCTGCAGATGTATGCCTGTAGTCCGTGTGCCCGTTTTTGATGACCCAGAAACGACCGCCGTTCAAAAAAAGTCATATTTTCACGACCACATGAAACATCGCACCGTCTCGTCCGTTGTATAGGCAGACATGCTCATCGCGAAACCATTTCAATCAGCACTCGGATTTCTCGTACTCCTTGCTTTTTCAGCATCAATTCCGGCCCAGGCACCCGATGGAAAGTTCGACGTTGATGGCCGCAACATTCGTCTTGCTTGTCAGGGCAGCGGATATCCCACTGTCGTTGTCGATGCTGGATTGGGTACGGCGCCCGTCGAAGACGACGCTTGGTCGCAGATTGCCTCCAAAGTAGCGGCCGTCACGCGCATTTGCCTGTATGACCGCGCCGGCCTCGGCGCCAGCGACCCCAATCCCAAGCCGGTCATCACCAGCGCCGACTCCGCCGCAGATGAGTTGCACGCGCTTGAAGTTGCTGGCCTCCAGGGCCCCTATCTCATCGTCGGCCACTCCCTCGGCGGCCTCAATGCACAGGTCTTTGCCGGCCTCTATCCATCCAAAGTAGCCGGACTCGTTCTCGTCTCCACCACGCACCCTGATCAATTCAACATCTGGCTAAGTCTGCTTCCGCCACGCGCGCCCAATGAACCCAAAGTCCTCACTGATGCCTACACATTCCTCACCACCATCCAGTCAGATCCAAACAAGAATCCTGAGCACATCGACGTCCGCACGAGTGAGGAGCAGGCGCGTCAACTCCATTCCCTCGGTTCAAAGCCCGTTATCGTCCTCACCCACAGCCCCGGATTCCGCATGGTGCCCGGCCTTGCAGAACCGCTCGCCATCAAGCTTGAAAACGCGAC
>DASZRJ010000062.1:0-65037 GCA_035550015.1 Occallatibacter sp. | reverse complement strand
GGGTACACGTGTGCGTACGCCTGCACAACCGCGGTTGCAGCAAACAGTCGAGCCGGAATTGTTGAATCTCAAACGAAAGCGCAGATGCGAAGCTACAGGACCGTAGCGTGAGCAGCAATCAGGATTGTGCAGCTCACAATCTGCGTTGCAATTCCAATTGAATGCCGATCAGCAGGATTGAAGAACCGTACTCGGGCTGTTGAATGGCAATCTTTGGCTTTCGTCTAGTTTAGGCAGGGCGAATAAAGACGCAATAAGGAATCACGTAAAGATCTTTATATGAGCGTGAGGATTTTCTTTATGCGCCGTAGGGAAAGAAGGCTCGGCACAGCACCGCAATCGATTGCGAAAGTCCTTGAATAATCAGGCTTCCGCGCGAATCAGCAGACAGGTGATGTTGTCGTGGCCGCCGGCTTTTTTTGCGTCTTCCACCAGGCGGCTGCATGCCTCTTCCAGCGAGAGATTGGAAAGCAGAATGGCTTCAATGTCCCGGTCCGAGAGTTCGCGGGTCAGGCCGTCTGTACACAGCAGAAAAAGATCGCCCGGTTCGGCATCCATCTCAAAAATGTCGGGTGTCACGCGATTCTGCGTGCCCAGCGCTCGCGTGATCACATTGCGCAGCGGGGAACGCAGCGCCTCTGCGCGGCTCATGCGGCCCAGGCGCACCTGTTCTTCCACGAGCGAGTGGTCAAGCGTAATTTGTTCCAGATTTCCCTTGCGAAGACGATACCCGCGGCTGTCACCAATATTGAGCAGCCATGCATGACGGTCGCGCGTGACCAGCGCCACCATGGTGGTGCCCATACCGCTGAGCTTGCGATTGCGCTGCGCGCGGTCGTAGATGCTGTCGTTGGCGGCCATGATGGCCTGTTCTGCCGCGCGAGGAGGAGAGAGCTTGCCGTGGCCGTTGGTATGGTCCAGTTGCTTCAGGATTTCATCGACGGCAAGTGAACTGGCCACTTCACCTGCGGCGGCGCCGCCCATGCCATCGCACACCAGAAAAACGCCATCCTCGACTGAATATCCGAAAGCGTCTTCATTGGAGGGGCGTTTACGTCCCCGATCGGTAATTGCCGCAGCCAGATATTGAATTACCGCCGTGGACACAATTCTTCCCCCGCTGCCCCAGTGTACATGTGGCTCCCAGCAGTGCCCACCCCCTATTTGCAGTGGTTACTTACCAGAGGCACCCCTTGTGGTTCCGGATGCCGGTTGCGGACCGGAAAGGAGATAAATCTGAATGGAACCCTGATTCAGAACCGCAACCTTGTTCCCTGAAGGAGAAAGCGCCACGTTGCCGCCTCCGTCCAGAATCGGATCGGCTGGAGCCGTCAGAAGCTGCTTTCCTGTTGCCGTATCGAACACTTCCACAAGCTGCCCTTTCACAGCATCGAAGCTCAGCGGCTGCAGCGCATTGACCGCCTGCGTGACCACAAGCGATTCGATGGCGAATCGCAGTCCGTTTGGCCCGCGGACCAGACGCGGCCACACCTGAGTCGCAGGGGAGTCCACCTCCCAAAGCCGCCGGCCTTCCATATTCAGCGCCATGTACGCGCGGCCATCCCTGCTGTCGCATCCGGTGGCCACATACGTTTCCGGCGCGAGAAAATCGAGTGAAGGCGCGCAGTCAGAGTCCACCCTCCCCACAATGCGATTGCCGCCTGTGAAGTAATTAAAGTTCAGCACCCACTCGTGTTCCCTGCCCCGCAAGGCTTCCAGATACCCCTCGTGATTGATGGGCAGATGCACGGTGGCGCGAGTGCGGCTCACCAGCATCACCTTCCCCGATCCCCGCTCGAGAATACGCACCACATACCGCGGGTCGCCTAACGATGCCGGAGCATCCGAGGTCATGCTTGCCTGCGCGGTCTCCGGGCTTTCAACATCTCCCTCATGGGCAACTGTTTTTCTCGGCTCGTAGGAATCGGTCACGAGATACTGCTGCGCAGGGTCCATCTCCATCCATGTGACGGGCCCCGGAAAATGAAACAACGGCTTGAGCCCGAGACTCCCGTCTCCCTCAAAGACCTTGCTATCGTCGCGAATCAGATAACGTCCGCTGTCCAGCATCCACAAGTAGCGTTCATGGCCATGCAGGGTCCAGAGCGTCTCTGTCTGCACGGAACCGGAAGGCAGCGCGAGAACCAGAGCGCGAATCTTGCGCGGCTCTTCGTCACTGTCGTCCCCCTGCCGGCGCAGAAGTCCGGGAACACGAAACGTAAAAAGCAGATGCGTGTCATCCAGAAAATCGAGCGAGACAAAGGTATAGCGCAACCCCTGATAGAGCGCGCCCGGCGAGGCAAAGCCAAAGTCGTCGACGGAAATCGATAACGCGGGCTTCTGTGAAGGCTGCACAAAAGAAGGCGGCGGCTCCGTTGCTGTCTTCGCTTTCTTCTTGCGCATGCCGGCTCGCGCAAATGGAGCGGATACCAGAGCAAGAACCACGCAAAGGAGCAGTGCGTAGGCGAAAATGCGATGCCGCGCAGTCCCTTGCCGCCGGACCGCGCATGAGTACATGAGACGGTGGATGCTCTGCACCTTAACCTGCCAGCCTTGTGCTTTCCAAACCGTCATCGATAGCTATTGTCTACGATGGAAACGGGCTTGAACAGCGTGAGAGCAGTCACGGCCCTGCCGTATGCGACAGTAGGAATCAGAATGACCTCCGGCAAGACAAAGGTACGCCTCCTCTTTCTTGGCTACAGCGCCTGTGCGCTGGCCGGAACGCTGTGGGGCACAGGGTTTTACTTTGGACGTTTGGCGCTGAACGAAATGAGCGTCGAATACATGGTGCTCTATCGTTTTGCGTTCGCGTGTCTGGGAATGCTGCCGGTTGCGCTCGTCAATATGCGCCGCGTCCACCTCACTCGCTATGAACTGAAGCTCCTGCTTCTCTCCGCATTCTTCGGCATCCCCGTCCAGTTCCTTATCCAGTTTCATGGCCTGGCGCGCACCACGGTGAGCCACGCCTCGCTCATGGTCGGTTCCATGCCTGTGCTGCTCGGCGTTGCTGCGGCGATTTTCGCCGGCGAACGCCTGGACAAAATCGGCTGGACCGCGCTCGTGGGCTCCACCGTCGGCGTGGTGCTGATCGTCTCCGGCAATCAGCATGGCCGCACCGGCCCTGAACATCCTACGCTCACCGGCGACCTGCTCGTCGTGCTTTCGCTCATCACCGCGCTGGCCTGGGTGTTGCTCAGCAAAAAGCTGATGGAGACGCACAGCCCGCCGGTCGTAACCGCATACACCATTCTTTCGGGATCGCTCATGCTCGCTGTGTGGGTGCTGGGCTCATGGCTGCTCTCCCCTGTGCTCCCCGTGCATGGCGCACCGCCGCCCTTCGCGCACATCTCCATGACAGCCTGGATTGCGCTTGCTATTGGTGGACTGGCCTGCACTGCCACCACGACACTTCTTTGGAATTGGGGAATTCATCATGTGCCCGCATCGCGTGCAGGCGTCTTTCTCAATATTGAGCCGGCGCTGGGCTCCATTCTCGGCGTAAAGCTCCTCGGCGAGCACCTGGGCCCCTTCGCTTGGGTGGGCGGCGCACTCATTCTCGGCGCGGCGATCATTCTTACCACGCGCGGGCACGAACCCCAGCCTGAAATCATCCTCGAATAACTTGTTGTAACGGAACGGCCGTATGCAATGCCAAATTTGGGCAAATTTCGCTTATTGGTCAGGGGTTGCGCAACGCCTTTGGCTGCAAAGAGCTCGCTTTTCCGCCCTCAAACTACCGGATTGATCCGGCCATGTGCTCCACTCACCGCTTACCGCGCAAAAACGGCCACAATCTCCTCGCCATCGACCCTCAGTTCGGGCACACAATCATGGCAATTTGCTCTCCTGAATCCCTTACAGGCGAGTGTCCGCCGCATGCAATGCCTTTACACTTCGAACGATAACTGCGTCGGAGCCCACAACGGCGCTTCGGGTTTCGGCTCACCGGCAAGCTCGTAGACAAGCCTCTCAAGCACCAGCCGCTTGTCGGGCGGCGAAGACCGCAACTCCAGATCGGCACGCGCAATCAGCCGCAGTGCGCGCGTCAGTTCACGGCGGCTCTTGTAGCGGCGCGCCTGGCGAATCAGATCGTCCGCCGCGAACGGCGGCATGCGAAAGCCTTGCCACAGGGCCTGCCAGATCGCCCGGGAATCGCGCACATTCTTTTCCAGAATCACCAGCATCTGCCGGAACGTCCGCGCCAGCATATACAGATGCCCGATGGCCGCATCTTCGCCTGCGTCGGAGCTATTCAGCAGTCCGTGAAGCAGCGCCAATGCGCGCGCACGATTCCGTGAGCTGATCGCATCGGTGAGTTCGTAGAGCGAGCGCTGCTTTGCGCCCAGAACCATCGTCTCCACGTCGCCCAGCGTAATGCGTCCTCTCCCGAGTGTGTAGAGCAGCAGCTTCTCGAGTTCAGATGAGATGAGCATCATATCCGCGCCCAGCGCATCCACCAGCTCACGCGCAGCATCGGTCTCAAGCTTCGTCTCCTGCTGCTGCGCCGTCGCCATCGCCCACCGCATCGCATCTTCCTCATGCACGCGCGCCAGTTCCACCACGCCGCAGTACTCACCCAGCGTCTCGCGAATGCGCTCGAAGCGATTCTTGTCGTCCATCTCCATGCGCCGCGTGTCCGATGGAATGCGAATGAAGTCTGCGACGAACAACAAGAGTGCCTGCGGATTCGGAGACTTGAAGTAGCGCTCCAGCGCGGCAAACTCCTCTTTCTTGGCGCCGCGCGTGTAGAGTGACCGGATATTACGCACAAAAATCACCTGAAAGGGCGCCATTAATGACGGCGTTTGCGCGCGATCCAGCACTTCAAAAATCGATGTGGAACTCAAATCCAAATCCGAAAGACAAAAGTCCCGCAGCTCGTCCGGCACGAATGCCTTCAGTACTGCCGCGCGACACTTTTCGTAGAGGAAAATCTCGTCGCCTGCCAGTACATAACCAGGCTGCACGGAGCCGGAACCCGAGCCTGCCTCTTCCATCTCCGCCACAAAGCGGCTCACCGCAGAGAAACCTGCGCCCCAACGTGAGGTACTCATGCGAGCACACCCCTCTTGGTCCCATATTCTGAGCGCAGTGACTGGTTCATGCGGCTCCAGAATACCGTCCCATACCCACAATTGCCACTGTGAGAAACAGGGCGGTTGCCAGAGTGCACAATGCCCGCAACATCCGCATTTGCAGCACAAATCAGCCTGCTGGCCACGCGGGGAGGCACAGAAGTAATACCTATTTGCACCCTGCGCATGTTGGACTCCCGTAACAGGCACGATAGTGCTCATTTCATCGTTTTGCCATTGATGCGGGACTCATACAACGCTAGACTGAGCCTCGTCTGGACCCCCCGGACCCTTCCTTTGGAGACACGGAACTCCACAGGAAGATCGGCGGCATCCCATGCCTCGGGTGGCGCCATTTCAGGAAGCCGAATCTCGGGCGGCAACCTGAAAAACAACGTTGCTCCCTCCCCCTGCAACGCTGGACGGCGCAGAGTCTCTCCACTCTGCGCCGTCATCAATTTCCGGCAATTTCCCTGGAGCTTCTCCAAAAAACAACCGGGCATCTATCATGAAGCCGGCCTACGACCCCTCAATCACATCCGCAACCAGAGATCGCGCAAAATCACGCGAAAGCCTATCTATCGCCGCGGGACTTTCATCCAGAAACGTGGATAGATCGGCCGTCGACTGGTACTGCTGCCTGAACACGTAGTGGTTGTTCTTGTAGAGCACCTTGCCGTCGCGCCCGGTCAGCTTCACCGCAATCACCATCGTGACCAGATAGCTGGATGACTGCTGTGTGGTGGTGTTGTACGTCAGCGGAGTCATCGTCTCCTTCAGAATCGTTCCGCGCAAAACCGCATCCGCGTTCGCACCGTCATCCGGAACCACACGCAGCCGTGTCCGCGCGGCGAACTCGTGAATTACTGCCTGCGTCAGCACAGTTTCAGTGTGATAGGTCTCCGTACGCGTTTTGAACAATGGCACTGCGAGCGTCGCCACATCCGGCGGAAGATGCGTAGCTGCGCCCAATGTGTGATAACCGCAACCAGCCAGCGGAAGCAAAATGGCCGTCAGCAGTAGAGAAGCAAGCGCACGCATAACTCCATCCTAGTCGACCGTCCCCGTTTCAAACATGAGCGCTTACACCCATGCAGCTGCCATCTGGCCAATCGATTCCTTCGACAGTCTCAATTTGTCTGTCCTGCCATCGAAGTAAAGCGCATTCAATGCGGTCGAATCGGCATGACGCACGCGCGTAAATCCGGTCTCATGTAACAACCGCTCCAGTTTCTCCGGCACAAAGAAGCTGCGGAATGGCTCGCCCGCCGCCACCACGCGTGCGGACAGCGCCTCCAGCACACGCTTTTGCAAAGGGTTCAGAGTTTCCGGGTCGAGGCCATAATCGAAGCAGACGCCGCTCCCCGCCGGCAGGGCGGCAATCGTTGTGAGGGTCGTGCGAATCGCCTCCATTGTCAGGTAGGGCACGACTCCCAACCAGCCAAAGAATGCAGGCTGCGTGAAATCGAATCCCGCTTCGGCCAATCCTTCGGCAAGGGTGTGATGCTCAAAGTCCAGCGGCACAAAAGTGAGATTCTCAGGCTCTGCAATGCGCGCCTCCGCCAGCCTGGCCCGCTTCCATTCCTGCGTGGCAGGAAAATCTACCTCGAAAATCCGCAGATTCGCGTGTGGATTGCGATAAGCAAATGTATCGAGCCCAGCGCCGAGCACCACATACTGTGTCAGCCCGCCGGCAACCGACTCCGCCAGCAAATCTTCCGCAAAGCGGCTCCGCACAGCCATAAAGGCGCGAAAATCGCGCGCCACAGGATGCGATGCGCGTTCCAGATCGTTCTCGTATCCCGCCCCCAGCAGGCGCAGGACGATGGGATCGTCCAGAATCTTTGGCTCTTCCATCAACTGGTGCGCCGCACGGCGAATGGCGACACGTAAGGCTGTTCTGCTGGCTCGGCCTGTTCTCACCCTACTGAGTGTAGCGGTTATATTCCACGCGGCTCGCTTCGCGTATAGGATGTACGCCATGACAGGTACTGCTTCGTGGATTGGATCCTGGATACTGTGGGCGGTTCTCGCCGCCGTCTTTGCCGCCGCCACCGCCCTGCTCGCCAAGGTTGGCGTCGCGCACGTGGACTCCAACCTCGCCACCGCCGTGCGCACCAGCGTAGTCGTCGTCTTCACCTGGGCCATCGCTCTCGCCCTTGGCAAGCATGACGAACTGCGCGATCTCGACCGCCGCACCCTGCTCTATCTCGCGCTCAGCGGCATTGCCACTGGCCTTTCGTGGCTCTGCTACTTTCGCGCTCTGCAACTCGGACCCGCTTCGCGCGTGGCTCCGCTCGACAAGCTCAGCGTGCCTCTCGTCATGGTGCTCGCCTGGTTTTTGCTTGGCGAAAAGCTCAATACCACTGCTGTCATTGGCGGCCTGCTCATCACTGCCGGCGCCATCGTCATGACGCTGGCCTGATCCACTGCCTATACTGGAAGACGGCACGCACAGAGCGCGCCCTGTCACTTCCCATGCACGCATCCAGCCAGCAGACGCCACCCACAAAACGCATCGTCCTCACCGGCTTCATGGGCTCCGGCAAATCCACCGTCGGTCCGCTTGTCGCACGCCATCTCGGCTGGCGCTTTGTCGATGTGGACGACGTGATTGAAGCCGATGCAGGCATGAAGATATCCGAAATCTTCGCGCAAAAAGGCGAAGCTGCTTTCCGCACACAGGAACAATCGACTATCGCACGGCTCTCCGCCGAAGACCATCTCGTGCTCGCCCTCGGAGGCGGCGCTATCGAGTCCGAGCCAACCCGCACGCTTCTGCTTGAATCGCCTGGCACACTTCTGGTTCATCTTGAAGTTGAACTTGCCACAACACTGCTGCGCTGCGGCGGCACGGAAGGCACGCGTCCCGTCCTCGCCGACCGTGTCAACCTTGAGGCGCGCTACACGCGCCGCCTGCCTCTCTACCGTACCGCGCACGTCTCCATCGTCGTGGACCGGCTCACGCCCTCCCAGGTGGCCAGCGCAATTGTCGCATCGTCAAATCTGTAAAACGCAACCTGAGATACCCGCTTGGTATCATAGAAACGAGCCTGCAACGCGGAATCGTCGAGCATGCTCACCCTTCGATCTCAGCATGACTCCCGCATCACAGGCCGCACACCCTGAGTCGCTTGCCTCCCATCCCGAGGAAAGCCATACACCTCATGCACATGCGGGCCTGCACGCTCCAAGTCCCGGCACCACTGCCACCCTGATTCACGATCTGCGCGAGCTCTTCAAGGTCCGTGTCACCGGTATGGTCATCATCACCGGGTGGGCCGGCTTCTACCTGGGCTCCATGCAATCGGGCATTTCCAGCGTTCAGCGCGGCCTTCTCGATACGCTTGTCGGTATCGGCCTTGTTTCCGCCGGCGCGGGCGCACTCAACCAGGCGCTCGAGCGCTCCATAGATGCCCTCATGCCGCGCACCGCCGACCGCCCACTGCCCTCCGGCCGCATCTCACTCGTACAAGGCATTCTTGCCGGTCTCGGCGCACTGTTTCTTGGAGCGTGGTGGTTGCTGCTGCACACCAATCTGCTCACAGTTTCTTTGGCGTTACTCACGGCGTTTACTTATGTCGCCGTCTACACGCCGCTGAAGCGCGTCACCACGCTTGCGACGTTTATAGGCGCATTTCCCGGCGCTATGGGCCCCATGCTTGGCTGGACCGCCGCACGCGGCCGCATCGAGTGGCCTGCCGTCGCGCTCTTTGCCATTCTTTTCGTCTGGCAGTTCCCTCACTTCATGGCTATCGCGTGGATGTACCGCGACGATTACCGCCGCGCGGGCATTCGCATGTTGCCTGTTGTGCAGCCGGACGGCCTCTCCACTGTCGTTGAAGCCCTCTTTTACGCCGTGCTCATGATTCCTGTCAGCCTCGCGCCGTGGAAGCTCGGCATTGCAGGCCCTGTTTATGCGGTCTTCGCAGTCGTTCTCGGACTTTTCTACCTCGCCTACACCATTCGCTTTACACGCATTCTGCGTACTCCCGATCCCAAAGAAAACCGCATGATCGCGCGCGACCTCATGAAAGTCAGCGTGATTTATCTACCCGTTCTGCTCACCACGCTGATGCTCAGCGCAACCGTTACGCACTAGAGTTCTCATGACCACGATTGCCTCATCTTCCAATTCGCAGTCAGGCACGCGCGGCGCCATTGCCGCCATTCTGGTTATCAGCGCGGCAGCCACGCTCTTTCTCTTCTGGCTCATTTACATTCATCCTGCCGCGGCATCGAGCACAGAGTATGCATTTCTTCCCGCACTGAACGCCGTTCTCAACGGCCTGGCCGCGGTTTCACTGCTCATCGGCTTCACGTTCATCAAATCGCACAACATCAAGGCGCACCGCGCCGCCATGATCACGGCGTTCGTCTTCTCGTCGTTGTTCCTGGTCAGCTACATCCTTCACCACGCGCTGCACGGAGACGTGCGTTATCCCGTGCACGCGGCGTACCGCATGGTGTACCTGCCGCTGCTCGCCAGCCACATCGTCCTTGCTGTCATTGCGCTGCCGCTCGTGCTGGTCACCTTCTTCTTCTCGCTTACCGGGCGCATTCCCTCGCATCGCAAGGTCGCCAAGTGGACCTTCCCGCTCTGGCTCTACGTTTCGGTCACCGGTGTCATCACCTACGTCATGCTGCGCCTGGCCATGGGGTCCTGAAGAAAATGCCGGCAAGCCGCACGCCTTCTTCCACCGCAGCCAATTCCAGCTCAATGCCAAATGACGGCACGCGCGAACTGCTCCGCTGGGGCGGTTCCATGGTGGGTACGGGCCTGCTTGCGGCCATTCTGCTTGAAACTGTCCTGGGTGGCTTCACGCGCACTGGCGCGCACACCAACGGCGGATGGTTCGCACTCATCGTCGCACTCATGTGCCTGCCCTTCGGCGGCTTGCTGCTCGCACTGGGCGTGGCCAAGTGGCTGCGTAACAGGCGTCTTGGAGACAGAATTTAAAAGCCGATCGGCCGTTTTCCTTCTCCTGCAGACTGTCCCTGAGCGCCAGGGTAAACATCCACAACCTGATAACCGTCAGGTGGCTGAAACAGCGCTGGGTCGGGCTCATCGCGATCGAGACTGGTCAACTCAGTAGTGATCTTCCCATAGCGCGGATCATCCGTAACGCGAAGAACTTCAATGTCGAAATTGATTGCATACCATCTGTCTGTGACAATCGAAATCCGCTTCTTATTGCCCGCCGCTCCCGCCGGAATCACCTGCACATAGCGTGTTCCTCTGGCCTCCATGCCGCCAATGGTCCGAGTGCCCAAATCCTCCGGCCCGCTACCTTGTGTCACCCGAATAGGCGGCACAGGAATCGCATCCGTACGCACCGGCGCGGAGAGCACGGAAGACTCCTGTGCGCGCGGCCTCTCACCTCTCTCCGGACCATGAAACACTTTTGCCACCTTGCTGCCGGAATTCCAATCAATGGACAGGTTGTCCGGCGGATCGGTCACATTCGCAATGAACTCCGGCTGGGAGGGAGATGCACTGAATTCAGGAGACTCAAGATCAGTCTCCTTGTAGAGCCGACCCAGCGCGTCCTGGGCTAACTTCAGGCCGCTGATGTGCGTAACTTGCTTACCGTCCGGCAGAGTCTCCACTCTTGTGGTCTTCCAGGTGGCCGTAAACACGGGCCTGTTCAGGCAGGCTGCGCCATTCACAATTACACACGCCACCTGGCCATCGGCGCTGATTCCCCATTTTGACTGTGCCTGAAGTATCGCGGCTGCCGCCAATGCAGGCAGGACCATACTCGCGAGTCGAATGCGAACGATGTTCATTGCTTCCCTCTCCACCGTTCTTTCACAAGCAGTTTGTCGTACCTGTCCGCGAAACGCAATGCTCCCCAAAATGCGAGCCCTGGGGTCTGCTATTCTTTCTGCTTACGGAAAGGGCATGCAACATGGCAAAAAGTGTGAACAAAGTGATCCTGCTTGGCAATGTCGGCAAGGATCCGGAAATTCGCTCCACTCCCAGCGGCACCATGGTGGCCACGTTTTCCCTGGCAACCACGGATCGCCAGAAGGATGCTCAGGGCAACTGGCAGGATCGCACCGAGTGGCACAACCTCGTCGCGTTTTCGCGCACCGCGGAGATTATCCGCGACTACGTGAAGAAGGGCAGCAAGCTCTACATCGAGGGCAAGATCCAGACACGGAGCTGGGACGATAAGGAATCCGGCGCCAAGCGCTACCGCACTGAAATTATCGTCAACGATTTGTCGTTGCTTTCCGGCCGCGATGAAGGCTCAGGCGGTGGATACAGCCGCTCCGGCGGTTCGTCGAGCTACGATCAGCGCCCCTCGGGCGGCTCTGACGATTTCGCGCAGACAGCCGAAATTTCCGACGACGATATTCCGTTCTGACGCTTTTGTTCCGCGCCCCGCACAAGCGGCGCGGAACTTCCCTTTCTTTCCCTGAAATTCTGCGAATCTGGCAAAGCTCCGGCACATTGCCGGTCGGCGCTGCCGTGCGCCCTCGCGGTCGCGCTTACTCCGCTCTCGCCAGCACTGAGATCAGCTTGTCGCGCCTGCTGTTGGCCAGCGCATCGCTGTTGTGCAGAATCCGCATCCAAACCATGATCGCCAGAACAGCGAGCACTCCAAACACCGGCACCGCGATCCACATCTTGTGCAGATAGATGGCAGTCCCGAAGACCGCTCCGCCAATGCCCAGCAGCACCAGTTGCATAAGCAGGCTCAACAACGCGCTCGCTGCGGAAACGCGTTGCTTCTTCAGCCGGCCCAGGTTGGTGCGGTGCGGCATGATGATTGAAAGAACATTGCCAACCGCCAGATTTGCTGGAAGTGCGAACAGAATCCATGCCACTGTCGCGGCGAGCATCGTTACATCCGGCAGGCCTAATCGCACTGTGGCCAAAACCCCGGCAAACACCGCCACCAGCAGAAAGAGCGTTCCGTGGAAAAGATTCTTGGCCACCATCACACTGCGAACCGGCGTGGGAGACAGAAAGAGCAATTGAATCCCGTACCCTTCCGTTCCCAGATTGTTGTAAACCAATTGCGATGAGCCAAGCAGCGCATACCCAACGCACATGGGCAGCGCCAGTGCGAAAACGTGACTGCCGTGATGAGACCCTCCATTGCGAAACAGCGAGCCGAAGATCAGCACCATGAACAGAGGCGCGCCAATCGCATAGAGAAGCGGCATGGAACGCATCACCGTTCGTATTTCTTTTTCCAGCACCGCCGCAATCGGCCCGGAGCCGTCCAGCAGCCAACCCGACCTCTCGACGGACTTCTCTTTTCTGGCCGGAGCCTCGCTCAACTCTTCGCCACGATAGTCGGCGCGTATGCACATGCCCAGCAAGCCGCCGGTAGCCAGGAGATAAAGCCCAAAAGCTCCAAGTGATCCCAACGCCGTCATCGACTGCCCTTTCGCGGCAGTTTCAATCTCGCGCGCGGCCAACCCCGGAGGAAGCCATTGCTGGGCTTCCGCTAATTCCCCAACATAGGGACGCACATGCTGCATCATCCATCGCATGCGGTGTCCGCCATGATGCTCGCCCTTACCGCCTTCATGCTCATAAAGCGCGGGATTAAATAACTGAAGGCTCAGCATCAGCAGCAAAAATAATGCGCTTACAATCTCGCGCGTACGACGCTGCGCCAGCCACCTGTCCACCCAGGCAAGAATCAGGCGAACCAGAAGCAGATTGAAAAGACCGAATACAAGCAGCGCAACGGCTGCCCAGAACACCAGATCCGGCCGTACAACCGCAATACCAATCAGGATGCCTAAACTGCAGAGTCCACCGACCACCGTGGAAATATCGGAAAGACTGAAGACCAGATACAGCGCATAGAAGGCGCTGAAACTCACCGGAAATCGCAGTACGAAGCTCAGGTCGAACTGCTCCTGAAATGCAGCCAACGCCACAGGAATGGTTTGCCAGATGAAGAAGACCACCCAGAATTCAATGGGCAGATACTGCCACATGTTGCCCGCGGCAAGTTGATAGGCCACCGCGCCGGCGCCCACGCCAAGTCCCACACCCATTCCGCAGTAAACCAGATAGGAGACCAGCCGGGCCCCGAATTCAAAAGCCCCCTGCGCGGAACGGAAAGAGTGGCTCAGCATCTGCCAGCGCATGCGTAGCAGCGCCGCGCACTGGGCCCGTGTACGCCCGCCCAGCAATCCGCCGCCGGCCGCGTCCGTGCCTGCTGTATTGAATGCGCTCAGGTCAGCCATGAAAGTTCCTGTGAGGGTTCCTCGGCCCCTGCACCCACAATCGACAGGAAGATTTCTTCCAGTGTCAGCTTCCGGCTGCTCTCTTCGCCCGGCAGTGTACTGGCCACACCTGCGCGCAGCTCTTCCAGCGACCCATTCGCCACCAGCCGTCCCTTGTGAATGATGGCCACGTGGCTGCATAGCCGTTCCACAATCTCCAGCACGTGCGTCGTCAGGAACACGGTTGCCCCGCGCTGAATCATGCCCTGCAGCATTGCCTTCAGCATGCCTGCGGCAATTGCATCCACGCCTTCAAACGGTTCATCCAGAAACAAAATCTTCGGCCCGTGAATTACCGCAGCCGCCAGCGCAAGCTTTTTCTGCATGCCATGCGAAAAATCCGTCACCAGTTTCTTCCGCTCATTTGCCAGTTGCATGAACTCCAGCAGCTCTTCTGTGCGCCGGTTCACGGTCTCACGGTCAAGCCCGTACATACGGCCTACGAAGCGCAGATACTCGGCCGCTGTCAGCCGGCCAAGCAGAGCCATGCCCTCCGGCACCACACCGATCTGCCGCTTCAGGTCCAATGACGAGGCGCTGAATGTCTGCCCAAGAATCTCAATGCTGCCCGAGCTTGGCTCAAGCAGCCCTGTCAGCATTTTGATGGTTGTCGATTTGCCCGCGCCATTGGGGCCAAGGAATCCGAAGAATTGACCGGGAGCAACCGTAAAGCTCACATCGTCGACGGCCGTCAGCTCACCAAAGCGCCGGGTGAGGGAGTGGGTTTGGATCGCGGCGTTTTGCATCTTGAGCAAGAATAACAAGACCGCGCCCGGCAAGATGCCAGACAAGGCTCGCTTCAGCCGTTAACCTCAGGCGTCGAAGCTCTCTCAAGTGGATCGTTGCCTCTATCTGACATCTCCACCAGCGCTGCCAATTCGTCGGCAATATCCTGCGTCCAGGCTCCCTCCGGCACGCGCCAGCTCCAGTTGCCCGCAGCCACCGCAGGGGTATTCATGCGAGCTTCGGAACCCAGCTCGAGCACGTCCTGAATAGGAGCGATGGCGATCTCGGAAACGCTGTTGCAGTTGGCCCGGATAAACGGCCATGCGGGTTTTTCGTTCGTTGGTCCCAGATAGACCTCAGCCGCCGCGCGCTGCATTTCACTCGCCGTACGCCACCACCCCATCACCGTGTCGTTGTCGTGCGTGCCTGTGTATGAGACCGTTTCCGGCGTGAACTGATGCGGTAAATGAATGCGTGCTCCGGGACCGTCAAAGCCAAACTGCAGTACCTTCATCCCCGGCAGGCCCAGGTCCGCACGTAACGCATCCACTTCGGGTGTGATCAGCCCCAGGTCTTCCACCACAATCGGCAGTTTGCCCAGCGCATTTTCAAGCGACTTGAACAGCGCCATGCCCGGCCCTGGCATCCACGTTCCATTCACCGCAGTCTCTTCGTTTGCGGGAATCGCCCAGTACGCTTCAAATCCGCGAAAGTGATCCAGACGCACAATGTCAAAGATGCTCATGGCGCGCCGCATGCGGTCTACCCACCAGTCGTAGTCGCGCATGGCCAGCACTTCCCACCGGTAGAGCGGATTACCCCACCGCTGCCCCGTCGCGGAAAAGTAGTCCGGAGGCACTCCGGCAACACGCAGTGGACGCAGATCATCATCGAGCTCAAAGATGCCTGGCCGTACCCACACATCAGCCGAATCCATCGCAACAAAAATCGCGATATCGCCGAGAATGCGGATGCCTCTCTTGTTGGCTGCATCTTTCAGTTGCCGCCACTGAACCGCAAAGGCAAATTGCAGCACCTTCTCCTTCTGCAGCGCCCGCCCAAATCGTGCCGTAATCATGGCCAGCGCCTTGGGGTTGCGCTTGCATAGCGGCTCGGGCCACTCCAGCCAGTTCCCTGTCTCATACTGACGGCGAAGCTCCGCATACAGCGCGTAATCGGTCAGCCATGCGGCTTCGGCTTCGCAAAACTCCTCGAAGAGCCGCCATTGTCCGTGCATGTGCGGCTCATGCGATCCTCGATCCAGAAAATTCCCCGCGGCTTCGTAGAGCAGAGGAAGCTTCTGCTTCTCCACCTCGGCAAAATCCACATTGCCGCTACGCCCGGGCAAACCCGCCAGACGTTCTCCTTCAATCCATCCCCAATCGGAAAGAAGCTCAAGACTGATCAGCAGCGGATTGCCCGCAAATGCCGATGTCCCCGCATACGGTGAATTGCCGAAACCCGTAGGACAGAGAGGAAGCACCTGCCATATATGCTGGCGCGACTCTTCAAGAAAGTTGAGAAACTCAAAAGCGGCCGGACCGAGATCGCCAATCCCTCCATACGAGGGCAGCGAACTTATATGCAGCAAAACTCCGGATGACCGCTTGAAGTCCATTGGGGAGGCCTTATCGATTATTTCTTGAACTGCGGAATTTTTGCAGGTACCAGATGAGCGCAATTGTAGATGAAAAGGCCCGCATTCTCTGAGAAATGCAGGCCTCTGGTTCCGTTACTTAGGATTCGTTTCTTACATGCCGCTCATCGGCGAGGTCTTCGCCTTCGGATTCATACGCACAAGCCCCTTGGACTCATACTCATGAATTACCTTGTCGGCAAAGATGCTGAAGGCTTCTCCACGGCGCTGATTCAGTAACTGTTCGCGCGTCAGGTCGAGATTCTTCTTGATCTCTTCAGCCGTGGGCTGCTGCTTATCCAGAAGCTTGACCACAACTCCGGTGCGGCCTGCATTGATCGGCCCGCTGATGTTGCCCGGTGACAGATCGAAAATCTGCGGAGCCACCTGTCCCACCGCGCCGAAATCGGGAACCTGACCCGTCGGCGAAACCAGATCGCTGGTCTTCACAGTCGCACCTACTGCCTTTGCGGCCTTGGCCAGATCGTTCAGGTTCTTCGCCTCGTTGGCAAGCGCAGACGTTTTCTGGCTCATCAACACCGGCAATTGCTCGTTGCGGTAGTCCTCGAGAATATGAGTCTTCCAGTCGGCAAATGCCGGTGCATGAGCCTTCACGATGTTCGCCACTTCAAAAATAGCGTAGCCTTCACCCGTCGGCGCCGACTCGGCGGGTCCGCCGGCCTTGGCGCTGAAGGCCTTGGAAAGAACGGACGTGCTGTCGGGCAAAGCCGCAATCACGCCCTGCTGCCCAATGGGTGGAGTCGTCACCAACTGCAGGTGATGCGCATCCGCCGTCTGCTTCATCCCATTCTTGTTCGCTTCGGAAGTCAGCGTCTGCGCATAATTTTGCTGCGCCTGCACCGATTTCTCACGAATCAGCGTTGCCTGAATCGTAGGCAGCACTTCGTTCAGCTCCTGCGTGTGCGCCGCCTGACGCTCTTCCACCTGCACCACGTGATAGCCAAACTGCGACTTCACAATCTTGATGTCGCCGATCTTCTGCGAAAAGATAGCCGCGTCGAACGCAGGCACCATGCGGCCCCGCTGCGCGAAACCAAGCTCGCCGCCTGCATCCTTGCTGCCGGGGTCGTCGGAGTATTTCTTGGCCAGATCCTTCCAGCTTCCACCCGCCTCAAGTTGCTTCAACACATCTTCCGCCTTGGCCTTTGCTGCCGCATCGGCTTTGGCGTCCGCGCCTTCTTTCACACTGATCAGAATGTGCCGCGAGCGTGCCTGCTCCGGCACCTGGTACTCGGACTTGTGTGAGTTGTAGTACTGCTGAATCTCCTGCTGTGAAACCTGTGGCGTGCCACCCGGCACCTGGTCCGCCGTAAACGCAAAGTAGGTAATGCTGCGCTGCTCGGGAACCGCCGTCGCATAGCGTGCCGCGTTCTTCTTGAAGAATGCTTCCAGTTCAGCGTCTGTCGGATTGATCGACTTGCGCACGTCATCCGACGAAATCACCGCATAGTCGAACTTGATCTTGGTGTTGGCCTTCACGTAAGCGTCGCTTACTTCCTTCTCGCTCACGCTTACACCGGCTGAAATCAGATCGCGCAGCCGGTCAATCGCAATCTGATCCTTCAATTGCGACTCGAAGTCGGTCACCGTCATCTGCATCCGCTGCGCAATCAGATTCCTGTAGGCATCGTCGCCGATGTACTTACCGTTCGGGAAAATCACCTCGGCGTACCCGCCGGTGTGAAGCAGCCGCCGCACGTCCTCGTCCGTCGCGTGAATGCCCAGCTTGTTCGCTTCAGCCACCAGAATCCGCTGCTGCACCATCTGCTGCGCCACTTGCGGCTCGATAATCTGCGTGATCATCGGATTGCCGGCATACTGCGGATACTGCTGCTGAATGCGCAGGCTGGTGGCCTGTTGCACCTTCTGCTGGCTGATCTCATCGCCGGAAGCAAGGAACCGGCTGTACCAGTGCGGATACACAACCGCATAGGTGTCTGAACCGGCCGATCCAAGGCCCATCAGGCCTGGAATCAGGTAAACGACCATCGAAACGGACGCTGCGGCAATGATGACGACGAACAGCGCCTTGACGACGCGATTATCTTTCTGCAGAAAACGAATCATGGATGGATTTGAGCCTTCTACTCTCTACGCGCTGGATGAAAAGGGGAGCCTTTCTCGGTCTTTTTCCGCCTGCCGGATCCGGGCAGGCTGCTTCCGCGCATACTCAATTCTCGCTGGACGCGATTCAACAATATTATAGACGAATGAGTTGCCCCTCAGAACCTCGCCGCACGCATTCCGCCTGGTGCGCTGCGCTCTCGCGAACAACCCATCGCAAATACAGCGGGCGCCCTTTAACCAGGACGCCCGTTGCATGCAATTCGGGGAGGGGTCTTGCTTAAATCCTTCTCTTACCGCCAGTAATACACGCCGCCCGCCATAAAGTACGGGCGATAGTACACCGGGCCGTAGTAGCCGGGTCCGTATCCGTAACCGTAGTACGGCGCATAGTAACCACGCCGCGGCGGATAGGGGTAGTAGGCTCCACGGCGTTGATAGAGCGTCGGTCCGCCAGGATAAAGTCCCTGAGCCAGTCGAGCCGCTTCCTGCTCACTCACCGGATTCACTGTAACCGGCTGCGTCAGCCGGAATGAAACCAGTGCCTCGGCTGGAATCCATGCTCCCGGACCTCCGGAAGCCGCCGATACTGCTGTGCCAGCACCACCGCCGGCCACAGCTCCGATGGCAGCTCCGCCGCCACCGCCAGCCGCGCCGCCAATAATCGCTCCCAGCAAAGCACCGCCAATCGCGTTGCCCACTGTCCGCCCGGTCTTGCTTGGTCCGCGCACCCTGAACAGATCCGACGTCACAGGATAGTTGCGGCCGCCCAGATCAAGTGACGTCAACTGAAGCGCCAGCTTTGGTGTTCCTGTCAGCTGCCCTGCCTGCTCGACGTAGGCCACCACACCGTGCACTGTCGCACCGCGCGGAATCGCAAGATACCCGTCGCCTGTAACGTCCGAAATCACTGTGAAAGTCAGAGGCGTGCCTTCAGTGGCATGCTTGCTGTCCACCGGCCCGGCAGTGCGCACCTGCAGCACCGTTCCTGCTGGAACCGTAACCGGTCCGCGCGCCATGTTGTAGCGCGGACCGCTGGGAGCATACTGCGGACGGTACGGCTGTTGGCCGTAGGCGGGCTGTTGCTGGCTGTACTGTCCCTGCTGGCCATTCTCGTTATAGTCAGGTGGCGGTCCCGCTGGACCCCAATCCGGAGCCTGTCCCTGCTGCGCAGTCTGCGGAGCTGGCACCTGCTGATACTGGCCCTGCTGGCTGTTTTGGCTCTGCTGGCTACTTTGATCCTGTTGCTGGCCGTTCTGGTTGTAATCGGGCGGTGGTCCTGCCGGCCCCCAATCTGGCGCCTGATTCTGCGCACTCTGCGACGGAGGCGGAGTCTGGTTGTTGTACTCGCCCTGGTCCTGGGTATTGTTGCCGCCGGCCTGTGCCTGCGTATACGGCTGATTCTGCGCAGTCTGTGTTTGTGCCGGTCCTGGATCGGAGTCGCCCGCACCGTCAGCCACATCCTGAGCATCTGGATCGCTGTTCGGATCGCCTACCTTGAGATTGTTGTGAACTCCCGTTACTCCGGGAACGCGTTTCACTACGGACTCTGCCAACTGCCGCGACGACTCGCTGGAAACCGTACCTGCCAGCGTGACTTCACCCTGCACTGTTGCCGCGGTGATCAAATCATTTTTTAGCTGCGACGCTCCATCCAGCGCATGCACCACGTCCATCTCAATCTGGCCGTCTGTGCGCGGCGCGGAGTTGCTCTGCGCCAGTGCCATCGTGCACGAAAATACGCCAATCGCTGTCCAGGCAAGAAATAAACCGGAAACTCTCTTCAACTTTGGGCCAATCATCCTGTTGACTCCTGACGGCATCCTCTCAAATTGCTACGTGCGTTCGACTTCTACCCCTGATTAGACGAACCGCGGGAGATTACCGTCCTATCTACAAACACCTGCACCTGGAAAAAGTTCCGCCAAAGAGAATTGGCGCGGAGAACACGCCGATGAGCCAACGCCCATCCAACCCGGAAGGCCGGCCGCCTGTTTCAGGCGGTCACTGCGGCATGTTTGCCCGACTGTTTGGCTGGCTCCTGCAGGTCCGGGAAGAAAAGCTGAAACACAGTGCCGGATGGTACATCGTCCTTCGCCACCCGGCTTTTCACGCGCATCGTTCCGTGGTGCTTGAGCACAATTTCGTGGCTTACCCAAAGCCCCAGCCCTGTTCCCGTTGCATCTTTGGTGGTAAAAAAGGCCTCAAAAATCCGTGCCCGCACCTCCGGCTTCATGCCCGATCCGGTATCGGCAACTGTAAAGCGTACGCCTTCTCTCCCTTTTCCATTCCAGCGGTGCGAACGCCGTACCCTGACCAGCAGCCGGCCGCCCTGCGCGCTGGCATCGATGGCATTGCTCACCAGGTTGGCCATCACCTGCCGCACTTCTCCTGAAAAACAATACAGATCCGCCTTCCCGTCGTAGCGTTTCTGGACGTCAATCCCCATCGTAGAAATGCGCGAGTGAAAGAGATTCAGTACAGAATCCAGCAGCTCTCCCATGTCGGTCCGTGCCGGCGAGGTCGATTGGCGGTAAAAGCGCAGCGTCTGCTGCGTGATCTCGGCAATGCGCCGCGCCTCGTGTTCCGCCATGGTGGCGTAATTCAGAGCCGGCTCCTTCAGATCGCAGTAATTGCGCAGCAGGAAAAGCAGATTGGTGATTGCTTCCAGCGGATTATTGATCTCGTGCGCAATGGATGCCGCCAGGCGGCCCGTCGCGGCCAGCTTCTCTGTACGCCGCAGAGCCTCCTCGTTGCGCTTCCGCTCGCTGATATCCTGCACAATCACGCCCGCCCAGCGAACCTGCTTCGGCGTGGTACGCACCGGATACGCATTCACCAGCCACGTCACTGGATGGTTGTCCGGTCCGGCCTCGCCATTCAGTTCCACATCGCGCACTGGCAAACCAATGTCGAAGGCCTGGTCAATGGCATGCTTCAGTTGTCCTGCGAGTGGTTCGGGCAACAGCTCGTGCAGAGTTCGGCCCAGATGCCGGCTTACAGGGAAACCTGTCACCGCGGCAAAAATCTCGTTCACACGCACAAAACGGCCTTCGCGATCAAAGAACGCCAGACCGATTGGCGCATTAGCCAGCATGGAGTCGAGCAGCGAGAGTGTATCCTTCAGCCCCTCGCGCTGTTCTTCAATCGACGCAACCATTCCATTGAATGCCCCAATCAAATCCCCAAACTCATTGCGCACCGTAATCGGCAGTGGAAAGTTGCTGTTCTTGTCGGATGAGAACATCAGTGCGCGGGTACCCCGATGCAATGTCGCCAGTGGACCACTGATGGCACGAAACAACAGAAGCACCAGAATTGCCGAAGCCAGAACCCAGATAATCGCGAAAACCAGCGTGCTGTGCAGTACCAGCGACCGCTGCTCATACGCTCCTGCCGGATTGTTCTCAATCCAGGCAAATCCTCGCAGATCTCCGCCCGTGTAAATCGGTGCGGCGCTCTCCAGCCGTCCATCGGGCAGAGTGAATACGCGCAGTTGATCCCGTTTGAGAATCGGCATTTGCGCAAGCTCTGCCGCATTCATCTTCATCTTGCGTGTATCGCCGCGGCTGGTGAACAGAATCTCGCCTTCGGGATCGGTCACCTTCGCCATCGAAACGCCCGGCCCCACCCCCGCCAGCTCCACCGACAGACCGACGTATCCCGGCCGTTCCTGCTGCAATGCCTCACTGCACTGCACTGCCAGTGAGGTCGCCTGGTTGGCAAGACGCTTGATGGTCCGGTCGCGCATCTCCAGCGACTGGCGATGGATCAGCAGAAGCGCAAAGAGCAGGATCGACAGCGCTTCCAGCAGTACAAGCGCCGCCAACATCTGCCATCGCACGGTCCTGGGCCACCAGCGCATGCGCAAGCTGCCAACCTCCTGCAAAAGTGAAACCTAGTCTAGCGGATTCATCAATTCAGATTTCGGTTGCTTCAGGCCCGCTGCAACTTTGCCGTCAGGGCCGCCGCAATCTGCCGCCCGTGGAAGCGCCCATTCTCAATAAAGATTTCGTTGGTGCGCGAACCGGCCACAATCACACCGGCCAGATACACACCCGGTACATTGCTCTCAAGTGTCGAAACGTCGCACACCGGCAACTTGTCCGGGCCTTCAAAGCGCACTCCCAGAGCTTCCAAAAACGCAAAATCCGGATGATATCCCGTCATGGCAAATACAAAATCGTTGTGAATCGTGCGCGGCCCTTCCGAAGTTTCCAGCACCACCGCATCCGGCGTTATCTCCACCACGCGCGAATTGAAATATGCCTTGATCTCTCCTGCCTTGATGCGGTTCTCAATGTCCGGCTTGATCCAGTACTTCACATGCCGGTGCAACTCCGGATCGCGATGCACCAGTGTTACCCGCGCTCCATGCCGCCACAACTCCAGCGCCGCAATCGCCGCCGAATTCTTCCCGCCGATCACCACCACGTCCAGATTGAAATACGGATGCGGGTCGTCGTAGTAATGATGAACCTTGCTCAGCTCTTCGCCCGGAATCCCCATCATGTTCGGCAGGTCATAGTAGCCCGTCGCAATGGCCAGATTCGCTGCATGCAACGCTCCTGTCCGGCCAAACCGGTCCATCGTATGAACGGTGAAATCTCCCTGCGAGCCTTCAATGCGCTCTACATTTTGATACTGCCGCACATCCAGCTTGTAATGCGCCGCCACTTGCCGGTAGTACTCCAGCGCCTCATTCCGCGTCGGCTTTGCATGCGGGCTCGGGAACGGAATATCGCCAATCTCCAGCAGCTCGGATGTCGTAAAGAACGTCATATGCGAGGGATAGTGAAACAGAGAGTTGCACACGCACCCCTTGTCCACCAGCACAGCGCTGAAACCGGCCTTCTGGGCCTCAATGGCGCATGCCAGCCCGGTAGGCCCCGCACCCACAACCAGAAGGTCGAATTTCTGCTTCAAATCTTCACTTGCCGGGCTGTTCATAAATCTAGCTTAGGGCATTGGACACATTTCCCATGAGATGTCGTACAATTCCTGCAAATTTTCGGCGAGCCTCCGGCCGCACGCCTGCCGGACAGTCGATTGGGCATGTCTGTATCCACAGGAGGTTGCTCCATGAAGACCTATCTCGCGGATTGGGTGTTCACCACCGGCCTGGCGCTGCTCGTGCTTGGCACAGGACCGCTGTTGATCACTCTGCTTCTCGAACAGCTGGGCCTCCAACTGGCGGCGCAGCCAAACTCCATCGGCCCCGGCCTTTTGAGTTTCCTCACGTTGTGGCCTGGTGTCGCTCTCACTGCGCTCGGCAGCAGACGTGTGCACGCACGCATGAGTCGCCGTACCTGACCGGGCTCTCATACAATCAAGCCATGTTCACCGGTATCGTCGAGCAAACCGGCACCCTTGTCAGCGTCGTTGACCGCGGCGGCGTTCGCCGCATTACCGTCGATGCTCCCGGCCTCGCCGCGCGCATGCGTGAAGGCGATTCGCTCGCCGTCAGCGGCGTCTGCCTCACCGCGCTGGACGTCGACCCGCGCTATTTCCACGCCGATCTCGCCCAGGAAACCCTCGACCGCACCTCGCTTGGCGCACTCAAGCCTGGCTCCAAAGTTAACCTCGAACTGCCCACTGCCGCCGGCAGCCCTCTCGGCGGTCACATCGTCCAGGGCCACGTCGACGGATGCGGTCAGCTCATCGCGCTCGATCCCGTCATTTCCCGCACCAGTCCCGGCTTCGACGAGCAGACCACAGACTGGACCCTCAAAGTACGCGTACCTGCCGCAACTCTGCAGTGGATGGTCCCCAAAGGCTCCGTCGCTCTCGAAGGCATCAGCCTTACCGTCGCCGGCATTGAAGACGACATCATCTCCATCGCCATTCTGCCGCTTACTTATTGGCGCACCAACCTGCATACACTTGCATGCGGCGCGCCCATCAACGTCGAAGGCGACGTCCTTGTCAAACTCGCCGCGCAGCAAATGGCTTCAAAAAAATCGGATTTCGAACTCACCGAGGACTGGCTCGTCGCCAGCGGCTATTAATTGGGAACCCGTGCCTCGGGTTAGGCGCCCACTGTCAGTCCCAGCTTCTTCGCAATATCCTCGGGTAGCTCCATCGGCTCCACGGCAACAATCTCCTTCGGCCCGCGCTTCAGATACTCGTCATAGCTCCCGCGCAGCCCGGCCATCCGCGCAATCGGTGCAAGCACGCCAAAAAGCAGTTTCTGCACCCAGCGCGGCGGCTTCGTAAACTGCAGCGCATCGTCAAACTCCTGTGCAAACAGCGCCAGTTGTAACAACCCCGGCTTTCCCTTGCCGTCGGTCTTGCCATCCTGTGCCAGCCCGAATCCGTTGCGGATCATTTCCTCAAATCTTGCCGCAGGCCGCATCTCAACACGCACCAACACGTCCTTGTCACCCGCATTCCACCAGTCGTGCGGAGTGCCCGGCGCCGCAATAATCTGCACGCCTGCAGTGGCGGTCTCCTCTTTTCCTGCCACTCGAAAGCCCATCTTGCCGGCCATCATCGTAAACCGCTCTTCCATTGCCGGATGCGTATGCTCACCCATCACCGCGCCGCCCGGCCGCACAGTCAGGTCCACAATCAACAGCTCGCCATTGGTTACATCGGTGCCGATGCGAATCACCGCGCGTTCGCCCGTTACGGGGTTCTCGTACACTTCACCCGCTCTTAGCATGGTCTTTCCCTCAGACCACTCCGCTTCAGCGCCAGAATGTTTTTGGGATTGGTCGCTCATATCCTACAAGCCGGGTACAGCCTGCGGAGAGCAAAAGAATGCGAATTTTATGCCGTCTGCTCCTACCGCTTCTCCATCGGCGGCGCCGTCACAAATTCATCGCCCGTCCGCGCCAGAATCTGCTCACGCCGGTCCGTCAGCAACTTTAGCTCCTTTGTCGCTTCCACAAACTGCTGCTTGTCCTCGGCCGACATCTCGCCCTGGGCCTCTTTTCCCAGCGCATCCACCTTCGCTTGCAGCTCCGGCAGCACGCGGTCAATCAGCACCGGCCCAATCACCGGCGTCCTGGTCTTGCCACGCGCAACCTCATTGCGATTGTTTTCTCCCCACAACGGCAGCATGCCCACATGACCTAATTCCACCCGCACACCTGCTGGACCGTAATCGTTCTTCACTGCCGAGAACAACCCAATCATCGAGTCGCGTGGATCGCCTTCCTTGTCCGGCATCAGCCCGTCGATATACGTCCGCGACTGGTTCGATAGAAAATTCCCCAGCGAATAGAAAATCACCGCATTGCGCCCATCCGCCGTGTGGTACGTCTCAATCGGCTGCAGCACATGCGGATGATGCCCCACGATCACACTCGCACCCGCATCCAGCATCTTGTGCGCCAGTTCCACATCCTCAGGCCGCGGCGCCGGAGCATACTCAATCCCCCAATGAATCGATACCACCAGCAAATCGCACTCCGTACGCGCCGCCTTCACAGCCGCAAGAACCTGCGCCTCGTCGGCCCCAACAGCATTGCCTGCCTCTCCCGGATACGGGAAGAAATTCACATGCGGCTGATTCGGATCTGTCGGATTGCTGTTCCCGTTCAGCCAGCGCGTCATGCCCAGCCAGCCCACTTTGATTCCATTGGCCTCGGTAAATACAGGCTGGAATGCCGTCGCCGCCGTGTCGGATGTCCCTGCGAAAATCAGCCCAATCTGCTTCAGGTGCTCGCGCGTCTCTGCAAACCCGGCCCAACCCTGGTCCATCTCGTGGTTGTTCGCGGCAGACACAATCCTGATCCCGCTCGCCTTCAGCGCCTCCGGCAACGCCACCGGCGCATCGAACATAAACGGCTTCGATCCTCGCGAGTGTTCCGGAGCCACCGGCGTCTCCAGATTCACAAACCCAAAATCCGCGCCCTCGAACACATCTGCCACAGGCTTTAGCAAATCAGCCCAGCCCTGCTCGCCCGGCCCCGCGGCGGTAGCCGCCTGCTTCACCGCCTCGTGTGGAATCACATCCCCCGCCACGGCAAACGTCACCCGCGCCACCTCATGCGGATACGGCGCAACCGGCGCGGCCCCATTCCGCCCCGCCATCCGGAACCCAAGAAACCCGCCAACCAGCACCACAACCGACAGCACGGCAACCGCCACCACAATAAGGCGCCGCCCCCGCGCATCATCCAGCCAGCGCCGCCCGAACCACGTATGTGTATGTGCCAGACTCTGCATACCAATCGCCTTCAGCATATCTTCTTTCGCACCGCAGGCATCGCTATGATCGCAGCCGCGCATCAAGAGCATGCTCATATCTGGCCGTAATCTTCAGCTTTCCGGCCTCCGCATGCAGCGGATTCACCAGAACATTCCACGTCTCCGGCACCAGCACACTCGGCACCCGCAACAACAGCGAGCGTTTCTCTCTGAGCCAGCGGTCTCCGATCGCCTGCGTTGCATGCGCTTCACGGGCCCAACCAGCAGGCAACACATCCGCGTCAATCGACTCCATCGAAAGCGTATCCGGCCCTTCGATCTTTAAAACCTGGAACCGCTCCGGCCGATCTTCAGCGTCAATCTCCAGATGAACCAGTGTTTCAAGCAGCGCCGTCGCCGGATTCATCGTGCAATACACCACCGGATGGCCCTTCGTATGCCACCGCCCGGCCACATACAAGCCGCCCGCCCCATCCAGTGTTGTGTGATTGCTCACCCGCCAAAGAATCACCGTGCATCACTCACGCGGCAAAACCGTAGTCGAGCTGCAGCAGCATCTCTTCCACCAGCCGCGCGCCCGCCTCGGTCCGCAGCATCTCCAGCGGAGTTCGCCCGTCGAACCGCATCTTCTCCTTGCGCAGCCACCGGCCCGCCTTCGCTTCGTCACCAAAAACTTCCTCGGCCAGCGAAGCAATCCGCGCAATCCGCACCGCCCGGTCACTCTCCTCATGCGTCAGCGACTCACGCCGCGTCCGCCGGTGTACCAGCGTCCGCCGAGGAACAATAAAGCTGTAAATCTCCTCGTCGCTCATCCCATGGCTTGTGAGCGACTCAACCGCCTTCAACGGCAGCCGTGCCTCCACCAGCCGCGCAAGGTCGCGGTCTGAGCGCAACGGCGTCACGCCAAGCTTGCTCTCCATCCGGCGGTAAACCATCGCCGCTTCCCGTTGGCCACGAATTTCAGTAGCTTGAGCCATCTTTGCCTCTTTGCGCAATCTGCCACTATTATAGCGGCAACTTGCGCAAACCTCCAACCACTAATACCTGAAGATGAAGTGCCTTGCTCCCGTGGGGTTGCGAACCAGGAAGCGAATCCCTCCTGCGAGCGAAAAGCGCGCGATGGCTCCATGCAATGGCCGAACGAATCCCCCCTAACTTGCGTCTATCCCTCACGTAGAGACTGTTACCCTAAAGGGCGAAGGCGGCTTACGCGCATTCTTGCGCAATGGCCGCAAATGGTGAGCATGGCAGAGTTTGTCATCAAGCTGGCCGACGAGCGCGGCCGCGTGCAGGAGCAGGTGCAGTCGGCGGCCACCGCCGAAGAACTGCGCGCCCGCTTTACGCACGCCGGCTACCACGTCTTCTCCGTCAAGGCCCGTAGCGGCGGCGCGCTGGGGCGTCGCAAGGTCAAGCTTGAGCAGTTCCTCATCTTCAATCAGCAGTTCCTCACCCTCATTCGCGCCGGCCTGCCCATTCTTGGCTCGCTTGAAATGCTGTCCAAGAACCAGAAGAACGCGCACTTCTCCGCGCAACTCAATGACATTGCCGCACGTGTCAAAACGGGTGAAGCCCTCTCCTCGGCCTTCGAGGCACAGGGTGGCTTCCCCGTCATGTACGTCACCACATTGCTGGCCGGTGAGCGCTCCGGCAACCTGCAGGAAGTCCTCGAGCGCTATCTCAGCTTCCAGCGCGTCTCGCTCACCTTCCGCAAGAAGATGGTTTCCTCGCTCATCTACCCCACCCTCTTGCTCACGCTCGTCAGCGGCCTGCTCGTCTTCATGTTTACGGTCGTCATTCCTCAGTTTGCCGACCTCTATGACCAGATGGGATCCAAGCTGCCGGGCATGACGCTCGGTTTGCTCGCCTTCGGCAAGTGGATGCAGCACAACATTCTCTGGCTTGGCATAGGCGCTCTCGTCTTCGGTTACAGCTTCTATCGCTTCGCGCGCACCGAACGTGGCCGCGACTTCGTTGACGGATTCCGTATCGGCACCCCGGTTTTTGGCAAAATCTGGCTCAAATATCAGGTTGCGCTGTTCTCCCGCACGCTTTCCACGCTGCTTACCGGCGGCCTTCCGCTCATCCCTTCGCTTGAGACCGCTTCGCGCGCCATCTCCTCGCGTCGCGTCTCGCGGGCAGTCATGGATTCCATTGAAACCGTACGCGAGGGAGAACCGCTCTCCGCCTCGCTCGTCGAAACCAAGGTCATTCCCGACCTCGCCACCGAAATGATCGATGTTGGCGAGCAAACCGGCGCGTTGCCGCAGATGCTCAATTCCGTCGCCGAGTTCTTCGAGGAAGATGTGGCCACCGCACTCACTGCGGCGCTCAACCTGCTTGAGCCCGCAATCCTCATTGTCATGGGCGTTGTCGTCGCCTTCATTCTCATCTCGCTTTACATGCCCATCTTCTCGCTGGGCTCGGCAACCGGAGGAGGCTAATCCATGGCTGACCCAAATGTCATCACTCTGCCCGTCGGCACCAGCGAGCGCGAACAGGCCGAGGCTCTCGCGCGCCGGTATCGCGCCGAGTTCGTCGACTTGCGGAACTTCCGCATCCAGCACGAACTGCTCCGCACCGTGCCCGTCGAGCTGATGTTCCGCTACAACTTCGTACCGCTTGAGCAGCAGGAGAATGCGCTCGTCATCGCCGTCAGCGACCCCTCGCGCCTCATGGTGCTCGATGAAATCTCCGGTCTGCTCGGCCAGCGCATCATCGCGCGCGTCGCCACGCTTTCCGAAATCAACGATCTGCTCAAGAAAACCGAGCAGTCGCAACGCGTACTCGACGAAGCCAGTGAAGGCCTCACCTTCGACGTTCTCACCGGCGACGAAAACTCCGACGAAAACATCTCCATCGAAAAACTCACCAGCGAAGAAGACATCAGCCCCATCATTCGCCTGGTCGACACAACCATCTTCACTGCGCTCGAGCGTCGCGCATCCGACATTCACATCGAAACCCTCGACGACTCGGTCATCGTCAAATACCGTATCGACGGTGTGCTGCAAATGGCGCTCGCTCCCATCGCCCGCGAGCACCACTCCACCATCCTCTCGCGCATCAAGATCATGTCCGAGCTCGACATCGCCGAGCGCCGCGTCCCGCAGGACGGCCGCTTCCGCGTGCGCTACAAGGGCCGCCTCATTGACTTCCGCGTCTCCATCATGCCCACCGTGCATGGTGAAAACGCTGTGCTCCGCGTGCTCGACAAGGAATCGATGAGCGAGAAGTTCCGCAACCTCACGCTCGATGTCGTCGGCTTCCACGAGGACGACCTGCGCCGCTTCCGCCGTTACATTCGCGAGCCTTACGGCATGGTGCTCGTCACCGGTCCCACCGGCTCCGGCAAAACCACCACGCTTTACGCGGCTCTGAACGAAATCAAAAGCGAAGAAGACAAGATCATCACCATCGAAGATCCGGTCGAATACCAGATTCGCGGCATCACACAGATTCCCGTCAATGAGAAGAAGGGGCTCACCTTCGCGCGCGGCTTGCGCTCCATCCTCCGCCACGACCCCGACAAAATCCTCGTCGGCGAAATCCGCGACCAGGAAACCGCGCAGATCGCCATCAACTCCGCGCTCACAGGCCACCTCGTCTTCACCACCGTCCACGCCAACAACGTCGTCGATGTGCTTGGCCGCTTCCTCAACATGGGCGTCGAGGCCTACAACTTCGTCTCCGCGCTCAACTGCATCCTTGCCCAGCGCCTTGTCCGCACCATCTGCGAGCACTGCGTCCACACCGTGCAGTATGACAACGAAACACTCCTCTCGAGCGGCCTGGAACCCGCCGAGTGGCGAGGTTTCCAGTTCCGTGAGGGACAGGGTTGCATCGAGTGCGGAGGCACCGGCTATCGCGGCCGTACCGCCATTCACGAATTGCTTGATCTTACCGATCCGATCCGCGAACTCATCCTCGACAAAAAGCCCACTTCAGAAGTCCGTAAACTCGCGCAGCAGGAGGGCATGACCTTCCTCCGCGAATCGGCGCTGGACCGCGTGCGCCGTGGTCTCACCACGCTCAAGGAAATTAACAAGGTCACATTCATTGAAGCTTCGCGATAATTACACAGGGGAGACAGATACAGTTTGGCCATCGCTTTAAAAGCACGCACAGCAAAACTCACCGCGCAGTTCGCGGCGCGTCCCCCTGCCGCTGTGGAAGTCACTCCCGAGGGTGTGCTGGCAGCGGCTCTGCCAGGCAAGGGAGAAGCGCCCGTCTACGCCTTCGCTCCGCTTCCTCAGGGCGCGGTCATACCCGGCATTGCGGAAACAAACCTGCATCAGCCCTCCGCCGTCGCCCAGGCCATTGAAACCGCGCTCGGCAATGTTTCTCCGCGCACGCGCGCTGTCTCGCTCGTCGTGCCGGATACGGCCACACGCGTCTTCGTTCTCGACTTCGATTCACTTCCCGCAAAATCTTCTGAAGCGCTGCCCATCCTCCGCTTCCGCCTGCGCAAAATGGCTCCCTTCGATGTGGAGCACGCGGGCCTCAGCTATCAAGTACTGAGTGAAACCAAATCCGAGTGCCGTGTTCTTGCCACGCTCATCCCCGGCTCCGTTCTTGAGGAGTACGAAGCCGCCGTGCGTGCCGCCGATTACGAACCTGGTGCAGTGCTGCCTTCCAGCCTTGCGGCGCTGGCCGCGCTCGGAGAACCCGGCCCGGCGCTTACCGCCTGCCTCAGTGACACATCCCTCACCACCGCCATCACCCGAGGAGACGATCTGCTTCTCTTCCGCACACTCAATCTGCCCGAAGATCCTGGCCAGCGACTCGCCGAAGTCCAGCGCGATATCGCCGTTGCTGCCGCTTACTACGAGGACAAGCTGCTTGAGCGTCCGCAGCGCCTCCACTACGCCGGCATGGGCGACGCCAGGGCCTTCGCCGGCTGGACCGCTGAAACCGAGTTTGAAATTGTCGATCTCACGCCGCGCCCCGCAACAGGCACGGCAACTTCCATGGGCAGCCTGAGTGTTGCCGCCATCGCCGGAGCTCTCGCAGGCGCACAGGCAGGAGCGGCATAACACCATGCGTATCGGCATCAATCTCGCCACTCGGCCATTTACCGACATCGGCCCGCTCATCAAGCGCCTGCGTATCGGCATGGGAGTACTCGCCGTCGTCGCCATCGCGCTCGGCTTCGGTTTGCATGCGCTCCACCGGAAGGCCGAAGAAGCACGCGCGCGACAACAGGTCGTCGAAAATCAGATTGTCAGTGTCGACCACGAACGTCAGAATGCGCAGGCCATGATGCGTAAGCCGGAAAATGCGCAGGTGCTCGAAGAGGCGCAGAATCTAAACCAACTCTTTGACGTGAAGGCTTTCAGTTGGACCCTCGCCATGGAAGACCTTGAGACCACGCTGCCTGCCGGCGTGCAGGTCACCACGCTTGAACCCGCACGCGACAAGACCGGCCACATCACCGTCAAGCTGCGCGTCCTCGGTCCTCGCGATAAAGACATCGTCTTCGTACAAAATCTCGAGCACTCGCACCACTTCCTCTCTCCGCGCATTGTCGGTGAGAGTTCGGAAAACGCCGAAGGCGCGGGGCAGCGATTCGCACAGGTCAGTGCCTCCAATCGCGTTAATTTTGAAATCCAGGCCGACTACAATCCGCCTACGATCGAAGAGCTGAAAGCAGCAGACCTGAAGTCTTCAAAAAAATCCAAATCGGCGGATGCCGATCAGGAAATGGCGGACGCCTCTTCCGGCAGCTCACCCGGCAACGACGCAAGCTCCACGCCGCCCGCTTCCCGTCGCCGCGCACGCATTCCCTATGACGGCGTCTCCCATCCGCCTCGCCCGCGTGGCGGCCCAGCCCATGCCCAGGGGGTGCCGCGATGAGTGAACGCAAGCCCATCACCATGCGCGAGCGCCTGCGCTCTCCGCTCACCTGGCACATGGCAGGTTTCGGAGTTCTGCTCGCTCTCGTTATCGTCCTCGCCGTCCGTTTCGCATTCGACTGGTCGGCAACCAGCGAGTCCAGCACCGACCAGCTCCACAATCGCCAGGTGCAGCTCCGCGTCCTTGAGCAGCAGATGAAGCCACTGCGCGGTCTTGACCAGCGCGTCTCCGACTCGCGCAAGCAAATCGATCAGTTCTTCGATGACCGCATTCCCGAACACTACTCGTCCATTGCGGAAGCCATCGGCGATCTGCAGCAGAAGTCTGGTGTCAACGTCACGCGCCTGCAGTATGCGCAGCACGAGCCCGGCGCCAACCTCACCGAGATTTCCATCGACGCAGGTATTGGCGGCGCTTATCCGCAGATCATGAAGTTCGTCAACGGCCTCGAGCGCGACAAGACCTTCTTCGTCATTCGCTCCATGTCCCTCACCGGCCAGCAAGGCGGCATGGTCAACCTGCGTATGAATTTCTCCACCTGGCTGCGCCCCTCTGAAGTTCCGGCGGGCATGCGCATGGTCGATGAAAAGAAATCCTCCACCTCGGCACAGGAGGGCGAATAGTCATGGAGCTTGGATTCAACGACAAGAAGAAGCTCTATCTGCTCTTCGGCCTGCTGGTCGTCATCGTCGGCCTTGCTGCGTTTGAGGTTTACAACAACTTTGGCGGTGGCACGCCCAATCCCGCAGCGCATCAGCCAGCCACAACCACTGCGCGAACAACCGCGCCGCGAAGCGGTGGCGCAGCTCCGCACGAAGCAGCCAAGGTCGCCAGCATCAACCTCGACCCCACGCTGCACCTTGCCCGTCTTGAGGCAAGCGAAAATGTTGTCTACTCCGGCACGGGCCGCAATATCTTCTCGGCTGAGTCCGCTCCCGTACAACAAATCGAAAAGCCCATCGCCAGCCCGCGCATTCAGGCGCCTGTTGTCGCCGCCGCACCGGCAGTTCCGCATCCGCCTAACATCGACCTCAAATACTTCGGCTACACACTCTCGGCAGACAAGTCGCTCCACGCCTTTCTCGCCCACGGTGAAGATGTCTTCATGGCCAAATCCGGCGACGTCGTCGATAAACGCTATAAGGTGCTGAGCATCATGCCAGGAGCCGTGCAAATCACCGATCTCGGCTACAACAACACGCAAACGCTGCCCATCAGCAGCAACTGACGAGCTGAGAGCGCGTCTCATCAGTAGGAGCCTTACTTGCCGCACCGCCCGCCCATAATTCGGCCCGACAAGATGAAGCCGGGCGCTCCCGGTCTCGTTCCTGAGACAGGGGACTGCACAATTCCCCTGCGAGCGAAAAGCGAGCGGCTGCCGCACCGCAGGTGCCGTCCGCTGCATGCAATGCATGGGGAAGAAGGCTACCTGCTCGTCGGCGTCATCTTTCTCATGGCGCTTCTCATTCTGTCGCTTTCCATAGCCATTCCCCGCGTGCGCCAGGATATCCAGCGCCAGCGCGACATTGAAACCATGCATCGTGGCAAGCAGTACATCCGCGCCATCCAGCTTTACTACCGCAAATTCGGCGCCTACCCGCCCAATATCGATGCGCTCATCAAAACCAACGAAATTCGCTTCCTGCGCAAGCGCTACAAAGACCCCATCACCGGTAAAGACGACTGGAAGCCCATCATGTTCGGCCAGAACAAGACACCCACGGCCATGGGCTACTTCGGAGAACCGCTCGCCACCGGTTCCACCCTGGCAGGAACCGGACCCAGCGGCGGCAATGGACTCACCGGCGGCTCCACCCTCGGCAACTCGGGGTCGCTCTTCAATTCCGGCAGTTCTGATTCATCCGGCTCCACGTCGACCACCACGCCAACCACCGGTACTGGCACGGGGACAAACTCCTCCGATGGCTCTTCAAACGGAACATCCACCACCTCTGCAACCGGCACATCGTCCGGTTCAGATGATTCCTCTGCCTTCGGCTCCACCAACGGCAAAACCTTCGGCGGCGCAGGCATTATCGGCTTCGAACCGGCCAGCCCAAAGCAATCCATCCTTCTTTACAAGAAGAAGAACCATTACAACGAGTGGGAATTCACTTACGATCCCCAGCAGGACCGCCAGACCATCAGCAGCAATACCGGAACGCTCAACTCATCCTCTGACAGCACCTCGTCGAACAGTAGCTCCAATTCCACCTCCACAACCACGCCGCAAACGCCTGCCACACCCACTCCGCAGCAATAGCAGCCGCTTCGCACGCACATCCAACACGTGGATTCGTCTGCAACCGAGGCCGGGGCCGCATCGACATTCACACAGTCACAAATCCAGCTCATCTCAAAAGTGACTCGCTCAGTCGAGGATGTTTTTGCCTTCGATCCTTGCGCGCTGAACGTTGTCCCTCATGCGTTGGAGCTGCTCGGGAGAATGCCCCTGCCACTTTGTCACCTCTCCAACCACGCGCAGGGGATCGCGGGAGCGATAGGAGAGGGTTGGATTCCCAGGAAACTTCTTGTCCGTCAAATTGGGGTCGTCAACTATCGAGCCGGTCGGTTCGACGAGATATATCCGCTCCGGTCCTTCGCCTGCTGCCAGTTCGGCGCCCCAGATTGCTGCGTCCAGCGTGCCCGTAAAGTACACCCAGGACAGCCGCTTCCCTTCGCCGTAGTTCGATGTGTACCCAACGACTATGAGATCGCCGTGTGCGAGATCGGCACGCGTTCCGTGGAAAAATTGCCTGACAAACATGCTTCCGCTTGATGACATAGACTTGCTGCTCCCTGCCAAAAGTTGCAATGCAACACGCATCATCAACAAGAACAAGCTCTTGCAGCAAGTCCCGCCCTCACTGGTACCCTATAGTTGGAAGAGGTTTTTCCCTCCTTCCACTCTCTCCAGACAAGTCGTGCCAATCCAATCAATCGCTTACCAAAGGCCCGCTGATCGCCTTTCGTCTGCTCCCAATGGGCACATGAGCGATTTGGCGTCAGCTCGAATGGATCGGTGGCTGGAAGCGCATTTATCAGGATTGACCCGGTCTGTGCCGCCTCAAAGACGCTCGATGAGTGCATTGCCCTGAAATCAATAGTTAAGATCAGGATCAATCAGCAGAGGTCGATTTGAAAGAAGCGGGTGGCACGGCGGACGCTTACGCATGTGCTTGAACAGAATGCATGTGCCCGCGACAGGCTTTGGTCAAAGTGAAGGAGGTTCTCTGTGACCTACCTGTGTTAGCTCAGTAATAGGGCTCAAGTTAGAGGGAAAAATTTGAAGGATTCGATTTGTGCGCCCATTGCAGATGCTCTCGAGTAGGCCACACGAAAATCTCTTCCCTCAATGGGTAACCAGTCATACTTGAGAAGATCAAGAAGAGTCACACGCAGATCCGTACACTTCTTCAAAGCAGGAAGTAGTGCTTCGAAATGAAGAATGGCAAACTCTTCATTTGGTTCAACCCAATACCAATGATCCCAGACAATCAAGATGAAATGCACGTTTTCGTAAGAGTTAAGGTCTTTTGGCAACCTCGCTCCGAGAAAATTTGGATGCGTCTTGGCATAATTACGGATGGTCTGAAGTTGTTGCACACCTTTGGCGATCTCTTCATCTCTCGCAATCTGCTCTACGCTCCTGTTGGGTTTTCGCACCCATTTGAGCTCTGCGAGTACCACGGTCGATGACGCTTCATCCGCAAGAAGCACATCAATTTCTCCACTCTTGTCTGGGAGGTCAATGGAGTGGTCAACCCAAAATTGGGGCACAGCGTCCTTCAACCGTAAGCGCATTGCTTCTTCTTTGTCGATGTTTTGCGCAGAAAACATCGCGTCATATCTATACGAAAAGAGCCGAATGATATTGTCATCCACAGCGCTCGCCAAGGGAAATTGCGGAGCAACCGCGAGATCAAAGCCATTCAGTGGCACAAATGGGTTTATACACATAGTTGCACCGGGATTTGACACCGCGTCCAAGGTTAAGTCGGCAATCATCGCCTCGCATACCTCTTTTGCAATCCCAGAGATTCGACTTAAAGCAGCCGCCCATTGCGGACGAGACTTCACCATGACCAACGACGAGATGGGAATAGGATGCCCTGGCTTATCGAACGGATAGCAAATGTACTCGTGAATCGAGCATAGAATCAGCAGGGCAATGTAGAACGCTTTGAACTCACCTAAGGAATAACCGCCTAACTGGAATGAATCCGGTCGACGGAAGTTTTCGTCGAGCCGCTCTTGGTATTTCGGACGTAGTGAGTCAATTAGCGCATTTGATGGCTCATATCGAAATTTCTTTGCTGATCCGCCCGGCCTCGCTTGGTTGTATAGGTCTGCAAGTAAACGCATGGCGAGTGGAGACTCGGGCTTCTTCTGCCCACTATAAGGAGTCAAAAAGTCATATCCCAGTGGGCGCACTCCCTGTTGAAAAGCAATGACCTGCCGCTGCCGTTGAGAGTCTCGCGGAAGATAGAAGCGAACGCAGCCGTCGGCTAGCAAGTCCACTTGTTCATGGTTCTTATGCCACATCGGGAATATGCCGAGAAATGAGGAGTATTGCTCTGTCACAGAAAGTGCGCGATTCGCATCCTGTTCAAGCATGGGGGACCAAGCATACTTTTGGATTAGTTTCGAAGCAGACTTGCCGTGCTCTGCTATGAATTTAAAACCGACGGCGTCTCGATCAAGCGAAACCATCCGCACTTTGTGCTTCCCGCTGTTAGCGCCATACTTTTGTTGCCAAGTCTCCAACTGTAGCGCCATCGCTGTCAGTAAGGCCCAACTTGCTTCATTCGCTGGACGTTTTAGGATGCGAAGTATCGTATAGCATTCATCGGCTTGATTCTCAATAGCCTGCACCGACGTTCGGAGTGCTTCCGATGCTTCACGCTTAAAGAATGGCATGGTGGCTCTCGATGCTTCATTATCTCAGGCACATGGAACAGGAGGCCCTATCTTGAGCAGTTGGTGGCTCTCAATGAGCGCACCATCGCCGATGCACTCACCGACTGCAGGATTAGTAACGATATATCGGCTTCCCTTTACCAATCTCTACCTCACTTGAAGACTTCAACTCAATGCATTCACCAAATCGGCTTTGCGCCATTGTGCAAAGAAGCACCGGCAGGGGGCTCCCCTTTCCCATCCTTATCGCCCCCCTTGCCACCAATCTCCCGCGAGCGATCTGCGTACGTCTGCCGCAACGCAGATGCGTGACGATATTTCGTCACGCATCCCGCGAACCTGTATCAACGATATAGGTAAGGCCGTTTTTGCACCCTTGAAATTGTCCAAATTAGAGCAACTTTTGCTTAATTTCTCTTGTTTGCAGCCCTCTGCACACACGTTCGGCCACAAAGCACTCGCCTTTCCACCTCTTTAGGGCCACATATATCCGGCAATACGCGCTCATCGGCGGACACCGGTTCATTTCCGCCGCATAAACCCGGTTAAAAATTGCTTCAAATCGCCGGGTTTCTCCGGCATTTTGCTCCCTGCCCCAGAAAATGGATTGAGCCCGCCCCCATCGCGGGAGCGGGCCCATTGCCGTGTCCGGAATGCGTTGATTAGACGCTGAAGCTCGAACCGCAGCCACAGGTCGACTTCACCTGCGGATTCTCAAACTTGAAGCCGGCAGCTTCCAGTGTCTCCACATAGTCCACCGTGCAGCCATTCAGGTACATCAGGGAGGTCGAATCGACAAAAACCTTCAAATCGTCGAAATTGAAGACCTTGTCCATCATCCCGCTCTGGTTCTCAAAGGCCATTGAGTACTGGAAGCCAGAACAGCCTCCGCCCACCACTCCGATGCGCAGTCCTGCAGGCAGCGGGTCCTGCGTGGCCATAATCTCGCGCACCTTGGCTACCGCCTGGGGCGTCAGAATAAGAGGCGCCTTCTTAACTTCTTCCTGCGCCGGAACTTGGGATGCAGTTGCCATGGTTTCTCCCTACCTCGAAATTCAGTCTCTACAAGCTCACTTTACCGCCGCCTCGGCCCTCATGCAAGCCTTCTGGAGTCGGTTGTACCACTATTGGATGCCCCTCCCGGCCCCAGGATGCAAACCAGCCCGGACCTGCTTCCAGTGCAATTCAGGTTCGCTTCCTGAAAATCATTGTATTTTTCATCACACCCGCGGTACCTCTTTCAGGCTATGATGTTCAACCGGACGGCCCCGAGGCCAGCGACACTCGCTGAATTTGGCTCGTGGTAACGCCGGTAGATTGGGGACCCGGAACCTGCTCTGGAGGTGGGTTATGACGTTTGTTCCCGTGATGTGGACGGTTTGGGGAGTTCTTGCCCTGACGGCCGCTTCCCTTTTGCTTTATCGTTCCAGCCTTACCAAAGACGAAGAAGATCAGATCTTCCTCGACGATTCCTTTGACCACGAACGGACCGCGCAGGCGGCAATCGTTGCCAAGGTCAACAAGGTGCAGCCGCTGGTGCGCGCCTCTGAGATCCTTGTGATCCTCGCAACCCTATTCGTGATTGGGTACTACATCATGGATATCTTCCGGCAATTCAACACGTAGCATGCTTTATGCGAAACCGGCGGAAGCCCCTCGCTTCCGCCGGTTTCACTTCCCTGTCTTTCACGGCAGTGCTTATTCCACTTCCTGTTTTGCCTTGTAGCCGTCCCGCGCAATGATCTCGTATTTCAGTTGCTTGTGTTTCTGGTCTTGAATACGCAACGGTTTTCCCTCGTCATCCACCAGTTCCACCCTTAACTTGCGGTAAGTACCGTCTTGTTTGGCATCGGTCGGGTGGTACACCAGCTCATACTTGGACCGGATCGCCTGGTTGATCGACGAAAAAATATCGGGCATTTCGCCCACAAACCGCGGGAAGAAACTCATCCCGCCGGTCATCCGGGCAAAGGTTCGCATCTCGTTATCGGCCTGCAGATAATCCATGTCACGCATCTGAGATAACCAGCCTCCCCGGCCCTCGGTCACCGCGCGCAAAGCACCTCCGGTCGATACCGTGAAGATCGTGATGTCCGGCGTGTTCTTGATCTTCTTCAAAATATCGTCGAGCGTAATCTTCGAAAACGTGTCGCGCCCGGAACCAATCAGGACGATGTATTTCCTTCCCTGAATTCTGCTTAGCCGGTCCAGCGATTCCGAAAGCGCATCGAACATGTTGCGCTCGCTGAAACCGGGAATAATCAGCGAATTGATCGCGCTCAGCAGTTGCCGCTTGTCCTGAGTAAAGTCCAGCACAATCTGCGTGCGCATGTCGTAGGTCATCATCGCCACGTAGTCCTGCGGCCGCAGTTGCTGCGCAAAGGCCCAGGCCGCATTGCGCATGTCGTACACAAAGTAATAGTTCGTCGAAGCAAACTCGCACAGCAGTAGCGCGGTAATCGGCGCCTCCACGCGCTTGAAACCGATCACCTTCTGCTCCACGCCGTTTTCATACACCCGGAAATTGTCCGGCTTCAGGCCGGGGACAAATTGCCCGGTCTTCTGTAGCAGAACGCCCACGTCCAGAGTCACTTCCGGCACATCCACGCGGATCGAGTAGTTCCCCGCGCCCTCCGGGTTCTTGAACTTTGGCTCTGCCGGTGCGGGCAGCGGCGCCGCTTCCGGCTCCTTTTTCTTCGGCAATGCAATCACGCCGGTATCGCCAGAAGGACCACCGGCAGCCGGAGGCGCCTGATCCTGCTGCTGGGTTTGCTTTGGCGTCTGCGCGGGCGTCGTGCTCTGGGCAAACAGCACCGGCACAGCGAGCACCAGCATTACCGCACTCATCAGCAGCGCTCGAACCTGGAGACGCGAACCTATCTCGTGCAGGACCTTGGATGTCATGGCAACCTCACCGCTCGGTACAGCATACGGGAAAACCGGGCGCATCACGCAACTCAGGCGCGGCAGCACACACGCTTCCGGTTGTACTCTATTAGACGTGAAGTCGCGGTTCAGGGCAGTTCTTTTGTTTTTCATCGGAGCAACACTGGTGCTCGCCGCGGCTGCGGCGCGGCAGTCTCCATCCGGCGCGTCCGCCACAGCGAAACCACCTCATCCCACTGGGTTTTTCCCGCTCAGTCAGGTGCACCGCGGTATGCACGCCACCGCCTGGACAGTCTTCACCGGCACAAAGCCTGAGCCCATGGATGTCGAAATCCTCGGAGTGCTCAAAGGCGCCCGCGGCCCCGGCCAGGATATGATCCTCGCCCAGTTGCTCGGTGCCAAACCCGAGTACACCGGCGTCGTTGCTGGCATGAGCGGCAGTCCCGTCTATATAGGCGACAAGCTGCTTGGCTCGCTCTCCTACCGCATTGGCCAATTCAGCAAGGACCCCATCGCAGGCATCACGCCCATTGCCCAGATGCTCGAAGTCCGTGACTTACCTCTCCGCGCTCCCGAACTTAAGGAAGCCTCCGCGGACGGCCTCACCAACGGCGCGACGATTCAGGCAATGGAAACACCGCTGGTCATGTCCGGTTTTGCCCCCGATGCGGTCCATCTCTGGCAAAAAAAGATGGCCGGCACCCCGCTCGCGGGCGTCTCTGCCGGCGGCGTGGGCGGCGGCAGCACTGAAGAGAAAATGGTTTCCGCCTCCGCCGCGGGCGTAGAACCCGGCTCCGCCGTTAGCGCGCAGCTTGTTCGTGGCGATATGGAAATCTCCGCCACCTGTACGGTCACCTACATCGACCCGAAACAGCTTCTCGCCTGTGGTCATCCCATTTTGCAGGCCGGGCCCGTTTCCATGCCTATGACCACGGCCGAGGTAGTCGCAACACTTGCCTCGCCGCTCAACGCCTTCAAGATCGTCAACACCGGTGTCACCATCGGCGCATTCACTCAGGACCGCGACTCTGCTATTCGCGGCGTGCTCGGTGAACGCGCACAGATGATCCCCGTGCATATCACCGTCAACGGACCCGGCGGTCCGCGCAAGCTTCATGTCGATGTCCTCAACCTTGAGTCGCTCACCGCCCAGGCTCTGATGGTCGTTGTTTATAACTCGTTACTCCAAACCAATCAAAGCACCGCGGAGATGAGTTATCACATCTCCGGCAAAATTGGATTGCAGAAATACGGAGAAGCTCCCATCGACATATGGGCTCCATCGGGTGCGTCATCGCCTGCCGCTTTGATGGCAGCGCTGCAAACCGGACAGGCCTTCCAGAACTTCTACGGCAATGACGCGCGCCAGGGGGCCGTGACCGCTGTCGATCTCAATATCGACGCAATCCCCCACCATGTAGACGTCAATCTCGATACCGCCCGCCTCATCTCCAGCGACGAAGTACACGCCGGAGACACGGTCACCGTTGAGGCCACGCTTCGCCCCTGGCACCAGCCAGTACGTAATGTCCGCATTCCCTTCAAACTTCCCACGCGCCTGGCTCCTGGAAACATTCGCCTCCTCGTCTCGGATGCAGGTACTCTGGACCGTGCCCTGATACGGCCCGCGCTCCCGAACGAAGAAGCAAGCATGGAAGCCGAACTGGCAGAAGCGCGTCTTGCACACACAGCCGATCGCGTCTACGTCAGTCTGCTCGTCCCTGAAACCCAGGCCGAAATCGAAGGTGATGCGCTCTCCACTCTGCCCATGTCCATGGCCAACGCTCTTGAACCCATGAAAGCCACAAAAGATGCCGGTCTGAACGGAGAATCCGCCATCGTCGCCGCATCCGCACCCGGCGGCGGTGTGGTCCAGGGATTCACCGTGCTTACCCTTCATGTGGTATCCGGCGGGGGGTTAGACTAAAAAGTAACTTCTACCCTCCTCTTCGTTCACCACTTGGTAACTTGCATTGCGATCTACTTACAGTGCAGTGTGGTGATATCAGGGAAGACATGAAAAGCAGCGGAACGCAGATTCAGGGATATGCGGCGCACGCGGCAGGGGCTGAACTTCTGCCCCTTAAGTACGACCCCGGCGCTCTCAAACCGCGTGAGGTGGAAATCGCCATCACGCATTGCGGCATTTGCCATAGCGATCTACACCTCATCTCCAATGACTGGGGCATCAGCGAATACCCCTTCATCCCCGGCCACGAAGTCATCGGAACTGTCGCCGCTCTGGGTGATACCGTCAACAGCCTCTCCATCGGGCAGCGTGTCGGTCTCGGCTGGCAGTCCAACAGTTGCGGTGAGTGCGAATGGTGTCTGCGCGGCATGGAAAATCTCTGCCCCGAAAGGGAATCCACGTGTGTGCACCGCCACGGGGGCTACGCCAACCGCGTCCGTGCCAACGCCCGGTTTGTCTTTCCCATTCCCGATGCGCTGCCCAGCGAAAGCACTGCGCCACTGCTTTGCGCCGGAATCACCGTCTACAACCCGCTGCGCAATCACGGCGTCAATCCTTCGTCGCGCGTTGGAATCGTAGGTATAGGCGGCCTGGGCCATATCGCCATTCAGTTTGCACACGTCTTCGGAGCCGAAGTCACCGCCTTCTCGACTAACGTACAGAAGGAAGCCGAAGCCCATTCTCTCGGAGCACATCGCTTCGTGCATTCACGTGAAACCAAAGCCATGCGCGACGTCGCCGGCTCGCTAGATCTCATCGTCAGCACCATCAATGCCGACCAGGACTGGGAAATCTACATGCAGGCCCTGCGCCCCACCGGCACGCTCTGCTTCGTCGGTGTGCCGCCCTCGCCGGTTGCCCTGCGCGCCTTCTCTTTCATTTCCGGAATGCGCACCGTCACCGGCAGCCCCGTCGGCAGCCCCGGCCGCCTGCGCGAAATGCTCGACGTTGCCGCCCGCCACAGCATTAAAGCCACCACCGAGCACTTCCCCATGTCCAAAGTCAACGAGGCCGTCGAAAAGGTGAAGAAGAACAAGGTCCGCTACCGCGCCGTACTGGCCAACTAAACGTCCTGCTCACGACTCTTCCCTCTCGCAGATGTGTCATTCTGAGTGAACAGGGCCCCGAGTGCTTTTCAACTCGGGGGTGGTGAACGAAGAATCTGCTTTTTACGCATCCAGCCACATCCCCAAACCAAATCCACCATGACCGGCATCCGTATCGACAAATGGCTCTGGGCCGCGCGTTTCTTCAAAACCCGTGCCCTGGCCTCACGTGCCTGCGACCTTGGCCGCATCCGCACCCAGAACATCGATGCCAAACCCGCGCGTGAAATCCACGTAGGCGACATGCTCGAAATTCGCAATGAAGCAGGAACCTTCGTCGTCGAAGTCCTCGCGCTTAGCCAGATGCGCGGTCCCGCCGCCGTTGCGCAAACTCTCTACCGCGAAACCGACGAGAGCAAAGCCGCGCGCATGAAAGAAGCCGAAGAGCGCAAAGCCCTCAACGCGCTCATGCCGCAACCCACACACCGCCCCAGCAAACGCGACCGCCGCCACATCATCCGCTTCCGCGGCGGACACTGAACCAGCCGCAACTACTTCTTCGCCGCCGTCTTCCTCGGCATCGGCACACGCTTCGCATTCAGCGTCAGTAGCGGATCGGCCAGCTTGTCCTGCAGCGCCTTCGTCAGCAACTCCAATGAAACAGAATCCAACGCCTTCGCGCTCGCGTAGTCCACATCCACCACAATTCCATCCGGACTGAACGCCACATCGAATCGCTGAATCGGCGCCTCGCTCGGCCAGGCCGCCGTCACCACCGGTGAAATTCTCTGCATCAGCTCGTTGTGAATCTCACTCAGCGTCTTCGGCTTCGGCGGCGGAGCCGGGGGCGGCGTGTTCAGTTTCTGCATCAACGCATCGAGTTCATTCCGGCTTGCAATGCTCGACACGGAAATCTCCACCTTGCGCCCCGTACGCCGCTCGATCTCGCGTTCGGCATCCTTCAGCTTCTCGTCCGGCACAGTCACCGTGGAGATCAGCCTCACAGATACATTCCCGCGCCCCGCGCCCTCCACCTGCTGAGAAACAATGTCCCCCACCGGCAGCAGAGTCTCCACAACATTCTGCACCGCGCCGCGCACTATCGTTTCGCCCGCCACCTGCTTAAACGCTCTCCGCAGTGGCACAGCAATCGTCGCCAGCAGCACAGCAAGAATCAGAATCCGCCATTGCATCTGCCCGCCATTGGCAAGCACGCGTTGCAGCGGACCGTGCGCGAGCCTCTGCGCGAATTGCTCCGATTGCCTCCGGTCCGCGCCCTTCATGCGTACTTCCTGCGTGTTCATGCCCACCAGCAGAAACACCGCGAACGCGCTGGTCACAATCGCCACCAGGTTGGTCAGGAACAGCAGCCCTGCGCCGCCCATAATGCGCCAGATCATGCCGCTGCCCATTCCATAGCCAATGGTGCACAGTGGCGGCATCAACGCCACGGCGATTGCCACGCCTGGCAGAGTGGTCACACCGCTCGCGCCTGCTGTGCGGCACACCGCCACCGAACCCGCCAATCCCGAAAACAACGCAATTCCCAGATCCAGCAGGTTGGGATTGATCCGCGCCAGAATCTCGTTCGTGATGGAGTGAAACGGCAGCAGCCAGACGATAAACGCCGACAGCCCCACCGCCACCACGACACTCGCCAGCAGTTTTCCCAGCGACTTGATCGTCAGATAAAGATCGCCCACAGCCAGCGCCAGGCCCATCGCCATAATGGGCCCCATCAGAGGCGAAATCAGCATGGCGCCGATGATCACGGCCGGACTATTCACAATCAACCCGAATGCCGCGATCCCTGCGGAAAAGATGATCTCGAGCCAATAGTTCAGGTTCATGAACTCGGCCGACTCATACACCTGCGCATAGACGCCTGGCCGCTGCTCTTTGGGAATACGCAGCCAGCGCTGCAGCAAGGTCTCCTTATGCGTACTCGCGGCGTTCATCATTCCCTGCCCCCATCGCTGCTGATGCAACGCGACACGCCACCTGCTGCGCTGCCCCATGGGCGAATCTGCACCCTGTCGCACACCAGCCTACCATCCTTACGCTCCCCGCACACCGCCAATGCACACCCGCCCTCTTGCAGGCAGCCTTGGGGCCAACTCTAGTAGACTCAACCGCAAGATGGTCCTTCTCTCCCGCTTCGCGCGCCGGTCCTTTTTCCTGTCGCTTGTGGCGTTCGCCGCCTCGCTCCTTCCCATACTCACACCCATTGGTGCGGCCGCGCAGGGCACGCAGTTGTGGACCCAGTCGCGCTTTGAAGAATTTGAGAAAGGGACACCGCTTGGTGTCGCCATTGGCAGCCAGGGCTGGCTGCACCAGGGACCCGGCCTCCGTGAACTCAACACCACACCTTCCACCTTCGTCTGGTCCGTCGCAACAGACAAGTCCGGAACCATCTATGCAGGCACCGGCTCTCCGGCCTCGGTCCTCCGCATCAAGCCGGGTGAGAAGCCCTTCACTCTCTTTGACACCAAGGATGTCAGCGCTCAGGTTGTGCGCATCGGTCCGGACGGCGCGCTCTATGTCGCCACATTGCCCAGCGGCAAAGTCTACAAGCTCGACCCTAATGCTGCCGAAAAGAAGGATGCTTCTACAGCCACTATCGTCTTTGACGCTGCCAAGGCTCCCGGCGCAAAACCTGCGGAAGGCAGCGCTGCCAAAACCCATTACATCTGGGATATGACCTTCGACACCGAAGGCCGCCTCTACATCGCCACCGGCGGTCCTGCCGCCGTCTATCGCGTCGATGTGCGCAAGCTCGGCGCCACGCCTGAAGAGTTCTTCCATTGTGACGAGGCCCATATCCGCGCCCTCGCCTGGGACGCGAAAGGAAATCTCATCGCCGGCACTGACGGCAGCGGACTCGTCTATCGCATCTCACCTGCGGGAAAGGGATATGTCCTCTTTGAGGCTCCGCGCCGCGAAATCACCTCCGTCGCCGTCGCTCCTGACGGCACCATCTACGCCGCCAACGTCGGCGACAAGAGCCACAACCCACTCCCGCCCCTCGCCATTCAGGGCGTCGGTTCTGTCACCATCACCATTGTGCAGCCCGGCTCTCTGCAGGCCGCCAACTCCAGCACCACCTTGCCGGATGGCAGTGAAATCTACGCCCTCGACAAGAACCAGGCGCCGCGCAAGCTCTGGTCGCAGAAAAACGAAGTCGTTTATGCGCTCTCTGCGGATAAGGATGGCCTGCTCGCACTCACCGGCAATCGCGGCCACATCTTTCGCATCCAGTCTGATGGCTCCTACGAAGATGTTGCCCATCTCGACGCGCAGGACGGTCTCGCATTCGCGCACTCCGGCAACAACGAATTGCTGATCGGCACAGGCAACACCGGTAAGATCGTCGAGCTCGGCTCAACCGGCACGCACGCCTACGCCAGCGACGTTCTCGATGCGGGCGCCTTCGCGCGCTTCGGCCGCATTGAAGTCGAGCCCGGCTCAAAGGACTACACGCTCTACACACGCACGGGCAATGTCGAGCAGCCTGCCCGTGGCCGTGGCGACTGGGGCTGGAGCGACTGGGAACCGTTGAAGGACGGCTCCGTATCCTCGCCCGCCGGTCGCTACCTGCAGTGGAAGGTCGAGCTCGCAGAAGGCGGAAAGATTGGCAGCGTTGGCGTCAATTATCTTCCCGTCAACTCCGCTCCTGTCGTCGATGACATCGTCGTAGTCCCCGGCGCGCGCGTCAACGCGCAAAGCAGCAGTAATCAACAGCAAACGGTCAGCATCTCTTTTCCCTCTTCTGACCAGAGCGGCAATTCTTCTTCCAGTTCTTCGCAGGACTCGAGCAGCAGTTCGCCGCTCACCGCGCAAAAAGACAAGTCCGCCATCACCGTCCGCTGGGCTGCGCACGACGATAACAGCGACGATCTGACCTACTCGCTCTATCTCCGCGGAGACGGCGAGCACGTCTGGCGCTTGCTCAAAGACGACATCACAGACAAGAACTACAGCTTCGACGCCACGCTCATTCCCGACGGCGGCTACCAGGTCAAAGTCGTCGCCAGCGATGCTCCCTCACACACCCCCGGAGAAGCGCTTACCGGTGACATCGTCAGCGACCGTTTTGTAGTCGACACCACGCCACCCAACGTTGCAGACGTCAAGGCCGTGGAAGAAGCCGCCACCTGCACCAAACAACCCTGCGGTTTCGTCATCCACGCTGCCTTCAACGCGGACGACGCTACCTCGCCCATTGCCCACGCCGAGTACTCGCTCGACGCTGGCCCATGGCAGTACGTCGCTCCCGTCGGCGGCCTGTCTGACGCGCAAAAAGAGCATTACGACTTCAACATTCCCGCCTCCGCGCTGAAAGGCCAGAACGGCGAACATCTGCTCACCGTCCGCGTCTACGATCGCTACGACAACGTCGGCCTCGCCAAAACCACCTTCACGGCCGCACACGCCACAGAGGGAAAGTAGCTTCATGCGCGGCTTCCTCGCCTTCGAGCTCTTCGTCGCTTCGCGCTATCTCCGCGCCAAGCGCCGTCAGGCCGTCGTTGGTGTCGTCACCGCCATCTCCATTGCCGGTGTCGCTGCCGGTGTCGCTGCGCTCGTCATCGCCCTCGCCATCACCAATGGGATGGAGCGCGACCTGCAGAGTCGTCTCCTCGGCGCGTCCGCACATGTCGATCTCGAACGCGTCGCCGCCGATGGCATCAAAGATTGGCAGCCGCTTCTCGCGCTCCTCAAGCATGTACCCCACGTCGTCGCAGATGCACCCGGACTCTACGGCCAGGTCCTCGTCTCGCGCGGCCCGCGCGCCGGCTTCGCCCTCATCAAGGGCATCATCCCGGCAGACGAGCGCACCGTCAGCAATCTGCTTGACACCATCGTTCAGGGCTCCGCCAAAGAACTCGCGCCCGCAAGCCTCTCATCCGAATCCGACGACACAAGCTCCGCCTATCCGCCCATCGTCCTCGGCAAAGATCTCGCCAGCCAGATTGGTGCTGCCATCGGAGACAGCATTCTCGTCACCAGCCCGCAGGGCGAGCTCACTCCCCTCGGTCTCGCACCCAAGTACCAGCGCTTCCGCCTCGTCGGCATCTTCCACTCCGGCTTCTACCAGTACGACACCGCCTACGCCTTCATGCGCCTCAGCGATGCGCAGCGCCTCTTCAGCGAGCCCGATCTTCTCTCTGTCATCAGCTTTAAAGTCGACAATCTCTACAAAGCTCCTGAAATTGCCAAGGCTATTGAAGCCGCTGCAGGCAAAGGCTTCATGACCACCAACTGGATGGAAGAAAATCGCGAACTCTTCCGCGCACTCAAGCTTGAGCAGATTGTCACCTTCATCGTCATCGCACTCATCGTCATCGTCGCCGCACTCAACATCCTCATCGCCCTCACCATGATGGTCATGGAGAAAACCCGCGACATCGCCGTCCTCATGAGCTTCGGCGTCCAGCCCGCGCAGGTCCGCCGCATCTTTCTGCTGCAGGGCTTCCTTATCTCCGTTGTAGGCACCATCCTTGGCCTCATTCTCGGCTACATCGCCTCCTGGGCCGGCGGCCACTATCACTTCATCCATCTCTCGGCAGAGGTCTACTCCATCGACACACTGCCCTTCGCTCCGCGCCTCACCGACGGCATCATCGTCGCCGCCGTCTCCATCGGCATTTCTCTGCTGGCTACGCTCTATCCCTCCACCGCCGCCGCCCGCATCCTCCCTGCCGAAGCACTACGCTACGAGTAGCGGTGGCAGTTATTAGCAACTCAACTCAACCCACCACTGATATACAAAATTACGTGCGGAAGATTCTGCAGCTCAGCGAAGAATGTTCTCATGCGATTTTGTACAAGGTAGTTCATTTGAGGGCGTTGCATGATAAGAGCATTTCTAGATGAAAGCGGGACGCATCCCGAAACTCCTGTTTTGGGTGTGGCGGGCTGCTATGCAGAGGAAGAGCGATGGTGCCAATTCCGCGAGGTCTGGCTTCCGCATTCACAGAATTTCCATGCGAAGAACTCGTCGCGTCTCTTTCCGAAACTTACAGAAGCACTACGAATTTCTGGAATTCAAGCTGTATTGGTGTCCGTAGCCAAAGAGACCTATAAAAACTTCGCAACGGTTCACTTCAAAACGGCTATGGGAAATGCTTACTCATGTTGTGCTCTCTCATGCGTAGCGCAAATATGCTCGGAAAATTCGATGTATACGACTGATTTCGTGCTTGAAGCAGGCCAGCCAAATCTGAGCTTTGTTATGAGTGTTTTGGAATCAATGAAAGACTCGGGAGAGTGGCTAATCGGCTCAGTGATAGATGCAAAGAAGCCAGACTTTATTGAGCTTCATTCTGCCGACTTCGTAAGCCATATCTGTAGCACCTATGACAAAGAGTGGATGGAGAAGTTATTCGCATTGAAAATTCTCCGGCACGCACATCTCACAAAAAATGAGCTAGAGAATGTATCTCCCAAGGTGACGTCTCTCTTTCGAACCGCAAAAGCAATACGTAGGGCGCAAAGAAAGGAGGAACAATAGGACGAAGGAGCGATCAAAAAGTTAGGTCCTTGCCATCCACTTGACGCTTATTGGAGAACTCCTCACCATCGGGCTTCAGGAAAAGCAATAGTTCACCATTAATCTCTACCCCGCTGCCCGTATCCTCCCCGCGGAAGCACTACGCTACGAATAATTTTTGAACTTCCACTGAAACGAAAAAGAAAATCGGCGTTTATTGAAGACCTCTTCAGGCAACCCCACAGCGCTCTCGTATTACGCAAATAAGCCATCCATTCCACGCGGCAATTTTCGATAACAATCGGCCGCACACTGCGTCCATCAAAGCAGGCAATCTGCCTCTGGAAAGCGCGCATCGCGGAGGCGCAAGTCACTTCAATTCCCTAAGGAGTTACTTCGCATGAAACGTGAAGCCAGCCTATCCCTGTCTCTTGCAGCCGCCTGTCTCTTACTCTCCCCGGCGTTCGTCCAGGCACGCAGCATCAACAGCACACCAGCAACCTCCGGCGCCGCGGCTCCAGCCCTCGGGAGCCATGAAGCCGGCCTCATGGTGCCCGCACAGGCATCGCTGCTCAGCGACATCAACGCACAAAAAATCCAGACCGGTCATCTCTTCCGCGCCCGGCTCACTGATACGGTGCATCTGAAAAACGGCCAGAAGCTTCCGGACGGAACCGTGCTCTGGGGTAAGGTGACCGCAGACAAATTGCAGGCCGATGGAAAACCGGCGCTCACCCTTCGGTTCACACGGGCTGTGCTGAAGAATGGCAGAACAATTCCCATCCGTGCGGCCATCATGGGCATCTCCGGTCCGCAATACAACTCGTACGGCGATTCCTCCATGGGCCCTATTCCATGGAACGGCACCACGCTCCAAATCGACCAAATCGGGGCCATCTCCGGCGTGGATCTGCACAGCAAAATCGCCGGCACGAATTCCGGCGTCTTTGTCGCGACAAAGAAGGACAATGTGAAGTTGTCGCGGGGCAGCCAACTGACTCTGGCAATCGCCGAGCGGGGCAACAAGAGCCAGCACAGCTCCATGGGCAGCGGAGCCTGAGCTATCGGCATTCCTGATTCCGAGTATGACCTCGGAATCCACACTCAACGGTGGGGCTGCACTGCACTTCGACAGCCGGGATCGGAAGCGACATGCCTCCCCACCAATCCCTTATCTAAGCTGCCGCCTGCTCTTCACGTACCTCCGCTCTTCGCCGCATTGCGTAAAACGTCACGCCAATCAAATTGCTCACCACCACCGTCCCGCCAATCTTCAACGCATACGCCCACGCGTTCACCACACTCACAAACGGATGCAAAATAATCACCATGCTGAACGCTGTTGAGAGTATCCCCACCGCTGACGTCCATTTCAGCCAGCGCGGCAGCTCCCGCCGCACACTCTTCATCCCCACCAGCGGTATCGCAAACATCGCCAGATACGCCACCGCATAATGCGTCAGACTTGCATTCGTTAGAACCTGAAACGCCTCTTGTGCATGCACGCCCGTGCTCCCCGCCAGCAGAATCACCAGTATCAGCACCGCCGCAAACACAATCGAGTTCGCCGGCGTCTGCCATTTTGGATGCAGTCGCGTAAACCACTCCGGCACCAGCCTGTCCCAGCCTGCTGTCATCGGCAGCCGGCTCGTTCCCGTAAACAGCAGGCTCGCCGCTCCAAGCAGCCTGATCTCCACCAGCAAAATCGCCGCAATCGCCACCACATTGCCCAGCCCTGTCGTTCCCAGAGCAGCGCGCAGCGTCTGCGGAATCGGCGCAATGTAGTCCACATGCCCCAGCGGTATAAACGCCTCCACTGAGGCCGTGCCCAAAATGAACATCAGGCAGATGATCGGCGAGGCAATCCACACGGACCGCCCAATCGTCCGCTCCGGATCCTTCGCCTCACCCGCCAGAATCGCCACAAACTCCAGCCCGCACAGCGCGCCGAACATCATCTCTCCAAACAGCGCCATCGTGCGCAAATCCATCGGCGGCGCGCTCACCAGCAATGCATCCCGATGCATCGGCACACCGCGCAGCCATCCCCACAGCGGCAGCAGAATCAGCAGCCCGAACACAATCACGATTGCCGCTCCGCCTACGTTGTGGATCCATTTGCCAATCTCCAGACCACGCAGCGCCGCCACCGCCACAGCCAGCACCAGCGCGCTCACAATCAGCGTGCTTGCCAGGTGATTCTCCGGCAGCCAGTGCGCTCGCGGCCCAATCAGATACGAAATCTCCGTTGGAGTCCCATACAGAATCTGCGCTGTCACCACAATTCCGTACACCCACAGGTTCCACGCCGTGATGAATCCGCCAAAATCTCCCAGCGCCTGCCGCGCCCACACATACAGCCCGCCCTCCAGCGGCATCACGCGGTTCAGCCCAATTACTGACGCGGCCATTGGCACATTGAACAGCAGCATCGCCGCCACCCACATCACCAGCTGAGCGTGCCCCAGCCCTGCGGCCACGCCCACCCACGCCGTGCCCACCACATTCAAAATCTGCGTCAGCACCAGGTCACGCAACCCCAGTTGCCGCTTCAGAACATGTTCCTGCGCCTCACTCTCTGCCAGCTCTTCTCCTCCAGCCATGCACCCCCCATAGGTGAAGCCATCCTCGCACGGCGTTTCCGTTCCGTCCTAACAAAATCTGGATGCTGGCAGTGCCTCCCACCGGAGTCGCATACAATTCAATCGCTCTCATTTGCGCCGCTGCTCGCTGCGGCTAACTTTTCTTCCGGCACAGATCAACGCGCCGCCCTTATCCCTGGAGCACCCCATGATCGCTCGCCTTGCCTTTGCCTTCCCGCGTTCTCGCCGCAGCCGCATTCGCATCACATTCTTCCTGCTTGCCCTCTGCATGCTTCTCGCCGAGCCGCTCCTCGCGCAGTCCCTCGCCGGCCGCTGGGCTGCCGAAGGCCGCAAGCTCGATAACGGCGAAACCGAGCTCATCATCCTTACCCTTAAGCAGGAGGGCGCCGCACTCACCGGCACTCTGCAATCCACCGGCTTCTCCATCAATCTCAAGGGCACAGCCACCGGCAATCATTTCGAGCTCTTTGAGCATGAGCACGCCAACCATCCTCTGCTGGAAGGCGACGTCATCAACGATGAACTTCAGGGCAAGCTCTTCGGCCGTCGCCCCTTCGCCGCACATCGCGCCACAACTGCCGACGTGATTCCCACCGTCCCCTATATCCAGCCGCCCGCTCTGCATCCCGTTCCTCCCAACGGCCTCGCCAAAACCCCTCCCATGGGATGGAACAGTTGGAATCTCTTCAAAAGCAAAGTCACTGACAAGCTCGTGCGCGAGATCGCCGATGCCATGGTCTCCAGCGGCATGCGTGACGCTGGCTACGTCTACGTCAACATCGACGACACCTGGGAAGGCACGCGCGACGAAAACGGCGTTCTCCACCCCAACTTCAAATTCCCTGACATGAAAGCCCTCGCCGACTACGTCCATTCCAAAGGCCTCAAGCTCGGCATCTACTCGTCTCCCGGCCCATATACCTGCGGCGGCTACCCCGGTTCTTACGGACACGAAGAGCAGGATGCCAAAGAATTCGCTGCCTGGGGCATCGACTATGTAAAGTACGACTGGTGCGGTGCCGACCTCATCTACAAAGACGCCGACATGCAGGCCATCTTTCAAAAATTCGGCGACGCGCTCCACTCCACAGGCCGCCCCATCGTCTATTCCCTCAGCCAATCCGGCCGAGACCAAATCGAAACCTGGGCGCCTGAAACCGGCAGCAACCTCTGGCGTACCACCGGCGATATCTCCGACCACTGGGACAGCATGATCGGCAACCTCGAAAAACAGGTGCCCACCGCTCCGTATGCAGGCCCCGGCCACTGGAATGACCCCGATATGCTCGAAGTCGGTAATGGTGGCATGACAGACACCGAGTACCGTACCCACATGAGCCTCTGGGCCCTGGTCTCCGCACCGCTCCTCGCCGGTAACGACATCCGCGATATGTCCGATGCCACCAAGGCCATCCTCATGAACAAGGAAGTCATTGCCATCGATCAGGATCCGCTCGGCAAGCAGGCCTCACCCGCCGAAGATGGCACTCTCGAACGCTGGGTCAAGCCTCTTGCCAACGGAGACGCCGCCGTCGGCATCGTCAACCTCGGCGACGCACCCGCCAAAGCAACCGTACAGGCCGCCTACCTCGGCCTTCACGGCGACGTAAAGCATGCGCGCGATCTCTGGACGCACAAAGATGTTCAATTCAAAAATGGAGAGTACTCGGCGGAAGTGCCCTCACACGGCATCCTTATGCTCCGCGTCAGCGCCCACTGATCAAGCACAGCAACAGCTGTGCCCCATTCATCGCGCGCAATTTGCGCGATGAGTGGGCAGCCACAAATCTCTTGCGAGCGAATAGCGAGCGTCTGCCGCACCGCAGGTGCCGAGCGGCTGCCGCACCGCAGGTGCAGAGCATCCGCTGCATGCAATGCTACTGCGGCGAAATAATTCCGCCCACAGCATGCCGTCGTGGCAGCTCAATCCCGCGATGATCCACAACTGTGTTCGGTGCACTCTCTGTCGGCGGCTCTGTCAGCAAGTCCCGCTCCACAACCGCGCCGCCGCACGCGGGGCACCAATCGCCGCGCGTATCCTGCCCCATCACCGCGTGACAATGGCTGCATACTCGTTCCATGCTCCTAGTGTAGCCAATGGGCGGCTGCATCAAATCGCCATTTCCTTGCCGGGCTTGGCAATTTGTTTCGCTAAGTTCGTTGTCCATTGCTCAATGGCATCCCAGTCTCGCGCATCCATCGTGGGCAACTTGCCCGCGGGCAGCCATCGAAGCATGCGGAATGGAAACCCCATACGCTTCACGTCCCATAGGCCGCCGAAAATCTTCACCTCTCTGGGAACCAGCCAGCTATGCCGGATAAACTGCGCCAAAGCCTGGCGCTCCGCCTCAATGAATTGTTCTGGCTTGTTCTCAACCGGTCCAAGCACGAAGCACCAGACTTCCATCTGCAAAAGCTGCTCTCGAAAGTGCTCCACGAATTCGTGAAACTCCTTCAGCAGGCGCCCCATGTAAAGTGGCACGCCCAGTATTGCAACCGAGTATCCATCCAGTTCTGCAGCTTTCTGCATTCTCACCAGTTCGGTCGATACTCCGGCATCGCGCAACGTCTTTGAGATGCTCTCCGCGACTTCCTGTGTTGAACCATTGCGCGTGGCATAAGCAATCAGTGTTGTGGCAGGCATACCTCCCCCCGGCAGCGTGTTATTGTTCCGCCTGTAGTTTCTGTCTCGATGTGCCGCGAATCACGTTCCTATGTTCACCAGGGGAAAGGCCATCCACCACTGCCTGATAAACACACGGCTAGGTTTTCACTCAGATGCAGCCCTACGATGCATCCTTAACCGCATCGAGAGGAATCGTCAGCGAACCGATGCGTCCCGAGTTCTCATCCACCACAATAATGCGCATCGAAGTTGTCCCGGGTGCTGCTTCAAGCTCCTGATGGAAAGGCACACCTTCGCGGAGATACTTCTGATAGCTCTCCGGTGTCAGACGCAGAATCATGGTCTGCCCGGTCACCTGCGCCTTGTCCTTCGCCGCATTGCCCTGAGCGACAAAGACGTCCACCTTGTCGGTCCACACGCCGTCTTTCTGCGCCATCTCCAGGTCTGTTCCGGCAATGTCCAGCTTCAATGTATGCCCTGATGCTCCCGGCACAAAGCTTGCGTTGAGTCCAATCTCCGTTGCCTCATTTGGCTTGAGTACGGCGTTGCGGAAGCGATCCTGGATCGATGTCGGCTCCTGCCGGTAGAAGTAGCCCGAGCGATAGCGGAGCTGAATATTTTTCCGGCCTGCCAGTTTCACCGTAATCAGGTGATATTTGTTGTCGGCCGCCTTCGCCGGGCTGAAGCTCAACTGATATGTCGCGCGCCCCGCCTCCGCCACATCGTTCAGTTCACCCACAATGTTCATCGACCGCCGGAACGCCCGCCCTCCAGTCGCATCGGCAATCTCCCGATACACACCCTGGATCGAATGCAGGTCCGCCTTCATTTGCGCCTTGGCCCGGCCGGGTCGCCTGTCGTACTGGCACGTGTTGATGTCCTCACCCGCCGTAAGTTCCGGACCATTCCCTGCGGCCTGTGCCGCCAGCGATCCCTGCGTCACCAGACCGCAACTGGAAACCATATTCGCCGTTGCTGTAGGACTCAGGGCCACATTCCAGTTGTCATGGCTCGGATCGATCGCATTGCCTTCCAGCCGCGATGCATCCAGTGGATACACCGTCACATGCGCGTCATTCATCGCCTCCTGTACATGCAGCGCCGCTGGCTCAATGTACCGGTCCCCCTTGTCCACGTTGAGTGTATTGTTGTTCCAGTCCGCCAGAATGTTATCGCTCGCAATCCACACCAGGCTCTTGTGTCCTGGTATCGCCGCCAGCCGGCGCGCCACCAGCGGAAGCACAGCCAGCGCACTGCGGCCGGGGCTGTCTCCCATCTCGCGCAACTTGGGATCGAGAGCCTGTATCTGCGACGAAGGATCGATGGCGTCATTGCCGTTGACCGAGAGCAGATCCTCCGTGTTTCTCACCGTGTCGATATCCTGCCGGTTCCGCGCTTCCATCTCCTGGCCCAGCGCAATGTTGTCTGAGCTCGGCGTCCATTTTGAAAGCGTGTAGGCAACCAGACCGCTATTCGTCGTCGGCTCCTGCAATACCATGAAACCGCCCCGCTGCATCACGTACAGCCCTACCCGCTCGCCGCTCGGAAGCGTCTTGAGAAAGCTGCCCATCTGCTCGCGCACATTGCCCAGGTCGCCGAACGAGAGCGTGTTGTCGATCAGCAGAACGATCGTATTGCTTCCCGCATCTCCGGCCTTTGCCTCAACCGGCCCCCGGCTCCGGTTCGAAAAGCTCTGCGCGGCAGGTGCAACTGCCGGCGCACTCGCCACCGATGCACCATCCTCCTTCTGCCCGCCCGCCTGCGAAAAGTAGTGCAGGTCCACCTTCTCTCCGTTGTCGAAGATTTCGAAATCTTCCGGCTTCAGATTCGTCACCGGATGCCCCTTCTTATCCAGCGCCACAAGGCTGACATCCACAAGCCGCGTACTCATATGGAACGTCACCGTTGCATCGGAGTTCCCCGGCGTGTTCACCTGCGGCTCCTTCGGCAAACCCGTCGCCGTCACCACTGAGATCTCCGGCAGCACGGGCGCAGCCACCGTCTTCAGCGCAGGTACGCCCGCCGTTGTCGCTGGAGCCATCACAGCCGCAGCCATTTCTCCCGCTGTCCCTTCGCGCGCATTGTTCGGCAGCCCGGCCGTATCGGATGCCACTGCCGTCGCCATCGACGGCACTCCGGCCTCGTTCGCCGGCGTCCCATGCGAAGCATCCGCCGTCTCTCGCTTCGCTTCGTCGTCGGTAATAATCCGGGCGGTCGTTCCGAACAGATGGTAGTGGTGGAATGAAATGTCGTTCAGCAGCACTTGCCGGGGGCCCTCCGTCAGCAAGCCCTCATTGCTCCGCGCTACAGGCTCATCTCCGCCGTTCAGTGAGGCCAGCTCCAGTTGCTTCAGCGAGTGCCGCAGCGAATTCAGATCCGGCGATTGCGCCAATGCGATGCCGCGCACCGGACAAAAGTACGTCTTACCTCCAAGCTCCACTGGCCCGTACTCCACCGCAAGCGCTGCCTGCCCAATCGGATTTCCATCCGGCAAATCCGCAATCACCGTCAGCCGCAGAATCGTTCCGCTGTCCGGATCGATCGTGATTTCGCCGTGATACCCCGCGCGCTGCTTCAGGTAGTTCACTTCCAACCCATACGCGCGCGTCACACAGCAGAAGCGCACTTCGTAGTGCGATGTCTCCCTTGGCACTTCGTAGCGAAAGACAGCGTGCAGACCGCCCGCGCCCATCTCCCAGTGGCTCCACGCCAGCTTGCTCCGCGCCGCATCGATCAGCACCGTTCCCAGAATCGGCCCGAACTCGCCCCACGTGGTCAGTCCCTTGTCCGGAAGCGCCGTGCTCCCCTTCTTGTTTGCACCGGCATCCAGAAACTCCTTCCCATCCCGATAGAAAACCGTCAGTGCCGAACTTCCCGCCGTGTGCAGCGGATTCTCCGTCGCATCTTCCATCTGGCTCGTGGGATCGCTCTCGAAGCGCATCGTGCTGCGCGTCGCAAACAGGTTGGGCAGCAGCGGCAGCGTCTTCGCAATGTAGTTGACGGTCAGCCCCATCATGCGCTTCTGTGCGGCAAAGTCCGGTGGCGCCGTCGCGGGAATGCGGTTCGCAGGCGGTTTCAGAAACGCCGAGCTGTCTGCCAGCGCAAGCAATGCCTGCCGCGACTTCTCCCCCGGCAGTCCGCCTCCCAGTTGCTGCACTTGCGCAAAACTCAGCCGCTCGCTCAGCACAACCGCGGACAGCTCCTTGGCCAGCTCACCGTCCCGCTTGTCCTTTGAAGCGCGAAGAACCTGTTCCAGTTGACGAACCGAGAGCCTGCCCGGCAATGTCTGCGCCTGCGCCGCCCATGAAAGCGCTACTCCGGCAAGCGCCAGCCAAAGTATTCTTTTCCTCATCGCTCGTCCCCTTTGCACACGGCAGAATGCCGGGGAGAACCATCATCAACTTTGCGGCTGCAGCTCACCCCAAATACCCAAAGAAGAACCGCGCGGGCATGGCATCGGGCTTCGATTCTTTGGGCACCGAAAGTGTATAGCGGTTTTTGCCTTTTGGCACGCTCTTCCCGCAACTCCCTGAGCCCGCCGCATTTGTTTTCCGCACATTCACTTCGGCCCATCCCGCCACCCGCTACACTAGACCCATGCATCCCCCCATCCGCCTGGTGGCCATCGACATGGACGGCACACTCCTGCCCACCCTCTCGCAGACCGTCAGCGCGCGCAACGCCAGGGCGCTTCTCTCCGCCCAGCAGGCCGGCATCACCGTCGTCATCGCCACCGGCCGCCGCGTTGCTTACACCACGCCCCTCATCGACCCCATCGGCCTCCGAGCGGATACACCCCTCATCGCGTCCAATGGTGCAGTGACCCGGCAGCTCAACGGCGTGCATCTCCACCGCAGCCACATGCCCGCGCATGTAGCCAGGGGCCTCTGCGGCCTCCTGCGTCCCTTCGGGGCCGTCGTCTTCACCTTTGACCGCGACGGCCGCGGAGAGCTTGTCGTTGAAGATCTCGAACAGGCCCACGGACGCATCGCTCTCTGGGTCGAAGCCAATCGCAACGCCATTGAAGTGGTCAAGCCGCTTGAAGACGCGCTCCGCGACAACGAGGACCCCATTCAGGGCATGGTCGCCGGCACACTCCATCGCATGCGCGATGCCGAAGACGCCCTCAAGGAAAGTCCCTGGGCCGGCTCCTGCGCCTGCGTGCGCACCGAGTACCCCGCGCGCGATCTCTCCATCCTTGACCTGCTCCCCCACGGCATCTCCAAGGGAGTCGCGCTGCGCCAACTCGCCGCCTCCCTCGGCATTGACCGCAAAGAGACCATGGCCATCGGCGACAACTGGAACGATCTCGACATGCTTGAGTGGGTCGCGCAGCCCATCGTCATGGCCAACGCATCCGACGAACTCCGTGCCCACGCCAAAACCCGCGGATGGAAGCAGACCACGCGCAACGACGACGATGGCGTCGCCCTCGCGCTCGAATCCGCCATCGCCAAACGCCAGAAAGCTGACCTGGAAGCAGGCTTGAAGGCAGACTCGCAGGCAGGCGTCGCATGATCCGCCCTCTCCGCATTGCAGCTCTTGCCGCCGCCGGCCTCCTCGCCGCCGCGCCCGCCTGTCTGCACGCCGCGGAAATCGTCACCCTCTCCAACGGCTTCACCATGCGCTGCAACCATCACACGCAAGTCGATGGCCGCGTCCGCATCTTCCTCGGCTCGGGAGAAGACAGCTACATCGAGCTCCGTCCCGAAGAGGTAGCCAGTGTCGCCACCGTTCCCGATACGCCTTCCGCCCCGTCACCCGAGCCCGCGCCTCAATCCAAAGCCGACGCGCGCCTCACCCCCGCCGACCTGCACCAGATGCTCGCCCACGCCGGCCAGGCCCACAACGTCAATGTCGATCTGCTCGCCAGCGTAGTCAAAGCCGAGAGCGGCGGCAATCCGCGCGCCGTCAGCCGCGCCGGCGCCAAAGGACTCATGCAGCTCATGCCGCAAACCGCATCCGAGCACGGCGTCAGCGACAGCTTCCAGCCCGGCCAGAACATTCGCGGCGGCACGGCATATCTCGACGAGCTACTGACCAGGTACAACAACAATCTCGCCCTCGCGCTCGCTGCTTACAATGCGGGACCCGCAGCGGTCGATAAGTACCACGGCATCCCGCCCTATCGCGAAACCCGCGCCTACGTCGCCCGCGTCATCCACGAGTTCAACCGCCGCATCCGCCAGCACGAAACCGAAGAAGCCAGCGCCAGCCAATCCACCACCGGCCGCTAAACCACGAATAACCGGGTGCCCCATCCTGTCTCCGCCAGGGTGGGGTTGCTCACCACTCAGTCCACTAAAGACGTGTCATTCCGACCGCATGTTCGGGCGCGCAAGCGCCGTCTGCTGCACGCAGTGCGGTGGTGAGCGAAGAATCTGCTTTTGTCTTTCGCGATACTTCCCCATCACGAAACCGGGTGCCCCATGTCCCCGGTGTTGGGACATGGGATAGATCGACACTCAGCTCACCAAAAACCAGAAAACCCTTCACATTGCGCGCGAGCGCAACCTGGAGGGAGCAAGGGCCTTTAGGCCCCGGTGAACAAGTCGTAAATTCATCCGGCCTTCAGGCCCGGAGCAAAGGCCTCACCCACAAATGACGGGATCGTGTAAACGCTAATGGATAGCGAGAATGTGAAGTGCGCAGGTCCGAACGGTAGCAAACGATGCGCATCTATTCCTCATCCTGCGTGTAACTCTCCGAACCCAGAGGGATCAGTGCATCGGTATGAATCGTTCACCACGAAATCAGCATCCTTGATAACTCAATAAATCGGCTCTAAAATATACCTATCTGACTTTTGCGTTGCTTGCATGGTCACTCGCGGAGTGCGGTGGGGATTGCGCAGCACGCATCGCCGGAGCGAAAGTTTCGGTCGAGCGGAACGGGCCTACGGGTACCTTCGCAGAGAACAGACCCGGCACCCCTGACCTAGAGATAGCCGTAACCATCACCTTTTGTGGTGCCCGTTGGGCGGCTAGCACGACTTTTAGTTCGGGCGGTCCCGGCGGCCGCTCTTTTGACTTGCCTGACCGACCAAAAAGCGTAAGCTTGGGGAGGAAAGAGTGAAGAGAACGACCAACAAAAACGTGCCTTTGGGGTGCGGTTAGCCCGCAGGTTCTTTACAGAATTGGCGAGCTATCTGACTTTTGCGTTGCTTGCATGGTCACTCGCGGAGTGCGGTGGGGATTGCGCAGCACGCATCGCCGGAGCGAAAGTTTCGGTCGAGCGGAACGGGCCTACGGGTACCTTCGCAGAGAACAGACAAGGTCAGGCGGTCGGGTTCACCAACGGGACCACTAGACATGCACAATCGCCTCTTAACCAAGGTCAGAAGCAAAAAGACCCTCCAAGACGCATGGCAGGTAATTCAGAGAAACGGTCTAAGCTCGAAATCTGTAGAAACTCGAAATGAGATTCGCAGATTCGGAAGTGATGCATCTGTGCACCTCGACCGTATCCAGAGGCAGTTACAAACTAATCGATTTAAATTCAGACCCGCAAAGGGAATCAGGGCTAAGAAACCAGGGAAAAATGACTTCCGTCCTTTAGTTGTGGCTCCAATTGAATCCCGCATTGTTCAAAGGGCGATCCTAGACGTCTTAATCTCGGTGCCGAGCATCGAAGCACTCGTAGGCACACCCCACAGTTTTGGAGGAATAAAAAGTAAAAAAGAAGACCCCTTAAGCGGTGTTCAAGCTGCCATCTTTGCAGTATTGGAGGCGATCAAGAATGGCGGCAAGTATGTTGTACGGACAGATATCTCCGGTTTCTTCACAAAAATTCCCAAATCAGATGTTCGGCAGATTATTGGAAGTCATATTTCCGAACTGTCTTTTCTGAATTTATACGATGATGCAGTTGCACTTGAGCTAGAGAATATGAGCTCGTTACGAGGCGATGCCTACAAGTTTCCTATTGAAGACATCGGGGTTGCTCAAGGCAATTCTCTATCACCACTATTAGGCAACATCTTACTTCGCCAATTCGATCTCGAGCTGAATTCCATACCCAAAATCCGATGTATTCGATATATAGACGACTTCATCCTCTTAGGCCCCAATCGTAAGGCAACGATGAAGGCATTTAAGCGCGCTCGGGAAATATTAAGTAATTGGAATATGACTCTGGCCGTTGAAAAAACTGACGAGGGTACGGTTCATCAGAAATTCCAATTTCTTGGAATCGAATTCAACAATGGCTTCATCAGACCCACAGAAGCGAAGCGAAGAGAGATCGTTGAGTCGGTTAAAGAATTTCTCGAGACAGCGAAGGTTGCCCTTTATAGCTACAAGTCGAGTGCCACGATAGAGAAGAAGTGGACCGTTACGAGAACTCTTGCGACGCTGAGCGACACCTTATATAGCTGGGGCATTCACTATTCGTTTTGTAACGATGTTGAGTGCTTGAAACTAATCGATGCCGAAATCGCTAAAAATCTTAACGACTACCTCCAGACGTTTCGTGCTGTGTATCGTGTCAAGGGAGTGGCCTCAATGAACGATCTTCTTGGCATTCTTTCCCTAGAGGCGATGGAACGGAAAAGCTTTGACTGGCAGTGGCCAAAAACGAGTTCGGTAGGGCAAACTTAGGCGGTTACCCCAAATCTCGGCTCTAATTTAGCAAGGCATCTACGGGCGCTTAGTTAGCGGCCGCCGCATCCCACGCCCCACACTCCATTCATCTCCTCCGCACCTCACAGCCCTACAATCGTAGGTAGCATTCGGTCCTGCGGAGCCCTCTTGAAGAAAAAGCAGATCGTCATCGGCCTCATCCTTGTCTCCCTCATCGGCGTCCTCGTCACCTGGGGCCGCGACAAGATTCACTTTGACTTCGGCGTCTTCGCCCAGGAGGTCGCCCACGCTGACTGGCGTCTCATCGCCCTCGGCGTCGGCTGCATCTATCTCGGCTACGTCTTCCGCGCCTTCCGCTGGGCCCAGCTCATCCGCCATAACCAGCGCGTCTCGCCCTTCTCGCTCCTCGGCACCCAGGTCATGGGCTTCACCGCCGTCGCCCTCATCGGCCGCGTCGCCGACCCCGTCCGCCCCTATCTCGTCTCGAAGAAAACCGGCCTGCCCATCAGCTCGCAGATCGCCGTCTACATCGTTGAGCGCCTCTTTGACGCGGGCTCCATGGCCCTCATCTTCTCCGCGCTCATTCTCCTCGCGCCCGCCGGTTCCCTGCCCCACCCTGAAATCGTCAAGCGCGCCGGAGGCTGGGGCATGCTCCTCACCATCGCTGGAGCGCTCTTCCTCGTCGCCGTTCGCCTCTCCGGCAGCTTTGTCGCCGCCCTGCTCGAGCGCGCCTTCGGCCTCATCTCCAAAAACGTCGGCCAGGCCGTCGGACACAAGGTCCGCACCTTCCACACCGGGCTTGACACCATTCGCTCCCTCGGCGACTTCGCCTGGACCGCTGGCCTCTCCATTGCCATGTGGCTGCTCATCACCGGCTCTTACCTCGCCACCGCGCGCGCCTTCACCTCCAGCCCGCCGCTCGCCGGCATGAACCTCTCCAAGTGCATCCTGCTGCTCGCCTTCAGCGGCACCGCCAGCGTCCTCCAGTTGCCCATCATCGGATGGTTCACGCAGATTGGCTTCGTCGCCGCCGCACTCGCCAGCTTTTACGGAGCCACCCCGGAGGCATCCACCGCCTGCGCGGCCATGCTGCTCATCGTCACATTCCTCAGCGTCGTCCCCATCGGCCTCGTCTGGGCGCAGATCGAAAACGTCAGCCTCCGCAAAGTCACCCACGAAAGTGAACACGTCGAAGAACAAGCCCAGCAGGACCTCGACCCCAACCCCGTCGCGCAGGAAGTCCACAACTCTCCGGCGGGCGAATAGCGAGCATCCGATGCAATTGCACCCCGGAAGGGGTGCAGCGAAAATAGCCCAGGATGGAGCGTGCGCATGCACGCGGAATCCTGGGTATGCCGCCAACATAAAAGCGCCGCCCCGTAGGGCCGGCGCGGAAAAGTGGAAAGTCCACCACTCTCCCGCGAGCGAATAGCGAGCGTCTGCTGCATGCAATGCCGGCCGCCCCGTTGGGCCGGCGCGAACGATATAGGTTTGCCCGAAATCACCCTCTTAAAATCGGCTAAATTCGGGCTAATCGTGCTTGTGTGCGGCCCCTGCGCAACGCGCTTGTACACAAAAAGCGCGCAAAACCGCACTCAAATTGCCGGATCTATCCGGCAATTGCATCCCCATTACCGGTTGCATCCAATCCGGCCGCAAATTCCACGCCTCTCCGCGCTAAAACAAACGGAATATGCTCGCCGGTCTTCCTTCCCTGATCACTGGCCGCCGACCGCTGCGTTGAACCTGATCTTCTCCGGAGCAACCGCTCCGCCCGTCAACAGCAGGCTCATCGCCTGCTCCATCGTCAGGTCCGTCTCCACCACGCGTTCAAGGGGCAGAATCTGCAGAAACGCTGACGTTGGGTTGATCGCGTTCGGCAGCAGCACCGCCGCAATCTTCGCGCCCGTCGCCGCATCCGTCATCGTCCGCGTCAGAAATCCAATGCTCCGTTGGCCCGGAATCGGGAAATCCACAAGCACCACGCGCTGGCTCGTGTCTTTTTTTGCCATCATCGTATCGAGCAACTGGCGCACGGAGGTGTAGACTTTTGCCACGAACGGCAGTCTTTCCAGTAGGGCCTCAAACAGGCTGAAGACTTGGCGGCCGATCACCAGGGACGTTAATCTGCCTAATATGTAAAGCACGATCAGCGTGAGCGCGACGGCCAGCACGGTCTGCATCCACGGCTGCGCCAGCCACCGGTTGGGCAGGAACGGACGAAGAAGGACCACAACTGGCTCACCGGCTCTGGCCAGGCTGCCAAGCACCCAGCTGAACACCAGCCAGGTGACAAAAAGCGGGCCAATGGTGATGATGCCGGCAAGTACATTGCGCTGTAAATTGCGCAGAACATGCGCCAGAACTGGTTTCACGGGTTGCTCCTCGTCATGAGCATACCCGACGCGGTAGCGGTCAAATGCTTTTGTTGTAACACCCAGCCGGCTCCCCAAAATGGCGCCGTAAATGTGGCCAAATTCATAGGAGAATGCATCAAAATGATCATGGAGTGGAACGGGAATCTGGCACAGGATCCGGAACAGGTATTGCGACCGATGGAATCCCCAGAGAGACGGAAGCCGGTCCGGCCGGCGGCCGCGGCCGCGTGGGAGGCCGAACAGCTCCGCAGGCTGCGCCAATCGGGCCTGCAACGCCCCAAGCGTCCCTCGCACAGCAATTCTGTCCGGGAGGAGGAGCGCGCCATGGCAGCCGAAAGCAATCCCACCTTGTCTCAGGAGGAGCCACAGTCCATGGAAGAGCCGGAGCAGATCGAAACCTCTCCGCAAGCCCTCACCATCCAGGCTGCGGATCCGGTCATCGAGCCTGCTGTTGAGCAAGCCCCCGAGACAGTTCTTGAGCCTCCCGCCGAAATCATGGCAGCTCCCGCTGCTCCTGCGGAGCGCCAGCCCATCGTGAGGAAACCCATCATCAAGAGCACGCAGCAGGCACCACGCCCCAAGGGCCCTTCAGGCTTTCAGCGTCTGGCCTCCATGGCGCGTACGGTTATTCCCATCGCGGAAAAGCTTCTTCCCCTGCTTGACGGCAATGTCGCCACAGCCGCGGCCAATGTCTTCGTGCAGCGGCCTACGCCGAAGCCTATCGATCTCGCCCCGCTCGAGCAGT
>DASZRJ010000061.1:0-192034 GCA_035550015.1 Occallatibacter sp. | reverse complement strand
CTCGCCAGTTATGGAAACCTCTTCCACACCCGGCAGCATCCTGGCCAGCCGCGCCAAAGCCCTGGGCACATCCATCACCACAGCCGCTCCGCGCGCGGTCATCTGCGGCACATAGCGCAAAAACTGAATCGTGTCGCCCAGGCCGCATTCATGGTGCAGCAGCACGCGCTCGCCGCTCAACCGCTCGCCGAACCACTGCGGCTTCCGCATCTGCCGTGGCGCGGTTCTTATCTTCCAGCGGCACTCCTGCTGAATCCATCCCTTCTCAAACTCGCCGGCCAGCAGGTGCGCCATCGCCTTGTTGTACTGCATGTCGTAGTTGTCAGGATTCAGACGCACGGCGCGCCGAAAGCACTCCATGGACTCGCCCAGCCGCCCCATGTCCTGTAGCGTCACCGCAAGGTTGTTGGACGCGTCACTGTAGTCCGGCTTGATGCGCAGCCCTGTGCGCAAATGCGTTTCGGCCTCCTGCAGCAGTCCGCAATTGCGCAGAACGCCGCCCAGGTTGCAATGCGCCTCGGCAAAATCGGGCTTCAGTTTCAGCGCATACTCATATGCTTCGCCCGCTTCGCCCAGCCGTCTCAGGTCGCGCAGTGTGTTCGCCCTGTTGTAGTGAAAGTTCGGTTCGCTGTGTTGCAGCGCGATCGCGCGATCATAGGCTGCCAACGCTTCCTCATGCCTCCCAGCATCGTGCAGTGCATTACCCAGGTTAGAGTAGTACGCCGCCACTTTCCCGTTCGCCGTAATCGCGCGCTGCAGCATATTGATAGCCACCTCCGGACGACCCTGCTGGTAGAGCACCAGCCCCAGCAAATGCAGACCCTCGGCGTGCTTCACATCCAGCTTCAGCAGTTCCAGGCAAAGTCTCTGTGCCTCGTCCAGCCTGCCCGCCTGCTGCGCATGCAGCGCCTCGGCAAACAGCCGCTGTACAGGGCTTGGCGGCAACATGGCCACCTTTACCGGCTTTGACACCGCCTTCAACCCTCTCTGCTGCCTGCTTTTGCGGCTGCTCTTCCGGCTCATTCCGTGGCTTCTCCTTCACCTCTCTTCATCGGCAGCGCGTCCTCTGCCCATCAAATAAGAAACCTCTCATCTGGCCGCATTTCGCCGTCGGCTATGCATAAACCCTGTGCTATGCTTCCGCTGTGCCAGGCGACCCATCGCATCCCCAACCCAAGTTTCCGCGCCACTCTGCTGTCGTTCGCATTACGCACTGGCTCACTGTCCTTGCGTTCCTGGCGCTGCTCGTCACCGGACTTGAAATCGTCATCTCACATCCGCGCTTTTACTGGGGAGAAGTCGGCAATGTAAACACGCCTGCGGCCTTTACTATTCCCATTGCCTCGTCGCGCGCCACCGTGCCCACCGGTTATGGCTACGTTATGCCCGACCAGAACGGCTGGAGCCGCTATCTGCACTTTCAGGCCGCATGGGTCGCCGTGCTCACCGGTCTCGTCTATCTGCTCTGGGGCTTGTGGCGACGCCACTTCACGCGCAACATTTTGCCCGCGCGCGGCCAGCGATCCATAGGCGCATTTTTTGGCGTGCTGGCGCACTATCTACGGCGCTCCCTCGGCCAGCCAGGTGAACCAAGCTCTTACAACACAGTTCAACGTGTGGCATACCTCGCTGTCATCTTCGTGCTCTTTCCGCTCATCATCTGGACGGGCCTTGCCATGTCGCCCACCTTCACCGCGGCCTTCCCTTACACGGTCATTCTTCTTGGCGGCCGCCAGACAGCGCGCACACTGCACTTCTTCATCACCGGCCTGTTGGTCGCCTTTCTCGTCGTGCACGTCATCATGATCGCCCTTGCAGGCTTTTGGACGCGTGTGCGCTCAATGATCACTGGCCGAGCCGCCGAACCTTCCATCGCATCGGAGCAGCAGCCATGAGCCAGCTTTCGCGCCGCAAGCTCATCACCGGAGGCCTTGCTACAGCCGCCAGCCTTACCGGCATCGCCGCCGCCGCGCGCCTCGCGCAGAGCCACGGCCTCATTCCGCCTGACTGCGGCGGCATCTATGGTCCCGGCGAAACCCTCACCTACGCCGCGCAGCGACTCCTCGTGGGTAACGCGCGCGTGCGCACCTTTCCGCGCAGCATGATCTCCGCCAAGCCCTTCGCCAATGAGGTCGCGCCCCTCGGAGACGAATTTCACCGCATGCAGGCCGCGAGCTTTTCTGACTGGAAGCTCTCCGTCGACGGCCTCGTCGCCCACCCCACTGTGTTTTCGCTCTCTGACCTGCGCTCCATGCCCACACAAAGCCAGATCACCGAAGTTGCCTGCGAAGAAGGCTGGTCCTACATCGCCGAATGGATCGGCACGCCGCTCGACGGCATTCTGAGCGAGGTCGGCACACTGCCGCAGGCGCGCTACGTGGCGTATTTCTCCTTCCAGCCCGAGTGGTGGGAGAGCATTGACATGCCCTCGGCCCTGCACCCGCAGACCTTTCTTACCCTCGGCATGAACAATGGCGAGCTGCCCGTCGGCTTCGGCGGTCCGCTGCGCATGCGCGTCCCCCGCCAGCTCGGCTACAAGAGCGTGAAATACGTCACCCGCATCACCGTCACCGACTCCATGAAGCACTTTGGCAAGGGTCTAGGCTCGGCCTCACCGGAGGCGGGATACGCCTGGTACGGGGGGATTTAGACACAGCAATGATTTGAGAGACCGCACAGCTCTGCTTCTAGTGCCAATTCAGTAATGACTGCTCGTAACAGGCGCTTGTTTTGTCTACAGCAGGTAGTGCCGCGCCCTCTGCTATCCTGAAGAGTTTTCGTAGAGGGGAAATCGGCATTATGCCTGAGCACAGAGGACGCAAACACCATCAGGACCGCGTGGCGGAAACCCTGCGCGAGGAGATCGGCGCCATGATTGAGGGCGAGCTCTCCGACCCGCGCATCGCCTTCTGCTATGTCTCCGAGGTTGTGCTCAACCCCGGCGGTAAGTCCGCGCGCGTTTACATTGCCGTTGACTCGGCCACGCCCAATATCACCAAGGCGGAAGACGATACCGTCGCCGCGCTCGAGTCGGCCAAGGGCTATATCCGCTTTGAAATCAAGGAGCGCATGGGCGTCCGGCACGTGCCAGACCTAGCCTTCTTCGCAGACCGATCCGGCCGCTTCCAGGCCCGCATTGACGAGCTGATGAGCCGCAGCCGAAAGCGCCAGAAACCTCTCACTGACGGTCCAACAGAAAGCTCCCAATCCGGCGAGGCCGGTTCCACGGAGCGTGCCTGACACGATGCAGCGACCCCGCCGCCAACACGCCGCCACCGTTGCCGCGCCCGGTGCTTTGCCCGGCGCCCGTCCAGACGTGACGCAGCCGCACAACGGCAAAAATCGCCTCACCGTCTCCGCGCAGGACCGCGCCGTCAAGGCTATCCTCGCGGCCATTCTGGCAGGCGAACGCTTCCTGGTCTGCTCCCACTCGCGTCCCGATGGTGACGCCGTCGGCTCCGTTCTTGCCATGGGCATGATTCTCGACCAGCTCGGCAAGCACGCCGACCTGTTCACAGCCGACCGCATTCCCGCCATTTATCGCACGCTGCCCGGCGCCGACCGCATCCAGGCCGCGCATCGCGTGCACGGTATCTATGACGCAGCCATTTTGCTGGAATGCGACGACTTTGCGCGCACGCGCCTGCTGGGACTCGATCAGTACCAGGTCATCAATATCGACCACCACACCAGCGGCCGCGACTGGGGCGCACTCAACTGGATCGATCGCGACGCGGCTTCGGCCGGTGAAATGGTCTACCGCCTGGCACGCACGGCAGGCGTGCATGTTTCTCCACAGATGGCCACCTGCCTTTACACCACCGTTCTTACGGATACGGGTGGCTTTTGCTACGGCGGCACGCGCGCCAGCACCTTCGCTCTGGCCCAGGAACTGGTTGAAGCCGGCGCCGACCCTATCCGTATTGCCCAGGATGTTTATTTCTCCACCGCACCCTCCAAGCTTATGTTGCTCGGCGCGGCGCTCACTCACCTGCACCTTGAGAGCGGCTTAGCCTGGCTCTGGGTTACGAACGGCGATATGGAACATGCCGGCGCTACGGAAGAGGACTGCGAAGGCATCGTCAATTACGCGCTTTCCATCGCCGGAGTGGAAACTGCCGTCTTCCTCCGCGAGCTTCCTGATGGCCGCACCCGTCTCAGCCTTCGCGGCAAGGGGCGCATCGATGTTGCCGCCATCGCTGCCCGCCTTGGCGGTGGAGGTCACGAGAACGCTGCCGGATGCACCCTCGACGGTCCACTGCCTCGCGCCACCGAAGAGATCCTCACTCATCTGCGCGCCGCTCTTGCTCGCATTCGACGCTAGGTCTTCTTTCACCATCTCGCTTCCGAAAGCTCTTTTTCTGTGTGTACTTTGGCTGAAGTGTCATCGCACCCGTAGCCTGCTCGTCTAAATCGCCAGAGCTGTGGCTGTTCGCACGTGGGTGCCGTCCTTCACGGGCAGGCCATTCCGAATCTGTTAGCCTAGTCCCTGTTGTCTGGCGTTTTGCTCGTCTCAATGGGCGAAACACGAACCCGGCTGCCGTTTGCGTCCCCCCGCGGCGTGCGACCGGTCGCAGGGGGCCGCCACCGCGTAGAAGACCACGCCGGCCCGCGGAGAAGCGTTCGAAGTGGGAAACTCGCAGGAAACTCAAGCGCAGCAAACACTACCGTTGTATCGCCGCCTGCCCTCCTGGTCCACTGTGGCCGAGGCATCGGTTTTCGTTGTCTTTGCAGTCTTCTTCATTCTCTATGGAGTGACTCCCATTTTCGGCGGCGACGGCATAGGCCTTGTTGGTGCCGACGAGCCACGCTATGCGCAGATTGCCCATGAAATGCTCGCGCGCTTCGATGCGGCGCACACACTTCTTGATCGTCTGTCTGCCTGCGTTACACCCTATCTCTATGGCCATCCCTGGTTGGAAAAGCCCGCCCTCTACTACTGGCGCGCCATGTTCGTCTTCAAGGACATCGGTGTACACGACTGGAGCGCGCGCCTGCCTTCGGCATCTTTCGCCTTCATCATGGTGGCGCTTATTTATCTCCACATGCGCCGCTTCCGTCCGGGCGGCCACCTTGACGCGGCACTCATTACAGTTGCCTGTGCGGGCATCATCGGCTTTGCGCGCGGTGCTTCCACTGACATGCAGCTCGCTGCTCCCCTCTGTATAGGTTTGCTCGGTTGGTACGCCTGGTATGAGACCGGCTCCAAATTCTGGCTCTTCGATATTTACTTCTTCACCGGCGTTGCCACCCTCGCCAAAGGCCCTGTCGCGCCGTTTCTCGCACTGGTTATCGTCTGCGCCTTCGCTTTTCTGCGCCGCGAGTGGTCCATCATTGGACGCTCGTTCTGGTGGCCGGGGGTGCTGCTCTACTTTGCCATCGTGCTGCCCTGGTTCATCGCCGTCCAGGTACAGAACCCCACCTTCTTCAAAGAATTCTTTCTCCGCCACAACCTCGAGCGCTTCGCCACAGACCGCTACCACCACGAGCAGCCTTTCTGGTACTACCTTGTCGTCGTTGTTTTAGCGCTCATGCCGTGGACTGTCATCGCCATCCGTGCTCTGATTGATGGAATTCAAACCTCCGTGGCCGAGTGGCGCCTGCGCCATTCCCGGCCTGGCAAGCCCAAGCCCAAGCCCAGCCGTCCCGGCGATGCGTTTCCTGAGTTTCTGGTCCTCTGGGCGCTCATTCCTATTGTTTTCTTCAGCCTTTCGCAATCCAAACTGCCCGGCTATATCCTGCCCGCGCTGCCGCCCATCACCATCCTCACCGGCGACTTTCTCTATCGTTGCCGCCGCAACGGACTCAATCGTTGGCTGCTCGTTGGCCATGCTGTCCTTGTGGCCGTCATGACCACCTTTGCATTGCTTCTGCCGTGGTTCATTGTGCATGGAGCGCATATGCCGCCGGAGCATGCTCTCTTGGTAGCTCTGTTCGCCGCTATCGGCGCTGGCCTCTTCGTTGTCGTTGTCGTCCACGGCTGGGGAGTTGCCCGTCTGCGCCTGGCCACTTCCGCTGTTCTCGTAGTTTTGGTCCTTTTCTTATATGGAGTGGGGCCCTTCTTCGGTATTCCTCCTGTCCAGGCAACCAAGCGCGTCATCCACCTGATCGATAACTCTTACTCAGCCCGCCCGTTGGCGGAAAAGCTCCTCCAATATGGCCCGCCGGACGAAACCGTCGCCGTCTTCCGCGTCCGCCGCGACATTGAATATGGCCTCTCCTTTTATCGCAATCGCGAAGTGGTTAATTACGAGTTATCGGGCGTGCCCGACGAGCAGCATCTACTCGTCGTCCGGGTAGCGGGCCGTGGAGGTGTCGACCTCGAGACCTCGTCGGTGCTTGCCCAATATCTCACTGCTCGCCATTACGAGTTGCTCTTTACCTGGCCAGAGCAGCACCTGCAGGTCTACTGGGTCAGTGCGCATTCCATGTAGCTTTCCAGTTGCTCTTTTCTGTTGTTTGCTTGCAGTTCGCCGTTCATCGTGTCAAAGTTGCCAATGAGAGCTGCGGCCTTTATCCGACCCGCTGACCGCGCTTGCCCCCGGTACAGTGTCCGGGTTCGAACGAGAGCAGAGGAATCATGACCAGTAGCCTCTCCTACGACGTACTCGACTTGCGGCATTTTTCCGCGAGTGCTCTTAGGCCTTTGCTCGACGCGGAAGCCGCGCTCTGGAGTCAGCGTCTGCACTGGGATTACCGCGCGTCCTCCCGCCTTTTGCTCCAATATCTGGACAATCGTTTGTTGCCTGGTTATGCTGCCGTCGATAACAACCAGATCACCGGTTATTCCTTCTGCGTCTACGAGGAAACTAAGGCCGTTATTGGCGACCTGTTTGCGGTGCCCTCAAGTGCTGCCACTGCCGTTTCGATCGAGACCACCCTGCTCACCCATCAGCTTGAAACCCTGCTCAACTCGCCGCACGTCGAGCGCGTTGAGTCACAGATGCTGATTCATCCATCCGGTTCCTTCTCAGAGGTCTTCATTCAGGCGGGTTTTTCTCTTTTCCGCCGGCTCTTCCTCGTTCAAACCCTTCGCGCCGATACATCCGCACCGCACTTTACAATCCCGGCTGGGCTGGAAATTCGCCCTTGGCGCGATGATGACCTGACTCCCGCAGCACGCCTGATCGCTATTGCCTACCGTGGACACGCCGACAGTGCCATCAATGATCAATACCGTACACTGTACGGATCGCAGCGCTTTCTCAATAACATCGTGCGCTACGCAGGATGTGGTGTCTTTTCTGCTGCGGTATCTCACGTCGTCGTAGACCGCAGTCGTCGCGAAATTATTGCACTCATCCTGGGTTCACGGGTCAGCCCGCAAAGTGGACATATCACTCAGCTTTGCGTGCATCCTGAGTACCGGCGTCTTGGCATCGCCCGCGCGCTGCTCAGTACCGCCGCGTCCCACTTCGTGCGCCTTGGCGCCATTGAGATTTCTCTTACCGTCACCGAGGCCAACACGGACGCCATCGAGCTTTACAAGTCCGAGGGGTACGAGTGCCGACACACCTTCGATGCCACGGTCTGGCAGCGTCCGCATTCGGCGTACTGACGAAACGAGAGTGTCATTTCGCGGGATGAACCTCGGTAACAAACAGTGACTAACTTGGCTCTAACTTTCCCTATTTTGGGGTATTACTGGCTCTTAGAGCACGAAAACTAGCACCATATTTTCCTAGTCACTACCACTGTTGGCGGATTGCATGCAACATAAGTGGCATCGTGCCCATAGCCACTCCTCAATACACTCGACACCAAAGCCGGGAGCCTCAGGGAAGCTATAAACGGTAGAGCCCTCCCCCTTTAAATATTTGGATCCCGGCTTTCGCCACTTGTCGGTGTAATGTGCTCGACGGGCAACTTGGCTGCGCAGATTGCGCCACTCTGGACAGAAAGGCTTCACCTCCCCCAGATGAAGACGCCTTCTACCAATTCGTGTGCACGATTACACCTGTTCCGGCTTCTTGCTTCCATGAAAGAGGACAAGGCACAGGTGCTCGTGGTTGTTGTCCTCTCCATGGGTGTCCTGCTCGGCATGCTGGCTTTGGCCGTCGATGTAGGACAGATGCTCTTTGTAAAGCGCCAGCTCCAATCCGCCGCCGATGCTGCTGCTCTTGCCGGCGCTCTTGAACTCGATACCTGTGGCTCCACAGCAAATTGCCAGGCAATGCAGGATGCGGCTACTTCCGCCATTACAGAGAATGGTCTTTCCACGCCCACGCTCGTCACGCAATGCGGATCGACAACCTCCACTGGCCTTACGCTCACGTTGAACAATGGCCCTTGCATTCTTGGCACAAGCGATCCTAATAACGGAAATACAAAAGTTGTGGAAGCAATGGTCTCTGCTACACAACCCACATTGTTGGCTGGAATCTTCGGCATGAGCTCCATGCGTCTTGTAGCTCGGTCTGAAGCAAGCGTAGGCTCCAGTAACTATAACCTTTACGTCATCGATCCGAGTGCCAATCAATCGATGCTCGTTAACGGCAGTGCCAAACTCGATGTGCACGGCGGCATTATCGTGGATTCAAATCAAAACAACGCGCTTACGGTCAACGGTGGCAATAATACCAATCTCAGCGCAACGAACATCGACGTGGTGGGCCATGTGCTCGAGAATGGCAATCCCAACGTTTCACCCAATCCGAATACAGGCGCGAATTTTGTCGACGATCCCTTCGCCAATCTGGCTGCGCCTACCATTGGTTCCTGCACAAATGCCAACTCGAGTCCTTACTACGGAGCGTGTGGCAACCTTTCGGTGAATGCAGGCAATTCGGTGGTTTTTTATCCTGGAGTCTATAACGGCGGCATCAACATCAATGGCGGGGCTATTGTCACCTTCCAACCTGGCACTTATATCTTTAATGGCCAGATGAATGTTAACGGCGGTGCCACGGTCTCCGGCAACGGCGTCACGTTCTACTTCCAGTCAAGCGCGCTCCAGGCCAATGGCGGAGCCAATATCAATCTTGTAGCGCCGACCACCGGGACGTATGCCGGTATTCTTTATTACCAGGCACACGGTGACTCCTCCAGTGTCATACTCAACGGTAATTCCAATACCGTGTGGCAGGGCGCCATCTATGTGCCATCTGCGCAGCTCACGCTCAACGGTGGCTCCAATCTTGCTGCATACACAATTCTCGACGTCAAGACGCTTATCGTGGATGGTAATAACACGTTCACTCTCGGCGACGACTACTCATCCTTGCCCAATGGCTCGCCAGTGGGTGGAGGCGGCGGCCCCGTCATGGTGCAATAGCCGATGCAAAGCCTGATCCATTTTGTTCAAGCTAAACACGCAGCCTTCCGTGCGGATGCTGGTTCAAGCTTCATTGAGCTTGCGCTGACGATTCCGCTCTTTATCCTGCTTCTCTGTGGTGTCGTTGATTTTGGCCGCGCGTACTTTATGGCGATGGAAGTGGCCGGGGCGGCTCAGGCCGGCGCCTCCTATGGATCGCAGAATCCGACCGATATCACAGGCATCCAAAACGCCGCTCAGCAGGATGCTCCTGATGTGACTGGCCTTACAGTTGGAACGCCCACCTACGGCTGTGAGTGTTCTGACGGCACAAACTTTGTGGCAAGCTGCGCCAGCAAGCCCACCTGCACACACAATGTTGTCTATCGCGTCAGCGTGACTGCATCCACCAACTATCAGCCGCTAATTCCTTGGCCTGGCATTCCCTCGAACATTAACATCTCCAGAACTGCCGTCATGCGTGGGAGCACGAACTGAGATGAGAACGTCTGCCTGCGCTTTCGCCGTTCGTTTGCTGCTCCGCCTTCGCGACGATGCCGGTGCGCAACTCGTTGAATTCGCGCTCTCCATCGTCGTGCTTATCATGTTTCTCTTCGGCATCTTTGCCTTTTGTCTGGCTATGTACTCGTACCACTTTGTCAGCTATGTAGCGCAGGAGGGCGCGAGGTTTGCCATGGTACGCGGCTCGGATTGGAAGACAAGTTGTTCCACATCTGCCCCACCCAACTTCGCCATTCCCTATAGCTGTCAGGCCTCTTCCTCGGACGTTCAGAGCTATGTACGCAGTCTCGCAATGCCAGGCATCAATTCCTCCAACATTACCGTGACCACTACCTGGCCAGGCACCACTCCCAACTGCACCTCCAATTGCTCCATCTGCACCACGGCTACGAGCTCTGGTTGCTATGTCAAGGTTCAGGTCACTTATCCTTTCCTGTTTAATGTGCCCTTCATGAGCCAATCGACGTACAACTTCTCCGGCACCTCGCAGAAGGTCATCCAGTACTAGCCAATTCACCCACATGCAAAAAGGAGGAGCCAATGGCTCCTCCTTTTGCTGAGCACTTACGACTTGCTGCCTACTTGGCAATCAAATACATCGCCCAACTCAGCACCACCGCCGACAATTCAAACAGCGCAAAACAGTAGATGCCATATTTCAGCATCCGCTTCGGGGTTTCGCGCTGCGTAATACCGAACACGACTGAGGCGAACAGTGCGAACAATGACAATGCTGTGAAGTGAGAAGGGCTATACACTAAGCCTTCCTCCCCGTCCGCAGATTGTGCGCATCAACTGCGGCAATTACATTCAACAATCCGGACACAACAATGAACCGCGTACCGTAGTCGGCCACGGTTACGGTTATCTGGCCCGTCCCGAGCCCCATTGCGCGCGCCATAAAATAGAGCAGTCCGTTGCCCAGGTCACCCGCCAGGCCCAGCATCTCCAGGATGTCGTGTGTGCTCGCATACAAATGGCCCTGCATTGCCAAGCCTAGTGCGAACATGCTCAGGATGGAAGCAGCAAGCAATGCACCGCGGCCCCACTTACCCACAAGAAAGTGCCCGGCTCCGGGAATCAACCAGCCCGCAATCAGCGGCAAATACACAAAGCCCTGATTCGTCGTTTTTGCCTTCGTGGCTGTGCTGTTTGTCCCTGCTGCCATTCCTCTTCGACTATACCGTATTGGGGCCGTCCCGCCAGACATCGATTGCCGGTCGCTAAATTCTTACCAGCTCCTGTTGCACCTTGCCCGTCACCCATGCCTCGATAGGAGTAGTCAGCATGTTTACTTCGCTGCGCACGCCAAATTCCGGCAGGTAGATTCCTGGTTCCACGCTGAAGCAGGTGCATGGCAAAATTCGTCGCACATCGTGCGTTTCCAGATTATCCAGATGCGCACCCGGCCCGTGTAGTTCACGTCCAATGTTGTGCCCCGTGCGATGCGTAAAGTACGCACCGAATCCTGCCTTCTCAATCACGCCGCGCGCTGCGTCATCTGCCTCATAGCCGCAAATAGGCTTCTTCTCGGCATATGCGCGTTTTACCGTTTCAATTGCCGCATCGCGGGCATTGCGCACTGTCTCAAATACGAGTTGTTCCCGCTCGCTCGGTTCACGACCCACCACACCGGTCCAGGTAATGTCATAGAAAACCGAGTCTGGCTCGTTCAGCCGTCCCCAGATGTCAATAAGTACAAAGTCGCCTTCGCGAATCTCTGCCGTATTCTCCGCCATCGGGTCGTAGTGTGAGTCCGAGCTGTTCTGGTTCACACTTACGTTTGGCCCGTTCTCCCATACCAGACCTTCAAGACGCATCGCCTCGGCAAGCCACTGTTGTACTTCATATTCGGTAAGCTTGCTTGTATTGCCGTCCGCCGGTCTTAGCCTTCGGCCAATCATTTTCCAGCCCTCTTCCACAATGTGGTCGATGATTCGCTGGGCAGCACAGTGCGACGCCATCTGCGCTTCGGTCAGTACCGCTTCAAATTGGCTTACCAAGTCGGCCGAGCTCACAATCTCCTTGCCTAGCCCCCGCAGAAACTCCACCGTTCCAGCGTCTACCATTGAGACGTACATAATTGCGTTGTTCGGCGAATATTGCATAGCGATGCGCTTTGCTCCGCCCAGCATGGCCCTCAGACCCGCCGCCAGTTCTTGCCAGCTTGAATACACACCCTTCGATCCTGGCAACGTATCGAGCCGTTTTTCTTCAATTCTGTGCACCAACTTGCGCGGATCGCCTTCGGCTGGCACGAAATAGTACCAGCGCCTCGTCACGTGCGCATGTGGATCAAGTCCCAGAATCCGCCCGGCCAGCGGATCGCGATGATGATGATCGTAGAAGAGCCATCCGTCATGGCCTGCCTCGCGTAGCGCCGCCTGCATTGCCTCAAGATTCATACCAGCATTCTACGGGGAGAAATCCAGCTCCGTTGTGATATGCCTGCCGAACTGACTGTAAATCGCTGTAAGGCAACCTTTCCGCATCTCTGCGGTCAAACGGAATAATCTGATTCGTGAATAGAGGTTGCATGCGACAAACGGCACTCTTCAGTCTGCCGGGTCCTTTGCACGTGGTCAGGGCGTGCCTTAGTAAGCTGGCGTCGTTCCTCATCCTTTTCCCGCTCGCGATATCCGTTTCCGCGCAATCTTCCGTTACCGTCCGGCAACTAGAAGATCTTCTCCTTTCTAAACGCGTTCGAAAGCTTTCTGACTCTGCCCTTGCGCACGAATTCACGCAGATTCAGCTCTCGCAGCAACTTACCGATACACAGCTCGCGAATCTTGCCGTGCGTATCAAGATAGGTCCAAAATCTTCGATCGGCCTGCAATTGCTTGCAGCCAACTCCGTCTTTCTGCCGCCACCATCGCAGGACTTGCCGCAGTTGCCGGCTCCCGACGCATCTGCACAGCAGCATATGCTCGCTCTCGCCCGCGCTTTCGTCACTGTCAACGCGCATCAATGGCCAGACTTTATGGCCATGCGCACAACAGATTCTTTCAGTGATGCACCGCTCTTCACACGCAAGAAACAGAAAGAGCCTGTTGTCGAATTTCATCTTGCTCGCCAGACGCGCCATGAAGTCACCGTGCGCAGCGGCAGAGAAGTTCCCTTCGCGCCGCTCGCGGCTCCGGGCTCTTACGCACGTCCCGTGCTCGGTCTCACCACGCGCGGAGAATTTGGCCCAATGCTCTCTGTGATTCTCAACGACGTACAACATGGCTCCATCACATGGAGCCGCTGGCAAAATAGCGCAGACGGCAGACCTCTTGCCGTCTTTCATTATTCTGTTCCCGGCGCCGCTTCGCACGATGTGGTCAATCTTTGTTGTTACCAGGCCTCGCAGAAGAATCCGGAACTTGTTCCTTTCCACGCTATCCCCGCCTATCATGGCGAGATCATTGTTGAGCCTGCCACAGGAGCCATCCGCGCTGTTTCGCTCGATGACGAATTCACGAACGAACGCCCCATTCGCTCCGCACAAAAATTCGTTCAGTTCGATTACGTCGATATCGGCGGCCATTCCTATCTCTGTCCTGTGCGCGCCATCGCCGTTGCCGTGGCTGAGGATTTTCCCACCGACAAAATGCTCGGCTTTGACCGTATCCGCTTCATCAATATCGTCAGCTTCACTGGCTATCACAAGTTCGGATCGTCAGCCCGCGTAGTCCCCGCCAATTAGCGGGCTGGGCGTTTGACACCCCGCCGTATCCGTTCAACAATGCTGGCAACTCTCATTTCCTCGGAGAAGTCGCATGAAGCGCATGCTGCTCGTTCTTGCATTCGCCATCCTCGCCATACTCCCGAACGCACAGATCGCGTCCGCGCAAAGTTCATCACGCCAGGTCAGGGTGAATGTGCAGAAAACCTCGCTCTCGCGCGACCAGGAAATCCAGGTCGGCAAACAGGCCGCGGCGCAAGTCGAGCGCGAGTCGGAGATTATTCACAACGTCGAAATCGAAGCCTGGCTCAATCAAATAGGCCAGCGACTGGCGAAAACGCCACAGGCGCGCGACTATCCGTACTACTTTAAGCTTGTCAATGACGACTCGATCAATGCCTTCGCGCTTCCCGGTGGCCCCATGTACGTCAACACCGGACTCATCAAAGCCGCGGACAATGAGGCCGAAGTTGCCGGTGTTCTCGCGCATGAAATGTCGCACGTTGCACTTCGTCACGGCGCGGCGCAAATCAGCAAGCAGCAGACGTACGGCGCTCTCTTCGGGATTCTTGGCGCCGCCGCGGGCACCTTCACTACAGGACAGAACGGCGAATGCGGATTTCTCTGTCAAATGTCGCAGCTCGGCGTCGGCATCGGCGCAGGCTCCGTCCTCATGAAGTTCTCGCGCGGATATGAGCGCGACGCCGACCTGAACGGTGCGCGCATGATGGCCGCTGCCGGTTACGATCCCATCGAGTTGCCACGCTTTTTTGAGAAGCTTCAATCCAAACAGGGTACGGCCAACGAACCTCGCGGCCTTGGTCTCTGGCTCGCCTCACATCCGGCTACCGGTAGCCGCATTCAGTATGTCCAGCAGGATATCCGTTACTATCCGCAGCACACATATAACGCATCCACAGGTGAGTTCGCGCACATCAAAAAACTTGTTGCGGATCTTCCTCCGCCCATTCCGCAACCCGGCAAACTTATTCAGCTTGCGGACTCGCCCACACCGCGCGCCAATTTGCCCATCGGCTACAAGGACTATCCCGCGAACGGATTCTCCATTGCCTACCCCGCCAACTGGCAGGCCGGTCAGCCGGAGTCAGCCAGCAGCCTCTACATTGTGCCCAAGGGCGGCGTTGTTCAAAGCCAGAACAGTGGTGTCGAACTGCTCCTCGGCGCCATGATCGACTACTACGTGCCCGAAGGAGGAGCGTCAAGTGTGGGCCTTGCCGACAGTACCGCCGAGTTTATCGACGTACTTGAAAAGAGCGACAGCAATCTCAAGGCAGACAAGCCTAAATCGGCCACTGTCGGCGGCAAAGACGCGCTGCTCACACGTCTCACCACTAAAACCTCTCTCAAGCAGGAACCAGACCAGATCATCTATCTCTACACAGTTCCGCGGCAATCCGGACTCTGGTATCTCGTGCTTGCCACCTTGCCCTCGCAACAGAAAGCCTTTGATCCCATTGCGCACATCATGGTTCAGTCGGTGATCTTTCCCAGTGCAAACTGAATAGCGGATATGCTTCACGAACATTCCATGTGCTGAGTGATGCAGGGGCGGCATATCTACCCTCATCTACTACAATCACTCCCAGTGCACTTGCGCGCCCCCAATCCCATTTCCAACGAGTGACTGTCATGCGCAATTCCATCTCCCGTCGTCAATTTCTTCGTAACGCCGCGCAGGCTTCAGCCGCGGCTTCGCTTGCCGGTCAACTCAACGTTCTTGGCGCACCATCTCCGCTGATTGGCCGCTACATCACCCACATTTCTGTTGTGCGCGTGAACCAGATCGAAGTGACCCGCACGCACAACATCGGCAAAGATGAGTCCTCACTCAATTTCCCCAAACACATCCGCGCGCGTCGCGAGGGTTTTCGCCGCGGTGCGCCGAATGGCCGCATGACGTGGGCCATCAGCTGGCTTGCACTCATTGATCAACGAGAAGAATACAAGGAGGCTCGCCGGCTGCTCGCTTACTATCACGACCACTACGGCGACGAGGTCACTTTCATCCCCGGTGGCTACTTCGCGCCAATGTTCAACTCGCGCGATGAGATTCGCAAGACCATTAACGATGCGCTCCGGAAAATCTCTCATATGGTCGGTAACAAGTACCGCCCCAAGTCACTCGTTGCTGGTTTTATGGACTCAGAAAACATGCGCCTGCTCGTACAGGATCAGGGCATCCATGTCTGCCAGGGACAAATCTGGAGCCAGCACGACATCGACAATGGCGATGGTGACGGCGGTATCTGCTATCCCTACTATCCCAGCCGTGAGCACTATCTCAAGCCTGCGCAAGGGCCCGCCGATCACATCGATTGCGTCTGCCTCGACGGTTGGACCTGCGACTTTCTCACGGCCCGCCGTGACGGTTTCAAAGGTGGCTTCAACAGCCGGCTTGGTGTTGGCCCCATTGAAACGGTCGGTAACCTCGGCCCCAAGCGCGGTCATCAGGAAATGCTGGACACCACGGCCGAACATTTCGATACGGGTTACAAGCTCAACGGATTCGGTTTTGTGACGGGTATATGGGAAACCTCGCTCGGCTTCCATGACGACCTGGCCTGGTGGCTACAGAATGTGCGCCACCGCTGGCCGGATACGCAGGTCATCACCGAAGGCGAGTTTGGCCTTAAATGGCGTCAGCACAATCCCACCAACGCCGGTCTCAACTATCGCTTTGACCAGCGCGGCACCGGAGCGCCAGGCTCGGAGCCTAATCTCGAAATCAAGTGGTACATGAACCGCCAATTCCGCTTGGCGCTATTGCGCGACTGGCAGAAGAAGTCGCCTTGGGTGGCCATCGATTTCACACGCTACGACCTGCCCGCCCATGAACCTGCAGGCTTGCAGCGCGAGTGGAGCCTGATGAATGTGCTCAACATGAAAGGCACGCGTCCGCAGGACAAGCCCGAGCGCCTCAGCAAATTCAGCGCGGAGAATCGCCGCATCATCTTCACGCGCTACCCTGAACTCAGAGCTCTGGCGTAGTTCTCTACACTTGCGCGGGTGCGATTCCCAACCGGCCCGCGCGTTCCATACAATCGTGGCTATGACAGGACGCCCGCAATCCACCGAAGCTGACGCCTACTACTTCACCTATATCGACAAAGTCGAAGGCGACGATCCGCTAAGCATCATCGAGAGCCAGCTCAGCGAGTTCCAGCCCGTGCTCGCTTCCATCTCTGAAGATAGATCGCTGCATCGCTACGCGCCTGGCAAGTGGAGTATCCGGCAAGTACTCAATCACATTTCCGATACCGAACGGGCATTTGCCTTCCGCGCACTCTGGTTTGCGCGTGGCTTTTCCGATCCTCTGCCCGGTTACGACCCCGACATCGCAGCCACCGGCGCCCAGGCTGACCTCACATCCTGGTCCATGCACGTGGAGGAGTTCCGTCGTGTTCGTCTCGCCACCCTCTCGCTCTTCCTGTCCCTGCCGCCCCATGCGTGGACGAGCACCGGAGTCGCGAGTGGCAAGACATTCACTGTCCGCGCCATCGCCTTCATCATCGCCGGCCACGTAGAGCATCATATGCGCCTGCTGCATGAAAAGTATCTCGCTTAGCCAATTGCGCCAATCCACTGCGTGCTATTCCGTGCGCAGTGCCTGCAGCGGTTCCACGCTGGCTGCGCGTGCAGCCGGCAGACTGCTGGCTGCCACGGCCACTGCAATCACTCCCAGGACTGCGATCGCATAGCTCATCGCATCCATCGCCTTCACCCCGTAGAGTGACGACTCCAGTGCATTGCCTGCCATCATCGCGAGCGGCACGCCAAGCGCAATTCCAACTGCTGCAAGCACCAGGCTGTCGCGCAGAATCATCCACACAACCTGCCCTCGCCGTGCGCCCAGCGCCATGCGCACGCCGATCTCCGCAGTGCGCATATTCACGCGATAGGAAAGCGTTCCGTACAAACCTGTCGCCACAAGGACCACCGCAAGCAATCCAAAGAAGCCTGCCAGTCGTGCAAACAGGATCTGGTTGGAAATCGTCGTGTCGAATTGTGCCCGCTGCGTCGTCGGATCCAGGAGCGGCAGATTCGGATCCAATTGCCTAATCGCCTTACGTACCGAAGGTAGAATTGCCAACGGCTTGCCCTTCACCCGCAATTCCACTGACATTCCACCGATCATGGGAATTTGCGCGTACTCATACCAGGCCATCGGAATTGGTTCTTCATCAATGCTGCGGTATTTGTGGTTCTTCACCACTCCCACCACACGCATCTGATATTCCCCATGATCTGTCCCGATCATATGGCCGATCGGATTTGCACCGTGAAAGAATCGTTTGGCAAACTCCTCGTTAATGATTCCCACGTGCGGCGCATTCACAGTGTCCGAATCGTTAAAATCGCGACCCTCGAGAACAGGAACACCAAGCGTGGTAAGAAATCCCGGACCCACCACATTGCTGCGTACCGTGCGTGAGCCTCCATCTGGCACTTCCGGCAGCTTGCCGTCCACGGTCATATCGCTGTTGTCAGACCACCATGAGCCAAGCCGCTCTTCCATCACCGTGACAGATTCCACGCCGGGCAGTTCACGCATCTTGCTATACACGTCCCGGTAAAATGCGCGCCCCTGCTCAAGCGATGTGATCTTCGGACTGATGTTGAACACCACCAGCCCTTCCACCTTCATCCCCAGTGGGGTGTCTTGCAGGTTGCGCAGAGTGCGAATCAACAGCCCCGCGCCCACAAGCAACACCACACAAAGCGCCATCTGCAACGCAACAATTGCGCGTCCCATTTTTGACTTGCCCGCATCCGTATTTGACGTCGCGGCGCTTGTTTTAAGAGCCAGCGTTGGCCCGGCCGACAGAGCCATGCGCAACGGTGCCAGTCCAAAAAGAACGGCGGCCACAGCGAGCACGCTCAACGTAACAATTAGCACCGTGTCATCCGGAGCCAGGCTCGCCTCAATATGCGCCCACGCTGCCAGCGCGCGCGTGGCCACCAGCGCAAAGCACCACGCCAGCAGCCCACCCGCTGTTACCAGCAGTACGCTTTCGGCCAGCAACTGCTTCAGCAGATTAAGCCGCCCCGCACCCAGCGCCAGCTTCATGCTGAATTCTCTCTGCCGCGTTGCATTGCGCGCCAACAGCAACATCGCCACATTCGTCAGCGCAATCAGCAGCACAAGTGCCACCATGCCCATCAGCATGTGCAGCGGCCGCTCCTGCGCTTGGGCATTTTCGCCAAATCCTTTTGCCCTTTCCATGCTCAGAGTTGGCGGCTTTTCACCTTGCTTCGGGCCGCCCAGCCCCGCATAGGCTCCCTCTTTGAAGGTTGACTGCAATGCCGCTGCTGCCTGTTCCTTGCTCACGCCCGGCTTTAATCGCCCAATCAGCCGCATGCACCACCAGGTCGGGTTGTTTAAATAAATCTTCCCGTTTTCTGGTGGATTCCCCCATGCGTTCAGCTCCACTTTGTTTTGCAGTGGAATCCAGAAGTCTGTCGAATTTCCGCCTTCCAGGCCTTCAAAGCCGTCCGCTGATATGCCGACAATTGTGAATGCCACTCCATTTACGTACATGGTTGTGCCCAGCACATTTGGATTCCGCGCAAACCGCCGCGTCCAGTAGTTGTAGCTGATCACAGCCACCTGAGCGTGGTCAGTCTCATCCTGTGCGGTAAAGCCCTTTCCTCGCGCAAGCCTGACACCCAGTCCGGAAAAAAACGTGCCGCTCACCATGTCGCCTTCGGCCACTTCCGGTATGTCTCCAATACGCACTGCAACCTTGCCTGGTGAGAGCGGCACAAACGCAATCACATCATCCATTACGTTGTTCTGCCGGCGCAGCGCATCATAGGCCGAATAAGAAAACGTCTGGCTACTGTCAATCGTCCCCGTGCCCTGCGGCGCGTTCGATGTACGCAAATAGACAAGCTGTTCGGCATGTTCCACCGGCAGAGATGCCAACAGAATTGCATTCATCACGCTGAATACCGCAGTGTTTGCGCCCACGCCGAGCGCCAGCGTCACAATTGCCGTAAGTGCAAACCCCGGGCTCTGCAGCAGGCTGCGTATCCCCAGGCGCAAATCGCGCCCCAGATTCTCCAGCCACATCCAGTGGTTGCGCTGGTAGTAGCGCTCTTCTTCCAGACGCGCATTGCCAACCTTCACGCGCGCTCTGCGTTGCGCTTCGTCCGCGCTCAACCCTTCTTCGCGCAGCGCATCGGCTTCAATCTCAATATGAGACTTGATCTCTTCCGCAAAATCCTTCGCACTCCGTTTGCGACCAAACATGGTTACGCCTCCTCGGTCTCCGGTCCATGGGTAACATCAAGAATGCGTTCCACCGCGCTCGTCAGCCGTCGCCATTCGCTGGTCTTTTCCGCAAGCTGCTCGCGCCCTTTTGCCGTCAGTTGATAGAACCGCGCTTTCCGGTTGTTCTCGCTCACACCCCACTTGGCGCGAATCCACTTTTTCTCCTCCAGCCGCTGCAGCGCCACATACAACGATCCGTGGTCTACAAGGAAGACGTCCTCTGATTGCCGCTGAATCGCACGCGCCACACCCTGCCCATGCACGGGCCCAAACACCAGGCTCTTTAGGATCAGCAGGTCCAGCGTTCCCTGTAGCAGGGCAATACGATCGGGATTGTTTTCTCGGGTAGCCATTCGACCCAAGTATTCTCTTGTTTGGGTAGAATGTCAACCCAAAAGGTCGATTTATTATGCGCCCTCTGGCCCGGCGGCGCTATCCTTTCCACGTGTCTAAATAAGACGGGAGGAGATCTCATTATGGACATCAAGCGCGCAGGTGCATCGCCCTCTGCAAAGGGCCCTGCCGACTGGTTTACCGGCTCTGTCCGTGTCGATCCGCTTTTCCAGGCGCCGGAGCCTGCCCGTGTGCAGGGCGCAAGCGTCACCTTCGAGCCAGGCGCGCGTACCGCGTGGCACACGCACCCGCTTGGACAAACGCTCATTGTCACAGCAGGCGTTGGCTGGTGTCAGCATGCAGGAGGGCCTGTCGAAGAGATTCGTCCAGGTGATGTCGTCTGGTTTTCACCCAATGAGAAACACTGGCATGGCGCAAGCGCCGCCACCGGCATGACGCATATCGCCATTCACGAGCATCTCAACGGCAAAGTCGTCGAATGGTTTGAGCACGTTTCTGACGCCGAATACAAAAAGAGTTAGGCCACGATCGGGCCGCGTATGCATGCTGCACGCGGCCATCCCGTGGCCCCAGTTCAAACAGGTTTATGCTTTCAGCGCTTCCACTACGTATGCTGGCTTCAACGGTAACCGCCGCAGCATTTTGCCCGTCGCATCGTGCAAAGCCGCCGCAATCGCCGGCGCCGCCAGTGCATTCGCAGCTTCCGAGCCGCCGCCATACCTTCCAGTCTTTGGATTATGAATGAGCTCGACTTTGATCTCCGGAATATCGGCCATCGTCAGAATCGGATAGCTCGTCCAGTCGTCCGCCGTTACACCGCTCTCATCCGTCATCACTTCTTCCAGCAGCGCAATACTGATGCCCATCATCGCGCCGCCTTCCACCTGCCGCTTCAGTTGATGCGGATTGATCACAACACCCGGATCGACCGCAAAGGTGCATTTTTCCACCTTGATTTCGCCTGTCGAAGGAGTCACGGCAATGTGGCATGCGCATGCCCAGTAGGTGTCGTCGCGCAGCATGAGTGAAGCTCCGCGCCCGCGCACCACGTCGGCTCCGGTGTTCTTCGCAGCTGGACCCGGTGACGGCCTTGTATCCCAGCCCGATGCCTCACGCACCTTCTTCAACACACCTATCGCGCGTTCTTCCTTCAGATTGTCGATGCGAAATTGAATCGCATCCACACCCGCCAGCGCCGCGGCTTCGTTCATTGCCATTTCGCGTGGATAATTCTGCTGGAACTGTCCCGGCGTGCGCATGCTGTGGTCGCGCAAGCCCACGGTAATGGGTGAAGCTTGCTGCCCCACCTGGAACGTGCCATGCCCAATCTCAGCTACGTTTTGAGATTCCGTGTAAAGCCAGGGATCTGAAATGCCATTTGCTGTATTGGCTACATCATCTCCGTGAGGGTTGGGAGCAGGCTGAGTCGGCAATCCCGCCAGCACGGCGCCCACCAGCCGGTCGTCCTGCATTGCCGGCATATAGTGGTCAATCTGATAGGCAGCAAGCTTGCCCTGGTTGTCCACCGCCAGTTCCACATCCGAGTAGGCAACCGGAGATTGCGTCGACCATTGCATGTCGTCGGCGCGCATCCACTGCACACGCACCGGCTTGCCCAACGCCTGTGACAGGATCACCGCCTCATCTTCCGCGCCAGCATTGCCGCCGTTCGACCTGCCGTAATGCCCGGGTCCCGGATAGATGTGCACAATCACCTTGTCAATCGTTGTTCCCAGCATCATCGCAATCTCGCCGCGCAGTTCCTGCGGATTCTGATTGTGCGTGTGGATATGTACCATACCGTCCGCATGCACATCGCCCACCGCCATCGTCGGCCCAATCGGCGCATGCTTCATATACGACATCTGATACGTGGCTGAAAGCTTCTTCTTTGCCGAGGTAAGAGCCGTACTCACATCGCCTTTGGTCGCGCCCTTCGTCACCGGCGTCGATTTCCAATCCGCCTCGTTCCTCAGATAGTCGTAAAGCTTCGCACTTCCCGGCAGGCCCTTCCAGTCGGTCCATTGCGTGCTCGCTGCCACCTGCTGCGCGGCTTGAATCGCTTCCCACTCCGTCGGCGCAACCACACCAACCAGATTTCCTTTCACAACAACCTGCGTGTGCGGATACCGCGTCTTGTCCACCTCGCCGGCCTTCACCAGAGTCGAACCCAGCGTCTTTGGATGCACCACCCGCGCGTGCAGCATACCCGGCAGCCGCACATCGGTTGCCCAATGCACCTTGGTTGTGACCTTCTGATGAATCGCCGAGCTCGGATACGACTTGCCAATCACCGTGTACTCACTCACTGGCTTCATCGGTGGATTGCCTTCCACCTCCAGGCCGCCAATGCTTGTCAGCTCGCCCTTCACCGGGATCGTCAGGTTCAGTTGCTGGCCTTTGATCAGATCGCCGTAAGAAATACTTTTGCCTCCGCCTGAAAGTGCGCCATCCTTCGCCGTCAGCTTGTCACGCTCCACACCCAGCTTCTTCGCGCCTAGATCGAGCAGCGCCTGGTAGGTATACGCGGCCACCTTGCGCAGATTCGGCGTTCCTCCGTTCAGGAAGCCGAATGAGCCACCTCCATCCGGTGTTTCATTCGTGGTTCCAGCCACTACCGTAGTAATCGCATCAAATGGCATGCTCAGTTCTTCGGCCACAATCTGTCGGTATGCCGTGTACACAGACCCTTGTCCAAAATCGTTCTTGCCTGTACGAATGGTCACGGTGTTATCCGGGTGAATCTCCAGCCATGAAGTGGAGACCAGCGGATTCAACGAGTTCTTCGCCACCACTTCTTTCGGCGTGTCGCCGCGCAGCGGCATCGTGCCCACTATGCTCACGCCCACCGCCAGCACTCCGCTTGTCTTCACAAACTCGCGGCGGGTCAGTGTCGCCCCAAACACATCGATAGAGTTCGTCTTCTTCGTCTCCATCGCTTACCTCCCCTTTGCCATCAGTTCGGATGCGTGCTGCACAGCCTCGATAATCGCCGCGTATGTTCCGCACCGGCATAGGTTCGGAGAAATCCCAGACGTCGTGAACGCTTCTTTGATCTGCACTACCGTTGGGTGTGGATTGCTCTCTAGCAGTTCGGTCGCTTTGATCATCATGCCGTTCTGGCAAAAGCCGCATTGCGGCGTCTGCTGTTCAATCCAGGCCTGCTGCACCGGATGCAGTGTATCCTTCGCTTCCTCGGCGGAGATCTGCTTCTGCTTGGCCCACCGGTCACCCAGGCCTTCGAGAGTCGTAATCTCCTGGTCGCCCACGTCGGCCACAGCCGTAATGCACGAACGCGTCTCCTTGCCTGCCACCAGTACTGAACACGCGCCGCACTGTGCCAGCCCGCAGCCAAACTGTGGTCCGGTCAGCTCAAGGTCATTACGCAAAACGTACAGCAAAGGCGTGTCGCTCGCGACATCCACCTCTCGCTTCACTCCATTCACATTCAGCGTGAACATTCCAGTCTCCCTCCAGACCTTCTATGTCTGCTTTGAACATCACTTCGACGGACCGTTATCAGGTCCGGATTCACAGAAACGTGTCGACATTTGGGGAAATTGTCCTCGCGGCTGCCGGCGGGCCGGTTACCGCTCAACTGGACCTGCCTCAAAGCATCCCAGAGCCTGGCGCATCTGGCAAGAGCCATCTCAATAATTCACCGCACTTCGTGCACATTCGTTCGCACTTCAACTTCGAGTGCAGTCACAGGCACAAAGCGGCAAATCGGCTTGGATTTCAGTTATGTTCCAGCAGAACGCGAGCTTGTATAGGGAGTGTGATGCATATAGGTTCCAATCGAGTTCGATAGCACTCATTGAGCGCTATCCCTATTCCATCCGCAGTGCTCGCATCGGGTCCACCTTGGTAGCCCGCATCGCCGGCACGTACATCGCGGCAAAAGCCACTAAGCCAAGAATTAGCGCCGAGCTCCCCAGCAGCATCGGATCAAAAACCCGTATCGGCACCGGTGAATTCGCCACAACCTGTTTGAATATCCACATCCCCGGTTCAGCCAGCGCCAGACCAAGCGCAAGCCCAATCCCCACCTTCACGCTTGACCGCAACAGCACTGCCCGAAAGATCGCCCGCCGGTCTGCACCCATCACCATGCGGATGCCGTACTCGCGGCTCCGCTGGCTCACCACAAACGACAGTACTGCGTACACGCCCGTCACCGCCAGGAGCATCGCAATTGTTGCCATCACCACCACAATCCGCGCCAGCGACTCAAAGCTCTCCGCCGTCCGCTCCATGTCTTCCCAAACCGTCGTCAGCCACGGCGTCTGAGTCGGGTCCACTGCCATCACCGCACTCTTCACCGCTCTTTCCATCGCCTTCGGATCACCCGAGAAGCGCACGTATAGATTTCCGTCGCGTTCATCTGCCCCCTGCAGCGTGTAGAGCCGCGGTCCGTCTGCCATGCCAAATTGCTGTGACCGCAAGTCAGCTGCCACACCCACCACGGTCAGCCGTTTCCCATCAGGCGCAACAATCTTTCTTCCAATCGGATCGATTCCCGGAAAATACTGCGCCGCAAAAGCGTGCGAAATCACTGCCACCGCATTGCCCCTAACATCGCCCGCTGCAAAGAATCGTCCTTTCTCCAGACTTGCGCCCACTGCCTTCATCAAATCAAGTGAAACCTCGTTCACAACTGCAGGCTTCCCCTCTGTTGCGGTGTCATCTCCAATGCGAACCGACGAAGCAGGAGTCAAACGATACGGCGTCACCGTTCCATACCCCATCGACTCCACTCCCGGCAGGGCTCGCAGCCGTTCTTCCACGCTGCGATAAAGGATCAACGCCTTCGCCCGGCTCTCTGGAGTCGACCGATCCACATCCAGGCTCATCTCGAGCAAATGGCGCGTTTCAAATCCCGCATCCATGTTCCGCACAATTGAAGGGAGCCGCACAAACAGCACTGCCGCAGCAATCAGCACAAAGCTCATCGCCACCTGCGCCACAATCAGGCTGTTGGTCATCCGCGAGCGCATCGTTGCAGCGCCCTCGCGCCCCTTCAGAGCAGAAAGTAAATCCAGCTTCCATGCCGCATGCATCGGAGCAAGTGAAGCTGCAATTGTCGCCAGCACAATCATCGCGGCAAGAAATCCAAACACGTGCCAGTCCGGATGGCTCACCACTTGCGGAGGCCCATCCTCCGCGCCCATCGCCTGCAACACCAGTTCCGGTACAACGTACGCAAGCGGAAGACTGATCAACCCGGCAACACCGGTCATCAACAGGCTCTCCACCAGCAACATGCGTGCCAGCCGTGCTCTGCTCACACCCAGTGCGAGCCGTACGGCGATCTCGCCACGCCGCAAAACCGTGCGCGACAAAAACAGCATGGCAACATTGCAGCAAGCCAGCAAAAGTACCAGAGACAGCGGCCCTAGGATCAACGCCATCAATCCGGCAACTTTATCTTTCACACGAGGATTTTCAATGAACGACCCATCGGTCAAAGCAACGTTCGTCTTCCGATCGACCGCCTTCGTATCATGCGCTTTGTACGTTCTGTCCTGCTGCTGCATGATCGTCGTCAGCTCCGCCTGCGCAGTGCGCCCCGTCGCGCCATCTGCCAGTCTGCCTGCCATCGAGAGCCACGGAGTTCCTGTCGAAGTCAGCAGATTCTGCCCGTGCTCCAGCCTTGGCTGCAGCGTGTACGGCATCATCACGCCGCTCGGCAAAAAGGGTGAGATTGCCGGATGCATCACGCCCACCACCACCAGCGGCAATCCGTTCAAGCGAATCGTCTGCCCCAGCATCTGCGGGTTGGCGCCAAAATCATTTCTCCAGATCGCATCGCTCAGCACCGCCACCTGCACTTCGCTTCCCGGCTTGCATTCATCCGGTCGCAGGTACCGCCCCAGTTGCGGCGCGCCCATTCCAAAGATTTCCGGATAATTGCACGACACCATGAACGCATCCAGCCGCTGATTGCCGCCGTTCAGAAAAGTAGAAGTCCGATACCACGCCGCCACCCCAGCCAGAGAATGCGCATGCGCGCGGATCGCTTCATAATCCGGCGTAGTGAATATCGGAAATTGCCCGGCGCCCGTAAACCATCCCTCATAGAGCGGATAAAGCTGCACAAAACTTGCCGGATCTTTCTCTGTCGGCGGCGTCAGAAACAAAGTGTTCAGCAAGGTGAACATGCCTGCATTCAACCCAATGCCCGCAGACAAAGCTGCAATGGCCACTACGGTGAGCAGCGGCGCACGCCACAAAGATCGCACCGCGTAGTGCACATCATGCCACCACACATCCAGCCCCAGCACCGCATCGGCACTGGTCACGCGTTCCTTCATCACCCCGGGATTTCCAAACCGGACCCGCGCCGTGCGCCGTGCCTCGGCCTCGCTCATGCCGCCGCGCGTCAAATCCTCGACAGACAGTTCGATGTGCGCTGCAAGCTCTGCCTCAATCTCTTCGTCCAGTCGCTTCCGCTGCCACAGATTCTGCACACGCGTCCACAAACTCATCGCAGCCTCACGCGTACCGCAGCATTGCACGCACGCCCTTCACCAGTTTTTCGAAATCCGCCTCAGCCGCAGACAGTTGCTTCCGGCCCGCAGCCGTCAGCTTGTAGTACTTGGCCTTGCGCCCGGTCTCGGTCAGTGCCCACTCCGCGCTTACCCAGCCGCTCTGCTCCATCCGGTGCAGTGCCGGATACAGCGAGCCCTCTTCCACCTGCAGCAGCTCATCGCTCGCCGCCTGGATATGCTGCACGATTCCGTACCCATGCAGCCGCCCACGCTGCGCCAGTGTCTTCAGCACCAGCAAGTCGAGACTTCCCTGCAGATCGTTACGCGCCATGGTCGATACCCCGAAATCTAGGTGTATCGCATACTATACCTATAAATCTAGGCATGTCAAACCAGCACAGCCAAGTTAGATTTTTGCTAGAGTCGCGGGTCCACCGGCTCGCTTTCCAGCGCCAGTACGCCAAACACGCACTCGTGCGTGCGGCGCAGGGGTTCCTTGCGCACAAACCTGTCCAGTGCCTCAATGCCCAGTGCAAACTCGCGGCCGGCGAGCGAACGCTTCGCCGCAAGCCCACGCCTGCGCAGCCGTTCCAGATTCTCCGAAAGCCTGTACTCGGGGCCGTAAATAATGCGCAGATACTCCGGTCCACGGCATTTCACTGCTGGCTGAGCATACCCACGCCTGCCCTTTATGATGAAATCCAGCGGCTTCACCACCATCCCTTCATTGCCGGCATTCGTAAGTTCCGTCCACCAGCCCGCCGCCTCTTCACAGCTTGCAGTGTCATTCAAGTCCACCAGCTTGAATGGCGTCGCCAGCAAGAGCGCAGAATCGGCAGCGCACATCCGTGCCAGCATCTCCATGTGCCACGTGTGTGGTTTGTCCGTATGTACTGCGCCCTCCGTCGCCAGCAGATGAAATGGTGCCAGCTTCAGGTCGTCAATCGAAGCAACCGGCCAGCAGTACTGCCGGTATGCATCGCGATACTTCGTCAACGCAATCAGCCGTTCACTGGTCTTGTCGGCCAGCGCGCGCAACTCTTCAACGCGCTCAGCCGCCATCCGTAATGCACTTTCTGCCTCAGTCAGAGCCTGCACGCCTGCCGCTCCTACGGGGGCATACTGCCTTGCCAGCAACTCCTGCGCTTTTGCAGACCACGGCATCAATTCACAATCGAGACACACCCAATCCGTGCCGAGCTCATCCCAAAGTCCACTGTCCGTTACTGCGTGCTGCACGCGCTCCAGGAATGCACGCTCCATTGCGCCGTCGTTGAAGAAGCGCCGTCCCGTGCGCGTGTACACCATGCCCAATGCAGCTTCCATCACACCAAAGCGCTTCACAGACACAGCCTCATTGCGGCACACCACAGCCACGGCGCGCGAGCCCATATGCTTCTGTTCGCAAATTACGTGCGGCACGCCCTCGTTGCGGTAGTAGGCAAAGGCCTCTTCCGGATGCTCCAGCAAATCAGCCCGTCGCGAAGTCTCTGATGGCGACATCGTCGGCGGCAAATAGATCAGCCACTTCGGGTCAACGGCGAACCTGCTCATCACCTCCAGCGCCGCAATCGCGTTCTCTTCGCGAATCGTAATGCGCGGCTGCAGCCGTGTATCGATCAGGCGCTTACCCGTGACGTCTTCCATGTCCAGCACATCGTCGGCCGCATGCTGTGCGGCGCGCGGAGCCTGTGCATCCTCCGGAAGAAACGGCTTGCGCGGCTCGTAATATGTCGCCTTTGCCGCAACGGCAACCGTCTCCCGCTCGGGATACCGAAGCGCCGTGAGTCTTCCGCCGAATACGCATCCTGTATCGATGTTCACCGTGTTGTTCAGCCAGAGTGGTTCCGGTTGCGGCGTGTGGCCATACACCACCATCGCGGTTCCGCGGTAATCCGCCGACCAGTCGTAGCGCACCGGCAAACCGAACTCATCGGTCTCGCCCGTCGTTTCTCCGTACAGTGCGAACTCACGCACCTTCGCCGAGCCGCGTCCCTGCATCGCCTCCTTCATGCCCGCATGTGCTACCACCAGCTTGCCGTCGTCGAACACGTAATGGCTCACCAGCCCATCCAGAAACTTCAGCGCCTGCGTGCGAAACTCCTCACTCTCCTTGTCTAGTTGCTGCATGGACTCGGCCAGTCCATGCGTCAGTTGCACATTGCGCCCCTTCAGGGCCTTCACCAGCTTGATGTCATGATTGCCAGGCACGCAAAATGCCTGCCCGGCGCCGACCATGTGCATCGCAAGCCGCAGCACGTCCGGCGTCGCTGGGCCGCGGTCCACCAGGTCGCCCACAAACACAAGCTTTCTTCCTTCAGGCGCCACCACACGGAACCCCGCCTCCTGGCGCTCCACCTCATAGCCAAGTCGCGCCATCAGCTCCAGAAGCTCATCAAAGCAGCCGTGCACGTCACCAATCACATCGAAGGGCCCATGCTCATTCTTCTTGTTGTTCCACAATGGCTGCCGCTCAATCGTTACGTCGTCAACGTCCTCGGGTGACGACAGCTTGAATACATAGCGAAACCCTTCGCGCTCCAGCCCGCGCAACGAGCGGCGCATCTGTTGCGACTGGTTGCGCACCACATGCGGCCCGAACTGGCGGTCCGGCCGGTTCGCATTCCGCTCATGGCACAGTTTCTCCGGCACGTCGAACACAATCGCCACCGGCAGCACATGCATCTCACGGGTCAGCGCAACCAGAGGTTTGCGCGCTTCCGGCTGCACGTTCGTCGCATCCACAACAGTCAATTTCCCGCGCCCCAGCCGCTTCCGCACAATTGTGTGCAGTAGTTCGAAGGCATCGTTCGTGGCCGATTGCTCGTTTTCGTTGTCAGACACGAGTCCGCGGCACACATCCGACGACACCACTTCCGTCGGCAGAAAATGCTTCCGTCCAAAAGACGATTTGCCGCAACCAGAAGGGCCAATCAGCAACACAAGCGACAGTTCAGGAACAGTAATTTTCATGCCTGCACCACCTCTCGTGAAAAAACTCCCATCTGCGTCGGCGTACCCAGCGCGTCATCCATCGGCCCCACCGGTTGAAAGCGCACCGTGTAGCCAAACCTCTCGGCCACACACTTCGCCCACTTCTCGAATTCGCCACGCGTCCATTCAAAGCGATGGTCGCGATGCCGAAACTGACCGGCGGGCAGTGTAGGGAACAGGCTGTTATATTCCGCGTTCGGCGTCGTCACCACCACGTGCGCCGGCCGGGCAAATTCAAACAACACACGTTCGAACGCCGCTAGCCTCGGTCCGTCGAGATGCTCAATCACCTCCACTACCGCCGCCGCGTCATAGCCTTCCAGCCGTTTATCGCGATACATCAGCGAGCCCTGCATCAGCTCCACCCGCGCGCGCTGCATCTCGGGCATGCGCTCCAGCTTCAACTTCTCCTTCGCAATCTCAATCGATCGCCACGACACATCCATGCCGAGAATGTGTTCGAACTGCGTATCCGCAATCAAATGCCGCAACAGCTTACCTTCGCCGCAGCCCAGGTCGAGCACGCGTTTTGCGCTCACGCCGCGCAGGACTGACAGCACGGTTCCCAGCCTCTGCTCATGCAACCCGAGCGGGCGCTCCACGCGCTGCTCCTCTTCGTCGCCGCGCACTGCCTCCGTCCCATCTTCCGGTGGCGCATCCTCCTGCAGCCGTTCCAAAGCTTCTCTGGTCAGCGCGCGCTGCCTCTTCAGATAACGCGAGACAATCAGCTCCTTCTCCGGATGCTGGCTCAGCCAGCCCTCGCCGCGCTTCAGCAGCTTTTCAATTTCGTTCTCACCCACCCAGTAGTGTTTCTCGTTATCCAGCACCGGAATCAGCACGTAGAGATGCGTCAGCAGTATCTGCAGAGGAACTGTCGCCGACAATTCCAGCCTCACGTACGGCGATTCGCCCCATTCCTCAAACCGTTCGTCCATCGGCAATCGTTCCGTAGCAACGGAGTATCCCAGCGGCTCAAAAATCTTCCGCACCAGCTCCTCGCCGCCGCGCGCTGCAATCACCGGCAGCTTCGCGGTGAGAGGAATCGCCGTTTCCGCCAGTTCCTGCCGTTCCTTGCTGCGGCCTCCCATTGCGGTCGCAAACATGCGTCCAATCGCCACACTCAAAAACGAATTTGCACAATAAGGCCGGTCGTTTACGTATTGCTCCAGTTGTCCGCCTTCTCCTGCTGGTCCGCGTCGCCCGCGCACCAGTCCCACCGGGTCGACTTCAAGCAAAAGCGCAGCCGTGCACCGCTCCGCGCTTGCTTCGGGATAAAACACGTGTGCCCATCCAAAGGAAAGCTCCTCGGTCTGAGTCCGTGCCGGGTTTTTGTGGAGCAGATAACCAAGATCGGTCGCCGGTTGATGAGTTGTCGTAACAGTCAGCAGCATGTGTCGAAAGTGTAGTTCATGGTCTCTTCGTGATTCTTGCGTCAACATTGTGTGGCGGGCCATTCCAATCCCGCCCCAAACACAAAGCCCGCACGCTTGTGCGTGCGGGCTTTGCTTCTACTGCAATTCTTGCCGGTGCAGGCTCACGCCGCACCGTGAGCTCTTACAACGCCGCCATCGCCGCGGCCTCGTTGGGGAAAAGTCCTGCGTACTTGGTGATGCCCACCATCGTGAACACCTTGGTGAAGTGTGGCGATAGTCCGAACGCGAACACCCTCTGTCCGGCATTCGACGCCTCGATCAGCATCTGGATCACCAGCGCAATGCCGCTTGAGTTGATGTAGTCCACCTTCGTAAAGTCCAGCAGTACCAGCTTCGCTGTCTCTTTTGGCAGCGACTGATAAGTTCCCAGCACCGCTTCCTTCGAGGTGCTCGCAATGTCGCCTTCGTAGCGAAGCACTGAGACCGAATGGCCGGCGGGGGAAGTAAGTTGGTCAACTTTCGACTTGGTTTCACTCTGCACGTTTGTCATTCTCCGTCTCTTCTGTTTCCGTCGCTCGCGCTGTTATGCGCTGTGTATTTCGCTGCTTCCCTGTGCCGTATCGGCCCTTATGTATTATGTCCGCAGTGTCCGATTCGTTTCTTCATTTGCCTGCAAATCTTAGGCGGCATCTTTATCCAGCCGGATAACCAGACGTACGTAGCTGCTCTTGCCGTCGGTTCCCTTCACCCATTCGGCTTCGTCCACCAGCGCCTGAATCAAAAACATCCCCATGCCCCGCGGATCTTCCTCGCCATGAATCTTCTTGTCGATATCCGGCTTCGGCGGCAGTGTCTTCAACCCCTTGCCGTCGTCAATCACACGCACTTCCAGCCTGTCGTCCACTGTCGACAGCACCACACCCACGCTCAGTCCCTCGTTCAACCGGTTGCCATGTTCAATCGCGTTAATGCATGCTTCCGCGACTGCGGTCTTCAGGTCCTCCACGCGGTCCTCGCGGAATCCCATCAGCTTGGCCACAGCGGCAGCCGTACTCATGGCCACCTTTTCGTAACCGAGCCGGGAGGGCAATCGCACCTCCACGCTGGTGGCTTTCGCTGCCATCATGCTCAAATCTCCCACTCCACGCTGCTCCGGCTCAGTGCCAGCGCAGTCATATCGTCGCTCTGGGGACCCCCGGCTGCGAACGCCTTCAGCTCCGCCCACAGTGCATCGAGAATATCATTGGCCTTTTGAGAAGGGCACTTAGAAAATACATCCACAAGCCGTTCTTCGCCAAATTCCTCGTCGCCCTGAAACACTTCCGTAAGCCCGTCGGTGTAAAACAGTAATCTCGACTCAGGTTCCAGCACTGCCGTCTCGCTCGTATAGGCCATCCCGGGCAGCATTCCCAGCGGCGTTCCCGACGACTCAAATGCCTTTACCGTCTTGTCCGCGTTCACCACAAATCCGGGATTGTGTCCTGCGTTCGTCACCTCGATCTCGCCCGTCTTCGGGTCCAGCCGCAGAAAGATCGCCGTCACATACCGCCGCCGCGCTTCTTCGCCTTCCTGCCAGTGCAGTTGGTTCATCTGCGCCGCCATCTCCGCCAGCGGAGCGCCGCCCGCCACCAGCGCACGGAACGTCGACCGGAAAATCGTCGACATCATCGCCGATGCCAGGCCCTTCCCCGCCACGTCGGCCACCACTATCAGCAGCCGCCCATCCGCCTGCTCCACAATGTCCAGATAATCGCCGCCCACCTCATAGCAGGTGTCGCTCCGGAACCCCACCGAATAGCCTGCAATCTCCGGCAGCGTTTGCGGCAGCAGCGACCGCTGAATGTTCCGCGCCGCGTCCATGTCCTGCTGCACGCGCGCAAAGCGCAAATTCCGCTCGTGGTTCCGCGCATTCTCCAGGGCCACCGCCGCCTGCAGGGCCAGCCCTTCCAGAAAATCCGCCTCATAAATGGTCAGCTCGCGCCCATCCGGCGGAGCCACCACCATCTCCGTCAGCCGCCGCCCCTCGCGGTCCTCCAGCAGATAAATCGGCAGCGCCCCGTGTCCATCCGTGCCGCCCGCTTCCGGAACACTCCCGTACCGCTTGGACTCCTGCGGAAACGCCGCGCCTGCCATCTCCAGCTCGCGCACCACAATCTTCAGCGTCTGTTCCAGCACCTCTTCTTCGCTGATCGTCGCATGCACATGCCGCGACGCCTCCAGCAGAGCCTGCAGCCGCGCCACCTGCTGTTGCAGGTCAATCGTCTCTCCCTGACCAGCCACATTCATCCCTGCTGTCGTCATTTCCCCATCTCTCCGTGGAATCCCACTCTACCATGCCCCAAGCCGCCTTCAGCCCTTCTGGACCTCACGCTCCGGCCCGCTGTTTCTTTCCCTATTCGAAACTGCCGCTCACAATCTTCCAGCGGCATCCGCGTAATGCGTGCTGGCCCGGTGCATCATATATGTACTTATGCTCGCCCTCCTCCATTGGCTTTATCCGTTCTTTAATGGTCTCGTACTCGGCATTCTTGCCATGACGCTCCACGAACTTGGCCACATTGTCATGGCCCTCATGCTCGGTGTCCGCGTCAAGCACGTAGGTCTTCGCTGGAAGGGCCTTTACACTTATCGGGAAGCCGGCCCGCCCGTCAAAAATATCGTTGTCACTCTTGCCGGACCCGCCGTTAACTTCATCCTTTGCTTCCTGCTGCCCTCTTATTACACTTTTGCCCTGGCCAACTTTTGCATCGGCCTCGGCAACCTCATCCCCGTCCGCGGCTCAGACGGCTACCGCGCCCTCATGACCGCCCGCGTCCTGATGGAAGAAAAAGCCGCCAAAACAAGCCAGTAATTTTCTTTTTTTATGAGCCTCCTGTGCGCGAAAAGCAGCAGTCCGCCACACCGCAGATGCCCATCTTGGCTCCGCTAGGGTGGGGAAGCACAACCATGCAACCTTACAAATGACTCGAGAAGGGGAAATCGTTCGTAACTCACGCGTTGAACTAAATCAATGAAGCACAGGTCAACGCAAGCCCGTTTATCGTTACCAATAGTAGGTATTAGATATACCGCTGGCTGCTAACCATCTTGATTAGCTCTACTTCGCTAAATAATCTCGAACTCGTCAGGCACCACTCCGTAGACCTGCTCGAATACGTCATCTGCACGTACTTTAGTGCGAGATTTGTCGGGTCTTTCCGACATCCACTCGAAGTCGTAAACGAACGGGCCATCCTTTAACACCCATTGACGAGTCAGGTCGTAAAGAGGCAATGTCCCGAAGAACTGATTGAACGTTTTCATAACCGCATGCTCGGAGCGACCGGGCTGCTTGCGCGGAAACACCCCATGTTTATCACCACGATCGCTGAACAGTGACAGATGGCGTAACCAGAGACTTTGCCAGTTGGACATGCTCCGCAGACCGGACATGTATATTCCGGCCCAGCAAAAGAATTCAGGGTGCTCGAGCCTGTCTTGGCAGAACGCAACGAAGTGCGAGACAAGCACTCGGATCGGAAAGTTCTTTAGATCGTAGTTGAATGCCTCATATTCCTCCATCAGTTTCGGGAGGCCGGGCGCGTGTTCGAACCATTGACTCACCGCACTCAAAGCGCTAATTGGATGGTCGTACCCAACTAGTGCGATCAGTTCCTCGGATACCGAGATGTAGTCGTCCTTGGAATACTCCATAATTCTGCTCTTGAGATGCGGCAGTTGTGCTACGGCCTGGCACAGCAAGGTGAACCGAACGCCTACATCTACATCACGAATCAGGTCCTCGAAAACCTCGATTGCAAGCGGAAACCCTCGCGTTGGGTTGATTGCAAGATCGCAGATAAGCAAGAACAACGCGACAAGTGGGTCTTCCAATGTTTCAGGCCATTGCGATTCGGACAATTCTAGAAACGACTCGAACGCTTCTACATAAATGCCAGATAGGTAGCCCGCATCTTTCCATTCGGCACATGACAAGGGCTGATCACGCGCTCCATCGAGGAAGTTGAGTTGGGTAAACCTTGCTTGCCCTTCAAAAATCGCCTTCAACCCGACGGCCGGAAGTCGGACCGGCGATCTCCAGTAGTAGCCTTCGACCTGCTCTGCTCTCAATCGAAGTATTTCCATACTCCACTTGGCATCAGGTACAACAACATTGTCAGGGTCTATCACGTCAGCGAGCATCCCAAGCAGATGGCTGTACGAAACGAAGTATCCGTGGCCGACCGACTCGAAATGGGGTTCTTCAACCATCCAGCCGATGTTCGTGCGAGGAGAATAAGCGTAATACTTGTAATACTCGACATCCAGCGCATTATTCACAGCAACGTTCGCGAACGCGAGTTTTGCTTGGGCTGAAGGTCCTTCTCTCCTGAGAACATCATCTGTATAGCTCTTCAGCGACTTCTTTCTGCCGATGGTGGCGAGAATGGTTCGGAGTTCCCCCAAGCTGGAATGACACTGTGCCAAATAGCTCAGGCTGTACACCAGACCAGAAGTCGAACCTACGTGTTGCCACCAATGCACAGTTTCATGGAGATAGGTAGAAAAGGCCTGTACAGCTTCGGGGGGAAGGTCTGCCAGAACGATTCCATCAACGGGAATCATTTCCAAGAGTTCGTGATTCCGTGGACTCAACCGAAGCACAAAGCGCATGGTCTCGTACATCCCATGCACACTCAGATTGGATGCGAACGTGAACTCCGTTTTCGGATACTCGTCGATTGAGTCAAGGAGATCGTGACGAAGATCCGAAAAATGTCTTGAGGATTTTGACATACACAAATTGCCCTCGTGGCCATTTTCACTCGTTACGCGAAAAACGCAATGGCCGGGAACAGCTCAGATGAAGGATCGCTTATGATGCGACCATCCGACAGAATTCTACCCACGCTGCATCGGTACTATAAGTCGGCTGATGTTGACTTATGCCACTCTCGATTGTTGCCAACAGGCCAATTCGCTCATTGAGATTGCTTTGTGTCTCGAATCAAGTGCAAGTCCTGGCAAGCTGGCTTCGCCTCACCAAGCCTCAGCACCTTCCACGCAGCTCTGACGATAGTTCGTCACCAACCCTTCGGGTCTGCACAAGCGATATAGATACCCCGGCCCGCAGCAATTGCAAATTCGCTTAAAATCAAGCAAATTTCCCTTATTGCGTTCACCCTGCACACGCGTTCGGCCACAATACACTCGCCGTTTCCGCTCCTGGAAGCAAGCAAATCCACGCCGGTTTCCCGTGCATCAGTCGAGCCCTCAAAACGGCGCGCAATTCCAGGCCGTTCTGCTTCGCTTCGGCCAGTATTTCCATGCTTTTTTGAGCGGCGCCGGCCACACCATGCAGCGGCGCTAACCAACTGATGATTGAACCCTGGCCACTCGTCTCACCCGGTATTGCGCAGCCCCGCCGAGATTCCATTGATCGTTGCCGCAATTGCCCGGTTTACGTCGGGTGTGTCCTCGCCGCCGCGTTTACGCCGCAGCATGTCCACTTGAATCAGGTGCATGGGGTCCACGTAGGGGTTGCGCAGCTTGATAGACCGCGCCAGAACCTGATTCTTCTCCAGCAGTTCCTTCTGCGCCGTCACAGCGAGCACTGCCTCGACCGACCGCTCGAACTCGGCTTCGATCATGGCGTACACACGCTCCCGAAGGCCCTCGTCCTCCACCAGCGTCGAGTACATCCGCGCCGTGCCCAGATCGGCTTTGCCCAGCGCCATCTCCACGTTGCGGATAAGGTCAATGAACAGAGGAAACTCACGCGCCATCGTTCGCACCAGTTGCAGCGCGCCCGGCTTCTCCAGAAACTTGCTCAGCGCATGTCCCACGCCGAACCACGCCGGCACCAGAAGCCGTGACTGCGTCCACCCGAAGACCCACGGAATCGCGCGCAAATCGGTGATTTGCGTCGACTTCTTGCGCCGCGACGGACGCGAGCCGATCATTGCGTGCTCCAGCTCCCCGACCGGTGTCGACTGTTCGAAGTACCGGATAACCTCTGGATTATCAAGAATATTCTTACGGTAGAAGGCGAACGAAAGCTCCGAGAGCTCATCCATCGCCTGTTCCCACCTGGGCTTCAGCACGCCCGTAAAGTGCCCCTTCGGGTCTTTGGCGTTGGGCCGCGCCAATGCGTCCAGTGCCGCGGCAATCATCAGCTCAAGGTTGCGCTCGGCAAGAACCACGTCCGAGTACTTGAAGTTCAGCACTTCGCCCTGCTCGGTAATCCGCAACTGCCCCTCGAACGAGTCCATGGGCTGCGCAAAGATAGCCCGGTGTGTGGGGCCGCCGCCGCGTCCCACTGTGCCGCCGCGCCCGTGGAACAGCCGCAGCTTCACGCCGTATTCCCGCGCCACCGTGTGCAAATCCCTGTGCGCCTTGAAGATGCTCCACGTGCTCGTCAGCATGCCGCCGTCTTTGTTCGAGTCCGAGTAGCCCAGCATCACTTCCTGCCAGTTGTCCCAGCTCTTCAGCAGCTTTCTGTAGTCCTCGCGCTGCCACAGTGTGCGGCAAATTTCCGGCGCGTTCTGCAAATCCTCAATCGACTCGAACAGCGGCACCGGCATCAGGCCGGGGTCGCGTCCTGAGCCTTCCAGCTTCACTCCGGCAAGCCGCGCGAGCCGCACCACTGCAAGCACATCGTCCACCGACGAGGCGCCGGAAATCACATACTGGCGAATCGCCTCCGGCGTGCAGCTCTGCTTCACCTCCGCCACCACGCGCAGCGTTTCGAAGACGCGCGCCGAATCGGCTGAGAGGCTGGAGGGCAGCACCGGAGCCATCGTTTCGGTCACGGCCTCCTCCAGGGCACGGTTCAGCACGCGCGCATGTTGCCGCACGTCCAGCGTGTGCAAGTGCAGCCCGAAGGTGCGCACCTGCAAGATCAATGGATCCACCAGGGTACGGGCAATTCGTACGCCCTTGTGCTCGGCCAGCGATTCGCGCAGCAGCTCCAGATCGTTCAGCAGCTCTTCCACCGAGGCATAGGCAGGCAGCGCCATCGCCAGCTTTTGCGTGCTGTGCGCCAGCGTGTAGGACGTCACCGGCAATGGAGCGCCGGTGGGGCGCGGCTGTTCCAGCGTGCGCTGGATGCGCGCCTTCATGCAGATCACGAAGCGGCGGTAGTACTCGAACTCGTATTGCGCACCGAAGACCTGTGACTCCGGCGTCTGCACGTGCTCCACATAGACTTCCAGCCGTTTCAGTAACGATTTGCCGGCCGGAATCTGTTGGGCACTCGTAGTGAGCAGGTCAATTAGCCTGTCAAATTGGCGCTGATAATGGATTAGTAAGTGTCCCCGCGAGAGCTGAATCGCGTCGCGCGTAACCTCAGGCGTAACAAAGGGGTTGCCATCGCGGTCGCCACCAATCCACGAGCCGAAGCGGAGAACCTGGGGCAGATCGTGCGGTTCGATCTCGAGGCAGTAGGCCGCGTGCAGCGACTCGGAGATTTCACCGTAAAGCGACGGCAGCGTGGCGAAGATGGAGACGTCGTAGTAGTCGAGCCCCATCTTGATCTCGTCGTACACTGTGGGCCGCCGCGACCGGACTTCATCTGTTTGCCAGAGAGTGGTGATTTCCGCGCGAATTTGCTCTTCCAGACGCGCAAGCTCCTGTTCGGCGAGAGGAATGTGGTCAAGATCCGCCAGAAACTCACCAATTCGTCGCCGTTTGAACATCACCGAGCGGCGTGCCACTTCCGTGGGGTGCGCCGTAAATACAGGAATAATAAGGACTTGCTTTAGCCATTCTAACGCATCTGCGGCAGAAATTCCGACGCGGCGCATCTCGCACAGCGTTCCGGTCAGCGATCCGCGCTGCCGCCCCGCCTCGCCGCTGAGCTGAAGCGCAAGACGGCGTCGTTTGCGATGGTTGGTCTCGGCAAGATTGATGAGCTCGAAGTAGAAAGCGAAAGCGCGTGTAAGAAGGATGGCGCGTTCGACCGGTAAGGAGTGCGCAAGGTCGAGCGATTTGCTTGCGTGGCGTGTGGCCTCTGTTTCGCGGCCTCTTTCGACAGCTTTTCGTCGCCGAATGGTGCCCTGTCTGAGGGCTTCTACCTGGTCGAATAGCTCTGTCCCAGCCTGCTCGCGAAGAACTTCGCCAAGCAGCGTACCTAACGAACGCACGTCGCGGCGAAGGGGCGCTTCTTTCAGGTCGCCGGAGCGGGCCTCTAGTTCGGCCAGCCGTTGCGACCAGCTTTCGGGTTTCCACAAAAGGGCCATCGTTTCTTGATTATGCCCTACGAATTCCCACCTGAAGCCATCATGCGAAACTCTGCAGCAAGGCTATTGTGGCTGCACGACAGAATCCGCAGGAGCCGATGGCTCCGGATTAAGGAAGTGGAGGACGCCACGGTAGGATTTGCCGAGAGCACGACCTGTATTTGCAGTTGCTTTGCGCAAAGCGTTGGAGGTATGGGTATTGGCGATGACAAGCGCCGTGTTGGTGGCACGGAAACCGGTTGCGCCACCACCGAGAGCATCATTGCCGCCGAGGAGCACGGCCTGCACAGGACGAAGATCAGGATTAGCCCAGGCTACGTCGGATGCAGGCAGTTGATCGATGCGTGCCGTACGCTCGGGTGGGAAGTCACTACGGGACAGTTTCTCTTCTAGCGGCCATTGAGACGATTTGACCCAGAGCGCGCCGTTCATGGGAGCGCCTATTTCACCGAGATTGATGAGGGCGGCGCTGTGAAGCGGAATTTCGTCAGAGCATGAGTCGCCCCCACATCCGCGCGAGCAGAGTTTCTTGTCGAGATACGCGGCATGCTTGCCGTAGGAGATCCAAATTTCCGGACCAGCGTCCTCGGCATTAAGCGTGGAGGCACGAGCAATCTGGCTCGCATCGCAGACGGTGTTTTCATGCGCAGCCGCGTACCAGTAAAGCGCCTTCCATTCGCCATCAGCGCCACGCGAAACCAATGCGGAGACATGCTCGGCGTCGAGTAGATGACCCATTTCACCGCAGTCCGAGCGCCAGAGGTGGTAGTAGTGCAGTTCAACTCGATTTTCTGTGACCGGAGTTGCCTGAGCGTAGATGGTTCCGTTGTCTGTGATGACTTTGGGGATGGCGAGGCCTGGCTCAAATTGCGCGGGGCGCACCGAGCAATCATGAGCATTAATTTGGAATTGCGGCTCGAATCGGGAGAGCAGAGCGTTTTCCTGCGCATTGGCGAGACCATCTCGATCAGCGTCGAGTGTGGGAGCCTGTGAGTTGCTCTGGCAGAAAGCAGAAGCTGCGATCACGCAGCCGGCAGCGGCGAGGAAGAGCAAACGCATACGCCATGCTACGCCTGGATGCATAAGGACGCCAATGCGCGCACTTCGCAATGGGGTGGCGAATGGAAGAGAATGGCGTGCATGAATTTGATTCAGCGAATTCCGTATTTGAGTCTGTTGCTTGCACTGCCACTGGCAGCAACGGCGCAATTGGCTCCTTCCAAAGCAGCTGCCGAACGGCCAGTGCCGCCGACGCGCGATCCGCATACACCGGGCTATGTGAAGGCGAAGGAACTGCCTGATGGTGCGGTGCCTTCTCCGGCCGAGGATGGAAACTTCATCATCGGGCCGACGCATAACCCCGCACCGGAGCTCAGGAGTCTGAATACGCCGCACGGACGTGTCGTTGAGTTCACGATGAGCTCGGCGGAGAGCAAATACTATCCCGGCATTGCACGCGAACCGGGTACGTTTGGAACGCCCGATTCTAAAAACCCCGCGAAACTGATTGTGACTACGAGTCACGCAGCACCGTGGACACGCAAGGTAGCCGTCTATGTGCCGGCGAGCTACGTGCCAGGTAGTGCTGCGCCGTTCATTGTGGGAGCTGATGGGCCAGATAAGCTGCTGTTTGCCGCGCTGGACGGATTGATTGCGGAGAAGAAGCTGCCGCCGATCGTTGGGATTTCCATTGCCAATGGCGGCGGTGACGCACAAGGAAGCGAGCGCGGACTGGAATACGACACGATGAGTGGGAGATATGCCGAGTTTGTCGAAAATGAGGTACTGCCGCGCGTGGAAGAGAAAGCGCATGTGAAGCTGACCAGTGATCCAGATGGACGAGCCACAATGGGCGGCAGTTCAGGCGGATCGTGCGCGCTGATTATGGCGTGGTACCACCCGGAGTGGTACCACCGCGTGCTGACGTACTCAGGGACCTATATCAATCAGCAGTGGCCGTGGAATCCAGACACTCCCGAGGGTGCGTGGGGATTTCATGACGGGCTGATCGCCAGGAGCCCGCGCAAGCCAATACGGATTTGGATGGAGGTGGGCGACCGCGATCTCTACAACCCGAACGTGATGCGTGATGGGATGCACGACTGGGTGCTGGCGAACGAACGGATGGCGCGTGTACTGGCCAAGAAGGGCTACAACTATCAGTTTGTGTTTGCTCGAAATGCAGGCCATGTGGACCATGGCGTGAAGGAGCAGACACTGCCTGAGGCTCTCGAGTATGTGTGGAAGGGATACAAAGAGGGCGAACGTTAGGGGCGCGGCATCGATTCGCTCTTCGGTGCATCCAAGGAGTTGAGATTCTCTTCCGGAGCCTACCCTGTCATCCGCCGCCGATTGTTCCGCGTCAACCGCTCAACTTGAAGCCGAGCAACCCGTTTCCGCAGGCCTTATTGGGCTGCTGGCGTTCGCGTGCGGGCTGATTGTTGCCAATATTTACTACTCGCAGCCGATAGCGGGCCCGATTAGCCATGCGCTGGGATTGAGCCCAAGTGCGACGGGCCTGATTGTGACTCTGACGCAAATCGGATACGGTATCGGGCTACTGTTTGTGGTGCCGCTTGGCGATCTGCTGGAGACGCGGAGGCTTGTGCTGGTGGCCTTGGCAGCGACATGTGCCTCGCTGCTGGCCGCGGCCTTTTCGCATCATGCAGGTATTTTTCTGCTCGCGTCGCTTGTGCTGGGCGTCAGCTCGACGGCGGTGCAGATTCTGGTGCCGTACGCGGCACATCTTGCGCCTGCCCACATGCGTGGACGCACGGTTGGACAGGTGATGAGCGGGTTGCTGATTGGCATCATGCTCTCGCGTCCGGCTGCGAGCTTCTTTACCGATCTGTGGGACTGGGAAGCTATTTTTTACATTGCAGCAGGACTGATGCTGCTGCTTGTGCTGGTGCTGGCTTTCAAGCTGCCGCCACGTCAGCCATCGAAAGGACCGGGTTATCTGGAACTGCTGCTTTCGATGGCGCATCTCTACCGCACTACCCCGATTCTGCGACGGCGTGCTGCCTACCAGGCGCTGCTTTTTGGCGCATTCACTCTTTTCTGGACCGTTGCGCCACTGCTGCTGGCAGGACCGATGTTCCATATGTCCCAGCGCGGCATAGCGCTGTTTGCGCTGGTAGGAGTGGCTGGCGCACTGGCGGCACCAGTAGCCGGGACGCTTGCCGACCGGGGCTGGAGCCGCACTGCCACAGGGCTTGCAATGATGGCAGTTTTTGCGGGCTTTCTGCTTACACGGCTATTGCATGAAGGCTCGTTTGCGGCGGTTGTGCTGTTGACTGCCGGGGCGATCTTTATCGACTTTGGGGTTTCCTCGAGTCTTGTAGTCGGGCAGCGCGCGATTTACACACTGCAGCCGGAGTATCGGAGCCGCCTGAATGGCCTGTTTATGGCGACCTTTTTTGCGGGTGGCGCGGTTTGCTCCGCGCTGGGTGGATGGGCATACGCGAAAGGCGGGTGGAACGCCGCCTCGTGGATTGGACTGGCACTGCCATTGCTTGCCCTGGCCTACTTTGCCACAGAGTGGCGCAGCGCGGCCTAAGCGCCTTCAAGCTGGAGCATCAGCTCTTCCCACTCGGTGGTGAGAGATTCGAGCTGAGAACGCAGGTCAGCGGCGAGGTCGGTGAGGCGCTGTGTTTCTTCGGCGGAGACATAGACACCGAGTTGCTGCTCAGTGTGCGCGAGCGCGGCCTCGACGCGCGGGACTTCCTCTTCCAGAAAGGCGCAGCGGCCTTCCATCTGCTTCTGCTTGATGGGATTGAGGCGACGCTTCTCTTTCGTCGTGGATTCGGGGCCACCCTCAATGACGATGGTGACACCGGAGGGCGAATCAGAGGTGATGGGCGTACTTTCCTCTGTGTGCCCATTTGGAACGACGAGATCAGCGGACGCTGCAAGAGCATTTGTCTCTGTGGCGAGCTGCTCTTTCTTGCGCATGTAGTCTTCGTAGCCGCCTTCATAAGCGATGACGGCGCCGTTCTCGACTTCAAGGACGCGCGTGGCAAGGCGGTCGATAAAGTAGCGGTCGTGCGAGACAAAGATGACCGTTCCGCTGAAGGCGTCGATGGCATCGAGAAGAACATCCTTGGCGCGCATGTCGAGGTGGTTGGTGGGCTCGTCGAGCAGGAGGAAGTTGGAAGGCGAGACGAGAATGCGCGCGAGAGCGAAGCGGTTGCGTTCGCCACCGGAGAGCACGCCGAGCTTCTTGAAGACATCGTCGCCGGAGAAGAGGAAGCAACCGAGCAACGAACGCAGCTCCGACTCGGGCACTTTGAGCGCGGCGCGGCCGATGTCGTCGAGCATACGGGTTTCCGGATCGAGCACCTTGTACTGATCCTGCGCGAAGTACTCGCTGACAACGTTGTGGCCGAGCTTGACGGTACCCGATGTGGGTTGCTCGACGCCGGTGAGCAGCTTGATGAGTGTGGATTTGCCGGCTCCATTGACACCGACGAGCGCGATGCGGTCACCGCGCTCGATGGTGAAGCGGACATTTTCAAGGACGCGCTTTTCACCGTAGCTCTTGGAGAGTCCGTCTGCTTCGACGACAGTGCGACCTGAAGGCGGCGGCTGCGGGAACTTGAAGTGGATGACTGGTTCTTCTTCAGGAATCTCAATGCGCTCGATTTTTTCGAGTTCCTTGATACGGCTCTGCACCTGCTTGGCCTTTGTGGCCTGAGCGCGGAAGCGATTAATGAAGGCTTCGAGGTGCTCAATCTGGTCGCGCTGATTCTTGTAAGCAGCAAGAAGTTGGGTACGGCGTTCGTCTTTCTGCGAGAGGTATTTGGTGTAATTGCCGTGAAAGATGGTGAGGCGCTTGTTCCAGATTTCGACGGTGCGGTCGACGGTGACATCGAGGAAGTAGCGGTCGTGGGAGATGAGAATGTAACCGAACGGGTAGGTCTTGAGGTAGTTTTCGAGCCAGTTGCGTGCTTCTAGGTCAAGGTGGTTGGTAGGTTCGTCAAGCAGGAGCAGGTTGGGCCGGGCGAGGAGGAGCTTGGCGAGAGCGATGCGCATCTGCCAGCCGCCACTGAATTCTTCGGTACGGCGCGACCAGTCGTCTTTGGTGAAGCCGAGGCCGGTGAGGACGGAGCCGACCTGTGCGTCGAGTGCGTAGCCGTCAAGCGTGGTAAAGCGCTCCTGCAGATGAGAAAAGCGCGCGGCGGCGGACTCGTATTCGGGGCTGGCGTGGTCGAGCTCGGTGAGTTGCGCAGCAAGGCGCTCCATCTCGCCTTCCATAGAGCGGAGATCGTCGAAAACGGAGAGGCATTCTTCGAAAATGCTTCGGCCGGAGAGGGCGAGGCCCTCCTGCGGCAGATAACCGATGCTCATGCCACGGGTCTGTTCCATTGCGCCGTAGTCAAGCGGCTCAAGGCCGGCGAGAACCTTCATGAGCGAGGATTTGCCGGTGCCGTTGGCTCCGACGAGGGCGGTTTTTTCGTTTGCGCGGATGAGCCAGTCGGCCTCAAGAAAGAGGACGCGCGGGCCGAAGCGCTTTCCTGCGCTTTTGAGCGAAAGCATGCACTTTTATTTTCTCAGAGGCAGTGTGCGGAGGCATTGCTTGCAGCGGGCGCTTTGCGTGTGCGGCCGGATGTAAGGTGCTTGTTCATCACCTGTTCAATGGAGATCAATTATCCTCGTTGCTGCCACGAAATATAGCCTCTACGAGTGGCGGTACGATGACGGGTTGGTGGCGTTCTCGCGCATTTGCATGGAGATGCGCGGCGCAAGCAATCAACTGCCCCATACATCTCAACATCCCAGTTCACCAGGAGAATCATGCTTCGCAAGCTAGCACTGTTTGCTGTTGTCCTTGCACTCGTGTTTCCTCTCACGCTTCATGCGCAAGGCGCCGCGCACCCGGGCGCGCGCAGCGTGATGGATGCGCATAACTGCTATCCATATGCCGAATGGTGGTCCGACCGGATTGACCGCGCGCTTTCGGCGGGAGCGCCCGTGGCAATTGAGCAAGACCTTGCCTGGTACACGGACCCAAAGACGGGTAAGAGCTGGTCTGTGGTGACGCATGGCGCGCCGCTTTCCGGCCACGAGCCGACGATGGAGCACTACTTCTTCGACAAGGTACGGCCGATTGTGGAGAAGGCACTGAAGGAAGGAAATCGCGGAGACTGGCCGCTGATTACGCTGAATCTTGACTTTAAGGACAACGAGCCGGCGCACATTGAGGCGGTGCGTGCTTTGTTGCTGAAATACCGCGCGTGGCTTACGGAAGCGCCGAAGGGCAAGGATTCCTCTGTGGTGGAACCACTTACCGTGCGCCCAATTCTGGTGCTGACTGGCGAGAATGACGAGCAGCAGTCGATCTTTTACGACAAGCTGGCGGCGGGCGATCCGGTATTGGCGTTTGGGGCGATTCATACAAAGGACAAGGACCCGAAGGCAGCGCCGGACGTGATCGATTCAGAAAAGGCAACGAATTACCGGCGCTGGTGGAATAACTCGTGGGTGGTGGTGGAACACGAAGGACAAGAACACGCAGGGCCCTGGACAAAAGAAAAGGAGATGCGTCTGCGGTCGCTGGTGGAGCGGGCCCATGCCAACGGGTTGTGGATTCGGTTTTACACGCTGGATGGGTCGGATGTTTCGGCCCTAAGCTGCCATGGTTGGTTTCGCGGATACAACTTCGGCTCTTTGGCGGCAGTACGCGAGCGCTGGCAGGTGGCGATCCATGCGGGTGTGGACTATATTGCGTCGGACCAGTATGAGCAATTGGCGCAGGAAATCAAGGAAGACACGGGTGGAGCGCGATAGTCGCAAACTGCGTCTGGCATTGGTGGAGCTTTTGCGGGTGTCCGGATCGATTTTGAACGTGCTTCTGTGATGACTACTTTGCCAAACCGGCATTGTTGATACATCCGCTCACGAATCGAGGAGCCTGAGAGCGAAATAGCAAGATTTTTTGTGTAAGCAATTCGTGTACTCCAACTTTGGTTGGAGGCTTAAGTTTGCGGAAAAGGTTAGCCTGACTCTTCCCCGGATTGGAGCGCACTGCGTGCGCGAAGGCTGGCGCAAACTTTTTGCCGAGACTCCAGCAGTTTTGAGGAGCCCGGAACGAAGCAAGACTGTTGTAACCGTCCGCGATTTCGTCATCGGCGGAGATGAGTTCGTTACGATGGCAGGGCCGTGTTCGGTTGAGACCGAGGCACAGCTACTTGCCACTGCCCGTTCAGTGCGCCGCAAGGGCGCACGTATTCTTCGGGGCGGCGCATTCAAACCACGCAGTTCTCCCTATTCCTTCCAAGGCCATGGGCACGACGGGCTCAAGATGCTGGCTCGTGCACGGGAAGAGACCGGCTTGGCTATCGTGACGGAAGTGATGTCAGAAGATGACGTTGAACTGGTGGCGGAGTATGCCGACATTCTGCAAATCGGCTCACGCAACATGGAGAACTTTACGCTGCTGGAGGTTGCAGCGCGCTCAGGAAAGCCGATTCTTCTAAAGCGCGGCATGGTGGCGACAGTGGGCGATCTGCTGCGATCTGCGGAAGTGGTACTGAACAACGGGAACCCGCATGTGATGCTGTGCGAGCGCGGAATTCGCACCTTTGAGACAGCCACCCGCAACACATTCGATGTAACGGCAATCGCAGTGCTGAAGCAGATTTCGCACTTGCCCGTAATTGCGGACCCGAGCCATGCGGCGGGCTGCCGCGAATTGGTTCCGGCACTGGCGCGCATTGGCGTAGTGGCGGGCGCAGATGGATTGATTGTAGAAGTGCATCCCGATCCGGACCGGGCCTGGAGCGATGGAGAGCAGTCGCTCAGCTTCTCCGAGTTCGACGAGATGATGGAGTCACTGGAGCCCTACGTTGCGCTGCAGACACAGCAGAGGAAGCGCACAACGCAAGAGCCGGAGATGGAGGCTCTTGTATGACGTTGTTGACGCGCACTGTTGGCGCGGTCGTTGTTGGTTTGGCGTTACTTGCTGCTTGCGGATTTAGATCTGCGGAAGTGAATCAGTTCAATTCCGATTACATCGTCACAGCAGCGCCTGTCTATGAGGCGCAAGCGGCGCTCAAAGGCGGCGAACGCTTCCCGCAGGGCGCGCATCTCCTGCTTGTGCACGCAGGTAAGGCGGAAGCTTTAGCGCCGGAGTTTGCCGCCAGTGCGGATGCAGCAGTCAGTTTCGACGCAAAGACGATTCTGTTTGCGGGCAAAAAGCAAGCCGCGGACCATTGGCAAATCTGGGAGATGACACTGGCCGATCACACGGTTCGGCAGGTGACGAGCGGAAATGAGGATGCAATCCGACCGCTGTATCTTCCGCTGGGGCGGCTGGTCTATGCGCAGCACACAGGACGCGGATTCCAGATGATCTCTGTGCGCGTGAGCGATTCAGCGGAAGTGGCCGGGATGGACCTGCCGGGCATGCCTGCTGTTTTTCCCATTTCTTTTGCGGGAACCAGCGCGATTCCCGATGACGTGCTTGCCGATGGGCGGGTTCTCTTCGAAGCGGGTTTTCCACTCGGTTCGGGCACAACGCCGGAAATGTATCTGACGTATGCCGATGGTTCGGGTGTGGAATCGTATCGCTGCGACCACGGACAGGCACGCTGGGGAGGACGGCAACTGGCTGACGGCGATGTGGTGTTCACCCACGGGACGGCGCTGGCGCGGTTTACGCCTTCGCTGGCGCACGAGGCGAAGGTTGCTGCTCCACAAGCGCGGTACGCGGGCGGAATTCAAGAGACTCAGACCGGCGCGTGGCTATTGAGCGCAAGCACTCAGGCAAAAGCAAAATATTCCATCGCTCTCTGGACACCAGAAGGAACGAGCGGGCTTAAGACCGTGCTTACGCAACAGGGTGAAAACCTTGTGGAACCGGTGGTGATTACGGCGCGGGTGCGGCCAAGACGGCATCCATCCGCCCTGCATCCATGGAAGTACGCAAATCTGCTGGCACTGGATACGCGGTTATCGCGTGATGGGGCATTAGGTGGAATTCCGGCGACGGTTCGGCTGGAAACAGAGAATCCAGAAGGCCGGGCGGTTGCGCTGGGAACGGCGCCGGTGGAGAAAGACGGTTCGTTCTTTATTAAAGTGCCGGGCGACAAGCCTATTCGATTTGCTGTTCTGGATGCGAAAGGCAAGGTGCTGAGGCAGGAGCGCGGATGGTTCTGGGCGCGCGCGGGTGAGCAACGTATTTGCGTGGGATGCCACACGGGACCGGAGCACGCTGCGGAGAATCGCATTCCGGAAGTACTGGAGCGGACGACGGTGCCCGCCGACCTGACCGGAAGCACGACGGATCAGAGCTCTGGAAAGGGAAGCCACAAATGAAAAGTTGGTTGGTTTGCGCGGCGTTGGCGGCGTCCTCCATAGCCTGGGGGCAGGCGGTACAGTCTGCAGCAGGGGCCGGGCAGCAAACAAATACAAAGCAGCCTGTGATTCGTTTTGAGGATGCGAGCAGCAAGGCCGGCATTGATTTTGTGCACAGCTTTGGTTCGGCGCAACTCGGATCACTGCTGGAAGGTACTGGCGCCGGTTGTGTGTGGTTTGACTATAACAATGATGGATTGCCCGATCTCTATGTGGTGAATGGACGGCCGCTGGATGACTCAATGCATCCACATCCGCTGAAGGTGAAGCCGAATCCGCTTCCGCACAATCATCTGTACCGGAACAACGGCAATGGCACATTTACGGATGTAACAGAGCAGGCCGGGTTGAGTCCTGATTTGTATGGAATTGCAGTGACTGCGGCCGATTACGACAACGATGGCCATGTGGACCTGCTGGTTGCAGGGTACGGCCGGGTAATTTTGTACCACAACGACGGCAACGGCCACTTTACCGATGTGACGGAGAAGGCCGGCATCAAGGTGGACGGCTGGGCTATCAGCTCGACGTGGCTGGACTACGACCGCGATGGTTGCGTGGATTTGTTTGTGGGACGCTATGTGAAGTTCGATCCGAAGTATCGCGCCTACTATGCGGCGGACAACTATCCCGGCCCGCTGGACTATGAAGGCGAGACGAATAAGCTGTTCCACAACAATTGCAACGGCACGTTTACCGATGTGAGCGACAAATCAGGCATTGGCGCATTTGTGGGGCGCACAATGGGCGTGACTGCGGCAGACTTTGACGGCGATGGTTGGGACGATATCTATATCGCGAACGACCGTACAGAGAATTTTTTATTCCATAACAAGCACGACGGCACATTCGAGGAGATTGGAAACGAAACAGACACAGCATTCGGGCAGAACGGCGAATCCACTTCGTCGATGGGCCCGGTGTTCGCCGATTTTGAAGGCCGTGGTGTGCTGGACCTTTGGGTGACTGACGGGCGTTACAACCGTATGCTACGGAACGCGCTAACAGTCGGCGGACACGCAACACAGCAAAGGCTGGACTTCGATGACATTGGAGCGACGAACGGTGTTTCGCAGGCCAATGCGCAATACGTGAGCTGGGGATCGGGTGTTTACGATTTCGACAACGACGGCCTGCGCGACATCCTGATCTTTCATGGCGGACTGATTCACCTGATTCCGCAAGAGCACACAATGTTTCGTGGGCTCGGTAACGACCGATTCGAGGATGTATCAGAAACCGCCGGTTCTGTGATTAACGAGCGCACAGTTGCTCGCGGCGCTTGCTTCGCCGACTACGACAACGATGGGAAGGTCGATGCATTCCTGGTGAATCTGGGCGCGAAAGGCAAGCTGGTTCACAATGTTTCAACCAATACAGGACACTGGCTTGCAATTCAACTACGTGGAACGAAGAGCAATCGGGATGGCATAGGCGCCCGTGTGGAAGTGTTTGCGGGCGGTCATCGTGAGTTGCAGGAACGAGTAGCCGGTTCCGGGTATCTCTCGCAGAACGAGGCGAGATTGCACTTTGGGCTGGGGGCGTCGACGAGTGCGGACAAGATAGTAGTGCGCTGGCCCAGCGGACTTGTGCAGACGCTGGAGCACGTGAGCGCCGACCGCGTGCTGACCGTGGAGGAACCCAAGTGAGCCGCGGTTTGAAGGCACGTTTGCTGGCCGCTCTGAGTGCCAGTGCTGTGGTGGTGACGCTATATGCGTTGATGCCGCAACCCGATGTTGCGGTGGCGGCGACCGATCTGACTGGCGATCTGCTGCGGTATGCATCGCCGATTGAGCTGGCGTTCTCCCATGATGGCAAACTGCTCTACGTACTATGCCAGGAGAGCGGCGAAGTTCGTGTGCTGGATGCAGCGACATATGCGCCTTTGAAGAAGGTTGCAGTGGGACGCTCGCCACGTAGTCTCGCACTTTCACCTGACGGGACGCGGTTGTTTGTCGCAAATTCATGGGACGACACGGTATCAGTGATCGACGCAAAGACGCTGGCGGTAACTGCGACCTGGTCGACTGGCGCAGAGCCTTCCGGTGTGGCGGAAGATCCCGCGGGGCATTTCCTCTTTGTTGCGGACCGGATTTCAAACGATGTGGATGTACTGGATGCTCAGACGGGTGTGGAACAGAAGCGGCTGGCAGCCGGACGCGGCGCAAGCTACATGGCGCTGTCGCCTGACGGCGCTCGGCTCTATGTGACTCACGTATATCCGAATCCTGGCACACCGCGTACGCCTCCTGAGTCGGAAATTACGGTAATTGACACGAAGCGGGGCATCGTTGACAGGCGAATTTCACTGCCCTTCATTGCGCATGGTTTTCATGTGGCTTTTTCTTCGGACGGGCGCGTGGGCGCAGTTGCCGTATTGCATCCGAAGAATCTGGTGCCTCTGGCGCACCTTGAGCATGGTGGTGCATTCGCTGACACGCTGATGTTGTTTGGCGCGGATGTGGGGCCGGAACCCGTGGAGGTACCGCTCGATGAACTTGAGCGCTATGCTTCGCGCCCGTTTGCCGTTGCCATTACGCCCGACAAGTCGAAACTGTTTGTGACCTGCGGCGGCTCCGAGGCGGTGCTGGCCATTGACCTCAAGCGGCTGCTTGCGTACATCCACACACATAAACTGCCAATTGCGGAAGACCTTTCGGCGAGCGGCAACTACGTTGTGGCGCGGATTGCAGTGGGGCACGATCCGCGCGGCGTGGCGCTCTCACCCGACGGCAGGCAACTGCTGGTGGCCAACCGTCTGGAAGACACGATCAGCGTGATCGACACACACAGCAACCACGTGGTGCAGACAATTTCGCTCGCCGGACCCAAAAGGCTTTCCGTACTGCGCCACGGGGAACAGACCTTCTACTCATCAAAATTTTCCTTCCAGGGGCAGATTGGCTGCGCGAATTGCCATATCGATTCAACGTTCGATGGGTTGCAGTGGGACCTGGAACCGGATGGTTTTGGGCGCGACATTGTGGACAACCGTCCAATAGAGGCCCTGAAAGGAACCGAGCCGTACAAATGGAACGGCGGCAACCCTGACCTGCCAACTGAGTGCGGACCGCGGACGGAGAAGTATTTCTGGCGGTCAGAGAACTACGACGATCTAACGCTGACCGATCTGGTGACATACATTCGCAGCCTGCCTGCACGGCCGAATCGCTGGCGGCCGCACAACGGCGAACTGACTGCCGCGGAAGAGCACGGCAAAGAGATCTTCGAGCGCTCGGTAGATAAATTCGGCAAACCGATTGCAGAGACGAATCGTTGTGTGTATTGCCACAGCGGACCTAATGGGACAGATCAGAAACGGTTCGATGTGGGTACAAAGAAGCCAACGGATGACTCAGGTCTCCTAGATACGCCTCAACTGACCAACATTGCGCTATCTGCGCCTTATCTACACGATGGCTCGGCCACAACGCTGGAAGAAATCTGGACGATCTACAACCCGCATGATCAGCACGGGCGTACGAACGATCTGACCAAAGACGAGCTCAACGACCTGATTGAGTATCTGAGGACGCGATGAAAAATAGATGGACCGAATTCGCAATGGCGCTTACGCTTGGCGCGCTGGCAGGCGTTGCGCACGCGGCGAAGCCTGCGCATGCCTCACCACATGGAACAGCACACGCAGCGGCTGCAAGCATTCCGCAGATGCCGCATTTCCGGTTTGTGAATTACACGACTGCGAATGGGCTGCCCGACAACCATGTATATTCCGTGCTGGTGGATGGCGACCGCGTGTGGGCCGGGACGGACAACGGTCTGGCTGAATATGAAGACGGAAAGTGGAAAATTTACACCACGAAGGATGGACTGGCGCATCGTGCGGTGTTGTCGCTGGCGCTGGACAAGCGCACGGGCGATGTGTGGGCCGGAACCATGGGCGGATTGAGCCGCATTTCCGGCGGCCGTATAGACACGTTCACACAACTGAACTCGGGGTTGAGCAACGACGTTGTATATGGCGTTTCTGTGGAAGGCGAGAATGTGTGGGTGGCGACAGCCGCGGGTGCATGCCGGCTGAATCTGCACACGCATGAGTGGTCGCTCTACAACGAGCGCAACACGCCAATGATCGAAATCTGGGTGTATTCAGTCTCAGCAACGCCCAGCAAGGTTTATTACGCCGTATGGGGCAGTGGAGTGCTGGAATACAACCAAAAGACCAAGGCCTGGGATAAATATGAGGATCCGGACGGCGAGACCGAGATTGTGCTCTTCAAGGACCAGGGTCTCATCCATGAGATCACGACATCTGTGAGCTATGTGGACAACGTGCTGTGGGCGGCAACTTACTTTGGCGACAGCCGCTACGATGGCCGCTACTGGCACAACTTTCTTACCAAGGACAGCGGACTTCCATCGAACTTCACCAATGTAGTGAAAGGCGTGGATGCGAATCGCGCATGGTTCGGCACAGACAAGGGGCTGGCCTATTACGACGGCACGAACTGGGCTGTGTATAGACCGTCATTGACGACGGGCAAACCGGAGATGACTGTACGTGACGCAAACGGGAAAGTGACCGAGGTCCCGGTGACAACGGCGCCCGCGCACAACTACGTATTGGGAATTGATTTTCAAGGCAAAGACATTTGGGTGGCGACCGCCGAGGGGCTCAGCCACGGAATTTATCAACAATAAGGAGCACTCATTATGAATGCATTCACTGAAATTCTGGAATCGATTGCGCATGGGCCTGTGGCAAAGCGCGCAATCACCAATCTGCAAACTCTGAACGAGGCTTATGACTATGCGAAGCCGAGTTCGTTTTCGCGCGGTATGCGCATTGATCTGAATGGTCTGACTATTTTGCTCATCTCCGGAACGGCTTCCATTGATGAAGATGGCAAAAGCATACACATTGGCGATTTTCGCGCGCAGTTGAGACGCACATATCAGAACATTACACGGCTGCTGGAGAGTGAGGGCTGCACGTGGCACGACATCGTGCGGACTTCCTGCTACCTCCGCGATATTGATCGCGATTACGAAGCCTTCAATGAGGAGCGCACCGCATTTTTCAAGGAGCAGGGGCTTGATCCATTGCCGGCCTCGACGGGTATCCAGGCGAAGCTGTGCCGGCCCGAGTTGCTGGTTGAGATTGAAGCTATTGCGATGTTCCGTACGGAGAAGGCAGCAGCAAGGGAGTAGTGGCGATGCGTACGAAGTGGGTATGGGCAGCGGTCTTTGCATGGGCCGCCTGTGCTGCCGGGCAGGGGCCTGGCACGGTAGGGCATGTGTGTGAGTGCGGAGCTCATCCACCTGGACCGCCGAAGAATCGTGTGGTGGAACCGTACGCGGGAGAGCCTGCGGACCTGAGTCCGTTTGAGAAATTTTCCAAGCCCTACTACCTGAACTATACGACGCCCAATATTTACTTCGGGGCAGGCCGCGACATTCCCGACCCGAAGAATGTGAGCGAAGTGCGCATCGGCTTCTTTGGGCCGATTGAACATAATCCTGACGCAGTATACGGCCTGCGCATGCTGCACGGCGCCCAGATGGCTGTTGATGAAGCAAATGCCAATGGCGGCTACGGAGGGAAGCCGTTCCGCCTGATGCTCCATAACGATTATGACAATTGGCAGGCGAAGGCAGTGTATGGCGATGACCGGCCTACTGATCCTTCTATCTGGGGCTCGGCTTCAAATGAAGCGGTCAAGATGATCTACGACGATCACGATTGGGCGATCTTTGGTTCCATCAGCTCAGAAGCAACGCACATTATTCTTCGCGTCGCGCTGCGGGCAGAGATACCTATCGTTAATTCTGCGTCAACTGACCCAACGATTCCAGAGACATACATTCCCTGGTACTTTACCGACCTGCAGGATGACCGCGTGCAATGCTACACGCTGGCACGGCGCATATTTACCGAGCTTGGTCTAAAGCGAGCCGGCATTCTGCGTGTAAACAATCGGTATGGGCGCATGGGTGTCGGCAAGTTTCGTGATGCCGCGCGCCGGCTGGGCCATCCGGTGGTGATCGAGCAAAAGTATCTACCAGGTGACACCGACTTCACACGGGCACTCAAGATTATTCGTGACTCGCGTGTGGATGCACTGGTGCTGTGGGCCAACGAGCAGGAGACGGCGGGCATTTTGAAGCAGATGCGCGCAATGGGAATGAAGACACGTGTCTTCGGTTCTTATCGCACGCTGGGGCCGGAGATGCTGGCCGAGGCCGGGCCTGCCGCGGAAGGTTTTGAAGCAGTGTTTCCGTACGACCCAACGAGCAAAGACCCGAAGTGGGTGGACTTTAATCGCCGCTTTGAGGCGCGCTACAAGGAAAAGCCGGACCAGTTTGCTGCGCTTGCCTACGACGCGATGAATGCGCTGCTGGACGCGATTTGCAAGGCCGGGCTGAACCGCGCACGGATTCACGACGCTCTGGCCGATATGGAAGAGTATGACGGTGTAACGGGCCACATGATCTTCGACCCAAACCAGAAAAATGTGGCGCCCATGTACTTGGGTACAGTACACAACGGGGCAATTACCTACAGAGTTGCAACGATGGATAAAACGCCGGAATCGGCAACGGCAAAGTTATCTCAAGCGGAACCGCATGGCACACCGTACGCGCAAGTTGGTGAAGATGGCGTGAGCTATGTAGGGCCACGGAGGCCGAATGAGCCCGGAAGCGTGACACGTGTGGTGTTGTTTGGACCGCATGCAGACAGTATTGTCCAGTCGGGGGTGATACGAAAGGTGATTGCAGCGAGCGGTGCCAGCACACGTAAGTTGGAGCTGATTCCAGTAGAAAGTGGGCAGAATTGGGGTGCAGCGTCCACACAATTAGTGCACGCATTGTGGGACGAGCATGCGCTAGTGATTGTCGCGCTTGATCGTGATTGTGCTCACCTTGCTGAGCAATTTTCGCTGAAAGCCTTCGTTCCAGTGATTGCATTGAGCGATGACCGGACACTGACTTCGACAAATATTCCGTGGATCTTCCGTATGCCTGCGAGTACCTCCCCGCAAGCCGCGCTGCGGCTAATTGAAGAAAGCTTAAAGCATAGTGGCCCCAATGCCGAGCGGCTGAGAGATGTCCTTGCGTCGGGCGAAGTTTTCGAGGGTACCTCCTTTGCGACAACGGGCGAACCCAATTCGCAGGGGCATGTTGCCAAGATGCACTAGAACTCGATTCGGTCTACTTCAACATTTGAGAGTAGGTTTCGAACCAAGCATCAATCCAATTACTACTCCGACAGACATTCGCATGAGAGCGCCCGTCGGAGTGGCCTCTTGTCGGTTCGAAGATCGCCGATTCTTTCTTCATTCCTTCGAGTGGAGCATTTAGTGAAGAAACTTCCCTGAGAGAATTGTTGTCTGCCATGATCTTGTCAAAGGTCCTAAAAGCTCGGCTCGTTCAAACGGGTCTAATCGGTCCCTCGGCCAAACCAAAATGAGACAAAGCGACTGCGCTCCACAACAATCCTCGCTACACTGGAATTGGAAGCATTCGCAGATTTTCGAAGGGCCTGTAGCTCAACGGTTAGAGCAGGGGACTCATAATCCCTTGGTTGGGGGTTCAAATCCCTCCGGGCCCACCATCTATTTCTCAGATTCTATTCCTTTTATAGATGAATCCAACCCTGCCAGATGGCGGCCAGGGATACACAGCTGACCACGCACCAAAGCGCGACTCCCTGCAGGAGCGGCCGTGCACCGACGTCGCGAAGAGTTGCACGGGTGATGCCCGTGCCGATGAGGAAGAGCGTGACCGCGAGGCCTAGGCGCCCGAGGCGCGCCATCTGCAGGAATTCAGCGTGAAGCAGCGGAACCAAACTGTTGAGCATCGCTGCAAGGCAAAACAGCCCGATGAACCAAGGTAGATGAATCTTTGCTCTGCTTTTGCGAAAGACCGCTACGCCTACAGATAAGGGAACAATCCAGAGGGCGCGGGCCAGTTTGACGGTGGTGGCAATGGCAAGCGCAAGAGTGCCGTAGCGGGCGGCGGCACCTACAACCGAGCTTGTGTCGTGGATGGCGAGAGCGGCCCAAAGGCCGAATTGCGACTGGGAAAGATGCAGCATGTGGCCTATGGCAGGGAAGATGAACAGTGCGACGGAATTGAGCACGAAGACCGTGCCCATGGAGACGGCCATAGCTTCTTGGCTGGCGTTGGTGACCGGCGCAAGTGCGGCGATGGCGCTACCGCCGCAGATAGCCGTTCCCGCGCTGATGAGGAAGCCAGGTGTTTTGCGTACCTTGAGTAGATGGGCCAAGCCCATTCCTAGAAGCATGGCAAAGCTGATACCGATGGCCGTGTATATGAATCCGGATTTGCCTACGCGCACTACTTCCGCAAGATTCATGCCGAAGCCAAGGCAGACGACAGAAGCCTGCAGGAGGAAGCGCGAGAGCCGTTTGGCATCGAGATGATATCCGTGCGTCACACTGAGGCCGTAAATGAGTCCCGCGGCAAGTGCAAAGGGAGGAGAGAGTATTCCACTGGCGGCAAGAATGATGCCAAGGAAGAAAAGGTTCTTCAGCATGGTTCCATCGTCCACCGGATTGCAGTGATGGGCCAGACGGAGTTTGCGATGGCCGATAAGGAGAACTTATCAATTCCAGGTGGATGGGCCGCTCAGAGCGAATCGTTCGAATGTAGCCGCGGGACCTGCAGGAAGAGGGCCCTGGCGTCGAATGAGGGTCATATCCCGGCGGATGTCAAGACCAGAGACATCGATAATACGAATGGTGCCGAGTCGCAATTCTTTCTGGATGGCCCATTCGGAAACAAAGGCCACGCCGATACCGGCTTCCAGGGCTGAGATAGTGGCCACGATGGAATCGAGCTCAAGCAGGATCTTGAGGTCCCGGCGAGCGATGCCGGCTTTGCGCAGAGCGGACTCGACCACGCGGCGGGAACCTGAACCGCGCTCACGCATAAGAAGCGGCACCTTGGTGAGGGCATGAAGGGGGAGGCTCGGTTGCCTGCCCCACGGAGATTGACGTCCAGCGATGAGGACAAGGCGGTCTTCAAAGAACTTCTGACGGAAAACCTCGCGGCTTGAAACGGGACCCTCAATAAGTCCAAGATCGATTTCTTCGTTGGCGAGAGCAGCCGTAATCTGTTCCGAATTGCCACTGCGCAGCACAAGCCGGACGCGGGGATGCTCATTGAGGAAGGCACCGACAATGCGCGGAAGGATGTATTGTGCAATGGTCATGGAAGCACCAATGCGCAAAGAACCAGCAACCTGCCCCTTGGTCAGCTGGACAGCATGGAGAGCCTCATCTGCGAGTAGCGCGCCCTGTTTGGCGTAGCGCAATAGAACATTGCCTGCATCGGTAAGCCGGATCTTGCCCTGAGCACGATCAAACAAGGCTGTACCCAGTTCGGACTCAAGCGTGCGGATTTGCTGGCTAACGGCAGGCTGGCTCAGGTTGAGTAGCTCGGCGGCACGGCGAAAACTTGATTCGTCGGCGACAGTTCGAAAGACCTTGAGCCGGAAATTTTCCATTGTTCGCCTTTACCCGCTCATGGGTTTAATTCCAGGAAAAGCAGGTCTCGTCGCATTCATGGTAGCGGAATACTCAATTCGGCGCCTTGGACGTTGAGTAGACAAAGATTCCAACTGTTTGCTGATCTACCCGAAATTTGTTGTTTGGAGAAGATTTCGATCTTGTTTGTCTTGCAATCTGACCTACGAAGAGGAAAATTATGTCGGCTTCTGTAACAGATGGTTCTTGATGGGGCTTTTATCTGATGAAGACGTCGGACTAGCTGATTTTTCTACGGATTGAGAGGTCAAGGTGCGCGTTCCAGGATGGATAGGAATTATTGCCGCAATGGCCGTTTGCGCAGGTGGGGTGCCAGCCGCCTCAGCGCAGACAGCCGAGCTGCTTACGTTGCGTCAGGCGGTACAGATGGCGCTCGGGCAGAATCCCGATCACGCCATTGCCAAGGCGGATTTGGATGCCGCGAAGATTGCCTCGAAATCGGCGCGCCTGGCTCTGGCCCCACAGGTCAACTTCAGTGAGGCATTTACGCGAGGCAACGATCCGGTGTATGCCTTTGGAACTCTCCTGCGGCAGCAGCGATTTTCGCAGTCGAATTTCGAGCTGAACAGCCTGAACAAGCCCAATCCCTTGGATAACTTTACGACGCGGTTTTCTGGGCAGTGGCAGGCGTTTGACTCATTCCGCACGCAACGGCAAATTGCCAGTGCCGACCACATGCGTAATGCGGCGGTCGAATTGCTGAACCGGTCTGATCAACAAATTGCGTTCAGGGTGGTGTCTGCTTACGAAGGAGTGCTTCTGGCGGCCAAAGAACTTGAGGTAACCAAGCACCAGGTGGAAACAGCGCAGGCGCTACTTGACGCAAGCAAGTCGCGCGTTAGTGCGGGTCTCGCCGTGGATTCAGACCAGTTGCTGGCAACGGCGAACATGGCAGAACGTAAGCAAGACGAACTGCAGGCGCAGGGGGACTTGGATACGGCCTGGGCGGGGCTGGAGCAGGCAGTCGGTTCCCAGTTTCCAGCAGACAAGCGTACGCTTTCGCCACTGACGGAGCGGAAATACGATTTTCCGGCATTGGATGAAGCGGTTTCTGAAGCGTTTAAGTCGCGTACAGACAGAAAAAGTCTTGCCGAACAGGCCGCGGCTCAGAAATCCGGTCTGCACGCGGCACAGTCGAGCCTTGGACCTACGGTGAGCCTGTTCGGCTCATGGGAGGCAGACAGGCAGGCGTTTGCCGGTTCGGGCGGCAATAACTGGATGGCCGGTGCGGAGATCCGCTTGGACATTCTTCCTCTGGTAAAACGCGAGCAGATTGCTTCCGCGCGCGTGGCGCTTGAGCGCACACAGGCAGCGCAGGCTTCGGCTGACAATGAAATCCGCATGGAAGTGACACGTGCCTGGATTGCTCATCGATCTGCAGCGCAGCGGCTGGAAGTGGCGCGTGCGGCCGTGGATGCCGCCAATGAGAGCCTACGCATCGTGAAAAATCGCTATGACGCTGGGTTGGTGGTGATTACCGAGTTGTTGCGGGCAGAAGACGCACAGCGGCGCAGCACGGCAGGCTATTGGCAGGCAGTTAGCGCAAATACATTAACCTGGGCCGATCTTCAATTCGCTATCGGCACGCTGGATCCCATGCACGAGGAGCTTCCATGAGTCGGTTCACATATGCAGTCACATTTGTCGCCGTGCTTGCGGGCACATCGATTCTGGCCGGATGCGGCCACAAGGAAATCAAAAAAGCGGTGCCGGAGACAGTTACCGGGCTGACCGTCGCCAAGGTTGCGCAACAGTCGGTAGCTCTGGGCTCCGCCGCCGTAGGAACAGTGCATGCACAGGAGTCTGCGGTGCTTTCTGCGCAGACGATGGGGCATGTACGTTCCGTGCTCGTGCGAGAGGGCGACTTCGTCAAGGAGGGCCAAACACTCATCAGGCTTGACGATGCGCAGTCACAGGCGCAGGTGGCTCAGGCAAAAGCGGGCCTGGCCGGCAGTCGTCACGCGGTGCAACTGGCGGAATCGAATGCCGAGCTGGCTGACTCGACTCTAAAGCGGTATGAGGTTCTGCGTACCAGCAAGAGTGTCAGTCCTCAGGAATTTGACGAGGTGAGCCGCCGCGCACAGGCAGCGCATGCGCAACTCGACGCTGCAAAGGCACAACTTGCTGCGGCACAGGCGGGGGAGACGAGCTCGCAAACTGTGGCCAACTATTCAGTCATAAAAGCTCCGTTCTCCGGGCGTGTTACAGCGCGGATGGTCGATCCGGGTGTGCTTGCATCACCGGGTGTACCCCTGCTGCAGATAGACAAGGATGGCCCGCTGGAACTGGATGTTTCGGCTGACGAGTCTCTGCTTCCCGCGCTTCGGCCAGGCATGAAGGTAAAGGTGCGGATCGATAGTGTTCCACAGGCGCCGGACTCCGGCACGGTGAGGACGGTTGTGCCTGCCGCCGATCCCAATTCACATACCTTTTTGGTCAAGATAGCGCTTCCGGCCTCAAAGGACCTGCGTCCGGGTATGTATGGCACCGCCTTGATTGCCACGGGTAGCCAGCCGGCTGTGCTGGTGCCGCAGGCGGCGATAGTGGTTCATGGGTCGCTCAAGAACGTGTGGGTCGTGGATCCCACGGGAATTGCGTCGCTCCGCTACATCACAATCGGGTCCAAGCAAGGAGATCTCTTTGAGGCACTGTCTGGGATTAGCTCAGGTGAGATTGTTGTGCTGAATCCGGGTGATCGTGAGCTCGGCGGCAAGCGAATCGAGGGGGCGCAATGAGCAGCCAGAACCTCGGCATCGCCGGACGGTTGTCGGCGAGCTTTCTCAATTCGAAACTCACGCCGCTCATGATTCTGTTTTCCCTGGCTCTGGGTGTGTTTGCGGTGGCGCTGATTCCGCGCGAAGAGGAGCCGCAGATTGTGGTTCCCATGCTGGATGTAATGACAGTCATGCCTGGCGCTACTCCTGCCGAAGTGGAGGACAGGCTCAGTATTCCAATCGAGAAGCTGGTGCGCGACCTTCCCGGTGTGGAGTATGTGTATTCGACTTCCAGCCAGGGCATGAGCCTGGTGATTGTGCGCTTTCTGGTGGGCTCCAACGAGCAGGATGCGCTCGTGAAGGTGTACAGCAAGCTCTACGCCAATATCGATCAACTACCACCAGGAACTCCGTTGCCCATTGTGAAGGAGCGATCTATTGACGATGTGCCAATTCTGGCGCTTACGCTATGGGGCAAAGGATACACGAGCGGACAACTGAGGCAGATTGGCGCCGAAGTGGAAGACGCTGCACGGCAGGTAACCAATGTGTCTGAGACCAAGCTGATTGGTGGACAGACACGCGCCATGCGGGTGATGTTGAGCAGCAGCAAGTTAGCCGGCTATGGATTGACGGCTCCTGAAATTGTTGCCCGGCTACAGGGTGCAAATTCCCGCCTTCAGGTAGGGCAGTATGCCACAGGCAATCAGGAAATCCGTGTGGAGGTGGGCAACGTCTTTCACGGCCGCCATGATCTGGAGCGTGTTGTGGTTGCGGTGAACCATGGACGGCCGGTTTTGCTTGAAGATGTGGCCGACGCCATTATCGATGGGCCTGAGGAACCATCCGACTATGTCACCTTTGGGACCGCAACCGGAGATGCAAAGGCTGTACCTGGTGAACAATTTCCCGCGATTACGCTGACCATCGCAAAGCGGAAAGGTTCCAACGCAACCGATGTGGCCAATGACGTTTTGTCGCGGATCGACAAGATGCGCCGCACTTCACTGCCGGCAGACCTGCAGATCACTACAACGCGTAACTATGGTCAGACGGCGAAAGAGAAGTCGAATACGCTGCTGGAACACCTGCTGATTGCGACCATTTCGGTCACGATCCTGATAGCACTATTTCTCGGCTGGCGGGAATCAGGCGTGGTACTTGTCGCCATTCCGGTTACGCTGGCGCTCACGCTTGTGATCTTTTATCTGATGGGTTACACGCTCAATCGGGTGACCCTGTTTGCGCTCATCTTCAGCATTGGCATTCTGGTGGACGACGCTATTGTTGTGGTCGAAAACATGGTGCGTCACTTCCGCTTACCAGTCAATGCGCGGCGGCCTCTCAGTGAAGTGGCTGTCGAGGCGGTTGCGGAGGTGGGCAACCCCACGATTCTGGCCACTTTCACTGTTATTGCAGCCATCCTGCCGATGGCGTTTGTGCGCGGGCTGATGGGACCGTACATGCGCCCCATCCCGGTAGGTGCTTCTCTGGCAATGCTGTTTTCACTCATTGTGGCATTTGTGGTTTCGCCATGGGCGGCTTTGCGGCTGTTGGGCCGGAAGCATCTGAAGGGCGCACACACGCTTACGCCCGAGCAGGAGGGATGGCTGACGCGTTTCTACCGCCGCGCCATGCATCCGCTGTTGTACAACACGCGGAGACGTTGGATATTTCTCGGTGTGGTCGTGCTGCTGTTTGCTGCAGCCTGCGCTCTTGTGCCTATGAAGGCGGTGCTCGTCAAGATGCTCCCCTTCGACAACAAGAGCGAGTTCCAGGTGATCGTAAACATGCCCGACGGCACGCCGCTGGAACAGACGATGCGCGTGACGCAGGCGCTGGGCTCCTATCTGAGCACGCAGTCCGAAGTCGAGAACTATCAGATTTACGCAGGTACATCAGGCCCCTTCAATTTCAACGGGCTTGTGCGTCACTACTATCTCCGTCGCGGAGCTAATCAGGCGGATATTCAGGTGAATCTGCTGCCTGCCGACGAGCGCAGCGCACAGAGCCACGAAATAGCACGACGGTTGCGGCCTGGACTTGATCGCATTGGCGATGCTTACGGCGCGCGTATTCAGGTGGCGGAAGTACCTCCCGGTCCACCCGTGCTGCAAACACTTGTGGCAGAAATCTACGGTCCGGAACTGAGCGGCCAGATCGATGTGGCGCGGCAAGTGAAAAAGATTTTCCAAAAGACACCGAATGTTGTCGATGTGGACTGGTACATGGAAGATCCGCAACAGCAGGTGAACTTTGTTGTCGACCAGGAGAAGGCGGCACTGCATGGAATTGCGGTTGCCAATGTGGCTCAAGCGCTTGCAATTGCCGAATCCGGAGCGAAAGCTGGACTGGTTCATGAGGACGATGCGCGCGAACCGGTACCGGTGACGGTCGAGATGGACCGTGCGGATCGTTCATCGGTGGACGCGCTCGATGCAATCAAGCTAAAAGGCGCGGATGGGTTGCTTGTGACATTGCGCGAGCTAACTCGCGTTGAGCACACAACACTTCAGCCAAGTATCTATCGCAAGAACATGCGCCGGGTTGTCTATGTAACCGGCGATGTTGCAGGCTCTGAAGAGAGCCCTGTCTACGCCATCTTCAAGATGAACAAAGCGCTCGATCACCTGCGCTTGCCCGCTGGTTATACACTTACCCGTTATAACTCGACGCAGCCAGACTCAACTGAACACTACTCAATGAAGTGGGACGGAGAATGGCAGATCACGCTTGAAGTTTTCCGCGATCTGGGTCTTGCATTTGCGGCGGTGCTCATCCTTATCTATGTACTGGTGGTCGGCTGGTTCCGTTCGTTCATTGTTCCGCTGGCGATTATGATTCCAATCCCGCTAACGTTGGTTGGCATTCTGCCGGCGCATGCGATGCTGGGTGCGTTCTTTACAGCCACTTCGATGATAGGCTTCATTGCGGGTGCCGGAATTATCGTTCGTAACTCGATCATTGTTGTCGATTTCATCGAGCTGCGGCGGCGTGAAGGTATGCCGCTCGCAGAGGCTGTTATCGACGCTGGCGCGGTGCGCTTACGGCCTGTGTTGCTGACGGCTGCAGGTGTGATTGTTGGCGCCAGTGTCATCCTTGCCGATCCGATTTTCCAGGGGCTCGGTCTTTCACTTATTGCTGGGGGCGTGGCTTCGACCTTCCTTTCTTGGCCCGCAGTACCAGTTCTTTACTACATGATTGAGTCGGCCCGCGAGAAGAGAACGACGAAGCGCGTAGAATCAACATCACTGGAGGCATGACTATGACAGTCGAACGTGGTCTTCGAGCAATGGCAGGTATTGTGATTCTGGTCTCACTGGCACTGGCCTACTGGGTTTCTCATTATTGGCTTTTGTTGACGGCATTCGTAGGGCTCAACCTGTTGCAATCAGCATTTACAAACTGGTGTCCCGGCATGCTGATTCTGCGGAAGTGCGGGCTTTCCGATTGCCAGCCGTCTGCGTAGTAGCTGGCTGAATCCATTTGGAGTGTGAGAGTAGTCTCCCGTCATGTTCCTGCTGGCACGTATACTCAAGCCAACGCATGAGTACGCATCTGGACACGATTCTCGCTTCGACCCGGACCGCAGTTGCGGCCGCGAAAGAGCGAATCGGACAAGCAGAACTGGAACGGCGGGCGCTAGGACATACGCCGCGTGGTTGGGCAGCCGCTCTTCGCTCCCGGTCGATTAATGGACCGGCGGTAATTGCCGAGATCAAGAAGGCCTCGCCGTCAAAGGGGCTAATCCGCGCGGATTTTAATGTGGAGTGGCTTGCGAAGCGCTACGAGGCGGGTGGCGCTGCGGCATTGTCAGTTCTGACGGATGAGCCATTCTTTCAGGGAAGTTTGCACAATCTTGTGATTGCTTCGGCGGCTGTGGAACTGCCCTGCCTGCGCAAGGACTTCATGGTCGACGAGTACCAGTTTGCCGAAGCGCGTGCCCACAGCGCAGATGCGATTCTGTTGATTGCCGCAGCGCTAAACGATGAGGAATTGCGACAATTTACGCAGAAAGCGCACGAATTTACTCTGGATGTGTTGGTTGAGGTGCATACGCAGGACGAGCTGAACCGTGTACTCGACACGTTGGGCGAGAGCGGCGCGGATGCAATCGGCGTGAACAATCGCAACCTGAAAACCTTCGATGTGCGCCTCGAAACGTCGCTTGAACTTGCCGAACAGATTCCTGCGTCAGTGGTTCGGGTTGCCGAGAGCGGCATTTTTACAGCGGACGATGTGCAGCGGCTGCGCACTGCGGGCTTCCATGCGTTTCTAATTGGCGAGAGCCTTATGCGACAGCCGGATCCAGGCGATGCGTTGACTGCATTGCTGGCTGGAGCGACGACTGCGCGATGAGTTTGTGGATAAAAATTTGCGGTAATACGTCGCTGGGCGATGCACAGCTTGCGGTGGATGCGGGTGCGGATGCGCTTGGATTTGTGTTTGCGCCAAGCCCACGGCGTGTATCCGCTGAGCAGGTTGCGGCGATGACGGCGCAGCTTGCGGTGACGATCGAGAGGATTGGCGTGTTTGTAGAGTCTTCTTTCGAAGAAATTGTAGAGGCAATTCAAATAAGTGGGTTGACCGGGGTGCAGCTGCATGCGGTTGGCGGATCGCAATTGCCTGCGCAATTACGGGCGAAATTTGGGCCGGAGTTGCGTATCTTACGCGTAATACATTTTGGCAACGAGGCCGAACAGCAGGCGCTTGAGGTGATTGCCGATGAGAACGTGGACGGAATACTGGTTGACTCGCGCACGGCGACGGCAGTTGGCGGAACCGGGATTGCGTTCGACTGGGCAGAGGCGGCGCAGACAGTTTTTCGCGTGGCGTCGGAACACGGAACCAGGATTGTTGCCGCAGGCGGGTTGAGCCCGGCGAATGTTGCCGAGGCGATTGTCACGCTGCGGCCGTGGGGCGTAGATGTGGTGAGCGGCGTGGAGGCTGCGCCAGGACGCAAGGATGCCAAAAAGGTGCATGCGTTTGTCGCCAGTGCGAGAGCCGTTCAGCTGTAAAATCAAAAAGTTCTTTTTTACGTTTTCATCCGTCGAATTTTTTTCTTAGAAAGAATTGAACAGTTATATGTAAAAGGTGGACCTTCTTGAAAAGTAGTTCTTATTAGACTCCCCATTATGTAGGTACACAAAGGGATTTGGCTTGTATGAATATTCTTGATTGCGAACTCACCGCACTGATTAATTCGCTCCATATATGCATGTAGAGAATTATTTGACGACACTGGAGTCGGAGTATTTGATGAGCATAATGAGCTAATTTTGACAGGGTGTGTTTTGATTTGTCATTGAAGGCCAGCATGCTTTGGTCAGGAAGGCTCACATGCAGATGCAGAAGATTCCAAACAGCAAGAGTGTATGGTTGAATCGATATCGAGCCCTTGCGATACTAGTGCTCTGCGGTGCTATCCCAGCGCTTTGGGGACTTCCATTCATATATTCAGGCGCATCCGATTTCAAGGCGGTCTATTTTGGCACGCGTGCCCTGCTTCAAGGGAACGATCCCTACCAGGTGGGTACAGGTCTCCAAGTGTATCTGCACGAAGGGGGTGAGAAGTTTCCTCCAGATGAAAAACTATACGAGCTGTTGAGCCGTCAACCCTATCTTCCAACCGCCCTGCTTTTCACGGCACCTGTTGCACGCCTTCCTTGGCCGGTAGCTCGTACGCTATGGATGCTTGTCTCTCAGGCAATCCTCGTGTTCGCCTGCTTTTTGATGTGGACAATTGCGGCCCGGAGCGCACCGCGCGTATCTCTTGCGTTGCTTGCAGTACTCCTTGCAAATTGTGAGATTGCCTTTTCAAGTGGGAATCCGGCTGTACTCTCAATCGGACTTCTTGGGATTGCAGTATGGTGCTTCTTCGAGGACCGATTCCCCTATATCGGGGCCATTTGTCTGGCATGTAGTTTGATGTTGAAGCCTCACGACTCGGGCATGATTTGGCTTGGCATGGTTTTACTGGGTGGAGTTTACCGGAAGCGGGCCCTGCAATCATTCGCCATTACATTGGTGTTTGCTGCGGTTGCAGCTTTGTGGATAGGAAGTGTCGCACCTCACTGGCCTTCCGAACTGCTAGCAAATCTAGCTGTTTATAACGCGCCGCACGGTTTTAACAGCCCAGGACCCGAGGCATATACGAGTGCTGGCCCAGCCATGGTGATCGATTTCCAGGCGGCCCTCAGCCTCTTCAAAAATACCCCGGGATTTTATAGACCGGCAAGCTTGCTTGTTTGTGGTGTGTTAGTACTGATTTGGATTTTCTTCACGATTCGCGCACGCAGCAAAGATCCCAATTTGGATCCCTGGCTGGTATTTGCGGCTGCTGTGCCGCTCACCATGCTTGTGACATATCATCGGCCTTACGACGCCAAGCTCTATATTCTGGCAATTCCATTGTGTGCTTCTCTGTGGCTCCGCAAGAACGTACTTGGAATGACAGGATTAGTTCTGAATGCATTAGCCATTGTTGCAACATCGGACATCCCCCTGGCACTGGTCCTGTTGCTCGATAGAATATTCGCCATCCCCCATGAAACCCTGACATATAAGGTCCTGGCTTTACTGCTTTTTCGGCCCGCACCGTTTGCCCTTTTATTAAGTTGCGCATTCTGTCTGTGGCTCTTGGCGCGCGGTCCCTGGAGTTCAGCAAGAACGCTCCAATCCTAACCAGTACAAGAATTTGGCAGGGCATTCATCTAAACTGAAAAGTAAACCTGTTTCCCCACACAGATTGGAGGCGTCATGGCATCGGTCATTCTTCCAGCAGCACCGTCTGAGTCGCGACCCGGGCGTTTTGGCATTTATGGCGGTCGCTATGTGCCTGAGACGTTGATGGCCGCGCTTGTTGCGTTGGAGCAGGAATATGAGCGGGCGAAGGCGGACGCGGCATTTCGGGCAGAGCTTGCGGATTTGCTGCACAATTTTGCTGGGCGGCCCACTCCGCTGTACTTTGCCAAACGGCTGAGCGAGGAGCTGGGCGGAGCCAAGATCTATCTGAAACGGGAAGACCTGCTGCACACCGGAGCGCACAAGATTAACAACGCGCTTGGACAGGCGCTGCTGGCAAAACGCATGGGGAAGAAGCGTGTGATTGCCGAAACGGGTGCGGGGCAGCACGGTGTGGCTACGGCAACGGTGTGTGCACTGCTGGGGCTTGAATGCGTTGTCTACATGGGCGAAGTGGACATGGTGCGCCAGGAGCTGAATGTGATGCGCATGCGCCTGCTGGGAGCGGAAGTGCGCGGCGTCTCGTGTGGGTCCAGGACTCTGAAAGACGCAATCAGCGAAGCCATGCGCGACTGGGTGACGAACGTGCGGACGACCTACTATTTGCTGGGTTCGGCGCTTGGGGCGCATCCGTATCCGACCATGGTGCGCGATTTTCACCGGTGCATCAGCCAGGAGATGAAGGAACAGCTGATGGAGAAAGAGGGCCGGTTACCCAACGTAGTGATTGCCTGCGTGGGCGGTGGGTCCAATGCCATTGGTGCTTTTTACGAATTCATTCCAGATCGCGAAGTGCGGCTGATCGGCGTGGAGGCAGGCGGACGCGGGACGTTGCTGGGAGAACATGCGGCGCGGTTTAGCGGCGGAGTGCCAGGAGTGCTGCAGGGAACCTTCTCGTACGTCTTGCAGGATGAGGATGGGCAGATTGCCGAGACGCATTCGGTGTCGGCAGGTCTGGATTATGCTTCCATTGGCCCGGAACATGCGGCTTTGCACGACTCGGGACGCGCGGAGTACACGTCGCAGGACGACACTGCGGCGTTGGACGCGGTGGTACGGCTGGCACGGACGGAGGGCATTTTGCCGGCGCTAGAAAGTGCGCATGCGGTGGCCGAGGCGTTGAAGGTGGCGCCCACCATGCAGGCGCATGACATACTGGTTGTGAACCTCTCTGGCCGCGGCGATAAAGATATGGGCATTCTGGCTCGCGAGCTCAAGCTCCAGGGAGTGTAATCGCAGACTCCGATGGCGCTTCAGTTCCAACACAAACCCGGTTTAGTGGCCTATTTGACGGCTGGCGACCCAAGCCTGCAGGCAACCCTCACGATTGCGCTGGAAGCAATTGATGCCGGCGCGGATGTGATTGAGCTGGGCGTGCCATTCAGCGATCCGCTGGGCGATGGGCCAGTGATTCAGCGAGCAAGTGAGCGCGCACTGGCACGCGGGACGCGCCTGAAGGATGTGCTGGTGCTGGCGAAAGAGATTCGCACGGCGCGGCCTGCGGCAGGTCTAGTTATTTTCAGCTACTACAACCCGATTTTGCGCTATGGGTTAGCCCGGTTTGCCGACGATGCGGCAGCCGCGGGCGCGGACGGCGTGCTTGTCATCGACATGATTGTCGAGGAAGCCGAACCGTATTTGAAGGAGATGGAGCGCGTGCAGCTTTCACCCGTCTTTCTGGCGGCACCTACAAGCCCTGACGAGCGCCTGGAGGCGATCGCCGCTCACAGCAAGGGATTTGTGTATGCCATTTCGCGCACCGGGATTACGGGCAAGCAGCAGAGTGTGGCCGCCGATGCGGCAGAGCTTGTGGGCCGTATTCGTGGATGGACCAAGCTGCCGGTTGCCGTCGGATTCGGTATCTCGAATGCTGGGCACGTGGCCCAGGTTGCTGAGTTTGCGGATGCGGTAGTGGTCGGCAGCGCCATTGTGGAGTTGGTGGAGCAGTCAGCTCCCGGCGACGCGCCTGGCGCGGTGGCTCGATTTATAAAGGGTCTGCACCTGCAGCAGTCGGTGCTGGCCCGTTAAGCGATCCCTCGCAGGCGGCGTGTTTGTCGTAACTGCCTGCTTATCGCCAATTCAAGTTTCTTTGCGCCTCCGGCTTTCGATGTCATGCGGAGTTGTATCTGGAGGCGTGCAAATCACGAGGTTGAAATGACGCTGGAAGAACTGCGTAGTCAAATCGATGTTCTCGATCAGCAACTGGTTGCGCTGCTAAATGAGCGCGCCAAAGCAGCACTGATGATCGGCCACCTGAAAGTTGCCACTTCGCTGCCGGTGTATGAGCCGGCTCGTGAAAAGGTGATCTATCAGAACGTGCGGACCCATAACCAGGGGCCTCTACCGGATATCGAACTCACGCACATTTACGAGCGCATTATCGACGTGATGCGGGCACTGCAACGAAACGAATTGGCATCGGAAAGAAATGCCCAGGCCAAAAGCCAGGGCCAGGCTACCGGCGCAGAGTCGCCCGAGACAGGAAACAAGCAATGATTGTTGCAATGCAGGAGAAGGCCACCGAAGAACAGATCGACGCAGTGATCACGGCGATGGTGGAATCTGGGGTTGAAGTTCATCGCACCACGGGAGAAAGCCAGACCATTCTTGCAGCTGTGGGAGCCACAGCGGGTCTGGATCTGGCAAAGTTTGAGAGTCTTCCAGGTGTTCTCAATGTTCATCGCATTAGTTCACCGTACAAGCTGGCGGGCCGTGGATTTCGCCCAGAGGGGACCATAGTTGAGTTTCGCAACGGAGTAAAAATTGGCGGCAAACAAATCGCGGTGATGGCTGGTCCGTGTTCGATTGAGAATCGGGATCAGATTTTTGAAACAGCCAAGCGCGTGAAGGCAGCTGGCGGCAGTTTTCTGCGCGGAGGTGCGTTTAAACCGCGCTCATCGCCGTATGCTTTTCAGGGGCTGGGTATTCCTGGGCTGGAGTTAATGCGGGCAGCTGCCGATGCGTACGACCTACTCGTGGTTAGCGAGGTAATGGAGATTGCGCAGATCGAGCCGATGCTGCCACATGTGGATTGCTTCCAGGTCGGCGCACGCAACATGCAGAATTTCAATTTGCTGCGCGAACTGGGGCAGATTCGCAAGCCGGTGCTGCTGAAGCGCGGCATGGCGGCTACTCTTGAAGAGCTTCTGCTTTCGGCGGAGTACATTCTTTCCGGCGGGAATTACGACGTGATTCTATGCGAGCGCGGTATTCGAACCTTTGAAACCGCTACGCGCAACACAATGGATATTTCCGCGATTCCGGTTACGAAGAAGCTCTCTCATTTACCCGTGGTCGGCGATCCATCGCACGGAACAGGGCGCCGCGATATGGTGGCTCCACTTGCCAAGGCCGCAGTAGCCGCAGGGGCGGATGCCATTCTGATCGAAGTGCATCCCAACGCAGACAAAGCCGCGTCAGACGCAGCGCAAACGCTCTTCCTCGATCAATTCGAGACACTGATGAGCGAATTGAAGGCGATAGCTTCTGCTGTGGGGAGAAGCCTGTAGCATCGGAGCCAGTCATGATGGAGCGCGTCGCAATTTTGGGAACAGGTCTGCTGGGAGCATCCGTAGGCCTGGCTCTGCGTGCCGCGGGATTTGAAGGCTCCATTGTGGGCTGGAATCGCGGTGACGAAGGCGCGCAGACCGCGTTGCGTATGGGTGCGGTCGATTCGATTGCATCCGACGGGATAGAGGCGGCTAAGGCGAGTCAGGTGGTTGTGCTTGCGGTGCCGATTTATGCCACTCTTGAGTGGATGGAAAATCTATCTGGGGTACTCGAGGCGGATCAGCTTGTAACCGATGTGGGCAGCACCAAGGCACAGATCAGCGCGGCGGGCATGCGCCTTTACAACGCAGCGGGGCGCGCGGCGTTTTTGCCGGGGCACCCGATGGCCGGCAAGGAGCGCGGAGGCGCCGAGCTTGCGGATGCAAATCTGTTTCGCGGCGCAGTGTGGTTGTTTACAGACAATGCAAATGCACAACGGTCCACAGTTGCGAACGAGCTTGTGACTAATTGGCGCAAGCGGGTAGCGGCGATGGGGTCGCGCACGCTCGATCTCGACCCGGAACGCCATGATGAGCTTGTTGCATGGGTGAGCCACCTGCCGCAGTTTACGGCGACAGCGCTGAGCTCGCTGCTGGAAGACGAAGTGGGCGATGCGCCGGAACTGAAGGACGTGGGAGGCCGCGGGCTGCGCGAGATGACGCGCCTCGGCGCCAGCCCATTCAGCATGTGGCGCGATATTGCACACACGAATACCGAAGCGATTGAAGCAGCTCTTCTTGCGCTGGAGCAACGTTTAGCTTATATACGAGAAAATCTGCGTACACCTGTGTTGCGCGATGAATTCGAAAAGGCGAATCGCTTTCGGCAGGGTTCGTAAGCAGATTGCTCTTTGTGGCCCATGTTGCGAATGGACGAGATTGCCGGAGTTCTTGAGCGGTTTGCGATAGACGGAAAACTCGTCTCTGCTGAATCCATCGGTTCAGGACACATTCACGACACACTGCATGTGGTCTTCCACGTGGGTGAATTGGAATCGGGTTACATTCTTCAGCACATCAATCGGGCAATTTTCCCGGATGTGCCCACGCTGATGCGCAATATACAGCGCGTGACCGAGCATTTGGCCAAAGAACTCGCGGAGCACGCAGACGCGGACAGGCGCGCACTCTCTCTCATTCCAACCCGAGATGGCCAAGTGTGGTGCAAGGATGGCGGCGAGTACTGGCGTTGCTTTCGGGCCATCACTCATACGCGCACGTTCGATGCAGTGCAGTCGGTGGAGCAGGCATTTCAGGCTGCAAAAGCGTTTGGGAACTTTCAGCGGCTGCTTTCGACGCTGCCTCCTGAAAGCCTGATTGAAACGATTCCTGGCTTTCACCACACGCCATCGCGTTTTGAGGCTTTGCGTGAGGCAATTGCAAGCGATGCAGCCGGCCGCCTGAATGCATGCAGGAGCGAGATTGAGTTCGCACTGGCACATGAACCACTCGGCCATGTTCTGGTGGATGCGAATCTGCCACTGAGAATTACACACAACGATACGAAGCTCAATAATGTGCTCTTCGATGAAGCAAGTGGTGAGGGAATTTGCATCATTGATCTGGATACTGTAATGCCGGGACTGGTTTCCTATGACTTTGGCGATATGGTACGCACCACCGCCTGTGCGGCCGCGGAGGATGAGCGGGATTTGTCGTTGGTGTGGATGAACTTCGAATTGTTTGAAGCATTATTGCGCGGTTTTTTGGAGTCGATGGGCAGTACATTGACGCATGCGGAGAAAATGAGTCTGGCGAAGGCTGGGCAACTCATCACCTTTGAGCAAGGGATTCGTTTTCTGGCGGATTACCTGCGCGGCGATACGTACTATAAAGTTCATCGAGCGGACCAGAATCTCGATCGTTGCCGTACGCAATTTAGACTGCTCGTCTCCATGGAAGAGCAGAGCGAAGCGATCGATTCATTGGTGCGGAAGCTCGTCTAGCCTCTGGGCAGGATGCTGTGTGGCATTGTTAGCTATTCTTCTGGTTCCTCCGGGTTGTCTTCAGTGGGATTGAGTATGCGGAAACCTTCTACGCGCGCAGCGTCAAGCAATGCGGGCATGGAGGATACGAAGACAATTTCAGTTTCCTGGAACATGTCACGGGCAGTAATGGCGGCCGCGAGCTGCAAAGCATCGGGCCAGCGAAGCGGGGTTTTGTCGAGCAACAATCGCGCAGACTCAAGCACGGCAGGATTCAGTGGCTCCTGTACCATGCGGGCAGCTTCCTGGCGCAGGATTTCCAGAGCCGAGGATGCGTCCTGCGGGGAGAGTGCGCCGGAGCGTTCGCGACGCCGGATGGCCGCATAAATTTCGAGTGGAGCCGAAGCAGCAATCAGCTTGCTGTTATCCGGAAGAGACTCCATAAGCTCAATCAGCGAGTCTGTCCCCTGCTCTCGAACAAAGAGCTTCGCAAAGGCTGTTGTCTCAAAGAAGTAACAGGTCAATGATTGCCTCGTTCAGCGTCGATTACTTCCGTGAGTGTCCCTTCTTCGATGGAAATGGGATGGAAGCGCTGCGCTTCTTCTGGGATTCCGGCTTCGGCTCGATTCAAACGAATCGTGGTGGTTGGATATGCAGGGGTCTTGGGGTTGGCGATTTTGCTGGTGAGAACAACACCGCGCTGGATAGCTTCCGCCAAAACGGTTTGACGCGAATCGGGATGCTGATTCCAGCGGAAAGTCTTTCGGGGAAGGAAGGAGTCTCGAAACCACTTAAGTGCGATGAAAGCATGCCCACCGCGTTCAGCCTCCGCAAGTGCCGAACAGAGTTCCTTCACGCGGGTATCCATGTCCGCCGGCATCATGGCTTCCTGCCCATCGTCTTCATCGTCGTCGGACATATAGATAGGGTCTGCGGTTGCTCGCAGGGAACGAGCGATGCGAGGTTGAGTGTCACCTTCGTCTGCGCGCTCAAAGTAGATGCGAATCTCGTCTTCTTCCGGAGTCCAGTTTACGGCTGAAGCTGTCCGCCGCTTGCTGCGCCCATTTTCACTACACAATTCCACAATGACCTGATATCCGGGAGGTGCAAGAAAGTGTAGTGCACGTGCCAGGTCTGGATCTTGGGAGTAGCGAAGGTCGTTCAACGCTTCCTCGATCAATTCTTCCGCGTCAGGAATGTCCATCTGGTTCAGATCCAGATTGATTGCAGTAGCCTTCTTCGCTTTCATGTTCAGCTCCGAATATGTATCCGCATATTGTTCCGTATAGCCTGAAGAAATGGCGACGGGTAACGGGGATTTGTTTGTTATCAAAGCTCTTGGGGGTCCAAAAATGAGTGTGAAACGTTCCTTAAAAATAAGCCCAACCGGTATTTTCTTTGTCTGGAATACTTTCGTGCGGCCTTCAAGAAATAACTAGATGATCTTCAAATCAGAATCAGCAAACAGTTTATACGATATTGTCAAATTTGAGGTCGCTTCTGTTGACCAATCCGGTGCGGGAAGCCACTGTAACACCGTTGTGATGAGAAGGTTGTACAACCCGGAAAATTCTTCTGGGCGTCTAATCCGTACAATGGAATTTATGTGGCGCCGACTTCCCTCAATGCTTTTGTGCCTCCTGGCGATGATTTCGACCAGGAGCTTCTCTCAGGCTTTCGATCTTGTCGGCCCCGAGGTCAATATTCATGTGAAGCGGGGAGATGTAACCCTGCCAATCAGCGAAGTGCCGAATCTGCTTCCCGGTGACCGCCTATGGGTTCATCCGGATATGCCAGCCAGCCAATCGGAGCATTTTGTGCTTGTTATTGCTTTTCTGCGTGGTGCGACCAATCCCCCGCCAGAAGAGTGGTTTACCCGCGTCGAAGTCTGGCAAAAGAAAGTTCGCGAAGAGGGTGTCTTTGTTACCGTTCCAGACGAAGCGCAACAGGCGCTTGTTTTTCTGGCACCAGCGACGGGCGGCGATTTCAGTACGTTGAGAAATACAGTACGCGGCCGGCCAGGAACCTTTGTCAGATCGGCCCAAGACTTGCAGGCCGCGAGTTGGGACCGGATGCGCTTGGATGCCTTCCTGGATGAGATTAAGGTCACTTCACAAACAGACCCCAACGCGCTGAAGGAACGGACGGAGAACGCGGCTCGCAGTCTTGGAATCAAAGTCAATCACGATTGCTTTCTGAAACCTGCTGAACAGCAGAGCTCATGCCTTTCTCAGCACACGGAAGGCATGGTGATGGATGACTCGAACGCACAAACCCGCGTTGCCCAGTTGACCAGCGGGTCAACAACGGATTTAATGAATCAGCTTTCGTACTCTCATGTAGGCGGTGGTGGACAATATAGCCCCTATATAGGAGCAATTGTCGATACAGCGAAGATCCTTTCTTCACTTCATACAGCACGCTACCAATACATTCCGGCGCTGGCACTTTCGTCGAAGGACACACTGAATCTGCGGCTTAACTTACCGCCTTCCTTTCGTGATCCCAAATCAGTTGTCGTGATCGCATTACCGCCTATCGGTCCAGCGACGATGCCACCGCTGCATCCGGTGAACCCGTCGGACTCATTTTGTGCGCAGAAACCGAAGCTCGTATTGCCTGCCGAAGGAGCCCCGCTCGTTCTGGCCACTCCACTTGCGCACGACTTGATGCTGCGCATTGAAACAAAGAAAGGCCCCGTTGAACTTCCGATCCATCCAGACGCGGCCGAAGGCGGTATGGTGCTGGAAAAGCCAGCCCCACTGCTCGATGTGGGAGATCACGTCGGAGTAGTGCACGGCAAATGGGGATTCGACGATTGGGAGGGGCCGCGTTACCGACTTCGATCCTCGGGACAAAGCAGCTGGGATGTGACTGCAGCTGACCAATCGGCGCTTGTGGTTGGCCGTAACGATACACTGCAGTTGGAGGGCCAAAGCACGCTTTGTGTGCAAGATGTAATTGCACGGACGGCTTCTGGCAATGTGCTGCCTGTAACCTGGAAGGCTGCCAAGCCGGAAGCGCTCGAGCTTTCTGTTTCAATGAAGGATGCTGCACCCGGACAGGTGTCTCTTGAGGTACATCAATTCGGTCTCGAAAAGCCAGACACTGTCACGCTTCGCGCGTACGCTGAAGCTGCTTCATTAGAAAAGTTGTTTCTCAGTCAGGGAGATGAGACCGCGATTTTATCGGGAAATCGCTTGGACGAGGTGGAAAAAGCTTCGTTGTACGGCATTACATGGACTCCAGTGTCATTGAGTCGAGTACAGGATTCAGATCGACTGTTGATGAAAGCGGACGGCCCTACAGATGAGTTAAATCCCGGTGAAAAATACAGGGCAGGCATTCTTCTTCGTGACGGACGCAGGCTGGAGGTGCCGATGCAGGTTACGCCACCACGCCCGGTGGTGACTTTGCTCAGCAAAGGCACCCAGGAAGAGGCCACAAGCGATCCATCGCCAGTTCAGTTGGGCAGCCAGGATGATTTACCCATTGATCGGCGCCTGGTCTTTTTCCTGCGCTCGAAGGTGCCTGTCAGTTTCCCTCGCAAGCAAAGAGTGGAAGTAGCTGCAGATGACGGAAGCTTCCACACTATCCTTTCTCTTACCGATGGGAGTTTGATGCTCGAGGACGCAAAGACTGCCTTGGGAGTAGTGGAGCCACTTGCGCGCTTTGGCTCGTCTGCTTTTGGACCGATACAGGTGCGCGCCATTTCGCCAGAGGGTGTGACAGGAGACTGGATTCCATTGGGAACATTGGTGCGATTGCCTGGATTCAAGGAATTGCACTGTCCGCGGTCGCAGTCCAAGCCGTGCCTGCTTGTGGGCTCCAATCTTTTCCTGACTTCATCTTTTGCCGCAGCACCAGAGTTTGATAATCCAACGGATGTGCCGCCTGATTTCACTGGAACTCAGCTGGTTGTGCCACATCCAGTCAACGGAGTGCTTTACATGCGGCTCCGAGACGATCAAACGGCAGTGCAAACACTTGCCATGCAGATACAACCGCTCGCTCCCGGTATGACTCCACCGGCTGCTCCGCCGGGATCTTCATCTGCGGATATGCATGTCGATCCGGCGAATGGCCATGCCGATCAAAGTAATGCCTCTCCCGCCGAAGCAGCCAGTCCGTCAGACTCGGGGAAGGCTTCCACTACGCACCCTGAGGCACAGACACAAGGTAATACGCCTAAGCCGCCAGTGACAAAGGTAACCTCAAAGCCAGGCGAGCAGTAGAATTAAGGCAACACACTGCTTATTAAGAGATATCCGTGCGAGAATTCTTCGCACGAAACGCCATTAATCGAATGGCATGTTGCCACTGCATCGCGCATGATGCTTATTCTCTCTTCTTTCGGCTGCTGGTCTGTTGATTCCCGTATATTCGTACAACGCACGAGACTGTTCCTTCACCGTTTTCAGTGACAGCGGATTTGCGATGATTTCGTGCTGCTTTCTGTGGGCATTTTGGCAATTTTCGACGGATATTCATAATGGATCAGGATTTGGTTGCCGTTTGTGTCGAAGGGCTTTTCACGATGTACGTATCGCTAGCTCATACGCTCATTGTGCCGTTGTTGATGGATTCGATGCTGATTACTGACAGAAAACGCCAATTCGATTGGGCCCAAGATTCTTAAAAGTTATCTTTCGAGCGCAATAGGAAACGCTCAACTTCCAAAAGTTATACTGATTGTCAACGGGGCGATGAAGTTCTTCACATCGTCGTTTGTAGATCTTGTCACTACTGTAAAGCCGTGTTTCACCGTGTAGGAGGTAACACATTGAAAAATAATATAGATATACTGTCAATGCGTATAGCTATATGAAAAAGATTTCAGGTGCGATGAATTGGCGCTTTGTATTTTATTTGGATTGAAGACTAAGTTCGAATACAAAAGGCTACATAAAAAGTAACTCCTTTGGCTTGAAGCAAAAAACCGTTCGACGTATACTCATGAGAAGTTCACGAAAGTAAAGCTCTCAGATCTGGCTGGCAAAATGCAAGCGTGAGATCTGTCCGTACGGCACAAGAGTGTGAACGTTATTGAAGCATGCTGGTGCAAAGAATTGAACATTCTGGACAAGTGAGAGACATATCAGAATTGGCTACGTCCAACTGGTTACCAATGCACGATAAAAATTCAGTGAAGGCTGCATTCCTGTCAATCAAGTCAAATTTGGATTGAACGCATTTGGATACCACCCTTCTGGCGGAGTTACCGTGAAAGCTGCTCAAGCACAGCCTCTCGATGAAGAGATTTCCATTTCCTTGCATCAAGAGCCTTTACGACAAGCGGGCACAGAAGAAGAGGGCATTTTTGCCGCAGATGTTCCATTTATTTCCTCTTGGCGTTATCAGTTCGTAAAGCGGTTGTTGGATTTTGCTGGGGCTGCGGTAGTTCTCACTCTGATGGCTTTGCCCTGTCTGCTGATTGCTGGTTGTGTTGCCTGTACGTCGCCAGGTGGGGTCTTCTATCGTGAAGAACGAATTGGCCAGGATGGCCGTCGCTTCAAGATTTGGAAGTTCCGGACAATGAAGGTAAATGCGTCGCAGCAGGCGAAAGTATACGCATCTCACTCCGGTGGTGTGGTACTCGAATGGCGCATGCAAAAGCGACTTCACGATCCTCGGATCACTATTATTGGTGGATTTCTGCGCCGATGGAGTTTGGATGAAATGCCGCAGCTGATCAACGTTCTGCGTGGCGAGATGTCCCTCATCGGTCCGAGGCCGATCGTAGAGGCTGAAACGGTGCTTTATGGAAATCGCCTCCGCTATTACCTTGCGGCAAAGCCGGGACTATCCGGGTTGTGGCAGGTTTCCGGTCGAAGCAACGTAGGATATCAGCATCGCGCCTGGCTTGATGAGCTCTATGTACGCTCTTGGAGCCTACGGTCCGATGCGCGTATTTTCCTGCGCACTTTTCCAGCTGTGTTGCAGAGGGAAGGCGCCTACTAGGCTAGTATTGCTGATTATTTTAAAGGCTGTTTTTAAGCGCGACGCGTGCGCTTTTGGATAGCAATATTTTTTCAACAAGCACACTCTTAGCCGCTATTCGCATGCTGATCCTTCTTTGAGTTGCCTCGATACAACTCACTGTAGCCTGAAGACGCAGTGCTAAATGTTGCTCTATCAGAATATGTAGTCAGGTGCCGTTTCCTTTGGTTTGTGCTCGACAAACCCAACCGTGTAACCAAACCTTTTAACTCCAGCTAGGCGAGCCACGGGAATGCGCTGAAGAGCGTAGCGTAGAAATATGCTCAACTGCGAGCTCATGAAGCAGAATCCTTCGCCACCAACTCGTCCGGATCTTTTCAGAAGCTAATACCGTCATGAGGTGTGCCTGCGCTGCCAGCCTGTGGTAACGCAGGTGATTTTTCGCATAATCTGATTTGCTTTGGAGCTTTGGGGTTGGTACAAGCAAGGGGTTAAGACCTCCGAGGCGAGTACGCGATGGAGCCGGGACGCTGTACATCGAACCTGGATCGCATTGGGAAAATGCCTGTTGTGGACTATTCAACTCTAAGCTCACGGATGAGTTTCTGAAGGGAGAGATCTTTTACTCGACGAAGGAACTGCGCGCATTAGCCGGGCGTTGGCGTGTGCACTACAACACGTCAGGCTTCATTCATCGCTAGGTTATCGACCGCCAACTCTGTAGACCTGACTGACAAATAACATGGAGTATAGGTATCTGAACTAAGAGTTACCTACGGTACACTAACACTTCGATTGGTACACGAGATCGGACAGAGCAATTCTTGAGAATCGGAAGTGGCTTGGCAGTGCGCCAGAATGCTATGTGCTGTTCTTGGCGATGAGGCATGTTGTAGAGACACCCTCAAGCAGGGGGACAATCTTTACTGTTCCTTCCCAACTTTCCATTTCATGAGCACCGATAATATTTTGCTGGTTGTAGTCTCCACCCTTGACGAGCACATCGGGTTGCAAAGTAAGGATTGTCTCGAGGGGAGTATTCTCCGAGAAAGTAACGACTGCGTCGACTGCGGTGAGGGCAGCCAAAACCCGGGCTCGTTCGTATTCTCCTACTATTGGGCGCGCAGGCCCTTTCAATGCCGTTACAGATGTGTCACTGTTAATGGCCACGATCAGACGATCACCGAAATTGCGTGCTTTTTCCAGCAAGGTGATATGCCCGATATGCAACAGATCAAAGCATCCGTTGGTGAATACGATCTTCTCACCGTTCGTTCTCCAACGTGCCACCTGGCGCATAAGTGCAGGTATGTTCATCACTTTCTGCTCCGCATTGAGGGTGATTTTCGGAGCGAGCAGGGCCAAGAGTTCGGATATTTCTATGGGTGTCGTACCAACTTTGCTGACAACAATGCTTGCCGCGGCGTTGGCTAGTTCGGCAGCAGTTGAAGGTCCGATTTTGCTCGCGAGACAGAGTGCCAGAACCGCAATTACGGTATCGCCGGCCCCGGAAACATCGTAAACCTGGCGTGCAATTGCCGGCGCAATGAAGCGATTCCCCGGTCGAAGAACTGCGATTCCCTTTTCACTCAGAGTTACCGTAAGAAACTCGAGATCGCATTGCCGAACGAGCTCTTCACCGGCATTCAGAAGGGCATTTTCATCCTGCATGCTGAAGCCTGTAACGGCTGCAAGTTCTTTCAAATTGGGGCAAACCGTGGTTGCTCCAAGATAGCGAATGAAATCGCTGCCCTTAGGATCAACAAGTATAGGAATATCCAAATTGCGAGCAGCCTTGATCAATTGCCCACAAACTTCTTGGTTGAGGCTGCCTTTGGCATAGTCCGATAGGACGAGGACATCACACGTCGGCAAGAGTGGCAGTGCCGTGGAAAGCAGTCTTTGGTAGTCCGAGTCAGTGGGAATCCCAGGTTGTTCGCGGTCCAGGCGCAACATCTGCTGATTGCTGGCCAGAATGCGCAACTTGGTTATTGTCGGGAAGCCTTCAATGGGAACGAAACGCGCTTCCACTCCTTTAGAGTGGAGGTCTTCAGCAAGGACCTGCTCTTCGTAGTCTCCACCTGTGAAGCCGACGACAGTTGTTTTTGCGCCGAGCAGCGCAATATTCATCGCAACATTGGCAGCGCCCCCAGGCCGATCGCTATTGTGGGTTGCACGTACAACGGGAACAGGAGCTTCTGGTGAGATGCGCGCTACTTCTCCCCAGATGTATTTATCGAGCATCACGTCGCCGACTACAAGGATGTGCAGTAAGGGCCACTTATTCTCAAGTGAATACATCACTTCACGAAGTTGTTCCATTGTCTCTTCTCATTTGTTCAACACTCTTCTGAAACCATCGTCGCGGGGGTGCATATGCCTGCTTGATCATGCTTTTCGATCCAGTCGCAAAGCATGTGTCCTGCCAAGATATGGGCCTCTTGCACGCGGGCTGTATCGCTCGACCTAACCGCGAGAACGTGATGGGCGATACGTGCAATATTGCCACCGTTTTTGCCGGTCAATACCACTGTCCACAGACCCATCCGCCGCGCAATTTCGATTGCTCGTATGACGTTAGGACTATTGCCGGAAGTTGATATGCCCACGAGAACATCATGTGGAGATCCGATCGCTTCCACTTGGCGCGCGAAAATGGTGTCATATCCGTAGTCATTGGCAACGGCTGTCAGGATCGATGTGTCGGTTGTAAGCGCCATAGAGGCCATGCCGCGACGCTCACATCTGAATCGGCCGACCAGTTCCGCAGCCAAATGCTGTGCATCCGCAGCACTGCCGCCGTTTCCACACCAGAGGACCTTGTTTCCGTTGCAAAGGGCGTGGGTCATACAATCGGCAATCGCACGCAGAGTTGCGCACTGTGAATAGAGAGATTGCACCACCGAAAGGTGCTCAGCGATGGCACTCGAGAAGGTTTTCTCCACAATTTGATTCATCTCAGCATCGCCTGTTGTGCATCATTTTGATGCTCCAAAGTAATTCGTCCTCAAACAGTCGAAATCAGGAGCGGTTTTCAAAGAGTGAGCAGAACTCGAAAGTGCTCAGTGTTGTTCCTGCAGTCGAAGTGGTTGTTATCATAGGCTGGTTTATAAGGCGGCAATACATTGACCATTGAGCAATTCCAAACGGTCTTCCTTGATCGGGATGGAGTTCTGAATCGGAAACTTCCCGAAGGACAATATGTAGGCAGCCTCGCTCAATTTGAACCGTTGCCAGGTGTTGAAGAAGCCATCGTGCGGCTGAACCGGGCAGGCAAGCTGGTAATTGTCGTTAGTAATCAACGGGGCATTGCGCTTGGGCTCTACACGGCTGCCGATGTGGAGGAGATTCACGCGGCATTTCAGGAACAGCTTGGCGTGCATGGCGCACGAATCGATGGATTTTTCTATTGTCCGCATGACGATAATGAGTGCAATTGCAGGAAACCATTTCTTGGACTTTTTGAGCAGGCTGCGGAACAGTTCCCTCAGATCACTCCGCAGAGTAGCGTTATGATTGGCGATTCGCTTTCCGATATTGAGTTTGGAGTGAATCTTGGACTAGGCACAATTCTGATAGACGATAAGCATTCCCCTCAGAAGTCAGGCATGGAGAGAGCGTGTGCGCTGGCAGATTGCGTATGCGGATCTCTGACAGATTGCGTCGATTTTTTGCTTGGTCAGTGATGCATTGATGGAGGAGCGCACTATTATTTCCGTCACATTTGCTGTAGCGCAACTGGCATATTGCAGGTGAAAGGAATCAAATGATGCACTGTTTTCCACCTACTTTTTCATGAAGCGTGCTTTCGTTCCGGGATATCCACGCCTATTCTTGGCATAATCGCACTTGGAACGATTCTCTCGAAGCCATTGGGCTGGTTGTTCCTGCTCAATCATTTCGGGGAAGCGCTGAACATTGGTTCATCAGCTACTGTTCCGCGACTCGCAGTGAGCCCGTCGCGGATTTGCGGGACCAACGGAGCTGATTTACGTCCGTCAATTTTCCGGACAAGCCGCGGGAGCCTTGGAGTGACCAGTTACAGCCGTCAGGATGTCTTGCGGATACTTCAGATAAGCGCTCGCCAGTTGCAGGCGTGGGAACGAGCCGATCTGATTCCCGTTCAACATACCTATAGCTTTCAAGATCTGGCGCAACTGCGCACGGTGCGGGCGCTGCGCGAGGAATCGGTGCCGACGGCTTGTATCCGTGATTCGGTAGTTGCGATGCGTGCTGTAGCTGGAATGGCCAACCCCTTAACCGAAGCGGGTCTGGTCCGCAATGGAGCGCGCTTGGCATTCCGTTGCGAGGGCGCGGTTGTCGATCCTATTCGACGCCAACTCCTGTTTGATTTTGACCGAATCGATGTCCAGTCGGGCACTGCCAGCTCTGCCCTTTTACGCATTCCATCAACCGCCGCACCTGCGGTGCATGACCAGTTTATTGCTGCCGTTCAAGCAGAGGAGTGCGGCGAAAAGGATCGCGCCATTGAACTCTACGAGCAGATTATTGGGCGTGAGCCAGGGTATGCGCCGGCATACATTAATCTCGGAACACTCCATTTTCATTTGCGGCAGTACCGGCGCGCAGAGGAACTCTACCGGCGTGCCACTGAACTCGACCCGCGCTATGTTCTGGCATTCTTTGATCTCGGCAACGTGCTGGACGAATTGCAAAGGCCGGATGAGTCGATAGCGGCTTATTTGCGGGCTGTTGAATTGGCGCCTCGTTATGCCGATGCACACTATAACCTTGCTCTTGCCTTTGAGCGCAAAGGCGAGCCCAGGGCGGCACTTCGCCATTGGCGCGCTTATGTGCGAATTGACAAGCAAGGGCCGTGGGCCGATCATGCGCGGAGTCAGATTCAACGGCTTCTTGATCGCGAAAAGCTTTCGCTGGTGTGGCGCGCACAGGGCATTACTCATTCCAGCAGGCGACGTGCCCACTTGACGCTGGCAAGAATCACTTCTGGACTACCGGCAGCGAAGTAGCCAAGTGACCGCATCAAAACCGGATACATAAGAGAATTAAAAAGCGCCGAACCTGCAACCTTTTTCGCGGACATGGGTCTACACTCAAAAGACCAGCTAGAAGTGTGTCTGAACGTATGGTCTGTAGGAGAAGGAGTGTCGAGCACTTCGTTTGGCATCCGAGCGCCTTTTGTACTATTGACCTGGCCAGGTTGATAATGCTTTGATTTCCGGGTTTCCAAATGAACTCTCTAAGTTCTCTGAATGGCCATTAAGACTTACTATTAACCAGCTCTTGATTTTTATAAGGATGGCTTGAAATGACGCGGATGACTCTCCCTTCACTCAGAGGCCTTTATCGCCTTGCTCTGTTTACAGTGTGCATTCTTGCCGCTGCCTCGCTAAGCGGGCAATCGCTTCAGCCTCGCTTATCGGCGAATATTTCCAACTCGCAGATGTCCACCCTGAAGGGGTCGCTTCATCCCATGGCACAACCTCAATTTGATACGGGGGCTATGCCGGTAGGAAACAAGATTAGCGGAATGACGCTTGCTTTCAATCGCTCGTCCGCGCAGCAAGCCGCGTTGCAGCAGCTCATCGCTGACCAGAAAAATCCGGCATCACCTCTCTATCACAAGTGGTTGACTCCTGAACAATTTGCTGCTCGGTTTGGCATGGCGCAGTCGGATATAGACAAGGCGGAGGCATGGCTCCAGCAGCAGGGATTTACCATCGATTCGGTTGCGCGCAGCAGGACATACATCCGCTTTTCCGGCACTGTGGGCCAGGTCAACAGGGCCTTTGGCACGCAAATGCACTACTACAAAATGGATGACAAGAAGGAGTTCGCTCCTTCCACCGCGCTTGAAGTGCCTTCGGCGCTGGCTCCAGTAATCAGCGGAATTCGCAACCTGAGCAGTTTCCGCCCTCATTCAATGCGGGTTCCACGCCCCAGAGCGGCCTTTACGTCGAAAGCTTCTGGGAGTGTTTTCTTTGCGCCAGGCGACATCAAGCTGGCCTATAACGTGGGTCCGTTGGTCTCGGGCGGAGTGGACGGCACGGGACAGAGCATCACCATTGTTGGCCAGTCGGCCGTGAGCGTCACAGATATTGAGAATTTTCAAAAGGCCGCGGGACTTACCGTGAAGGATCCAATGTTGATTTTGGTTCCGGGAAGCGGCACTTCGACGACGTACAGCGGAGATCAGGGCGAATCCGACCTCGACTTGGAATGGTCCAGCGCAATGGCTCCTGGCGCCGACATCAACTTCGTGTATACAGGCAACAGCTCGAACTATTCAGTCTTTGATGCCATTATCAACGCTGTCGACAATCAAAAGGGCAATATCATCTCAGTGAGCTACGGCGCCTGCGAGCCGGCCCTTGGCGGTTACTCGATTGAAGACACATTGCAGCAGGCTGCCGTGCAAGGGCAAACCGTTGTTGTGGCATCTGGAGATTCGGGCGCGTCGGCATGTTACGGCTTCACGAGTCTCTCGACTGCCACTCAGCAGGCAGTCGCAGTCAGCTATCCCGCGAGCAGTCCATTTGTGACAGCCGTGGGCGGCACGGAAATCGATCAGTCAAACACGGCTTACATCACATCCGGCAATGGCTATTGGTCGGCTCAGGACACCAGCCAGGATATCGTTACATCTGCCCTGCAATATCTGCCTGAGGTGGTCTGGAACGACGATCCTTCCAGTGGATCGGTGAGTGCAACGCAAGGCGGCGGTTTGAGTGCGACGGGCGGTGGCGCCAGCATTCTGTTTGGAAAGCCCAGCTACCAGGACGCGCTTACCCCCAACGATGGGGCCCGCGACATTCCTGACATTTCGCTCTACTCGTCGCCCTATTATGTGGCCTACCTCTATTGCACAAGCGACACAGGTAGCTGGAGTACCGGCCAAACCGGTTCATGCGGGAGCGGTTTTCGTGCGAGTACTTCCGATACAACCTTGACAGCGGCCGGTGGCACCAGTTTTGCTGCGCCAGTATTTGCGGGCATGGTGGCTCTCATCAACCAGTCGCAGGGGTATACCAGCGGTCAGGGTTTAATCAATCCCACTTTGTACACGGTTGCAAACTCTGCGAGCTATGCCACAGCATTTCACGACGTGACGAGCGGCACCAACGCTTGTACGGCTGGAACAACGTATGGATATTGCACCAGCGACGGGCCCAATATGGGGTACGATGCCGGAGCTGGCTACGATCAGGCCACTGGGCTTGGCTCGGTCAACCTGGCGGTGCTTACGGCCGCATGGCCAACAAGCTCCAGCGTAACTCTATTGCCAACTTCGGTGACCATTACTCCTTCCACTACGACACCTGGTCCGAATGATTCCGTGAGCTTCGACATCCAGGTGACTTCTGCCGATGGAGGAACCTCTCCCACCGGCAATATCACCATTTCAGTGGATGGTGGGACGCCGAGTACACAGGCGCTTTCCTCTGGCACCTACACCTACACAACTTCATTTGCAACCGCCGGAGCGCACACGGTTGCAGTCGCCTATCTTGGCGATGGTGGGCATGCTGCATCGGGTACAGCATCAGTAACGGTGAACGTGGGTAACTTCTCGGTTGCGGCTGGGAATATTACGGTCAAATCGGGCAGTTCGGGTACCTCAACAGTTACGGTAACGCCCAATGGCTATACGGGAACCGTCACATTTAATCTTTCCACGAGCAGCTCTTCCCTGGGGAATGCTTGCTACGCCATCGACGATGCGACTGTGACTGGAACATCGGCGGCAACCACCACTCTTACGATTTACACGAGCGCATCGTCTTGTACGAGTGCCAGTGTACAAGGCGGAGCTGGTGCCAATGCACGAACTGCGCCCGGAGTTCGCTATCGCATCGCTGGGCCGTCCGGCCACGCGCAGATTAATCCTGCAACTCCAATATCGCGAGCAGCCTTTGGGCTCCTGGCGTTGTTGCTGGCTGGCCTGATCGGGTGGCGTTTCCGCAAGGTCAGACTGCTTGCTGCGATGTTCATTCTTGCTGCTGCGGGTTTTGCGTTATCGGGATGCGGAGGAGGATCGAGTTCGAGTTCGAGCTCGAGCTCATCATCCAGCAACGTACCTACAGGCAGTTACAGCATTACCGTAATCGGTACGGATAGTGTTCATACGAATCTGACCGCATCTGCTTCAATGACGTTAACGGTTAACTAGTATTCTCCAGTAAAGAAGGCAGGCATTGCTCGCGATGTCTGCCTTCTTTGCGTTCTCCACACCACATACTCCGGGTCTGGTACACTCCGATTCCGGAGGTACCCCGCCATTGGCTTCCCAGCAATTGACTGCACAAGCTCTGACCAGTCTTTCGGAGGAGGAGCGACTCTTCTACTCCACGGTTTTGCAATTCGCTGAAGAATCCATCGGACCATTGGTACGTTCTATGGATGAGGAGCAGGCGTTTGCGCCGGGACTTGTTGCGAGACTATTCGAACTGGGCCTTATGGGTATCGAGGTTCCAGAGAAGCTTGGTGGTGCGGGCGGAACCTTCTTCGATTCCGTACTTGCCATTGAAGCCATTGCTACCGTGGACCCCGCAGTTGCTGTTTTGGTCGATGTCCACAACACGCTGGTAATTAATGCGATTCGTTGCTGGGGGACCGACGAGCAACGAAGTTACTGGCTGCCGAAACTGGTTTCATCTGTTGCGAGTGCTTATGCATTGAGCGAGGCTGGTTCTGGTTCGGATGCATTCGCCCTTCAGACGCGTGCCGAGCTGAATGGCAATGCCTATCGCCTCAATGGCCGTAAGCTCTGGATCTCGAATGCGCGCGAGGCGGGGCTGTTCGTCGTCTTTGCCACCATCGATCCAGCAGCGGGATATCGTGGTGTAACGGCATTTCTGGTGGAAGCGGGAATACCGGGTTTTACTGTCGGCCGTAAAGAAGACAAGATGGGTATCCGTGCTTCTTCCACGTGCGAACTCATCTTCGACAATTGCTCCATACCGCGCGAGAACATGTTAGGCGAGCCCGGGAAGGGCTACAAAATAGCGATTGAAACTCTGAATGAAGGTCGCATTGGGATAGGCGCACAGTTGGTGGGTCTGGCACAGGGGGCATGGAATCATGCCGCGCGCTACGCCAAGCAGCGTAAGCAATTCGGCAAAGCCATTGCCGAATTTCAGGCCGTGCAATTTGCGATTGCGGATATGGCAACTCGCATTGAGGCGGCACGTCTGCTGGTCTATAACGCCGCCCGGCTGCGCGACGCAGGCAAGCCGTTTGTAAAAGAAGCGGCAATGGCCAAGTTGTTTGCCTCACAGGTTGCGGAGAGTGTCGCGAGTGAGTCGGTGGAGATCTTTGGTGGAAACGGATTTGTCCGGGACTATCCAGCTGAGAAGTACTATCGCGATGCAAAGGTTGGAAAGATTTACGAAGGTACCACCAACATGCAACTGGCCACGATCGCCAAACAAGTGCTAGGGTCTATTGGCAATTAGAGTGGGGTAATTTTTGGTGGTTCTTTACAATTGATTGCGCTCAATCACCGGCAGCGACGACAATAACGGCATGAGGCCTCTGCGCTCTTTTGTCTTTTTTGCCCTCCTTCTCGCAGCGCTTATTCCATTTGCGCACGCTATTGAAAAACAGCCAGTCAGTGTGTATCACGCGCGCCGTGTTGCGTTGGCGGCAAAGCTCAAAGGCGGGGTCGCTGTCCTTTTCGCGGCCGAGCAGCCTGTGCTCGACTTCATGCCCTATCGCCAGGATGAGGATTTTTACTACCTGACAGGCTGGGATGAGCCAGGTGCGGCTCTGCTGGTGGCTGCTGCGGAAGGTACGCCGAATGGCTATCGCGAGATTCTCTTCCTGCCCACGCGCAATCTCCGTATGGAGCTTTATACGGGGCCTAAGCTGGATGCGGATTCGCCTCATGTGACTGAACTAACGGGCGTGGACGAAGTGGAGCCGATGGCGCAGTTGCCCTTGGAGCTGAATAAGATTGCCGGCAAGGATCGCCGAATCGCATATAACCTATGGACGCAACCGGATTCGAAGGCTGCCAAAGCACTGCTGGAATTGAATGGGGTAACGCTGGGCATGGATAAAGCGCCGCCGGCGCACGATGTGACCGAGTTGACGATGCAGCTCAGGCTGGTCAAAGACAAAGGCGAAATTGAGCTGATTCGCAAAGCATCGGAAGCTTCTATTGCGGCCCAGCGCGTGATGTTTGAGTCGGTGCATCCCGGCGTAACCGAGCGCACGATTGCGGGCAAGATGACGGAAGCATGGTATGAGCATGGTTGCGAGCGCCCATCCTATGCGCCGATCGTTGGTTCGGGAATCAACTCAACAACTCTGCATTACGCGGAGAACTCGCGCACCATGGAAGATGGCGATGTAGTTGTCGTTGATGCCGCCTGCGAGTACTCCATGTATGCTGCGGATATTACACGCACGGCGCCGGTAAACGGGCATTTCACCGCGCGACAGCGTGAGATCTACGATATCGTGCTCGGCGCGCAGAAAGCCGCGATTGAGGCATTTGTGGCAGGCAAGTCAACCATCAATGACCGCGAACGTAAAGATCCCAACTCGCTGGACACGGTTGCGTACAACTACATCAACACGCATGGGAAAGATCTGCATGGACAACCGCTGGGTAAGTACTGGTTGCATGGGCTTGGCCACATGGTGGGAATCGATGTGCATGATCCCGCCAGGTATCCGGCGGTATTGAAACCGGGCATGGTCTTTACCATTGAGCCGGGAGTGTATATTCCTGAGGAAAAAATTGGCGTGCGCATCGAGTGTGACTTTCTCGTGGGCGATGATGGCAAGCTAATTGATCTGGACGCCGCTCTTCCACACACTGCCGATGAGGTGGAAGCAGCAATGCGTGGTAAGTAGCGCGAGCGGAGATGTGTGATGGATCCACGAGATGCAATGGAACCCGAACAGTGGGACTCGCTAAGCCGCGCATTTGCCGAGCAGCTAATTGCGTGTCTCGAGGAGTGTGCACGAGGACGTCGCGGCCTTTTTACAGACATTGAGCTGACCGCAGGTGATGATGAAAAGCGTACCTGGCCGGAGGCTGCGCAATTACGGGAATTGGCGAGCGCACTGCAAAATATTACTGCTCAACAGGAGCAGCGGAATGCACTTTGCGACGAGTTCCTTGATCTGTGCACCATGCATGGAGAAAGTCATCCTGGTGAGCCCCGGCTCGCACGTGAATTTCTTGCACGTATTGAGCGCGGTGAGGTCGGCAAGTCGCCCAAGGAGAGTCTCCCGTGGTAATGGCGCATGCCTTTCTTTCCTTGCTTGCAGGTTACGCGGCAGTACTCGTTTTTGACCTTGGTTTACGTGCGTTGTCGATGCGGATGACGCCAAGCCTTTCGCACGAGAGTTTGCGCCCCGGCATTGCCGAATGCGTTGTTCAACTGGGCGGCTCATTTGTGGCGGGTGCTCTGGGCGGTTATATCACCGCGGTGTTGGCGCGAGGGAATTCATTGATTCACGTACTGGTGCTTGCACTTGTCATTCTACTGATGGCAGCACTTGGATCGATGCAGGAACGCGGAAAGCGCGCAGTCTGGTTTCTGCTGTCACAGGTGGCACTGGCGCCCATTGGCGTAATGGCTGGAGGAATGTTGCAATTGCGGCTGGCTGGCATTCTGTAGTTTGCGCATCGGGACTGGGAAACAAAAAGGCCAGATGCTCACTGGAGAGCAACTGGCCTTTTTGTTTCTGATCTGCGCGAGCTACCAGCGGATGCCGAATGTAACTGGAATGAGTTTGGTATTTGCGCCGATTGCCGTCGTCCCCAGTCCGTTCGGTTCTGTTGTGACTGCTGGCGTTAGCACGTCGAGGTACCGTACTTCGGCGAAGATCTTCATTTTGCCGTCGCCATAGACACCGCCGAGACGATGCGTAAATCCGCCGCCAATGTTCCATCCGCCTTGATTCGACGAGAAGTGGCCGACCACCTGGCTTGTCACCCCTGGATAGCAATAGAAGTAATCACAATAATACCCAAGGTTCAGATCGGTGAAGTTGGTTACCTTGCGATAGAAGCCGCCGCCGCCAGTCACGTAAATACTGTTGGTGTCGTGCGGGAAGAGGTCAATGACCGGTGCCAAAGTGAACGACCAGATGTGCGCATTACCTCCGTCCGATCCTGCCTCCGCAATGATTGCTCCCGGCAGCTTGTCGTCAATGAACTGGTATTCAGTCATCAGGCTCACGTATGGATTGAACCGATAGCCTGCGCCGAGCGTCAGATTGCCGCCCCAAGTGATGTAAGGCGAAGACTCATTGGACGGCGCGTTGAAACCTCCACCGGCTTCGAAGGTCAGGTGGCTGAACATGCTCTCTCGATGCCGGTACCGTCCGCCGTACTGTCCACCCGCTGCGGCGCTGCCGGAGGCTGATGGGGCGGGTTCTGCCGCGAAGTCGGCGACCAGGTCGCTTGTGCCATCAAGGGATGAACTAAAGGAGCTTGCCGATGAGGCTGTCGCTGGCGCCAGAGCTTCTGAAGAAGAGTTTGATGAGTTGGCAAACTGCGCACTTGCAAAGCCGGCGCTGAGCAGCATGGCTCCGGAGAGCAGGAAAATAGTTCGCATCAGTGACATCTGGCGAGAAAAGGACATAGAAACACCTCTGAGTTCGTAATGTTCGAACATGTGCAGGGGAATCGTAAACTGCTCCCCATAGGTCATTAGACACAGAATTTTCACAGAGGTTGCTCCGAACAATTGCAATGGTTGGCAGGCACGGAAATACCTCGCATGCTCCATTGTCTATCCGGGCGCATAAAAAGAAATCCGGCCGCTTCCCGCGGCCGGATTTAGAAATGGCGCTGACTATGATCCAGGGACTTATCCCTGAATATCAAACTGCTCTGGGTGCAGGCTTGGATCGCTCTTTACGAGCAGGTTCTTGCCAATCAGCTCTTCGAAATCGTTGAGCCATCGTGCGTTGTTGGCCTTCAGCGTTTTCACAGTATCGGGATGCACGCGGAGCAGCACATCGGAGCCTTCGAAGTGCTTGCGCATTTTCCGCATCTCCACGTAGATCTCGTTGCACACGGTTGCAGGACTCTTCACCATGCCTGTTGATTGGCAGACTGGACAGGGCACTGATAGCGTGCGCTCGAGCGATTGCTTCACGCGCTTGCGTGTAATGGCCACCAGTCCAAAATCATTAAACTGGAGAACCTTTGTCGGAGCACGATCGCTCTTCAACGCCTCTTCAAGCGCGGCCATCACCTTGTAGCGATTCTTGCGCTCATCCATATCGATGAAGTCGATGATAATGATGCCGCCAAGGTCGCGTAGGCGAATCTGGCGCACAATTTCAGGCACTGCGTCGAGGTTGGTTTTGACGATGGTGTCTTCAAGACGCGCCGATTTGCCGACGTACTTGCCAGTGTTGATGTCGATGGCCACCAGCGCTTCCGTCTGGTTGATAACGATAGAACCGCCGGACTTGAGCCACACCTTCGACCGCAGCGCCTTCGAGATTTCGTCCTGAATGCCGAAGTGCTCAAAGAGCGGGGTCTCCTTGGTATAAAGCTTTACGCGGCGTACCAGCGACGGCGAAAAGCGGTTGAGGAAGCGAACGATGCGTTCATAGTTAGCTTCTGAATCGACCCAGATGTTGGAGAAGTTTGCGCTCACTTGGTCGCGCAGGATGCGTTCGATGAGCGAGAGGTCGTGATAGATGAGTGCAGGCGACTTCGAATTGTCGGAGCGTTCCTTGATGTCGTTCCACAAATGAATCAGGAAGCGGAGATCGGCACGCAATTCCTCTTCGGTGGCGCCTTCCGCAGCTGTACGCACAATGAATCCGCCGGACGACTCGCCGCGTTCGTGGATCAGGATGCGCTTCAGACGATGGCGTTCTTCATCGGATGCGATCTTGCGACTCACGCCGACATGGGAAACGGTGGGCATGAAAACTAGGAAACGGCCCGGTAGCGCGATATGCGACGTAATGCGCGCACCCTTCTTGGCGATCGGTTCTTTGGCAATTTGGACCAGAATCTCCTGATTTGGCTTCAACAGGTCGCTGATGATGGGCAAGTCAGAAGTTTGTGCGCTGCGACGTGAGGGACCGCGGCGTCCGCGCTCATTGCGTCCGCCGCCGCGGCGGCCACGACCTCCACGGTCGCGGCGATTGCGTTTCTGGCCGTCCGTGGCAGTGTCAGCCTCATTTTCATTTTCGACGGATTCGTCGTCATCTTCTTCGTCGCCAGCTTTGCTGTCAAGCTCCAGCTCAATCTTGTGATCAAGCTGCGCTTCCTGCAACATGTCCCCCAGTTCGCCCGAACGAATCTGAGCCTGCAGTGTCTCTTCTTCGTATTCGTCCAGATCGTGTTCATCGAGCTTGTGGCCCAGTGCATGCTGGTGCGCCTCGTATTCTTCGCCTTCAATGACTTCTTCTTCTACAAGTCCCGAGCCTGGCGCATACGAAGAAGCAGAACGCGAAGAACGCGCCTCTTGATGAGTTTCCTGAGCTGCCTCTGTTGAAGATTCTGTTGTATCGTCGCCGGATTTCTTCTTTCCTCTAAAGCCAAAGAGACGGAAACCACTTGGCGGCAGGGGATCGACACGATGAGATGCTTCCGCATCGGGAGCAATCTCAGCCTCTCCGACCTCTTCCGTAACTGCGGCAGCATCTGTCTCTGCTGCGTGTACAGGAGCATCCGCAACTGACTCTGTTTCTTCCGCGATTGCGGTAACAGTGCGTGCAGGTTGTTCCACTTCCTCTTCAAATTCTTCGGGTTCGAGCTCGGACTGCAGCTCGGGAATCATGGACTCCTCTTCGAGTTCTTCGAATTCGGTTACATCTCCCGTGGGGGTATGCTGAGCGGCTTCTTCAAAGGCCTCATCGATCCCTGCAAATGGCTCTTCAACAAGGATCTCCTGTTCGGGTGCTTCCTCAACGGAGCGGCTCCGATGCCGGGAGATGGATTCACCTGGAAGGAGACCAGTGCCATCCCATTCAAGGGGTGCTTCAACGAGCGTCGAGGGACGTGAGGTGATTAGAGGTTTGGTGGCAGTCGACGCAATTGCGTGTGAAGCAGGTTCGGCTGGTGTTCCACCATACCGGGAGAGTGATTCACCCGGAAGCAGAAAGGGTGTCGAAGAGCGTTCTTCTGCACGCTTCTGGACTGGTTCCGTTTTGGCAATCGCATCTTCTTCTTCGACAACCGTAATGCCGGTTTCTTCACCAACATCTTCCATGGCTTCAGCTGTTGGTGCCGTCGGTGGGTTGGTTGAGCGGCCACCACGGCGGCGCCTGCGTCCACGCCATCTCTTTGCGCCGCCTTCGCTGGCATTCTCAGCATCGTCGGCGTCGTCATCACTCACAACTGCTGCCGTTGGTTCGGCTGCTTCTTGCTCGAGCAGCGGTTCCTCCGCTCGATTGCTTCGTTCACCTCGGTGCCGAACTTCACGCGGGGCATGGATACCGCCACTGACTGCGGCCTTTTCGAGTTCATCGGAGTCTTCCTGGTCTTCGAGTTCAAGGAAGTCGGTGACGTAAAGGAATGCATCACGCTCAAGGCCGATATCCACGAATGCCGATTGCATGCCGGGGAGCACACGCGTTACTCGGCCGTTATAGATTGACCCTGCGAGGGTGTATTCATTTTCGCGTTCGTAGTAAATTTCCGCGAGTTGATCGTCTTCTAAAATCGCCAGCCGCGTTTCATGCGGCGTGGAGGAAATACAAATTTCTTTTGCCATCGTACCTTTCCGCCCGGCAAGTCAAATCGGCCGGGACTGGCGGCAAAGTGGCATGAATCAGCGCGGAAACAGACGGGACGAGGAAGATGGATGACCTTGGAGTTGCTGGTATGCGGGATAACCGTCCTTGGGCCTGCGCCATGTTGGGCGGGCCAGGTGGGCATTCCTGCCTGACTAGCTTTTCGAAGTGGCAATCCGGCAGCAGAGAGTTTGTGGCCACCCTTACCGGCGAAACCGGTGGGGCCGTTGGACCGCCAGCCGGCGCATCGGCCTGCTGCGCACCGGAGGGCATTGCTCCCTCCACTTGCGCGCGCTCACTGCGCTCTGCGGGCTGCTGGCGGAACCAGCTCCAGATGCGGCCTAACCAGGTCGCTACTTTGGGCTGGCTCTCCCGTCTCTGCGTGCTCATACAACCTTGTCCTGCCGTGCGCGATTCCTGCGAACCTGCCGGCCTGAAACTTTCTTTTAGAAATTCCTGTGCCTGCGGGCCGATGTTTACGGCAGCGCAAGCATTCAAACCATTCAAAATGTTTAGTTTACGAACCGGCGCATGCGAACGTTCATCGCCACACCAAGCGCCAGGAAGGTAAACAGCACCGAAGATCCGCCGTAACTCATTAACGGTAAAGGGATTCCGGTGACGGGCATAAACCCGATGACCATGCCCACGTTGACCGCAATCTGAAAGGTCAACACAGCCACAACACCCATAATAATCAGGGAGCCGGACAGGTCGGCGGCTGTCTGTGCGTTCTGAATCAAACGCATCAATATGGAAAAGTATAGCAGTAGCACAAGTACCGCGCCTATAAATCCGTGTTCCTCGCTGAAGGCGGCAAAGATGAAGTCTGCGTGTGGGATAGGCAGAAAAGCTCCCTGCGTTTGGGTGCCCTTTTCTGCCCCTTTACCCCAGATCCCACCGGATCCGACCGCGATCTTCGACTGCAGAATTTGATACCCCGAGCCGCGCGGATCGTCCTCTGGGTTGATGAAAGATGTCAGGCGCGCCTTTTGGTAAGGTTTGAGCAACTTACCGCTGTACCAAATACCTGCCACCAGAGCAATTCCTGTCACCGTAAGAAGCAGAGCCTGTTTGAAATTGATGCCACCCAAAAACAGCCCTGCAACCAGGATCGGAGTGTATGTCAGAGATGTTCCAAGGTCCGGTTGCTTCAGCACTAGAACCATTGGTATACCGACCAGCGCGAATGCCTTGAAGATATCGGTCCAGGTGAGCCGCCGTGCGCCCAGGTTGGCGAAATAGCGGGCAACCGCAAGAATCAGCACCAGTTTGAGCCATTCAGAAGGCTGGAACTGCATAGGGCCCAATCGTATCCAACGTCTCGCACCGAGAGCTTTGTGCCCAATGCCCGGGACCAGAACTGCCATCAGGGCGAGCAGGAAGAATCCATAAATCCAGGGCACAAAGTCGATGAGCTTGTGGTAATCGATGCGCGAAAAAATGAACATGGCAACCAGACCGCTCAAAATCCAGAAAATCTGCTTTGTGTGGAAGCCCTGGTACTTTGTGTGCAATGTTGCGGAGTAAATTTCAAAGACTGAAATGGTGCAAAGCAGCAGGACCATGGCCAGCAGGCCCCAGTCGAAATCGCGAAAGCTCAGAAAGCGGCGCATCGCAGTCATGGCTTCTTCCAGGGGAGCTCGGTGACTAATGTTCCGAGCTCTTTGGTTGCCGTCAGTGATGAACGCGCGGGAACTCTGGGACGCTTTGTTTGAGCAACCTGAAGGGCTGAAACGTTGCCATCGTCCGGGTTCACGAAAAAGTGTCCTCCACCCAGGCGTGCTTCCACTTTGCCGGCCTTATTGACTTCAGGAGCCGACCACACAGCGCCCACTTCAGCGGGCTTTGTATCCAAAGGCTGGTTGGGCTGCAGGTTATGTGCGAGACGTCGCTGCTTCTCTACGTAGGCGGCGACAACTTTGGCTCCTATACGCGCCGGATAGCCGCTGAATACGCCGTTCTGCCACAGGACTGCGACAACAAGCTCAGGATTGCGTCGGGGAGTGACGCCGACAAACCAGACGTTGGGCTGAAATCGATGTTCCTTTGCTTCACGCCCCAGTGTGTCGTGTCCCACAACCTGCGCAGTACCGGTTTTGCCCGCAAGGTCTATGCCATCGAGATGCGCCGACGACGCGGTGTGAAATGCGCCTGGTTGTGTTACCTGCGCCATCCCGTCCGTGATCGTTACCCAATTGTCGGGATCGATAGGGATGTATTTGTCGCCCGAGCCTGGATAGGTCTCATTAATGTACTCGCGAAAGTTGGGAGATAGCTGGTCCTGGAAAACAACGTGAGGACGTACCAGGTGACCACCGGATGCAATGCCACCAATGATGCGCGCAAGCTGAAGTGGGGTGGCCTGCACAGCGCCTTGGCCAATGGAGACCGAGATGGTTTCACCCGCATACCACTTGCGGTGGTAGTACTTCATCACCCATTGCGGAGAAGGCATCAGGCCCGCCTGTTCGCTCGGAAGGTCGATTCCCGTCTTCTGTCCGAAACCAAACTCCTTTGCATACTTTGCAATACGGTCAATGCCAAGTTTGTCCCCAAGCGTGTAATAAAACGTGTCGCACGAGTAAGGGATGGCATTGTGAATATCCACTTCTCCGTGCTTTGCATCGCATCCGTAGAAATGACCGTAGAACTCCTTGCCGCCGGTGCAATAGACGTGCAGGTTTTGTGCAATACCTTCTTGCAGACCAGCCACTGACATCAGAATCTTGAACGTGGATCCTGGCGCTAACTGCGCCTGAATGGCCTTATTCATCAATGGGTGGTCGGGGTCGGTAATCAGCTTGTTCCAGTCGGCGCGGCCAATGCGTACAGAGAATGCATTGGGATCGAAGCTGGGCCGCGACACCATCGCCAGAATATCGCCATTGCGCGGATCCATCGCGACAATTGCTCCGTTGCGGTCGCCGAGCGCAAGTTCGGCCGCACGCTGCAAATCGTTATCGATGGTGAGCCGAAGGTCTTTGCCGGGAATTGCATGTTGCACGCCCAGATTTCCAACTTCACGGCCATGACTGTCTACGATGACATCCCGTGAGCCATCCTGGCCGCGCAGAATCTGATCGTATGATTCTTCCACTCCAGCTTTACCCACCACATCGCCAGGCTCGTAATAGGCGTAATGCGGATCGTTTAGCATGGCCTCGCTCACTTCTCCCACATAGCCGATCAGGTGGGCTGCAAAACCATCGCGCGGATAAAGCCGTCGCTCTTCGTCAATCGTCTCGAGTTCCGGCAATTCATTGCGATGCGCCGCAATAAACGCCTGCTCATCCGCCGTAATGTCCTGCTTGATAGGGATGGGTTGGTAGAGGGGGGCGGAGCGGTAATGTTTGATTGTTGCTTTGAGCTGGTCGAGATCGAGGTGTAATCCCTCGGCAATGCGGGGCAGATCGGCTTCAATATTGCGGCCTTGTTCACGGATGAGGAAGCACGAAACGGAGGGATAATTATCGACAATCAGGCGGTTTTCGCGGTCAAAAAGCTTGCCGCGAGGGGCAAGGACGGGCACTTTTCTGACGCGATTCTGTTCAGCCAGCACGCGAAAGCTGTCGGCGCCCAAAACCTGGAGCCGCCATAAACCCGCTACAAGCACCAACATCATGGCGAGAATGGTGTACTGCACCGCCGAAAGCTTGATGCCCGAGAGTTTTTCGCCGCGTGTGCCCTTATCCAGAACCATCCACTTCCACTTCAGAATACTGCGTTCTTATTTTGAGAGTCCGTTTTGACGCCAATATTGGCTCACGTGTGTACCATTTTGCCCACTTAATCCCTGCTTTTGAAGCGATCAAGTGTGGGGAAAAGGACCATTGCAATGGCAGAATTGCCCACGGCTTTCAATAATTCAAATATCCAGTTCCAGTCGATTGCGAGACCCAGGACCAGCCGGTAGACAAACAGGTAGAGCGCGCTTGAGAGCAGCGAGAGTACAAACGTCAGCAGTAGCCTGACGGTGAAATTGTCCACCTCGATGCGGACACCGAGCGACGCCGCGAGATAACCGACAACGGTCTTTGCCACTCCGTTGATGCCAATGGCACGGTGAGTCAGAGCATCTTCAAAGAGTCCCAGGCCGCAGCCCATGAACGCGCCTTGAATGGGGCTGCGCCGGCTAAGCGAAAAATACACTGTGACCACGAGAGGAAGATCGAACCACGCGAAGCGTTCCGTTACCAGGCGTGGCAGCCAGGCCTGCAGCACCAGAGCCAACAACGGAACCAGCGCGTACACCAGTATCGGGAAATGGTGGATTTCCATTTCGCGGCGTGTGTTGGAGGAGAGTACGGCCATGGTTAGTGATTCCCTTGGGGGTGCGGAGCAGCGGCAGGCGGCTGGGTGCTGTCGGGCTGTGCTGTTGCCGGCGTTGCCGGTGGAGAGAAGCGATCCGGCCGGATGGGAAGAGGAACGTGTCCTACCGGAGGAGGATTGGATGTGTCGTTCAAAGGCTGTTGATCGGCAGGCACGTTGGGTTCGAGCAGCCCGGGCAGGTCAGCGGCCATAATTTCAGAGGCCTTGCGTAAGGCCTGATCGGCGTCCGAGTTGGCTTCGGCCCCCTTCAATGCTTCACTTGCCGCCAGGTCCTGCTGCTGATCGGGTGGGAAGCGCGGTTCTGTGGAGGTGATGACAAGTACTTCGTCGAGCCGGTTCAAATGTGCAGACGGCGTGATGATGACGTCAATGAAGCCATCCTGATTCGGATCCTTCACCACATCCCGCACGACCCCAACCGGCAAACCGCGAGGAAAGATCTGATCGCCGCCGGCGGTGAGGACGTGCTCGCCGGGCTTGATTCTCTGGTCGGCCAGAATGCCCACAATCTGGGGCTGGCCCTGCGCATTGCCGCGCAGAATGCCGCGGATGCGTGTTGTTTCCAGAATCACTCCCGCTCCACTTGACTGGTCATTGATCGCGAGCACCTGTGCGGAACCAGGAAAGACATCGCGCACCTTGCCCACGATACCCATGGGCGTAATGACTGCCATGTCAGGCTTCAAGCCGGCGTTGCTTCCCTTGTCAATAGTGAAGACATGGGAGTGGTCGCTGCCACTGGACCCAATGATCTGTGCAGCCACAGTCTTGTAGATGTAGCGTTCCTGAAATCCAAGCAGGGCCTGCAGGCGCTCGCCCTGTCTCGCGTCTTCGAGAAGGGCAGCCTGCTCCAGGCGCATGCGGTCAAGTGTTTGCTTAAGCTGCGCGTTCTCTTTGCGCACGTTATGCAAGTAGAAGTAGTTTTGCCACAGGTCCACTACGCCATTTTTGGTAGCGTGAATCAGCCTTTCGGGCGGGGTGACCAGCGCATACGCCCACAGGCGAATCAAGCGAACACCGCCACTGTCTTTCGGATCGAGTGAGTTGCGGACCCCGTCCACGCGCCTGACCTGCACGGCGAGACCCACAATCTGCGCTGCCAGCAGCACCAGCAGCACAACCAGGTTTCGATAGCGGACGAAGAAGGATTCCATGCGATGCGAGTGATCAGTGATCAGTGATCAGGGCGGCTAAATCTGTGCGACGCGCCTACCTGGTCACTGATCCCTTATCCTTGAATGCTGTCTCTAGTCGATCTTGATCTTGCGCAGCAGACGGAAGTCGGAGAGCATCTTTCCGGTGCCCAGAACCACTGAGGCCAGCGGGTCATCGGCAACGGACACTGGCAGCCCCGTTTCTTCGCGAATGCGCTTGTCGAGATTCTTGATGAGCGCGCCGCCGCCGGTGAGGACAATGCCGCGGTCTGAAATGTCAGCAGAAAGCTCGGGCGGCGTACGTTCCAGGGCCACGCGAATTGCGTTCATGATGACTGCGATGGATTCACCGAGCGCCTCGCGGATTTCGCTGTCATCGACGGTGATCGTCTTGGGAACACCTTCGATCAGGTTGCGGCCCTTGATTTCCATGGTGATCGGCTTATCCAGCGGGAATGCCGAACCTATTTCGATTTTGATCTGCTCCGCGGTGCGTTCACCGATCAGCAGATTGTATTTGCGCTTGAGGTAGTTGGTGATGGCCTCATCCATCTGGTTGCCGGCCATGCGCACAGAACGCGAATACACAATGCCCGAAAGAGAAATGACCGCAATATCCGTGGTGCCGCCGCCAATGTCGACGACCATGTTGCCGCCGGGTTCGGTAATCGGCAGGCCCGCGCCGATAGCGGCCACCATGGCTTGTTCCACCAGGTAAACTTCGCTGGCCTTGGCGCGATAAGCCGAGTCTTCGACCGCGCGCTTTTCCACCTGTGTAATCTCAGACGGCACGCCAATCACGATGCGCGGATGAACCAGCATCTTGCGGTTGTGCGCTTTCTGGATGAAGTAGTTCAACATCTTTTCCGTGACTTTGAAGTCAGCGATGACGCCGTCCTTCATCGGCTTAATAGCCACGATGTTGCCCGGAGTACGTCCCAGCATATCCTTGGCTTCTTTGCCTACAGCCTCGACTTCACCAGTGTTTTTGTTGATGGCCACGATGGAAGGTTCATTGACCACAATGCCCTTACCGGCGGCGTAAACGAGTGTGTTGGCCGTGCCGAGATCGATGGCGAGATCGCTCGAAAACATGCTGAATAGCGAGCGCAGGCCATGCGTCCGCGATGAGCGGGATGGGTAACCGTTCGATGTCATGGAATGTTGCTTCTACCTCAAAACAGTATTGTACGGCCAAGTGCTTCCATGCGTCTGAAATGGGAGTTTTGAGCACTTTTGGTAACCGTGCTGGCCGTCTGTTCTCAAACGGTACGGCAGGCTCTGCGGTACACTCAAGGATTGCGCGGGGTTGTTTTCCAACCCCTTATAAGAAGCAAAAAACGGGCACTCCCCCTTCCTGAGGATGAACGATGAGCCACATCACCTATGAAAATTTAATCGGCGGCGAATGGATGCCGGCCAAAAGCGGCAGAACCTTCCTGAATCTCAACCCGGCGGACCATTCGGACGTTGTTGGCGCCTTTCCCTCGTCCTATGTGGACGACGTCGATCTGGCGGTTGCAGCCGCCAAGAAGGCGTTCACCACCTGGCGACTTGTTCCAGCGCCCAAGCGCGCGGAGATTCTTTATAAGGCCGGTACCCTGCTGCAGGAACGCAAAGAGCAATTTGCCCGGGATATGACCCGCGAAATGGGCAAAGTTCTGGCTGAAACCCGCGGCGATGTGCAGGAAGCCATCGATGAAGCCTTTTATGTGGCCGGTGAGGGCCGCAGGCTCTTTGGCGTTACCACGCCCTCGGAATTGCAGAGCAAGTTTGCCATGAGCGTCCGGATGCCTGTGGGTGTGGTGGGCATGATCACGCCATGGAACTTCCCCATGGCCATTCCCAGCTGGAAGCTTTTCCCCGCTCTGGTTTCAGGCAACACGTGCGTTATCAAGCCAGCCGAGGATACCCCGCTGTCGACTCTGAATCTGGTGAAGACCCTGATGGATGCCGGTCTTCCTCCGGGAGTGGTGAATATCGTCTTTGGCTTTGGTCCAGAGGCGGGAGCACCGCTGGTCAGCCACAAGGACGTTCGCGCCATCAGCTTTACCGGATCGAGCGAGGTTGGCTCTCTGGTTGGCCAGCGTGCCGCCTCCACGTTCAAACCTGTGTCGCTTGAAATGGGCGGCAAGAACGCGCAGATTGTGTTGGACGACGCCAATTTGGAGCTCGCTCTGGACGGCGCCATCTGGGGCGCCTTCGGCACTACGGGCCAGCGCTGCACCGCAACGAGCCGCATTCTGCTGCAGAAGGGGATTGCGGAAAAGTTCACTACAGAATTCGTTGCCCGCGTGAAGGCCCTTGTTGTGGGAGACGGTCTCGACGAAGCTACGCAAGTTGGTCCGCAGATTAATGCTCAGCAAATTGAGACTTCAGCCCGTTTTGTGAAGATTGCGCTGGATGAAGGCGCAAAGCTGCTTACGGGTGGCGAGGTGTTGAAGACTGGTCCTCATGCCAAAGGACACTTCTTTGAACCCACCGTATTTAGCGGCGTGAAAGCCTCCATGCGCATCGCACGCGAAGAGGTCTTCGGCCCTGTTGTCAGCCTGATTGAATTCGAGACGTTCGAAGAGGCAGTGGAGATTGCCAACTCAATTGAGTATGGTCTTTCAACTGCGTTGTACACGAAGGACGTGAATCGCGCCTTTTCCGCAATGCGCGATCTGGAGGCAGGAATTACGTACATCAACGCCCCCACGATTGGAGCGGAGGTGCATCTTCCCTTTGGTGGCATCAAGCGCACGGGTAATGGTCATCGCGAAGGTCTGGGTGCGATTGACTTCTTTACAACGTGGAAGGCTGTGTACGTGGATTACTCCGACAAGCTACAGCGCGCACAGATTGACAACGCCGAGTAGGCGGCCTGCGGCGCGAAAGGGAGCGTGCGGCTATCGAAGCATGTGCGCGTGCAAAACAGCGGCGCTTCCTGAGCGGGTTAGTGAGCAATTCGACGCGGGATCACATCTATAGTGAATCAGCGCGGAGTCGTCGGCCCAGTTTTGCGCGGTTACCTGTTCGGCCCGACGGCCAATGGAAAAAGCCTTGCGCATGGATGTTTCCAGAACCGCATTGCCTACGTCGTAATCCGTGATGCGATCATCGCCTTCCACATAAAACACAGGACGCGGTGCGACGGTGGTTCGGCGCCGCGCTGCTGCGGCCGCTGCCGCGCGGCGTGAACGCGCCTGAATTTCTTCAATCGCATTTGGCCGGTGGTGCAGAAGAGCATCCTGCTCGTCGGGCGTTGGGAAATTAGTTGTGAAGTCCCAGTAATACGCGCGCTTGTAGGAATCCACCGTGCAGGGAAGATCGCCCAGAGCTTGCACTGCAATAACCTTGCCGTCGGGATTCACTACTGTCTGGAACATGTCCTTGCCGATTTCGCGTTGCGTCTCCTGCTGCTTCAATTGATCGAGATTTGCCCGCTGCTGCGCGAGTTCACGCGCAATTTGGCCGGCGCTTCTCCTGCCCTGATTCTTCAGGTCGTTACTCGCCTGTGCGGCGAGCGCTTTTTCCGGATCAAAAGGAAAGAGTATTTCCTTACTGCAAAGCGCAAATCCGGCATTATCCAGGACACGGATGGTGAGTGCATAAGGCTGGTCGGGAGTACCGGCAACGTAGGCGAATCCGTCGGCAAGCTGATCATTCAGAGGATCGATCTGCAGTTTGTAGCGTGCGCGGCCCTCCCACTGGATGGTCAGGTGTCCCCGCAATCCGGCGGGGTTGTAGACGCCGGGTCCAAGGTCGTCCGCACTTTGCACCTTTTCGGATTTTTTGGGCCACATGGACATCACCGCGATAATTGCCAGGATTGCCAGAAGGACAAACCCAATGAGAACGAAAGGAATGTTCGGCCGCGGCTGCTCAGGGAGCTCAGGCTCCAGAGGCGGCAGATTATCCGGCGCCATCGGCTGAAGATTGCTGTCGTTCTGTTCGTCCATGATGTAGCTCAGTATGAGGCTGGCCCAGGAGCGGCCTTCACTTCAGTGTCTCTGTGATTGCAGCATGCGGTAAAGCCTTTGAACACAGGAAAGAACGCGGGAGGGATACCATAGGTCACTCCCAAGCCGTGGGCAACGTGTGCGGAAATCCTTACCTGCCAGTAGGTTCTAGTACATCGCGCAAGGCGAAGCTGGTCTCAAGCCGACGCACTCCGGGCAGCCGCGAAAGCTCCATTTGGTGCAGCCGCCCGTAGTCCTCAATGTCGGCCACCCGCGCAATCAACATGTAATCGAACTGCCCCGCCATGAGGTGGCAGCTCACAATGCTGCCGGAGCGGCGCACGGCCGCCTCAAAAGCATTGAGCACACTGGCGGATTGCTTTTCCAGGGTGACGCGGATGTAGACCGTGACGCCCTTGCCGAGCAGTTGGTCATTGACTACCGCTCGGTAGCCGCGAATGGCGCCCGAGGCTTCAAGCGCCTGAATGCGGCGGGAAGCGGCGGACGCCGATAACCCTACAGCCTCGCCGACCTCAAAATTGGTTGCACGGCCGCTGCGCTCAAGCAAACGAAGAATTGCATTGTCGAATTCGTCCAGAACAGCGGATTCGGAAGCAGCGGTTGAAAGTTGAATGGAAGGGCTATTTGTCGCACGTTTTGTTCCCATAAGCGTCTTCTATCACAAAGTTTGCACACATTGGAATGGGATTCAGCCGTACGATTGCACGCAGTTACATTGGATTTCTTGAGCCGCGCCGGACCAGCCCTCCCCTTTCTCTCTTCCGGCGCGGCCCTGCAAGTGCATCCGGGCCATTCATCCCAGGCATCCAATTGGACGAAGAGCACCACGTAGACAGTTAGGAGCAACGGTAATGATTATTGGAGTTCCCAGAGAGATTAAAGACAACGAAGCCCGGGTTGGCGTGACGCCCGCTGGTGTAAAGGCACTGACTGAAGCCGGACACAAAGTTCTTGTAGAGACGGGTGCGGGTGCTCTCTCCAGCTTTCCCGACGATGAATACCAGAATGCCGGTGCGGAGATTGTAGGAGATGCGGGCCATGTCTGGGGTAAATCAGAAATGGTCGTCAAGGTGAAAGAGCCGATTGAATCGGAATATGTTTTCTTCCGCGAAGGCCTGGTGCTGTTCACCTATCTCCATCTGGCCCCACTCCCCGAACTCACTAACAAACTGCTGGAGCGCAAAGTCATTGGAATTGCGTATGAGACGGTGCGCGACAAGCGCGGCACATTGCCGCTGCTGACTCCTATGAGTGAGGTTGCCGGCCGCATGAGCGTACAGGTGGGTGCGGCCTATCTTGAGAAGGAGCGTGGCGGCCGCGGCATTCTTCTTGGCGGAGTTCCGGGGGTTCCGCCGGCGCACGTGACCATTATTGGCGGCGGTATCGTTGGCACGAATGCCGCGCGCATTGCCCTGGGTTTTGGCGCGAAGACCACGTTGATCGATGTGAATCTCAACCGGCTTCGTGAGCTTGAAGACGTTTTTGGCGGCCGGCTCTACACGCTTGCTTCCAATAGCTACAACCTTGCACAGGCCACGCGCGAAGCTGATTTGGTTATCGGTGGTGTTCTGATTCCGGGAGCTACTGCGCCCAAGCTCGTAACCCGCGAAATGGTTGCGAATATGAAGAAGGGCGCGGTCATTGTGGATGTCGCGATCGATCAGGGAGGATGCGTTGAAACGGCCCGGCCGACATCGCATTCCAATCCGAGTTATACAGTCGACGGTGTGGTGCATTATTGCGTGACAAATATGCCGGGCGCCGTTCCGCATACGTCCACACTTGCGCTTACCAATTCCACGTTTCCTTACGTCATGCGGATTGCGAATCTGGGCGCGCGTGAGGCGCTGCGTAAAGATTCCGGCTTTGCGGAGGGACTGAATACCTGGCTCGGCTCGCTAACACACCAGGGCGTAGCCGAGAGCCAGAAGCGCGATTGGACTCCCGCTTCGGCAGTCCTGGGATGACGCAGCACAATGCCGAGTGCGGTAAGCAGATATCCGTACTCGGCTAAGAGAAATCGCGGCAATTGTTGAACCCGCACTATAATCGCGGCATGTCAACACCGGACAATCAGCGAAGGCGCGTGGTGCTTCTTCTAGGCGCCGGTGTGACATTGTTTTTCACCGTCCTCGGGGCATTGCAAGCGTTTAATATTCGATTTCTCGATCCGGATACTTCCGGCGAAACGCTTGCGTTCACTGGCCTTACGGTTGTTGTCTTCCTGTTGCTGATGGTGTTGCTGCTGCTTCTGCTGCGCAACATCCTCAAACTCTATGCAGACCAGAGCAGTAATGCATTAGGATCGCGTCTCCGCACCCGCATGGTTCTCGGCGCGGCACTTATCTCCGTGACGCCGGCCGTCTTCATGTTCCTCTTCAGCTTTGAACTGATGAATCGCTCCATCGATCGCTGGTTTTCACCCAACATCACCGAATTACGGCAGGATTCGACCCGTGTTGTGGTGGAGCTAGCTCAATATGTGACAAGTAATGCGCGTGTCGAGGCGGAATCGATTGCAGCATCGTCCGCGATGGAGGACTCGGTTCCCCGGCTCAAGGAAGAGCTGCAATCGCATCGTGTCACCCTTTCAGGTGGTTTCGCGGTTATTTATGACAAGGCGGCACGCGAGATCACTTCATTTCAGGCACCATCGGAGCCGAGCCATATCAGCATCATTCCCTGGCTCGAAGAGGGTGCGCAAGGACAGCCTGTAACCCTAACGGCACCCTTTGATGTGAGTTTGCTTTCGGCTGCGCAACGCGGCGGAGAGCCGATTATTTCAGTTGATAGCAAGGAATTTGCCCTCGGGCGAGCACTGACTCCCACAGGCAAAGTTGTAGTGGTAGCTCTGCCAATGCCGGAAGGTCTGAGCCAGACGGCGCGCCGCATTCGCTCAGGAGCGGCCAACTATTGGCATCTCTTTCGTACGCGAAACAGCATTCGCTCCACCTTCTTCCTGATGCTGTTGCTGATTACGGTGGTTGTCTTTTTCTCAAGTGTGTGGCTGGCGCTGTTTCTCTCCAAACAGATTACCCGGCCTGTGGAAGCGCTAGCCGATGCGATGGATGAGATTGCCGCTGGAAAATACGAACATCGCGTTGAGTTGCTTACCACAGGAGAGATGGCCGAGCTGGTGCGTGCATTCAACCATATGGCTGCCGATCTGGATACAAGCCGCCAGTTGGCAGAAACATCTTCCGCTCAGTTGACCGCAGCCAATCAATCCATTGAAGAGCGCCGCCGTGAGCTTGAGACGATCGTCGAGACAATTCCCAGCGGATTGGTCACGCTGGATGGCAATGGAAAGATTCTGCAAGCGAACCGGGCATTTGCAAACTTGATGGCTGTTGCGAACGAAGTCAAACTTCGCGGGAAGCCCTTGTCTTCAGTCCTTCCTGCGGAATGCATTGACGACGTTTCGGCACTGCTTCGACGTGCTCAGCGCATGGGGTCTTCCTCAACGGAGTTCGAACTCAATTTGCAGGGGCATGCCATGCACTTGGCGCTTACATGTGTTCCGCTCGAACTCACTGAGTCGCAAAAAGGGACGGTGCTCGTGGTCGAAGATACGAGCGAGCTACTGCGTGCACAACGCCAACTTGCGTGGAAGGAAGTTGCTCAACGGGTCGCGCATGAAATCAAGAATCCGCTCACGCCAATTGCTCTTTCAGCCGAGCGGATAGGACGTCACCTTGATCGCAGTCAGCCTGATTCCCCTGCCATCATTCGCAAGTGTGCTGAAGTGATTCTGGGTTGCGTTGCTTCTTTGCGCACGCTTGTCGATCAGTTTTCCGCACTTGCACAGTTCCCTGCACCCCGGCCACGCGCCTGCAGCTTGAATCAAGTGGCTGAAGAGGCGCTTGCGCTTTTTGCAGACCGGCTGGAAGGTATCACCATTCAGCGTGATTTTGAGCCGGATTTGCCATTGCTGATGATCGATCCCGAAGCCATCCGTCGCGCCCTTGCCAACTTGATCGATAATGCGGCCGAGGCGATGCAAACCAGCCTACTGCGGGTCCTCACGGTTCGGACAAGATTGAGTGAAGATGGAACCGCTGTGGAGGTAGGTGTTTCCGACACGGGGCCGGGCCTCACAAATGAAATTCGAGAGCGGCTCTTTCTTCCTTTCTATTCGACCAAAGGCCGCGGAACTGGTCTGGGTCTCTCCATTGCCGCAAAAATTGTCCAGGAACATGGCGGGACGATTCGAGCGGAGAGCAATCTCCCCAAGGGGGCACGCTTCCTGGTTCGACTGCCTATGATGGAACAGGTGGCAACGGATGAAAGCGCTGAAGCGCCCGCTGCGGAGACCCGTTCATGAATCACATCCTTGTCGTTGATGACGAAGCTGAAATTCGCACAGCACTTGAGGAAATTTTGCGAGAAGAAGGATACGGCGTCGCGACCGCCGCAAGTGCAGCGGAAGCGCAAATGCGCCTTGACGATGCCCCCTACGACGCTGTCCTTCTCGATATTTGGCTTCCTGATCGTGATGGCCTGGATGTGCTTGCCGAAATTCACGAGCAGGCCGCCGACGTGCGGCCGGAAGTTGTCATCATCAGTGGACACGGCACTATTGAGTCGGCTGTGAAAGCCACCAAGCTTGGTGCGTTCGATTTTCTTGAAAAGCCTCTCTCAATTGAGCGGACTCTGATCGTTCTAAAGAATGCTGTCGAAGCGCGCCGCCTGCGAGCGGAGAATCTTGAATTCAAGCGCCAGTTCAGCGTAAGCGCAGTTCTCACGGGCGAGAGTGTTCCGGTGAAGGCGTTGCGTCAGCAGATACGTCTGATGGCGCCAACCAATGGCCGGGTTCTCATTTACGGAGAATCGGGAACAGGCAAAGAACTGATTGCGCGCGCCATTCATGCGGAAAGCCAGCGGCGCGACCGCGTCTTCGTCGAACTCAATTGTGCCGCAATACCTGAAGCACATATTGAGGCAGAGCTCTTTGGCTATCGCCATGGCGCTCAGCCTGGCGGGCCCACAGAGCAGCGAGGTACGTTGGAGCGTGCCGATGGAGGGTCGCTCTTCCTGGATGAAGTGGGGGACATGAGTCTCAAGACGCAGGCAAAAGTGCTTAGTGCCTTAGACGATCAGCAGTTCACGCCTGTTGGGGGAACCCAGGCGCTTCAGGTCGATGTGCGCCTCATTGCCTCAACGAACAAGGATCTTGAAGAGGAAATTGCAAAGGGTAATTTTCGAGAAGATCTCTTTTATCGGCTGAATGTAGTTCCCTTTTTTGTGCCGCCATTGCGCGAGCGCAAAGAAGATATTCCACTTCTTGTCCGGGAGTTCCTTGCCGAATATGGGAGGCAATATGGGCGTCCGCGCATGGAAATCAGTGAAGACGCGCTGGAGGCTCTTGGGCGCTACCATTGGCCGGGTAATGTCCGTGAACTGAAAAATGTGATTGAGCGCGTGCTGATCCTCAATCCGCGCGCACTGCGCATCGAGCGGAAACATCTTCCGCCGCTCACTCATAAGACAATTACGCGCCAGACTGAGGAGTTCTCCACTCTTCAACAGGCGCGCGATGCGTACGAGCGCGAATACATCCTCAAAAAAGTGGAAGAGGCCCGCAACAATATCAGCCGTGCCGCGGAGTTGCTGGGTCTCGAGCGCAGCCATCTGTATCGCAAGATGAAGGCGCTTGGCATTAGTGTGCGCGAATAGCGCCATATGTTGGCAAATGTCCGGAACCGAACGGCGGATTTCGGTTTTGGACATGGAAGATACCCGAGTGCAATTGCAATTCTGCCGCTAAGGTGAATGGCCTCAATGGGTTTTATTTGATCGTATCAACTCTAGTAATGGCATCATGATTGCTTTTCAGAAGAGCCAAGCATTCCCAAGGAGGCATTGTAATGGCGTATTTCGAGCGTATGCGCGATGTCATTTCCGAACCGTTCAGTCCTGAATTGATCCAGCAACGGCGGTCAACTGGCTGGCAAATGGTATCGATCGAGTGGCGGCGTGAATTGCCTGACAGTGAGGCTCCCAGCGAAGGAGTTTTCACCGAGGAGATCCCTTACGGCCTGCGTGTTTCAGACGATTGCCGCCGACTTGAGGTAGAACCCCGCGAGCACCAGGCATTGATGCTGATGATGGAGTTGCTCGTACAGGACTTTTCCTACTCCAGTATCGTGAGCGATCTGAATGAGAAGGGGTTCCGCCAGCGCGATGGCAGACCATGGAGCCGCGTCGCAGTATTCAATATGATGCCGCGGCTGATAGAAGTAGGGCCACGTATGTTCTCCAGCGACGAATGGGAGAAGCGTCGCAACAAGCTGGCCAGTGTGCGCTTGCCGGATTAATCGGCCATTCTTTTATTCAGGTTTATGGGGCCGCTTGTTAGCGGCGTGCTATTCTCGTCCGCATGCAAGAGAGCCATGCGCAGCCTGCCTCTGTTGCCACCAGAGAGCGACCCTGGCTCTTTGCCTTACTGATTGCGCCAACGGCGATCATTGACGTAGGCCTGGTCACAGGAGCTCTCTCTTTTTTGTTACGCCGCGAGGGCATTGATCCGGCACGCGGTTCTGAGATTGTCGCTCTGCTCACCATCCCGCACACAATCTATTTTCTCTGGTGCCCTGTTTCGGATTTCTGGATGCGGCGTCGAACGTGGATTCTCATCTCATCCGCTGCGGCCGCGGCCATCCTGTTACTCGCTTTCCATCAACCGAGCCTTGGATCGGCGTGGGCAATCCGGTTCATATTCATCAGTTACTGCCTGGGTTTATTGGTGGCCGCAAGCTGCGGCGGCATCATGGGAACCTTTCAGAGCGACGTGAATCGCCGCCGCGCAAGCAGCGCGTATCAATCCGGCTCGCTCTTCTTTAGCGCGATCACGGTATTTGTATTAGTTGCGCTCGCCGACCGCTTGCCTTTAAGCGGTCTCGGATGGGTTGCATCGGCAATGATTGTTGCACCAGCGCTCGCAGCTTTTTTGCTGCCGCCGGAGGCTGCGCCCGTACATCAAAATTTTCGCGCCGCCTTTGCCCGCATTCGCAGCGAGTTTCGCTCCACGTTTCGTCAATGGAACGCGCTCCCCTATTTATTGCTCATCACTTTTCCGATGGGCAGCGGAGCGATGATTGGGTTGCTGCCGGGCCTGGCCGCCGACTTCGGGGTCAGCGGAGCACAGGTTGCCTGGATGAACGGCGTAGCAGGCGCTCTATTGACAACTCTCGGCACTCTCGCGGCAGCGTTCATTCCTGTTCGCCTTCGCGCTCCACTCGCATTCCCGCTCGCAGGTATGGTCAACGCGTGTGCGCTCGCAATCCTGGCACTCGCTCCGTTGCGCCCGGCAATCTATTTCGCTGGATCCGCGCTTTATCTCTTTACGATCGGCTGCTGCTGGGCGTTGTTCACCGGCGTGGCGCTCGATTTTCTTGGTGGATCGGGAAAGACTGGCGGTGCACGCTACGCCATCATCAATTCCATAGGCAATCTCCCGGTTGCATACATGACCTATCTCGATGGGCGCGGTTATGCATACTGGGGTCCGCGCGGAATGCCCGCAGTTGATGCCGTTCTCAGTGCTTCAGGGGCCACACTCCTGCTGCTTCTGTTCCTTGTGCGTGGCGTACCAAGACGCATCAAGATAGAAGCGAGCGACTGAGAAGAACTATTATTCAACCGGTGTGAGCGAACCTTCGTTATCGCCCAATGTCGGGTCCACGCGAAAATCCCACAACGTTTGGCCAATATCGCTGGGAGAAAGAATTTCTACCAGAGCATATTCACCAATGAGCAGTGGAGTTGCCGGTGTGAGCTTGAGCCAGTGCTTCCCTTGCATTACTTCCACTTTTGCAGGGATCACATTTTCGCTTTGCGTGACCTTGCCTGTTGGGCTCACATGGATTGCCCCAACAATGCGAACAGCTCGACGTTCATCAAGATGCACGATGGCAAATCCGGATTGGGCGGAATTGGCTCCGCGTTTGCCATTGGCAACATCCGCCGTCTTGTTGGTCTGTACTGTCATGGCATGCGACAGAATGTCTTCTTTGTCGTCGCGCCAGTCGAGCGAAAGATAGATGGCCGGGTCGTTCACATGCAGGTGCACCTTTGCATGCGCGCCGTCCAGCTCAAGATTGGCCTTGGCACCCGCCAGGGGATTAAAAGTGCTCAATCCATGCCATTTTTGCTGCTTTACATTCACCTGTACCGGGGGTAATTCCACCAGCGCAGGTGTGCCATGGTAAGTATCCAAAGCAAAGACACCATCCTGGTCCGGTAGATTGAGTCCCTTGACCACTTCCGGCATGCGTGCCTGCTCATCGGCGCGTGCCTCCGCCTCTTCTTTGTCGAGTTCCCTGGCCTCCTCCATTGCTGGAGATGCATCGTCTGCGTCGGATGCGTGATTTTGCTCCCATTTCTCTGTTGCATCCCAATCAACAAGCGATGCTGGCAGCTCTTCCCAGTCACCCCGTTCCTGCGAAAGGTAGCGCACGCGATCGCCCACAATCTCGTACTTGCGGACCATTTGATATGAGCCGTCTTTGAGAATCAATCGATGATTCGATCCCATTCCAGGGATGCCCGGCTTCAGAGGGAGCGGTTTCTGTGCTTGGTTGTTTTGCGATAACGCGGTATATGCGGAGAAGAGCATGCATGCTGCAGCACTCACCACAACCAGGCTTCGAAACCGCGCTAAGTGACTCATTGCCCCACAGTTTAGACGATGAGACAACCGCATCGTTTGCTGCGTGAAAGCACGCTTCCATTGCTGCCAACGAAGGTGCCCCCTTTGCTGATTCGAGACATTGTGTATTCTTAAGTGAATGCGAGCGTTATCCAGAGCATTAAGCGGACGGGCGCAAGATCCCGTTGGCACTCGATCCCGCACTTTCAAGGTTGCGGCGCTTCTGTGTGTCGTTTTGCTGGCCCTGCTCGCGTTTGCGCAAGCCACGCACATGCATCGCACAAGCAGCGATGCCGACCATTGTGCGCTCTGCATGGTGCTGCACTCCGCAGTTCCAGCCGCTGCTGCTGCTGCTGTTGTGTTCTTTACGCATGTGGCTGTTGCTGTGCCGGTGTGCAAGGCACGCAGAATAACCCGCTACTGGCACACCCAACTCTTCAATCGACCTCCGCCCGAAGTATGCATCGCATTCTTCGGCGTTGCCTGATTCCGTAGTTCATCTTGTTGACATTGGTTGTAGCTGAAAGGTCACGCCTGGCGTCGAGTCAGAATGGCCCGGCTGGCATTTCTTCAAGGCGATCCGAAGAATTATTCAAAAGCAGTTTGTATCGCGTGGCAGATATTGCTCTGCCGCACTATTTGAATTTCTTTTGCAACCTTTTCGGAGGATTCTTCATGCTGTCCCTTTACGGCGCAATTTTGCGCAAGCTTATACTTTCATTCTCGATTCTTGGTCTTGCCGCATCCTTTGCCATGGCGCAGGCGGGTAATTCAGGCACCATTCGCGGAACTGTCACAGATCCTAGTGGAGCGGTCATTTCAGGTGCCGCGGTTCATCTCAGCAATGCGCTCAGCGGACTTGACCGTACTACGACTACGGATGCGTCTGGCGCGTTTCAATTCGCGAACATTCCTTTCCATCCCTACACTGTTACTGTCACGGCCAAGGGCTTTGCTTCACTTCGTCAGGACTGTGAAATCCAGTCCTCAATTGGAGTGGATCTCAAGCTTGTCCTGCAGATTTCCGGCACAGCCACTACGGTGACTGTGGAATCCAGCGGTGATCTCATTGAAAACGATCCCACTTTCCATACCGACGTTGACCGCGATGCCTTTATCAAGGTGCCGCTCGAGAGTCAATCGTCTTCGCTGAGCTCGCTCGTTACCCTGACCACGCCGGGCGTTGCTGCCGACTCGAACGGCCTCTTTCATGGCCTCGGCGATCACGCATCGAACTCCTTCTCGATCGATGGGCAACCGATTACCGATCAGCAGAGCAAGGTCTTTTCTAACCAGATTCCCTCCAACTCCATTCAATCCATTGAGGTCATCTCCGGTGCTCCACCGGCTGAATATGGAGACAAGACCAGCCTCGTAATCGTAGCTACCACGCGCTCCGGCCAGGGCATGAAGAAACCCACTGGAAGCATCAGCACCTCATATGGCTCTTTCGGTTCTTCCACAGTAGGCTTCGATCTCGGCTACGGAGGCAAGAGCTGGGGCAACTTTCTTGAGGCCGACGGTCTAAATACTGGCCGCTTTCTCGATCCGCCGGATTTCAAAGTCTTCCATGCAAAAGGCAACGAAGAGAATTTCTTCGACCGCATTGATTATTCCTTCAACCCCGCAGACTCAATGCATCTGAATCTCAACTACAGCCGTTCCTGGTTCCAGACGCCAAACGCCTATGACAACCTGAACGTGCAGAACGTTGTGAGCGGTGGCACGACGGCTGATCCTGTTTTTGGCAATGTAGGTGACGCAGACCAACGCTCCAAGATTGGTACCTTTAACATCGCGCCCACATGGACACACGTTTTCAACCCGTACACAGTGCTTAATACCGGTGTGTATGTGCGCAAGGATCTCTACCACTACTACCCAAGTCCGAATCCGCTGGCGGATCTGGGCCCGGCTGACCTGCAAACCGCGTCCATTGAACAGTCCCGAACCCTCTTGAACGCAGGTCTGCATGCCGATTTGACGTATTCGAAGGGCATACAAAACGTTAAGCTGGGCGCTACCTACGAGCACACCTTTCTTCGTGAGCACGACTACCTCGGAATTGTCGACTCGACCTTAAACGCTCCCTGTGTAGATGCGGATGGCAATCCGGTTTCGGGTTACTCCGATACTACCGAATGCTTGGGAGCAGGATTGTTTGAGAACCCCGATTACGAGTCTGTGCTGGCACCGTACGATCTGACGCGTGCTGGCGGCATGTATGCTTACTTCGGACATGCCGACATCAAGGAGATAGCTTCGTATATCGAAGATCAGATTAAGCTCGGCAACTGGAACCTCAACCTGGGGCTGCGCGGCGATATTTACAACGGTCTGACCAGCGCCTGGCAAGCTGAGCCCCGCTTGGGCATTGCCTACAACATCAAGCGCACTGGAACTGTGCTGCGCGTCTCGTATGCGCGCACACTTGAAACGCCATTCAACGAAAATCTGGTTCTCTCCAGCGAAGGCTGCAGCAACGATGTGCTGGCGCCACTGCTCGCCTGCACACCGGGCGTTCAGGGCACGCTGGCTCCGGGTTACCGCAACGAGTTCCACGCCGGGCTGCAGCAGGCAATCGGTAGATACGTCGTTGTGAACGGCGAGTACATCTGGAAGTACACGCACAACGCTTTCGACTTCGGCGTGCTGGGCAGCACTCCCATCACCTTCCCCATCGACTGGCACAATTCCAAGATTCCCGGTTTTGCTCTGAATATTGATGTACCGGAGATTCACGGCTTCAGTGCCTACTCGGTCATGTCGTCGGTCGCGGCACGGTTCTTCCCGCCACAGAGCGCCGGCGCCGGCGCAGCGCCTCAGACAGGCGGCTTGCCGTTCCGCATTGACCACGACGAAAAATATAACCAGACAACTCACCTGCAATATCAGATTGGCAAGCATGGTCCATGGGCCGGCTGGAACTGGCGCTATGATTCAGGCCTTGTGGCTGGCGCCATACCCTTTGCCACGGATACCACTACGCCTGTCGACTTGAGCGATCTTACGTATGCTCAGCAATTTGAAGCCGGCATTGCCTGTAACGGTGTCAAGGCCACGCCTACCTCGGGTTTTAGCTCCTGTGCGCCCAGCGAGTACACTTCGTCGCTGGTTTCGATTCCTGCGCCGGGAACGGAAGACGACGACAAGAATCCACCACGCATTGCACCACGCAATCTGTTTGATCTGTCACTTGGACAACAAAACATCTTCCGTAAGGAGCGCTACAAGGTCGATCTCGACCTCACTGCGGTCAATATCACCAATAAGTACGCACTCTACAACTTCCTTTCGACCTTCAGCGGTACGCACTATGTGACACCACGTGCGCTTACGGCGAAAGTCACCTTGAATTTTTAATGTAGTCCTGGATTGACAGCCGGCCGCATGCATAGCGGCCGGCCTCTTTTTTGGTTGAAACCGATCTGGCACAGTCCTTTTTGCAAAAGATGGCTTGATTTTCCACACCAGGAAGAGCTGTATGAGCAACTTAAAGCCGAATGGCGATTAACTTAACTCTAGCAATATAAACGCTTTAGATGGGCGATGACGAATAGTGCTTCGTCTGCGATATTTTGGGGTTTTCGCGTGCCCCCAATCTCTGCCATACTTGATTGTGCCCACCCGGTACGTCCAATCACATCCTTCCAATAAGAGGTTGCACCCATGTCTGCAAAGTATGTCTTTGTGACGGGCGGAGTTGTATCCAGCTTAGGCAAAGGTCTGGCGGCCGCTTCCATTGGCTGTCTGCTTGAGAGCCGCGGCCTGCGCGTCAATATGATGAAGTTCGATCCGTACCTCAACGTCGATCCAGGAACCATGTCGCCTTTTCAGCACGGCGAGGTATTTGTCACGGACGATGGCGCGGAAACGGATCTTGATCTTGGCCATTACGAGCGCTTTACGCATTCACCGCTTTCGCGGGATAACAATCTCACCACGGGCCGTATCTACGAGCAGATCATCTTGAAAGAACGTCGTGGCGATTATCTTGGAGCGACCGTGCAGGTAATTCCGCACGTCACCAACGAAATCAAGAATGCCATGCGCAAGGTCTCGGCTAATGGAGCCGACGTAACCATCGTCGAAATTGGCGGCACGGTTGGCGATATCGAATCGCTGCCATTCCTTGAAGCCATCCGCCAGATGCGCCAGGAGCTTGGCCGCGAAAATACGGTCTTCGTTCACCTCACACTGGTCCCGTGGATAGCCGCAGCACAGGAGCTCAAGACAAAGCCCACACAGCACTCCGTTAAGGAATTGCTCTCGATCGGTATCCAGGCCGATGTGCTGCTTTGCCGCAGCGACCGCAGCCTGGCACCGGAGATGAAGAAGAAGATTGCCGCCTTTTGCAACGTGGAAGAGCGTGCAGTGATCAACGCGCGGACGGTCTCCTCGATTTATGAAGTGCCGCTGGGCTTTGCGCAGGAAGGCGTGGATGCGCTGATTTTGAAGTATCTGCACATTGACGCGCCGGATGCGGAGCTGAGCCGCTGGAAGGATCTGGTGGACCGCTGCCACCATCCGAAGGATTCGGTTTCGATTGCGATTGTGGGCAAGTATGTGGAGTACGAGGACAGCTACAAGTCGCTCAAAGAAGCTCTTGTCCACGGTTCCATTGCGCAGAATCTGAAGCTAGAAGTTACCTGGATTGAAGCCGAGGGTCTTGAATCACAGACGCCCGACGATCGCAGCTATGAGCATCAGCTAGAGGGTTTTGATGGAATCCTGGTTCCTGGTGGTTTTGGCAAACGCGGCATTGAAGGCATGCTGAACGCAATTCGATATGCGCGCGAAAAGAAGGTGCCATATTTTGGAATCTGCCTCGGGATGCAAACCGCATGCATTGAATTTGCCCGCAATGTATGTGGTCTGAAAGATGCAAACTCCAGCGAATTCGATCCGGCCGCGCAACACCGCATTATTTACAAGCTGCGCGAGCTGCTGGGCGTGGAGGAGATGGGCGGCACCATGCGACTGGGGGCATGGACCTGTGTCCTTCAGCCCGATTCGCTTGCCTCGAAGATTTACGGCGGCGTCACGGAGATCAGCGAGCGCCATCGCCACCGGTACGAATTCAATCGCGAATATGAGGCGCTGTTAACAGGCGGTGGCCTTCGCATTAGTGGTACCACCCCTGACTCAACCTACGTCGAGATCGTCGAAATTCCGGATCATCCACACTTTCTCGGCTGTCAGTTTCATCCGGAATTCAAGTCCAAACCGCTGGAGCCGCACCCGCTGTTCAAGCAATTTGTTACGGCAAGCTATAAAAATCGTCAACAGCGCCAAAGCACAGCTGGCCAGTCCTCCTTTGCTTCCCCTGCTGCGGCTTCTGCGGCAACCGCATGATGTGAATGAATCGATTTGCTAAGGCCGTTCCGTGAGGAGCGGCCTTTTCGATTCCTGCGGAAACGTATTCAGTCCGATTTTGTTTTTCTTCCAGCCAGCTCGCATGTGTGCCCATTCCTGCACAAAAGCGGTACATCGTACACCCCTCTGCTATTGACAACCCAATTTGCGCGGGCCTATTGTTGGCCTCGTTTTTTCGAACGGAGGGTTAGTTCAACATGTCTCAATTCGAATTGCAGCCAACGGAGTCTGAACTTCAGCATCTGGCCGATCAGTGCTGGGAGAAGGCCGGCGAGCGCGAGCATGAACTCGAGTACGCAGCCTATGAAGCCGGAGCCTCCATACGTAACGGTGAATATTCACTCGCGAACCTCGAGGCAATCGTGCGCTGGAAATCCGAGCGCGTCATCCACTACCTCATCGCCAACAGCGAACTCAAGATTCGTAAGGTCCTCGAAATTGCCGCCGCACCCGGCGCTTCAACCCGCCGCGCCATCGAAGCTTTGATGGAGCTGAGGGGAATTGATCTACCCATCGCTTCCGCAATCATGTCCGCAATTCGGCCCGATTTGTACAACGTTCTCGACTACCGTACCCTCGAAGCCCTTGGCCATGCGCGCCACGACATCGAGTTCTACATCGAATACACCTCGTTCTGCCGCCGTTTGGCAGAACGTGGCGTCATCAAGGCACAATCAGGCTTGCCTGGTGATACTCCTCTCCATGCGCTCGAGCGTGCCATGTGGGAGTGGTCGCGAAGCCGTGCCGAGCAGCGTGTGCTCATATAAATCCTCAGCCTCACAGAGCGGGTCTGGTCTATATGACGGGCCCGCCTCTCCACAGACGCCCTGTCGCGATAGAATCGCTCCCGTGAGCCAATCATTTGAAGTCGGGCCAGTTCGAGTCGGAGAAGGAAAGCTTTTCCTCATTGCCGGCCCCTGTGTCATTGAGTCGGAAGAGCATGTGCGCCGCATGGCGGATGCCATCCAGAGCATCACCGCCGATCTCGGCATTCCCTATATCTTCAAGGCAAGTTTCGACAAGGCGAACCGCACGAGCGTCAAGAGCTACCGGGGACCTGGATTGCAGGAAGGGGTGCAGATTCTCGGCCGTTTGGCCAAGGACACAGGCCTCCCGATTCTGACCGATGTCCACGAGCCTACACAGTGCGACATTGTTGCCGAAGCCGCGGATATTTTGCAGATTCCTGCCTTTCTCTGCCGGCAGACGGACCTGCTTGTTGCTGCGGGTAAGACAGGCCGCGCAGTCAACATCAAGAAGGGCCAGTTTGTGGCTCCCTGGGATATGTCGCATCCTGTCGAAAAGGTTCGCTCCACTGGCAACGAACGCGTCTTTCTCACCGAGCGTGGCGCCAGCTTTGGCTACAACACTCTGGTTGTCGACTTCCGCTCGCTTCCCATCATGCGTCAGCTGGCTCCAGTTGTCTTCGACGGAACCCATTCGGTGCAGCAGCCTTCGGCCGCGAACGGCACAAGCGGTGGGCAGCCTGAATTTATACCGTTGCTGGCTCGAGCTGCAGTAGCCGCGGGCATCGACGGGCTCTTCCTTGAAGTGCATGACGATCCGGCACATGCCAAGTCAGATGGCGCCAACGCACTCGATCTCAAGCTGCTCAAGCCTTTGCTGGAAACACTGCTTAGCATTCACGCAGCAGTGAAAGCGCGATCGGGGTGATGCAAGCTGCCAGGTCGAGATGGCAATCTACTGCATCCTGAACCGTTCGCGCATCATCCTCTGCAGCCGCGGCCAGTAAATCAGGTTGAACGCGAATTCCTTGTCAGGAAACATGCCCAGTGCAAGCCGGCGCGTATCTGCAACCATCTCCGATGCTTCATCCAGCGTCAGTGATGTGTCCTGCGCGATCACTTGCATGACCATGTTTACTACCATTTGCAAGCGGCGAATCTTGCGGCCTTCTTCGGCAAGCTCCTCCGGCGATTGGTCAGCATCCGCCGTGGCGTCGTCTGGGAAAGTTGCAAATTCGGGAAGCCGCCTCCAATGCTCTTCGGAAAGACCCATCCAGCCAGACCTCCTGTGCATTTGGATGAAGCCAACGGGTATTGGGTGCATCGTAGCACCTAACGCATTGTTTGTCGGGCGGTGAGGCTTACTCTTCGTGCACCTTGAGGGGAACGGACCCGGGGCTGTTGAGCCAGCCCACCACGCGGCCACCCTGGAAGAAAACCTGTGAGTCGCCGTAACCGAACTTGTCGTCTGTGACGAAAGTGGGCGTTCCCTGAACAAAAATGACCTGGTCCTTGGTCGAGCCGGTTGTGAATGTATCCAGCTCCGGATCGACCGCATGGCGCGGCCACAGCCTCACAGGCATGTGCGCAGCAGGATCCACTTTCCATCCGGAAACAAAGCCGTCTCTGAGATAGATCACGGAGCTGCGATAGATGAGTGCTTTCGAGCTGGCTGAAGTAGGAGGTCCGAGGACAGCAGCAACCTCACGTGGTGTAAGCCCAAGCGTGACATAGGCTTGTGTCCCACTCGCATGGGGTACGTCTGCCAGATCGCGCATCAAACTTGAATCACTCTCATGCGCCGCCGGGGGGCCTGCATGTTTGCCGGAAACGGTAGCTTCATCTGCAGGATGATTTTGTGCGGATGTTGACGCGGATTTACCTGAGGAGGGTTTCTTCCAGTCTTCAAGACGTGCCCGAAAGGCGTTCTTCAGGTTTGTTTTGAAGGTGGTATAAGCAGGCGCCGTTGCGGAAGTATTCGAGAGTACAAAGTCGATTGCAAGCACTCCTGCCGTTAGTGCGAAAACAAGTGCAACCAGTATCGCTCCACGTTGCAGCATCGGATGCTTCAGAGCATCGCTCCGCCGCGATGGCGTCTCCTCTGCTGCGATAGCATCTGTTGTCTCGCTGGCGTCTTCATTTTTTGAAGCTGCCGTCACAGGCTCTTCGGAAATAAGCAATGCATGCGCAGCTTTTACAGCGGCAAGCTTCACTTCCGCAATACGGCGCATTTTGGGGTCTGAGTCCTGCCGTCTGGGCTGCCATTCCTCGACAATCCGGCGATATGCTCCCTCTATCTGTGCGGCGTCGGCACCAGCAATCAGGTCAAGCTCGGCGAGCGCGCGGCATCGTTCGCACTGCTGCGCATCTCCTTCAAACTCTTTACCGCAACCACAGAGTCCCATGACAGTCGGCATTCCAAAAAGTGCAGAAGTACAAGAGATGCCGCGATTATAGAGGAGCCATGGATGCTGTAAACGCAGTTGACACTCACATTTCCGTACAATAGTAAGGAATGCCGTTTATTGAACAATACGATGTGGCAGTGGTGGGCGCCGGACACGCAGGCTGCGAGGCAGCCATGGCTGCCGCGCGCATGGGGCTGAAGACCGCCCTTATCACCATGAACCTCGACCTTATCGCGCAGATGAGTTGTAATCCCGCCATTGGCGGCGTTGCCAAAGGCCATCTTGTACGTGAGGTGGATGCTCTCGGCGGCATCATGGGCGAGGTCGCGGATGCTGTCGGCATTCAGTTTCGCCTGCTGAACACGTCGCGCGGCCCGGCAGTATGGAGTCCCCGCGCACAGTGCGATAAACAGCTCTATCGCGTAAAAATGCGAGAAGTTCTTGAGGCTCAGCCAGGTCTCCACATCCGTCAGGCTGAAGTGATCGATCTGGTCATTGAGAATCCGGAATCTCAATCCGAAACAGCATTTACCGATTCTGAAGAGATTGCACGTCCCACTCATGTGCAGGGTCGAGTCACCGGTCTCAAGCTCCGTGACGGTCGCAGGCTCATGGCTGACGCCGTCATCATTACAACCGGGACATTCCTGAATGGTCTCATTCATTGTGGCGAAGAACGCTATCCGGCAGGACGCAGTGGAGAACCCGCATCCGTATTGCTTGGCGAAGCTTTGCGCCGCCTGGGTCTGCGCACTTGCCGCCTCAAAACAGGCACGCCGCCGCGCCTCGATGGACGTACCATTCACTGGGATCGCTTTGAAGAGCAACCTGGCGATGCCGAACCAACGCCGTTCAGCTTCCGCACAAAGCAAATTGTGCAGCCACAAGTCAGTTGCCACATCGCTTTTACCACGCCTGAAACGTTGCGTTTGATCCGTGAAAATGTGCATCGTTCTGCCATGTATTCGGGGCAGATTGAAGGCGTTGGTCCGCGCTATTGCCCGTCGATCGAAGACAAAGTCGTCAAATTTCCTGACAAGTCACAGCACCAGTTCTTCCTTGAGCCGGAAGGCCTCAACACGCATGAGGTCTATGTCAACGGAATGTCCACCTCACTGCCCATGGAAATGCAGTGGCAGATCGTACATTCCATCCCAGGGCTTGAAGACGCGGAAATGCTGCGTCCCGGCTATGCCATTGAGTACGATTCGGTGGACGCAACGGAACTGGACCGTACCCTGCGCGTAAAGTCGTTTACTGGTCTCTATCTTGCCGGCCAGATCAATGGAACCAGCGGGTATGAAGAAGCCGCCTGCCAGGGCATTATGGCGGGTATTAATGCCGCGCTCTGGCTGAAGGGCGAACAACCCTTCACCATGGACCGTACTGAGGGCTACACCGGCATCCTCATCGACGATCTGATCTCGAAGGGAACGAACGAACCTTACCGAATGTTTACTTCGCGTGCGGAGTTCCGTCTGCACCTGCGCATTGATAATGCCGATCGCCGCCTGACGCCGTACGGACGCAGGCTTGGTCTTATCAATGATCAGGCCTGGGCTGCCTACGAATCCAAGCAGGAGCGCATGATTGCTCTTGAGACTCTTCTGCGCACGCGTAAGGTAGATACAGATGCGCTCTCCGCCGCGGGTCTCGGAACTCTCAACACAACAGCCGGTCTCACGTGGGCACAACTGCTTAAACGCCCTGAAGTTTCCATAGAGCCTGTGCTTCGAGGGCTGCACAGCGTTCTCTCAGAGAATCCAGTGCTTGCAGAGTTTGCTCGCGCAGCGCAAGACACAGCATTGCGCCATGCACTTTTCCACAATGAAGCTCGCGCTGTTGAGACGGAAATCAAGTTCGCCGGATACCTTGAGCAGCAAAGGAAGTCAATCGAGAAGCTGAAGGCAGCCGAAGCTGTCGCGATTCCGGATTGGCTCGAATACAGTGTCATCAGTGGGCTCTCACGGGAAATGCGCGAAAAGCTCGAACGCGTGCGCCCCTCTACGATCGGCCAGGCAAGCCGTATTCCGGGCGTTACTCCAGCTGCACTCTCGCTTGTACATGTGTCCATCAAGGTACAGGGTGCGCAACGTACCGCTGCTTCAAAATAGAAGATTTTTCCATCACAGACCGGGTGTACAGTGAGGCATGTATTCACGCAAGGCTGTTGTCTGCGCCGCACTCTTTGTGGTTGCTCTCGCGTCCTGTGCCGCTCAAAACGCAGCTTCGGTGCGTGCCCGTGACCTCGGAGTTCCCTTTGATGGAACACCGGGGCCTCTCAATGCAATTACAGATGTGGCCGGTGTGGAAGTTGGAACCACAACGCTCATCAGCGGAAACGGCCCGCTGAAAGTGGGCATCGGACCTGTTCGTACCGGCGTTACCGTCATCTTTCCACGTCCCAAGTTCAATGTGGATCCTGTCTATGCAGCCTGGTTCAGTCTGAACGGAAATGGAGAAATGACCGGAACAACCTGGGTTGAAGAATCCGGCTTTCTTTCCGGTCCAGTCGCCATTACCAACACGCACAGCGTGGGGATGGTGCGCGACTCGATCATTGCCTGGGCTATTGACCACCATCTGATGAAGGAAGACGAGTGGTCCCTGCCTGTTGTTGCCGAAACATGGGACGGCTGGCTTAATGACATCAACGGCTTTCACGTGCACAAACCCGATGTATATGCAGCACTCGATGCGGCAAAAACCGGCTCCGTGCCGGAAGGCAATACTGGTGGCGGCACTGGAATGGTCTGTTACGGCTTCAAGGGAGGTACTGGTACAGCCTCGCGTGTCCTTGGTAAAGACGATGGTGGCTACACCGTCGGTGTTTTGGTGCAGTGCAATTGCGGCCGCCGCGCACAGCTGACCATTGCAGGTGTACCTGTAGGCAAATTGATGCCGGGTAATGAGCCGTATACGCAACTTCATCCCAATGCGCGGCCTGGAGGCGACTCGCAGAGTGACGTCGGTTCCATCATCATTGTTGTGGCCACTGACGCGCCTCTGCTTCCGCATCAACTCAAGCGGCTTGCCCGTAGAGCCTCGCTGGGTCTTGCGCGTACCGGGTCTGTCTCCGGCAACAGTTCCGGAGACATCTTCATTGCTTTTTCAACGGCCAATCCTCATGCTGACGATCCCCCTGGCCCCAATACCGTACAAACAGTCTCCAACGAGCGCATCACGCCGCTATTTACCGCAACAGTCGAAGCCACAGAGGAAGCAATCGTCAACGCGATGGTCGGTGCAAAGACCATGACCGGAGTCGATGGGAGGACTGTCATTGAATTACCGCATGATCGATTGCAGCAGTTGCTCAAAGAGTACAACCGTTAGGAGTTTCTGATATTTTCGGTTGTTACTGCTGCTTGTCATTCCGTCTCAGAATGGCCGGCAAATGGAAAGCATGATCGGGTTTGGAACCTTTCTTGCCTTTTTCTGTTGCTTCCTCGCGCACAAGAGTGCGTTGGGAGTTCATACAGACCCATCGGCTCCTCGTTCGCTGAAAAACATGCGTAAACACGCCCTTGTCGTCCACTGGACCACTCCCGGTCTGGTGATGGAGCACATAGGTTCCATTTACAACAGCTGCGTCGCCCATCATGCGCACGGTGATTACCTTTTGTTCCAGCCGCAGGGATTTGTCCTGGCCGGAAATCAGATAAGCAACCATCTGGTTGCGCGTGGAAATGTCGCCTGTGGCTGCCACATCGACGAAAAGAGGGGAAAGGACCAGTTCGAGACTGTACTGATCGCGCGCGTTAATCGCGTTCGACCAGCTATCCTCAATTTTTTGAAACTCGTCGAGGGATTGTGGTGAAGTGGACATCACGTTGGTCTGCAAGGGGGCCGCTAGCGTAGTCGTTATATATGCTCCCAATCCCACAAGACTGAGAACTGCCACCCTAAGAGTCCGAATCATGAACGTCCATCACTCCTTAACAAAATCATATCTCCCCCGCTCTGAAGATCGGTAGGCATTAGATCGGAGAGAAACAATTTCCTGTTAAAGAAGCGATTCAAGCGCGCGGGCATCCTCGATCTTGATCATTGCCTTTTGAATCGAGATCCAGCCCTTCTTTCTGAATTGTCCGAGTGTGCGTGTGACAGTTTCACGCGTTGTTACGGCCATCGATGCCATTTCTTCATGCGTCAGCAACTGCGGGAAGCTCACCTTGCCGTCTACGCCGCGCATGCCAATCTGCTGGCCAAGATCGATTACAAGTCGTCCCAGCCGGGCTGCTACCGATTCGGCGCCGGCAATGCGGCATGTGGACTGCAAGGCAAAGCGATATTCAAACCCCAGGCATTGCGTTGCCCGCATCTGCGCTTCCTCGTGCGTTGCCAGATATTGCAAAAAGCGGCCTCTCTCAATAGGTTGAATCTGCGATGCCGTCAGGGATTCAGTGGATACCTCATATACTCCGTGGTTCAACACGGCGTAAAGTCCGAGCATGGTACCCGGGCCTGCAACCCGAACAACCGTCCTCCGGTCTCCCGGACGGCCCACGGAGAGCTTCAAATAGCCGTTACAGACCAGATAGACACAGCGAGCCTCTTCGCCTTGCGTGAAAAGTGTTGTTTGTGCGGGTAGAAAAATGGCCGCAGCGACCAGGTCTATCTCTGACTGAATAACGCTTCCTAGTGAACAGAACCAGCCGGATCTCGTCTGATCGCATGCGGCGCATTCAACTGGAGTCTCGTTGGCTAGCCGTATACTTCTCCGTCTTGTCGTTCTGGCAATTTGAAGTTCCCCAACAAGTGCGCCCATTGCATCCATCCTTAGGCGATCGAATCACGTGCAGATAGCCGCAATCCATACTTGTCATGTCAGGCGGTCACGGCATCCAACACTTTTAATTAAAACTTGAGTGTGACTGAGATGAAGCTTGTCCGCTGTGACGGAACTCACGTTCAATCAGCGCGCCATTTCCAGGGGGTATTCGAGGGTTTTTCTCATAAATATTGATAGTCCAAGTCTCAATTGAGGAATTTGTCTCTGGACGACAAATCTTTGAAGCTTGTGATGGGAGTCACCGGCTTTTTAGAACAAAAACTCTACCATGCTTTTTGTGTGGTGAACTTTGCACGCACAAAGTTCGGGCTACGATCACATCGGTAATGCTAAGAGCATTGTTGCGCGTTGAATCTAAATCGGTTACGCGATAATGTGAATCTGGAGCAGCACAGAGTTGTAAATGCGCTTGAGGTGGCTATTGATGCAGAACTTCCTGATTACAGCAGTAGAAAGAATGTTTCCTGCCGGGCCGGTTTCCCGTCAGGGATTGAGAGCCGGGCTGGTTCTCCTGGGAGCAGCGTTGGTATTTGCAATCCCAGCACGCGCCCAGCAGAAGGATACGACCGCAAACGGCTTTGTCGGCTCGGAAACATGCGCCACTTGCCATGAAGACGTGGCAAAGGGGTTTGCATCGAATCCTCATACCAAGATGGCAGCGATGCACGGCAAGAACGGCATCACCTGCGAAAACTGCCATGGGCCGGGTCAGGCCCACGTCGAAGGTGGCGGTGACAAGACCAAGATTTTCAATCCGGGCACAGCGCCCGCCAAGGAAGTGGATGCAAAGTGTCTGACCTGCCACGCCGGCGACCACCCGAATTTCCTGCGCTCGCCACATGCAAAAGCGAATGTCAGTTGCCTGGGCTGCCACAGCGTACACGCTTCGAAGGAAGAGGCGCATCTGCTGAAGGCTCCGCAGCCGACCCTGTGCTTCCAGTGCCATACGGATGTGAAGTCGTCGTTTAACATGCCGTTCCACCATAAGGTGAACGAAGGCCTTGTGGGCTGCTCGGATTGCCATAATCCGCACGGTACCTTCGGCCCCAACAATTTGAAATCGACTGCGGACATGAACGCGGTTTGCACCAAGTGCCATACGGAGACACGTGGACCGTTTGTGTTTGAGCATGCAGCGGTCAAGGCGGAAGGCTGCGTCGGTTGCCATACTCCTCATGGTTCGCAAAACGCGCGCCTGTTGAACGTGCCGAACATCAATGCACTCTGCAATCAGTGCCACAGTCCGGTCGCAAATTCAACGGTTCACGGATTGGATGCCGGCTCTGCTTCGCAGAACTCATGCATCGACTGCCACACCATGATTCACGGGTCGAATTTGAGTCAGGCATTTATCCGCTAAATGGCGGACGGACGTTGCTGCTGTCAATCTCCAGAACGTTTTGGCGCAGCTCAAAAGGGATCACGTCGCAGGGAGCGACATTTGTTTAAGTGAGGCTTCATTATGAAGAAAATGATTCGGATTTCACGGCTGACCAGCAGATTGCCCCTTAGAGGCATTGTTCGGTATGCCGCCGTGGGTATCGGGATGGGGGCATTGTTGGCTATGTCTGGAGCGGCCTTGGCCCAGGAACCTGAAGCCGCGGCAAGTTCACAGGCAACTCCGACACATTTCACCGTGCCGGAAGGCTTTTCCAGCCACCAAACCCTGGAAATTGGCGGCCACATCTCTTCACTCACCGGTAGTCCTGCCATGTACAGCACGCTGGTGAATCAGCAATCTGGTCCGCGCGTTCTCAGCCAGACATTTCAGATGCGTGCGCTGCCAGGCAGTAAGCATACCTGGGTAGATGAACTAAGCGCCGTCAGCGGTGGCTTCGGTGGCGACCCGGCTGCATTTGCGCGGCTGAATTTTTCAAAGGGTACGGCATACGATTTTTCGGGCTTCTTCAGGCGCAGCCGGCAGTACTTCGACTACGACCTGTTGGGTAACCCGAATATTGCTCCGGGACAGTCGATTCCAATTGGTCCGGCGGCGTCGCCAACGGGCAGCATTGCATGGGGACCTGTCAACCACTCATCGGTGCTCTTTAACACAGTGCGCAGGATGACGGATACCAATCTGACTATTCTTCCGGTGGCCCGAGTGACCTATCGTGTCGGCTATGCGCAGAATGTCATGGAAGGTCCGACACTTAGTCCGACGTACACAATCATGAAGTACAACGCGCTGCTTCAGCAGTATCAGAGGAACAGCACGGACGACTTCTCTGGCGCCATTGAGTGGAAGCCAGTTCCGACTACGCGGCTGACCTATGAACAGCGTGTAACGCACTATAAGGCGGACAGCTTCTTTACCCTGGATCCGAATGGCTTTCTCGTACAGGAAGCCGACGGCACACCGGCATATCTTGGCAACTGGAATAGCCAGAGCCCCTACTCATCCAGCGCCTGCAATTCGGCCAGTATGGGCGGTGGAGATATGGTCTCGCCTGCTAACACATCCGGTGGCCTGCCCATCATCAATCCGGCCTGCTCGGTGGTGACAAGCTACATCCGCACCCAGCCCACGCGTATTCTTACGCCGACGGAGACTTTCCGCCTGCAGAGTACAAGTATCAAGAACGTGTCGCTGAACGGAATGATCAGCTACACCCGCGGCAATATGAACCTGCCTGCCTACTATGAGGATGCGCAGGGTCTGAGCACTGGCACAACAAGTGCCGTACGTGAGAGCACCTATTCCGGCGGCTATGCTTCGGCGCATCGCTCTGTGGTTTCAGTGGATTTTGGTGCGATTTGGCAAGTAGCGCCGGCATTCAGCATCGCCGATCAGATCGATTATTCGAATATCCAGGAACCGGGCACTTCCTTGGTTCCTGCACCGCAAACCCTGTCGACACCGGGCGCGCCCAACCAGACCATCAACTATTCCGGTACGCTGACCCCGGGAACGGGTTCACTTCCGCATGGCATTAATGGTGTGGAAACGCCGAACTTCTTCGGCCTGAAACGGACCAGCAACCTCTTGACAGGAAGCTGGGATGTGACACCGAGGATTCAGCTTGCGCTTGGCTACCGCTTCAGGACTCAACGGATTTCGCAGGGAGAACCGCACAACATCCCAATTCCCCTCGAAGAAAATGATCCGATCAATGGGTATGTGGACATTACCGAAAATGGCGGCATCTTCAATGCGGCGATCCGTCCGGCGGCAAACTGGGACGTCAATGGCACGGTGGAACTGGCTTATGCTGATAACGCATTCACGTCCGTCAGCCCGCGTCAGACACAGCGGTATCGTGTACACACCAAGTTCCATCCCAAACCGTGGGCAATCTTCTCGGGAAGCTTTAGCAGCATCGAGCACCACAACAACACGAATAACAATCAGGAAGCTGTGGCTGAAGGAGATACGATCTATCAAGGCCCGCTCGACCATGTGGACCACACCAGAATGTTTGGTGTTGGAGCCTCACTGGCCCCCAGCGAGCGTTATTCCTTTGACATGAACTACGGCTATACAGCCGTCTACACAGCAACCAACATTTGCTATACAAGCGGTGCAAGTGCCACGCAAGCTGGCACCGCAACCATGAATGCGGACGGAACTCCTGCGATCTGCCCCGGAATCTTTGCCCGTGGCTCGACGACCGTTCTTGTTGACTGGTTCGCTCGTGACTTTATGGATGCGCCGACGCAGTACGGATCGGTGGCATTGAGTGTGGCACCGACTAAGGCGGTAAAAGCAAATCTGGGTTACACAGTGAGCTCGGTGAACGGCAACCAGTTCTTCACCGATGCCCGCGCAGTCAATGGATCGCTGGAATCGACCTATCAGTCGCCCTTCGTCAAGCTGGCTTGGACGCTGCGTCGTGGACTGACATGGAAGGCGGAATATAACTTCTACGGTTACGGAGAAGGTGGAGCTTCTGGTGCAGAGTACTGCAGCACCTCAACCACCACAACGGCAACGATTGTGCCTTGCGCCGATATGTCCTTGGCTACCGGACGCAATGCCCCAACCTCGGCCGGCTATACTGCGCCGCGCAACTTCCACGCGAATAACGTGACTTTTGCAATGCGCTACGAATTCTGAAAAAGGGTTCTTTAAACCTGGTTCAGAGCTATGCAGGTCGTTTCAACTTGAGTTGTTCTTGGAACCCGGCTTATCGCCGGGTTCCACTTGGTTCACAAGCCGGCAGTAAGTGGTCACAGGGGACAGCGAGAGGTTTCGCACCCGAAAGGAGCATTCCAGGTGAGCACGAAGGTTAGAATTGCGAGTATTGTGCTTCTTGCTGTGTCTGCCATTGCAACAGCATGGGCACAGAACGGCGGGAAAGAGATTTACACCGCAAAATGCCAGAGCTGTCATGGCGCGGCGGGAATGGCAGACACGAACATGGGTAAGATGTTGAAAGTGAAACCGGTGACCGACGCCAGCGTTAAGAAGATGAATTTGACAGAAATGATTGACGCAGTCCGTAACGGCATGGGTAAGATGCAAGCGTATAAGGGGAAATTGACCGATTCGCAGATTAAGGATTCGGTGGAATATTTCCGGACGTTCATCAAGTAGTAAGAAAAAAGTACGGCAACACCGCGGCGTCAGGCTGGTAGTCGGGTTATTAAATGTACAGACAGTTCTGAAACGGCTGAGTGCGCCGCAAGGAACCAAACTTCTAAGGAGCATGAAGATGAAGACGTTGGTGCGATCGATGTTGATGCTGGCTGCAGGTGTTGCTCTTGCGGCCTCTACCTGCGTGGCGCAGTCTGCCGGCGCGGCAACCTATAAGGCTAAATGCCAGATGTGTCATGGTGCCAAGGGTGAGGCAGATACACCCACAGCCAAGATGATGAAGGTTCTCCCTCTTTCATCTCCTGAAATGAAGAAGCTCTCCGAGGCCGACATGATTAAGGCCACCACGGATGGTAAAGGGAAGATGCCGGCATACAAGGGCAAACTGACCGAGGCTCAGATCACTGAGGCAGTCAAGTACTTCCGTTCTTTGAAGTAGTGTGAATCCTGTCCGGTCTGTGCTGTGGCACGGACCGGACCCTAACTCGCGGGGGCAGCAGGTTCATGCTGGAAAAATTTCGTCAGAACTGGGTTCGGCCGGCGCTATTCTTCGGTAACAATCCCATTAGCCTTTTAGGCGGCGCCATCACAACCGCATCCGGCGTAACAATGATCAGCTACTGGGTCATTGAACTCTTTAGCCGGTCCATCAACAATCCCTATCTCAACATCATCTTTTACCTCATCCTGCCGGCAGTTTTTATTGCTGGATTGGCCCTGATCCCGATCGGCGTTTTTATGCGTCGAAGAAAGCTCAAGGCTACAGGTGAAATTCCAGCCGAATTTCCTAAAGTTGATTTCAACGACCATATTTTCCGGCACGGTGTCGATATCGTTCTTGTCGCCACAATCGTGAATCTGCTCGTTGTCTCAATTGCCAGTTATCGCGGCGCGGAATATATGGATTCACCGCAGTTTTGCGGCCAGGCCTGCCATGTGATGAAGCCAGAATATACCGCCTACAGAGTCTCGGCACATTCGCACGTAGCCTGTGTTGAGTGCCATATCGGCACCGGAGCTGGATCCTATGTCGAAGCCAAAATCAACGGCACCAAACAGTTGATTGAGGTCACGACTCACCCCTTTGCGCACTTGGCGCCCAATATTATTCCCAATTATCCTGAGCCGATTCCTTCTCCCGTACGCAATCTTCGCCCTGCGCGAGAGATATGCGAGAGTTGCCATACGCCGGATAGGTTTGTTGGAGAAAAGCTGCTTGTCAAATCGACCTTTGCCGACGATGAGCAGAACTCGGAGACTCAGACAGTCGTCGTTCTTCATCTCGGCGGTGTTGATTCTCTCTCACACCTCACAGGTATTCATGGTGTCCACCTTGGCCACATCGAATACATCGCGACTGATAATGGCAGGCAGACGATTCCCTGGGTAGAAAAGACGAATGCTGACGGTTCCAAGACTGTTTTTGAGTCGGCCGCTTTGAACGGTGCCATGCCCAAGGGTGAACGTCGGGTGATGGATTGCATCGACTGCCATAATCGTGCCGCGCATACCATGCAAACGCCGGAAGATGCGCTGAACCGCGCCATGGCAGGGGGAGCAATCAGCCCCAAACTGCCTTGGATTCATAAAGAAGGTTTGGAACTGCTGAAGGCAACATACTCTTCACAGGAAGAAGCTCGTCAGAAGATTCCTGCGGGGCTGCTGGCTTTTTATCGCTCGCAGCATCCTGAAGTCCTTGCTGCACAGGCCACTCTTATAAATACAGCGGGCAAGGAACTCTACACGATCTATTCGCAGAATGTGTTTCCTTCTATGAAAGTCACCTGGGGCACACACCCGAATAATATCGGCCATATGAACTACCCTGGCTGCTTCCGTTGTCACGATGGCGACCATGTGGCAAAGGATGGAACGTCGATTACGCAGGATTGTTCTGCCTGCCACAATCTGCTCGCTGTTGATGAGGCAAAGCCACAGGTTCTGAAGGATCTCGGAATCATGTAATCTCTGTACTCGTTCAACTGGAGGGGTGGCTTTCAAGAGCCACCCTTTTTCTTGCCTGTGCTGTGCTCCCATACAGCCGTGGTAGGCTGGCATGTCGTCCCCTGAGGTGAATTTCTCTCGATGAACTCCTCTCATCCCTTGCACTTCAATCTGATCGCTGCGGCGCGTTCCAGCATGATCGAGCACGGATTTCAACCTGATTTTCCTGAAGACACGGAATCTGAAATTCGACAGATTGCTCTTCAACCGCCCGTGAATACATCCAATGGAATTCTGGATCTGCGCAATTTGCTGTGGTCCTCTATCGACAACGACACGTCGAAGGATCTCGATCAGATTGAATGGGCTGAGCGCCTCGCTGATGGCCGGATACGTATCCTGGTCGGAGTGGCGGATGTTGATGCGCGCGTTGCGCAGGGAACCGGCATCGATGGTCATGCGCGCTCTGAGACCACATCTGTTTATACCGGTGTCAAAGTATTCCCCATGCTGCCAACGGAACTCTCCGAAGGCATCACATCGCTCAACGAAAACGAGGACCGTGCAGCCCTTGTCATTGAGTTCACCATCAATCCTGCGGGATGTGTGGCAGATGGGAAGGCCTATCGTGCAATTGTTCGCAATCAGGCACAGCTTGCCTATGATTCCATTGGTGCCTGGCTTGAAGGCTCCGGACCCGCACCGGAAAAGGTCGCCGCCAATGCTGACCTCGCCGCGCAACTCAGGCTCCAGGATGAGGCCGCCCGCCATATGGTCGGATGCCGCTTTCAGCACGGTGCCCTTGACCTGGAAACCGTGGAGACACGGCCGGTCATGCTTGCCGATGAAGCGATCGATATCAAGCGTCAGCAGAAGAACCGTGCCACGTCACTGATTGAAGAATTCATGGTGTCGGCCAACGGCATCATTGCGCGTACATTTGAGCAGGCAGGTGTGGCCTCCATTCGCCGCGTGGTGCGCACGCCCAAGCGTTGGGATCGTATTGTGCAGGTTGCTGACGGCCTGGGGACGCATTTGCCTCAGGAACCTGATTCCAAAGCACTCAACGACTTCCTCCTCGCCCAGCGTGCCAAGGATCCCGATCACTTTCCCGATTTGTCTCTGACGGTCGTCAAGCTCATGGGGCCCGGCGAATATGTTCTGGTTAAGCCCAATGAAGCCTCTCCAGGGCATTTCGGTTTGGCCGTGCAGGACTATACACACAGCACCGCGCCCAACCGGCGCTTTCCAGACATGGTGACGCAGAGATTGCTGAAGGCGCTGTTCGAGAACAGGCCGCAGCCTTACTCCCAGGCCGACCTCGATGCGATTGCACAGCGCTGCACGCTGATGGAAGATGCGGCGCGCAAAGTAGAGCGCGAAATGCAGAAGCGAATTGCCGCTGTCGTGCTGCATCCGCGCATCGGTCAAAGCTTCCGCGGCATCGTTACGGGCGTCAATCAATACGGCACGTTTGTGCGCACCCTTGATCCGCATGCTGAAGGAATGGTTGTGAGTGGCGCCAAAGGATTGGATGTCGGTGACAAAATCACCGTTAAGCTCGTTTCCACCAATCCTGAGCGTGGCTTTATCGATTTCGCCGCCTGACGCGCCACACCTTGACTAGCTCTGTGCCTCTTCTCCATCGAGCAGAGCCCCTGCGTCAGCAGATGGCACGGCATTCTCGTGGTCCGTTGTCGATTGAATGCCTGCCTTGGTTCCCGGCTCCTCCATCCAAAGACACACAATCCACCACACCAGCACTAGAAAGTAGACAGCGTTATTCGCATTCAGCAGCTTGTCATGCAGTCCAATCAGCCGTTCATACTCAGCCTGTGAGTGAGGCACAACCTTGTGCGCAATCACTTCCCAGATGCCCTGTAACGCCAATTGAGAAATCGAAGCCGTCATCAGGCCAATCACAATACGCTGAACGTGGCTTCGCCATCCTGCTCCAAACTTCGCTCCCAGCAGTAGAACCAATATGCCCAGCCCAATGGTCAACACATCGGTCAGCATGGCCGTTTTCTGCGCTGCCAGTTGCATCAGACTCAGGTGAGCCAAAAGGCCATCTGCGGTAAGCGACTTCCATTGCGGCCACGGCCCCCAGAAAAAAAGCACTGCGCCACCTGCGGCTGCCAGTCCCAGTATGCCGGTAATCCACCACTTCTTCTGGGCTCCCTTGAACGCTCTTCGCGCCATTTCCACCGCAACAAGCAAGCCCACCACCGCCGAAACGTCGGCCATGGTGATAAAGATTTCGCCCATTGTGATCTGCGGAATCCTGCCATACAGAAGCCGGCTCGACACCAGCCGCAGCGCTGCCAGAGCGATGCTGGCTGTAAACCAGGGAAAGCGCTTTGTCCGTTCGCGCCCCATCAGCACTACCAGCAGAACCAGGTGGGCGGCAAAGGTCAAAATCCACAGAATCTGAATGGCGCTAAACGGAAAGTTCCAATGCATGCAATTCCTGTCAGGGTCGCACACGCCGGGCGTGCCGACCTCACATCGTGTACAGGTTTGTGTGCAGGTGTTTGCGCGGCAAGTTGCGAGAAATGGTGCGCCCGGAGAGATTCGAACTCCCGACCTAATGCTCCGGAGGCATTCGCTCTATCCAGCTGAGCTACGGGCGCGCTCTTCCAGCATACCGCATTTCAAGGCACGCCACAGGCTCCAATCGAATCCTGTTAGCTTGCGTCACGCGCGGCTTCGCGCTGTTGCCGGAGCTCTTCCATCACGCTCTGTATCAGCGCTTTGGCGCCTTCCATGCCAGAGATTACAGCTTGCAGGTCAAGTGCCGGCTTTCCGGGATTCCGGCTCGATGTGCAATAGACCCCGTGCTGGCCCACCATGATTAATGAGTCAGTCAGCAGGTCCAGCGCCACCGCCAGCCGCCCGCGCTCCAGGCCCATCATAAACTCGTGCCGCTCCAGATCGGTTCTTCTCTCGTCAAAAACGCTCATAGCTCCAGCCTACCGGATTCTCGATTCCACCGTTTATCCCTGTTGTCGCCCTACATGGGACAATAGGAAAGTACACACCATGACCGACGAAGTTCCCGAACTCCCCGCCACTGAAGCCCCCGTGCCCACCGCTCCTGAAGCTGCTTCTGAGCCCACGTCTGATGTCGTGCCTGAAGCCGCGCCCGAGCCTGAGGAGTCCTTCGCTGACATCCTCGCCGACTTCGATCGCGCCCACAAGCCAAAGGCGCAAGACAGTCCTGCGCAGTTGCAGGGAACCGTGATCAGTCTCGACGCTGAGCGTGTCTTTCTCGACATCGGCTACAAGATTGAAGGCGTTCTGCCCCGCGCAGTCTTCGAGCGCGACACCACTCCCGTCAAACCGGGCGACGTCATTCCCGTGTCTATCAAGGGCCGTACAGAAGATGGCTATTATGCCCTTTCGCGCTTCAAGGTTGCCCAGCCCCGCGACTGGACCGCGCTCGAAGAAGCCTTTGCGCAGAAGCTTGCTGTCATCGGCACAGTCACTGGTGTCGTCAAGGGTGGGCTCACTGTTGATCTGGGAGTGCGCGCCTTCATGCCTGCCAGCCGCAGCGGCACGCGCGATGCAGCAGAGCTCGAAAAGCTTGTCGGAACGGAGATCACCTGTCGCATCACCAAGCTCGACACCACGGAGGAAGACGTTGTCGTTGATCGCCGTGTCGTGCTTGAAGAGCAGGCGCTCGCCGCCGCACAGGACAGGCTATCTTCGCTCCAGGCCGGGGACACTGTTGCCGGAACGGTGCGCAGCATTACCAGTTATGGAGCCTTTGTCGATCTCGGCGGTTTCGACGGTCTGCTTCATGTGAGTGACATTGCGTGGACACGCATCGGCAAGCCTGAGGACGCGCTCGGTGTGGGACAGCAGCTTCAGGTCCGCATCCTCAAGATTGATCCAGAGACAAAGAAGATCTCACTGGGCCTCAAGCAGCTCACGCCCGAGCCGTGGGAATCGGTTCCGCAGAAATATCAGCCCAACCAGCGTGTGCGTGGAACGGTTGTGCGCATTACTGATTTCGGAGCCTTTGTAGAGCTCGAGCCTGGAGTGGAAGGCCTGATTCATATTTCGGAGATGGCGTGGGGCAAGAAAGTTCGTCATCCCTCTGATGTTTTGAACCAGGGCGATTGGGTGGATGCTGTCGTACTCTCCATCAAGCCGGAGGAGCGCCGTCTCGCACTCGGTCTCAAGCAGACCGTTACTGACCCATGGAGCGAGATTCCACAACGCTTCCCGGTTGGCGCACAGGTTGAAGGCCCGGTTACAAAGCTGATGAAGTTTGGCGCATTTGTGCAGATTGCTGAGGGTGTCGAAGGCTTGGTGCATATCAGCGAGATGGTGGCTGACCGCAGGCTCAATCATCCGTCAGAAGTTCTGCACGAGGGCCAGACCGTGCAAGCGCAGGTGCTTGGAATTGACTCGGCAAAACGCCAGATCAAGCTCAGCATGAAGCAGCTCATCCCAACGGGCCTCGACGAGTACCTCGCCGAACACAAAGTTGGCGATGCCGTCTCCGGCCGCGTGGTCGAAGTCATCGGCGGCCGCACGATCGTGGAGCTGGGCGAAGGCGTGCGTGGCATTTGCGCAGTGAAAGCAACGAAGAGTGAAGCACCGGCGTTGTCGACAGCGGCAGCCGATTTGTCTTCGCTGACTTCGATGCTGCAGGCTCGCTGGAAAGGCAACGCACCTTCTCCTTCGGCAGGTCCAGAACCGCTCCAGGCAGGTCAGATTCGCAGCTTCAAAATCGCGAAACTCGATGCGGCAGCCAAGTCCATCGAACTCGAACTTGCCTGATGGATTGCGCAGCCGCGCATGCTTTCATTAAGTATGTGTGGCTGTGTACCATGGCTGCGCATGGCAGAGCCCAACATTTTGGCGCGCAACAGGCGCTACTCGCATTCAGGCATCCGTCTGAGCACTAATCGTCTACTCCTTGCGGCTTCCATCGTTTCTGCCTGCGCACCATTCGTTTGCGCTGCTCCGCCCGGCAAGCAGCCCGATCTCGGTTCCAATGTTCTGGTCGTGACTCCGGACATGCCAGTGCAGCTTGTTCAACAAAAGATTGATGCCATCTATACGGCACAGGAGCACAGTCAGTTCGGTCCCCGTCGCGATGCCATCCTCTTCCTGCCGGGCAAATATCAAGTCGATGTTCCCGTCGGCTACTACACACAGGTGCTGGGTCTCGGCGCTTCGCCAGACGATGTTCAGATCGTCGGCAACGTCCATGCAGACGCGAGCCTCCCCCACAACAATGCCACATGCACTTTCTGGCGTGGCGTGGAAGGTTTCTCAGTCGCTCCGGCGGGCGGAGCCATGCAATGGGCCGTTTCGCAAGCCGTATTCTTCCGCCGCATGCATGTGCGCGGCAATCTCGTGCTCCATCAGCATCGCGGCTGGGCCAGCGGAGGATGGATTTCCGATTCCCTAATCGATGGCAATGTCGATTCTGGATCGCAACAACAATGGATTTCACGCAACACAGATTGGAAAAGCTGGACTGGGTCTAACTGGAATATGGTTTTCGTTGGCGTGAATCGTCCGCCGAACGGAACCTGGCCAAAGCCGCCATACACCACCATCCCTCAAACTCCTGTTGTACGTGAAAAGCCCTTTCTCATGGTCGATAGCAAAGGCAATTGGAGTGTTCTGGTTCCGGAGTTGCGCAGAGATAGTATCGGGATCACCTGGGGTAAAGGTCAGACGCCAGGCCGTTCTATTCCGTTGAGCAGTTTCTACATTGCGCATGCCGGCGACGACTCGGCCGCATCCATCAACGCGCAGCTCGCCAAAGGCAAAAGTTTGCTGCTGACGCCCGGCATCTATCAGCTCGCTGAACCAATCCGCATCACGCACCCCAATACCATCGTGCTCGGACTCGGCTTTGCAACGCTCAAGCCCATGAACGGAACGCCGGCCATGACCACTGCGGACGTCGATGGTATCGATATAGCCGGGGTCTTATTCGATGCGGGCCCGAAAGAATCGCACATTTTGTTGCAGGTCGGCCCTGTTCACAGTGCCGCGCGCCACGCGCAAAATCCAATTGTTCTGCATGATGTTTTTTTTCGTGTGGGCGGTGCGGCGGTAGGCAAGGCACATGTCAATCTGGAAATCAATGCGAACGGTACGATCGTCGACCACACATGGATCTGGCGCGCCGATCACGGCAATGGCGTTGGCTGGAATCTGAATACAAGTGATTACGGCTTGATCGTGAATGCAGACGATGTCACGGCATACGGCCTGTTTGTGGAGCATCATCAGAAATTTCAGGTCTTATGGAATGGGAATCGCGGTCGCACGTATTTCTATCAATCCGAAATTCCTTACGATCCACCCAACCAGCAGAGTTTTACCTCGGCTAAAGGCGTCAATGGCTGGGCTTCCTACAAAGTCGCGGACTCAGTTACGTCACATGAGGCCTGGGGCCTCGGTATCTACTCCGTCTTCCTTAAGCCTAATGTCAGTCTCAGCCGCGCGATCGAAGCGCCAAACACGCCCGGTGTGCGTTTTCATCACATGATCACCGTGGCACTCGGCAATCTGGGCGAAATCTCGAATGTCATCAATGATAAAGGCGGTCCAACATCCATCCATCCGCGCGTGACTCCACAGGTGACTGAATATCCGTGGTTGGCGCGATAGCCCTGCTGCCCTACAGATAAGCTTCGTCGAGGTAACACCAGCGCCAGTCTTCACCCCGCTCGGCTGATTGGATGATCGGATGCTGCGTGGTGTGAAAGTGCGCCCGCGCATGACGATTCTTCGAGGAGTCGCAGCAGCCTACGTGACCGCATTCAAGGCACATTCGCAGATGTACCCACGAGTCGCCCATCTTCAGGCACTCTTCGCATCCTTTTGTTCTGGGCTTTACCTTCTTGATAAAGTCCGCCGCGTGACGGCATGCAGTTGCCATGGCAACCTCCGTTGTTCTGCTTAGCTCACAGTGTACTGTTGCGCGAGCGCCTGGAAATCCGCCACCTGCGCATCGATCCACGCCTGGTCGTATCCAAGTTCATTGGCCATCAGGCGTGCAACCGGCTCAGCCATTTCAGAAGCAGCGCGTGCATTAAGGAACAAAGCCCTTGTACGACGTGCAAGTACGTCTTCCACACTACGTGCCATCTCGCTGCGTGCAGCCCACACGGCTTCTGCCTCAATATAAGGCAGGCTCGGATGCAGCTGTTCGTTCAGTTGCATCTCGTGCGCAATTTTTCGAATGGCATCGGCATCGGCGCCGTAGACAGACAGCGCTCCCAGCATCTCTGGATACTGGTGATAGCCATGGATGCGCAGCGTCTTCGTTGTGCAGGACTTTTCCTGCAAATGGCCCAGCGTAATTGCATGGTCCATGCAGTCTTCGGCCATGTGCCGGTAGGTTGTCCACTTCCCTCCGGTGATTGTCAACAATCCTGACGGATCCACGTGAATCACGTGATCGCGCGACAGCGCCGACGTCTTTCCATCTCCCCTCACCAGCGGCCGCAATCCTACATAGACAGCCAGCACATCGGCGCGCGTTGGCCGTCGCGTTAAATACTTTCCGGCTGTTTCCAGAATGAATGCGATCTCTTCGTCCAGCGCCTTTGGCTCAAGGCTGGGAGCATCTACGGGAGTATCCGTCGTTCCGGCAACCGCGTGGTCATGCCATGGAATGACAAACAGCACGCGCCCGTCGCTTGTGCGTGGCACCATCAGCGCGGTGTCGCCCCTCAAAAACGAACGGTCAAACACCAGATGAATTCCCTGGCTTGTTACAAGCAGTGGTTCCGCATGCGCATCTGCCATCCTGCGCACCGAATCCGTGAACACGCCTGTCGCATTTATTACAACCCGAGCATGAATCGCCAATTCCTCGCCGGTCTCCGCGTCACGCGCAGTCAGCCCATTCACGTAGCCCTCGTCGTCACGCAGAAGCTCAATTGCAGGGAAGTAATTCACCACAGTCGCGCCGTGATCGGCTGCCGTCATGGCCAGGTGGATCAACAGCCGCGAATCATCAAACTGTCCGTCGTAGTAGATAACGCCGCCGCGCAGCTCTTCCGGTTCCAGTGCCGGCAGCAGTTCCAGAGTCTCTTCCTTGCTCAGCAGTTTCGACGAGCCGAACCCATACTTCCCCGCAAGTACGTCGTAAAGCTTCAATCCGATTCCATAAAAAGGCGCTTCCCACCACGAATAATTCGGCACCACAAAAGCCAGATCATGCACCAGGTGCGGCGCGTTCTGCCGCAGCAGTCCGCGCTCCTTCAATGCCGACATCACCAGTGCCACATTGCCCTGCTCCAGATACCGTACTCCGCCGTGCACCAGTTTCGTGCTGCGGCTGCTCGTGCCTTTTCCAAAATCGTGAGCCTCCACAAGTGCCACATCGAAGCCGCGGGCAGCCGCATCAACGGCCACTCCCATGCCCGTGGCTCCGCCGCCAATCACCACAATGTCCCAGGGTTCCTGCCTTGCGGCGCGTTCGCGAAGCCGCTGCACCATCTCTTCTCTGCGCATGCACCGTTCTCCCTTACTCCGTCCAGTTCTTTGACCGCTCCACAGCTTTACGCCAGCGCTCACGCCGCATTGCGCGTTCGTTTGCGTTCATCTTTGGCTCAAAGCGCGCATCCTTGCGTTGGCCTGACCGTAATGCATCGCTGTTCGACCAGAAACCGGCCGCCAACCCGGCCAGATACGCGGCTCCAAGCGCCGTCGTTTCCGTTACCTCAGGCCTCACCACCGGTACGCCCAGCACATCGGCCTGGAACTGCATCATAAGATCGTTCACTGCCGCACCACCATCCACGCGAAGCGCCTCAAGCGGTGCCTCTGTTTCACTCTGCATTGCCTCCAACACATCCGCAACCTGGAAAGCAATACTTTCCAGTGCCGCGCGTGCAATGTGCCCCGGCGAAGTATCGCGCCGCAATCCAATCAGCAATCCGGCTGCATGCGGATCCCAATGCGGAGCACCCAATCCTACAAACGCGGGGACAAATACCACTCCGCCCGCATCTGGAACGCTGTTCGCCAGTGCCTCCACCTCATTCGATGCTGCAATCAGCTTCAGGTTGTCACGCAGCCACTGCACAACCGCGCCGCCGATAAAAATGCTGCCCTCAAAAGCGTACTCGAGCCGTTTCTGGGCACTCGCCGCGACCGTCGTAATCAGCCGATGTTTTGACCGCACAAACTCCGTACCGATGTTCTGCAGCAAAAAGCATCCGGTTCCGTAGGTGTTCTTGGCTTCGCCTTTGTTCCAACACATCTGCCCAAACAGCGCTGCCTGCTGATCGCCGGCAATACCCGCAATCGTGATCCCGCCCAGCCCGAGTGTGGTGCTCACGTCGCCTACGTTCTCACTTGACCACACTACATCGGGCATCATTGACCGCGGCACGCCAAACAGGCGCAGCAGCTCTTCATCCCACTCGCCTTTCACCACGTTGTACAGCAGCGTGCGCGACGCGTTCGTCACATCGGTCACGTGGCGTTTGCCGCTTGTCAGGTGCCAGATCAGCCAGCAATCGACCGTGCCAAAGGCCAGCTCGCCGCGCGCGGCTTTTTCCTTCGCTCCGGGCACGTTCTCCAGAATCCACTGCACCTTCGTCGCGGAGAAATACGGGTCAATTACGAGCCCTGTCTTTGACGAGATGGTTTCTCCTGCCCCGCTCTCTTCCAGCGCACGGCACTTCGACGCTGTTCGCCTGTCCTGCCACACAATTGCAGGATGAATCGCCTTGCCTGTCGCGCGGTCCCATACAACAACGGTTTCGCGTTGGTTCGTAATGCCAATGGCCGCTACATCGCGCGGGCGCGCATCGGCTTTGCCCAGCACTTCGACAGCGCAGGCCATCTGGCTTGTCAGAATCTCCGTAGGGTCGTGTTCCACCCAGCCTTGTTGCGGATAAAATTGTTGAAATTCGTGCTGCGCCACTGCGGCAATTGAGCCGGTTGCGTCAAAGAGAATTGCGCGTGAACTTGTCGTTCCCTGGTCGAGTGCGAGGATGTATCCCATTGCCGTTTTTCCTTCGGCACAAGTCAATCACGCGCGGCCCAAGTGCGGCAACATTCGTCATCCAACATTCATTTACTTCACTTCGGGTGGTATGTAGAGGTCCACGTAGGCATGCACCGGCATTTCAGCCAGGCCTTTCGCATCCAGTGAAGCTGCCAGAATCCTTTCCTGTTGTTCCGTATCGAACCTGCGCGCCAGGTTCCGCCGGAACTTTTCCACCAGCAGTGGCATTCCTTCCGCGCGGCGGCGTTTGTGCCCAATTGGATACTCCACTGTTTCTTCAAAGACACTTCCGTCCGCACACTCCACGCGCAGCGCATTCGCAATCGAACGCTTGTCGGGATCGTGATAATCGCGCGTGAATTGGGGCTCTTCGATACACTCCACCTTCGCCCGCAATGCATCAATACGCGGATCGGCCGCCACGGCATCCTCGTAATCCGCTGCCGTCAGCCGCCCAAAGATCAGCGGAATCGCAATCATGTATTGCACGCAGTGATCGCGGTCCGCTGGATTCGCCAGCGGCCCTTTCTTGTCGATAATTCGAAGACACGCCTCATGCGTCCGAATTGTGATCGACTGAATCGCGTCGGCTCCCAGCCCCTTGGCTTTCATCCGCTGAGCAATCGTCATGGCGGCTTCCACAGCCGTTTGTGCATGGAACTCAGCCGGAAAGCTGATCTTGAATAGCACGTTCTCCATCACATAATTTTCATAGGGCCGCTGAAATTTGAATGGCTGTCCGCGAAACGATACGTCATAAAAACCCCATGTCTTTGCCGTCAGCGCGGAGGGATAACCCATCTCGCCTGCCTGCGCCATCAGTGCCAGCCGTACAGCGCGGCTTGTTGCATCGCCGGCCGCCCAGCTCTTACGCGATCCCGTGTTCGGCGCGTGACGATACGTGCGCAGGCTCTGTCCATCCACCCATGCCAGGCTGATTGCGTTGATTGTTTGCTCGCGCGTCAGGCCCAGCAGCTTGCATACCACTGCGGTTGAAGCCACCTTCACCAGCACCACATGGTCCAGGCCAACCCTGTTGAACGAGTTCTCAAGGGCAATACAGCCTTGAATCTCATGCGCTTTGATCATTGCCGTCAGCACATCGCGCATCGTCAGCGGGGCACGTCCGGCAGCGATGTTGACGCGGCTTAGCCAGTCGGCCACGGCAAGAATGCCGCCAAGGTTATCCGAAGGATGCCCCCACTCTGCGGCCAGCCAAGTGTCGTTAAAGTCGAGCCAGCGAATCATCGCTCCAATGCTGAACGCTGCCTGTACCGGGTCGAGTACGTAGTTTGTTCCCGGAACATGTGCGCCGTTTGGGACCGTAGTCCCCGGCACAGTCGGCCCCAGCAGCTTGGTGCAGGCTGGATACTCGAGCGCCTCCAATCCACAGCCCAGCGTATCCATCAGGCAGTAACGCGCTGTTTCGTAAGCAAGGTCGCTCTTGATCTCGTAACCGAGCGCGTACTCCGCGATATCGACAATCACCTGGTCCGGAGCCGGACGCTCATTGCTGATGTGTGAAGACACAATTGAATCCTTGATCTTTGATTGTAAAAATGAACAAAATCTGTTCGTGCGCTATCCGCGTTCACTGATCGGCATAAACTTCAAATCTTCCGGTCCCGTGTAATTGGCCGACGGCCGGATAATCTTTCCGTCCTGCCGCTGCTCGATTACATGCGCACTCCAACCGGCAGTTCGCGCCATCACAAACAGCGGTGTAAACAAATCCGTGGGGACACCCATCAGGTGGTAGGCCACTGCACTGAACCAGTCGAGATTCGGAAACATCCGTTTGGCGTCATGCATCACGGTCTCAATGCGTTCGGCAATCGCATACAACCGCTTGCCTTCCTCATCCGTCGCCAGATCGTGCGCAATCTTCTTCACCATCTCGTTGCGTGGGTCGCTGATTGTGTACACCGGATGTCCAAACCCGATGATTACTTCGCGATCGGCAACACGCCGTTGGATGTCGAACTCGGCTTCATCCGGCGTCGCATACCGCTGCTGAATTTCCAGCGCCACCTCATTTGCGCCGCCATGCTTGGGCCCCTTGAGTGCGCCAATTGCACCCGTAATACACGAGTGCATATCCGATCCGGTTCCAGCGATTACGCGCGCGGTAAAGGTCGATGCGTTGAATTCGTGCTCCGCATACAGAATCAATGATGTCTGCATCGCGTGAATCCACCGCGCACTTGGCTCCTTTCCATGCAGCAGGTGCAGGAAGTGCGCCGCAATCGAGTTCTCCTCATTCTCTACCTCAATGCGCCGTCCATGCCGCGCAAACTGCAGCCAGTAACACAGCATAGATGGCAGGCAAGCCAGCAGCCGGTCGGCAATCGCACGCGCTCCCTCGTCGCTGTGTGCTGCGGTTTCCGGTTCCACGCATCCCAGTACACTTACGCCTGTACGCAGCACATCCATCGGGTGCGCCGATGCCGGAAGCAGTTCCAGTGCATGCTTCACTGCGGCAGGCAATCCACGATGCTGTTTCAGCCTTGTTTCGTAGAGGGCGAGCTCTCCTGATGTAGGTAGTTTGCCCTGCACCAATAGATACGCAACTTCTTCAAACGAACAGTGCGCTGCGAGATCCTTGATATCGTAGCCGCGATAATGCAGGTCATTGCCGCTGCGGCCAACCGTGCACAGCGCCGTGTTGCCGGCGGGTGTTCCACTCAATGCCACCGATTTCTTAGGTTTGAATCCGGACGTGTGGATCGATACTTCACTCATTGGACTGCTCCTGGAGCCGCGCACCCGCAATCCGGCTCGTTACTCTTCTTTCTTGCGGTGTGCGAATAGATCATCCAGCTTCTGCTCATATGCGTGATAGCCAAGATAGCTGTACAAATCCTCGCGCGACTGCATCAACTCCACCACGTTCTTCTGCGTACCCTCGGTGCGAATGGCTTCGTAGACTTTCAATGCTGCGGCGTTCATCGCGCGATATGCGCCACAGCAATAGAGAATAATGTCCACCCCGGCGTTTGCAAGTTCATCGCGTGTCCATAGCGGTGTTTTGCCGAACTCGGTAATGTTGGCCAGAATCGGCACACGCGCGGCCTTACGGAACTCTGTATATTGACTCAGTTCCGTCACCGCTTCGGCAAAAATCATGTCCGCGCCGGCCTCGACGTATGCCCGTACGCGCTCAAGCGTTTTTGCTAGTCCTTCGCTGGCCAATGCGTCGGTGCGCGCCATAATCACAAACGACTCATCTATGCGTGCGTCGACAGCGGCTTTAATCCTGTCCACCATCTCATCGGCCGGAACCACTTCCTTGCCGGGCCTGTGCCCGCAGCGCTTCTGTCCAACCTGGTCTTCCATGTGGACAGCTGCAGCGCCGGCCTTCGTCATCGATCGGATGGTTCGTGCAATGTTGAAGGCGCCACCCCAACCTGTGTCGATATCCACCAGCAGCGGCAAACTCGTAGCGTCGGTAATCCGGCGTACATCTGTCAGAACATCGTCCATCGTGCTGATACCCAGGTCCGGCATCCCAAGCGAGTTCGCTGCCACGCCGCCTCCGGAAAGATACAGCGCACGAAATCCCGTTGCCTCGGCCAGCCGCGCAGTATAGGCGTTGATCGCGCCGGCCACTTGCAGAGGCCTCTCTTCACACACGGCCGCGCGAAGCATTTCACCTGGGGAATGGTTTGTGTTTGTCTGCTGCATAGAATGCCAATGCCTTGCGCCGCATCATAGCAGGCTTTGCGTTGTGGCTTCCGTGTCCATGGCCTGCGGTGCGAAAATCATCGCGGTGAGACTTCCATCCCATTTTCGCGTCTCTCCAGGAGGAGAAACTACATGAAGCATCTTCTTCTCGCCGCCAGCCTTCTTGCGGCTTCCTCGCTCACCCTCGTTGCTCAACCCAAAGCCCCGCCCAAGAGTCCGGCGGAGACAGCTACGGCGACCATCGCCGGCAAGGAAATCTCCATCAAATACAGCTCCCCGCGTGTTCGCGGACGTGAAGGCCATATCTTCACGAAAGACGGCCTTATCAGCCACGATCCGCACTATCCAGTGTGGCGCGCCGGAGCCAATGCTGCTAGTACTCTCACGACCGATGGCGACATCAAGATTGGCGATTTGATGGTGCCCAAGGGCACATATACCCTTTTCGTCGACATCTCCGATCCGGATAATTGGACCCTGATCGTAAACAAGAAGACTGGTGAATGGGGCCTCGCCTACGACGGCTCGCAGGATCTGGGCAAAGTGACAATGAAGATGAGCAAGCCTGCGGCGATGGTAGAAGACCTGAAGTACTCCATTGATACGCATGGCAAGGAAGGCGTTATCACGCTCACCTGGGAAAACCATTCGGCCTCCGTTCCCATAACCGCCGAATAGCAGTCCACTACGGTAGCGCGGGGCGGCGTCCTTACCGGAAATATCCGCCCTGCGGCTACAATAAAAGAAGATCTTTATCTCCTCATTGGAGCGTAGTTAAGACTGTGCCCCTTTATCCCTACCGCTGCACTGAGTGCGGCCATCGTTTTGAGAAAATCCAGAGTTTTTCCGCTGAACCGGAAACTGTCTGTCCCAATTGCGGCAAGGCTGCTCTTGAGCGCGTTCTCACGGCCCCCGGCCTCCAGTTCAAAGGCGCCGGTTGGTACATCAACGACTACTCCAGCAAGGGCTCCTCTTCTTCGGAAAGCTCATCGTCTGGTGCTGCGGACAAGCCGACCTCCGATGCTAAACCCGCCGCCTCCGAACCGGCGGCCAAGCCTGCATCGACCGAGACCGCATCGAAGCCCGCGGCTCCCCCATCCACGGCCTCTTCTTCGTAGCGCATTGACGCATCCCGATCCACAAACGCCGTAAGATAAGGGCTGCGTATGCCGCTGCTCGACCCCATTCCGTTGCCCGTCGAACACGCCGATCTTGGCGCGCTCGAGTGGGAGCCATTATTGGCTCTTGTTGCAGGTTATGCTGCATCGTCGGTGGGCCGCGCGGCTGTACTCGGACTTCGCCCCTCATCCGATCGGTCCTGGATCGGCCGGCAACATCGTCTTGCTGCCGAGCTTCGTCTCCTGCTTGACGAGCAGGTCTCCATTGCTCTCGGTGGTCTCTTCGATCCCACAACGCTTGCGGCCAAGGCGCGCATCCCGGAGGCCGCACTAGAGGCGCAAGAGCTCCAGGCCGTTGCACGGCTAGCGCACGACATTGCCGCATGGCAATCGCTGCTGCAGTCTCCCCCCGCGCGGCTCGTTGGCCGCTTGCCGGGGCTGGTTGAGATTTCCGCATCGCTTCCGCACAACCTCAAAACGCTGGCCGAAACCATCGACCGTACTATCCAGCCCGACGGCTCCATCTCCGACGATGCCTCACCCGAGCTGCGCCGCATCCGCCGCGAGCAGGAACGCCAGCAGCGCGCTATCGAAGAGTCGCTGCGCGCCGCATTGCGGAAGCTTTCGGCAGAGGGTTCCACACAGGACGACGTCATCACCATCCGCGGCGATCGCTTCGTGATTCCCGTGCGCGCGGAGCTCAAGCGCCGCATCTCCGGTGTTGTGCATGGCGCGAGTTCATCCGGCCAGTCCGTCTACTTAGAACCACTTGAGACGATCGAGCAGAACAACGAGCTGGTCCGCTTGCTTGAAGAAGAGCAGGCTGAGATTCACCGCATCTTCGTTGCGCTCACCCGGCAGGTAGGCATGCATTCCGAGCCGCTCGTTTCCGGCGCGCGGGTTCTGGCGCTGGTGGATTCGCTTCTGGCCCGTGCGCGCTTTGCCCGCGCCTTCGATTGCATCGAGCCATCTCTGACGCAGGATCGTTTGAACCTCGGAGCCGCCCGCCATCCGCTGCTTGAGAAGCATCTGCGTGCATCCGGCGGCGCGGTTGTGCCGCTCACGCTTGAACTCACGGAAGATCGGCGGCAGCTCATCATCAGCGGACCCAACACTGGCGGCAAGACCGTCACGCTCAAGACGGTCGCTCTGCTCGCCATGATGGCGCAGGCCGGCATTCCTGTTCCTGCTGAGGCGGCGAGCTTTCCTGTCTTTACGGAATTTCTTGCCGATATCGGCGATGCGCAGTCGATTGAGGCTGAGCTGTCCACCTTCTCGGCGCACATCGTCAATTTAAACCGGCTTGCCGGTCTCGCCGGTCCGCAGTCGCTGGTGTTGCTCGATGAGCTTGGCTCAGCCACCGATCCTGACGAGGGATCGGCGCTGGCTGTTGCGGTTGCCCAGCATTTCCTTGATGCCAAGGCGTGGACGCTGATCTCGACGCATCACACTTCGCTCAAGGTGTACGGAGCCAATACGCCGGGTGTGCTGAACGCCGCGGCCGGTGTGGACGAGAAGACCCTGGTACCCAACTACCGCCTGCGCATTGGCGCGCCGGGTGCATCGGCCGGCATCCAGACTGCCGAGCGGCTTGGCCTGGATGCGCGCATCGTGGCCGTTGCGCGCGAGCGGCTTGGTTCGCAGCACGTCGATATCGCGCGCTTTCTGGACAAGCTGCACAACGAGCTGGCCGCGCTTGAGACCGCGCAGAAGAAGGCACGCGAGGAACAGTACGCGCTGAACCAGGAGCGGAAGAAGCTGGAGCGCGAAGGCGATGTGGAAGTGCGCAACCGCACGCGCGAGCTGGAGCAGAAGCTCGCTTCGCTGCTCAAGGACTTCGAGTTTCAGATGCGCGAGAATGTGCGCGCCATCGAGGACCGGGCCGCGCAGCAAAAGCTCTCCAAGGAGGCGGAACGCCGCATCAACCGCCTGCGCCGCGAGTTCCAGGAGAGCTTCAACCAGACCGTGGTGGCGCATCGAACGGGCGCGGATGTGGGTGACGCCAATGCCGCGCCGCACCTGTTGCGGCACATCGCGGCGGGCGACAAGGTGCTGCTGAAATCGATGAATAAAGTGGCCGTGGTGCAGCGGGAAGTGGAGAAAGATCTTTTCGAAGTCGCGCTTGGACCTATCAAAATGCGCGTCAAAAGAGACGAGCTCGCAGAGGCGCAGCCCGCAGGCGTTGCAGTTGCAACCGGCAGGGTGAATCCTCTAGCTGCGGCGCGCAGCCAGAAGAATGTGCATGTGACTGTTGCTCCGGCAAACACCGACGACCTGAGGATGGAGATCAACCTGATTGGCCGCACAGTGGATGAGGCGACCGACGAGCTTGAGCGCTATCTGGATCGCGCGTTTCTGGCCGGGTTGCCGAAAGTGCGCGTCATCCACGGGCACGGCGCGGGCATTCTGCGGCGTGGCGTGCGCGAGTTCCTGAAAGGGCATCCACACGTGGCTGGAATTGAAGAGGCTCCGCAAAACGAAGGTGGCCAGGGCGCGACCCTGGTGGAACTGCGGCAGTAATCGCAGCCGTCCGGACTTAAAAAGTTCCGGACTCTGGAGCTAAAGTCCCATTTCCATTGAAGTTACAGCGCGCGAGTGGCGCCAAAGTCCGTAATCTAAAGAATTTAGCCGCAGAGTATCTGGAATGAAGCACTTAACAAACAAGCTGAATGATTTCAGGGCAAACGTCGCACATAGGACACTTCGAAGACTGCTTCTATTGTGCGCCGAATACTGGAAATGATCGGCAAATTGGGGGGCACTTGTGCCGTTTGTTCGAGTATTGCCTCCGCAAAAAATGAACATTCGGCGAAAGCAGATGTAGTTTCCGGATAGGTGGCAAAACTCTCGCGACGGCAGAACCTACCCACGATCCAGCAACGCCGAATTCTTCAAGACCTGCGCGGTGTCGTGAGTCTGGCACCGCGCATGCCAATACAAGCTAGTGGGCCTGATTCGCTTCGGATTTAAGGTCGATCGTAAAGGCGAGGCGTTGGGCTTCGTTGAGATCCGTCCAAGCGCGGCCAGTGAGTGAGTCAGCCATTGCCGGGGTAAGGACACTGCGGTAGTAGCCGCTGCCGAATGAGTTTGTATCGACCCAAGGCTGCTGTGGTCCACGTGGGGCTTTGGATGCGCTGCCGGAAGTGGTTCCGAGAGGAATCTCGGTATGAGCGGCAGTGATGAGGCTGCACATCGTTTTCGGGGCGCCTTCGCTGCGGATACAGACCGGCAGCGTACGGGGGCCGCCTGCGGAGGATGCGTCCTGATCGATGAGAAGCCTGGAGCCTTCGAGCTTGAATCGAAGAGTAGCGAAGCCTGTGCGGTTCAGCATGTCATCCATTACAGGGCTGACATCGATGCCAGAGGCTTGCCGCAAGTCCTGTTCCAGATCCGCGGTGGTTGCGTTCGAGTAAGCGTGCTCGTGAAGGTACTGCCGAATCCCACGCTGAAAGGCGTCTGCGCCGATCCAGTCCTCAATCATTTTCAGGGTGGCAGCGCCTTTCAGATAGACGAGTCGATTATAGGCATCGTCCGCGTCGGCGCGGCTATGAGGATTGGCGCGTACGGCGCGAGTGGCATCAATATCCTTGCCCATGATCAAATCGCGTGCCTGAATAAGAGAGAGGCCACGCTGTTCCGCAGGGCGCTGCTGGTCGCTGATCTTCGCCTCCATCCAGGTGGCGAAGCCCTCGGCCAGATATGTCTCCGTCCACCAGGCCTGAGTAACGAGATTTCCGAACCACTGGTGTGCAAGCTCGTGTGTCATGGTCGAGCGCATCCGCTGGATGCGACGCGGCGTATCTTTGCCGGGCGGTGCAAGAAGAATGGAATCACGGTAGGTGATCAGTCCCGGGTTCTCGGTAGCGCCGAAGGGCAGGTCAATGACCGCGATATGATCGAGCTTGTCCCACGGATAAGGGATGCCGGTGTAAGCCTCTTCGCGAACAATGATGCCGGCAGCAGCCGCGGCAGCGGGGCCGGCCTCAATGCCTCGTCCGCGCGGAGTGATCACACGAACCGGAACGTGCTTTATACCGGCGGTACCGCCATCCACCACGTCAAACGGGCCCACAGCAAATGCGACGACCTCAGAAGCCAGGGGCTGCGTCTCTTTGAAGGTGTGAAGCTTCATCCCATTTGGCTCGGGGGTGGACGAAAGCTCCGGGCCATTGGCGACCGCGATATCGGAAGCGGGCGCCTGGATCGTGAGAGACCACGGGCACTTATAGCCGGGCTCATCGAAGCCCGGGAAGGCGCGCCGTGAGTCGATAGGAGTGAAGGAAGTGTAGATGTACCAGTCGCCGTTTGCCTGCTTGCGGAACGGACCGACGGGTTTCGTATCGTTCAGAGTGCCATCCCATGCAATCTCGAGAGTCATTGGGCCCGCGGGCAGTTCGTGAGGGAATGTGATACCGAGGAACTCGTCTGGCGTGACGAAAGATGCCGGGCGGAATGTGCCGCCGCCACGGCGAAACGCAACCTTGCGAATGGTCAGGTCTTTCTGGTTAAGCCAGAGAGTTTTTGTCGCTTGCTTCAGCTCGATTGCGATGCTGGCCTCGCCGTGAAAGGCTGGCTGGGCAGGGTCAAGAGTGAGGTTGAGTGTGTAATGAGTGGGCCGTGCGACTTGAGGCAGCCGAAAGGAGGGCGCGCCGGATTCGGCTCCGCCTGAGGTCTGCGCCGGGCAGCGGGCGTCTAAGGTGAGCGCAAAAGCTAACAGGGTAAAAACCAGCAGACGGTGGGAATGCATGGGCTCGACTATAACTTCCACACCCCAAATTCGCCAGCGCTCATTCCCACACTCATGAGGTGCGCTTTCAGAGCGATACTGGAGAAGTTATGCGGCGGAGCGAGCTGCATGATTGAGGCTGCATGAAGCCAACCAAGCAAGACGAGCAGGCACTGGTCCGAGTGAAAGTGTTGCATACCTTTGCGTGGGCGATTTTCGCGGGATGCATTGTTGCTCTTCCGATTGCGGGCGTGCTGCGACGCTTTAGCCTTGCGGCAATTCTTGCGGCTATCGTCCTGGTGGAGTGCCTGATACTGGCGGCGAATCGCTTTCGATGTCCACTGACCAACGTTGCCGCCAGGTACACGGAGGAACGCGCGCCGAATTTCGACATTTTTCTACCGCGATGGCTCGCTCAGTACAACAAGCAGATTTTCGGAACGCTGTACGTGCTGGGTGGGGCCTACGTGGTGTGGCTGTGGCTGGCAGCACGATAGGCAATTGCACAATTGCCGCTTGACCTGTCTATAACTATAGGGTTCAGAGTAGGTGAAGGACGATGATCACGGTGACTCAACTCGCCCGGCGATGCGGCCTGAGCCGCACCGCTTTGCTCTACTACGAATCCATCGGGCTGATGCCCCCGCCGCAGCGCAGCGGCGGTAACTATCGCAGTTATTCAGAAGCCGATGTTCTTCGACTCCAGCAGATTCGCGCGTATCGCGACGCTGGTCTGAAGGTCGACGACATTCGCCAGCTTCTCAACGTTCGATCCGATCGGCCTGCTACGGGCGCGGCCGCGGTACTTCGGCGCCGTCTGCTTGAGCTCGATGCCGAGATTGCCGACCGCCGGCGCCATCAGCAGGCCATCCTGAAACTGCTGGAGCACAAGGCTCTGGGGAGAAGAAAAATGATCAGCAAAGAAAAGTGGGTATCCATCATGAAGGGCTGCGGCTTCACGGCCGAGCAGATGAATCGCTGGCATGCGGAGTTCGAGCGTGCCGCGCCGGAAGAGCACCAGGAATTCCTTGAGTTCCTGCACATTCCAACGGCGGAGATCAAGACGATCCGCGCGCAGAGCAGGAAGGACGCGTAGTTCGCCTGGAGGCAAAGGAAAGGCCCCCAGGTTGGGGGCCTTTTTCAGGCTTGGAGCCGCAGTTTCACTGCAAAGCCCTCAGGGGCTAAAGCCCCTACCCTTCAAAAAAGAGATGGGCTTGATGGCCCGGCTGAAGCCGTGCCGTTATTACAAGACCGGGCGCGGAAGATTTGTGGTTCGCACCCTTTGCTTTGCAAAGGATGCGGCACCCGGCTAAGACATGCTTTCTTTCCTGGACGCACGAAATCGAAGCTCGATCCTTGTGCGTTGATTGTCCAAGAGCCAGCCGTTGAACTGTTCAAAGAGAGGTCGCAACGTTTCCAACTCAGCCGCGATGATATCTAATCCACGGTCGTCGTACATATTCATCACGATCTTTGCATCGGGATCGATCACATATACTCCACTCGAAATCTTTGGATGGCCTGTCTGCTCTCTGTTGGCAATTGCCTGAAACAATTGCACCTCGTTGATTGCCGACGGAGAGAATCGAGCCGATGTCAATCGGTATGGCGTCTCGTCGAATGGTGTCACATCGATCGATTGAAAAGGCATTTGCGAGAGTTCAATTTTGAAAAGCCCTGAAGTTTCGAAGAGAGGAGCGAGTCTTTGCGCGAGATGGTTTGCGCAAGGCCAATCTTGAGAGACGAGGATGCAGTTCTCGCTATTCCGAAAGATTGCACGGAATAGCTGAGCAGCTCTGGAAACCTGTTTGAATCCGATTTCGAAACGGATTCCTGCCGGCCACTGGCTGAACAGGTCGCCTCCAAAGTCCACACGACTGAAGTGCGACAGCATGAATTCCGCGAGGTTGAAGGGTACGTAGCCATCCATGCCAGAAGAATAGACTAGGTACCCTTTTCTTTTGCCTATGCAGTCAGCTTTATGCCATAGCCTCGCGGGTCATCGGCTCGAACAGCAACTGGTTTGAGTTGCGGTCGGCGTCGATGCGGACGTGCGCGCCGTGGAGAATCTCGCCGTCGAGAATCTTCATAGCCAGCGGGTCCTGCACCATGCGCTGCAGGGCGCGCTTCAGCGGACGTGCGCCGTAGGCTGCGTCCGATCCGGCGGCGAGGATGAGCTGCCGCGCGGGCTCGGTGAGTTCGAGCGAAATCTGCCGGCTCTCGAGCAGCGTGCGGATATCGTTCAGCCGCAGTTCGAGAATAGCGCTCAACTGCGCGTTGCCCAGCGGACGGAAAATGACCGTGTCATCGACGCGGTTCAGGAACTCCGGCCGGAAGTGCTCGCGCAGCGTACGCATGACACTTTCGCGGGCCTGATCGAAGTCCTGGTCGGTCTTCAGTGCTTCACCGGCGAGGAACGCCGCCCCCAGGTTCGAGGTCATGATGAGCACCGTGTTCTTGAAGTCGACCGTGCGGCCCTTCGAGTCGGTCAGGCGGCCGTCGTCCATTACCTGCAAGAGCACGTTGAAGACATCCGGATGCGCCTTCTCGATTTCGTCGAAGAGGATGACCGCGTAGGGGCGTCGGCGCACAGCTTCCGTGAGCTGACCGCCTTCGTCGTAGCCGATGTATCCCGGAGGCGCGCCGATGAGACGAGCCACGGCATGTTTTTCCATGTACTCGCTCATGTCGATGCGCACCATGGCTTGCTCGTCGTCGAAGAGAAACTCGGCGAGCGCACGTGCGGTTTCGGTTTTACCCACGCCGGTCGGTCCAAGGAAGATAAACGAACCGATGGGGCGCTTGGGATCGCTCAAGCCCGCACGGGAACGGCGGATGGCATTCGCCACCACGCTGAGTGCGTGATCCTGGCCCACGACGCGCTCGCGCAGACGGTCTTCCATCTGGACGAGTTTTTTGACTTCGCCCTCGAGCATGCGGCTGACGGGGATACCGGTCCACTTGCTGACGATCTTTGCGATGTCTTCCTCGTCGACCTCCTCCTTCAACATGCGAGCGGCGCTGTCGCTGCCTTCCTGGATGGCGTTGAGCTGCTTGAGCTCGGCTTCCATCTTGGGCAACTCGCCATACTGAATCTGCGCGGCGCGATCGAGCTGGCCCTTGCGGGTTTGCTCCTCTGCCTCGAAGCGCTTGGCCTCGATCTGCTTCTTCAGCTCGCTGATGCGCGTGATGGCATCGCGCTCCTTGGTCCAGCGTGCGCGCAGAGCGGTCGTCTGCTCCTTCAACGCAGCCAGTTCGCGCTCCACTTCTTCCAGACGCTCGCGGCTGTTTGCGTCGGTTTCACGCTTCAGAGCCGCGCGCTCGATTTCAAGCGACGTGGCTTCGCGCTCAAGCTGGTCGATCTCCGTCGGCACCGAGCCAATTTGAATGGCGAGCGATGCCGCCGCTTCGTCGACGAGGTCGATGGCCTTGTCGGGCAGGAAGCGGTCGGAGATGTAGCGGTGCGAGAGCGTAGCCGCGGCGACGATGGCCGAGTCCTTAATGCGCACGTTGTGGTGCGCCTCGTAGCGCTCCTTCAGGCCGCGCAGAATCGCGACGGTGTCTTCGACGTTTGGTTCGCCGACGAAGACGATCTGGAAGCGCCGTTCGAGCGCAGCGTCCTTTTCAATGTACTTGCGGTACTCATTCAGCGTGGTTGCGCCGATGGCCCGCAGTTCGCCGCGCGCGAGGGCCGGCTTGAGCATGTTGCTGGCGTCAATGGCGCCTTCCGCCGCACCCGCACCGACGAGCGTGTGCAGTTCGTCAATGAACAGGACGATCTGGCCGTTTGACTCCTCGATCTCTTTGAGGACGGCCTTGAGGCGGTCTTCAAATTCACCGCGGTATTTTGCGCCGGCAAGCATGGAGCCGAGGTCGAGCGAGATGACGCGCTTGTCTTTGAGCAGCTCCGGCACGTCACCAGAGACAATGCGCCGGGCGAGGCCTTCGACGATGGCGGTTTTGCCCACGCCGGGCTCGCCGATGAGCACAGGGTTGTTCTTGGTGCGGCGCGAAAGCACCTGAATGACGCGGCGGATCTCCTCGTCGCGGCCGATGACGGGGTCAAGCTTGCCACGGCGGGCGAGTTCGGTGAGGTCTTTGGCGTATTTCTCGAGCGCCTGGAATTTGCCTTCCGGGTTCTGGTCGGTAACGCGCTGCGATCCACGCACGGCGGTGAGCGCCTTCAGGATTGCGTCGTGCGTTGCACCCGCCGCAGCGAGAGCTTCGCGTGCCGCATCGCCCTTCTGATGAGCAACGCCGAGCAGCAGGTGCTCGGTTGATACGTACTCGTCCTTGAAGTTCTGCGCCTCACGGAAGGCCTGATCGATGACTTTATTGAGGGCCTGGCTCAGGCTGGGCTGTGCAGCGGCTCCACCTACGCGGGGTAGTTTTTCCTCCACCTGGTGCAGCTCATGCGCCAGCCGCTCGGTGGGCACACCAATTTTCTCCAGCACCGCGGGAATCACGCCTTCGCGATCTTCAATAAGTGCGAGCAGCAAATGAACGGGCAGCAACTCGGGATTGCCGAGCGACGCGGCACGGCCCTGCGCCTGCTCGACGGCCTGCTGCGATTTGACGGTGAGTTTGTCCCAACGAATAGCCACTGTAAACTCCTGTCTGCCGGCAACAGTTTGCCGGACATTCCTTTAGATGATTCTTCTGTACTTGGATCCGGTCTTTCTTTATTGCAACTGCTATTTTCTTCAGTGCTCTTTGTCGGCCGGGTCCAGATTTTGCATTACTGTTCTTGTTTTTCGAGCGTGGCTCGCCAGCCCAGCGAGAAGTTCCTGCATCTGTGGCGAGATAGGCTTGCGTACCTTGTCCTTCCTCGAAAAGGCGACGACCCAGTAAAGCAACATGGCGTCAAACGTGGTTACCGCAACTTCGTTCAGAACTCGAAACGACATTCCAAGATCGGGGTGCGATTTGACAATCTCAATGACGACGCTCACCAACGAGTAGACGCCAAAGCCGGTTGCAACCTGCAGTTCGTGATCGCCCATACCGAGGGAGAGAAGCCTGCTCGAAGCAACCAGGGACAGAAAAAACAAGATCCTTGTAATCGATGTGGCCTGCTGTAAATCCAGAATCCACTGCAATTGTTTCGTCTGGGCGCTTGCGCCGGGTACAACCGCAAACCACCACGCGACCGCTCCCACGCCGATGAGCACACCTGCAATGACCACGCTTGCTCGCCGAGCCAGTGCGTTTCCCAGCGGTTTCAAAACCGAATAGACGATTTCGATCAGAACGCAAAAGACCAAGACTGAATCGATAGCCGTCTGGGAAAAGTAGATCGTCGAATAGGCGACTCCCGATACGTGTCCATAGGCCAGGTAGACGAGAGAATTGCTACATAGATCCCAGACACAATAGGCTGTGAAGATGGGCAGGCGGTGTTGCACACTTCTGTAAAGCAGCAAGCCGATCAGGCATGCCTCGGTGAGAATACCGGCTAGCCAAAGCACGACCTCTGTGCTCATTTCAACAGGCCCTATCGCTTGGCACTTTGCGACCCGACGAGTGTACCAGCGAAATTATCGCCGCGACGCAAATCTTTTCCGGCCTCTTTCGGCAAGGAACAGACGGTGCCGGAGGTTACACCATTCCGGAGCTTCCGGCACCGATGCACTGTCGAACTGCAGTGGACCAGGCTTACGCAGCCACGTTCACCTTGATCTGCTTAGGCTGCGCTTCGGGCTTCTTTTTCAGCTCGAGTTTCAGCACGCCCGCGTTATATTTCGCATCCACATTCTCCGTGTCCACGGTCGAGGGCAGAGTAAAGGCGCGATAGAAGCTTCCATAGCGGCGTTCAATGCGGTGGAAGTTCTCCTCCTTTTCCTCTTTTTCGAACTTGCGCTCGCCCTTCACGGTCAGCGTGTGGTTCTCGACGCGGACGTCGAGGTCCTTCTCTTCGATGCCCGGCACTTCGAGCTTGAGGACAACCTTCTCGGTGTCCTCATAGATGTCGACTGCGGGCACAAAGCTGGCAGCCGTCAACGGGCCTTCGGCCTCGCCATAGTCGCGGAAGAGCGAGTTGACGCGGTTCTGCAACGCCACAACCTCGCGAAACGGATCCCAACGAGTGATTGCCATGAGTGTGTCCTCCAGATGAGTTCATTGATGTAGGCCGGGTGATGCGCCCAGCCATTCATCCTGTTTGACGAAACTATAGCACAAACGATTCATAAAATATGAGTCAATTAAGCTAATATTTTGAAAAAGACTGTATGCGATTGATTATTAAAGGTTAAATAAGGATTTCCGATACGGGATTGCCGCTGAAACGTTCAGGCTTGTACTGGCTGAGGAGCCGTGAACCGGGTCGATGCGCGCTGACCGGAGGCAAGCCGAGTGAGTGTGAGGACGGTGATGTCGTCGTCCTGGCCGAAGTCAATGGCAGCGTTGGCGGCCTGGTTGGCGTCCGGCTGGGTGGCCATCAACGAGTCGAGCCGCTCGAAGCTGAAGATTTCGCCGTTCGGGCCGCGCGCTTCGAGCAGACCGTCCGTGTAGAGAGCGACGCTATCGCCCTCCTTCATCTGGATTGTCTTTTCGGCGTAATCGGTGTCGCTGGAAATGCCGAGCGGGAGCGCTCCGGGCAACTCGATTTCCTGGCGATTCAGGTAGGGCGCCGGGTGTCCCGCGCAGGCGAGGGTGCATTCTCCGTTTGGGGAAACGCGCAGCGCAAGACAAGTGGCGAAACCGCCTTGCATGCGGCCAAAGAGCCGGCCATTGAGCTCGGCCAGGATGCCGGAGGGGCTTGAGGTGAAGCGTGCCGCGGTACGCGCCGCACCTACGATGAGCGAGACGGTCATGGCCGCCTTGAGTCCTTTCCCGCTGACGTCGCCGAGCAGAATCATCATGGAACCGGCGTCTTGTCCGTCAAGGGGAATGATCTGGAAGAAGTCGCCGCCAACCTCCTGCGCGGGTCTGTAGGCGCTGGTTACGGCAAAGCCCGGCATGGACGGCAGCTCTTCGGGAATGAGCACCTGCTGCAACTCGCGTGCGCTGTGCAACTCCTGCTCCAGCGAGTTCTGGCGCCGCCGGTAGTCGGCCGACCAGTGCACGACGGCGTAAACGATCGCGATGAAAAGAAGTGTGCGCAGGATGAGCAGCACGGAGATGTTGTTGCCCATGAATTGGAACACCGGCGCGAACATCTTCGATCCCAGAGTCCAGTGCGTAAAGCGCACACCCTGCAGCGCGATGTTCGAGGTGGAGTACCAGGTGGCGCTGCAGAACGCCAGGATAGCCACGGTCCAGGTTGCGGGATCGAGCTTCTTCTTGCGGAAGCGGGCCATGAGGATGAGGACGATGGGAACTGCTTCCACCGGCAGGATGAAGAAGGTCAGTATGGCATCCAGCCACGTGAACGCAGGCACGCTCAAACGCGCAATGAAAAAGCCGAGACCGCCATCAAGCGCGCCGGCCGGGACTGTGATCCAGGCAGCAATTTTCATCCATTTCATCAGGCGCGGCGAGTCATCGAGCTTGAGCAGATAGACCAGCAGAAACCACTGCGAAATCTCGCGTATCTGGATGCTCGGCTGGATGAGGGACTGGAGCAGGATGCCGGAGACCTGCAGGCGCATGACATTGAAAATCGTTTCGAGCAACGGCATGAAGCAAAAGACAGCAACCCAGAAGAGCAGCTTCTGCCGCCTGTCACGCAGCCAGAAAATAAAGCTCAGCATGGAGACGAGCACATAGAGCACAGTGAGGCCGAACTGAATCTGTGCATGCTGCAGCCACTTGTAGTTGGAGGCTGCACGTAATTGCGCAATGGCTTGAGGGCTGCCCAGCGAAGGGGCGCCTTCAAAGCCGCCTGCCGTTCCGTCATCGACTGAAGAGAGCGGGAGTTTATACACACGCACTGCAAGCACGCCGCTGCGAATGGGCCCCAGACCATATGTTTGCGGGAAAACCTGTACATAAGGAACCAGATGGGGTGGAAAGGATCCATACTCTGCCATCTTCACGCCATTCCAATAGACGGCATACACATCGTCGATGGCCGGAATGTAGAGGGCAATGTCCGCAGGGACGCCAGGAGCGGTGGTCAAGTCAATGTGCTTGCGATACCAGCCGTAGCCGGCAAAGTTGGTATGCCCCTGTGTGCCCAGAGGTGCGTCGGCAGTCACCTGCTCCCAGCCGTCGTGCCCGGTGGCGTCATCGATAGCAGGCTGTGCCCAGGCCTGATCGTCACCCATGTGGAACTGCCAGGGGCCATCGAGAGAGGCCGTGCCTTTGCCCAGATCATGAATCGTAAGTACAGGCGCTGAACTTGTGGTTTGTCTCTCTGTTGCGTGTAGACTCCCGGCCAATGCAACGGCGCACACCACAGCCGCTATGCGGCGGGCAAAAAAGGGAAGCTGAAGCATAGGGAGAGCATACGCTGTACTTTCCCAGTCGCAATACAAATTTCTTTGCCTGCGGGTCGAAGAGGAATCAGTGGCTTGCCTTCTACAATGAGTCCAGATGAATCACGCAGCCGGACCGTATCTCAACCTCAATTGGCATTGGATCTGGCTGATTGCCGCCGCTTTTTTGGGTGGGACGCTGAATGCGGTTGCAGGCGGCGGTTCACTTCTGCTTTTTCCCGCCATGCTGGGCATGGGCATTCCTCCCATTCAAGCCAACGCAACCAATACCGTCGCGCTGTGGCCGGGACAACTCACCTCTGCCGCCGCGTATCGAAGCGACGTACAGCGCCATTGGCGTCTGGCTATTCTTCTGGGTTTTGCCGGGCTCGTCGGCGGGACGGCCGGGGCCACGCTCCTTCTGCACACGCCGCAACGCATGTTCCTGCACCTTGTTCCATGGCTGTTATTCACGGCATCGAGCATCTTCGCCATCAGCGGCCCTGTCTCACGATGGCTGGTGCGGCGCAAAGAAGAGCGGTCCGTTCACGGTGAGCCGCATGGCTTTGGCCGCATCTCGGCGCTGGTTCTCTCGGTCACCGCGGTCTGCTTTTACATTGGCTACTTTGGCGCCGGCGCGGGATTTGTACTTATGACGGTTCTGGTGCTTTTCGGCTTCGAGGATCTGCACGAAGTGAATGCCCTCAAAGTTGTCTCCACACTGATGGCCAACGGCATGGCCTTTGTGATGTTCGTTCTGCATGGGCAGGTGGAGTGGCACTACTGCCTGCTGGCCATGGTGGTATGCGGCATTGGCGGATACACGTCGGCGAGGCTGGCGCGGAAAATTCCTCAACCCATCCTGCGCGCGGCTGTGGTCCTTTTCGGTTTCTCCATGTCAGCCTTTTTCTTCTGGAAAGTTGGTTAAGGAATACATATGGCGATTTCCGGTATGTTGGTTTCGCACCCGGCTCGGCTGTTCCTGAATGGAGCCACCTTTCAGTGGATTGGTTCCGTTGCAGCCTGCTGCACTACCGTGTCGTTTCTGCCACAGCTGGTTCGAGTGTGGCAGCGCAAGAGCGCACATGACATTTCGCTGACCATGTTTCTGCTCTTCAACTTCGGGGTGATTTGCTGGCTAATCTATGGCATCGGAATCGGTTCAGGACCGGTGATTGCCGCCAACGCAAGCACGCTGGCCCTTTCACTTTCGATTCTGATACTGAAGATTCGCTACGACTGGCTGTCACGGGTTCGCACCGGGGTTCGTCCTATTGCGGGAGACTGATGCGCACTACAATAAAGATATGAGCCACGAGGGCATTCGCTTTATTACGAAGGAAGAAGAGCAGCGCGTCGCCGAGGCGAACAAGCCGCTGCCGCGCGAGGCCGTCACTCCCGCCAAAGTACGTGTCCTCATCACCGAGGGCAAGGGGCTGGAAATCGACTGGCAGGACGGCCACAAGAGCTCCTGGAACTTTGCCTGGCTGCGCGACGCCTGCCCGTGCGCGACCTGCGTGGAAGAGCGTAAGCAGGAGGGCCGCCGCGCAGGAGAACCCAAGTCCAAGTCGAGCGAACTGCTACCCATGTATAAGCCGCCGGCGAAGCCTTCCGGGGCACACGGTGTGGGCCGCTATGCACTCCAGTTCAACTGGCTCGATGGCCACTCCGGTGGAATCTACTCGTGGGACTATCTGCGCCGCCACTGCACGTGCAGCGAATGTACTCTTGCGGCGCTGGAAACCACGGGTGTGCCCAACTAATACAGGCTGAATACAGGCATCGAGCCGCGCATACACCGCAACATTGCACCAGGGCTTTTCCAACTGCGGCCCCGCCGCCGGGTCTGTTTTGCCTGAAATGATCTGCGCCGCCGTACCCCCGGCCTGCCGCTGCCGGAAGCCTGCAAATCCGCTGGCATCAGTGTCCGCTGGCCAGTTCCCAGGGCCTGCTGGAGCGATGTTGCTCCTCTTCGCGGCCCTTCAGCCGATCGTAGAGATACATATCGCTCGTAGTGCCCAGTGATTCGTTATAAAGGCTTACGCCGCCAATGCATTGCGTGAGCTCTTCATGAAAGGTATGAATAGCATGCAACTGGCTTGCTGTTGCGGGCAGCTCTACATGAGGAGTTGTCAGGAACTTCTGATATCCGCGGTCAACAAGGCGCGCCACTTCACCCTTGACGAGAGTGCCAGGATGTACGGCGTAGGCTGCCGAACCATCGGCTCCGGCTACCAGGACCGCTGCCGTGCCGTTCTTGCTTACAAGCTGTGCGCCGGGCGCTGCATTGGACGCCGATACGGCAAAGCCGTTCGTTTTGAGCGCATCCAGCTGCTGCTGAAAGGAGAGTTTCTTAAGAGTGCGCGCCATAGGTTTGAGTCCCATCTGCGAAGATAAGGGGTAGGGCACGGTGTGCAGTCCCCATCTTCAATCTCGCACACCGGTCGCGGGCCCCGCAATTCCACGCATGACCGATTCATCGTCCCATTCCGTATTGGGCACGGCCCTGCTCGACCGTATTGGTTCGACGCCGCTCCTGCGTTTGGAGCGCGTAACTTCCGGCCTTGAAGGAATTTTGCTGCTTGCCAAGGCCGAATGGAATAATCCCGGCGGCAGCGTGAAGGACCGGGCAGCTGCCTCCATGGTGCGCGACGCGCGCGAACGCGGCCTGCTTACATCGGGCAAAACCATTCTGGACGCTACCAGCGGCAACACCGGCATTGCGTTTGCGATGCTGGGCGCCGCGCTGGGTATTCCCGTGCGTCTGGCAATGCCCAGCAACGTTTCGCCGGAGCGCAAGCGCATTCTCAAAGCCTATGGAGCTGAAATCGACTGGACTGCGCCGGACGAGGGCTCGGATGGCGCGATTCGCCGTGCACGGGAGCTGGCCGCGAACGATCCGGAACATTTTTGCTACATGGACCAGTACTCGAATGACGCCAATTGGCAGGCGCACTACCGCACGACCGGGCCTGAGATTCTTGCCCAGACCGAAGGGCGCGTGACACACTTTGTCGCGGGGCTGGGCACGAGCGGCACCTTCACGGGTACTACACGCTTTCTGAAAGAGCGCAAGCCCGCGGTTCAAGCCATCAGCTTCCAGCCGGATTCGCCTTTCCATGGGCTCGAAGGCATGAAATACATGGCAGCTTCTATTGTTCCGGCTATCTATGATCCGGAGCTCGCCGACCGCAATTTGGCGATTGAAACCGAGGCCGCATACGAGATGGCCCGTCGTCTGGCGCGGGAAGAAGGCCTTCTGGTTGGTATTTCAGCCGCTGCCGCAGTTGTCGCATCACTGCGGGTGGCGCACGAGGAATACGCCGCCGGCCGCTCAGCAGTTATTGTGACGGTGTTGCCGGATTCGGCGGACAAATACCTCTCCGACCGTTTCTGGGAGGAGCAATGAGCGAGCAAAATGCGAGCGTTCTCTGCATCGCGCGCGAGGTTTATCAAGCCATTCGGCAGCACGGCGAGGAGACCTATCCGAACGAGTGCTGCGGGGCGCTTCTTGGCACTTTTTCAGGGGGAAAATGGGAGGTGATTAGCGCCGTTCGAGCGGGGAATACACGGACGGACTCGGCGCACAACCGCTATCACATCGCCCCGGCCGAGCTGGTGAAGATTCAGCGCGAGGCGATGCTAAAGGGGCTGGATATTGCAGGTTTTTATCACTCGCATCCCGATCATCCGGCGCAGTGGTCGCCGACGGACTTTGCCGAGGCGCACTGGATTGGCTGCAGCTACGTGATCACCGAGGTTGCGAAGGGAAAAGCGGCGCAAACAAATGCGTTTTTATTGGCCGGAAACACCGAAGAAGACAAGCGATTTGAGGCGCAGGAGATTCGCGTTGAAGAATGACGCGAAAAAGCGAGCCGTCCCGGTGCGGATTGTGGAGGAAATTGCAGCAAAATCCGCGCAGCAAAAGCCGCAAATCAGGGTTTTTAAGCCCAAATTTGGCCTTTTTAACGTTTTGTAAGCTTTTTCAAGCCGATGGAGTGTTGCCGGGGCGCAGGTTTCCGGAGCGGCGTCCTGGCCTGCTTTCATCTCCGGGGTGGTGTGATGCATCCTTGAGAAGAAGGAAGACGAGGATTCTGTACGCATGAAAATTTTCATCCCCACGCCGCTGCGCCCCTTCGCCGGCGGACAAAGCACAGTTGAAGTTGGCGGAGCTACCGTTGCCGAGGTATTGAGCCAACTCACCACCGCGCATCCGGACCTGAAGAAGCACCTGTTCACACCGGAAGGCAAGGTGCGCGCTTTCGTAAATCTCTACCTGAACGACGAAGACGTGCGCTACCTGCCACAGAACGACGCAACTCCCGTAAAGCCGGAAGACACGCTCTCCATCATCCCCTCCATCGCCGGGGGTTTGCCGCACGGGCAATAGCGCCTGCGGCGGGACTGGCCGTCCAGGCGTAAGCGCCTTCGGCGCGATGCTCGCAGATGCAGACCTTCTGAGCTCGTGCCTTTGGCACGAGGCGAGAGTCCTGGTGGACCAAATTGAATCGAACTAACTGAAGTGAGAGATGCCATGACGACAGCAACTGAAACGAACACGCTGCCAGAGCTGACGAACGATGAGCTTGCGCGCTATTCGCGGCACATTATTTTGCCGGAGGTGGGCATTGAGGGGCAGCGCAAGCTGAAGGCAGCGAAGGTGCTCTGCGTGGGCACGGGCGGGCTGGGTTCGCCGCTGGCGTTCTATCTGGCCGCGGCAGGCATTGGGACGCTGGGACTGGTGGATTTCGATGTTGTGGATGCGAGCAATCTACAGCGGCAGATTCTGCACACGACGAAGGACGTGGGCCGCAAGAAGCTCGATTCAGCCGCCGACAAGCTGACGGCGCTGAACCCCGGCCTGAACGTGGTGAAGCACGAGACGATGCTGACGAGCGCCAATGCGCTTGAGATTCTGAAGGACTACGATGTGGTCGCCGACGGCACGGATAACTTTCCGACGCGGTATCTGGTGAACGATGCGTGCGTGATTCTGGGCAAGCCGAATGCGTATGGCTCCATCTTCCGCTTCGAGGGGCAGGCCAGTGTCTTTGGATTGAAAGACGGTCCCTGCTATCGCTGCCTGTATCCCGAACCGCCACCGCCAGGCCTGGTGCCGAGTTGCGCCGAGGGCGGCGTGCTGGGCATTCTTCCGGGGCTCGTTGGAGTGATTCAGGCAACGGAGACGATCAAGCTGATCCTAGGCCAGGGGGACACGCTGGCGGGGCGCTTTCTGCTGATCGATGCGTTGAGTATGAAGTTCCGTGAGCTGAAGCTGCGCAAGAATCCCGAGTGCCCGGTGTGCGGCGACAACCCGACCGTGACACAGCTAATTGACTACAACGAGTTCTGCGGCCTGCCCAAGCAGGAGGCGATGAAGACAGATGAGAAAGGACACGAGGTGAAGAACGGAATTCCCCAGGTGACAGTGCAGGAGCTGAAGGCGCGCCGCGATGCGGGCGAGGACTTTTACCTTCTGGACGTGCGTGAGCCGTACGAGTACCAGATTGCACAGATTGGGGGCACACTTATTCCGCAGAACGATGTGCCCAACCGGCTCGCGGAAATTCCGCGCGATAAGGATGTGGTGATTCATTGCCGCAGCGGCGCTCGCTCGCAACGCATCGCCGAGTTGCTTGCACAGTCCGGCTATACGAATGTTTCGAATCTGGCCGGCGGCATTCTGGCCTGGGCGGATCAGATTGACCCGACTGTGGCCAAGTACTGAGGGGCCACATCTGCCAAGGTAAGGCCGGCAGTGCGTGTAACGAGGTCAGAGGTAAATCTCCATGGCTAAATTTTTCGAGCAAATGGAGCCCGCGCGCATCGCGAGTTCATCGAAAAGCAGCATCTCTTCTTCAACGCGTCTGCCGCGGCCACAGGCCGTGTGAATGTGTCGCCGCGCGCCGCGGCGCTGTTGCGCGTTCTCGACGAGTCGACGGTGGTGTATCTCGATCTGACGGGCAGCGGCAATGAGACGGCCGCGCACCTGCGCGACAATGGGCGCCTCACGCTCATGTTCTGCGCGTTGGAGGGAGCGCCGCTGATACTGCGCCTGTATGGCGAGGGGCGGATTGTGGCCAGAGGGACGGCGGAGTATCTTTCGCTGCTGGCATCGCAGTTTGGAAACGAGGAGCCGGCCGGTGCACGCCAGATGGTTCTGCTCAATGTGCAATCAGTGCAGACGTCCTGCGGCTATAACGTGCCGCTCTATGACTATGAGGCAGAGCGCGAAGTATTGACGAAGTGGGCGAACAACAAGGGCTCTGAAGGGCTTGAAGAGTACAGGCGCAAAAATAACGCGCGCAGCATCGACGGATTTCCGACAGGAATGTTCGAAGAAACTGCGCTTGTCGAATAGGGCTGCAGGAGCTTCATTGCCCGCTGTAAGCCTTACCTTGCCATCTCCACCGGTGCCGAGTGCGGCGCATCGCCGTTCCTGTTGTTCTCTTCCAACCGGCCGAAGATCATTTTGCCGCTTGCCGTTTGCAGCACGCTGGTGACGGAGATCTCGACGGGTTTGCCGATCATTTTGCGCGCGTGATCGACGACGACCATGGTGCCGTCGTCGAGATAGCCGACGCCCTGGTTGTATTCCTTGCCTTCCTTCAGGATGACGATGGACATGTGCTCACCCGGCAGCACAACGGGTTTGAGCGCGTTGGCCAAGTCGTTGATGTTCAGCACTTCCACGTGATGCAGCTGGGCGACCTTGTTCAGGTTGAAGTCATTGGTGACAACTTTCGCTTCCCACTTTTTGGCAAGCTCCAGCAGCTTCAAATCCACTTCGCGAATCGAAGGAAAGTCATCGGGGACAATCTGCACCTGCAGTCTAGAGTTGGACTGCATGCGCTGCAACATGTCGAGCCCGCGCCGCCCACGCTGCCGCTTGTTTCCGTCTGTCGAGTCGGCAACAACCTGCAGTTCGCGCAGAACGAATTCTGGTATCACCATCGCGCCATCGATGAATCCCGCTTCGGCAATGTCGGCAATGCGGCCATCAATGATGACGCTGGTATCGAGCAGTTTGGCTGAGCGCTTTTGCTGGCGTTCTACGCTGAACAGGTTGCCAAGCAGAGCTGGGTTCAGCAACTCGCCCTTGCTTGTGCCGACGAGCAGGCCGACGTACGACATGAGCAACAGCACAAAAATCTGCAGCACAGCCGATGTGGGGCCAGGTTCGAGGGCGGAGCGCAGCACCATGCAGAAAAGAGCCGCGCCGAAGATGCCGAGCACACTTCCGGCGACAGCGCCAATAAGCCTGCGCAGGCTGAGCGCCCGCACGCGCAGCTCAAATACGATTACGGCGCCGGCGCCAGCCGCACCCACAGCGGCGCTCAGCGGTCCATTCATTCCGAAGGGGTGAAGGAAGAAACATACTCCCGACAACAGGGCGACAAACAGAAGACGGATAAGTACCAAGTCCATATGAGCCTACTTCTCTGGCAATTTCCGAGTCAGTGTAGCCATCTTGTCTCCACGCCAAGTCAACGCTCCCTGTTGGTCGCGCAGACTTTGGAGCAGCGGCTTCCCGACACAGCAACTCAGGAATTGCTTTCGCAGCGCCCGATTGTGGGGGGCTCAGGCACAACCAGCGAGTATGCCCATGCAGTCAGCAAACCGTCAAGCAATCACTTGCTGGAGCGCAATGAAGGTACTCCTATGTCCGACTCTGTTCAAGCGCATTCAGGAGGCCACAGCCAGTTCCGAGCCTTCGCTGGAGCGGTGCATTCCCTTGCGGGGCCCCCTCTTCCGCGCGCTCATGACCTTGATGCGCTCCAGAAGTTCCATCGGCGAGCATGCCTTTCTGGCAAGCAGAGCATCGGCGGCGTGAATCTGGCCATTCATCCGCGACGGGTCCGCGAGCAGAATCATGGGCACATGCTGCGCCATTTGCTTCAGGCGCCGCACCAACTGATCGCCCGTCGAGTTTGGCCGGCTGAAATCGGCCAAGACAAGATCCACCTGGTTTTCACCAAACAGTTCTTCGGCCTCTCGTGCTTTGGCAGCTGAAAGCACCCGGTAGCCGTTGGTGGAAAGCATGAAGCTGAGCACGGAAAGGTCCTGCTCATTTTCGTCGACGCATAGAATCACTTTTTTGGGTCGCATGGACTGGGGTCTACTCCTGATCTTGAGATATGAACTGCCCTGGCGCACACGTTCCCTGTCCCCGTTGAATACCCGGGGTGCGATTCCGCCGGCCACAGCATCAGCCGCTGAGAGGATGCAATTTCGTATGGCCGGACTCTCGCATCACTGCGAGTGCTTCAGCACGCACCCGCTCTCTGGGCGGGGTGCGGGACAAGAGTCCAGCCGCGGAAGATTCGTCTTCGTTCGCGGTCGAAAATGTTACTGCTTGAGTGGAGCCGAAGTCTTCAACTGAGTGTTCGTACTTGCTCCATCGCCTGCCAAGAGTACGGGTATTGGCCTCGCGAGAAAAGAGAGAAAGAGGGGCGAAGATGCGGGTGAAAATACTCCTGTAACAAGTGGAAATCTTCTACGCGCAACACATCATTCCACTTGGAATGTGAATGTCTTGTTGAAAGCGTGTGTATCACGGCAGGAAAAGCTGTCCAGTTGCAACAAGAACGGTGCTGCCCCCCACACGAACATTGGACACTGCCGCTTCATTGAGATGCGCAGTGAGAAAAATTTCACTTGGGCGTTGCATCTCCACTCCCTGCCGCACAAGGATGCGCTCGTCCGAACCGACGACTTTTCGTGCAACCAGATAGCTGATCGCACAACCCGCCGCCGAACCCGTTGCCGGATCCTCGCCGCCATTGAATTGCATACGGGCACGAAACTCCGGTTCTCCCATTGCTGTCTTCTCACCTGTCGGGCCCAGCACATAAAACCAGCGCGCACCGTGTTGATGGAGCCATGGTGTTGCTTCCTGCTGAGCCACCTGCAGGCGAGCGAGAGCGCCGGCGGAGTTGAGCAGAACAATCGCGAATGCGGTTCCGGTGGAAACAACCTGGGGCGCGTGGCGAGGGTCCAGGTCATCTGTGTGCAGACCGATGAGCCGCGCTACTTCATTCCTGTCCAGTTCAGTTTTGAACTCCGGATCTTTCTGCGTCATTTCGCCATACGAACCTTCCGAGGTAAATTGAACCGGGACGGCGCCCACATTCAGCGCCAGCCTAACGACGCCATTGTGTACAGTTTCAGGAGCACTGGTGCGAAGTACGCTCGCGGTTCCCAACGTTGGATGGCCCGCGAAGGGAAGTTCTTCCTGGGTGGTGAAGATGCGCACACGCACACCCTCTTCGGCTTCAATCTCCGCGGCTCTACGCTGAACGAAGGTTGTTTCGCTCAGATTGAACTCGCGCGCAACTGCCTGCATGGTTTCGTTGCTCATACCGTGGTCATCAAACACAACCGCAAGCGGATTTCCAGCTAAACTGCAAGCTGAAAACACATCGGTAACCATGTAATTCGTAACTTTCATGTTCTTGACACTCCATTTATTCCGTCATAGCCTACGAGTACTTTCTATAGCGCAATTTTTCAGCGCTTTCCTGCCGCAGAAGAAGAGGTGTCCTCTGATTCCCTTCTATGCACGACTGAGCAGGTGGAGTTGGCACTCACTTCGTGCTTGTGTTGCAGGTAACTATTAGTTTGCACTCAATTGTTCAAGAATCTATTTACTTGGATGAGCCTGCGTAATTGCAAGCAATGAAACGTACGCGAATTTTGACTCACAATGAAGACGGTGGCAATCGAGTGCGCCACTCCTTCAACGGGCACCGGTGGCGAAGATGGTAACGCGCAGGTCTGCAAAACCTGTATTCGCGGGTTCGAGCCCCGCCTGGTGCTCCAAATTTTGATGGCATAACGAAAGCGCCGCATCTCAAGAGACGATGCGGCGCTTGCCACGTTCAGGGGAAAACTCGACGCTCAGAGCGCGATCATGGGCCTTGGCAGCCTTGTCCGTGCGTGATCGAGAAACAGCCAGATCCGTAATGCCTCTGAGCGCTCCAGCGCAACCAGACGGCGCTGGCGGCAAATATGGCCGGCGTTGTCCAGCTTCGCAATCTGCTCCTCATCATAGTTCGCGTCTCGCTCCAGTTTCCGCGCGCGTTCTTCCATGGTCTGGCGAAACCGGAGACTGATTTCAATTCGGTCGTCGATTGCTTGATTGATAGGCATGGCACTTACCTCGCGCTTGCTCGTCCCGCTGAGAGGAAAGATAGTCATTTTCGTTTTAAGCTTTTTCACTTCTGTGCCGATAGTAAGGAAAGGACAGAATGCGCGCCAGATTACGTGTCTTCGAGACTTCGGTAACAGCGTGTATCGATTCAAGACACAATGTCAAAAAATGAAGCAGGGCCGACTTTGCCGGCCCTGCCAATGACGAGGTGGATTGTATTCATCGCACGCGAGGCGGCGAACAACTTCTTAGCGGGAAACCGCTCCGACAACGCCGAGTGTCATCTGTGTTCCCGAGTCAAGGTGCACGTTGCGCTTCGAAGCAGTCAATACACCGGATGTGGAACTCGCCGTGCCGCTTTCAAGAGCTATGCCTGGGAGTGTGGAAGCATGCGCGCCAAGGCCGTTTGCCGCATTTGCGCTTGCGTTCAAGCTGCTGCCGACGCCAGTGTTGGCTTCCCCGGCCAAGTTGCCCGTTGTGCCAAGCGCCTCTCCGGTTGTAGAGCGCAACCCTGAACCGATTCCTGCTGTTGCCGCGGTAGCGCCGCCGACTCCACCACCAATCAAACCGCCACCCACATGGGCCGCGCCCATTGGGCGGCCGCCGACCATGCCACCGTTCATCGCGCCCATTTCATCACTTCTGTCTCTCTGCGCCGCGGCCAGAGCACTTTCGGATGGAGCAACGGATTCGATCACCGCATGAATGGCCATGCTGCCGCCGCCTTTTATTTCCGCCTGGTCAAAGACGATTCCGAGGCGTGAGGCTGCGTTTCCTGAGCCATGGGCTTTAACTTCACTTACGTGGCCGATCAGCTTCGATCCCTTGGGAATTGTCATGCCTTCGGCTGTCTTCAAACTCTCTGTAGTTTTCACTACCACCTTGTCGCCGATTTTTGCGTTCTTCGAATCGAGATGGCCTACCAGTTCACCTTGCACCGGCTGCATGGAGGCAGAGCCAGAAGCGTTTGCATTGCCTGCGGAGCGCGATCCGTTGCGGCTGGCGCTGGCGGATGCATTCGCAGAGCTGGATTGGCTGATGCTGGTTCCGCTTGCTGACGCGGACGCACTGGTTTGCGCTTCGGCGGAGGCCTGCTGACCGAAGATGGGAATGCTCGACAACACGACAAGGATGACCGCAATCGCCACGGCAGTCTTCATTTTTTGGTTCCTCCTCTTTCGAATGCGTTTGGTGCGCCGGGGAGGGCGCTGACAACAATGCATGTTGCACATGACAGGCCAAAGGCTGCATTCGCGTCAGATTTGGACGTTTTGATTGCAAATAAAAGAGTTACGATGGAGTATGGCGATTGCGGGAAGTGAAATTCCACGCGAATTTATTGCGGAAAAGGGCATTTTTGCTTGTGGAGTGTGAATTTTTTGCGCAGTTTTCCGGCAAAAAACAGTGATTTCCGGTCAGTTCTGGCTCTGTCCGTTGGGTGCGTAATAGCCTTTGCGCGCCTGCACCTTCAGACCGTCGCCCTTGCAGTCCACTGAGATGTGCCGGTAGGTTCCATCCAGCTTGGCGTTGGTGGGCGTGTAGCTGGCCACATACTGGGTCCGCAGCTCGTCTTCAATCTGCTGAAAAGCCGCCTGGAGCTTTTTCCCGTTGTTGCCCACATTGATGACACGGCCGCCCGTTGCCTCGGCGAGCTTCTTGGAGGCTGAGTAGCCGTTATAGCCAAATTGGAATCCGTTGTAGAAGCCGGTGTCAGCAATCAGGATTACGTAAATGATCGCATTGGATTTCTGCGCAGCTTCAATGGCTTCATTGATGGTGGTTTTGCTGCCCTGGTCGTCGCCGTCCGTGAGGATGATCATCGCCTTGCGGCCCGTTTCCTGGTTCAGCTTTTCGTGCGATGCCAGATAAATCGCGTCGTACAGGAGCGTACCCTTCGGCGTGCCATGAATAGGAACAGGACCGCCACCAAGACCGGGTATTCCGGCTGCTCCATTGCCGCCGGCGGTGTTGATCTCAGCTTTGTTCAGCGCGCGCGCGAGCATGCGCGGACTACTGGTGAAGTCCTGCAACAGGTCCACATTAACGTCAAAGGACAGCAAAAAAGCCTCGTCCTTGGAGCGCAAGACCCGCTCCAAAAACTCGCTTCCAGCCTGCTGTTCAAGAGGCAGGACGCGTCCCTGGCTGCCGGAGGTATCCAGCAGAATACCCAGCGTCAGCGGCTGATTGGTCTCTGCCGTAAAGTTCTTGATCGTCTGCGGGACCTTGTCCTCCTCCACGCTGCAGTCATTCTTGGTCAGGTGCGGAATCAGCTGGCCGTCCTTGTTCTTCACGGTGAAGTAGAGATTGACGAGGTTGACCTGCAGTTTGAATGTCGCAACCGCGTCGTCTTCCTGCTGCGCGGGAGCATGGCTCACGGGAGGAGCGTCGGGGGATGGAGGCAGCTGCGCCTTTGCCGCCAGAGTCAGCAAGGGCAACGCCAGCAACAGAGCCGCAGCTTGTTTGAAAAGGGACATTCTACTGAGATTTAGACGAAATTTTCGTCTTGAAGAGAGCATAGCGGATTTTGACCGTGTCCAGCGCAGACCTGCGCGATTCCCATACGTCTGATACTCTGACGAGTGCGGCCCGGTCTGCCGATTGCCTGTACTGTATGAACCAGTCCGGGAGAGTGGCAGCCGGGTGTTTGGAGGATGTTTTACCCGTGAGAATCGGCTTTTCGGCAACAGTGGCAACATTTCTGGGATCGACTTTTCTGCTGGCCCCGGCTCTACTTTCGCAGCAGCAGCAATCGGCCCCTGTTCCCGATGCACCAGCTCCGCAACCTGCTCCATTAACGGACTTTACCGGCCCCATTACTCCAGGTATAGGGGCCAGCTCAAAGGGCAGCTCTTCTTCAGGCGATGTGCAGCAGGCACCCACGGCGCAGGCACCGCCAGCACAGAAGGATACCTTTCAGCAGAAACCCGCGGAGGTCCCGGCGGCAGCGGAAGCCTACGATCGTAGCACGACTCTGATTCGCAGCTACACCAACTTCGTCGAAATCCCTGTCACAGTGAAGGACACGAAGGGCAACATGGTTGCCGGGCTTCATCCAGAGGATTTCCGGCTCTTTGAGAACGATCAGCGCGTACCCATTGCCTTTTTCACGACATCCTCGTTTCCGCTCTCCATGGCTTTTGTGATTGACCAGAGCGTCACATCGGACGTGATGGACAAGGTGAACCAGTCACTGGGTGCGGTGCAGGGTGCGCTTGCTCCTTATGACGAGATCGCCATTTTCAGCTACAACAATGGCGCACAGGAGCGCACAGGATTCACCGGGGCACAGAGCACGCGAGTTCCTGCCGTTCTGGCGTTTACCAAGGCCACGGGCCGCGATATGCAGGTGCCGCAGAATACGGGGCCTCTGGCCGGATGCAATATTCATTACAACGGCAATTGCGCCGATCCTGTTCTGCAGCCCGGCGGATCCACCGGTGGCGGGTCCTTCATCACCATCCCGAAGGAAATTCATACTCTGAACGACGCCATTCTCGCGGCAGCCAAGGAACTTGCGTCGCGCCCCAAAGAACGCCGCAGAATCATCTATGTGGTTTCCGACGGTAAGGAATATGGCAGCAAGGCCAGCTATAAGGACGTTCTCCACTTTCTGCAGCAGAACCAGATCATCGTGTATGGCACGCTGGTGGGTGATTCCGCACGCTGGGGACAGGGCTATCTGAGCCGCTTCCACCTGCCCTTCACCATGTACGACAATCGCCTGACCGGCTACGTGACTGCGACCGGCGGAACACTTTATTCAGAGACCAGCATCAACGGTATTGAGCGCAGCTACGCCAAGATTGCCGAAGAAGCGCGTGCGCAGTACACGCTTGGCTACTACAGCCACCTGCCGAACCTCGACAGCAGATTTCGCAAGATCGAAGTTCGTGTCGACCGGCCCAGTGTGGAAGTAATTGCCAAGCGCGGATACTACCCAACCGCCGAAGACCTTCACTAAATCCGGGTTGTCGCCATCGGAAACGAAAAGGCCTGTGCGCGATGCACAGGCCTTCTGTTTGTAGTCCTCTTGCGGCGCGCGGGGCCGGCTACGCTTACTTCTGCTCGGTTTGCGCTGGCTGCTGCGGCTGGGCGCTCTGCTGCGCCGGTTGCGCAGGCGGAGGCGCCTGCGTAGGTTCAGTCACTCCGCGAATGCCTTCCTTGAAGCCCTTCAGGCCTTCACCCAGTCCCTTGCCGAGTTCAGGAAGCCGCTTGGCTCCGAACAGCAGAAATGCCAAGAGCCCAAGTACTACCAAGTGCCATGGCTGTAGTAAATCACCCATTATTCCACTCCCCCGCGTGCGAGCGTTCCATAGCACGCATCATCATCGTTTATTGTCGCACAAAGCGCATATCGTGTGCTTCTGGCCGCCCTAGTTCACTTGTGCCGGCCTGCCCAGCCTCTCCGTCACCATGGCGTAAAAGCTCTGCAGATCTTCCTCTTCGCCCATGGTCAGACGCCGGTAGACCTTCACAAGCGGAAAGAGCCTCGATCCTTTCACTTCGACCGCGGGCACGGCCGCGATTCCACCGGGGTAGGGAGTCATTTCCCAGCTTCCGGCGTAACGCCGCCGCAAGACTTCGCCGAGATAGCTGCCCCACAGTTTCACTTCAAATTCCAGATCGAGCTCGGGGCTATTGCCCACGCGAACCAGCACATCATCGAGCGCTTCAAGCGAGTCCGACGTAAAATCAAGCGGCTGCTTGAATTCATTCCGCGCACAGTCGGCCGCAGCTCGCGCATACCCTTCCATCATCGTGCCAAGATCGGCAAATGCCCGGTTTTCCAGCTTAGATCTCAATTCGTTGGCCACACCCCAGCATACAAGCTTCTGTTTTTGACGCAAGGGATGCCCTTCGGGCATCTATGTCAGACTAGAAGGAATTGCTGGAGGTCCAGTTCGATGCGTCTACGCGCACTTATCCTGTTATTCGCATTCTTAAGCGTTGGAGCAGCCGCGCGCCCGTCAGAGCGCGACATCTATCCTCCGCCCGAGCAGGCGAAGGCCGATCTTACCGCGGCCCTCAAAGAGGCAGCGCGGACGCACAAGCGCATCATTCTCGACTTCGGCGGTAACTGGTGCGGTGACTGCATCGTGCTGGACATGTATATGCATAACGCGCAGAACCTGCCTATTCTCGACGCAAACTTCATCGTGGTCCACATCAATGTAGGCCGTTTTGACGCCAACCTGGATCTCTCGAAGAAATATGACACGCCTCTGGATAAGGGCGTACCCGCGCTTGCGGTGCTTACGGAGTCAGGCAAGCTGCTTTACAGCCAGAAACTCGGCCAGTTCGAATCCATGCGCCGATTGGAGCCTTCGGCGGTAACGAAGTTTCTTCTTCAATGGAAACCCGTGAAACCCGGCTGCTCCGCGGTGATGGTGACGTGCTGAGTCGCGTTTATGCTGTGCTTCATCGAATGAAGTGCGGCATCTCGCAAAGGATAACCTTGTGCAATTCGATCTAGAAGCATCTTCAGGCTCAGTGGCATATAGGCTGCTAATTGGCCTCATCGCACCACGACCCATCGCATTGATTACGACATTCGACGAACAGGGACGCCTGAACGCTGCCCCGTTCAGCGCTTTCAATTACTTTTCCACCGATCCGCCGATCGTCGGGATTGGCGTGGCCAACAAGCCCGGGCAGGAGTTTGCTCCCAAGGATACGGCGCGCAATATTCGGCGTACCGGCGAGTTCGTCGTCAACATCGTCACGGAAGACATTGCTGAGAAGATGAACATATGCGCCATCGATTTCCCAGCGGAAGTGAATGAAGTGGAGGTGGCGGGTTTTACAACTACGCCCTCACAAGCAGTGAAGGTTCCACGCCTGGCTGAAGCGCACGCCGCGTTGGAATGCCGCGAGTATATGACGCTTGAGGTGGGCAACGGCCGCATTGTGCTGGGGCGCGTGGTTTCGGCGTTTGTTGAAGACAAGTATGTCGATCCAGCGGGACCGTATATCAAGGCAGAGGAACTACACGCAGTTGGCCGGATGAACGGGCTGGGCAATTATGTGCGCACACGCGATGCGTTTTTGCAGATTCCGCGGATCAGCTACAACGACTGGAAGAAAAGAGAGTAGCTGAGTTGGAGGAATTGTTGACCGAGTCGGTGATCTTTCCGAATGACGACACTGGTGACGCACTCGAGCGCTTGTATAAAGCAGGCGATCCATTATCCGAGCCGCGCGACATCGACTTCACGGTGGTTTTTCCCACTCAGGCTACGGCAGCTGAATTTGCAGAACGCTACGATGCTCTAGGACTTAGAACCGAGGTGAGTGAATCCCATTGCCAAGCCGACTGTCCCTGGGATGTGCTTATTGTGAAACACATGGTTCCTAGCCACGCAGAGATCAGCGTCTTTGAAGATGAGCTTGAAAGCGCTGCAGCGCCGTTGGGAGGTAGAAACGACGGATGGGGCTGCTTCTCATTGCCCACGAATGGCGAACAGATGCAGTAAGCCCAATCAGCTCATATCCGAGCTGAAGCAACAGCTCATCTGCGGCAGCAGCGCTCGCTTACTGGCTGATGGGCGCCAGGTGTTTCGTCTTGGAGTAGGTGTATTGGATGCGGTGAATCACCGTAATGGTGGAGAGCACGGCCAGCACCCACAGCACGGGAGCCATGACGCCCCACTTGTTAAAGAGCGCTCCCAGAATCACCAGCACAATGCGTTCGGGCCGCTCCATGAAACCCACTTTGCAGGAGCCGATAAGCGCTTCCGCGCGGGCGCGCGTATAGCTCACCATCAGCGATGTCACCATCACGAACGCCACCAGCACCACGTAGCGGAAGCGATTGATGCGGCCGTAATAGACCAGCAAGCCGAAGAACAACACCACGTCGGAGTAGCGGTCGATCACCGAATCGAAGAAGGCGCCGAAGACCGTGACCTGGTTATTGCGCCGTGCGACACGGCCGTCGACCATGTCAAAGATGCCGGCGCCGATGACGACCAGTCCGGCGTAAAGGAACATACGTGTGGGGTCGGTTGTGTCCGCGTGCCCAAAAAAGAAGGCAGCCACGATATTGATTACCAGTCCAATAAATGTAAGGACATTGGGAGAAATCCGGGTAAGAGCCAGGCCGTGCACAATGCGGTCCAACAGCCATCCGCAACCCCGGCCAAATGCGCTGGTCCAGGTCATTCCAGTCTTTCTGGCGCCTAGGCGCCTTCGCCGTCTTCTTCTTCGCCGGCTTCGTCGTGAATCGTAGACAATTTCAAAATTTCAAGCTCGCGCTTGCCGTTCGGTGTGACAACAGTGGCCACGTCGCCCACGCGCTTGCCCACAATGCCTCGGCCAATCGGCGATGTGGTCGAAATGAGACCCTTGGCCACGTCCGACTCTTCGCTTGTAACGAGGCGGTATTCAATTTCTTCTTCCTTGGTTGAGTCGTATACCACCACTGTGGAACCGAATCCCGCCTTGTCACGGGGAATATTGGCCAGATTGACGAGCGACAGCTCCGCCATACGCTTTTTCAACTGGCCCAGCCGCGCATTCACAAACTCCTGGCGCTGCTTGGCCATATGATATTCGGCGTTTTCCGACAAATCACCCAGTGCCACCGCCTTCTTGATCTCGGCGGGCAGTTCATGAGCGAGTTCATGCTCCAAGGCGTGAATCTCTTCCAAAAGCTTCTTCTTGATGTGATCAGGCATTCAGATTCCAGTGTGGAGAGCTGCCTTGCTCAACCCACGAAAATAGTGCGAACTCAAGCTTTTATTATACCTGCCGCTTCTGCGCTGCCCGTTCGGCGAGGAACCCTTCCAGAATCAACACGGCAGCCACTTGATCCACAACCGCTTTGTGATCCTGCCGCTTATGCCCTGCTTCGTACAGAATTTGGTGTGCTTCTTCGCTGGTAAGCCGCTCATCCCACAGATGGACCGGCAGGCCGCTCAGTACCCTGAGCTCCTCGGCAAAAACACGCGCCTTTGCCGCCCGCGGGCTTTCCTCGCCACTCATATGCAGTGGAAGTCCGACAACAATTTCGCCCGCGTCAAATTTGCGGGCCAGCCTGGCCAGGGAACGAAGATCCTCGCGGGGATTCCGGCGTCTCTCCAGGGTCATTACCGGCTGTACCGTGAGCCCCAGCGGATCACTTACCGCCACGCCAATGCGTTTTGCCCCCAGGTCGATTGCCAGGTAACGAATTGAGCGGTCTTCAGGCACCCTTTACTCTCCTAACTCCAAGCTTAATCTTCTCCACTCTTCTGCGGCTTTGGTAACTCAAACCAGCCGATACAATAGACAAAGGTAGAGAATCCACGGGGGGACCTGCCGCGTCTTATCAAAGATAAGAGTTTGAGATAAGGATTTCGAGCAGGCATGTCGCGCCGTAAACCGAAGAGCAAAAAGGGGAGACGCCGGGGCGCGGGAACTTTTCTGTTGCTGGTTCTCGTACTTCTTGCGGGTGCAGGTGGCGCAGCCTGGCTCGTGGAGATGCCGTTCGGACCCGAGGCTGAGACATTTGTCGAGATCGCACCGGGCTCCTCCACTGTCCATATAGGCCGGCAGTTGGAGGAAGTGGGGATCATTCGGTCGCGCTATGCCTTCGACCTCCTTCGTTGGATTCAACGGGGCAGGCTCAAAGCGGGTGAGTACCGCTTCGACCACCCGGCTCCTGCGTGGGAGGTCTACGCACGCATAGCCCGTGGCGATGTTTATACCAGGACGGTCGTTGTCCCGGAAGGAGCCAACGTTTTTGACATTGAGGCAAGGCTTCAAAAGGCCGGTCTCAAGGCGGGGCAAAACTTTGTAGAGGAGCAGGGAAAAGAGACGAGCCTCATCGCCGATCTGGATCCGAATGCAAAGAGTCTCGAAGGGTATTTATTCCCCGACACATATCGTTTTCAGCGGTCGGCCACTCCAGCACAGGTCTGTGCGGCAATGGTCAGGCGATTTCGCGAGGCCGCAGCAGAAATTGGTTTGAAGGAGAACGTGCATCAAGTGGTAACTATCGCATCGCTAGTCGAGAAGGAAACGGCCATCAACGCCGAACGCCCTCTCGTGGCCAGTGTCTTCAACAATCGTCTTGCTGAGAATATGCCATTGATGACGGATCCAGCTGTCATTTACGGACTGGAGCTTGAGGGCAAGTGGCGGGGGACAATCTATCAGAGCGATCTCAAACGTGACACTCCCTACAACACCTATCTGCATACCGGTTTGCCTCCAGGGCCCGTTGCCAATCCGGGTTTGCCTTCGCTCAAGGCTGCCATGAGCCCGGCCCATACCAACTATCTGTACTTCGTCGCGTCAGGAGCGAATCCGCAGGGCAAATCTCTATTTGCATCCACACTGGAAGAGCATGCGCGCAATGTCTCCGGCTACCGAAAGGCTATGAAGAAGGCAGGTGTCCGTTGACAACGCACCTTCGCCGGTTTTCCTGGCTTGGCACAATGCCTTTGCTGCTACTCACCGGGTGTCTGTTTACTACTCGAAAACTTCCCATTCCCAAGACACCCACGGTTACGCAAACCGTAGCGCCAGCGCAACTTGTTGAGCAGATCGACGACCGCTGGGACAAACTTGCATCTTTTTACGCCAACGTGGAGATTCAGGCCAGCACACTCAAGAAGAAGGACGGCGTCGAAAAGGACTACACTTCATTTCCCGGCATCATCATGATGCGCAAGCCCGAGTGGCTTCGCGTATATGGCCGGGTTCCCGTCATTGGCTCACGTATGTTCGACATGGTGAGCGACGGCAAGACCTTCACGCTTTATATTCAGCCGAAGAATCTGGAATACAAGGGCGCCAATGCGCTGCATAAGCGGTCAACAAACACTATTGAAAATATGCGCCCCGGCTTTTTCTTCGATGCCCTGATTGTCCGTGGTCTTGAGAAGGACGACAACTACATGGTTTCCGCAGACACAGAAACCATTGAGGATGCGAAGAAGAAGCATCTCATACAGATTCCCGAGTACATTCTGAGCATTATTCGCGCCAAACCCGGCACACGAGAGATGAAACCGATCCGGGTGGTTACGATTCATCGGGACGATTTACTGCCCTACGAGCAGGATCTTTACGACTCCGAAGGAAATCTCGAGACACATGTTTCCTACTCGAACTACAGAAGCTTCGACGGGGTCATGTTCCCCACTACGGTGGTGATCAAACGTCCACTGGAAGAGTTCAAGATTGTGCTCACGGTCGAAAAGGTTGTACCGAACATCAAGCTATCCGACGATCAGTTCCAGATCAAGGTGCCCGAAGATACGAAGGTCAAAGATTTGCAGTAGAGGACCGATTAACCGGCTCTGCCTGTCTTTGAAAGCTCTTTGTAGAAGCCAAGGTCTTCGGCAGTCAGCATCTTCGTGATGTAGACAATCTGGCCGTAGTGCAGTCCGAAGTGCTCCACCACCTGGTACACAGCGCCAAGGCCGCTCACCGTGAATCCCTGAATGGAGTAAATCTTCATCAGGTCGGATTCGCTGAGCCGGCGCAGAACCTTTTCAGCTTCCTCCATTGTTGCGGCCAGTTCCGCGAGCGGATCAATTCCATCAGCTCCATCCGTTCTGCTGAACTCGGCTGGACGATTGCGCTCGTCGTTCTCTCCATTGAATGACGCTACCAGCCATTGCCGCACGTTACCGCTCAAATGCAGAAGAAGATTGCCGATGCTATTGGATGCAGAGTTTGGCCTCCACCACATCTGGCCGCGCGTGAGAGGCTTTACGCACTGCTGCAACCTTGGCCAGTACTGCTCGAAGAGTTTGTAGTGTGAGTAAGCAAGGAACTCTTTGGAGGGTGTGAGGCTTTCACCGGATTCGATCTGGCGTTCCATGGTACTTCCAGTCTAGCTGCCTTCGGAATCGTATTCACATTCCCTAAAATGCGAAAGGCCCAGCGGCGCCGGGCCTATTCACATTTCGATTTGCCTCCGTTGTTGCTTGCTTCTCTCCCAATCAATCGGTCCATTTCGCCGGTTCGGTATGAAGTTTTGCGCCTGCAGTGTCCGCTTCCCTAGGCATCAGCTCTTCATTGTTATCGGGCTCCATATTCGCCGCATCCCGGGCTGCGGATGCCTGATTCTTCTTTACTACCCGTGAGCTCATCAAGAGCAGTGCACAGGTTGAAAGTCCAAGAACCAGTGGTCGTCTCAGGTTACTCATGTTCAATGTCCTCCAGCATGTGAGCTGGCCTCGTCATCCAATTGCCAGCAAATATCCGGCCAAACAGGCATCTTCTTCCAGGACAGTCAGATACGTTTGGATCGGCCAATTCCAAACGCGTAAAAACTACGCACACAGGGAAGAAACGCCGTATTACCGCAGTCACTCACAGGCTTATATGGCAAGCGACGAGGGCCCGTTCCATGCAAACCGGGCCGAAGGTTCATCCAACCTCCGGCCCGGTTCACTTCTTCCAGATTTACTTCGTGTCTGCTGTCCCGGGTTCTTAGGATCCACCCTGAATGCTGGACACGTGGATCACGCGAGTCTGCGGGTTCAGCTGACCGATCACCTTGACTTCCTTGCCGGCGAACTGCTTCGCCTGGGAGCTGTCATCCAGTCTGTAGACTGTACCGCCTGAAGTCTGCAGGGCATACGTGTCGCCAGACTTCACAATCGTGCCAGTGAAGGTCGAAGTCCGTGCCGCCTGCGATTCAGGCATCTGCTGCTGCGGCATTTGCGGTTGCTGTGGGGACTGCATCACGTGCATAGGGTATGCAGTGCCCGAGATTGGCTGTGCTGCTGAAGCAAGTGTCAGAGCACCTGCCGCGGCACCAACAGTCAAACACGAAACAAAGAGACGGGAAATTCGATTCATAGAATGCACCTCCGGGGGGAGAGATTCGGTCGTTTTCCTTACGCACCGGAACTTTCCGGCTTTAAAGCGAAAAGATACGTACCGCGGTCGTGCATTCTACTTTGAGCACTCGGCATGCCAAAGACGATTTGTTGAATCGGTGCGTGTTAGCCGCCTGACTTCGTTTTGATGGCTGGAAGTTTTTGCGTGGTATGCAAAATTGAACTGGCGCAGTACGTCAGTTTTGCGCCGCCATTCCGTGCATCAACTCGTTGTAACGCCGCGCATACTCCGCTTTATACGCATTCACTGCGTCGTCGTAGCTCATTGTGAGCGCTCCAGCTTTGCGTGACCATTGCAGCGTGAGTTCTTTCGCATCGGCAGGCAGAGTAATTGCCCCATCTCTGACAGAGACGGTCTTCCCATCTGCTGTGGCCGACTTCATATCCATGAACCAGGGAATGTGGACCACAATCTGTTTGGGCGCAAAACGAAATTTCGTTTTCAGGCGCAGCACCGCTTCATCGTTTGTGGGCTGCTCCAGTTTGTAGGCCACTTCGCCAAAGTAGGTCGGCGCCTGTTGTATAGCAATCGTCTTACCAGCGCCAACCCAGTCGGGAGAAATAACAGACAGCAAGTGCAGGTCACGGCCTTCTTCGCGCACCAGAAAATTACGCAGCATCGTGCGGTACTCAGCCGCAAACCATCCATGCGGTGCAAGGTTATCCTGGAAATTTCTGTCGCCCCACGGCAGGATCGCGAACTCAAATCCTCCCTGTGTCGAGCTTGTGTGTACAAGCAGCGCATACAGTTCTTTCACTGCCTGCTCCTGGTCGCCGCGAATGGTCTCTGTCATCGTGTTCTTGATTGTCAGATAGTGATGCAGGAATTCGCCGTTTGCGTAGGTCATGATGCCTTCCGCGTACTTGCCCTGTGTAGCCTTCAGCGTCGCAGTCACGCGCGGGTCGTGCGGATCGAGCGTTGGCTCCGGAACGACCGCCAGCATATTTCCCCAGTCGTATCCACCTTTCTGTCCATCGAGTGCGGGAGGTATGTATCCTCCCGTTTCCTTCGTCCGTGCGTCCAGCACTTTCATGAACGCTGTGTGGAAGCTGTCGTATTCAGTCTGCCAACTCCTGGACAAATCCGGGTGGCCTGTTTCCTGCGCCATTTGAATGGCCAGCTTCAGGCCGCTGAGTGCAAGAAAGTTGTAGCCCGTGAGGTGTCCAGGCACATACTCGTTGTCGCGTACATCGCTTGCAGGCACAATGTGCAGCGGGTCGGCTTCTCTAGCCTGATGCAACCATTTCACGGCGCGGTCAATCTGCGGCAGAGCCCACTCGGCAAAGGCCTTGTCGTGGGTCATGCGATAGTGCTGCGCGTAGCCCCATACCGCCTCTCCCCATCCGTCGTACTGCTGCGGCTGGGAGAGGAAGTTTCCGTCAGGCTTTTGTGACTTTGCAAAAAAACGAAGGCACTCTGTTGCGATATCCGGGTAACCCGTTACGTCATAACTGTGCATCAGGTCAGCACCGTCGCGCAGATAAAACGAGTGATAGTGTGTCTTGTTCACTGTCTGGATGTAATCCGGCCCGATGTGATCGATCGCAATGAGGTCGTAGAGCAGGCTCATGTCGAAGATATCCACTACCTTCTTTTCCGGCAGCTCGATTTGCATGCCGTGATCCAGCACTTTCTTCCAGAAGGCGGTCACCTGTGCATGCGCCGAATCGAAGCTCAAATCGTCAATCGCCTTCACCGTTGCGGCGTCTGCCGTGGGAACCACAGGCATCTTGAAGTCGAGTGTTTCGGTGCTGCCCGGCGACAGCATCTTTGAATACGTCACAATCCCGGCCGGCACCGTCTCATCCACATTCAGCTTTACCGGTTTCGATACATCCCACGGATAGTTGTAGCGATTGTGCAGTGTGTAACCTCGCACCGCGTAGCCAGCCGGATACATGTAGAGGAGCCGTCCATCGCGGAGAAATCCGTTGGGCGTAAACGAATACACCCAATCGTGGCTGAACGTTTCACCAATTTGCCGGTAATTACCAGGAAATTTCTCTTTTACCGGCCGCCGAAAGCGGTTGTCTCCGTGACCGTCCGACGTATTGCCCGGCGCGTCATAGCGCATACCCAACGCAAAGATCGCGCGCGTGGGCTCTTTCGATGGATTCGACATTTCCACGCGAATAAAGTTCACCAGTGTTCCTTCGAGTTTGCCGTCGAGCGTGGCCGCGAACATGGTGAACCTGTATTCGATTCCGTTTTGCTTGAAGTGATAGAAATCGATCGGAAGATGTCCGTCTTCGAGAGTGCGAATGCGCACGTCTGTCAGTTTCAACTCCGGTCCTGTAAAAAACATCAGTTCGCCAAAGCCTGTGCGCAGATAGCCCTCGGGTGTTACCTCGGTCGCAGCTTCGGCATACATCATGCCCAGTTCGCCCGTAGGCTTTGAAAAGTAATTGAACGGCTCGCCGGGCTTATCAATAGAAGGTGAAACCATCTGGGCTGCGGCTGGAATTACTGCAAGTGCGCACAACGCGCCGAGAACAGGCAAGAGAACACGGAATTGTTTCATCACATTCAAAGGCTATCGCATCTGGACTACTCACCGTACGAGAGGCATTGCTCCCCGAAAAGCAGTACGGAAACACATGTTGTTCATGTGCTAGTATCCCCGCAAGTCTTCGTTCATCGTGCTCATAAGGACCTGATAATGGAAACCGGCATCCGCCCTCTCACTCTCGGGGAAATCCTCGACCGTACGGCTCTTCTCTACCGCACAAATTTCCTGCTTTTTGCAGGAATCTTTGCCGTCTATGCCGGGCTCCTTATGATCCTGAACCTGGTGCAGATTGGCGTGACCTCATGGTTCGACTTTGCTCATGCAGGCCTCGCTATCAAGGTCGCTCTCTTTGGCGCACTTGCGGTGAAAATATTCGTCATCATCGCCGGTGCGGGTGTTACCACGGCAGCCATTAACAGGGCCGTTGCATGGGTTCATCTGGGACAGCGGGCTACAATCAGCTCCTCATTCAAAAGCATCCTTCCAAAGTCAGGACGTTACATCTGGCTTACGTTCATTATGTACGTCATTATTGGCGGTCCGCTGGTTCTTGGCTTAGTCGCCGGAGGAGTCTTCCTCGCGCGGACGCCGGGCTTTCTCGCAGGCCAGATCGATACCTCGAACAAGGGCACGATGCTTGCGTACGTCGCCATTTTCGGTGGCTTCGGTCTTTTCTTCCTGGGATGGCTGGTTTACTCGACCCTCATGGGACTTCGCTACTCGCTCTCTGTGCCTTCTTCCGTCATGGAGGATCTCAAGGCGTGGGCTTCCATCAAGCGCAGTGTCTATCTTTCCAAGGGTTCGCGCGGCCGCATTTTCGTGTTGCTGCTGCTGGCTCTAGCCATTGAAATTGGCTTCAGCATGATCAGTCAGCTCTTCATTTTCATTCTTGCCTTCAAGCATCATGGCCAGATTGGTCCTGTGGCGCAGAGCGTTTCCCAAATCATTGCTTTTTTCACCAATGCATTTCTCGGGCCCATCTACGCTACCGGCCTGACGCTCTTCTATTACGATCAGCGCGTCCGGAAGGAAGGCTTTGACATTGAATGGATGATGCTCTCGGCCGGGATGACAACGTCTGCAGATACCGGAGACGCCTCGATCATGCCGGCTCCGCCCGCTCCTGAGCCTTTGTCTGGTACGGAGAGCACGCATGAATGACCGGCTCCAGCCGTTGAGTCTGACAGAGGTGCTTGACCGCACCGCTCAGATTTATCGAGAGCGTTTCCTCGTCTTCTTTGGAATCGCGCTGGTTCCGTCCTCAGTGATTCTTGCAGCTCTGCTCGTTATCGTGGGCACCTTTGCCGGTCTTGGACTGCGCAATATCGCTACAGATACATCGGGTTCCACACAACTCCTGGCAGGTTCAGTCTTCGTTCTCATCGCGCTCATTTCGATACCTCTTTTTGTGGGTTCCATCGCGCTGGGTTATGCCGCACTAAGCCATGCAGCCGCTGAAACATATCTTGGCCGCTCCATTACCATTCGCGAAGCCTACAGAGCTGTTTGGAAACGCGGCTGGAATTACATTGGGCTGTATCTTTTGCAGGCCTTGTTTGTGGGCTTTATTCCCATGTCAGTCTTCTTCTTTTTGATTTTTGCTTCCGCGCTGGCCGGTGCGGCTACCGCTCGTACTGGCGCGGAAGCCGGCGTTGTGGCCGGAGTTCTTACTTTTCTCCTTATTGCCGTACTTTGCGTAGCGACGATTTATGTGCTCCTTTGCGTCTGTCTTGCGTTTCCGGCTACCGTTGTGGAACGCACCTCAGCCTGGCGCGCCATTGTGCGCAGCAATGTTCTCAGCAAAGGTTCACGAGGCCGGACGTTCTTGCTCTTTCTTCTCGGCTGGGCACTTAACCAGGTCATTACGATTGCCATCTTCATCCCCATCGTGATCGCATTTGCCTTTATCCCCGGCATGCAGGGGCCGGAACACGCAGGAGCGGCCGGAGCCATAACGGCTTTGCTCTTCTATGGAGGGGTGTTTGCCGCGCAGGCCTTTATTCGGCCTGTGTATGGGATCGGGCTCACGCTGCTCTACTTCGATCAGCGTATTCGAAAAGAGGGCTTCGATATTGAGTGGATGATGAAACAGGCAGGTCTTACCGAACCGCCACAAGAGACGCCCTCCACAGCGCAACCCTGGACAGCATTTCCCGGCGTGGCACCCATAATTCCATCCGCGGCCGGCGATGCAGCGAAAGCCGTTGCAGCTGAATCGGGACAGAGCGACGTCCAGACAGCCGGAGACTCAATGTGAGTCTTATCGTCTATCATCGGCGCATACACCGCGAAGGCTATGACGTGGAGTTGACAATCGAAGCCGCGGGATTGCATCGTCCTCTCCCCGCCCAATCCGCTCCCTTCACCCGCGCCTCGCAATGGGAGGATTTGCAGGCTTGACCGCTCGCTTTGCATCGGCACAGTTGCTGCTTTCCGCAAGTCTGCTTGCAGGCCTATTTGCTGCGTTGCCTGGCGTTGCACGCGCGGATGATCCACTCACTTCGCACACAATTCCGGCCGCCCAGACGGCCGATGTTTCCATGGCGGACTACCGCGCACATCTTACCGGCCTTGTTTCAGTTGTGCAGGCGTGCTCGAAAGCACGCGATCTTGTCCACTGTGACTCCAAGCTTGTCGGTCCGGATGATCGCGTTCCAGTGATGGAGCAAGGGCATGACACTCGTCGCCTTGTCCGCTTTGCCTGGCTGCGCATTCTGCTTTCCAATGCTCTTGTTACGGATACGCCAAAATCTGCGGACAAGCCCGATCAAGCCAGCGCAGGGCAGGCCAATTCCGGTCAAAAAGAACCGGGTTCGGCGCAAGACTCCGCAGACACTCCTCCTACTCCCGGTGAACTGCTTGAGGATGCGATCGATCGGCTTAACGCCGATCTGGTCCAGGCGGGCGGTTCTCCTGTACCGGTTCCTGCACATGCTTCCGCGCATACTGCGATGAAGCAGGTACTTGCAGAGCCGGAGTTCAGCCATCTCAATCGCCGTTCCATCCGCGACTCGCTTCTTGAGCAGCTCAACAAGTGGCTTAATCAGATCATTGCCCGGCTGGCAGGTTCGCGGTCACATTCACCATTGATTGGAAGGCTCATCTTCTTCGGATTTATCCTGCTTGTCTGCTTGGGGCTTGCCTGGGGACTGTTGCAGCTTGAACGGCGCTGGCGAATTCGTCTTGTTCCTGAGAGCCTTACGCCGGCACAGGGCGCCGCGTCCGCGCGAGATTGGCAGCTATGGCTTGCAGATGCCCGCAAGGCCGCCGCGGACGGCCATTGGCGTGAAGCCATCCATTTTCTTTATTGGGCCGCAATCTCGCGCCTTGAATCGCGCAGGCTTTGGCCCGCGGACCGTGCTCGTACGCCGCGTGAGTATCTGGCGCTGGTTAGCGCAGACGATCCGCGCAAGCCCAGGCTTTCCGCGCTCACGCGTAGTTTTGAGCGTACCTGGTATGGCGGGCGACTCGCGGATGAAACAGAGTATCGCGCAGCGGAAGAACTCGCGGATTCGCTCATTGCAGCAACCACAAAAGGCGGTGCTGCATGAGTTTCCTGTCTTCGCTCGATCAAAAAGATCGCCGCATACTTTTCTGGTCGCTTGGCGTTGCGTTATCGCTGGCAATCATTATTGGTTTTCTTTTGCCAGATGCGGATGAAAACAGCAATCCGCTTCCCTCGACCTTTCTCAACGGTCAGCACGGCGCGCATGCCGCCTATGAAACGCTCCTCGGCTCCGGCTATACCATCGAGCGCTGGGAACGACCACTTTCAGAAATGGCCGCGACTGCCGACTCGAATACGGTTGTCATCTTTGCGCAACCCTTGACACGCGATCTCGACGACATCAAAGCCGTGAAACAAATCCTCGAGCGCGGCGGCCGTGTAATCGCTACCGGCATGAGCGGCGCGCTGCTTCTTCCGGGTGCGGCCCCCTCTATACCCGTGAACTTCAATTTTGCCGCATGCAAACTTGAGCCGGAAGGCCTCGACCCGCTCGCATCTTCCGGAACCGTCTGGATGGTCCCCGGCGCGAGTTGGCAGCTTGGCAATCCTGCCTACCGCGTGCAATACAGTTGCGGCAATCAACCCGCGATCGTCGAATACGACTGGGGCAAGGGACATATCGTATGGTGGGCAAGTTCTACGCCGCTTGAAAATGGTTCGCTCGCGCGCGACCAGGATCTCGATCTATTGCTCAACTCCGTTGGTCCACGGGCGGGCCACCACATCTACTGGGACGAATCGCTACATGGCGATATTCGCTCTGTGTGGAGCTATGCGGCTGGTCCTTCGCTCACTCTGCTGGGGATCGGCCTTCCCATTCTCGGCATTCTTATTGTGCTAAGTTTCAGCCGCCGTAGCGGCCCATTGCGCGATGAGCCCGCAATTATCCGTACCGCACCAGTAGAGTTTCTAGAAGCGCTCGGCTCGCTCTACAAAAATGCCCGTGCTTCATCCACTGCCGTTACGGTTGCCTATGAGCGCTTCCGCCGGCAGTCCTTGCGTCTCTGCGGACTGCGTAATCAACCCATGAATGCCACCGAACTTGCTGCCACGCTGCGCCGCCGCTTTCCCAAAGCCGACCAGGCACTTGAGCCGGATTTGCAGGCTTGTGAAAGCGCAGCCTATGACGATTCGCTCCATCCAAAGGCTGCACTTAAACTCATTCAGGCGCTCCATACTCATCAGCAGACTCTGCTGGCCGCGTCCAGGCTTCACACCATCAACCTTAGCTCCGCATCTTCGATTACACACACGCAGGAAAAGGCCTCATGACTGAAAACACGAATCCGGAAATGAATAGCGAGCTGTCTCCTCTTGTTCCACCGCAATCCATGCCCGCAACCGCGCAACTTATTGCACACGCACGCAGCGAACTGGGCCGCGTTATCTCCGGGCAGGATGCTTTGATTGAAGAAGTATTGATGGCCGTGCTTTGCCAGGGGCATGCCCTGCTTGAAGGTGTTCCCGGAATTGCCAAGACACTCACCGTCAAAGCGCTCGGACGTTTGCTCGGTCTCGGTTTTCAACGCGTGCAAGCCACACCAGATTTGATGCCCGCGGATATTCTTGGCACTTCCATTCTCAAGCCTGGAGCAGATACCTTCACCTTTCACGCTGGCCCGGTTTTTACGGACCTATTACTCGTTGATGAGATCAATCGCATGCCTCCGCGTACGCAAGCCGCATTGCTTGAGTGTATGGAAGAGCGCCAGGTGACCAGCGACGGCGTGCGTCGTGCATTACCCGCATGGTTCACTGTGTTTGCCACCCAGAATCCAGTCGACTTTGAAGGCACTTACCCGCTACCTGAAGCACAGCTCGATCGCTTTCTGATGAAAATTCGCGTTGGCTATCCCAGCGAAGCAGACGAGCGGATTATTCTTGAGCGCCACCACGCCGGTTCGGGAGCCGGCCTGCTTGACGACGCATCCATCACACCACTCCCGCAGGAATTGCTTGCGACCGCACGCACCGAGGTGCACGCCATACGCATCGAGCCCGAGCTATATGGTTATATCCTCGCGCTTGCCCGCCGCACGCGCGAGTGGCCAACGCTGCTTCTCGGTGCAAGTCCGCGCGCCGCCATCAGTGTGATGCTGGTTGCGCAGGCCGCTGCAGCATTCGACGGGCGCGATTACCTGGTTCCGGACGACGTGAAGCGCGTTCTTTCACCAGTTTTACGTCATCGCGTCATGCTCAAACCAGAGGCTGAACTCGAAGGCTTCGACTCCGATCGTGTTCTGGCCGACGTTATTGCCGCCGTTCCCGTGCCCCGTCAATGATCTCGCCTTCTCTCCATCCCGAAGCCGTGAGCGCTCCCTGCGAGCGCCGCCGCCGCATGTCCTTCGGGCTTACGCCACGCACCTTCGCATTGCTCATTGCAGGCTTCGCGCTGCTCATTCCAGGCTTTTGGCAGGGCCGTCTTGCGTACTCCATGCTCGCGTGGGACGCGCTTGTGCTTCTTGCCGCACTGCTCGACGGTCTCCGCCTGCCGCAAGCCGGGCGGCTTTCTGCGGGACGCGCCTGGAGCAATGCGCCTGCTCTCGACGGTCGTGCGGAAATTGAGCTCTCGTTGCTCAATCAGGGACGGCTCGTGTTGGAGTGCCGCCTTACGGACGACCTGCCGACTGCGCTTACGCACGCGCTTTCCTCGCACAAACTCCTCGCATTTCCTAACGTGCCTGTAACACTGCGCTATACCATCACGCCGCAGGAACGGGGCGACTGGCAAACCGGAGACGTTTATGTCCGTTATCGTTCGGGCCTGGGTCTGGTTGAACGTTGGGCTCGCGCGCCGCTTGCGCAAACCGTGCGTGTCTATCCAGCGCTAAAAACCAGCGAAGAGCAGAAGATATTTCTAGCGCGCAGCCGGCAGATCGATCTTCAGCTTCGCCAGGCTCGTTTACGGGGACTTGGACGCGACTTTGAAAGCCTGCGTGAATACCACGAGGGCGACGATCTACGCGACATCTGCTGGACGGCCACCGCGCGGCGAGGCACACCCATTACGCGGCAATATCAGACAGAGCGAAGCCAGGCGGTCTGGATTGTTCTCGATTGCGGCCGTCTTATGCGTTCCACTGCGTGGGGCAGCCCCTCGGATGAAATTGGTGGAAATTTGCCACATTCCAAGCTCGATTATGCCTGCACCACCGCCGTTCAGCTCGCCCAGCTCGCGCTGTACTCCGGCGATCGCGTGGGCCTACTCGCTTATGGACAGGGAATTCAGCAGCGTGTGCTGCCCGGCCGCGGTGCGTCGCATCTGCGCCAACTGATTGAAGCGCTCGCACAGGTCCGCGTCGAATCCGCCGAGGCCGATCACCTGCGCGCCACGGCGGTCCTGAGCCGATTGCAGCCGCGCCGTTCGCTGGTTCTATGGGTGACGGACCTGGCAGAAACCGCCATGCGTCCCGAGGTCATTGACGGCGCCATGCAATTGGTTCGCCGTCACGTCCTGCTCTTTGTGGCCATGGCACAACCGGAGGTAGAGCGCATCGCAACTTCGCGACCCAAATCTGTCGAAGAAATGTTTCGCGCCGCAGCCGCACAGGAAATGGCCGGCCGCCGCGAACTGCTCCTTGCGCGTTT
>DASZRJ010000060.1:0-19529 GCA_035550015.1 Occallatibacter sp. | reverse complement strand
GGCGCGAGCACGACCTGCACAATCGTCACGAAGAGGAAGTTGGCGAGAACCTTGGCGAGGAAGAGTTCGGCGCCGGGCGAAGGCGCCATGCGCTGCGCGTCGAGGACCTGATGGCGGATTTCGCGCGCCCATGCCTGGTTGAGTGCGGAGACGGACGCGAACATGGTGGCGACGGAGAGGACGCCGCCGGCAATCTGGCGGGCGAAAGAGCCGCGCGGGTCGAAGGAGAGCGAGAAGAGCACGACGACGAGCAGCGCGAAGAAGAGCATGGAGTTAATGGCTTCTTTGGAGCGCCACTCGATGCGGAGGTCTTTGATGAGGTGGGTGAAGAGGGCGCGGGTCATTGTTTGGTCCCTCTGCTCGGGTGATTGCCATCCCAGGCGCCCAAGTGCGAGGCACCTGGGGCACCCAGAGTTGTGGAATTGGAAGTCTTGGTCAGGTCGGCGGTGGTGACGGGAACATCGAGCGCTTCGGCAGCGCGAATGTAGTCTGCGGGCGAGAGGATCATTTGCACGCCGCGCGCGCCGGCTGAAACGCTGATCCTGTCAAAGAGGATGACGGTTTCATCGACGTAGACAGGGAAGGCTTTCTTTGCGCCGAAGACGGTAACGCCGCCGCGGATGTAGCCGGTGAGCGGTTGCACATCTTTGAGTGAGACCATTTCAGCCTTGCGCAGGTCAGCGAGACGCGCGAGTTTCTTGAAGTCGAGTTCGGCGTCGCCGGGGACGACCGCGAAGACGTGGGCGTGCGATGAGGATTTGTCGGCGGGAATTCCGGTGCACAAGAGAGTTTTGAAGACCTGCTCGGGCGGCATGCCGATCTTGTTCGCTACGGCGATGGCGGAGAGATCGTTGGGGTCGACTTCGTACTCCTGCAGAGTGAAGGGGATGTTGAGAGATTCGAGGAAGCGCGCGCCGTTGGTCTTCATAGCGTTGGTTCCCCCGGTGAAAAGTCATGAACGCGGCCGGCGCGGAGGGTGATGACGAAGTCGGCGATGGGGGCGGCGAGTTCGCGCTGATGCGTGGTGATGACGATGGTGCGGCTGGACTTTCGGAAGCCGGAGAGAAGCCGGACCATCTGCGTGGCGGATTCGACGTCCATGTTGGAGAAGGGCTCGTCGAGGAGAAGCAGATCAGGCTGCGAGAGCAGGACACGTGCGAGCGAGGTGCGCTGGCGCATACCCTGCGAATACTGCCCGAAGGTGCGCTGGAGTGTGGGATCGAGGCCAACCTGAGTGAGCGCTTCCTCGGGCAACAGGCAGTTGCGCTCAGGGTAGAGCGCGGCGAAGTAGCGAAGATTTTCCTGCGCGGTGAGCTCGTCATAGAGCATGGGCGCGTGGGACATGTAGCCGATGCGGTCGCGGGATTCGTGGGGCTGCGACTCGCCAAAGAGCGTGATGGAGCCGTGTGTGGGGCGTAAGAGGCCGGCGAGGATGCGCAGGAGCGTGGATTTGCCCGCACCATTTTCACCGAGCAGGACGTAACAGCGGCCGGGCTCAAGCGCGAGCGAGACCTGGCGCAGCGCGGCAAAGGAGCCGAAAAGCTTGGAGACCTGATCGATTTTGGCGCAAAGGGCGACGCCGGTTCCGGGGGCGGCAGCGCTCATGCGATTAGTGGGCCGCGGTGACTGCAGTTGGAGTGGCCGAAGCGGCTGCGTTGGGTGATGCGGGAGAAGAGGCCGGTTTTTCGGCGGGCGCTTTACCGGGCTCCTGGGGTGCGTACTTGCTGGCGCATTTGGCCTGAAGCTGGTCGGCGTGGAAGACGCCGTCGCGGCCGATGGTGCCGATGGCGAGAGCCTGTGCGTCGTCCTTGAAGGTGTCCGGGGGCGGCTCTGAGCCGTTGTAGACGACCTTGAGGATGCGGCCGGTGGCGGCCTTGGGCGAGTGGCTCTCGAATTCGTCGAGCAAGAAGGTGACGTGGGGGCCGTCCTGCTGGATGGAGCCGGGTTTGACGAAGCCATCGACGCGCAGATTGCTTGAGTAGGCCTTGTCGCCCATCTTGTGGAGCTCGGGGATGGTGACGAAGTAGCTCTTGCTGGAGCTGTAGCCGGTGAAGGACAGCCAGCCGATGGTGCCGAGAATGACGGCAACCGCAAGACCGATGCGCATGGAGTTGGACTTCTTTTTCATACAGATTCCACGATACGAGTGTGGTGGTGCGGGGTCAACCACCTGGAGCATGATGTGTGATTGAGGTCACATTGTGGCGATTGCCAGCCAAGCGCCGTCATACGCGGTAGATCCCATGTCCCTGATTTGGGACATGGGACACATATAGATGGAGTTAGTTGGGGAGTGAGTTGAGGGTGGCGGCGGCGCGGTTGAGGGCGTCCGTGAGTGCGGTGAGCTGCTGGGCGGCTCGGGGAGCGTCGTGTGCCGAGAGAGCTTCATTGACGCCAGGGATGACGACGGCGGCATAGCCGGTGTATTCGCCTGGAGCATAAATCGTGTGCTTGTACCAGGGGCGGTTAGGCAGGCCTGCGGGCGAGAGCAGCGAGGACTCGACGTCGCGCAGGGTCTGGTTGGCCTTTGGGATGTCAATGGGCGGAGTGGACTGGAGAGCTTTGGCCTTTTCGGCGGCCTTGGCGAAGCTGTCCACGGCGGCGAGCGCGGGTGCGAAGTCGAGCGGACCGATGTTGTCGTCCGCTGCCTTGCGCTGCGCGGCTTCGATATATGTCTTCACCTCGCGGGCGTATTCAACGTAGTCGTAGGGGAGTACGTCGATATCGGCCATGCGGAGAGCTTCAAGGCCGAGGACACGGGCCATTTCCTGCTCGTAGACAAATTTGGGATCGGCGTTCATGACGAACCAGGCATAGTCGTCGAAGGTGGAGTGATAGACGCCGTAGTCACCGCCGGAGCCGATATCTGTTGAAGGTACGCCCGCGTGCTGCAAGAAGGGCGTGTAGTCAGAACCGGAGCCGAGGCTGGCGACATGGACCGGAGTGCCGGCAGGACGGGGTGTACCGCCGCCGCGGCGGTCGCCGTGCTGAATCTGGTGCATGTTCCACTGCTCGTAAACGGTGCCGCCGAGGGGGCTGGGCACGGTTTTGGCGATGCTGCGAATGAACTCCTTGAGCGAGGGAACGGCGGAGGCGCCGAAGTTAGGGCCGGAGACAGCAACGTCAGTATTGAAGTAGGCGACAGCATGCTGCATGAGCGCGGCATTTTGTTCGACCCATTCGGTGGAGCCAATGAGGCCTTCCTCCTCAGCGTCCCATGAGCAGAAGATGAGCGAGCGGCGCGGCCGCCAGCCCTCTTTGAGCAGCGCGCCGATGCCGTGGACGGCCTCCAGCATGGCCGCGGTGCCGGAGTTGGGATCGACAGCACCGTAGACCCAGGCGTCGCGATGGTTGCCGACGATGACGGCTTCGTCGGGATACTCGGAGCCTTTGATTTTGCCGACGACATCCCAGATGATGCGGCGCTCGTAGTCCTGCCTGGAGATGAGGTGAGCACGAACTGCTCCCTGACCACCGAGGTGATAGCGGAAGGGAAGCGCGCCCTGCCAGCCCTCAGGAACGCCGGGGCCTTTGAGAGCCTGCAGGATGGGCGCGGCGTCGTGATAGCTGAGGGGGATGGAGACGATATGCGGTTGTGAGATGTTGGCGCTGCCGCGGGCGGAGTCCGGCAGGTTGAGCGTGGAAGCGACGCCGGGAGTTTCGGGGTCGCCTGGGAACTTGAAGAGATATTGCACGGAGCCGCGCTGGACACCGGTTGCCGGACGCCACGGGCCCATCGGATACGGGTCGCCCTTATAGTAGCCGTCATCGTGCGGGTCGGAGTAGATGAGAACGCCAACCGCGCCGCGCTGTTCGGCGATATAGACCTTAACGCCGCGGAAGTTGCCGCCGTAACGGCAGATGACGATTTTGCCGTGGAGGTCGATGTGCTGTTTGGCGAGTTCATCGAAATCTTCAAGACGGCCATAGTTGGCATAGACGACGGGCGCGGTGACGTCGCCGGAGCCGGAAGAGCCGTTGAATGGCATAACGACGCGAGGATCGTCCTGGCCGGGATCATTGGAGACGTGCTCACGCGTGGGGCCGGTCATGAGCTGCTTGCCGGCGGCGTTGAAGGCCTCCACTTTGACCACCTTGGGCCAGTTGGTGAGTACGCGATAAGGAACGATTTCGGTTTCGAGGCCAGCAGCGCGGAATTTTTCTGCGACAAAGAGCGCGGTCTTGTGATCCTCGGGTGTACCGGCCATGTGCGGCGCGATGGTGAGGGTTTTGAGGTCTTCACCGGCGAGTTTGGCGCTGGGTACGGCCATGAACTTCTCTTCCCAGGCAGCTTCTTTTTCGGATGTGGTGGCGGTGCGTATAACGCCGACTGCGGACGATGCGGGATCGGCGGACCTGGGGCCGGAGGCAGCAAGGAAGGCCAGCGAAGCCGGCACGAGAAGAGAGGAACAAGCGAGTAGAGAGAGACGGCGATTCCGCATGAGTAAAGTAGGACCCTCCATGAGCGGGATGCAGAGCTTGAGATTTTTGGGAAAGGCTGGCGCGCGGCGCGCGAACAGAACGCCACGCGAAGTCATCCTCAGCTTACACTAGGGGGATTGTTACGGAGCGATTTGGAGCAGTGCAATGGTGCCGGGCAGCGAGGCGGAAGCGAAGAAAACGGTGGAGCGGGCGGATATGGTCCGCATGCTGGCCGCCGAAGAGAAGAGGAAGTATCCGCCGGCGGTACGCGCGCTGCGGAACCGGAATTTCCGCATGTTCTGGAGCGGAAATTTTCTTTCGAATATCGGCTCGTGGATGGAGAACGTGGCGCGCGGCTGGCTGGTGCTGCTGCTGACCAACTCGGCGTTCTGGCTGGGTTTTATCGGATTCGCGGGTAATATACCGTTTCTATTTTTCACGCTGTTTGGCGGCGTGTATGCGGACCGCGTAGACAAGCGGCGGTTACTGCTGGTGACGCAGACCGTAATGATGGTGCTGGCGTTCACGCTGGCGGCGCTGGCGTTCTTCAAGGGGCACGACGGGAAGCCGCTGATCCGCGTGTGGGAAGTAGCGTTGATCGCGTTTCTGAACGGCGTGACGATGTCGATGAATGCGCCGAGCTACCAGGCGATGGTGCCGAAGCTGGTGGAGCGCGAGGATCTGACGAATGCGATCGCGCTGAACTCGGCGCAGTTCAACATGTCGCGCATTCTGGGGCCGACGCTGGGCGGCTATGCGATGGCGATCTTCGGAGTGGCGGGAAATTTCTTTCTGAACGGGCTGAGCTTTCTGGCAGTGATCTTTGCGCTGACGAAGATTCGCTATCCGGAGGTGGAACGGACGACGCGTGAGAGCGTGTGGACGAGTCTGCGCGCGGGATTCAGCTATTTGAACAGCGAAAAGCAGATGCGCGTGCTGATGGGTATGACCGCGGTGGTGAGTTTTCTGGGCATTCCGTTCATCATGTTCATTCCCTACTTCGCGAAGGTGCAACTGCAAACGGATGCGAGCGGGCTGGGATGGCTGATGGCCTGCTCCGGACTTGGCTCCGTACTGGGAGCGATGACGATTGCGGTGAAGGGCGTGATTCGCAAACGCGGCAAGGTGCTGACAGTATGCGGGATTGTGTTCTTCTGCGCGATTATTGGAATCTGCTACTCGTACCACTTCGCGCTTTCGGCGGGGCTGGCGCTGGTGGAAGGCTTCAATGGGATTCTGATGATTTCGTGCTTCAACGTGAGTGTGCAGCATCTGTCTTCTGACGAGATGCGCGGGCGGATGATGAGTATTTACGCAACGAGCTTTCTGGGGCTGCCACCGCTGGGATCGCTGCTGGCCGGCGAGCTGTCACGGCATGCGCCGACGGGGCATGTGCTGGCAGGGATGGCGGGCGCAGCGATTCTTTCGTTTGTGGGGTTCTATGCGGGGTCGCCGGCTCTGCGGGGGCTGGATTAGTTTTTCAGTGGTCAGTGGTCAGTGGTCAGTGGTCAGTGGTCAGTGCTAGGTGCTAGGTGCTAGGTGCTAGGTGCTAGTGAGACGCTTAGCGCGTGATTTGGATTGTGGCGAGGTTGGCGGAGACTGTGGTTTTTGTTGCCGGGTCGTAGCGGCTGACGTGGAGTGTATAGGTTCCGGGCTTGGTGATTTGGTAGAGGCGGGTTAGGTCGATGTTCATGTCAAACATTTTGCCGGGAGGTTTTGGCAACAAGATACTACTACCACTCAGGACCTTGAAAGGGTCGTCTGGTTTCACACGGCCGGTAATGTAGCGATCAAAATAAGTTGTCTCAACTTCCTTGCCATTTCGCTCAAGAAGAAAATGACAAGACAAATAGGGTAGATCCTTGCTCATGCTGAACCATGTCGCCCAAAAGATCTCATGCTTTGCGATGTTGGTGATGATTACCTCAACCACTACAGGTTCTCCCAGCTTGAACGGTGCGGGAGGCGGCATGACATGAATCGAGAATTCAGGTTTGCTGGTCGGACTGGACGATGTTTGAGGAGATTGTGCGTGAACGCAGTGCGCAACGAACAAACCGAGAAGAACGATTGTCGAGTGGCCGATTTTCATGGGGCCTCCCGGGAATTTGAACGATGAGGCGCGCCTTGAGTCTTTTTGATGGTACGCCGGGAGTAATGCGGTGTGTGCCGGAAAGTGGTGAGTTGCGGTGCATGGGCGGGTAGGATTGTTGCGATATGGATTTGATTCAGGGAGAAGTGGATTGAAGCGTTCGAGGTGGTTTGTGGTGGGTGTGGCGACGTTGGTATGCGCGATGAGTGCGCGTGCACAGAGCAGTATGCCAGCGACGGTGACAACAGCGTGGAATGCCGGCTCGTTCCACGTGAATGAAGAAGGCGTGGTGGGCCGCTCGGACATCGTACTCGAACACGCCAATGCGGAAGCAGCACAGGCGATGCCGCTCGGCAATGGCAGGCTGGGCGCGGCTGTGTGGTCGGCCGAGGGCATGACCGCGCAGTTAAATCGCTCGGACACGATGCCGCGGAGGCTATCGGCGGGGCAGCTTGTGATTCCGGGGCTCCGGAAGCTGACGCAGGCAAAGGATTATGCCGGCCGGCTGGATTTGTATCGCGGCTCGTTTGTGGAGCGCGGCGGTGGAATGTCAGCACTGGCGTATGTGGAGCCCAAAGCCGATGCGCTGGTGGTGGATGTAACCGGCGCAGACCCGAAGGTGGAGCAGACGGTGGAGCTACGGCTGTGGGAGCCGCGCACACCAACGACGGGCACGATGCGCGATGCGGCGTGGTTTGCCGAAAGCTGGCTGGACAATAAGGAGCCGGGTGCGTCGGGTGAGCATTTTGGTTCGCTCGCTGTGGTTTCGGCAGATGGCGCAAATGTGCGCGCGACGGTGACGAACAAGCGAACGCTGACGCTGCGTTTTTTGCCGCATGCGAATGGGCGGTTCCGCGTGATGGTGGCGGCACCGCATTTTGATGGGACGACGGAACCGCAGATGGCGGCGACGCGCGCGTTGACCGATGCAGGCACGGACCTGAGTGTGGCGGCGCATGCGGCGTGGTGGCGAGCGTTCTGGAAGAAGGCGGCAATGATTCGCGTGACGTCTGCGGACGGCGTGGGCGATTACATGGAAAATCTGCGGACGATTTATTTGTATGTGGCCGCGTGCGAGCGAGGTGAGAAGTGGCCGGGATCGCAAGCTGGCGTGGCAGACATGATTTCCTCGGCGCGCGACACGCACAAGTGGGATCCAGCGGCATTCTGGCACTGGAATACGCGCATGCAGGTCGCGGCGAACCTGGGCGCGGGATTGTGGGACTTGAATCTGCCGTACTTCGATTTGTATCGAGAGAATTTGCCGGACCTGTACCAATGGACACGCGACCACATGCACAACATGGACGGCGTGTGCGTGCCGGAGACGATGCGTTTTAACGGGAAAGGCTATGAATATGAAGGCTCGTGGACACCGCCGGTGACGGGGCTGAATTGCGATCTTGATTCGAAGCCGTACTACAACGCGCGCACGCAGTCGACGGGGGCGGAGATCGGGGTGTGGGTATGGCGGCAATATTTGACGACGGACGACGACGATTTTCTGGAGAAGTATTTTCCGATTATGGATGCGTCGGCACGGTTCCTGCTGGCGGCACAGCACCAGGGGGAGGATGGATTGCTGCACACGTTTCCGTCGAACGCGCATGAGAACCAATGGGACGTGGTGGATCCGACAACGGATTTATCGGCGATCAAGGCGCTGTATCCAATGGTGATTGAAGCGACGCAGTTGCTGGACCAGGATCACAACCTCGCATTCGGATTGCAAACGGCATTGAAGAGCGTTCCGGCGTTTCCGCGCGTTGGGATCGAGGACAGAAAGAAATTGGTTCCACCGTCGGCGGATGCGGAAGGGAAGGATGTAATTGCAGATTCCTACAGACCGGCGGCTGAGATTCATAACGTGGAGAACATTGGACTGGAGCCGGTGTGGCCGTATGGGTTGATTGGCGACCGGTCGGATGAGTTTCCATTGGCGGTGCGGACGTATGAAAACCGGTTGAACAAGATGTCGATTGACTGGAGCTATGACCCGGTGCAGGCGGCGCGGCTGGACATGGGAAGCCAGGTGGGCGAGACGCTGAAGATGCTGACGGAAGTATCACAGAACTACCCGAATGGCATGGCGAAGTGGGGCAAGGAGGACACGGAGTTTTATGTGGAGCAAACGGGCGTGACTGCGCTGGCATTGCAGGAAATGCTGGTGCAGGACTATGACGGCGTGTTGCGGATTGCGCCCGCAGTGCCTCCGGGCTGGGATGTGGATGGCAGCGTGTGGGTGCGTGGCAAGATGCGTGTGGATGTGCAAACGCGCAACGGACGCGCAACGACTGTGGTACTGGAGCCAGGGCTGGATGGGGATGTAACGTTGCGGAATCCATGGCCGGGCGAAGGTGTAGCAGTGCTGGATGGCAAGACGGGAAAGACAGTGAAGACGAAAGTGAATTTTGATCTGCTGAGTTTCAGCGTGAGGCAGAAAGTGAATTACCTGGTGCGTCCGTTAAAGGTGGAGGGACGAAGAAAGTTTGAAGCGGTGACGGGTACGGCGGCGCAGGCGCCTAAGCGGCTTGGGCCGGTACAGATTGGGGTGTTTTAGGGAGCAGGAGAAACTGTTCGCAGAAGAGAACCTGTTCGTGGGGACCCAGACGGGAAAAGAGAAAGACCCTCCGCAATGCGGAGGGTCTTTGATTTGGTGGATGCGATCTGAAAATGGCTAGGCTACGGGCTGGGCGCAGTGTGCACAGCGCTTGGCGGCGAGTGGGATGTCGCTGAGGCACTCGGGGCAGGGCTTGGTGGTGGGAGCGGCGGGTGCTTCGGGCTTGTGCATGCGGGCCATGAGTGCGTTGGCGGGCACGACGATGAAGAAGTAGACAGCGAAGGCAACCATGAGGAAGGCGATGGCGGCATTGAGAAAGTTGCCGATAAGGACAGGGCCTGCCTTAATGGCGCTGAAGTCGGGTTTGCCCATCATTTCACCGATGAAAGGGGTGATCACATCTTTGACCAGGGATGTGACGACGGTGCCGAATGCGCCGCCAATGATGATGCCGACCGCCATGTCGAGCACGTTTCCGCGCAGAATGAAATCACGAAAGCCTTTCAGCATATGTTCCTCCTCAAAAACAACACATGACACGGGCAGTCCGCGTCTGAGTTGGGGTTGTGCCGGCAGCTTCTCAGGAAGGCTGCCGGAGATGCAGTTCTTGCTGCCCATGCTACAGGGGAAGTGCGCCGTTGCATGCATGTTTTTTAGTAGGACCGGAGAGCCTTATTGATAGAGGGCCAGGAAGACGACGAGCATGAGGATCATGAGGTTGTTGTAAAGCATGAGGAGAACCGCCGCATGATAGAGGCTCCACTTGCGCTGCAGGCAGCGCGCGGCTTCTGCCATGGCCCACAGGGCGATGACGAGGATGGCCCACTGCCAGCGAGAACCGTGAAGCCGCTCAATGTTAGGGAAGCCTGCGAGCCGGAGGCTGGCGAAGAAGGCGATAAGGGACAGCAGCATGGCGCGCACGAGAGAGCGCTGACGCAGGCGGAAGATGGCGAGGAGGGGAAGCACGATCACTTCTAACTGTAGACCGCCGGCCCGAACAGTTATGACGAGTATAGGCCGCGCTACTTTGCGGCCAACTCCATTTCGCGCAGAGATTCAGCGTAGGGTGCACGCAGGACTCCGCGCTCGGTGATGATGGCTGTGGTGTAGCTGGCCGGAGTTACGTCGAATGCCGGATTGCAAATGCCCACGCCGTGGGGCGTGAGCTGCTTGCCGCCGTGGTGAGTAACTTCTTTCTGGCTGCGCTCCTCGATGGGAATGGCATCGCCGGTGGGAGTCTCCATGTCGATGGTGGACCAGGGCGCGGCGCAGTAGAACGGAATGCCGTGCTCTTTGGCGAGGATGGCGACATTGTAGGTGCCGATTTTGTTGGCGAAATCGCCGTTGGCGGCAATGCGGTCGGCTCCGACGACGACGGCCTTGATTTTGCCTGCACGCATGAGGCTGGCGGCCATGTTGTCGCAGATAACTGTAGTGGGGATGCCGTCGGCCATGAGCTCCCACGCGGTGAGGCGCGCGCCCTGCAGGAAGGGACGGGTTTCGTCAGCGTAGACGTGGATTTTTTTGCCCGACTCAAATGCGGAGCGGATGACGCCGAGTGCGGTGCCGTAGCCGCAGGTGGCCAGAGCACCGGCGTTGCAGTGCGTCAGAACTCCGCCTTCTGCCGGAAGCAGTGCTCCACCGTGTGCGCCCATGGCTTTGCAGGCGGCGATATCTTCGTCGTACATGGCATGGGCGGTGCTGAGAATCTTTTCCCGGATCTGTGCGATCGGAGTTTCCGGCGCAAAGGTGGAGAAGAGTTTCTTCATGCGGTCGATGGCCCAGAAGAGATTGACCGCGGTAGGGCGTGTGCCTGCGAGACGAGTGCAGACTGCTTCGAACTCCGGTGCAAATTCGGCTGCAGTCGCAGCCTTGGTGTTTTGCGCACCGAGGGCCACGCCGTATGCGGCGGAGACGCCGATGGCCGGCGCGCCACGGACGATCATGGTGACGATAACGTCGGCGACTTCATCGACAGTGTTGGCAACTACATAGCTTTCTTCAAGGGGCAGCTTGGTCTGATCGATGAAGCGAACGCCCTCGCCGGTCCAGGTGAGTGTAGGAATCATACTTTTCCAGTTTACCTGCTGATGGGATGTTCGGCGCGCCGCGCCTACCGGCTGGATTATGCAAAGCCGCCGTTGGCGCGGATGATCTGCGAGTTAATCCAGGCACCGTCCGGGCTGGCGAGGAAGGAAACAACTCCGGCGATATCGTCAGGAGTGGCAAGTCGCTCGAGCGGAGGCAGTTTGGAAAGACGTTCGATCTGCTCAGGCGTTTTTCCGTCGAGGAACAGGTCGGTTCCAGTGGGTCCGGGAGCGACAGCATTCACTGTGATGTTGCGTCCGCGGAGCTCGTTAGCGAGAACGTGCACCAGGCCTTCCACGCCCGCTTTGGATGCGATGTATGCACCATATGTGGGGAGATTGAGACCGAGAACCGAGCTGGAGAAGGCAATGATACGGCCGCCTGAGGTGAGATGCTGCGCGGCCTGCGCAAACATGAGCCAGGTGCCACGGAGGTTGGTGGCAATGATTTTGTCGAACTCCGCAATATCGGCTTTGGCGATGGGCGCGAGCGACATGATGCCGGCGTTGTTGACGACAACGTCGATGTGGCCATAGGTTTCAAGCGTTTTGGCGAAGAGGTTGACGACGTCTTCCGCCTTGCCGATGTCTGCTCTGATGGCGATGGCTTCACCGTCGGCCTGGCGGATTTCATTGACAACTTCCTCGGCCATTTGGCGATTGCCTGCGTAGTTGACGATGACCTGGAAGCCATCTGCTGCGAGCCGTTTTGCAATGCTGCGGCCAATGCCGCGTGATGCTCCAGTAATGATTGCTGTCTTTGCCATGTGCGTTCTCCTTTTTGCGGCGGCGTTTGGTGTTCTTTGTTGCCGCTAAAGAGAAGATGCGCCAGGGGGGTGATATAAATCCAATGCATAGTGCTAATATTGACTATGCGTTTAACGCAATTGAGGCAAGCTGACCTGAACCTGCTGGTTGTTTTTGCGGTGTTTGCAGAGGAGAGGAATGTTTCACGCGCTGCCGAAAGACTGCTGCTGAGCCAACCGGCGGTAAGCCGAGCTTTGCAGAGGCTACGGGAGATGTTCCACGATGACCTGTTTGTGCGAGCGGGGCAGGGATATGAGTTGACTACGCAAGGGCAGCGGCTACTGAGTGAGCTGGAAACGATGCTGCCGAAGTTGGATCGCCTGCTGAGTGGAACGAAGTTCGATCCGGCGACGGAGCAGGCAAATTTCAGGCTGGCGGTAACGGACAGCGCCGCCTCAGTGCTGACGCCGCTGGTGAGCCGTGCGATTCTTCCAAAGGCTCGGCGTGTGCGATTTGAGTTTGTGGCCTGGCACAAGGGGATTTTCGATGAGCTGACGCACGGCAGCCTTGACATGGTGTTTGTGGCCAGCACAGTGGATGTACCTGCTCCGCTCCAGATGCAGACGATTCACAATGAAGAGTTCGTGTGCGTTGTGGACGCGAAAAGCCGGTACAAGAAGGCAATGACTCTGGGACAGTATCTGGAGGCGGAGCACATCATCGTCAGCATTATGGGCGGCATTCAGGTGGCGCCGGACAAAACGCTGGCGGCGTTGGGACATAAAAGGCGTGGGGTGCTTCAGGTGCCTTATCACGAAGCCGCGGTACGCTGTGCGCAGGGAACGGAGTTTGTTGCTACGGTGCCGCGCAGATTTATGGAAGGCTCGTGTTTCAATCCAGCGATCAGGATTCTGGATCCTCCAAAAGAAATTAAAGGATTCCGGTATGTGATGACGTGGCATCCGCGCGTGAATACCGATGCGGCGCACGCCTGGCTGCGCGCCACAATGCGGGAAGTTGGCGCAATGGTGGAGAAGGGCAGAGTGCGGGAGGCAAAGAAGAAATCAGCGTGATGCTTCGGGCTTACGTGCGACGAAGCAGCGAACGAATGGCGTGATTGGTTCATCGCGTTCAAGCTCGAAGCCGGAGGAAGCGAGTATGCGCTTCCAGGATACAGAGGAAAAGAAATGCAGGAAGCCTGGTCCGAAGGCGAAGAAGTTCCTTCCGTCGCGAAGGTGCTCAACGAGGACAAGCTGGCCGTTGGGAGCGAGAATGCGATGCGTTTCCATGAAGAGAGAGTGCCGGCCCTTTTCCGAGCGGACCTCATGCGCGGCCATCAAGAGAAAAACAGTGTCGCGATCGGCGTCCGGAAGAGGCAGTGCGTTGAAGCGGCCTGACATCGACTCGATTTGAGCGGGGTGCAGCTTGCGCGCACGTTCGATGGACGGCTCTGTCATAGTGTTCCGGTCATATATATCGATAGTGCAGGTTGAAGTGGAAGGGAAAAAGCCGCGAAGCGCGGTGCTGGATTCATCGAAACCGGAATGGATATTAGCCCAGCGCTCAGGCTGGAAGGAAAGACGCGACGGAAGCCAGGACCAATTGGTGACACGGGCACGATCATAGATCCACCAGGAGGCCAGGAGAGAGCTGAGCGTCCAATACGCGCCAAGCGCCGCGATGGGTACGACGAGAGCGCGGAGCCAATCGGGACCGAAATGCGTAATGAGGAGCAAAGCTGCAATGAGGAGAGATGCGGCACTCACGGCATAGAAGCCGATATTGAAGCGGAGGATTTTGATCGTCCCCGCAAACCTGCTGATTTGCGCGCTCATGGAAGAGGCTCGCGCACACCCGGCTTCCAGCGATATGGGACGTTTTCAAGGTAAAAAGCGTTGGCGAGAACGGCATCTGTGTGTGAGAACGGTGGTTGTTGAAGAAACGTGTTTTGATGGACGGTGACCGGAACAGGCCGCGGATGCCACTCGGAGCGGACACCTTCGACGCGAATCATGGAGTGCGTTTGCCGCTCATAGTCGAACGTGAACGGAAGTGGACCAGCGAATTTGCGCGCCTCCTGCATGGTTGCGAAGGGTGATCCGGGAGGCAGAGACTCATTGCCGGGAGTGAGGTCAGCTTCGACCTGAAGATCAGCCCGGCCGGATTGCGACTGAATGCGGATTGCATAGTGGCTGATGATTCGCGTGGTATTCACCTGCGCGAATTCATAGCCGTAGTGAGTGAGCAGGTTGCCAAAGAAGCACATGGATGAGCGATTTGTATCGCTGCGAAGAATCTTGAGACCACGGAACGAACGGCCGCTCGTCGTACGGTAACGCGTGAAGATGCGGTAGCCGGCCAGAAAGAAGTTGAGACCCGCGGTGCGCGGAAGAAAGGCTGGACGGAGTTCCGTTGTCTCAACCATGGCAACAGCAAGGAAACCAAAATTGCCGAAGGTATCAAGTTCAAGACCGGGGCCGATAAGGGGGCGGAGGATTTCTGCGGGCAACGCATACGCGAGAACGAGCGAGGTTCGCAGATGCGCGCGAATGGGGACTGCGTGTCGCCGGAGCAAATGGAGCATGGCAACTCCGATGAGGACAGTATAGAGATGGCTGCTGGAAATTGCAGGGAATATGCAATGAATGTATGCCAAAAAAGAGAAGGCCACGGCGCGGCCTTGACTGTTAGCGCGGCAAATTATGGAAGTTCGGCGCGAGGTGCAGCAGCTTCAGCCTGCAGATCAATGTTTGCCGATTTGAGGCCGGGCGCGGTGGCTTCAAGGTGAATGGGGCCCGTCTTTGTGATGGTGCGGAGGATGACGAGTGCACGGCCGTGGAAGAGAGCGCGCTGGTTGCCGCGATACGACTCCGTGCTTTGGCCATTACCGTTGCCGACCGCGGCAATCGTGGCCGGGCCGGATACGGTGAAGTGGACTTCAGTCGACTCGTTGGGCTCAATACGGCCTTCTGCATCGACAGCTTCGACAGTGATGTAGGAGAGGTCTTCACCATCTGCGTGCAAGGTGGCGCGGTCTGCAGTGAGCTTGAGGCGGGCAGGAGCGCCGGCGGTTTCGATAATGTCGCTGGCGACTTCCTGGTCGCCGTTAACGCCGACAGCCTTAAGCGTGCCGGGCACATAGGGAACGACAAAGAGCGCGCGACGCTGTTCGTTAACTCCGGTTGGCTGCTCCCCGATGAGTTTGCCGTTGAGATAAAGGCGGACTTTTTCCGTGCCCGCGTAGACCTCAACCTGCATGTCTTTGCTTTCCTGACCGGGCCATGTCCAGCTATGCAGTGTGGGATAGACGCTCCAGCCGAGCTGGACATATTGCTTGCCTGCGGGGATGGGAGCGCGCACGGTGGCATAGACTCGGTCTCCGCCCTTCCAGAGGATGTCGCGATAGTAGGACTGCGGCTTGCGATGGCCGATGAGATCGATGTCACCACAATCGGCCGCATGCCACGGGTAGCCGTGAAACATGAGGCTCATGAGATTTCCCGCGGATTCCTTCTGCTTTACAGCCTTTTCTTCCGCTTGTTTTTTCTGCTGCTCGGTCATGGCAGCGAACGGATTTTTGCCATCCGCACCCATGTTGGCCACTGCAAATTTCATCATTTCCGCGGCGTCATCTGCCTGTTTGGCCTGCTCTGTTGGCAGAATGACGGGCGCACCGATGCCAGATTCACCGAGATAGTCCATCGCGGTCCAGACGAACTCGCCGAGGGTGTAGGGATGTTCGTGGATGGTTTGCCACTGTGCAAATGCGTTGGCGGGCATTGACTCGGTGGTCATCATGATGCGGGAGGGAACGCGTGCGTGGTCCTTTGCATTGTTCTGGACGAGGTTGTAGTTGTATCCGGCAATATCGAGCTGTGCCATAACGGCATCGACGCTAGGTGTATACGTCGCGCCGGGAAAGGCTTCGGTGATGGGACGCGTGCCGTCGAGCGCGCGAATGCTGCCGGCAAGTTGTTTCGCGATGGGAGCACCGGCAGGCGTCCAGGCCTCCTGAATTTCGTTGCCGATGCCCCAGATGATGATGGAGGGGTGGTTGCGATCGCGCAGAACCATAGAGTCGATGTCCTTACGCCACCACTGGTCGAAGATGTGCGCGTAATCATATTTCACTTTGTCCGTCTTCCAAACATCGAAGGGCTCGTCGAGTACAAGCAGGCCGAGGCGGTCACAGGCGGAAAGGAACTCGGGGGATGGAGGGTTGTGCGCGGTGCGCACGGCATTGAAGCCCGCGTCTTTGAGCAACTGGACACGGCGTTCTTCTGCACGATCGAAGGCCGCAGCGCCGAGCGGACCGTTGGCGTGATGTACGCTGCCGCCCTGGAGCTTGATTGATTTGCCATTGAGCTGAAGACCTTTTTCGATGGACCAGGAGAGGGTGCGAATGCCGAAGGTCGTTTCAACGCGGTCGATGGGTTTGCCGTCTTGCAGGACTTCAGTCACGGCGCGATAGAGATGAGGAGAGTCAGGCGACCAGAGCTGGGGATGCGCGACAGAGAGATTGGTTGTTGCTTCCGCATGGTTCTTCTCATTGACGGTGAGCGATGCGGAGGTGTGTGCGACGGTTTGGTCATTGGGCGAGAGGATAGTGGTTTCAACAGAGACCCGCGCGGACTGTGAAGTTGTGTTGGCAATAGATGTTTTGACGATAAGTTTTGCGGCATCGTCCGTAGCCTCAGGTGTTGTGACGAAGACACCCCAGGGGGCGACGTGAATGGGATCGGTGACGATGACCTGGACGTGGCGATAGATGCCGGCTCCCATATACCAGCGGCTGGCAGGTTGCCCGGAGTCATCAACACGCACGGCAAGTACGTTGGACTTGCCTAAGTTGAGCCAATGCGTGAGATCGAAGCGGAAGCTGGTGTAGGCATAAGGATGAATGCCGAGTTCGTGGCCATTGAGATAAATAGTGGCGTTGGCCGCAACGCCTTCAAAGTGAACCGTGACCTGCTTGCCGCGCCACGATGCGGGCGCGGTGAAAGTGCGACGATACCAGCCAACGCCGCCCGCAAAGTAGCCGCCACCACCGGCAGATGGGTTGTTCTTGTCGATTTTGCCTTCGATGCTCCAGTCGTGCGGCAGTGTGACGTTACGCCATGAGATGTCGTCAAAGGAGGGCGCCTGGGCATTGGCAGGATCGCCGAGGAAGAACTTCCAGTGCGCATCCGCGTCGAGAGTTTGGCGGACCGGGGTAGAACCTGCCTGAGAGACAGCGCCACGTGCTGAGATGGATGTGAGGATGATGAGAGGGAGCGCGGCGGCGAGAACGAGGCGAAGTGATTTGTGCATGTCGATTCCCTGTTCCTTGGACGCGAACAGTCTAATCGCCACAAATCAGGAAGCGAAACCCTTGTACAGGAAATAGGCAGGACCGCCACAGGAGAAATAGTGGTGTTGTACAGGCAGCGCAATAGCGCGCAGAACGAGGCGTGAATATATGTGTGAATGAAATGTGTTGACATTCAACATATATTGAGCGAGGATAGCTGTTGATTGCCAACATATGGGTGATTTTTATGGAACAAACAAAGGCAGGCGTGCTGCAGGGCACGCTGGACCTGATGATTTTGAAGACGCTGGAGTCGATGGGCACGCTGCATGGCTACGGGATTGCACGCCGGATTGAACAGGTGAGCGACCAGAGCCTTTCGATGAATCAGGGCACGGTGTATCCGGCACTGCTGCGGCTGGAGCAGCGGGGATGGATCAAGTCCGAGTGGGGCGTGACGGAGACAGGGCGGCGTGCGCGGTTTTTCTCGCTGACGCGCGTAGGCCGGTCGCGTATTGCGACGGAGACAGAGAACTGGACGCGCGTTTCGGCAACGATGGCGCGTTTTCTGGCGGAAGCCAAGTAGGAGAGAGTAGTGGGCATTGCGCGCGAGTTCTGGATGCGGTGCAGGGCATGGCTCGGCAGGAAGAAGCATGAGCAGGACCTGGACGACGACGTGCAGGCGCACGTTGAACTGGCAACCGAAGAGAACATGCAGCGCGGGATGAGCAGCAACGAGGCGCGCAGAGCGGCGCTGCGCGCATTTGGTGGCGTGACACAGACGAAGGAGGCCTATCGCATACAGCGCGGGGTTCCATTTGTGGAGACCCTTTGGCGCGATGTGCGGTATGCACTGCGGCGGTTGGGGAAGTCTCCTGCATTTACCGCGATTGTGGTGGTGACGCTGGCGCTGGGGATCGGTGCGAATACGGCGATCTTCACGCTGGTACAGGGAATCATGCTGCGATCGCTGCCGGTAGCGGACCCGTCGCAACTGGTGCGGATTGGGGACCGCACGCACTGTTGCTACTTCGATGGATTCGAGAGCGACGACGGCGATTTCGATTTGTTTTCGTACGACCTGTACAAGCGGTTCAGGGATGCGGCTCCGGAGTTCGACGAGCTGGCTGCTGTGCAGGCAGGTGGCAGCGGGTTCAGCGTGCGGTGGGGAGCGGAGCCAGCGAAGGCGCTGCGGACGGAGTTTGTATCAGGCAATTATTTCGGGACCCTGGGTGTGGGTGCCTACGCGGGGCGGCTGCTTTCGCCCCGCGATAATTTACGCGGCGCCGCGCCGGTGGTGGTGCTGAGCGATGCAGCCTGGCATACGGAGTTTGGCGGCGACACCGGCGTGGTGGGATCGACGGTCTATCTGCAGGGGCATGCTTTTACGGTGGTTGGAATTGCGCCGCCGGGATTTTATGGGGACAGGATTCAGCCGTTTCCGCCGGATATGTGGATGCCGCTTGAGACGGAACCGCTGATGGAGGGGGATAATTCTTCGTTATTGCAGCCGACGACAGCGTGGCTGTATGCGATAGGAAGGTTGCATGAAGGCGCCAATCGTAAAGCGCTGCAGAGCAAATTGTCGGAAGTACTGCGGCAATGGATGAAGGCTCAGCCCTCCTTCATGAAGAACGGCAACGAGGCGCAAATTGTGCGGCAGCACGTGGTGCTTTCCGCGGCAGGTGGGGGAATCCAGAAGATTCAGCAGCAGACGGGCAAAGGGTTGTGGGTGCTGATGCTGCTTTCGAGCGTGGTGCTGTTGATTGCCTGCGCGAACATTGCGAATTTGTTGCTGGCGCGAGCGATGGCGCAGCGCGGAGCAATTGCGATACGGGTGGGGCTGGGCGCGACGCGAGGCAGGGTGATTCGCCAGATGGTGACCGAGAGCCTGCTGCTGAGCCTGATGGGCGGTGTTGCGGGTTTGGCGATTGCGTTTTTCGGCGCGAGGGCAATTCTGGTGCTGGCATTTCCGGTGTCACAAGAGTTGCCGGTTTCAGCAAGGCCGTCATGGGAGGTACTGCTGTTTGCGCTGGGTGTGTCAGTAGTGACGGGGCTGCTTTTCTCGTGTGTGCCAGCATGGATTGCCTCAGGCGCGCAGCCGGCGGAGGCCACGCGCGCGAGCCGTGGGGCGACAGGCGACTCATCGTCACTGCCGCAGAGGGCGCTGCTTGTGTTTCAACTGGCTCTTTCGATTGTGCTGCTTTCGACGGCGATGCTAGCGACGCGCTCACTCTTTAACCTGGAACATCAAAACACAGGTTTTGAGACAGAAGGCCGCTACACGGTAGATCTGGATTTGAAAGGCTCAGGCTTTAAGCCAGAGGGACT
>DASZRJ010000059.1:0-54899 GCA_035550015.1 Occallatibacter sp. | reverse complement strand
CAAAACGGCGCGCAATTCCGCGCAATTTACCCTCGTCTTGGCTCCAATTTTCACGTTTTTTCAGAGCACCTGGAACCTATCTCTTCGATTCCTTTTTGTACCCGGCCGTCTCCAGCCGTTCCTTGCGCGCGCTGCTGTAGGCGCGCCAGAACGATTCTGCGACGGCTGGCCCCAGTTCCGGCTTGGCAGCCTTTTTGTCGCGCTGAAAGATATGGTTGAAGAGCATGGGCCCCATCAACAGCGCAACTGCCGTCTCCGTGTCCACGTCCCGCAGCATCCCCTGCTTCACGCCACGCCGGACAATGTTTTCAATGGCTTCCCTGCCCGGCTGCATCACGCGGCGGCGCCATGCTGCCCCAAACTCCTGGTGAATCGCCGAGTAGGCAATCAGAGACGGTGTCAGCTTGGCGCGCGCATCCTCAAACTCGTCCGGTGGCCGCTGCGTCAGAATCCAGATCAGGTCCTGAAGAAGATCTCCCGTGTCCACATCGCGGCGCTCGCGGTCCAGGCCGTGAATGCGGTCCATCACTTCCAGAAGGATGGACTCTTTGTCCTTCCAATGCTTGTAGATGGTGGCCTTGCTCACGCCCGATGCCTGCGCGATGGCATCCATGCTTGTCCCATCGATGCCGCGCTCCCCGAACAGGCTGAGCGCGGCCTTTAGGACCTTCTCGTGAGCTTCCGTACTGCGCGTTCGTGCCATCGCCCTATCTCTATATCTCTATCTTAGAAAAGCGCCAGGCACCCAGTACCACAAACAGTGAACCCACCCCCGCCAACACCAGAATATCGATGCGTGGATCGAAGGCTGAACTGGCCAGCAGCATGGCTCGCATGCCGTCGATGCCATAGCTCAGCGGGTCCAGCTTGGTGATGAAACCAAGAATCTTACCCAGCCCTGTCAGCGGAAACATAGCGCCGGACAGGAAGAAAATCGGCATCACCATGAAGTTCATAATCAGTTGAAATCCCTGCATGTCCTGCAGGCTTGAGCCAATCGCCACACCCAGCGCCGCAAACACAATGGCTATTGCCACCATGAACCCCAGCGCCAGAGGCACGGTGTAGAAGTGTGCAGGCCGGAATCCCGCAATCAAACTGACGACCATGACGAGGAGGCCCTGAATCACGGCTACCGTCGCGCCGCCGAGCGTGCGGCCAATCATGATCTGCACACGCGGAACCGGAGCCACCAGAGTCTCCTTCAGAAAGCCGAACTGCCTATCCCACAACAGTCCGAGCCCCGAGAAGATCGACGAAAACAGCACCGACATCCCAATCACGCCCGGCGCAATGAACTGCAAATAATCGCCATAGCCGGCCTTCTTGAACACCGGACTCAAACCAAATCCCAGCGCCAGCAGGTACAACAACGGCTGGCCAAGTGAAGCAATAACCTGCGCTCTTGACCTCACATAACGCTTCAATTCGCGCAGCCATAGAATGTAAATCGCACTCATCGTCTGCCTCCACTCCACATCTTCGCGAATTGGCGCATCTGGTCGGCAGAGCTTGCGCTTTCATCGCGAATGGTTGAGCCGGTAAGCGCCAGAAACGCGTCCTCCAGGCTCTCTGTTTTGGTCTGTTCCTTGATCTCTTTGGGCGTTCCCTGCGCCACCAGCTTGCCGTGATCAATCACGCCAATGCGATGGGCCACACGATCCGCCTCGTCCATGTAATGTGTGGTCAGAAAAACCGTTACCTTCTCTTTCGCGTTTACATTTTTCACGTGCGACCAGAGCTGATTGCGACTCTGCGGGTCTAATCCGAGAGTGGGCTCGTCGAGAAAGAGAATGCGCGGCGTATGCAGAAATCCGCGCGCAATTTCAAGCCGCCGCTTCATGCCACCGGAGAACTTTTTCACCTGGTCATTACGCCGGTCCCAAAGCTCAAAGAGCTTGAGCAGCTCCTCTGACCTCTGTTTTCCAGCCTTCCGCGGCACGTGGTACAGCACCGCATGGATCTGCATGTTCTCCCAGGCCGTCAGATCACCGTCCAGACTGGGGTCCTGAAAAACAATGCCGAAGTGTTGCCGCGCCTCATGCTGATGTGTACGCGGATCGAGCCCGTTCAATTCAATCGAGCCGCTGGTGGGTTTCAGCAGCGTGGTCAGCATTTTGATAGTCGTCGTTTTTCCCGCTCCGTTGGGGCCAAGAAACGCAAATATCTCTCCCTCATCCACTTGAAAGCTCACATCATTGACCGCGGTGAAGGAACCAAAAGTCTTCACAAGGTTCTGTACTTTGATCAAGTTAACCTCCGAACCTTTTCAATACTGAACGGTTTAGTTCAGCTTGTCAACCGGGATATCTGTCCAACTGAATGCTGAAAAGCCCTGCACTTAAAGGAGTGTTAGCTCTCGTCCTTCGACTTAATCGGAGTTTCCGTGTCAGGAACCTTTTTCGCCGGCTCATCCGGATCGGCAGCAGGAATCTGCGCCAGAATTGGAGTCTCCGAAGAGTCCGCATTCTCAGTGGGCTCGTCAGTTTCCGCTTCCTCCGCGGCCAGTAGTAATTCCTCAAACGGCTCAAGCAATACATTCAGCTTGAAACCCGCGGCTTGTGCCTCAGTAACGGCATCAGACACATGTTTATAAGCCGCAGCCGTGGTTGCACTGCAGCGTTCGGGATGACTAGTGCAACTCAGGAGTGCCGGCAGTTGCAGCCACCAGAGCACCTCTTCAAATGACTCCTGGACAAAATAGGTATGCTCGCCGGCATCATGCACACCAGTCAGCCAGCGCAGGTCTGGGTCGGACCAGAGCTCCGGCAATATTCCGGCCACCTCATCCCGCCTGAGCAGTGCCTCACGCACGGCTCGCGAAGCGCTGGATTCCCTGCCCCCGGCTGTGGGCCCGCAGCCCACCTTTGATTTGCCTTTAAGCAATTCCGCAAGTAGCAGGACTTTGACGCGTGCGGCAGCACGCCACACATCTTCGCCTTCCATCCCCAACGCACCAAAGGCCTGGGCAAATGCATTGCGCAGGCGCAGCCGGTCAAAGAGATCAACCGCAGCCTCTGCGCCATGTTCGGCATCGAGTGCCTCTGCCAGCAGGCGAACAACGGTCCACGCAAATACAGGAGCCCACAATACTCCAGCACGCACCTGAGGACTGCGTGTAGGCAGCACACGGCGTGCAACAGGCGGCAGTGGCTCGGTAAACTTGTCCTCTACCTCCGGAAGATCCAACAGACTGAGAAGGCAGGCACGCAGGGCCGCAGAGAGTTCCTCCGCGTCCACTTGCTCTGCGGAGCGATACATATCGTTTCCATGGCGCGAACTGCAGAACTGCTGGGCCAGCCTCACAAAGTGCAAGCAACGCCCTCCCGCCTCCTGCAAAAACTCGTTGCGGTGTTGATTCAATTCACGGCTCTGAACCACGCTGCCGTGAGCGCCCTCCACCAGCTCAGGAATCCGGCGCACGATGCGTGGCTCAAGCAGCGAACGCAGGGCCTGATGTACCGGTTCCAGTTCGAGCTCAATCAGTGCATCGTCAAGGCTCGGGACACCACGGCCGTTCAGATGGTCGCAAAGACGGTCCCACGGATACTCGGCCGTCGGAATGCGCTCGTGCCAATCCATGAACACATGACACTGATAGGCGTGCAGGCGCAGCGGCAGTCCGTGATCTGCCAGATCGCTCGCGCGGCGCAAATATTCAAGCCCTGTAAGCGAATCGCGCCAGCCAAGTACAAGACCACGGTCGCCACGGAGGCCAAGGCCGTCGTTTATCCGCTTCTGCTTCAGTTGCGACGAGCCCTTATCCGCATAAGCAGCCGATGTGTGCAGTGTGCCGTGCGCCTCGCCGTAGCGATTGTTGAAAACGACAAGTGCGCGGCCGTCACCGTTGCGGTTGGAGTAAGCAAAGACGTTTTCTTCCACTCCGCCATCGGGCCGGTACATGTCGTAGAGCAGAAAGTTGGTGCTCTCCGCAAACAGCCAGCGTTTGTGCAGCAGCGGCGCTATCTCGCGCTCATGCCGTTCCACCAGCCACGGATCCGGATTCTCTTCGTATCGCGGCCTTTGGTACTCCATGCCGTACTTTTCGGTATAACCCTCAATCTGCCCATGGCCAAACATCGGCAGGCCTGGCAGCGTGGACATCATCACCGCCACGCCAAAACACTTATCGCCATTGCCGAACTGATCAATCGCTGTACGTTCATCAGGATTCGACATGAAGTTGACGTAACGCTTAAGAATATCCGGATCGAATTCAACAGTCTTTTTGATGACATCGCGATACTCGGCGTTCTTCTCATCGCGCAGCATATTCATGAAGGCGCTGTTATACACACGGTGCATGCCGAGCGTGCGGACGAAGTAGCCCTCCATGAGCCAGAAAGCCTCCGCCAATAGAAGCGTGCCGGGCACCTCTGCGGCCACACGATCAACCACCTCGCGCCAGAACTCGTGCGGCATGCATTGGTTGAATTCCGCCTGTGACATGGAGTATTCCGCACGCGACGGGATAGCTCCGCTGGAACCAGGACCCGGAAACCAGAGGCGATGAAAGTGCCGCTTTGCCAGCGTCATGGCCGCATCGAAACGAATGATGGGGAACATGCGGGCAACGTGGAGGATCGTCTGAATCACCTGCTCGCGTACGGCCGGATTCAGATAGTCGAGTTGGGCGGTGTCATTCCAGGGAAAGCTCGTACCGTCGTTGCCGTGATAGATGAAGCGCGTGTCCCCTGTGTGTTTATCCACTCGGCGGAATACCACTGCGGCATCTGTCTGTTCGTAATAGTGATCGTCTATCTTGATTTCAACACGCCCGTCCGCGGAGAGATCGGGGCCATTGAAGCTATAGGCCGGATACGGAGAATGTGGACGCGAAATGAACCACTCCGGATGTTCGACGATCCACGGTGAATCGATGCCCATGTGGTTCGGCACCATATCGCTGGCCAGGCGCACGCCATGGCGGTAGGCACGGTCGCGAAGATTCGTGTAGGCCTGATCTCCGCCCAGATCGTCGGCAATACGATAGTCGAAAAGCGAGTAAGCCGAAGCAACGGCGTCGGAATTACCGCAGAGCAATTTGATGGTTTTCGAGGCGCGGCTACGCTCCCAAACGCCGATAAGCCAGAGCGAATTGATACCGCGGCGAGCCAGGGTCGCCAATTCCTCATCGGGAATCTCATCGAGACGGCCAATATGCCGGCCGTATTGACGACTCAACTGTGCCAGCCACACATAAGTGCTCTTTGCAATGAGCACGGTATTCGGCATCCAGGCTGTATCGGGAGAAAACTTTTCGTATTCCTGTGCAATGTCGCCGAAGCCCGGCACTTGCGACTCACTCACGATGGAGGGCCACTGCTGTGTCCCCTGCTCACGCCGGCGCCGAGCAGCCTCTTCCGCACGAGCGCGCGCATCCGCAGCTTCCGGGTTGAACTGCATCCAGATGGCCAGCGCTTCTTCTCGCAATACTTCGCCTGCGATGGAAAGCAGACGATCCAGACTCGCACCAAGTATAGGCCGCCACAGCGAAAGAATGAGCGAGAACTGCTCACTGAGTGAGGATGGCGCACCGGAGGCTGGAGCGCGCAGTAGATCGAGAAAGCTGACCGATCCGCGTTCAGGAATCGGAATCAGCGGCCGCGTGGCAAAGAATTCCGGAAAATCGCGTGTGACCTCTTTGTAAACTGTGCGCTCGGTCAGGGCACTCTCTTCAAAAAGTTCCTCAAATGGCTTGAACGCAGGATTACGGTTCGCCGTCCACAAAAGAACCAATTCTTCCAGGGCGGCTGCTCGATGAGGAACGCCGTCGGTCGATCCGGCAAGCCACTGCCGCGGTGTTTCCAGCCCGCGCATGACCGATTGGCCTGGAAACTGCTCGACAAAAGCCAGCAGCATCCGCTCGAGCTTATCGGTACCGACACGAGTACCAAACCATTCAAGCGCTGCCGTCATCAGTTCAGGATCAAACTGCTCACGGTACCGGGCAAAAAGCACGTGACTGGCCTCGTCGATGAGGCCCATCGCATACAGTTGACCGGCATGCACGACGCGGTCAGGATGGAGGTGCGTCTGACGAACCGTATTGATGCGATACGCAAATTCACGGCATGCGTCCAGACTGCTGAAGATGACATTGCCTGCAAAAGAGAAAAGTGCCGCGGAGAACTGGTAACGTTCGCGTGCCTGCCGCGCAATGTGAAATTCCATCATCGAACCGAGAACGAACTCCCATGGGATTCACAGCCAATGCTTTCCCGTTGGATGAACTTCGGAGCGAAATCACCAGCCGGGTGCATCAACCAAGGAGAGTACCACCTGACACGTGCTCCACAAAGAAGGGTCTCATGCATTGAAACCCCGCGGAAAGTGCGCTAACACTCTGTAGGATTGCCACAAACATGCGCATCTGCATGCAGAAGCGAAAGAACTCTTGACGACGCTGTATGCAGGTGGTATCAATGTTCTGCGCAATCGATTGCGCGTTGCGTTTCCATCTTATTTCGACGCAACCACGCTTAACCTTCACCGTTCACTCTCTCCGCCCATTTTTCCGGAGAGGGCGCCCGGATTTTTGTGTGTCTCCTCTCTTTCGTTAAACGCCGAACCGAAGTGACCGCTTGAGCATTGATTTCATTCGCTTCATTCAAAAGACAGGATTAATTTGATGATTCTTCGCTTGTACCTTCGCCGTATAGCCGTTGCACTTGGACTCGTCTCACTTTCTTTCACGGCACTTGCACAACCTGCTCCCACAACTGTCACCATCGACGCTAATGCTCCATCGCATCCCTTCCCTCATTTCTGGGAACACTTCTTCGGTTCGGGACGCGCCGTTCTCGCATTGAGGGCTAACTACCTAGACGATCTCAAAGCCGTCCACGACAACATCGGCATGCGCTATGTGCGCTTCCACGCGATTCTGCTCGACGATGTGGGCGTTTACAAGGTGGATGAGCAGGGCAATCCTGAATACAACTTCACTTATGTAGACGAAATTTACGATGGTCTGCTGGCACGCGGCGTGCGTCCCTTTGTCGAAATCAGCTTCATGCCCTATGCGCTGGCATCCAATCCGAAGGCAATTCACCCCTTCTGGTACAAGCAGAATGTCTCGCCGCCGAAAAACTACGCGGAATGGGATGCACTCATCAAGGCTTTCGCACAGCACCTGATCGATCGCTATGGAATCGACGAAGTCTCACAGTGGTACTTTGAAGTCTGGAACGAGCCGAATATCGACTTCTGGGCGGGCGAACCGAAACAGGAAACGTACTTCACTTTATATGACCACACCGCGCGCGACCTGAAGGCTGTAAGTTCGCGCCTGCGCGTCGGCGGTCCGGCAACGTCATCCGCACATTGGATTCCCGAGTTCATTGCACACGTCGACGAGAACCATGTTCCTGTCGATTTCATTTCCACACATGGCTATGCGGATGACACTGTCGAAGATCTTTTCGGTACGCACGAAGACATCCCCATGCGCGATCGCATTTGCCGTGCGATAGAGAAAGTGCATAACCAGATCAAAAGCTCTGCCCTGCCCCAGCTCCCTCTCTACTGGACGGAGTGGAATGTACCCTCTTATGGCGACCTGCATGCTCGCGACAACTGGTATGTTGGCCCGGCTCTGGCACACGACATCAGCCAATGCGACGGTATGGTCAACGAAATGTCCTGGTGGACATTCGACGATGTATTTGAAGAGGGCGGTCCCAAGCACGAGCCCTTTGACGGCGGATTTGGACTCATCGCGCCAGGCATGATCAAAAAGCCCAGCTTCTACGACTTCAGCCTGCTGCATGAGCTTGGCGATAAGCGGATTGCGAACGATGCCAATGATGTTCTGGTCACGCGCCGTGACGATGGCGCGCTCGTTGTGGCCGCATGGAACCTTGTTGACATGGATAAGCTAGCCGAAGGCAAGCCCATCACCATGAAACTCACATTTAAAGGCGTCAAATCCGGAGCACACGTCACCATCCAGCGCGTGGATGAGAAGCACGGCAACCCGCTCACAGCCTACAAGGCGATGGGCAGTCCCCGCTATCCCACCCAGGCGCAGATTACCGAATTGAACAAGACCTCGGCACTCCCCGCGCCCGAACATGCAAGACTGAAGGACGGCGAACTCACGCTGACGCTTCCCGTGAACGGACTCGCAGTCATTGAAATCCCCGGGAAGAAGGAGAAGTAGGATGACGCCGATGGACGACAATCAGAGATTTCTGCTCAGCCGGCGCACCATGCTTTCCGGCATAGCCGCAGCGGTTGGCTGCGCTCTGCTCCCTTCGCATGCCAGCGCGGAACAATTCACGCCCTCTGCAGCAGACGAAGCATTTCTTGACGATTTACAGCGCCAGGCATGCCTCTTCTACTGGGAGCAAGGCAGCGAAAAGACCGGACAGGTGCTGGACCGCGCGCGCAATGACCTGAACGGTAAGCGCGATCCGCGCCGCATGGCCAGCATTGCGGCCACTGGATTTGGCCTGAGCGCCCTTTGCATAGCACATAAGCGCGGCTATCTGCCAAAGGCGCAGATTGAAGAACGCGTGAAGAATACACTCCATTGGCATCTCAATGCGTTTCCTGAAGTGCATGGCTTCTACTATCACTTCAGCGACATTGAGACCGGTGTGCGCGTGCCAGGAGTGGAGCTTTCCTCCATCGATACGGCGCTCCTGCTCTGCGGTGTACGCACAGCTGAGGCCTACTTCGAAGACAGATCCATCAAGCACATGGCGCGCCAGATCTACGAGCGCGTGGACTGGCCATGGATGCTGAACGGCGGCAAGACCTTTTCCATGGGCTGGCATCCGGACAAGGGCTTTCTCGATGCGCGATGGGAACACTACTGCGAACTGATGATGATCTACCTGCTCGCCATTGGCTCACCCACGCATCCGGTGGACGGTTCCTATTGGAACAACTTCACCCGCCCGGTGATTCATTACAAGCAGTACAGCTACGTCAGCGGCAACGACCCGCTGTTCACGCATCAGTACTCACAGGCGTGGTACGACTTTCGCGGCAAACGAGACAAGTACACCAACTACTTTGATAACTCTGTCATTGCGACAAAGGCACATAAGGACTTCTGTCTCTCGTATCCCAAGTGGTACAACGACGATTACTGGGGCATCACCGCATCCGATTACAAAGACGGTTACACCGCCTGGGGTGGGCCTCCTCCACAGGGGCCGCTCGACGGTACCGTTGTTCCCTGTGCAGCAGGCGGCTCGCTGGCCTTCGTGCCAAAAGACTGCCTGCATGTCCTGCGCGCCATGCGCGACAAATGGGGCAAGCAGGCGTGGGGCCGATACGGCTTCGTGGACGCGTTTCACCCGGCGGCCAACTGGTACGACACGGATGTTTTGGGCATCGATCAGGGCATCACCGTTGTCATGGCAGAGAATCTTCGCTCCGGATTGATCTGGAAGACCTTCATGAGCCTTCCGGAAAGCACGCTGGCTATGAAACGTGCGGGGTTTCATGGAAGGGGTCTGGCCTGATAGCTTGGGCTGAACCCAAAGAAATAAATGGTTCGGGGGCGAACAGTGCAAGTCTCTCTTCGCCACTCGGGCTGACTGTGTGATGAGAGTGGACCAGGTGGCAAAACAGAACTCCAAACCGATTACGCTGAAGGAACTTGCCTCTCACCTGGGCCTGTCACAATCCACTGTCTCGCGCATTATTAACGGCGAGGCAGCAAACCATCGCATCGCCGAAGAAACACAGCAGCGCGTACTGCACGCAGCGGCAATTTACGGATACACCGCCAATGCCGTTGCGCGCAGCCTGCGTCAAAAACGCACCTATACCATCGGCGTGATTGTTCCTGAAATCTCCGAAGGCTACTCAACCTCCGTGTTGAGCGGCATTGAAGATGAGTTGCTGAAGGACGGGTTCTTCTACTTTGTTGTCAGCCATCGGCATCGAACCGATCTGCTCGAGGCTTATCCGCGTATGATGGTGGCGCGTTCGGTCGAAGGTATCATCGCGGTCGATACACCTATCGGAGAAGATCTTTCGGTTCCGGTTGTTTCAGTGTCCGGGCACAAACACCGTGAAGGTGTCATCAACATCGAACTGCATCATCAGCAGGCCGCTACGTTTGCCTTATCCCACCTGAAGCAGCTAGGGCACAGGAAGGTTGCCATCATCAAGGGCCAGGCATTCAGTTCAGATACCAAGTTGCGCTGGCAGGCGATTCAAGAAGCAGCAAAGGTTCTGGAAATGGAGATCGATCCTAACCTGGTTGTTCAACTCACCAGCCCTGAACCGGGCCCGGCTCCAGGCAAAGAAGTCACCGCGCAGCTTCTTCAAAATGGACACAAGTTCACAGCCATCTTCGCTTTCAACGACGTCACTGCCATCGGAGCCATTCAGGCGCTTCGCGACGCGGGTCTCCGAGTACCGAAAGATATTTCCGTACTCGGCTTCGACGATATTCTCGCCGCCTCCACAAACAATCCGCCGCTTACAACAATCCATCAGCCATTGCGCAGCATGGGCCAGGCAGCGGCAACCACCCTGCTCAGCCTGATTCGTGAAGACCTGCCCAAGCCGCACCCCGCCGCCATTACCGTCTTCCCTCGGCTCGTGGTGCGCAAGTCTACGGGGCAAGCACCGGATGGACACTCGAAACCCGGTACAGGCGGCGAAGATTGAGTTATCGCAAAACATCAGGTGGATTGTGCGCCGCATGATGAAACGGTCCAAGTCTTCAAGAGTCACCCTGAGTATGAGCGCCCCTCTCTCACGGCGCAGCGTACTTTCCAGTCTTCTGAGCACTACTGCCAGCCTCATCTTTCCGCGACGTATTTGGCCGGAGACGCTCAATCCGCGGCAGTCGGTTTCAACAAGCGCGTCTTCTGTAGCACCTATTCGTTTTGAAGAAATTGCACAGCGCTCCGGCCTGAATTTCGTCACCCGCAACTGCGCGACACCTAATAAGAATCAGATTGAAACGATGGTGGCCGGAGTCGCTTTGCTTGACTACGACTGCGACGGTTACCTCGATGTCTTCCTGGTTAATGGCGCCGACATTCCTTCTCTGGAGAAGACTTCGCCGCAGTATTGGAATCGGCTGTTCCACAACAATGGCGATGGAACATTTACCGATGTCACAGAAAAGGCGGGCGTCGCAGGCGCAGGTTATGGCATGGGTGTCGCCGTGGCCGACTACGACAATGACGGACGCCCGGACATCTTCGTCGCCAATGTGACAGGCAATCAACTACTGCATAACAACGGTGACGGCACATTCACCGATGTGACCGAGAAGGCTGGAGTGCATGGCGCGTTGCACAATGGACGCAAAATGTGGTCGGTTGGCGCAGGCTGGTTCGACTACAACAACGATGGGCTGCTCGACCTCTTCGTCGTGAATTACTGCGTGTGGGAGGTCAACAAAGATCCCTATTGCGCCCTCAAGGAGGGTCTGCGCGCCTATTGTCACCCGGACAAATATCCACCTCTGCACAACACGCTCTACCGTAACAATGGCGACGGAACATTCACCGATGTTTCGGAAGAAACAGGCATTGCCGCGGCATGGGGCAAAGGCATGAGCGTGAGTTTCGCGGACTACGACGGGGATGGATTTCTCGATGCGTTCGTTGCCAATGACACCACACCCAGTTTTCTCTTCCACAATCTCGGCGGTAAAAAATTCGAAGAAGTGGGCGTAGTTGCCGGTGTGGCCTATTCCTCCGATGGAAACGCGTTGAGCGGGATGGGATCGGATTTTTGCGATGTGAATAACGACGGGCGTCCAGATATCTGGTTCACCGCCGTTGAGCATGAGGACTTTCCGCTCTACCTGAACCAGGGGAATGGCAACTTCGTGGACGCCACCTTTTCCAGTGGACTCGGGCAGCTTTCAAACCGCATGACAGGCTGGGGCAATGGAGTCTTCGACTTCGACAATGACGGCTGGAAGGATCTGTTCGTCGCGCGCGCCAATGTGATGGATAACATCCATGAAGCAATTCCAAGTGAAACGTACGAAGAGCCGAACTCGGTCTTTCGCAACATGGGCAATGGCAAGTTCGAACTGGCGAATGCGACCGCGGGGCCGGACTTTCAGATTCCCGGAGCGCATCGCGGTGTGGCCTTCGGAGACATCGATAATGATGGACGCATCGACGCCGTCGTGACTTCACTGAACGGTCAGGTGAAGCTCTTTCACAACATCACGCAAAGCGGCCACCATTGGATTCTCATTCGCCTCGTGGGAACCAGAAGCAACCGCATGGGACTGGGAGCGCGCCTGAAGCTGACAGCCGAAGACGGAAGCATGCAATGGCATTCCGCCACAACAGCCGTGGGTTATGCCTGCTCCAGCGATTCACGTGTGCACTTTGGGCTTGGCACGAACAAGCTCATTCGCGAGTTGGAAGTGCTATGGCCCAGTGGAACACGGCAGATTCTGCACAGTATTGCCGCAGATCAGGTTCTGACTGTCGAAGAACCACGAAAGTAGTTTTGCGCGTGCATCGCAACTCTATTTATCCGGGCCGCTCCCGGCCGTATTCACCTGCACATCCGGATTCTCACTGGCTTCTGCTGTTTGCTCCTGTTGCTTAAGCTCAGCAAATTTGGCTCGAGCTCTGGCGGCGTCCTGCGTGCGGCCGGCATGGCCATAGGCTGCGGCGAGCGACCAGAACACCTTAGGATCACGAGACATGCCTTTGCTCGCAATCTCCAGTTCCGGAATGGCTTCCTTGTACCCGCTCGTATCCATCAGCAGTAGCCCGTACAGAAAGTGCGCAAACGGTTCGCGAGGGGAAAGACGAACCGCGTCGCGCGCATATGGCAATCCGGCAATGGAATTCACCTTGTATTCCGCCGCTGCAATTTGCAAATACGACAGCGTCGGATCCACTGCCTGTTTTGCCTCAATCTTGAACTGCTCGACGGCCGCCGGAATCTCACGTGCATCCACAAGCTCGCGCCCAAATGCATAATGCACAAAAGGAAACTTCGGGAATCGCGTCACTGCATTCGTAAATACTTCCTTTGCGCCGTCGAAATCCTTGTAGGCAGCCAGGCAGGCGCCCTTCCCTGCCAGATCGACCACCTGCTGCTCTTCACTGCCTGGTACGGGTAATTCCTGGCTGCGTATGTGAAGTGCCGCCATTCCAAATGCCCGCATCACATCCGGGTTGCGGTTTCCTCCAAGACAGAGCGAAGCAAATGGTTTTTGCGCTGCAACAAAATGCCCCATGCGCTGCAGCAGAATGCCCTCGTGATAAAAGATCACATCGCGTAGTTGTGGATCGAGATTGGTTCCGTATTCTTTGCTCTCTTCAATATTCTTCAGCGCTCCGGCACTGTCTCCCATCTCAAAGAGGCTCAGGCCAAGCAGCGCGTGCGCGGTGCCGTGTTTTGGATCCAGCGCGACCACTTTCTCAAATGCCAGCGACGCCTCCGCGTAGCGATTCTGGTCGTAGAGGGACGTTCCCAGGGACCACCACCCTTCGGCCCATTTGGGATTGAGTGCGAGCGCCTTTTGAAATAGTGGAATTGCCGCATCCAGACGATCCGCATCGAGCGCCTCCATGGCGCCTTTTGAGAGCTCTGTGAACTCTGATGATTCCGCACTCTGCGAATTCGACTGTGCGAATGGCTTTATTGCAGAGCCAGGAATGAAAAGAGCCAAAAGAAGCGCAAAGGTTATAACGCGTGACCGTCGACTTGAATCGAATTTCGCCATCAGGAATTGCCTGCGTCCGAGAATCGTAGGGAACGCTCCATGATAAAAGAAAGCCGCCTGAGATTGCTCAACTTCGAGCGTTCGCAGACGGCTGGGGATAGCTACATCAAATGCCGCACTGGAAGGAAGGTAACCCAGTGCGGCAAATCAAAGATGCGGTTAGAACTTGAAGTGGAACTCACCTTCAATGGTTCGCGATCCTAAAACACCGGTTGCACGGCCGAAGTTCGAATCGGTAATGTTGGTGTCCACACTTCCTATGTTCAGTTTGTTGAAGAGATTGAACGCATTCGCGCGAATCTCAATGCGGGCATTCTCACCGAAGATCTTCATATTCGGCAGACCGAATGCCTTGGTGGCCGCGAAGTCCAGATCGGAATAACGCGGTCCGAAGAAGGCGTTACGCCCGATGCCCGGAACCTGAGGAAGCGCGGACGGTGTTGGAACGTTCGCCGTGCTGTCCCAGTTGTCGCCGGAATTGTCCACTACCGTGGGGGTAGTGAAGTATGCACTTCCACCCTTGCCAAAGTGCGCATCGATGGTCTTAAACGAGTCGGTGCTTTGGCTCGTTCCCGCGCCGCCCAGGTAGGAGCCCGGACGAAGATTGCAATTGCCTGCGTTCGGATAGAACGCATTGCAGGCAATGCCACCGAATGTCGGGTTCAACGGGAAGCCCGAGTGATAGTTGAAGATGGGGCTGAAAGTCCAACCGCCCGCCAGCTTTTCCAGCAGAGTGTTACCGTGGAACAGGTTCGGCGACCAGACCGCAAATATCTTCACCATGTTGCGTACATCAAAGTCTGACGGACCCCAGTTGTAGCCCGGCAGGAACTGATAGTCGGGCTCGGTGTACGGACCGGAACCGTTGTCGATTGAGTGGGACCAGCGGTACTGCACATCCGCCGACCACGAGTGCGAGAATTGATGACGCAACTCGGCAAGCATTGCATTGAAATTGGAGGTGCCTGTGTCCTCATACCAATCGATGCTGTTCACAATTGGATTGAAGGCAAACTGTCCTTCCAGAATCTGCGTTGCGTACTTGTTGTAGAGGTTGTATTGCAGAGGCAGATGACGTCCTGTGCTGCCCTGATAGCCGAGCGTTGCAACCCAATCGTGCCCCAGATCGTACTGGCCTTCAAGTGAGTAACGCATCACATAAGAAGTCTTCAGGGAATTGTCGATACCTGTAATTCCGACTGCAATACCACTGTCAGGCAGATTGGCTTGGTTAAAGGTTGAAATCAACGACGGGCTGCCTGTCAGCGAGCCGTACTGGTAGATATCCGATCCTACCTCGTAGTTGATATTCGCTCCCGTAAGCGGAGTGCTTGAGCTGCTGGTCAGGAACGGAGGATCGAAACGGGTGTTCGTAGTAATTGCCTGTTCGAGTCCGTTATAGCCGAGTCCGATGCCGCCACGGATTACGAGGTTGCCATTGTTGCGGGAAGGCGCCCACGCAAATCCGACCTGCGGACCGAAGTTCCACTTCTGTGCATCCACCTGTGGTTTACCCAGCACGATGGCCAGATCTGTGAACTTGTTGCCGCCGCTGCCGAGATTCACGCGCGGGTTGTTGCCGTCCTTCTCCGTCATGCCGGCGTAGTATTCCCAGCGTATGCCCAGGTTCAGTGTCAGGTTTGGCTTCACCTTCCAGTCATCCTGTACAAAAACCGCGGGAATATATTGCCGGTCGTCCTTGCGGGACATCGTCGGGGCACCGGTCTTTGGATCTGCACCGGAGATGGTTTCCGCGTTCGGAGCGTCGTTCAGGAAGTCCCAATAATTGTTGAAGTAGAAGTTTTCGCTGGCCGCCCAGGTGGCAGAGTCGAGATAGGCCAAGCGCGTATATTGCGCGCCGAATTTGAGGTTGTGGCTCTTGTAGACCTTGGTGACCACGTCCTTGAAGTTCAGCGTCCACTGGTCGAAGATGCTGCCGATGCTCGGACCGAATGCCGACGGAGTGATGTTGGCAAACGAAGAGCGATTGAACAGCGCAATGTTGTCACTAGGAAGACCCAGCGGAGACTGCGGGTTATCCTTCAGTTCATTCCACTTCCAGCCAGCCATATCGGCACGCGCTTCGTTCAGCAGCGTTGGGGAAAAGACGTGGTTGTACAGAAGGCCTGTCGAGTAGTTGAGCGCGTTGTGATAGAAGATGTTCGACGCGCGGTTGGGACCACTGTAGCTGGTATTGTTCACCGGCACGTAGTAGATGTCATAAGCAACCAGGTCGCTTGGTGTCACCTGATAGTCAAGACGTCCGTTGTACTGCGTATTGATGTTGTTGCTTGGTCCAACCGTGGACACATAGAACAAATCCGCGTTGCCATCCATGTTGTTGGCATAGCTTCCGGTGCCATCGCCGCCGAGGCCCGGAGTATAGGTCTCCGTACCATCCGGATTTGTAACCGGATCGGCGTACGAGGGATCGTGCGTGCCAAGAGCTGACGTCAGAGGCCGACCAAGATCAAGACCCTGTCCCTGAATCCAGTTACAATTCACACCCTGCACCAGCCCGATGTCTGAGCACAGGTGGCTGTCGCTCGGGCCTTCGAGAATGTTCTTGTAAACCACACCCGCGCCATCGATGCCGAGGAACTTGCTGGCAATCGAGCCGGAGGGTGCAGAGCTATCCAGAGAGGCGGTGTCGTACCAGCCGCCGCCGGTCGCAGTGCCGTTGTTACGGATGGTGTCGTATCCGAAGAAGAAGAACATCTTGTTCTTCCAGATTGGTCCGCCCACCGTACCACCAAACTCGTTATATTGCGCGTCATTCCGCTGCGGGTTGTTATCCGGGCTCCAACGCTGATAGGCGTTCAGTCCTGGACGAGCCAGCTTGAACAATCCGGTGCCATGGAACTGGTTCGTGCCGTTCTGCGAAATGATCTGAATTTGCGCGCCGCTGAAACGGCCCAATGAAGCGTCGTACGGATTGGAGACGACCTTCATCTCCTTAATCGTGTCAGGATTTGGTGTGACGACCGCTGCCGATCCCCACGTCACGCTGGTGATCTGGACGCCATCGATGGTGATGCCGTTTGTATCGTTGCGTCCGCCGTTGGCGAACACCTGCGGCTTATTCTCGGTGCTGTATGGTCCGCTTGAGGCGCCCGGACCGCCGTCACCCTGGTTGCCTGGAAGCGAATACGTGCCGCCGCCGCCCGACTGTGAAGCGTCGCCGAACATGCCCGGAGCAAGCTGGATAAGCTGGAACGGATCGCGTCCGAACACCGGCATCTTCGCCAGATCGTTCTGTGAGATGGTTCCGCCTACGTTACCGGTTTCTGTATCGATCACCGGCGTTGTTGCGGCGTTCACGGTGACGGTCTCCGCCTCGGCACCCACCTCGAGCTGAACCGTCATGTTGTTGGCCTGCTCGGCCAGCAACTTTACGTTGTTCAAAACCTTCTTCTTGAATCCGTCGCGTGTGACCGTGATTGTGTATTGGCTTGGCGCCAGGTGATTGAAGGTGAAAAGACCAGTCGCATCGCTGGTCGCCGTCAAAGTGCGGTTCGTCTCCTGGTCCACCAGGGTGACTGTTGCTCCCGGAATCACCGCACCGGTTGTATCGGTAACTGTTCCCTGCAGGCTGGCTCCATATTGGGCCTTTGCCGGCAGCGAAAACATGGCAATGAATGTGAGAATCGCAAGGAGCCATGCTCCACGGAAGATGCTCCTATCCATAGACCGCTCTTGAGTCTCAATTGCACTAGCTTGCATCGCTGTCTCCTCGAGTACTACGGGTTTTCAGCTCGGTTTTTTCTTTCGTCTTATGGGTACTGCGCAAATAGAAACGGAAATTGCGCAATCGATTGTGCACCGCAAAACGTATCACTGCCGCAATTCGGTTGTCAACCCCGTGTTTTCAACGCGGTGCCGGTCCACGTCTCTTTAGGCCGCTTGTGCGCAACCGTTTGCGTAAGGCGCATCTTGCGCACTGCGCAAACGCCGTGAGTGAACCGATTTTCTTTGGAATCTTGTAAGAAGGAAAGGCCCTTCAGGCCATGCCGGCCAAAACACCCCGCATGTAGGCAAAACTCTCCCTCACGCCGGGCATCGGATCGTCCCCATGGACCTCATATTCCAGGTCGACATACCCTTTGTAGCCAATTTTCCACAGTGCCTCGAAGATACCTCTGACCGGCATTTTGCCCTCGCCCACGGCCACCTGGCTCTCCTTGCTATGAAAATCGGTCAGATCCTTCATATGGACGTTGTAGAGTCGCGGCCCAACCTTATGAATGGCCTCCACTACGTCTGTTCCTGTCCGCACGGTATGCCCCACGTCAATGCAGCAGCCAATTCTGTGATCGAGATTCTTGATCGAAGCCAGCACATCCAGCGGTGAAGGCCAAAGTTTGTCCTCCGGTCCGTGGTTGTGAATAGCCACGCGGATGTCATACGCGCGCACCATCTTCTCAATCAGCGGCAGCTCGGCTTCCGTTGGATCGCCTGCCACCATCACGGGGATTCCGGCCCTCTTGCAATACTCGAACTTTGAACGAATCACATCTTCGGTTCCCGGTTTGAAATAAATAGCTCCCGCCGCGTGCAGGTGAATTCCATTCGCCTTGTAGTCGGCGACGGCCGCAGCCTCGCCTGCCGGGTCCTCCGGCAAGTGATCCTTCGCGTCCTTCGCATTCAGCTCATCCAGTTTGAGATCTTTCATCCACGCAATCACCTGCGCGCGGTCGAAATTGCGAAACGTGTAGCTGGCAATCCCCAGCCGGACCGCCGGTTCCTTTGCCTCACTCTGTGCGGCATCGCTTGTTCCCGGAAGAAAACCCGCACACGCAGCCGAACTCACCACACCCGCAAACGCACTCGACTGTAAAAACCGCCGCCTCGACCACGAAGACTTCATCTGCCCTTTCTCCTCTTGTCCATCTCTTGCCGTACTAAATCTTCGGCTCCCAGCCTGGCTGGTAGCTGCGTACCCACTGTTTCATCGCTTCTGCATCGTGCAGTACCTTGCCGTCGCTGCTGTCCAGATTCAGCCTGCGGCCCAGTTCCCACGCCACGTTGGACAGCTGCAACATGGTCACCGCCACATTACCGACATCGATCGGCGCATGCAGCTTCTCACCTGTGCGCACGCCCGCAATGAAATTGGCAAAGTGCGCGTCGGTCATCGAATCGGCGCCAACCAGATCTGAGGAAGAAGTCTTTCCGCCAACCTTGAACTCGTCTGTCTTCTTCCCGTTCAGGTCGTAGACTTCATACCCGTCGCGATCCACCAGTACCGTACCCGTCGTGCCCATAATGGTTGAACCGCGGTCGCGTCCGTAGAACTTCATTCCCTGGCAGCTCTTCCCTTCCCAGCTGAGCATTTTGTCTGGGTAATTGAAGTTCGTAATAAGTGTGTCGTAGAACTGCCAATCGTCGTGGAACTGATACCTGCCGCCCGAAGCATCCACACTCTCCGGAAAGTCCACACCCAGCGCCCAGCGGCTCACGTCCACTTCGTGCGTCCCGTTGTTCAGTGTTTCGCCCGTGCCCCATCTGCGGAACCAGTGCCAGTTATAGGGCTGGTAGTTGTCGTGGTACTCCGTGCGCGGCGCAGGCCCTTGCCATAGATCCCAATCAAGCTGCGCGGGCACCGGCGCTGGCTTGCCCACGCCAATCGATTTGCGTGTATTGCTGTACCAGGCCTTTGCGTAATACGCCCGTCCAATCAGGCCGTTGTGAATCTTGTCCACAATCTCGATCGTGTGTGCAGACGAGCGTTGCTGCGTGCCCATCTGTACCAGCTTGCCGTACTTCTTCTGCGCCGCTACCAGCAACGCGCCCTCGGCCGGATTGTGGCTGCATGGCTTCTCCACGTACACATGCTTGCCCGCTTTCAATGCGTCAATCGCCATCGGCGCATGCCAGTGGTCGGGTGTTGCAATCGTCACCGCGTCCACATCCCTTTGCGCCAGGATGTTACGAAAATCCTGTTCGCTCTTCGGAGCCTCGCCCATCGCCTTCGTTGTGGCGTCGGCAAACTTTTTCATGGTCACCGTGTCCACATCGCACACGTGCGTCACGCGGGCAGCGGCTTCATTTGCCTTCAGGCTCGACAAGTGCGCGTAGGCGCGGCTGCGCACGCCGATAATGGCGAAGTTCAGCCGGTCGTTCGCACCCAGAATGCGTGCGTAGCTCTTGGCGCTGGAAGCAATGGCAAGACCCGCGGCGCCTGCCGCGGCTGTGGGTAGAAACTCTCTGCGCGTTAGCATCGTTCATCTCCAGGGCGAATCTGTGTGGTCATTCCTTGATTGCGTTCAGGCACGCGGTTCTAGCCCAGCGCGCCCGCGTTCTCTAGACACTTCTTCATGCCGGCCCAGCTCACGCGGCTTGATGCCTCGGGCGTTCCGGCTCCGCGCCAGTGCGTCTCCAGGCTCGTGGCATCGTGATAACCAATCTCCTTAAGCGCCTTGAACTGCGCCGTCCAGTCCACATAGCCTTTGTCCACCGGGGCCCATTCCAGCTTGCCTGCGGCGTTGCGTTGCGTATTCTTCACATGGCAGTGGTGAATACGATGCTTCGGCAATGCATTCCAACCGCCCGGATACGCATCCAGTTCCCCACGCATCACGGCATTGCCTGGATCCCAGTTCAGCGCAAAGTGCGGTGAAGGCACCGCGGCCAGTGTGCGCGCGGCTTCACGTCCGGTTCCCGTGTTGCACTCGTGCTCGTTTTCAAGCACCAGCAGAACTCCATGCTTGCCTGCCTTCTCGGCGGCCTCTTGCAGTTTGGCGTCAATCGCGGCACGATAGGGTTTCTGGTCATCCAGACGCCAGAAATCGAAGCAACGTACCTTACCGGTATTGAAGTGCTTCGCCAGTTCAATCGAGCGATCGAGAATCTTGTCCTGCTGCTTGAACGTTGTCTCCGCCGCGCCGTGCATATCTCCCGCGGAGCTGAACTTCGATTTCGGCGCGCCGGGCCAGTCGGTCTTGAACAGCGGGCTGGCAATATCGGTCACCGAAAGACCATGCTTGGCAAGCACTTTCTTGGCGCGCGCCACCTCGTCATCGCTCAACGAGAGCACATTCTTGCCCCACATGCCGCGGATCTCGATCCACTTCATACCGAAGTCGTGTGCGGCCACGTAGCAGGCGTGGTCAAAATCCTCCGAGATTTCGTCGTTGATAACGGCGACGCGAAAAGGTGAACGTGCAACCTGCGCACGCAACACATTGAGATCGAGGGAAAGAACCGCGGCCGCCGCGCCGGCACCCTCAAGAAAACTGCGCCGGGAAATACTCTGCATGAAATTCCTTTCTGCATTGGCTGGCGCACGTCGTTCCGGCTTGCATCGAACGCCAGTGGTTGATCTGTTCCTGTCTGCTCTGTCGCGGCAGCCGATGACTGCCATCCCATATATTTCGCGTCCACAACAAAGTGGACTTTTGACGCACCGGAATTGTACAAGGCGAATCCGCCATTGTGCAGTCCGGCGTCCCCTGATGCGCAACACACCTCGCGCAAACGATTTCTCGCATAGATTCGAATGCCCCCATGTTCATTCGTCACACGACAACCGCGCGCTCGCCAGCTATCCTTGTAACAACCGAGACAAGGAGAGGCACCCACGCTGATGAAAGCTAACGCAACCTCGCTCGAATCTCTTTTTGTGCAATCCCAGCCCCTCACCACCAACAAGCATCTTGTTCGCTGGGTCGAAAAGATGGCGGATCTGTGCAAACCCGACGCCATTCACTGGGTTGACGGCTCGCAGTCTGAGTATGAGATGTTGTGTGATCGCCTCGTCGAGGCCGGCACTTTCATCAAATTGAACGAAGAAAAATGGCCGGGCTGCTTTTATGCGCGTTCGGTTCCAAGCGATGTGGCCCGTGTCGAGGACCGCACCTTCATCTGCTCGCTCTCGCGCGACGGAGCCGGACCCACCAACAACTGGGAGGACCCGTACGTTATGCGCCGCCGCTTGAAGCAGCTTTTTAAAGGCTGCATGCAGGGACGCATCATGTATGTGCTGCCCTTCAGTATGGGCCCCGTCGGCTCACCCATGGCCCGCATCGGCGTGCAGTTGACTGATTCGGCCTATGTGGTTGTGAACATGCGCACCATGGCCCGCATCGGCACGCCTGTCTTTCAGGAAATTGACAAGGATGAAAAGCGCGTCGTGCCTTGTATGCACTCGGTGGGTATGCCGCTCAAGCCGGGCAAAAAGGATGTGCCCTGGCCCTGCAATGACACGAAATATATCGTGCACTTCCCTGAAAGCCGCGAGATTTGGTCTTACGGTTCCGGCTATGGCGGCAACGCACTGCTCAGCAAAAAGTGTTTCGCCCTCCGCATCGCCTCCAACATCGCCCGCGACGAAGGCTGGATGGCCGAGCACATGCTCATTCTCGGCGTTGAAAGCCCTGAAGGTGAAAAGACCTATGTTGCCGCGGCATTTCCATCCGCCTGCGGCAAAACCAACTTCGCCATGCTCATCCCTCCCAAAGCCATGGATGGCTGGAAGGTGTGGACCGTCGGTGATGACATCGCATGGATCAAGCCCGACGAAAATGGCCATCTGCGCGCCATCAACCCTGAGGCTGGCTTTTTCGGTGTTGCACCGGGCACCAGCGTCAAAACCAATCCCTCTGCCATGGCCACGCTGTCGCGCAACACCATCTTCACCAACGTGGCTCTCACGCCCGAGGGTGGTGTGTGGTGGGAAGGCATGACGCCCGAGCCGCCCGCCGAATGCCTCGACTGGCGAGGCGAGCGCTGGACGCCGGAAATCGGCAAGAAGACGGGCCGCACGGCAGCACACCCCAACGGCCGCTTTACGGCTCCGGCCTCGCAGTGCCCCTCCATCGACCCTGACTGGGAGTCGCCCGAAGGGGTGCCTATCAGTGCCTTCATCTTTGGCGGCCGCCGCTCAACCACACTCCCGTTGGTCTACCAGGCCTTCAACTGGTCCAGCGGCGTTTATGCCGGTGCCACCATGGGCTCGGAGACCACTGCAGCCGCCACTGGCGAAGTCGGCAAGGTGCGCCGCGATCCCATGGCCATGCTGCCCTTCTGTGGCTATCACATGGGCGACTACTTCCGGCACTGGATCAAGATGCAGCGGGAACTTGATGTAACGCCTCGCATCTTCCATGTCAACTGGTTCCGGAAAGACGCCAAAGGCAAGTTTCTGTGGCCGGGATTCGGCGAAAACCTCCGTGTACTGCGCTGGATTGTCGAACGCGTGCACGGCCACGGCCGGGGCCGGGAAACCCCCATCGGCTGGGTTCCGCGTTACGAAGACATCGACTGGACCGGGCTCGATTTTCCGCGTGAGACCTTCGAAGAACTCATGCAGGTAGACCGTACCGCATGGCGTAAGGAAGTCATCGCTCACGAGGAGCTGTTCATCAACATCCACGACCATCTTCCTTCGGAGATGATCTACGAGCGCGAACTGCTCATCTGCCGCATGTAAGTCATTCAAATACGGCAAATAAAACTTCTTTTGGGTGAAGCGATTTTTTCGATATAGTGGTGAGTTCACCTCACTCCCGCTTCGCTACGGGGTCTGTGTGTGTCCGGTCCCCAATTTGTAACCCAGCCTGACGGCTCAAAACACCGCCACGCTGTACGTGTCTTTACGGCCTTTTACACGTTATTCACAGTCATTCGCGTTCATCAGGAAGGGATTCAATGAACAGAAAGCAGAGCCATCGCTTCACACCGCAGGCACAGGGCCTCTACCACCCGCACCAGGAGCATGACGCGTGCGGTATGGGTCTTGTGGCTAATATTCGCGGTGAAAAGAGCCACGACATCATCCGCAAGGGCCTCGAGGTACTCATCAACCTCACCCATCGCGGCGCGGCCGGTTGTGATCCGGAGACCGGCGATGGTGCGGGCATTCTGATTCAGATTCCCCATGTCTTCTTCGCACGCGAGTGTGGCGAACTCGGAATGCAGCTTCCTGATCCCGGAAATTACGGCGTTGCGATGTGTTTTTTGCCCGTAGATCGCCAGGACAGATTGCAATGTGAGGGCATTTTTGAACGCATTGCGCAGGAAGAAGGCTTGAAATTGCTGGGCTGGCGCGACACCCCCGTCAACGGTGATGCGATTGGCCGCGAAGCGCGCGCCTCACAGCCTTATATTGAACAGCTTTTCGTTGCCAAACCGGAAGGTCTGGAAGAGGAGACCTTCGAGCGCCTGCTCTACCGCGTCCGCCGCCGCACGGAGAACGAGGTCTGCGCCTCCGACATTGAAGGCAAAGAGGATTTCTACATCCCCTCCTTCTCCTGCCGCACCATCATCTACAAGGGCCTCATGCTGGCCCCGCAGATTGAGAAGTTCTACTTCGAGTTGGCCAATCCGCTCGTTACCAGCGCCCTTGCACTGGTTCACCAGCGCTTCTCCACCAACACCTTTCCCAGCTGGAAGTTGGCGCACCCCTATCGCTACGTCGCCCACAATGGCGAAATCAACACCATCCGCGGCAATGTGAGTTGGATGAACGCCCGTCAATCTGTGCTCAAAAGTCCTCTCTTTGAGAGCAAGATTGATGACGTATATCCCGTCATTATGCCCGGCGGAAGTGACTCCGCCTCTCTCGACAACGCCGTCGAATTCCTCTACCAATCAGGCCGGTCATTGCCGCATGTGATGGCAATGCTGATTCCAGAAGCGTGGGCCGGCAATCCGGATATGGACGAGGATAAGCGCGCGTTTTACGAGTACCACGCGTCATTGATGGAGCCATGGGACGGACCCGCCGCGATTGCCTTCACAGATGGCAAGGTAATCGGAGCCACGCTCGACCGCAATGGTCTTCGCCCCGGCCGTTACATCGTCACAAAAGACGATCTGGTTGTGCTTGCCTCAGAAGCCGGAGTGATCGAAGTTCCGCCCGAGGACGTACTCAAAAAGGGCCGCCTGCAGCCGGGCCGCATGTTCCTGGTGGATACGGAGCAGAAGCGCATCATATCGGATGCCGAGATTAAGAAGGACCTCGCTTCACGTCAGCCGTACGGCGAATGGCTCAAACAGCAGCAGGTCACGCTCGATATGCTGCCCGAGCCCGCGCGCGTGATCGGCTCCAATCAGGAAACACTGCTGCGCCGCCAGCGCGCCTTTGGCTACAGCGAAGAAGACCTTCGCATCCTTCTCGCTCCCATGGGTGTACACGGAGCAGAGCCCATCGGCTCCATGGGCACGGATGTGCCACTCGCCTGTCTGAGTGACCGCCCGCAGCCGCTCTTTAACTACTTCAAACAGCTCTTTGCGCAAGTCACAAATCCACCCATCGACCCAATCCGCGAAGAATTGGTCATGTCGCTCATCAGCTATATCGGAACCGAGCGCAACATTCTGAAGGAAGCGCCAGAGAACTGCCATACCCTCAAGCTCCCGCATCCGATTCTGACCAATCGCGATCTCGAAAAGCTGCGCCGCGTCTCTTCCGGAGACCTGCTCGCAACCACGCTGCCAGCGCTCTTCCGCGCCGCGGATGGCGAAGCAGGCCTGCGTCAGAGCCTGGAAGATTTGAGCGCGCGCGCCTCGCACGCTGTACAGTCCGGCTACTCGCTGCTCATCATCTCCGATCGCGGCGTCGATGCTACTTACGCACCAATTCCCTCTTTGCTTGCCATGGCCGCAGTCCACAACAGGCTCGTCAAGGAGAAAACCCGCACACAGGTTGCTCTCATTATTGAGAGCGGTGAACCGCGCGAAGTGATGCACTTTGCCCTGCTGATCGGCTATGGAGCCAGCGCGGTCAACCCCTATCTCGCGATTGAAACACTGCAGGATCTCAAACGGCGCGGTCTTCTTGCTCATAACGTCACCACCAATCAGGCGGAAGCGCACTTCATTAAAGCCATCAATAAGGCTCTGCTCAAAACCTTCTCCAAAATGGGCATCAGCACCCTGCAGAGCTATCGTGGAGCGCAGGTGTTTGAAGCGGTGGGTCTCAACGAATCGCTTGTCGAAAAATACTTCTCCGGCACAGCGTCGCGCATTGAAGGCATCGGGCTGGATGTCCTTGCGCGCGAAGCGCAGATCAAACACGGCTTCGCCTTCCAGCCGCTCACTGATTCGGAAACCGATCTCATGGTCGGCGGCCAATACCAGTACCGCACGGGCGGCGAGTATCACCTGCTCAATCCGCTGACCATCAGCAAACTGCAGCATGCTGTGCGGCAGAATAATCCGACGACTTTCCAGGAATATACCGACCTTCTCGATGAGAAGAACCGTACTCTCTGTACGCTTCGCGGACTTTTTAAGCTGAAGTACGCAGAGAAACCCATCGCCCTGGAAGAGGTGGAGCCAGCCAAGGAAATCGTGAAACGCTTCACCACCGGCGCCATGAGTTTCGGCTCCATCAGCAAGGAAGCGCACGAGACTCTTGCCATAGCGATGAATCGCCTCGGTGGCATGTCAAACACGGGCGAAGGCGGCGAAGACGAGGCGCGCTTCACACCGGATGCAAACGGCGACTCGCGTCGTTCTGCTGTGAAGCAGGTGGCCAGTGGACGCTTTGGAGTCACTACAAACTATCTGGTCAACGCGGACGAACTGCAGATCAAGATGGCGCAGGGCGCGAAGCCAGGCGAGGGCGGTCAGCTTCCCGGCCACAAGGTCGATGAGGTCATCGCCAAGACACGCCACTCCATTCCTGGCGTGGGCCTGATTTCGCCACCGCCGCACCACGATATCTATTCCATCGAAGATTTGGCGCAGCTGATTTACGACCTGAAGAATGTGAATCCCAAGGCGCGTATCGCGGTGAAGCTCGTGTCGGAAGTTGGTGTGGGCACGGTCGCGGCCGGCGTGAGCAAAGCACATGCCGACGTGGTGCTCATCTCCGGCGACAGTGGCGGCACAGGAGCCTCGCCGCTCAGTTCCATCAAACATGCGGGCCTTCCCTGGGAGCTCGGCCTGGCCGAAACACAACAAGTACTCTTGCTGAACGATCTGCGCGGCCGCATCAAGGTACAAACAGATGGCAAGCTCCAAACGGGCCGCGATATTGTGATCGCCGCATTACTTGGTGCAGAGGAATATGGATTTGCCACAACCCCTCTTATCACAATGGGATGCATCATGATGCGCAAGTGTCACTTGAATACCTGTTCAGTTGGCATTGCCACCCAGGATCCGGTACTGCGCGCGCGTTTCACAGGCCAGCCCGAACATGTAATCAACTTCTTCTTCTTTATTGCGGAGCAGGTTCGTCAGCACATGGCGAAGCTGGGCTTCCGCACTATGGATGAGATGATTGGCCGCGTGGATAAGATCGACGCCGCCACTGCAGCAGAGCACTGGAAAGCGAAGGGCGTTGACCTCTCCTCCATTCTGTATGCTCCGTCGGTTCCCTCTCGTGTGGCTCGCCGCAAGGTGCAGCAGCAGGACCACGGCCTTGAACAGGCGCTCGATCATCAACTGATTGAACGGGCTCTGCCGGCGCTCGAGTCCGGCGCGCCTGTCACGGGCAACTTTGCCATTCGCAATGTGCACCGCAGCGTGGGCGCCATGCTGGGCGGTGAAATTGCGCGCCGTTACGGATCCGCCGGGCTGCCTGACGGGACCATTCAGTTCCGCTTCAAGGGTTCAGGTGGTCAGAGCTTTGGCGCCTTTGTTCCCAAGGGCGTCACATTGCAGCTTGAAGGCGATACAAACGACTACCTTGGCAAAGGCCTTTCAGGCGGCCGCATCATCGCTTATCCTCCAAAGACTTCCTTTTTCCTGCCCGAGGAAAGCATTCTTGTTGGCAACGTGGTTCTTTATGGAGCTACGGCTGGCGAAGTTTTCCTAAACGGCATTGCAGGTGAACGCTTCGCGGTACGCAACTCCGGAGCAACAGCAGTTGTGGAAGGCGTTGGCGACCATGGATGCGAATATATGACCAACGGGACAGTGGTCGTACTTGGCTCCACGGGCCGCAACTTCGCCGCCGGCATGAGCGGAGGCCGCGCTTTCGTGTACGACGAGCAAGGCGACTTCTCCACACGCCGCTGCAACAAGGCGAGCGTCGATCTTGAACCGCTTGCAACGGAAACAGACATTGCGGAAGTACGCACGCTGATTGAGCGCCACCGCGACCTGACCGGCAGTCCGCGCGCCGCGTGGATTCTCGAGCACTGGGCCGATGCGCAACCGCACTTCATCAAAGTCTTCCCGCACGAATACAAGCGTGTACTCGGTGTGGAGCGTAGCGCCGAAGTCTACGTTCCACCCGCAACATCGTCGCCTCTGGTGGCGGCCGCCACGGAGGTGCAGCATGGGTAAGGTTACAGGGTTTCTGGAAATCCAACGCGAACAGCCCACACGGCGCACAGCCGGCGAGCGTGTTGAAGACTGGTTTGAAATCTATCAGCCATTCGCAGAAGAAAAGCAGCGCGACCAGGCTGCGCGTTGCATGGATTGCGGTGTTCCCTTCTGCCATACAGGCTGCCCGGTCAATAACCTTATCCCCGACTGGAATGACCTGGCCTATCACGGCCGCTGGCAACAGGCAATTCGCCGTCTCCATGCAACCAACAACTTTCCCGAGTTCACGGGCCGCATCTGCCCCGCCCCCTGCGAGGCTGCCTGCGTACTTGGAATCGACCAGCCGCCAGTCTCCATCAAGGTCATCGAACGCAGCATTGTCGATCGTGCCTGGGATGAAGGCTGGATTCGTCCTGAGCCCCCAGAGGAAAACACAGGCAAGCGTGTTGCTGTTGTTGGCAGCGGCCCTGCGGGACTGGCAGCAGCACAGCAATTGCGCCGTGCTGGCCACTCGGTAACCGTGTACGAAAAGAATGATCGCGTCGGAGGGCTTCTTCGCTACGGTATCCCCAACTTCAAGCTGGAAAAACATGTCGTCGATCGCCGCGTTCAGCAGTTGAAGGATGAAGGTGTGACCTTCCTCACCAATGCACATGTCGGCGTCAACGTTCCAGTCGAAGCTCTCACAGAACATCATGACGCCATTCTGTTGTGCGGCGGATCAGAGCAGCCGCGAGATCTGAAAGTGCCTGGCCGCGAACTAAAGGGCATTCATTTCGCCATGGAGTTCCTGCCACAGCAGAACCGGCGCAATGAAGGTGACAAACTCGACCCCGCGCTCGATATTCTCGCTGCCGGTAAACACGTCATCATCATCGGCGGTGGCGACACAGGTGCAGACTGCCTGGGTACAAGCCTTCGCCAGAAAGCAGCCAGTGTGCACCAGTTTGAAATCATGCCCAAGCCTCCATTGACTCGCGCTGCTTCCACTCCGTGGCCCATGTGGCCACTGCAGTTGCGCACGGAAAGCGCGCATGAAGAGGGCGGTATCCGTGACTGGAGCATCAACACTGTTCGCTTTGAAGGCGACGCTGCCGGCAACGTGAAGAAGCTGCATGGCGTGCGCGTAGGTCCGCCGCCTAAGTTCGAAGCCGAAGCAGGCTCGGAATTCGCGCTTGATGCCGATCTGGTTCTGCTTGCAATGGGCTTCCTTGGCCCTGTGCGCAACGGCATGCTTGAGCAACTCGGCGTGGCACTGGACCAGCGCGGTAATGTGGCTACCACGGATTACCAATCGTCGGTGCCGGGCATCTTTGCCGCTGGGGATATGCGCCGCGGTCAATCGCTTGTGGTCTGGGCTATCAGCGAAGGCCGCAAAGCGGCTGAAGCCGTAAACAAGTATCTCGCCGAGAAGACTGTTCCGGTGGCACAACTGCAGCGCGCTTAGTTCCGCGTGCTGCAGCCCTAAACGCGCTCCACTGCAAGTGCCACCGCATTACCGCCTCCCAGGCACAATGCGGCAATTCCCTTTCGCTTTCCCGTTTGTGCCAGTGCATAAAGCAGTGTCACCAGGACGCGCGCGCCGCTCGCGCCAATGGGATGGCCAATTGCGACAGCTCCACCGTGAATGTTCACCTTCGCGGCATCCAATCCAAGCTCACGATTCACCGCCATGGCCTGCACACTGAATGCCTCATTCAGCTCAAATAAATCCACTTCATCCAACCGCCAGCCAGCCTTTGCTGCAACTTTGCGGACAGCATCCACTGGAGCCAGTCCGAACCACTCAGGCTCGCGTCCTGCAATAGCCTGGGCCCGAATCACAGCCATCGGACTGGCACCCAACGCCTTGGCACGCTCGGCACTCATCACCACGACTGCAGCAGCTCCGTCGCTCACACCCGGAGCATTGCCCGCGGTCACGGTGCCATCCTTCTCAAATGCCGGCTTCAGTTTTGCCAGTACTTCCACAGTTGTTGAAGGCCGAATGGACTCATCTGCCGAAAAGGTCCTTGCTTCCTTCTCTCCTCTGGCCAACGGCAAGGTGACGGGAAGAATCTGTTCCTTGAATAACTCCGCGGCGGTTGCCTCAGCTGCGCGCCTGTGCGACTCGGCTGCAAATGCGTCCTGCTCTTCGCGCGTGATGCCGTACGTCTTCGCAATCATCTCGGCGCAGTTGCCCATGTGGACGTTGTTGTAGATCTCCCACAGGCCGTCCTGGATCATCGCATCGATCATCGTCCCATTGCCCATGCGATAGCCACTGCGCGCCTGTGGCAAAAGATACGGCGCGTTGGTCATGGATTCCATACCGCCGGCGACCACAATCTCCGCATCGCCTGTCTGAATGGACTGCGCGCCGAGCGCTGCGGCCCGTAGGCCAGATCCGCACACCATATTCACCGTGAGCGCACTTACTTCCTTCGCGAGTCCGCCATAAAGCGCTGCCTGTCTGGCAGGATTCTGCCCCAGGCCAGCCTGCAGCACACAACCCATCACGCACTCGTCCACCTGCGGCGCTTCGACTTTTGCGCGGCGCACCGCTTCTGCAACCACAAGGGCGCCCAGACGCGGAGACGTGAAACTCGACAGTGAGCCCTGAAACTTGCCAACGGCCGTCCGAACAGCAGAAACCAGAACAACTTCCTTCAATGCACTTCACCTCAAGGGCGTGCGCTGAGGTGCCACGCGACTTGCCCGGCTCCATCATACGAGTACGGGTGCGCCATGCGCACCCGTCAGCTCTGGAATGAATTGTGTTTGGTTAATACATGCGCTAAATGCAACACTCAATCAAACAAGAAATGGCGTTGCAGCGGAACTGCTCTGGTTGCCTTCGCAGCTTGACCACAACTTCTGTCCAAGCGTAGTGGGCACCACGTTCGGCTCCTTATCTTCCATAAAGGATGGCGACTTCTCACGATGTTCAAGCAGGCCCAGGTCAGCCAGATGCTCGATTTCGCGCTCGATGCGGAGTTTGTCGCGCGCACCGGTCACCTTCATAAGTTCTTCGAGCGTGCAACCGGATTGCTTCGAGTAGCTCCAGCCAAAGCCAGTTGCCATCTGGCTGGCACGCATACATGCCGCAGTGAGAATACGGAAATGCACTGTGGTCAATTGTCCCAGGCTGTTCACGAGAAGCAGATTAGAATCATCCTGCCCTTCAGGGCTGAGGCTTGAGGCAAGCAGCCCGGCCCACATCATGCGCACCCACTCGTCTTCCGCCCACGACCCGCCCTCAAGGATGCGCAGCGCAACCTGGGGGTTGACTTTCAACGAATACGTATCCGGCCGCGTCGCAGTCAGGCTCTCAGCCTTCAATGCGATATTCACCGCGCTTTCTACCCGGTAATTGCTCAGTCCCTCGCGCAGCAGCCGCCGAACTTCATTGGCCGATCCGGGAGCAATGCGGCGAATAAAGGCCAATGCACTTGCAACGCGGAATTCACGCAGGATATCTTCCGGCTGCGTGTGAGAAGCATCTGTTTTCAGCGGGCTGTCCCAGAGGCGCAGGTCCTCGTGGTCAAGCAGATCGAAAGCAAGGCCTACACCATCGTCACCCCAGCGTACAGCCTTGGTTGTGAGCCGCACGCAATTATCAAAGCCCATGCGTGGCGGGCCTTCTCGCTGCAACGTCAACGTGACGACTTCGCCCGGCTCCCAGCGGTCCGGCGTTTGCAGATATACGCCCGTGGAGCTGATGTTGCGAACCCGGTCGAGCTTGGGAACTCTTCCTTCCCAGTGATAAGCCGCGAGTCCCGGTAAGGGTCTCCGCTCAGCTCTTCCATTCAAGATAGATGAAGCGTATTCGCCGTACGTGCTCATAGCATTAACCTGCCCCCATTCGACAGATGCCGCACTCGTGAGATCGCCAATCCCATGCGGCGGGTTGCCCGCAATCCCCTGAAAGTGGCACTGCTCCCACGCAGTTTTTCACCACAGATTGTACTCTTTATTAAGCATTTAGTGTAAAGTGACCAACTTGCCTACCTGACTAGATACTTTGGTGCTCACACCAAAGTGCTATACGGCCATCTCCTGGTGAGTAGCGGTGGGGTAGCAGCGCATTCCAGCTCTGTCTGGGCACCATACCCCATAATGCCCAGACTCAAGAGACGGTTGGCTAGTCTTCGTCGCCTTCGCTTGGCATATAGTCCGGCTCGCGCATAGCGTCCAGTGAGGGCAGATGTGCGCCCATCAGAATGCGGTCGATGGCCGGTTTTTGCGTCGTCAGGAACTTCTGCCATTTGGGATTGAGTTCCTCAGACTCCTCCCGCACGTGGGCAGCCACCCTGAGCTGGGCCTCGGTTGGTGGATTGTCCGACTGCTCCAACTGGCCGTAAATTTGAGAAGCTTCCCGCGCAAGATCGTCGAGACCAGGCGATTCTTCCTTGCCTCCCTCCCGTTTTCCCTCTACAAGATCGTTCACCTGTTCCATGTACGGTTTAAGCTGCGTCTCCACAACCGTATCCTTCACGCGCATCAGTTGCTCCATGATGGAATGCGCAGCCAGATCGGCCTTGGACATCCGGTCCAGGATGTCAGCCGTTCGTACCTGCTCGTGATGCAGCTCTGTCAGCTCGGTGGACCCGGTGTGAATACGCGGATCGAGTTTGACTGTCATGGATTGCATTTCACTGTGCCCATTGACGGTGAGCCGCACTTTATAGGTACCAGGCAAAACCAGCGGCCCCTGCGGTACAAGCGGAGTATGGTGCGGTACGGCGGAAATCGGGTACTCGTAGCGTATTGCCGTTGGCGTTGTAGACCGCAGGTTCCAAACCCAGCGATGCATTCCCGGCGTCGCCGGCAACGGCATGTTGATTTTTGGCCAATATGCGGGAATCAGATTTGTGCGCAGTTCCTTTAGAGTTGGTTTCGTTGGATCGTCACTCGTGTAGCTTCGGATCACCTTGCCTGTCTCGTCGAGGATTTCCAGCTTCACCACGCCGTGTACATCCTGCGGAAGCAGAAAATCAATTGGCGCTCCATCCGGAGGATTCTCCCCCATTGGCTCGTCGGCAGGCAGAGGTGTATCCGTGTATGTATCGCGCCGCACTCTCCAGGCCGGGGCTGGCTTCAGCAGCATCGCAGTCAATTTACCTTTAGCTGCCGCGACCTCGCGTAAAGGCGCAACGTCGTCGAGAATCCAGAATGCCCGTCCATGCGTGGCGACAATCAGGTCGTCATCATGCACCAACAGATCGCGCATCGAAGTATGCGGCAGGTTGTATTGCAGCGGGTTCCAGTGGTCGCCATCGTCAAATGACACAAAGACAGACCGTTCCGTTGCTGCATACAGAAGTCCTGGCTGCTCAGGATCGGCACGCACCGCGTTTACCGGTGCATCGTCTGGCAAGCCAGTGGAAATTGATTGCCACGTCTTGCCTCCGTCATGGGTGCGGAATGCGTACGGATGCATATCGTTAATGCGCATGCGATTTACAGCCACATAGGCCGTGTTGTCGTCGAAACGCGAGGCATCCACCTGTGCAATCTTGCTCCACGGCGTTACTCCCGGTGGCGTGATCTTACTCCAATGCGCACCACCGTCGCGTGTAATCCAAACCAGCCCATCATCGGTACCTGCCCAGATGGTTGTCGTGTTCTTATAAGAGGCTGCTACCGCGTAAATCGCTCCCCGTCGCCTATCCTGCTCTGCTGCGGAAAGCTGCGGTACGGACGCAGGCTGCCCGGTTTTCGGCTGTGAAAGATCTGGACTGATCGCCTGCCACGTGTGTCCATAGTTTGTCGTCTTATACAAACGATTGGCAGCGTAGTAAAGGATGTGCGGATCCACAGGAGAGAACAGAATCGGTTCCGTCCGGTCGGCGCGTGCACCCGGCTCACGTTGCGGTAGCGGTGTAATGTTCTGCACTTCGCCGGTCACGCTGTCGTAGCGTGATACCTCCGTGCGCCCAGCGCCGTAAATAATGTCAGGATGCAGCGGATCCGGTGCTGCATATCCATACTCGATAATGCCCGCCGGATGCCACTCACGAAATGTAATTGCGCCGTCATTGCCGCGCGACGAGATACACACGGACCCGCTTTCCTGCTGCCCCGCGCACACCTTATATGGAAATGTATTGGTCGCAGCCACGTGATAAAGTTGCGCGGTTGGCTGGTTGTACCAGGAACTCCACGTCTGCCCGCCATTCACGCTCACCAGGGCCCCCTGGTCACTCACCAGCAGAATGATGTCTGGATTGACCGGGTTGATCCACATGTTCTGGTAGTCGTCACCGCCAGGCGCGCCACGCAGACTGATCCACGTCTTGCCGCCATCCGCTGACTTACACGTGACAATGCTCGTGCTGTACACAACGTCAGGATTCTTCGGATCCACGACTGGCACCGGCAGATCGCCGCCGCCAATTTTCATTGCGGGACGTGGATCATCCGTGATCTTCCGCCACGTTTCGCCGGCATCGTCTGAGCGATACACCCCAAGTCCTTCCCCACTCGCATAGGTAGTGTCCCGGCCTGTCGTCGACAGCGTGGCGTACATGCGCTGAGGATCACTGGGAGACATCGCAATGTTGATCTGTGCAAGGTTCTTGGGAAGTCCATTCTTCAATTGCGTCCATGTCTCGCCGCCATCTGTCGACTTGAACAGTCCTCCGCCCGAACCGGAGTACTCGTTGCCGTCTTCCCACGGACCAAGTGTCTCTTCCCACATCGATGCATACACAATATTCGGATTGGCAGGATCGAGAAGCACCTTCGATCCCCCCGTGCGGTCATTCTTGTAAAGAACGCGCGCCCACGTCTTACCGCCATCCGTTGTGCGGAAGATGCCGCGTTCCGTGCTCGGCCCGTATGGATGTCCCATGACCGCGGCGAAAGCACGATCAGGATTATGCGGATCGAGAACAAGTGCCGGAATCTGCTGGCTGTCTCGCAGGCCGAGGTGCTTCCAGGTCTTTCCACCGTCATCGGAACGATAAATGCCATCGCCTGTAGAAAGATCGGGCCGATGCAAACCCTCTCCACTGGCCACATAAATAATGTTGCTGTCGGAAGGAGCCACTGCTATCGCGCCAATAGACTGCGTATCCTGATTGTCGAAAATAGGGTTCCACGTCCGGCCGTAGTCGGTCGACTTCCACACGCCGCCATCCACCTGCCCCACGTAAAAGACATTCGGCTGGCCAGAAACACCCGTTGCTGCGCGAGTACGTCCTCCACGAAATGGTCCAATATTACGCCAGTGCATATCTGGCATCGTTTCCGTGTTCTGTGCTTTGACAGCGAAAGTAGAAAACAGGATTGCGGCCAGAATGAAGCAACTATTGCACACGCGCAAAGCAATGCGTCTCGTCATCGAGTGGAAGACCTCCTGGGAATGTAAGGCGTACGTGTCGGGCAGTAGAGTCATTGTAAAGCCAACTGTGCGCTCAACCTTCCATTTCAGGTCCGCAACTTTCACCACAACCTGCGCAAGGTTCATGCAATCTCATCAGTCATTCCGAAATCTGTGCGTACTCCAAACAAAAAGGCAGGAAGCAGCGTAATGCCGCTTCCTGCCTTGGTCATTCGACCGTTCGGGTGAAGTTGCTAGAACATCACCTTTAATGCGAGCTGAATGATGCGTGAATCCGCGGACGTCCCCTGCGTCCCACGAACGCTTCCAAAGGCGCTGTTGCTGACAGTCACATTCGGGTCTGCCAGAAGCGTGTGGTTAAAGATATTGAAGAACTCGCCTCTAAACTGCACAACCAGATGCTCACGGGAAGGAATCGGAATAAAATTCTTCAACAGACCCATGTCCATATTCCAGTTCGTGGGTCCTCGGAAGGTTCCCTTACCCGCGTCTCCATAGTTGCCCGCAGTTGGCAAGGCAAACAACGAAGTATCCAGCCACGGCACACAATGGGCAACGCTGGATGGGCATCCTGCTCGACTGCTGGAAGGCGCGATCTTTCCGAACTGGCTCGCGCTTCCAATGAAGTCGGCTCGGTCACTCCCAAGTCCGGTAGCTGAAATATCTTTGCCGGCGAGAATCGTCATTGGGTCACCGGTCGTATACGTATAGATGCCCGTCCAATCCCAGCCTCCAACCGTATTTCTGATCAATGCATTGGATTGGTTCATGCGCGGGAGATTCCATACATAAGACGCGACAAACCGGTGTTTGTGGTCGAAGTCCGAATATCCACTCTCAAATTGCTTCTGCCGCGGATCGTAGAACGACATGCCGGAACCCTTGCTTGAGCCAACATCTGTAATACCGCCATTGCTCGAGAGGCCATACTCAAGAGCCTTTGAGAAAGTGTAGTTCGCCAGCAAGGTGATGTTGTGCATAAGCCCATTCGATCCGCTGCTGGGCCTCTTCTCCACATCGAGTTGTAATGCGTTATAGCCGGAGTTGCCGCTATTCCGGTTTTCGATAACATCTCCGAAGGGCTGATACGGCCTCCTCTGCTGAAGTGTGAGCGTGCTCCCTTCCGTATAGACTCCGGGATTGAGATCGACGTCCTGGCGCAGATGCGTTCCCCGCAAACCAACATAGGATGCATGGAAGACCGCGTCTCCTGCCAGCTGACGCTCCACAGTTATGTTCCAGTCATAGATGACGGGTGTTGTCCACTTCACCCCTGGTTCAAGTCCATAGACGCTTACGATGGCCGGAAATGCCACATCCTTCGGCACCGTGGACAGTACGAAATTCTGCGGGAAGTTGGACACAAAGTTAGGAAAGTTCACAAGCGGGTCCTCAAGCGGGCCAACCTGCTGTTCAACCGGATCGAGCCGTAGACTGAACGGAGCCACGATCGCAGCATCATTCAGAAACAGACCCGGCAAGCGCGAATAATAGAACATACCGCCGCCGGCACGAATAGCTGTCCTGCCTGAACCAGTCGGATCGTACGCCACACCAACACGCGGCGCAAAGTTGTTCATGTCGCTCGTCTCGCCGGTATCCGGCACGCTTACGCCGTTGTACTTGTCGCCCACAAAGAAGAGGCCTGCTGGAGCCGACGGAATGACGCTCGATTGCACGCCCGCATTGTAGGCATCGGGACGGAACTGCTGAATGCGTCCGTAAATTTCCTTCATGGGAACCTGTGGCTCCCAGCGAAGTCCCAGGCTCAATGTGAGGTTGCGTGATGCCTTCCATTTATCGTTCGCGTAAAGGCCAATCACCTTCTGGCGGGAGTCCGAGTAATCGCCTGACGTCTGGCTGAAAGAATGAATATGCCCAAGCACAAAACTGGCAGCAGCGTATCCGGTCACGTCTGCGGTGATCGAAAAGCTGCCGTTCTCGAGATCGGTATTACGAATATTTGATTGATCTGCTTCGTAGTCCACACCGAAATCCATCGTGTGCGAACCGCGAATCCACATCAGATGGTCGCGTATGTTGCCAGTGTTGCGAATAAATTTGGCATCGGTAAAACTACCGATCGTGAAATTACCCGAAACAGCAAAGTTGCGAATACCGCCTTGTGCCTGAGGAAGTTGCCACACACTGCTTCCAAAATCGCTCAGCTGCGGAACATTGCCCCCTTGTCCACGATCGGAAGCTGCCCGAACAACGTCAACAATCGTGTTATTCACGAGCGATGGCGTGATCACTAATGTGTAACCTGCCGCATAGTTTTGCGTTTGTACTGTCGACCCCGTTCCCACGGTGAGCAGATCCTTCCCATCATAAGAAGGAGCGTGGACATAACGGTCAATATAGGCCCGCGCAAAAAGATGGTCCTGCTGCCGGAACTGCTGATCGAATCGTCCGATATATTCGTTGAAGTCCTGGCGAATCGGTGTCCCATATGTGACCTGGCCCGATGCATCTTCCTGATCGATGGGCAGATACTTGGACATGTTGACGGCAACCGTACTGATTGGTCCGATATTCGATTGATCGGGGAATGGTTGCCCTGTGCTGGGATCGGTAATGGTTCCCGAATAATTTGAGAAATCGCCCCGCAGGTTTGCGGCTGTGGGAAGAATGGCGTTCGATGCATTGTTCTGCGAACGAATGCGCGTGCCCTGATATCCGAAGAAGAAGAAGCTCTTATCCTTGATGATCGGTCCACCGATCGTTCCGCCGAACTGATTGCGCTTCAGAGGATCGACTTTGTTTGCAAAATAATTGCGCGCATTAAAGTATCCGTTACGCACAAACTCAAAGACATCACCATGAAATTGATTGGTGCCCGATTTTGTCACTACGTTCACGACCGCACCGGCGTTTGCGCCGTACTGCGCATCGAAGCTGTTCGTGAGCACGCTGAATTCCTGCAAAGCGTCGGGAAACGGAAATGGATTATTCGTGTTGCTCATCAGGTCCTGGTTATTGGCGCCATCCAGGTTATAGCTAATCTGGTCGGGCCTGGCTCCATTCACTGAGATCGATTCAGCCCCTGGAACCTGTTTCGTATCGCCCTGTGTCGCTCCATGGCCGTTTGCGGTGTTCGCTCCCGGAACCAGCAGTGTGAGGTCCGCGGCATTTCTTCCATTCAATGGGAGATTGATCACACGCGATTGCTCAATGACCTGGCTCAGAACGGGAGCTACAGTGTTTACCTGCACGCTCGACTCAGACACAGTGATCTGTTGCGTTGTTTCACCGATTTCCAAATGTGCATTCACGGTGCGAATCTGGTCGGCCAGCAGTACAAAGTCCTGCACGTATTTCTTAAAACCTGCTGCCTCGATGGTTACGGTGTAGGCTGCTGGCTGGAGTGGTGACACGCTGAATTGACCGTCGCTGTTCGTCGTAATTGTTCGAACCTGCAAGGTATTCTTCTGCGTCACCTTTACGGTCGCGTTAGAGATCACTGCACCGGCAGGATCCAGAACCGTGCCCGTTATCGCCGCATTGCCGCCACCCTGCGCCAATAGACTCGGCGTCATCACCAGAATCGTCAAAATCAAGAGCGACCACAGAAACATGACCGTCCGATTGCCCCCAATAAAAAACACTTTCCTCATTGCTCCTCCAGTTGCGCTTACACGGAGTTTCGTGCCGCTTTTACTTCATGACGTGGAGTAAAGCTTCACCAGCACGCGACAATAGTCCCCGAATAGAACAGATGTCAATGAATTTCGAACAGAATTTAGAGAATTATCGAACCATCAATAGCTCGCTAAGTTAGCGGCGCAGAAGGCCCATTTCAGCCACTCAAAACCTATTTCGTGCGCTCTTGTACAAAGAGCGCAAAGCCTGTTCTGGCTTGTCATCCACGAAGATTGATACTCCTTCGGGAACGATTATGTTATCTCGAACGATCTATTCATTTTTCTGTTGTAGATATGGAAATATGGGACAATTCATTTCTACAATCTATGAAAACTAGTAGTCTCGAATTATTTCATTTTCTGTAGATCTCTTCCAAAGGGCGCGCCGCTCATCCCAATGAAAACGTTGACGAGCCACACATAGTCCCCTACTTCACGACGCAGAAGAGCAAATAGGATTCTAGGCTCCCTTGACCATCTCTTTATTCGGGCTCCAATTGATCACATGGTAGGTTGCCGGCGTAGTTCCGATGTTTCGAAAGGCATGCAGGCTGTTCGACGCGTTAAACACCACGGAGCCTGGTCCAACCTTCACCCACTTCCCATCGGAAAGTGTTTCGCATTCGCCTTCACGAATAATGATTAGCTCTTCATTCACATGACGGTGGGGCTGGTGTGACATGAGGCCTGGATTCAACGTGCTTACATGCATCTCCAATTGGTCCAGCGTTGCCGTAGGAGCCTTGCACAGGTGGCGCACCTCTCCTACGTTCGTCTTTTCCACCTTCATGTCCTGCCACAGAAAGACCGTGGGCCCCATGATGTGCTCTTTCTCTTCATTCAGGGGCTCCGCCGCAAGCGACGAAACACTTGCCGTGGCCGGCAAAGCCATCAGACTGGCAAGAACACTGCGCCTTGAAATCATCTTCTCAATCTCCTGTGTTCAACTGAACCTGTACGGCGCGCGTTGCGGCCGTGAAAGCATGTTGTTCGCTTCATCGTCGTTCTTGAAATGCTCTGTCACCGGATCCCAATAGAGCTTCCGCTTCAACACCATTGCCATATCGTGAATAAGACAGGTCGAGCAGGCACGGTGCCCCATCTCCACAGGTGAAATCGGCTGCTTGCGGCTGATGATGCACTCAAGCCAGTTGCCGTGTTGTTCCTTGCTCTCGTAAAGATGAATCTCATTCGGGCCAATTACCGAGGTGATAATCGCCGGATCGCTAGCCGCGAGAGCGGTTGCGTCTTTCAACTTCGCGCCAGGATCGCTCTTCGTCACGCGCTCGTTCCCGCGCGAAACAAAAATCCAGCCTTTGCTGCCGTAGAATTTCACGCCGTTCGGATAATCGCCGCTGATACTCATGTGCACACCGTTGGCATATACTGCCTCGGTCTTGAACGGTCCGTGCACATCCCAAAGTCCGTGGTCCGGAAACTCCGCCTTCCCCCACATTTCTACAGGGCCGGTATATTCCGTATTCATGCCCCAGTGTGCACTGTCGATATGATGTGCTCCCCACCCGGTGATCATGCCCGCGCCAAACTGGCGGCAGCGCAGCCAGCCCGGCCTGTCATACCCCTGTTGAGGATGCACGCGGTCCACTGTGTAGTACACATATGGCGTTTCACCAAGCCACATCTCGTAGTTAAACCAATCCGGAACTGGCATCGGCGTCTTATCGCCGCCGGCCGGATCGCCCGGCAATCCAATTTCAACACGCTGCAAATCGCCAATGCGGCCGTTCCGTACCAGTTCCGCTGCATAACGAAACTGAATCATTGACCGTTGCTGGCTGCCAATTTGCAGGATGCGCCCAGAGGCCTGTACCGCATTGCTCAGCGCTCTCCCCTCTGCAATCGTCAGTGAAGCCGGCTTCTGCAGATACACATCTTTACCGGCGCGCACTGCATCCACACCGATCAGGGCATGCCAGTGATCCGGTGTACTGACCACAACCGCGTCGATGTCCTTGTCTGCCAGAAGTTCATGATAATTTCCGTAACCAGTCACACCGTCGTACGGCCTTCCGGTCTTTTTTGTGTAGTATTCGTTGACCAGTTTTTTCCCGTCTTCTACACGATGCGCATCCAGATCGCACACCGCGACAATTCGTGCATTGTCGTACTGCATAATCGACGGCATGTCGTGTACACGTGAAATCCGGCCCACGCCAATCGCGCCTACATTGATCCGCTTGCTGGGCGCAAACTGTCCAAGCACTGAGGAAGGCACAATCGTCGGCATCCCCAGAGCCGCTGCCGTTTCCAGGGCCGACTTCACAAACTTGCGTCTCGATACCTTTGCCTGAGTCATAGAATTCTCCGCATCTAATCCTTGAGCGTGACAAACTTTGCATTGCGCTGCGCTTTGATGGAGAGCTCTGCGGCCAGCAGACATTCTTCCTGGTCCTGTGCCACATGCGTTCTATGCACAATGTCCGACACAAACTGTGGTCCAAAAGGCAGCGGCATCTGGCTGCAATCGATATAGCGCGCCTGTTTCTGATCGACAACGAACAAATTATTGCCCTGATGCTTCACCGCAACGTCGGTATATTTACGAACTTCGATGTAGCCCTCTGTTCCGAGAATGAAGAGCCGTCCATCGCCCCATGTTCCCAGCCCATCCGGGGTGAACCAGTCCAGCCGCACATAGCCGAATCCTTTGTCCCCCCTCAGCATCATGTCGCCAAAGTCCTGAAAGCGAGGCCGGTCATGGTGTCGCACATTCGCAATCTGCGAGGCAACAACCTCGGCATGCGTTGAACCTGTGTAATAGAGGAATTGATCCACCTGATGCGAACCAATGTCGCACAAGATTCCGCCATATTGCTCCGGATTCCAGAACCACTCGGGGCGTCCTGATCCACCTCCGGCCTTTCCTCCGTGCTGGAAGATCTGGTGCGGCGCAATGTTGATGGTTTGCACGACCTTCCCAATTGCACCCTGCTGGATTAAATCTCCTGCATAAACAGCAGCCCGCACTTCCAGCCGCTCGCTATACATGATTCCGTAAATCCGCTTGGTCTCCTCAATCGTCTTTCGTACTTCGGCCAATTGCTCCAGCGTGGTGATGCCGGGCTTGTCTGAGAGATAGTCTTTACCTCTCTTCATTGCCTTCACTCCCAGCGGAGCACGCTCATTGGCAATCTGGGAGCTCAAAACAAGCTGTACCGACGGGTCATCCAAAATTTCTTCCTGCGTCTTCACATACTTCACATCCGGAAAACGCCGGTGAAATGCGGCCAGCTTGTCTTCCTCACCGCCCCACACAGCTACCAACTCCCCGCCGCCGCGCTGAATGGCTCCCACCATGCCGTAGATATGGTCATGGCTCATACCGCACACGGCAAACTTGATGTGCTCTTTCGGCGTCTCTTCCTGCTGTGCCGGAGCAACCACTTCTTCCGTCACATGCGTAATATTGCGCCCCAGCGCCATCGCCGTCTCCGGCGCCCCTGCCATCATGGCCATCGATCCCATGAGTCCCGCCTGCTTCAGAAAATCCCTTCTACCTCTGTAGACGCTGCTCATTCATCCTCGCATTCGGAGCGTGATACATTCCTGCCAAAACAATCGGCTATTCTCTTCTGGAATCATGGCATGCGTCCATCCACATGCGTAGTTCCGGTTCTGATCCTTCTTTTACTTGTCGGCGCGAAGTTATTACGTCTCCATCGTCTCTGTCAAGTATTTCCCCATCTTCTTGCGCGCTGCATTGTGTTTGTCGCACTTGACATCTCCTGTACATCGTTACTAAATTCGCGACGTGTAGTAAATATCAATGCACTTTAAGCAGGCGCAGGATAAGTCCGGCGTCTGGGCTGAAGGACAATCCCATGGCTCTCTTACATGAAAACCGGCTCTTTCCGGCAGACACCACCACACACGCCATCGCCCGTCGCATCTATGGCGCCATTCAATCACTGCCCATCCTCAGCCCTCATGGCCACACATCGGCTTCATGGTTCGCACACAACACGCCGTTTCCTGATCCGGTCAAGCTCTTCGTGCAACCTGACCACTACGTTTTCCGCATGCTCTACAGTCACGGGATTTCTCTCGAGGAACTTGAGATCGGAAATGAAACCATCTCTGATCCGCGTAAAGTCTGGCGGATCTTCGCGCGGAACTACTATCTCTTTCGCGGTACTCCCTCGCGCCTCTGGCTGGACTATGCATTTCAGGAAAATTTCGGCCTGAATGAGCGGCTCTCCGAGAAGACTGCTGATCTTTACTACGACACAATCGAGCAGAAGCTCGCTTCACCGGACTTCGTTCCACGCACTCTCTACGAGCGGTTCAATATTGAAGCCATCTCCACAACCGATTCCCCTCTCGATTCGCTGCAGGATCATATCGAGATTCGTGCATCCGGATGGAAGGGGCGTGTCTTGCCGACGTTTCGCCCTGATTCCGTAGTAGATCCAACCTCCGATGACTTCCTCAGCAATATTGCGCAACTCGGCGCGATCACAGGCGAGGATACCGGCACATGGAGCGGTTATCTGCATGCGCTCCAGAATAGGCGTAATTTCTTCAAGTCGCTCGGAGCAACCGCAACAGACCACGGACATCCCACCGCACGCACGGCCAATTTGCCTACGCACGAAGCGGAACGCTTGTTCTCTAAAATTGTCTCGGGAAGCGCCGGCCTGGCTGAACAGGAGTTATTCCGTGCGCAAATGCTCACGGAGATGGCGCGTATGAGTGTCGAAGACGGCCTGGTCATGCAGATTCATCCTGGCGCAGTCCGCAATCACAACCCACTGCTCTTTGAGCGCTACGGCCCCAACATGGGAGCGGACATTCCCTCCCCCACAAACTACGTGGAAGCACTTCACCCTTTATTGAGCCAATTCGGCAACGAACGCAACTTTACGCTCATTCTCTTCACACTCGACGAATCAGTGTATAGCCGCGAGCTTGCGCCGCTTGCTGGCCACTATCCATGCCTCAAATTGGGACCGCCCTGGTGGTTTCATGACAGCCCGGAAGGTATACAACGTTTCCGCGAAATGGTGACGGAAACAGCCGGCTTCTATAACACGGCAGGCTTCAACGATGATACGCGCGCATTTCTTTCCATCCCTGCGCGTCACGACGTCTCCCGCCGCATGGACTCTGCATTTCTCGCACGCCTCGTCGCAGAACACCGCCTCGAAGAAGACGAAGCGATGGAAGTGGCACATGCTCTGACCTACGATCTCGTCAAGAAAGCATATAAGCTGTAAACTCGCTGTCCGCAACACATACGTGGATGTCTTATGAACCGCTCGATGGCGCAAGCGACACTGGACGCCCATCTCCGCAGGATGTGTAGATCGCTTTCACCAGTTCAAGCGCTCGATACCCATCCTCACCCGAGCATGCAGGTGTGCGATTCGCTTTGCACGCCTCGCCAAATTCTGTGAACTGCCGCTCGAAAGGTGTCAGCGCAATTGCCATGGGCTCCGATGCGCCTGACTTGCTTTGCTGTTTGAGGGGAGGTTGCTCTCCGCCGTCCCCCTGGACATCCCATGTGGTCAGTTGATCGCCCGTCACAATCGCCGTGCCTCTGGTTCCATGAATCTCAATGCGCTCCGAATATCCGGGCCAGAATGCCGTAGCCGCCTGAATCACGCCCGTCGCGCCAGATGCATAGCGCAGTACCGCATTCACGCAATCCTCTGACTCGATGCGATGCAATGCACCCAGCTGCCAATATCCAAAAACCTGTTCAACTGTCCCAATTAGATAAAGCAGCAAATCTACCTGATGAATTGCCTGACTGATGAGCGCGCCTCCGCCCTCCACTGCCCAGCTCCCCTTCACTGGTCGCGCGTAATATGCGTCACTCCGATACCACTTCACATACGCATCCGCTTGAAGAATGCGCCCAAGCCGGCCTTCCGCCAGCGCACGCTTCAAGAAGAGAGTTGAATCGTCAAAACGATGCTGACTCACCACGCCTAACTGAATGCCGGCCTTCGCGGCCACATCGATCATGCGCTCCGCGGCGTCTAGATTGACAGCCATCGGCTTCTGAACCAGCACATGCTTTCCGTAAAGCGCGCCAAGCTCCACTGCATCAAGCCGATACGAGGGGAAAGTACACACATCAAGAACATCCACATCAGGCCGCGCCGCAAGCATCTCTGGAGTGGATTCAAACTCAGCACCAACTTTCAACGAAAAATCTCTTCCGCTCTTCTCTGTTCGATTGGTGCACGCAACAACCTTGTATCCAATATTTCTGTATGCCTGCGCATGTTTCACGGCAATCGCGCCTGTTCCAATGATTCCTACATTCATTCTGGTTCCTCTTGAACGGTCACTCCGGCAGTCTCGGCCATCTTACAAAATGCGCTTTGCTCCTCTGCAGAAACGCGATTTCGACAATAAATGCCGCGGAATGCAATGAGCGCATGATAAATTCGAGTGTCAAAGAAAAGCATCTCAAATCTACACCCAGCGTGGGGGAGCCGCATTGAAGCCTAATCTCCAAGTCTCTTCTCTGCGTTGGGTTGTGTGTGGCCTCCTCCTGCTCATCACCACAGTCAACTACATGGACCGTTCGGCTCTCGGTCTGGTTGAACCTATCCTGCGTCATCTCTTTGCAGGCGATAACAATCCCGCGCACTTCAATCGTGACTACAGCCGCATCGTCAACTGCTTCATCTTCGCCTATGGTATTGGTCTGCTGCTCGCGGGCCGTGTGATTGACCGCATCGGCGCCCGGATGGGCCTGGCTCTCTCCATCGCCGTGTGGGCCGCTGCTTCCATTAGTCACACACTCGCCACCACTGTGCTCGGCTTCGGTATTGCCCGCTTTGCACTCGGACTCGGCGAAGCCGGCAACTTCCCTGCTGCATTGAAAGCAACTGCCGATTGGTTTCCAGCTGAAGAACGGGCTCTGGCAACAGGAATCTTCAACTCCGGCACCAGTGCCGCTTCGCTCATTGCCCCATTGCTCATTCCATGGGTTGCTGTTCGATTTGGATGGAAAGCAGCCTTCCTGACTACAGGTGGCCTAAGCCTGTGCCTTCTCGCCGCCTGGCTCGTATTCCCCTATAACCGATTGCAGCAGCGATTCAGCGCCAATAGCACACTGTCTGTTGATGCAGAAAAGAAGGAGCGCGCTTCGTTCATTACTCTCCTTCGTAGCCGTGGAACATGGTCCTTTGCTCTCTCAAAGGCTTTCACTGATCCCGTTTGGTGGTTTTATCTCTTCTGGCTTCCGAAATTCTTTAACGAGCGCTTTTCCATCAATATGAGCGAGTTGGGTCTTCCACTCATCGTCATTTATTGCGGCGCCACAATTGGCAGCGTCGGCGGTGGATGGATCGCGGGCCTCGCCATGCGCCGCGGACGCACGCTCCGTCAAGGCCGCCGCTTCGCCATGCTCATCTGCGCAATTGGATCCACGGTGGTCCTGCTCGTTCCCTTCATTCATCAACTCTGGCAGGCTATTGCGGTCCTTTCCGTAGCAACGGCGGCACATCAGGGATGGTCGTCCAACCTGCTTTCCACACCATCTGATCGCTTCCCTTCTACCTCGGTCGGAACTGTAGTAGGAATTGGAGGTGCAATTGGCTCCATCGGAAGCACCGTCTTTACGTATCTTGTCGGTGTACTCTGGGCGCACCATTCGATGCTCATCTTTTTCGCGGCAGGGCTTGCGTATCTTCTCAGTCTGTTCTTTTTTCAAGGTGGCCGATTCGCGCCCATACCAAGCCCCGAATCGCATTCGGAAGCAAGCTAATCCAGGAAAATTACGTTGGATGCAAGCTACTTCAGTTCGGCACGTTGAAATAGCACTTTGTGCAATACCAAAGCCGCAGCGCCGCGTAAACGGGCTGTGTCGCCTTCAATGGCTGCCACCACACGAGGCGTACGCACGGTAAACGACTTCTCAATCAATTTACTTTCAAGAATCGGACTGATGCGCGGCCATAATGCCGTACAGTCACCCACAATGAGAATTACTTCTGGCGCCAGACCGGCATTCAGCATTGTCAGACCTTCTGCGAGCTTACCGATCATGCGGTCAATCGCACGCATTGCCTGAAGGTCGCCTGCCTCAGCCAGATTCAGCAATTCCTGATAGCTTGTAATCCGCGCCCCCGGGACAAGCTCGTGATAATAGCGCAGGCCCGCGCGATTCGAAGCGAACGTCTCCCAGCACCCCTTGTTGCCGCAGCCGCACATCGGTCCTGATTCGTCGAACGGCATGTGGCCGAACTCGCCTGCCATCCCATCCCGGCCGCGCAGTAATTGCCCGTCCACCAGAAGTCCCGTTCCGATACCTTCTGAAACTGAAACTGCCAGCACATTAGCGGCGTCGCCAAACTGTCCAAACCAGCGTTCCGCAAACAGACTGGCATTGGCTGCATTATCCATTTCAATGGGAGCCTGCAGAATGGCGCGCAGTTCCTTGTGTACATCTATTTGCGCCCACGGTCCATGGGCATAAAACTGGAGCTTCTGCGTCTTCTGATCAACACGGCCCGAAAGGCTGACACCCACACCATTGAAGATGCGATCGCGGTGCGCCGCACGCAAGGCTCGCGCCTCCTTCGCCACTTTCAGCAGAATTTTACGCGCCTCTTCCTTGCCACCTTTCAGCGGAGGAAAGTCCACCGTCTTGCGGCTCAGAATTTTACCGTTGATATCAACCACAGCTATATTTGCGTGGGCTGGGCGCAAATCAATGGCAAGAATTGCATGCTTGTCATTAAGCCGGACAAAAGTGGGCCGCCGGCCACGCGGCAGTCGGCCTAGAACTCCGGGAAGTACCCACCCCTCTTCGATCAGGTGGCCAATAATTACGGAAACCGTACTTGCCTGCAATCCAGTCATCCGCGCAAGGTCCGCGCGGCTTACAGGCTGGTTCCGATGAATTGTCTGCAGAAGAATGTCGCGATTGATCTCGCGGGCAGTTTCGCTTGAAGCAACTTTGCGCTGCGTTCTGGTTGGTTTCGTGATCACACGCTTCTCGTCTCAGACTGAAGCACGATATTCGTCGCGAACAAAATCTGGAGAACGATCGATTCAGGCTTCAGAGCTTTAGCGGTATTCGGGCGTTTCTCATGCGCTTCTTACGTATATTTGAGAACTGCTCGAACGTCGTCTTGTACGCACTCTACCACAGCCTTTCTCACCTGCGGCAACTGGAAAATCGAAACCCTGTGCGTCATTTTGTGTATAATTCGCGGCGCGAAGTAAAGCAGCGGTCCGGCGCTGTATGTACGCGCCAGCCACCAAACGCACATTTGAAATATCTGTGGAGGTCCTGTGTTCTTTCGAGCCCAATCCGTCGTCCGTTCAGTACTCTGCTTTTCCGCACTGTCCATACTCATCGCACCCATTTCACGGTCACAAGCTCCGAAGGTTCCGATTGACGGCACAGTCACTCTCGTCGAAAGTCCACAGGAATCCGAACCCATCCAAAGAGCTACCAAGGATCTCCTGAACGACTTCTCCAAAGTTTTCGGCCAACAGCCCAAGCTTGTTGCGGCGCTGAAAGACGCCGGACCAACCACCATCCTGATTGCACAACGCGGCAATGTGCCCCAAAATACTCCCTGCGTTACAACAACAGACCGCGAAGCCTTTGCCTTTTCCATTGTGAAGGGTCCGGCGAAAAATCAGCAGGTCATCTGCCTCACCGGGGCTGACATGCGCGGCACCATCTATGCCATCTATCAATTCTCGCAGTCCGTGCTTGGCGTTGACCCCATGTATCTCTGGACCGATAACGAACCGGTAAAGAAAACATCCATCTCCCTGCCCTCTGATTTCACTCATACCTACCCCAGCCCCGTCTTCCGTTATCGCGGCTTCTTCCCCAACGATGAAGACCTTCTTACGGGCTGGATTCCCGCACCCAGGGGGTCGCATACCGGTATCTCGCTCAAGGTATGGGACAACATCTTCGAAACCATCCTCCGCCTCAAAGGCAACATGATTGTCCCAGGCACATGGATATTTCCCGATGACGCGCAAGTGGAAGCCGCCTCACGCCGCGGGCTCATCATTAACCAGCATCATGCCATTCCTCTTGGCGTAAATGTCGCGCGCTGGCCGCGTGACGTTCCCTATAACTTCTCCACACATCCTGAAATTCTTGAGCACGCATGGGCCAATGCAGTCGCGACTTACAAACCCGGCGAAGAAATACTCTGGAGCGTCGGCCTGCGCGGACTTTCCGACTCAAGCTATGCCTCGCTTGACCCAAGTGTGCGCAACAACGACCCGCTGCTGGGTAAACGCGTGAGTGACGCTATTGCCGAGCAGATGCGCATCGTCCGTGCTCGCTATCCAAAGGCGCAATTTGTCACCGACCTCTGGCAGGAAGGTGCGCGTTTGATGCAGGAGGGCTATCTCAAGATCCCGCCAGAGGTCTCTCTCGTCTGGGCTGACACCGGATACGGTGACATGCAGGACGATGGCAAGGTTGCCGCGGGACAGGGCGCATATTTCCACGTTGCCATGATGAATGGCCAGGCAAACCAGCTCTCGGAAATGGTTCCTGTCTCTGTGATTCAGGAGGAGCTGGGACGCTATATCAAAGCAGGCGCCACCTCCTACTTCCTCGTCAACACGAGTGATATTCGCCCCGTTGCCATGACGACCGAAGCAGTGATGAATATCGCCTGGGGTGGAGTTCCAAAAGCCGAGACCGATCCCGATGGTGCATATTACCGGGCTTGGTCCACTAAAGAATTCGGCGCTCAATCTGCAGACGCTCTGGAGAAGGTCTATAAGGAGTACTTCGCCGCACCTTCTCTGCGTACCAGCTTCCACATTCCCCGGCTCACATCGGCCGGCAATACGCCACCACCGCCACCTGTGTACAGCAAGGTGCCTCGCGAAGAAGGTGACCAGCACTATCACTCGGAGGCGCGCCGCCTCATTCTTGATTTACTCAGCGAACATCAGGTCATCGCCATTCCAAGCCAATCGCCCAAATGGACACAGCCGCGCGTTCTGCCCACTTTCGATGAGGAAATGCGCAACCAGATCCTCGACCGCGATATTCAGCAGTGCACGGAAGCGCAACCCCGCTGGGACAAAGTGGAACACGACGCCGTCGCTGCCGAGAGTCTTGTAGAACCTTCGCGCCTCGATTACTACCATGCTGGTCTTCTCACCATGATCGTCATTAACAGCGAAAGCAATCGCATGCTGCTGCATGTGGCGCAATCCATCAAGGACTACAACACAGGTGACAGCCCGAAAGCGGAAAACGAAGCTCAGGCTGCTCTTCATTCGCTCGACCTCATCCAGAATTCGATGGCCAAAGCCGAATACGGCAAGTGGAAGAACTGGTATCGCGGGGACTGGCTTACCGGCGTCTATCGCACGCGCGAGCTCGTGCAGGACTATGCCAATCACATCAAAGATCCCATGGCGAAGCTGCCCGCACCCGCCGCATGGACTGGCTGGGAAGCCTATTTCCACATCATGGAATATGAAGGTGACCGCTCTGTCGACGTGCGCTAGTGATCCATAAGGCGTCAATCTGAATAACGACAAATGCAGCCGCTGAGCACGAAGCTGAATTACAGATAGGTTCTCTGCCCACGGTTGCATTACCATGTTGAACGTTCGTGCGGAACGCAATTCCCTGCATTCTGTTGCGCGGCCCACGTCAATCTCCAATGGGATTCGTCACACATGGCCAGACGTCCAGGAATCGATCGAAGAGATTTCATCAAGCAGGCCGCAGTAGTACTCGGCGCGGCCACGCAACCATCTGCGGCTGTCGCAAGCACCACACAAACTCCAGACGCGCACGCTGCCACAAAACCGGCAAAGTCGAACATTGATTACCCGCGCACGTTTCGCGGCCCTGCGCTGAAGATGGTTGCTTTCCCTCTCGGTGGAGTTGCGGCGGGCAGCATCGCCTTGGGTGGCAGGGGCCAGTTACGTGATTGGGAAATCTTTAACCGTCCGAATAAGGGCTACCGGCCGGGCTACGCGTTTCCTTCCATCTGGGCGCGCGTCGGTGATGAGAAACCCATCGCTCGCGTACTTGAAGCGCGCATTGAGCCACCCTACGAAGGCCAGGATGGTCTCGGCTCGGCAAATGTTCCCGGTCTCTCGCGACTGGATTCCGCTGTCTTCATTGGCGAATACCCACTCGCTCAGGTTGAATTCTCTGATAGCAGCCTGCCTGTGGAAGTAAAGCTGAATGCATTCTCACCCTTCATCCCGCACGAGCCCGACGACTCGGGCCTTCCTGTCGCCATTCTGCGCTATAGCGTGAAGAACCCCGGGCATTGTACTGCCTCGGTCAGCATTGCTTTTTCTCTGGAGAATCCCATTAAGGCCGATTCCGACGATAAATGCGTCAATGAGCTTCGCTCCGCGCATGGCATCCATACGCTCCTGATGCATAATCTCTCTCTTTCTGATGACCACCCGATGAAAGGTACTCTTGCACTTGCCACCGTTCCCGGCGCAGACGGTCAAGTCAGTTCATGGACAGGCTGGCCTGCGGGTCGTTGGTGGAATTCTCCGCTGCTCTTCTGGGACCAGTTCTCGCAGGAAGGCTCTCTCGGACCGCAGCCTGATCCCCACAATTCCGAAGGAGTTCTTTGCCTGCAAAAACAGATCGCGCCCGGCGCAACCGAGGACTTTCTCTTCCTGCTCGGCTGGCACTTTCCCAACCGCCTGCCAGAGTGGATGGGATGGGATGCGCCTCCTGATCAGGGCAAAACCAACGTCGGCAATTTTTACGCAACACGCTTTCCTGATGCGCTGGAGGTCGTTCAATACACCGTCGCTCACCTTGACAATTTAGAAACGCGCACACGTGCTTTCGCAGCCGCGCTGCGCAGCAGTTCCCTTCCCGCCGCCGTCAAGGATGCCGCCAGCGCCAATCTCTCCACCCTCGCCACCACCACCTGCTTCCGCACGGCAGATGGCGAATTCCACGGATTCGAGGGCAGCGACGACACACGCGGCTGCTGCTTCGGCAACTGTGCGCATGTCTGGAATTACGAAACAACTACGCCTTATCTTTTTCCTTCCTTCGCTCGTTCGCTCCGCCGCACTTCCTTTGGCTATTCCATGGATGACGAAGGCGCCATTCATTTCCGCCAGATGCTGCCTGACGGTCAAAAGCGTTGGGGTTATGCTGCCGCGGATGGCCAGATGGGGCAAATCGTCCACACCTGGCTCGATTGGAAACTCTCCGGCGATAACGAGTGGTTGCGTACAAATTGGCCGCGCATTAAAAAGGCTCTTGAATTTGCATGGATTCCGGGCGGATGGGACGCCAATCGTGACGGCGTTCTCGAAGGTGTACAGCACAACACCTACGATGTCGAGTTTTACGGACCAAATCCAATGTGCTCCATCTACTACCTTGCGGCACTGCGCGCTTCCGTTGACATGGCACGCGCCATCGGCGATACCGCATCGGCAAATGAATATCAAAAGCTCTTTGAAAGCGGCCGTTCCTGGATTGACAGCAATCTCTTCAACGGCGAGTTCTACATTCAGCGGGTCCAGGGATTCCGTAAAGACCAGATTGCCCCCACTCTCATCGGCGACATGGGCTCAAAGAATACAGAGAATCCCGAGTACCAGGTTGGCACGGGCTGCTTTGTTGACCAGTTGATCGGCCAATACCTGGCAGACGTGGGAGGCCTCGATTCGCTTGTCTCGCCTGCGCACATCCGAACCACGCTCGAGTCCATCTTCCGCTACAACTACAAGCCCGACCTCTCCCATCATGACAATGTCGCCCGCACGTACGTGCTCAATCATGAAGCTGGAGTTGTCGTCTGCGACTATGCCCATGCCAAACGGCCGCGCATCCCATTTCCTTATTTCGCTGAATCCTGGACAGGAATCGAATACCCCGTTGCCACACTTATGATGTGCCGCGGAATGGTCGAAGAGGGCATTCGCATCGTTGAAAGCTCCCGCAGCCGTTACGACGGCGAAAAGCGTAATCCATGGGACGAAGCCGAGTGTGGCCATCACTACGCGCGCGCCATGTCTGCATGGTCCATGCTCATCGCCATGAGCGGGTTTCGCTACAACGGCGCGGACTCCTCCATCGAAGCGTTTCCTCAACTCGCACACGATGATTTCTCATCCATATGGGCAACAGGCACTGGCTGGGGAACCTTCCGCCTGCGCAACCACACAGGCGTCACACGCTTCGACGTGCATGTACACGAAGGCAGCCTCCGCCTGAGGACATGCTCATTCACCGCATCCGGAGCACACTCCACTGCCAGTTCGAACGGTGTATCGCTCCCTCATCGCGTTTCTGGTGCAAACAAACGCAAATCCATCCTTCTCGAGGAAGAGCTCATTTTGGGGCGCGATGGAAAGCTCGCAATCGAGATTCGCGCATGAGCAATGTCGACCGATCCTCGCGCCCGGTGCTGGTTCTCGTTGGCGGCTTTCTCGGTGCTGGAAAAACCAGCCTCATCATGGCCGCCTCGCGTGTGCTCGCAAACCGCGGCATTCGTTGTGCGGCCATTCTCAATGATCAGGGAGAGGAACTCGTCGATACCCGCCAGATTGAGTTACATGGAACGCTCGCAGAAGAGATCACAGGCGGTTGTTTCTGCTGCCGGTTCTCAAAATTGCGTGAATCCATTGGTCGGCTGCGTCATGCCGCACCGCAGGTCATCTTTGCTGAACCGGTTGGAAGTTGCACTGACCTCGTCGCCACTGTACTCAATCCGCTCCGTCAGGAATTCAATCTTTGCCGCATCGCACCCTTCACCGTACTTGTGGACCCCCTGCGCGCGGAGCAGATGCAAAAATCCAGCACTGATCCGCACATGCTCTTCCTTTGGAAAAAGCAACTCGAAGAAGCGGATCTGGTTTGCGCCACCAAATCGGATCGATATCCAATTCAGGATTCCTTGCCCCATGCTCTAGGTATCAGTTCAAGAACTGGTGAAGGCGTGGCTGCGTGGCTTGACCTCGTGCTTGGAGCCGGTCGAACAGCGGGACAGCACACACTCGACATTGACTACGGCCAGTATGCGGCTGCGGAAGCCGCGCTCTCCTGGACCAATCTGAGCGTGCATCTTGAATTACAGTCGCCTCTTTCGCCATCTATGCTCGTCGGCCCTCTGCTCGACGATCTCGAACGCACCCTCACCTGTCAGCACATCGCAATCGTCCATCTCAAGCTTATCGATACAGCGCCATCAGGCTGGCTCAAGGCGGCAATCTGCGCACCTGGTGAAGAGCCCGTGGTGGAAGGCGATCTTGATGCATCACCTGCATCTGAGCACGACCTGCTGCTCAATCTCCGCGCCGTCGGCGATCCAGCACGCGTGCGTTCAATTTTTAAACGCATACTTGAGCAAATTGATGCCAAATTTCACAATTTTCGTATGGATTGCTTCAGTCCTCAGCCACCGCGTCCAGAGCGGCGCATCTCAGAGCTGGCGGCCAATTAGATCTCCATTACCCACGTATCTGCACCGGGAAGGCATCGTCTGCTCACCCGTACGACTAGTCGTCATGGAAACGTACGCGGTAGGATACGCCTTTGCGAACTTTGAACTCGCCGCTCTGTGTCGCAACCTGTTTTCCATCTGTGGTCCAAACATCTGTTACCGCTGCACCCGCGGGTGGAATCAATCGAAAACTGCCATCGCTGTTTGCGTGTAGCTCAAGCGAAACAATCTCCCTTGCTCTCCAGTGCATATCCAGCGTTGCATCGCCTCGTATGTGCAATCCGCGAACCGATCCTTGCGTCCATTCCTTCGGCGTGGCGGGTAGCAACTCCACCTCCGTCCCATCCGGCATCCAGCGCGACTGCACCAGCGCCTCCAGCATTCCGTTCGCCGCGCCCAGATTTCCATCAATCTGAAACAGTCCTGGCGGATGCGTGTCCATCAAGTTGGGAAATGTGGACTGCCGGAACATCACTTGCATGCTGTCATATGCCTGCGCGGCATCGTGCAGATGATCCCAATAGTTGATGACCCACGCGCGCGACCAGCCCGTCTGCCCACCTCCATATGCAAGCCTGCGCTCCAGACTC
>DASZRJ010000058.1:0-1737 GCA_035550015.1 Occallatibacter sp. | reverse complement strand
TGGCCTCCATGGCGCGTACGGTTATTCCCATCGCGGAAAAGCTTCTTCCCCTGCTTGACGGCAATGTCGCCACAGCCGCGGCCAATGTCTTCGTGCAGCGGCCTACGCCGAAGCCTATCGATCTCGCCCCGCTCGAGCAGTCCATAGACAAGCTCAAGAGCGGCCACACCGAGCTGCGGGGAGAGCTGGCCGAGCAAAGCGTTCATCTTGGAAAGGTGGCCTCACAGGTACATGCTCTGGAGGAAACCACGCACCGGCTCCAATCCGAACGGGACGATCTGCAGGAAGATGTGGTCACCCTTCGCAAACGCATCACTGTCGTTTCCAGCATTTCCTTCACGCTCATCGGCCTTCTCGTCCTCGCCGACGCGTACTTCATTCTCCATACCCTGCGCATCTTGCCGTAAGACCTTGCAAGCCAGTCGCCATTTGGGGGCGTATTCGAGTTGCAAATACGAAACGCCTCCAAATCAGGTAATATTTTGACGGCATAAATCGTATTTTTCATAAAATAAAATCTAAATACCCCTATTTTGCTTCCTTTTATGAATTTCAGTCAGTGAGACATTGCCAGTCGTATTTTCGGGGGTCTAGTATTCCGGGTAGTTGGACAAGTCTGGGCTTATCGGCCCAGCACAAAAAAGTAAACATGCAGTTGTTCCCTCAGTTCACAGAGCTTCACTAGCGAGCGGCGCTTACCAGCGCTGCGTACGGAGTGTAAAAAATGGCGTGGTATGCCTACTGCATTGGTGAAAAGCAAGCCTTTCCTGAATTAGCCCGTCATCGTAAACCAGTCCCATTGGAATCTGTTTCAGGCGTCAGTGGAAACCAGGTTTTCCTCTATCCGGCAAGCGATCTCGCCGTCATAGTCAGCGAACACAATCCAGCAGAAGAACTTAGCCAGAAGGCAGGCGTGGATCATGCCCGCGTCATCGCCGACTGCTTCCGTCAATCGACGGTGCTTCCCTTCCGCTTTGGAACTGTCTTCAACGACGATGAAAGTCTTCGCAAATCCATCCGGTCCAACCAGCGCCAGTTCCTCTCCAACATTGAGAAGCTCCGCGGCAAAACCGAGATGCACCTGAAAATCTTCGTCGATGACTGTTGCACCAAAGAATTTGGCTATCACGCCGCCGCTGAGAAGGTTGGCCGGGAATACCTCTCCAACCTGCGGGAGACCGCAACGCGCCAGCGTGAGCGTCAAACGCGCGCACGCGCCGTCAGCTTCCAGATGCACCGGCTCTTCATGCCGCTCGATGAAGAGGTCAGTTGCCGCCTGCTCGATAACGGCAAAATGTTGCTCGATATCGCCCACCTGATTGACCGCAAGTGTGTGGAGCGCTATCAAAATAAATTCTCATCCACCAGCGCCATCATGACCGAGTGCCATATGCAGCTCTCCGGCCCATGGCCTCCCTACCATTTTGTTCACCGGCTCACACGGTCGCATCACACGCCCGCGCAGGCACCGGCGGCCGAGACCGCATCCGCGTCGGTTCATACTGTCATGCCCGCAATGGCTTAGCCCTTGCTCTCCTGATATGCAAGAAAACCCCGGCCGAGGCCGGGGTTTTCTTCTGCTTCATCGGGTTGTCTTATCGCGTGCCGGAAGTACCTGCACTGCGGTCGCGCGTCAGCACATACGAGCTGCGGCGCTGGCTTGAAGCGTGGTCGATGTGCTTCCAGAAGCCTATAAAGTAATCCACTGCGCTGGTCACGGAAACCAGCACCGTGAAA
>DASZRJ010000057.1:0-11915 GCA_035550015.1 Occallatibacter sp. | reverse complement strand
GTTGCCATGGAGAAGGGCCTGCGCTTTGCGATCCGCGAAGGCGGACGTACGGTGGGCGCCGGAACCATCAGCGAAATTATTAAGTAGACGCTGGCCGCGTCGAGCGGACCGCCCTTCGGGCGAAATGCCGGCGCGGCAAGCGACACGTGAAGGGAAATTGCAATGCGGGATATTGTGAGTTTGCAGTGCACGGTGTGCAAGGAGCGCAACTACTCGACGACGAAGAACAAGAAGACGACCACGGGCCGTCTGGAGTTCTCGAAGTTCTGTAAGCGCTGCCGTAAACACCAGCCGCACAAGGAATCGAAGTAGGATGGATGATAGTGGTCAAATTGCGGACGTTGCGGGAAGGCGAAAGCCTAGGCCAGGCTACCGCAGAACTGACCACTGCTTCACAGGGGCGTAAGCTCAACGGTTAAACTGTCGGTCTCCAAAACCGAACTTGGGGGTTCGAATCCCTCCGCCCCTGCCAGAGTTTGAAGGAGTGCCCGGGTGCCCAGGCACCGGGGCTAAGGACAAGGAAGTATGGCTAGCAGCAAAGCAGCGATTGAAAAAGGCGAGCAGCGGTCAAGCAAGCTGCAGGAGTCAGGAGCGCTCTCGAATATGTCAGGCAGTGTTACCGGCGTATGGAGCAGCATGACGCGCTTCCTGAGTGACGTGCGCGCTGAGATGCGCAAGGTCGTTGCGCCCGGAAGGAAGGAAGTGGAGTCGACGACCGCCGTGGTGATTGTGACGGTGTTCATCTTCGGACTCTTCTTTTTCATCACCGATGCGGTGTTTAGCCGGGGACTGGACCTTGTACTTCATAAGCTTGTGGGTCAGTAGGACCGCGGCTGCGAATCGAGAATTGAAATGTCAGAAGAACTGGAACAATCCGCCGAACAAACCACAACCGAGCAGACAATGCCGGAACAGACACCGAATGAGCCGGTGCAGTCGGGAGAGCATCCGAACTTCAAGTGGTACATCCTGCACGCATATTCGGGTTTTGAACGCAAGGTGAGGGAATCAATCGCCAGCCGTGTCCAGGCCTTCGGTCTGCAGGACAAGGTGGGTCGTGTGATGATTCCGACCGAGCCCGTGACGGAGATTGTGAACGGCAAAAAGCGCACGGTGGAGCGGGTGTTCCTTCCAGGGTATGTTCTGGTTGAGATGGATCTCGACAACAACCTCTGGCACGTGCTGAAAGACACGCCGAAGGTGACGGGCTTTCTGGGCACGGGCGATAAGCCAGTTGCGCTGAGCGAGGAAGAAGTCGGTTCGATTCTGTTCCGCTCTGAGACGGCGAAGGAAAAGCCGCGGCTTAAGATCAAGTTTGAAAAGAACGAGCAGGTCCGGATTACGGATGGGCCGTTCGCGAACTTTAACGGTGTGGTGGATGAGATCAATGAAGATCGTGAGACGCTGAAGGTGATGGTGACGATTTTCGGGCGCTCGACACCGGTGGAATTAGAGTTCGGCAAGGTCGAAAAAATTGTGTAGTTGCCGCTTTGGGCAAGTAGCTTTCAGCTTCTAACCGGTTGGGCCACCTGGCAGCCGCCGGTTGTAAGCCAAAGCTCGAGCGCAACACCCAAAAATGAAGAAGGACAGATCGGCCGGCTGCGTGTAGCCAGGAGCAGTGGGGCGATTCAAGAGGAAGCATATGGCACCTCCGAAGAAAGTATCGACGTATGTGAAGCTACAGATCGAAGCGGGCAAGGCAACGCCCGCACCGCCGGTTGGTCCGGCGCTCGGTCAAGCGCAGGTGAATATCATGGAGTTCTGCAAGCAGTTCAACGCGCGCACGCAGAACAAGGAAATGGCCGGTTTGATTATTCCGGTCGTTATCACCGTTTATGCGGACCGCAGCTTTACGTTTGTGACCAAGACACCGCCGGCTGCGATTCTGCTGAAGAAGGCCGCCGGACTGCAGAAGGGATCGGGCACGCCAAACAAGAACAAAGTAGGCACGGTGACCGAGAAGCAGGTTCTTGAAATTGCGACGCAGAAGATGCCTGACTTGAATGCGGCTTCCGTGGAGACCGCGATCAAGAGCATCAAGGGTACGGCACGCTCGATGGGTATCGACGTAGTGGCATAACAGCCGGACTGGCAAGCAGTAAAAGAAGGCCCTCCCGCGCGGAGGGCCTTCGTATTTCCGTGTGATGAAAGTGCCGTTTATTGGGCCAGATGCGGGCCTTCGTCGACTATGACTTTCGCAAAGATCACCAATGATTCAAAGCAAAGAAAAAGCTTACGCGAGTAACAAAAGACAGGTAACTTGTCTACAAATTCAAAGAAATACATATAATTTGACTGCAGCACGTCAGTATGAATCGGTGTAGAATGGCGCGCGATGCCTTCCCTCGAATCCGAAATTATGCGGGCCTTTGACGAAGATGAGTTTTTTCCCGTCTTCCAGCCCGTTGTGGAGATGCGAACCGGCCAGCTTGCCGGTTTCGAGGCTTTGGCACGCTGGAACCATGAACGGCTCGGCATAATCCCGCCCGACGAATTCATTCCTATTATCGAAAAGAGTGGCCTGATCGACAGACTGACCAGGGTCATACTCGAAAAAGCATTTGCATCTCCGGAGTTTGTCAACAGCACTCTCACACTGGCGGTCAATATCTCTCCGGTTCAGTTGCTGGGCCTTCAATCGTCCGAGTGGATCACGGATATTGCAGAGGAGCACGGATTCTCGCTTGATCGGCTGACGATTGAGATTACGGAGAGCGCGCTCGTGGACGATCTGGACCGCGCCAAGGCGGTTGCCGATGAGCTCAAGGCTCTCCAGTGCAGGCTGGCGCTGGACGACTTCGGTACTGGATATTCCAGTCTCCGGCATCTTCATGCTTTGCCATTCGACGAACTGAAGATCGACCGGAGCTTTGTCAGTTCAATGATACTGAAGCGCGAGAGCAGGAAGATTGTTTCGGCGGTGATCGGCCTGGGACAGAGTCTGGGACTCAAGACGGTGGCCGAGGGCGTAGAGACCCAGGAGCAGGCCGACATGCTCTTCAGAATGGCGTGCGATATGGGGCAGGGCTGGTTTTATGGCAAACCGGTGCCCATCAGCGAGCTGTCTTCACTGATACCAGCGGAAAGATGGCCCCTTCGTATCCCTTCGCCGGACTCACGCGACGAAGTTTCGGTAATGAGCCTTGACGCTTTGCCGTCGCAACGTATGGCGCAGTTGCAGGCCATCTACGACGGCGCACCGGTAGGTCTATGTTTTCTCGACGGGAATCTGCGCTATGTGAGTCTGAACAGACGCCTTGCCGCGATGAATGGGGTTCCCGCGGCGGAGCATATCGGTAGAACGCCGCGCGAGATTATTCCCGAGGTCTTCCAACAGGTCGAACCTTACATTCGCCGTGCGCTCAGTGGCGAGGCAATCACGGGTGTGGAGGTGCGAAAACCGGCAGCACATGACGGTGAGCGTGGCCAGAGGCTGCTGATTTCGTATCAGCCGGCACGCGATGAAGCCGGAGAAGTGCTGGGTATTTCAGTTGCGATCATGGACGTGACCGCAAGCAAATGGACCGAAGAAGCGCTCCGCGAGAGCGAGAACCACTATCGCCACATGGTCCATCTCAATCCACACGTGCCATGGGTTCTGAATGCACGAGGCGAAGTAATCGAGGCCAGCCCGCGCTGGGAGGACTTCACAGGACAACCGCTCCATGAGGCGCTGGGCAATGGATGGATGAAGATGCTTCACCCCGACGATGTCGAGCCTACGGCCGCCGCCATCCGCGATGCGCTCGATACAGGTGGCCCCATCGACATCGAGTACCGCATCTCCAACTGCGGCGAAGACTGGCGGTGGATGCGCTCACGCGGAGCACCACGCTTTTCGGAGACCGGCGCGATTATCGGCATTTACGGCCTCGTCGAAGAGGTACACCCGCAGAAGCGGATCTCTGAAGATCTCAAGATCTCGCTCGCCAAGCTGAGCGCCGCGGTTGATACCTGTCCCATCGGGATGATTCTGGCCGACGCGCACGACTGCACCATCTTCATGGTCAATCCGATTGCAATGAGGATCACCGGAGGTGCTGTCTTCGTGGGACAGAAGCTCTCTGAATATACCCACCTTGCTGTCTTCAGTGCCGATGGGACACCCCTTCAGCCCGAGGAGTTCCCCGTCTATCGCTCGCTGATGCGCGGACAAACGGTGGAGAACCAGCACCTGTTCTTCGACCGCGCTCCCGGTATCCGGCTCTCCCTTTCCGTTTCCAGCAAGCCCATTCTCTCCGACGACGGACATCTGATCGGTTGCGTTGTGATCGTCCGCGAGACAGATGTAGCGCACCGGTTCAGGATTGCCGAGCGGCTTACGGGCATGGAGCAACGAAAACCCTCTTGAGAGCAGTCCTGATTTGAGCACAGCGGCATTGAACCCATCCGCACCGCACCCTAGAACCAGCGTCCAATGGTTACGAAGATTTTGCGTCGTCCAGCGTCACCCACGGAGCCTCCCACAGTGATTGTGCCAACTGGCGTGGCGGCAACGAAGCCTGCGACACCATCCTGACGAAGGAAAGTGTGCTGCTCGGGCGACCAGACTTCGCCTGCTTCGTAACCGAGGACCGCGTAGAGTCCCTGGCCCAGACCTGTAGGTAGTGCCGCCAACCGATGCATAAAGCCGGCGCGCGCGAGCACGGTGTCAGTGCCGCGATATTCATCGAACGAAGAGGCCGAGAGACGCAAGGGGCCTCCGAGCGTAAAGCGGAAGGGCTCGGAGACACGCGTGCGAAGATAAGAATTCACGTCGGCACCTATGCCAAGAATGTTTTTTGTGCCGATGTGATGGGTGCGGGAGAAGGATGCTGCGATGAGCGGAGCATTGTCGATGGCAACCGCATGATAGAGAGAACCGGCTGCAAATGAGAGGCGAAGCCCATCAGGCGAAACACTGCCACTTGAGGCTTTGTCCAACGTGATCCGCAGTAGTCCTCTCTGCGCAGATCCTTGCAGATCTGGACCGCCTCCTGATCCGGTTTCCAGTCGCCAGCGCGTATTGATTACGCCCCACTCAGCTGCAACCTGCAGCGAATTACCGAAGGTGCGTCCGGCGCTAAGTCCCGCGACTATATTCTGCTGGAAGCGCTCTGCCGTGCGCTGCTGATTGGACCAGATGTAAACCGGCTGGCGCAGGACGCGGCCCCATGGCTCGACAAAGTAGCCCGATGGAGTAAGCAGGCGGTAATACTCGGCGTTCAGGTCCGTGAGGTAACCGACGCGCGCGGTAGAGCGCAGCTCCGAACCGAAGCCTCCAAGTCCCTGATAGACAAAGCGAAGATTGATCTCTCCACGCGTGATGTTGGAGGTGGAGGCAGAGGCTGAAGGCGCGATGCTGAGGAATGGAGGGCCGCCCTGTTGTTTGGTGAGATGTACCAGCAGTCCTGTCTCCTTCGCTGATTCCGATGCGAGGGCGATGCTTTCGTAGTTGGCGTTGTATTCGCCATCGGCCTGTACGTCGACGAGACTCTTTTGTGCGATTGAGGGACTAAGCTTCTTACCGATGTGTGGTTGAAAATCATGTTCTACCTCATGGTCTGCGCCGGGATCGCCACCCGCGATGTGAACAGACTTGAGCAAGCCCGGTGCGGGCCGTTGACGGGCCGAACGCGCAGCAAGATAGCTTTGCCACTCCGATTCAGAAAGCGCATAGCGCAGCAGTTCCTCGCGATGTGCCTCGGCTGCTTTGTAGCCAACCTCGATTAATTCTTTTCCTTTTTCGTAGTCTGTGGATGAGAAGCTGCCGGTGGGAACATTGAGTACAATGTCGGCGAGTTTTTTGGATTGCGCCTCATTGAACGCTACGCCTGCGGAGAATGCACGGTTGAGTACATTCAGGATGGAACCGATGTCAGAGGGCTGCATCTTGCCGACTTCAAGATGCACGGCAATGACTATGCCGGCATGCAACTGGCTGCGAAGAATTCCAGTGGGCAAATTATCGACAATACCGCCGTCGACCAGGTAATCGCCATTTGGGGCCTGTACCGGTGGGAAGACTCCGGGAATGGAAACCGAGGCGCGAACCGCGTTGGAGAGGGAACCGGAGCGGAAGACATGCGGTTCAAAAGTGGTGAGATCGGTGGCGACGCAGCGGAACGGAATCGGCAGAGCATCGAAGTCCACACTGGAGTTGTTGTAGTTGAACAGTTGCTTATTGAGGAACTCGTTGAGACCATTGCCGTCGAGCAGGGCATTGCGCAGGCCAAAGCGATTCTTCAGCCCAACTGTGACGATGGCGGGAAAATCACGGCGATCCTGGCGGCGGCGAAAGCTTGCGTTAGAGTACGGCGTTTGCAAGGTGAAGACGGAAGAGATTGAGCCGCCGAGAGCGAACCGGCTCAGGTCTTCGGGACTTTTTCCAGAGGCATAGAGCGCTCCAATCAGAGCTCCCATACTGGTTCCATCGATGCGGTCGATGGGGATGTGGTGTTCTTCCATCCATTTGAGAACGCCAATATGGGCCAGTCCCAGCGCGCCACCGCCCTCGAGTGCAAGACCGATGACTGGCCGTTCCGTTGGGCGCTGAGCCATGGCAGTACATGTGAAGACGAGAAGGAGGGCCAGGGTCTTAAGTCGAGTGAGCATAGGTATCTCTTCCACCTGCGACAAGGAGATTCGGTCTTCGACGAATAGGATACGGGTTGCGTGAGGGAACGTTTGTGGTGATGTTCCGGACTGCTCGAATGAACGAAGGCCCTCCATATGAGAGGGCCTTCATGTTGGCAACCGTGGAGGACAGAACTACTTCGACGGGGCAGACGTGAAGAGTTCATGCCGGCGTCCCGGTTCGGGTTTCGGCTTTGGCTTGGGAGCCTTCTTGGTTTCCTTTCTGCCCTTGTCCTTATTACCCATGCGGGAAAGCATGCCACAAAAACAGGAGCGGCGGGAAGGGGAAGTTCCCGCCGCTCCTGTTTGGTTAGACTTCTCTTATTCCCGACCCGGCTTCTTCATATGCGCCAGCGGCAGGAAAAGAAGGTTACTTGGCTTCCGCCGCGGTGTTCTGCAAGTGGTCATGATTGAGGATGGCATTGAAGACCAGGTTGTAGTCGCCAATGGTTTCACCGCGATAAACGGGGTTGTTGCCGAACAGAATGACCGTTCCATTGCCGAGGTGGGCGTTGACAACGATAGCATGCTCGGCGATGGAGCCGCCCTTGGCGAGCAGGCCGTCGAGCAGCAGATTCTTGGCACCGTCAAAGCGAAGTACAACCTGCGGACGAAGCGTAGGCGGAATGACGCTGAAGTTGTTCCGCATCTGCTCTTCGTTCAGCTTCTTGGCTTCCCAAGGTTTTGTTTTTTCAAGCGGCTCGGGCTCCGTAATCGAGCGACCCTGCGGAACGTCACTGTCTTCCAGGCTGCCACGGCCCGTTGGGCGCTCTGAGTAAGGGTCCATCAGCATACGTCCGCGCCCGCGGCCCAGAGTATTGCTGATATTGAAGACCATGCCATTAGCGCTAATGACAGGCAGCTTCTCGCCGTAGCCATACGCAACCGGGTTGCTGCGATCAACGAAGACCGAGCTAAGTACAGTGCCGACGACTTTGGCATCTCCCTTGGGTGCAATGGAAACACCCGGTGCAAGGCCTGTGTCGATGGCGAACTGCGCGGTATCTTCGCAGGTGATGAGGAGCCCACCGTCTTCGACGAACTTCTTCAAATGCTCGAGACCGTCATAGCCGAGTCCCGGGCGGATGTCGTCTGTGGAGTCGATACGCCCGAGGTTTGGAGTAAGCTCGGTCTTCTTCCACGGGATCGGATTGTTCCACCGAGGCAGTCCATCGATGATCTGTTGTGAGCTGCTGCGGCCCACCGGCGCGAAGATGATGACATCGTACTTCGCGTGCAGGTCTGCTTCCTTCGAAGCGGTTTGCGTGCTGATGTAGTCGAAGGGAATGCCCGTGGTGTCAAGTGCGTAACGCCACCAGCCTTCGGTCTGCGTTGCCAGCCAGGTGTGCATCACGGCGATGCGTGGAGCGGTAGCCGTGTGCGTGGGTACCATGGGCTTCACACTGAGTGAGGTCGCATTCAGGGAGAGGTCGTGCAGCGTGGACTTAAGTGCGGCATCGTCCACACCACTGATGAGCAGCGAGCCGGCATCAAAATGTGCCTCGCCTGCATCGAAGGGCTTTTCCGCGATTTCGATCTTTGCACCCTTGAGTTTGTAGACGAGCGAGAGCAGCGTGGTTTGGCCAGTGTTGGCGACGGCAACAAGCGAACCAGATCCGGTAAGCTTTCCGGCGAGCGTCGAGGGATCGGTGAGAGGCGACATCGGCGCCTTCAAGATGGAGTCATCGGTGACGCGCACCGTCTTTACGTTGAACAGATGCGTGAATGACCAGCCAGTATCGTCATAGGGATGTTTCTGCGGATCGTCCGGAGCCCAATACTGGCGGTCGAGCAGAGCGTCGGCAATGGGCGAGTAAGGTTGGTCCATGCGAATGACAATAGAGCCGGCAGGGAAGGTCTCGTCGTGTGGCTTGTCGTTACGTTTTTCGCCGGGTACGCTTGCCCTGGCTTCGGAAGTGAGCTGCTGAATCTCGACATGCTGGCGCTTGAGCACATCGAGCAACTGCACGGTGCGATTGGTTTGCGCGGTATCGGGCGCGATGACGTACGCGGCCGGGCCGGCGAGTGTGGGCTTCTGAACCGAGCGCTTACTTTTGAGATAGAAGTTCTCGAGAAAGTGCTGCGTATGTTGCGAGAAGTAAGAGATCGTAGTGAGCAGCGCAGTCTCTTCGTAGTTGTTGTTGTCGCGTTGCGACCATGTGACGATCGGCAGCGGTGGGTTCTGACGGTACCATGTGCGCGAGTATTCTTCCGGCGTTAGGATGCGCTTCTCCGTGTCTGCACCGCCGTTGCCGAATGTTTCATAAAGGCGGCTGATGCCGTTGTGCATGGCCGCGAGAAACATCAGGTAGCCGGGGCTCCATGTGTCGAAGTCGCCGTGCGTAAAGGCGCCGGGCATGCCGAAGCTCTGCATCTGGGCTACGTTATTCCAACCGAGCTCGGCCCACTCGTCGGCGAGCGTGGGATCGACCCATGCGTTGAAGGGGCCGTCACCCACCGTGTTGTCGTAGAGGAAAGGCACAGATTCATGCAGGTCGTGGAGGACCTGTGCATGCCAGCCAACGTAGGTGTTGAGGACATTGCGTGTCAGGTCGAGCGTCATGCCCATGGCATCGCGGTTATTGTCGTGTGCCACGTAGTGTCCCCAATAGAGCAAGTGCGGCCACTTTTCGTCTGGATGAGCGCGGTGCCAGCGGTAGATATCGACCATGCGATCGCGGCCGTCGACTTCAACGACGGGCGTAATGAGCACAATCATGTGCGAACGGATGAATTTAATGTAGGGAGCGTCATCGACGGCAAGTCGATAAGCCAACTCCATCAGCGCAGTGGGAGCGCCGGTTTCGGGTGAGTGGATTGTGCCGGTGATGTAGTAGACCGGCCAGGACTGCGCGACAAGCTCACGGGCCTTGGCATCATCCATCCCAATTTTGCGTGGATCGCCGAGCTGGGCCAGACGTGCGTCGTTTTCCTTGGCTTTGGCGAGCAATTCGGGGTCGGCAATGGCGGCGACGATCTGTTCGCGGCCTTCTTCTGTGTGACCGATGGTAAAGACCTTCACGCGCGGACTGGCTGCTTCAAGCATGCGGAAATACTTGTATACGTCTTCGGCATACGGCAGCATATTGGGCGCGCCGGAGACATCACCGAGCACTTTCTCCGGTGTGGGCACGGTTTTCGAGGCTGGCAGATAGCTCACCAGCGGCGAAAGAAATTCGGGCTCAGTGGTGTATTTGCGAATCTGATCGGTGTAGTGCTGATCGATAGGCTGCTTGGGGTCACGCGCATAGTGATCACCCAGGGGTGGAGCCGCAACCTGCGCCGATGCGCAGATGGTGGAGGCTAGCAGAACAGCAAGGCAAACAGATTTCATGGTCCTCGACTCGAAATGCGCATACTGGCGTACGCGCATTGGTTTGGAATCAACATCTGGAACTGGAGCGCCGAATAGAAGCTGAGCGCCCGCGCAGGATGGAAGACCACCCACGCAATATGCAGTACAAATGACCTGTATTCAGCAACTATACGGCGCGAAGGGATGATTACCCAAGCTTGAAACTGTTTATGGGGACGGCGTGCAGTGCAGAAAAGACGCCACCGCGCACACGCGCCATTCCTCCGGCTGCGCCCGCGAGGAAGGGAATACGCCGCTTACGGCTTTCACCAGATTTTGATTTGACCCCTGAAGTGACGGGACTGAAGATGACCACGGCTGCGCGCATCGATTGCCCGACTAAGGAGCCTTCATCTGTGAAAAGTTTAGCATTCCATTTGGTTGCATCAGGATTCGTGTGTCTGCTGGCAGCAGCAGGCACTGCACAAGCACAGACACTGCCGCTAATTGCGGTTGGAACGCTCGATCAGTCGAGCGCGGGATCGTTTTCCGATCTTTCCGGCTTGACTTATCCGCTGGAGAACGGCGTTCTGGCGAATGAACTGGGCGGTATGGGCTCAGCGCTCGCGTATGCAGGAGGCGATACCTTCCTGGCACTGCCGGATCGTGGACCCAATGCCAACGAGTTCAACGATGCCGTGGACAACACGGTAAGTTATGTAAACCGGTTCCACACCGTGACCATGGACCTGTGGCCAAACACCTCGGGTAGCGGGCTGCCATTTATGCTGATGCCCCATCTGGATTCGACCACGCTGCTATGGAGTGCGCAGCCGCTTGTATACGGCACAGGAGAAGGGCTGGGTATTGGATCGGGTGTGCCGCCGATCAACAAGACACATGCGCGGTATTACTTCACGGGGCGGTCTGACAACTTCGATGCAGCGCAGAACTCAGGTGACCCGATGGATGCACGTTTTGACACTGAAGGCTTGCGGGTTTCGAACGACGGAGAGAAGGTGTTTATCTCCGACGAATACGGCCCGTACATCTATGAGTTCAACCGCAATACGGGTAAGAGATTACATGCGTACAAGCTGCCGGACATGTTTTATGTGAAGCATCCGGCTCCTGTGGGCGATGACGAGATTAGCGGCAACACCGCGGGCCGTACCGCCAACAAAGGCATGGAAGGCCTGGCCATTACTCCGGACGGCAAAACACTTGTAGGCATCATGCAGAACGCGTTGATTCAGGATGCAGCGGAAGGTGGTGACGCGGCGAACCTGTTGCGCATTGTGACGATAGACATTGCTTCTGGCCGCGTGATGCATCAGTTCGGTTATCTGCTGACCAACGGCTCGGGTGTGAGTGAAATTCTGGCGCTCAACGAGCACGAGTTTCTGGTGGACGAACGCAAAGGCAAGGGCCTGGGCGACGGAAGTAAGGCCAAAGTCAAACAGCTATTCAAGATCGATCTGAACGGCGCAACTGACGTCGGCGATATGGATGGTACAGCGGCCGCGGCACACGCAGTGTCCAAGACACTGTTTGTTGACCTGGTGGATTCTTTAGTGGCCGCAGGCTACTCGACGTCGCTGATTCCTTCAAAAATTGAGGGCATTGCGATCGGGCCAGACGTGAAAAACGGAGGCAAGACGGTCCACACGCTCTGGGTTGCCAATGACAATGACTTTCTCGAATCGGTCGCCGATCCGGACGGCAACATCGTGATGAACCCAAACGAATTTTTCGTATTTGCTTTTACCGATGCGGACTTGGATGGATCGTTACTGATGCAGCAGAAATTTGCCAAAAAGTGTAAGTAGGTTTCTTCAAGCCAAAGGCCCCTTCCGCTATTCGGTAGGGGCCTTTCATATATGCAAATGAGTGGACAGAAGTGAGTATGCGCTGCGCTGCGTTATTCGGTTGTCTGCGCGCCTACCAGAACCCTCTGCGGAGCAGATAGCTTAGCTTCCGTGCCAGAAAGCTTGAGCTTCATGGA
>DASZRJ010000056.1:0-3257 GCA_035550015.1 Occallatibacter sp. | reverse complement strand
GAATCGCCGCGAGCCGGTCAGCGAGCTGGACTGATTTTTGACTGAAGAACCTCGGAGACACCAAACAAAAATGAAGCTGAAGATTCTTGTCACGGCCGGTGATGGCATCGGCCCCGAAGTCACACGTGAAGCGATCGGCGTTCTGGAAGAGATCGCCGCGCTCGGCGGCCACACATTCGAGTTCGATTACAAGCGCATCGGCGGTATCGCCATCACCACCGACGGCACTCCCCTGCCCAAGGACACGCTTGACGCCGCGCTCGCTTCCGATGCCGTTCTCCTCGGCGCCGTCGGCGGTAATGAGTTCAATTCCCTTCCTCCGGACAAGCGCCCCGAAGCCGGCCTGCTCGCCATTCGCGCCGCGCTCGGCGGATTCGCCAACCTGCGTCCGGCCTTCGCCTTCAAGGAGCTCACCGTCAACAGCCCGCTCAAGCCTGAAGTCATCGATGGCGCCGACATTCTCTTCGTCCGCGAACTTCTCGGCGGCCTCTACTTTGGCGCGCCGCGCGAGTGGAATAAGGAGAAGGGCGAAGCCTTCAACACCATGCGCTACACGCGTGATGAAGTTGCCCGCGTGGCCCGCATCGCCTTCAAACTCGCGCAGAATCGCCGCAAGAAGCTTTGCTCGGTTGATAAAGCCAACGTGCTTGAAACCTCACAGCTCTGGCGCGCTTCGGTCAACGAAGTCGCTGCGGAGTTCCCCGATGTCGCCGTCGAGCACCAATACGTTGACGCAATGGCCATGCACCTGATGAACCGCCCAAAGGATTTCGACGTGGTGCTCACCGAGAATCTCTTCGGCGACATCCTCTCCGACGAGTCCGGCGTCATCACCGGTTCACTCGGCATGCTGCCTTCTGCGACGATCGGCGGCAAGGTCAATCTCTACGAGCCCATTCACGGCTCCGCGCCCGACATCGCAGGCAAAGGCATTGCCAACCCCTGCGGCGCGATTCTCACCGGCGCGCTGATTCTGCGCCACTCTGGCGGACTTGAAACTGAAGCTGGAGCAATTGAAACCGCTGTGCGCAAGATGCTCGAACAAGGCTACCGTACGCCCGATCTCGTCCGCGGCAAAGACCACGGCTATACCGTACTTTCAACGCCCGAGGTCGGCGCGAAGGTACGCGAGATGGTCAAGACCATCCTGGTGAACGCATAACCATTTTCTGAGGATTAATCATGAGTTCCGCACCAAAGACGCTTTTTGAAAAGGTATGGGAGCAGCATGTCGTCGTTGAGCCCAAGGGTGAACCCACCCTGCTCTACATCGACCTGCAGCTTGTCCACGAGGTCACTTCCCCGCAGGCGTTTGAAGGTCTGCGTATATCCGGCCGTAAAGTGCGCCGTCCCGATCGCACTATCGCCACTATCGATCACAACGTGCCCACGACGGTTGAAGGCCGTCTGAACATCGTAGACCCCATCTCGGCCAAACAGATCTCCACGCTGCGCCAGAACTGCAAAGACTTTGGCGTGGAACTCTATGATGTGGACTCGCGCAACCAGGGCATCGTGCATGTCATCGGCCCCGAGCTCGGTCTCACCAAGCCCGGCATGACCATCGTCTGCGGCGACTCGCACACCTCCACGCATGGCGCGTTCGGCGCTCTGGCCTTCGGCATCGGCACCAGCGAAGTGGAGCACGTGTTGGCCACGCAGACTCTGCCGCAGGGCAAGCCGAAAACTTTCCGCATCTCCGTCGAAGGCAAGTTGCCGCTCGGTGTTACGGCCAAGGACATCATCCTTGCCATCATCGGCAAAATCGGCACGGATGGAGCCACTGGCTGCGTCATCGAGTACGCAGGCTCGGCCATCCGCGCGCTCTCGATGGAAGGCCGCATGACCATCTGCAACATGAGCATCGAAGCGGGTGCACGCGCCGGCATGATCGCTCCTGACGAAACAACATTCGCGTACCTCAAGGGCCGCAAGTTCAGCCCGCAGGGAGCGGAGTGGGATAAGGCAGTCGCCGAGTGGTCGAAGCTACCCACCGACGAAGGCGCAACATTCGACCGCGAACTCGTGATCGATGCTGCCACGCTCGTCCCCTATGTAAGCTGGGGCACCAGCCCCGGCATGGTTGCGCCGGTTACTTCGGCTGTACCTGACCCCGCTGCCGCGGCAAACGAACTCGACCGCAAATCCTTTGAACGCGCCCTCGAATATATGGCGCTCGAGGCAGGCACTCCGCTCGACAAGATTTCCGTCGACCGCGTCTTCATCGGCTCCTGCACCAACGGCCGCATTGAGGATCTGCGCGCCGCCGCGAAGATCGCCGCGGGCCACAAGGTCGCCTCCACAGTGAACGCGATGGTTGTTCCCGGTTCGCAGCTTGTGAAGGCGCAGGCGGAATCCGAAGGGCTCGATGTGATCTTCAAGGAAGCCGGATTCGACTGGCGCGAGCCAGGCTGCTCCATGTGCCTCGGCATGAACCCCGACATTCTTTCGCCGGGCGAGCGCTGCGCTTCCACCAGCAACCGCAACTTTGAAGGCCGCCAGGGACGCGGCGGCCGCACACACCTTGTCTCGCCGGAAATGGCCGCTGCTGCCGCCATCGCCGGCCACTTTGTTGACATTCGTAACTGGGAAGTCCGTGAAGAGGTGAAGGCCTAATGGAAAAGTTCACAACACTCACAGCGCTGGCCGCGCCGCTCGACCGCACCAACGTCGACACCGACCAGATCATCCCCAAGCAGTTTTTGAAGCGCATCGAGCGCACCGGCTACGGCGACTTCCTCTTCTTTGACTGGCGTCAGACGCCCGACGGCAAGCCCGTCGCCGACTTCGTGCTCAACGATCCGCGCTACAAGGACGCGAAGATTCTCATCGCCGGAAAAAACTTCGGCTGTGGCTCCAGCCGCGAGCACGCCGCCTGGGCGCTTGAGAATTACGGTTTCCGCTGCGTCATCGCACCCACCTTCGCCGACATCTTCTTCTCCAACGCGCAGAAGAACGGCATCGTGCTCGTGCGCCTGAGCGAAGAGCAGGTGGAGCAATTGCTCAAGAACGCGCAAACAATTCCCGGCTATAAGCTGACCGTCTCGCTCGAAGAGCAGACCATCAGCGACGAGCACGGCTTCAAGGCCACTTTTGAAGTCGATCCCTTCCGCCGTTTCTGCCTCATGGAAGGTCTCGACGACATTGGCCTCACGCTGCGGCATGTGGCGGCGCTCGACGCATACGAAACGCAACACGACACAGCCGCATGGCTGAAGGCAAAGCTTGCCTGATCAATATGAACGCTTTAGAAGAAC
>DASZRJ010000055.1:0-95893 GCA_035550015.1 Occallatibacter sp. | reverse complement strand
GAAAGCTCATGCTCAACTAAAGAAACAAACGAAGGAGTACACACAGATGGCAAAGGGAATGACCAAGACGCAGCTGGTCCGCACGATGGCGGAGAAGCTGGAGCTCACCAACAAGCAGACCGCAGGCTTCCTCGAGCTGCTCGCCGAGACCGCGGTGAAGGAGACCAAGAAGAACGGCGAGTTCACGATTCCCGGCGTGGGCAAGCTGGTGAAGGCCGAGCGCAAGGCGCGCATGGGCCGCAACCCGCAGACCGGCGCCGCCATCAAGATCAAGGCGAAGACCGTGGTCAAGTTCCGCGTGGCCAAGTCCGCCAAGGACACCATTGCTCCTCCGAAGAAGTAGTTACCGGACTGGACGTACGACAAGGGGGAAGAGCCCAGTGCTCTTCCCCTCTCTTCTTGTGTTGAAGATTTTCGCTACCCACAGCGCCGCCGGCCATCCAATCGGACATGAGCGACTGTACTTCTGTGAACGAATCAGGGCCGGGGCGGCTTGTATCTGCCGGGACGGCCGCGGGACCGAACTCGGTGCAACTGCTGCTGCGTGCTGAAGGGCTGGCGGCGGCCGCGCTGACGCTGCTGCTTTACGCGCGGACCGGCGCAAGCTGGTGGCTGTTTGCGGTGCTGTGGCTCGCGCCAGACCTGTCGATGCTGGGCTATCTTGCGGGTTCATGCAGAGGCGCACGCGTATACAACGCGGTGCACACGTATTTTGTGCCGGGAGTGCTGGCGTTTCTCGCGCTGGTGCTGCGCACGGACATGCTGCTGCCCATTGCATTGATCTGGGCAAATCACATAGCGGTGGACCGGTTGCTCGGCTATGGGCTGAAGTATGCCGATGGTTTCGGCTATACGCACCTGGGCCGGACGGGCCGTGCGAAAGCGGCTACCCCGGCGGCATAGTAGCCGTGCGCGGCAGAAATCCCTTTGCAATGATCGACACGCCGAAGCTGATGATGACGGCTTTGACCATGAGCCAGTTGTTGTAGCTCCATGAGAGCACGGCGAGGATAAGAAAAACACCGATGGGATTGAGTTCGGCAAAGACGGCGCGCAGCCAGTGGGGGCGAAACGCGGCGCGCGGCAGTGTAGTGCGCACGCGGGGAATAAGGCGCGGAACGGCGCGCTTGTAGGTAAGGTACGGTTCGCCGAGTCCGGCGGCAAGGAAGACTTCTTCGCCGAGAATCAAGCGAAAAAGAAAGATGGATGCGAGCACGATGGTGAATACGGCTCCGCTGAGCGGCATAATGAAGGCCATCGCGATCACCATCATCCATGAGCCGAGGTAGAGTGGATTGCGCACGTAGCGGTAGGGGCCGGCGGCCATGACGGAGCCCGCCTGCATTTGCGCGTGGTTCACAATACCCGCACCGAGGTAGGCCGTTCCCCACACGCGCGTGATGGCAGCTTTCGCGGCAATGAGCGCGGCGAGAAGAATGACAACGGGCGTGGCAACGGTGAAGCTGAGCAGGCCGGAGCGGGCGAGTTCGAGAGCAAGCCACTCAAGCAATGGAATACGCGTGCCAATGTGCCAGGCTTCGATCCATGGTGCCCAAAAGCCCAGAACAATGACGATGGTCATGATCGCCATGCGATGGCGGAACTCAAATGCCGATGCCTTCATGCGTACTCCCGCTCGTGGGAGTGTAGCATTTGAATCGCGTCCTTCAGGCAAAAAGAGGCGTGGTGCGATTTGACCGCGCCACGCCCGGCCAGAAGGCCACATGAGACATCGTTATTCAATGCGCAGGGCGGTCATGGGATCAACCGAAGCTGCGCGGCGGGCGGGGATGCATGCCGCCGCGAGCGCGAGCAGGAGCATCAACGCAGGAACAGCGATAAAGGTGACGGGGTCGACCGTGCTGACCTCAAAGAGGAAGCTGCGCAGCAGGCGGCCGAGCGCGACAGCGCCGGCAAGGCCGAGCACGCAACCGGAGACAGCGAGCAGCAGACTCTGGCCAACGACAGATGCGACGATTTGCCAGCGTTGTGCTCCGAGAGCAAGGCGCAACCCGATTTCGCGCGTGCGCCAACTGACGATGTAAGCAATGAGGCTGTAGACGCCTACACCGCCGATGATGACGGCAAGCGATCCGAAGCCAAGCAGCAGTAGTGCGAGTGAACGCGAGTCGGTAACGGATCCGGAGACGACTTCATTCATGGAGCGCACATGCGTGACTGGAACCTGCGCATTGATGGAGGCAACGGCGCGGCGGAGCTCTGCGGCAGCGCTTTGCGGAGAGAGATGCGTACGCAATACCGCGTGCATGACGGGCTGCTCACGGCCGGGCGTAAGGGGTAAATAGACTTCATCCACGATATTGCCGCGCAGGCTGCTCTCACGCGCGTTGCGCAGCACACCCACTACAACGGAAGCCTTCGCTGCGTTCCATATAGCAGGTGTAGGTTCATCGGCGACTTTGAGCAGATGCTTGCCGATGGGATCCGCACCGGGCCAGAGATGTTGCGCCATCTGCTCATTGATGACGACAGCGTGTGTTGACCCGGAAGCATCTTCCTGCGTGAGCAGGCGGCCATGGAGTAACTTGAGACCGAGCACGTTGAAGTAGCCGGGAGAGACAGTACGGCCTGTGGCCAGCATTGCGCCTTGGCGAGGGTCGCGCGGATGATTCTCCGCGTCGAAAACGTAGTTGCCGTCGAGACCGCTGAAGGGCAGTGAGTCAGTGAGTGCGGCGCTTTCTACACCGGAGACGCCTTGCATGCGTGCGAGCAGCGCGTCATAAAAGGACTGGCAGCGGCCGGGCTGCGTACAGGCCGAGGAGTCGAGCGCAATTTCGGCAGTTACGGTGTGGTCCGTGCGGAAACCGGGATCGACGCGTGAGAGCTTGTAGAGGCTGCGCAGCACAAGGCCTGCCGCGGTGATCACGAGGACGGAGAGACCGATCTGTGCGACGACCAGAGCCATGGACACACCGAAGCGCGAACCCTTGCCCATGAGACTGCGGCCTCCGGAGCGGAGTGCCGTCTGCATGTCGGTGGCTGCCATGCGCAGCGAAGGAATGAGGCCGAAGAGCAGTCCGGCAACAAGCGACGCGCCGAGCGTGAAGAGGGCGTCGCCCGCATGCAGGCGAACGTCTGCGAGGCGCGGTGTGTCGGCCGGCAAAAGGCCTACAAAGATGCGTAAGCTGGCGAAGGCGGCGATAAGGCCGACAACGCCGGCAGCGAGCCCAAGCACAACACTCTCGGAAAGCAGCTGCTGTATAAGCCGCGTGCTGGATGCACCGAGCGTGCTTCGAATGGCGATTTCGCGTTCACGCGCTGTGGAACGGGCGAGCATGAGATTGGCCACGTTGGCGCATGCGATGAGCAGAATAAGTCCGACAGCACCGAAGAGCAGCAACAGGCGCGGACGCATGGCGCCGGTTTCCGACTCAAGTAGTGGAACAACAATCATATTTGAGGCCCAGATATCAGGCATGCGCCATGGGAAGAGCGGTAGAAGAAGACCGTGGAGGCGATGGAGTTCAGCCTGTGCCTGCGAGGAGGTAAAGCCGTTGTTGAGACGGCCGAAGGCGCGCAGCGAAAAGTTGTTCCACGGGTCAATAGGATTAGTCGGGTCAAAGGTGACCGGCGTGACGAACTGTGTGTCGGAATAAGGAAAGTGGACGCCCGCGGGCATGACGCCGATAATGCGCTTCCATTTGCCGTCAATGCGGATGGTTTGGCCGACGGCCTGGGGGCTCTCACCGAAGCGCTGACGCCAGTAGCCGTAACTGAGAACTACGACCGGCTCATTGCTGGCGCGCGCGTCGTCGTTTGAAAAGAAACGTCCCGCGGCAGGTTTAAGGCCGAGCGTGTCGAAGGCGTTGGTCATCACCTCGGCGCCGAAGATGCGTGAGGGCGCGTCGCCCTGATCCACATTGGACTCGGCATCGGCGGTGAATCCGCTGATGGATTGGAAGGCAGCGGAGTGTTCGGCCAGCGCGCGCAGCCAGCCCTTGGGATAGAAGCTGGCATCATCGGGGTCGTACTGAATGCGCATTAGCCGGTCCTGCTGTGCGTAGGGCAGCGGGCGCAGGAGAATTGAGTCGACGAGCGTGTACATGACGGCATTGGCGCCGATGCCGAGTGCAAGTGTGAGGATGGCAGTGAGCGTGAAGCCGGGTGAGCGGCGCATCTGGCGCAGCGCGTAGCGGGCGTCGCGGAGAATCGAATCGAAACGCGGCAATGTGGCGCGCTCACGATATGCCTGACGAGCCTGCTCCATGCCGCCCAGTTGGATAAGCGCTTGTCGGCGGGCTTCCTCAGGTGTCAGACCAGCACGGATGCCGTCGTCGATGTGGTGCGCAAGATGGCTCTCGAGTTCCGCGTCAAAGTCGTTGCAGGCGTCGCTTGTTCCGGTCAACCGTTTCCAGAGCGCTCGCAAGGTTCGCATTGGCTTCTCCTATTCCGTACGAAGTGTCTCCATGGGGTCGACAGAAGCCGCACGGCGTGCGGGAATCCAGCAAGCGATGAGCGCGATGGCCACGAGCATGACGGGCACCGCAGCAAAGGTGAGCGCATCGTGGGGCGCAACACCGTAAAGGAAACTGGAAGAAAGTTTGGCAAGGAACCATGCCGCGGGCCAGCCAAGAACAATGGCGACGATGGCAAGGCGAAGTCCCTGACGCAGGACCATGCGGCTCACTGCATGCGCCTGTGCACCGAGCGCCATACGGATGCCGATTTCATGCGTACGGCGGCTGACAGAGTAGCTCATGACTCCATAGAGGCCAACCGAGGCGAGCACCAGGCCGATGAAGCCCATGATGCCGAAGAGTGTGGCGGCAAGCCGCGGCAGGAAGTAAGCCGAACGGATATGCGTATCCATCGTCTCCTGGTTGAAGACGGCAATGGCGGGGTCGAGCGTGTAAACCAGTCGTCGCAGCGGTTCAGCGAGCGCTGCGGTGCTTCCGTTGGTGTGCACGATGAGCGTGTAGCCCATGAATGAGTTTTCGTATGTGAGGGTCTGGTTCAACGTGCGAAAGAGCATTGGACGGAGCTCTTCACCGAGAGTCCGCGATTTGGTATTACCAACTATGCCGATGATTTCGAAAGTTCCATCGGGCCCCTGCACGTGCTGGCCAATTGGATTTGCATTGGGAAATAGCTTCTCTGCGAAGTATCGGTTGACGACTGCGACCCGCGGTCCATTGGTAGGTTCGTTGGCGAAGTCGCGGCCCGCAAGCAGTGGAATGCCAAGCGTGCGGAAGAAGCCCGGCGTGGCTATATAGAGATCGGCGGTCAAATGGGCGGCATTTTTGCCTACAGCGGAAAATCCGTCGCTGCGGTTACCGCCTGAGAGCATGGGCACATCGGTGATCGCAGCCTCATCCACACCGGGCAAGGCCAGCGCGCGGTCGCGCAACTGCTGCAGGAAGTCCGCGGTGCGTTGTGCGGAGTAGCCGTTCAAGCGCGGGTCTATGGAAAGCATGGTGACGCCCTTGGTGCGGAAACCGATGTCGATGGTCGAAGCGCTTTGCAAACTGCGCAGGAAGAGCCCGGTCATGGAAAGCAGAACGACGGCCATGGCCACCTGCCCAACGACGAGTACTCCGCGCAGGCTGAAGCGGCGGCCAGGCGAGGCGAGCGCGTCTTCCCCCTTGAGTGCACGAGCGAGGCGCGGATGCGATGCTGCCCATGCGGGTCCAGCGCCAAGCAGCATGCCGCACGCCACGCTGGCAAGGAAGGAATAGAGCAGCACATGTCCGTCTACGGCGAGGGACAGATCAATTGGGACAGGGGCGGGAAAGTGGAAGGCGGCAAGCCCGCGCGTGGCCACAAGTGAAAGAGCAACGCCGAGTATGCCCCCGGCAAGACTGAGTAACAGGCTTTCAAGCAGTACCAGCCTGCGCAGCGATGTTCGTGTTGCGCCGAGAGCGAGACGGACGGCCATTTCGCGCTGTCGTGCAACGGCCTGCGCGAAGAGGAGGTTGGCCACGTTGGCTCCGGCGATGGCGAGTACGAGAAGCACCACGGCCATCAGCGCGGCAAGAAAGATACGCACCATGCTTTGAATGCGCGGTGGCAGTGTGCCCGCCTGATCAAAGGCGAATATCCAATCTTCATCGCCATCGGGAAAATCGCTTCGCAGGTGCACGGACAGCGCCTGTAATTCCGCGTCTGCTTCTTTGTGTGTTACGCCGGGCCGCAGCCGCGCAATCACCTCCAGCCAGTGTGAATTGCGTTGCGTGGGTGACGGCGCCGTGGGCAGCATACCCACCATCGTGTCGAGCGGAACCCAGAACTGTATGTCGAAAATCTTATCTATGCTGTGGAAGGCAGCCGGAGCGATGCCCACTACGGTGAATGTATGTCCGGAGATTTGAATCGTATTGCCAATGATTCCAGGGTCTGCGTTGAAGCGGCCACGCCAGAGCCCCTCACTGAGCACGACCACAGGCGCACGCTTTTCGTTCGCTGCAAAGCCGCGGCCCTTCACCATTTTCATCTGCACTACATCGAAGAAGTTGGCAGTGACACCCTGGCCCCACACGCGCTCTGGCGGTCCGTTCTCGCCGACAGAAGCGGCGAAGAAATCGAAGTAAGCTGCCACGCCGGAGAAGGACTTCGCATTTGCCTGCAGGTCTTCGAAGAGAGGCAGAGAAAACGAGCTGCAGCAATGGTCGCCCTTCGGCATGGTATGTAGCGCCACCAGTGTGGCCGGGTCGCCCACCGGAGGAGGCTGTAGAACAAAGCGGCTCACCATCGAGAAGATGGTGGCGTTTGCGCCCACGCCGAGCGCGATGGATAGAATGGCGACTGCGGCAATGGTAGGCTGCTTGCGCAGCGAACGCATACAGGAACGCAGATCGCGCGCTAGGGTTTCCAGCCACGGTAGTGTGGCACGATCGCGATGTGCCTGGCGGGTTTGCTCGGCGCCACCGAGCCTAACGAGTGCCTGGCGGCGCGCCTCCTCGGGCGCAAGTCCTGCGCGCACGCCGTCTTCTACATGGTGCGCGATGTGGCTTTCCAGTTCGGTGGAGAAATCGTCGTCGTGGTGGGTGCCGATGGTGCCGCGCAGACGCATTAAAAATGAGCGCAAAAACCGCATCAGGATTCTCCCTGCGGCGCTAAAAAGCGCGCCAAAATCTCGGTTGTCTGCTCCCACTCGGCGGCGGCCTTGCGCACTTGTTTGGCGCCAGCCCTGGTGAGCTCATAAAACTTGGCCTTGCGGTTGTTATCGGAGACGCCCCAGGAGGAGCGGATGTAGCCCTCCTGCTCGAGCTTGAGGAGGGCGGGATAGAGCGTTCCGTAGTTGACAGCGAGCAGTTCGCCGGAAGTCTGCTCGATGCGCCGGGCGAGGCCGTAGCCGTGCTGCGGTCCCATCGATTCAAGCGTGCGCAGCACCATCAGCGCCAGAGTTCCCTGCCAAACGTCAGTCTTTTCGCCCATTGCCCTCTCCTATTGCAAAACCACAGGAGGGACGATACGCCTCTTTATATGGGAATGCAATAGGAAGGATGAGATGGGGGAAGGGGGAGACGCGTCAGGGCTTTTGTGTGGGGCGCATGAGCACTTCACTGATGAAGCTCTGCGGGGGCTGGGTAACGAGCGTGGCGACGACAGAGGCTATGTCATTGGGCTGGAGCTTCTTGTTGGGATCCTTGCCGGATGCCGCGCCCTTACCGGAATGGTCATTAAAGCCGGTGTTGATGGAGCCAGGCGAGACAACACTGACGCGGATATTGAACTGGCGCAGCTCCTCGGCGATGGAGTAGCTGAGGCCGTTGAGGCCCCACTTGGTGGCGGCATAGGCCGCGCCTTTGGGCAGGGGGTTACGGCCGGCAAGCGACGAGATGTTGATGATATGACCGGAGTTGGCGGCGATCATCATGGGGGCGAAGGCGCGGATGGTGAGATAAGGGCCGCGAAGATTGGTGGCAAAGAGCAGGTCCCACTCGGCAGGAGCGACCTCATGGAGGAGCTTGCCGTCGAGGCCAATGGCGGCGTTGTTGACGAGGATGTCACAGCGCTTGAGATCGCGGGCGACGGTTTCACCCAGGCCGACGACGGAGCCGGCGTCCGTCAGGTCGCAGGGGTGGACGGAGGCCGAACCGCTGGCGGCGACGATGGCACCAAGTACCTGATTCAGCTTGGCTTCGTCGCGGGCGACGAGGACGACATGCGCGCCCATGGATGCGAGCGTGCGGGCAATGGCTTCACCCGCGCCGCGGGCTGCTCCGGTAACAACGGCGACCTGGGACTCAAGTGGGCGCATGAGGGACACCTCCCTGATTCACCTTAGCAGGCACTCGCGGTGGGGCACAGACGGCGCCTGCGTGGGGGCATGGCGCGCATTTTGCCAGATCTATCAAGCGGAAATGAGAGAAAACGGCGCGCATAATGGCGCGGTTTTGCGCGCGCAAGCGGCGACAAGGCGATTTTGCCAGGTTTATCCGCCGGCGAGGATGCGGAAAAGCAAGAAAAAGCAGGCCAAAGGGGAAAAGGCCCGGCCGCCACATGATGCAATTTGCCGAAATCAGGCCGATTTTAAGCCAAATTAGAGGGGCGAAAAACGGCAAACCTATATCTTTTGTACAGTAAGGCAGGGGCAGGTGCCAGCGGATACGCCCGACGGCAACCTTCATCGCGTCGAGCTCCAGTCGTTTTTTCGATCACCGACCGCAACGCTTCCTTGCCCAGGCTCAGATTGGCGACCAGCTTGCGCAGCCTGGCGTATTCATCCCGCAACCGCTTGGCTTCCTGCACCTCGTTCACGTTCATGCCCCCCACACTTCGACTTCCAGGCATAGATCGTGTGCGCGCTGACTCCGGCTTTACGGGTCACATCTTCGGCCTTCCGGCCTGCTTCCATCTGCTTGACCGCCGCGATAATCTGCACTTCTGTGTGCTTGCTCCTCGACATATCCGCTCCTTGCCCAATCTACAAATTCGTAGTCAGATCTCCGCGGTTTTTGGAGAGCAGGTCACTGTGAGAATGCACGGCGATTCGCAGAAAGAAGACAAACTCCGAGCATACAAATCTGGACCATCGACTTCGCGAACCTATACCTGGCCTGGTATAGGTTCGCTTTACATATCAACGCATCAACTTCATGCGCGTACTTTAAGTTTGCCTAGATAGCCAGGTAGTGTTTCTGACTACAGGACACTGATTGCTGCCGCTCCAAGTGCCAATTGCGAGAAAACCTGCGTCCAATCCAATATGCCGCGCAGGGCCGGCGGACGGAGGGTTTTGTCGGGAACAACAATCGTGTCTCCGCGATAGAGCTTTAGCCTTGAGAAGGAACCGTGCCAGAACAATGCGCCTTTGACGGATGTTTTGCTCACTACCGAGCCGTCAGCGCGGATGACGAATGCATGCCGCCAATCAGCATTGCGATTTGCTCCGCCAGCGAGCTTCAGATAGTGGTCTACCGTCCAGCCTTCGTGATACAGGAACGAGTTCTGGTTGTACACAGCACCGACGATGTTGACAGTTGCAGGCGCGAAGGGGACAAAGAACTTGTCACCATTTTCAAGACTGATTTCAGGAACATCCTTGTCACCGGCACTATCGGGATTGAACTGAAAGACAATGCGTCCCGTTGCCTTAATCTTGCTGAGTCGCTCGATCAAGCCTTGTGCAGCTGTTTGTGACGCAGTCACAGTGCTGGCGGCGTTATTGCCGGTGCCTGCCATTGCCAATGCCTGAGTGCCTCTTTCGGTTTCCATAGTGATGGTCTGCACGTATTCGTCGAGGCGTTGCTGCTGTAACTTGCGCGTTGACTCGCGCGTGAAAGAAGCACCATAAAGATAGGCATGGGAAGTCAGGCCACCGGCGCGCTTTACGAGATCGCGGAGAGTCTCACCGGGTTTGACGCTATAGGTGCCGGCATGCTGAACTTCACCTTCCAGATCGACGTACTTGGTCTGCTGCTCGCGGGGCACACGAATGTCGTCTTGCGAGAAGATCGTGATTGTGTCTCCCGGTTGAAGGGTTATGTCTTCACTTGGATCATGCTTTAGAAGCAGTTTGCCCAGATCGAATGGGATCAACGAAGTCTTCAGTGTTTCCGGGTCAAGTCGTTCAATGACAGCGTAGTCCCAATCGATATCGGGTGCGGTCAGGCGGACCGTATTCTTTGGCTGCTTCGCCATCTGCTCCCTGTGACTTGGGTTACCATTTCCTGTGCCGTTCGAAGAGTTGTTGATAGAGTTTTCAGAAAGTTCCGAACCAATGGCGCCTGTGCTGCTTTCCTGATATTTAGGATTCTTCAGCATGGGCTGATTCGGAGATTGCTGACCGGGCTGATTGCCGTTGGTGTCTGGCTGTGTCTGTTGCGTTGAACTGGAACCGTCTGGATTTGGCGGGGGCGGATTCAGTGCTGTACTGAGCGTTTCTTGTGTAACGTCAGTTGTGAATCCCTGAGAATTCTGTTCGATCATTTTCGGGCTGCGCCCAAGAGTTGAAATGGGTGTCTCAAATTCGGGTACGGGCAGGCCCAAATGACTTCTCTTCCACCAATAGTCTCGGCTAAGCAATGCATCACGATCAGGGATTATGTCACTGACATGCATGCCAGGTTTCCATGCAAATCGCCCCGGATTGGCGACATTGCCTCGAAGAGTGATCGTTTTTTCATACGCGGGCAGTATGGGAAAGATGCGTACGATATCACCATCTCGAAGGGATGTATTGAGGTTGTCTTTATCAAATTTAAACTCGGCTGCCTGACGCATTTGATTCGGTCCAGTACGATCCAGAGAAATGCGCGCGGTAGATGAAAGGGCTGTGGTCTTTCCCGCATCGTCAAGCAGATCACCAAGTGTTTCGCCAGTACGAAGTTCATAGATGGCGGGAACGCGTACACTGCCACTGATGGCGACCTCTGGCCCTGCAGGAGGAATGAAAAGAACATCCTCGGGTTCAAGGCGAACATCTTTTGATTTGTCCCCATGAATGAGTAAATCGTAAAGATCGAAATCTGTGACCGTTTTACCGCTACGGTTTAACAAGATGTGACGTAGTGATCCCTGTTTCGAAGGTCCACCACTCGCGAAGAGCGCATCAACAAGCGTACTTAATGAGCTGACCGTGTAGACTCCAGGTCGGCGAGCCTGTCCCGTTACATAGACCTGGATGGATCGAATTTGTCCAAGATCGACCGACAAGTCGAAGTTCCTGTACATCTTGCCGACTGCATCGCGCAGCGCCTGATCCAATTCAGAGTAGTGCAAGCCCGCTACATGCACGTTGCCGGTTAGCGGGAGATATACATTACCGGAACGATCAACACGTAAGTTTCCCGTGTAGCGTACCTGACCCCAGATTCGAACGCGCAATTCATCGTCGGGACCAATGACGTAGTTGGAAGGCACTGGAGCAAGGTTGTTCGGAGAAAAGGTTGACGGCACATTCTGGAAAAGGCTCTCGCCGTAAACAGGCAGATACTGGCCGATCGTTGCAGCTACAAATTTCTGGAACTCAGTCGGCAATTGTGGCGGGAGTTGCCAATAATCAAGCCGTTGCGCATTGAAGCCGTTAATGGGTGAGAGCTCATTTGGGCTCGAGGTACTCGTCGGTAGACTTCCTGGAGTCGGATTTGAGAAGCCCTGCTGAAGTTGTTGCTGGAGCAAGAACTGTTGCTGCGCGGAGCAACTGCTGCTGGACGCCATCAGCGGATCGCTGCAATCCACAACGCTTCCCTGTTGTATAGAAGTCGAGTTGCTATCCAATTGGCTTTGTGCGTTCAGTAGTGTTGTGGTCGCGAACATGAATAGCGCAATTTGCGCAAGTAAACCTTTAGTCATGTGAATTCTCAAAACCTTGCACTCCACTTCGATGTTTGCGCAAACTACTGCTGTCCCCAAAAGGACATTCTGGAAGGAGCATTTCTGTCGCAATCATATAGCTTTGTATGAGAACAGAGGATCATCTTTTCTCCTAACCCTTCGATCTAGTCTAAACTGCTTTTAGGGGCTTTGGAGGGGATGAAATATCTCAAGGCTTGCCGCATTTTCACGGATTCGATATGCGGCCGGCACGACCGGATAAGGTAGCACAGCCTGAAAGAAATGAAACCGGGCTAAACGCTTCACTACTACTAATCCACTCTCCAGATCAGTCAGTTGCTTGCGTGGAAGCTTAATGGGTTCCGACTTTCTGCAGTACAACCGGTGAGGTGCGAACGCAGATCCGCGCATCGAATCGGAGGCTCCGCGAGCGAACATAGAGCTGATCAAGCCATGCGTGATGCTGGTATCCGACGTTGCTCCGACCCGAAAATTGCCATAGGCTGGAGATGCCTAGCTTGGCAGCAAGTAATGCCGAAGCCGATTTCCCCCCCCAAAAAACGTGGCCTCGACGTCGACTGTGGGACGAGGATCTATCAGTGACATTTCGCTACGGAAGGCACTAATACACTGAGGAAATTCACCCAGACTTCATCCGCGAATGAATCTGCCTACGGGGAATGATGCGCGGATCATGCTCACCTTTCTGCATCCTCCATTCACCAAGTTCAGATGTCCCCTACGTCGATGCTCATAATGCGTTCGATAATCTGAAATAATCTGAATTTATGAATAGCCAATATAACTTATATGTTTTAAACAACCTATCATGGATTCTGACTCTCTATTCGCGATGAGAGATAGATTCCTTGGCAATCACAGGGATGGCGACCACAACAAATACCCTGCAACGAAGAGAAAGGTGAGTAGAGCCTGTTTCATAAATGTGTTCGGCTTCAAGACAGGCACTTTGTGAATCAGGGCTGAGTTTGGCTCGACGCTTGGAGAACATTGCCTGGAGCCTTGGATGGAGAAGGACTGCTGCAGTGGGATGAGGCATTGCTGGATGGCAGTTTTGCGCCAGCCAAAAAGGGGCGCTGCCGTCAGCAAAACCAAACGCGGCAAGGGAACGAAGTAGGTGGTATTAGTCGACGGTCAAGGTCTTCCGTTGGGAGTTCGGCTTGAAGGCGCCTCTCCGAGAGAAGCTACGCTTGCGGAAGCCACACTCAAAGAAGTCCGCGTCCCCAGAGTCAAAGGCCGTCTACCGCAAAAGCCGAAACGGGTGATCGCTGACCCTGCCTACGATTCAGACCTGCTGCGCGAGCGATTGAAGAAGCGAAGCATCGAAATGATCGCGCCATATCGAGAGAACAACAAGCAACGGCGCTACGAAGACAGCCGCAAGCTGCGCAGATACAAGCGCCGTTGGATCATTGAGCGAACCAACGTGCGGTTCGGCCAGTTCCGAAGACTCCTGGTTAGGCATGAGCGTCCGCTTGCCTCCTATCGCGCCTTCTTCTACCTCGCCTGCCTCTGGATCACACTAAGGCGGTGTTTATAAAACAGACTCTAATAATCCATCGTTTCTCCGGTATCGTGAATCCTGCGCACATGCCAATTGCTCAATCGATGGCAGGTCTTGAAATGGTCTAGCAATGGAGGCGTGGTAAGAGCATTACAATTGGTTTTATTAGAACCTCCGGCCGCATCGTCTTATTGAGCGTCAGTTCGACAACAAGCTTCCTAAGCTTAGAGTTTTCCTCGCGAAGCAGCTTGATCTGCCGTACCTAATTTACTTCCTGGCCGGTGCACTTGGCGTTCCAGTGAAAGAACGTTTATTGCGTAGTCTCCATTGCTTGTTGGATCAATTCAGCACCGGCACACTTACCTTGGCCCGCTTCAGCACTTGTGCAATCTGCCTTACAGAGAGCTTCTTTATGCGCAAAATATCTCCTTTCTCCAGACCGACTCTGAACGATATATTTACCGTCTCGTATGGTCTGTTTCCTTCTGCAGCATGTTGAATGGGAAGGCTGAAAGGCTAGAATGATTTTGGACGACTGCCGCAGTTCTCTCGATAGAATTGGGCTTAGGAACCACACGGAATGGAATCGCACTTGAACTTGGAAGACAATCCGACCTCCATGATGAGAGTTGGGGCTATGCATGAGATAAGCCTTTTAGATTTGCTGATTGTGCTTGTGCAAAGGCGCAGATTCATTCTTTGGTTTACCGGTGCTGTTGCAGTTCTAGCCATCATTGTTGTTCTGATTCTGCCCAAAAAGTATACGGCCGAGACAGTCCTTCTCCCGCCCGAGCAAAACTCTTCCATGAGCTCAGCGCTACTCAATCAGATAGGTGGGGCCAGCGCATTGGCATCTCTGGCAGGCTCGAGTCTCGGCATCAAGAATACCAGCGATATGTATGCTGCCCTGTTCCGCAGTAGAACAGTGGAAAATTCTTTAATCCAGCAGTTTGGATTAATGGAGCGATATCACAAGAAGAAATTAAGTGACGCACGCAAGAAATTTGAAGACCTATCTACTGTTGAAGTCGGCGCTAAGGATGGCCTGATACGTATTACAGTATCCGACAGTGATCCGAAACTTGCCGCCGACATTGCCAATGGATACGTAAGTCAATACCGCAAACTTTCATCGAATCTGGCGATCACTGAGGCGGCGCGCCGCCGTGTGTTCTTTCAGCAACAGTTACTTGAAGCAAATAAAAACCTGACAGATGCCGAAGAAAAGATGAAAAATACTCAAGAGAAGACGGGCGTACTCTCTCTTGATAGTCAGGCTCGATCGCTCATAGAAACAGCTGCTGTTCTGCGTGGTCAGGTGACTGCAAAGGAAGTTGAATTGCAAGCTATGCGATCCTATGCTACCGCCGATAATCCACAGATGGTGATGGCAGAGCAGGAGCTTGCCGGGCTGAAAAACCAGCTGGCTCAGCTCTCAAGTTCGGAAGGTAAAAAATCGGACATTCTCCTGCCTAAGGGAAGTATTCCTCAGGCCGGTATGGAGTATATGAACAGCCTACGCGATGTTCGCTACTACGAGACTATTGTGGAGCTCATGGCGAAGGAGTTCGAGATGGCAAAACTGGATGAAGCTCGCGAGGGGGCAATCGTTCAGGTTGTTGATGTGGCAGTGCCACCGGATAAGCGGTCTTTTCCAAAGCGAACGCTGATTGTTTTTTTAACTACAACTTTCGGATTCTTTGTCGCATGTGGTTGGTGTCTTACTGTAGAAGGTATTCGCAAATTGCGGAATGATCCAGTTGAGGGTAAACGCTTCGATGCACTTCTGACTGCCTTTCAGCCTCCGAGCCAAGACACGTGATTTACGCAGACCAGAGGTGGATTGGTGAGCACGGAATTGGACGAGTGGCCAGATCGATTCTGGCAGAACTTTCTTACCAACCCGTCGATTTGAGAACGAATCCTGCAAATGGATTGGATCCTCTGCGGTTGACATTCGCACTCCGGAGGTTGACTCCTAAAGATGTGTTTTTCTCGCCCGGGTACAGTTGTCCATTATTCTGCCCAGCCCCGTATGTCTTCATGATTCACGATCTGAATCATATTGATCGTCCCGAGAACAGCAGCCCGATGAAGAGAATTTATTACGCAACAATACTTAAAGATGCATGCTACCGTGCCGCTCAAGTCCTAACAGTTTCTGAGTTCTCACGGCATCGAATTATCGACTGGGCAGGTGTGGAGCCAGACAAAGTGGTCAACATTGGCGGCGGCGTAGGAGCTGAGTTTTCGCCGGATGTTGTTCCATACGAGTTGTCCTTTCCATATCTGCTTTGCGTAAGCAATCGTAAGGGACACAAAAACGAATTAAGGACAGTGCAGGCCTTTGCCCGTGCCAGGCTCGATCTGGCTATCAAGCTCGTCTTTACGGGGGACCCGAGCGAGGAACTCGAGTGTGCAATTGAGCACTACGGCGTCGCGCACAGGGTCCACTTTGTGGGCCGTATCCCTGATAAAGATCTGCCATCCCTCTATCGCAGTGCGCAGGCGCTGGTCTTCGTATCTTTGTATGAGGGATTTGGGTTGCCAGTATTAGAAGCAATGGCGTGTGGCATACCTGTAGTGACATCAAATACGAGCGCCCTGCCCGAGATCGCGGGTGATGCGGCGCTGCTTGTCAATCCAGAATCGATCGAAGAAATCAGAGAAGCAATCGAGCGTGTTGTGAATGATGATCTGTTAAGGGATGAAATGCGTGTTCGCGGAATGCATCGGGCCAGCCAGTACAACTGGACTGCTGTGACAAAAGAAGTCCGAAAAGTAATATCGCGTTTCGAATGAACGTATTCACCTGTGAGACTTATGTTAAAAGGACCTCCATCGCAAACACCTCATGACGAATAGGAGTTGAAATGAAGGTAGCGATTGTACATCCTTGGTTTCTGGAGGCTGGCGGCGCGGAACGTGTTGCTGGTGTTATTGGCAGCATGTTTCCCAAAGCGGATGTCTTTACGTTCGCCTGCGATCCCAATTATTTGCCGGTAACGCTGATCGGTAGAAGAATCGTAGTCAGCGCCCTGAACAAGGCCATGCTACATGGGGGAGCATTGCGCAACTACATGTTTCCTCTCTATCCTTGGGCGTCTGAAAGTTTCGATGTCAGCGAATATGATCTTGTCATTTCTTCTTGTCCTCCGGTTATGGGAGTAAATGTGCGACAGGATGCGTTGCACGTCTGTTACTGTCATACAACGCAGCACAGCTGGTGGGACCAATATGCGCAACACCAAGTGAGATTGTCATTATTAAAGCGAAATATGTTTGTGTGGGCTGCGGCACATCAACGGACGTGGGAATACGGAGCAGCCCAACGTATTGATGACTTTGCAGTCAACTCGCATTATGTTGGAAAGCGCTTATTCAAGTACTTTCGCCGACGCGGAGCAGTTATATATCCGCCAGTCAACACCGCCATGGGGTACCTGGCCGGCAATCATGATAACTACTACCTTACTGTTTCGAGGTTAAGCGCAAGCAAACGCGTAGATATTCTTATCGAAGCCTGCAATCGCTTGAAAAGACGTCTTGTGGTGGTGGGGAGCGGGAGGAGCGAAAAGGACCTGAAAGCAATCGCCGGCCCGACGATAGAATTTACAGGCTCGGTGTCAGACGCAGATCTTCCACATCTATACGCTCATGCGCGGGCATTTCTGTTTGCTGCAGACGAAGACTTTGGTATGGCTCCGGTCGAGGCGCAGGCCTTTGGAAGGCCAGTCATTGCTTACGGTCGAGGCGGCTCACTCGAATCCGTTCGGGTGGCGGACCCTTCTGGAAACCCTGATACTGGAATATACTTTTCGGATCAAACTGCCGAGTCAGTCACCGAGGCAATTCATCGGTTTGAGAACCAAGAAGAGAGTTTTATGCCATCAGCAATTCAGGAACACGCACAACGGTTTGGTGTATCAAATTTTGTGAATGAATTTACTGAATTTATTTGTAACGCACAACGGAATAGCCAGGGTGTTGACAGGTGAAGGCACACTTGAAGCGGTTGCAGGGAATTTATGAGTGATGTGCAGTCATTCATAACTCTAATCGGTTGGAACCGTATTGAGGACAGCCCAGAGATGTATGAAGCTTCTAAGGAGTGCGCATTGTGCCAACAGCAATAGGTATAATCTTCGCATTGGCATCAATTGGGCTATTCTTTCTTGAGGACGATAGCCTGTTTGTTTTGACTGTATTTTCCTCTATATTTACTTCGTCATCTATCATAAGCTTATCATCCGCTGGCATTGCGCCCTTCTACTTTGTTGCTAGCCTCTTTGCGCTGCAAAGCATTTACCGCGGCGCGTTCTCTTCTAGGTCATCTTATCGATTCCAGGGAAAGAAATGGATGATCGTATTCATTTTCTATTGCGTAATCAGCGCGATCACGCTGCCCTTTATTTTTAGAGGAATTCCTGTTTACGATCCGCACTTAGGAATAGATTTAGGTTTTTTTGTGCAAAATCCCCTGCACTTTACACACACGAACATCTCTCACTGCATTTTTCTTTTGGTTGATGGCATGGTTGTTTGGGGTGCCTCAAGAAAATTTACAGGGAATAATCATGCCGAAAGAGCCTATTTACTCTGTTTCTATTTTTTGGTCATCATTATCCTACTTCAAGTATCGCTTCCATTGGTGGGGATCGATTTCCCATACAGTATCTTGCAGAATAATGCGGGAGTAGACATTAGCACAGTCGACTCCGGCAGTACGTCAGCCCGCTACGCAGGCACATTTACAGAACCATCCGGGGCTGGCGAGGTCCTCGCTTGTTGTACTGCCGGATTCATTGCAGGCAAACTTCGATCGTCACGGGCACTATTTCCCGCGCTAATTGGTCTTGCTGCAATTGGCCTTGTCCGTTCATCAGGAGCTATTCTCGCTGTTTCTATTGCCATTCTCATGCTGGTTCTTTCGACCCCGGTGTTTAGACGCCCGTATTTCGTCAACCTGCGGCAACTTTTAAATATCTTTCTGGTAATCAGCGTCATTTGTGCCATTGCTGCTATCGCGTTGTTTTCGCCGCTGCGACAGTCTCTCATTGATTTAACGCTCAATAAATCTGAATCAGGCTCATATCTTCACAGAATCGCAGCCGATGGTTATGCGCTTTCGATTTTCGTCAGAACGCATGGGTTAGGTGTTGGCTTAGGAAGCAATAGGCCGTCTAGTCTGATCACGTCCTTGCTCAGCACCATCGGCATCCCGGGTTTTATCCTGTTCTTCGGTGCTTACTTTGCGGTTCTGCGGAACGCGAGAGTACGTAACCCGTGGCTTATTTGGGCTGGAATCGCCTTGATTATAGACATGATTTCATCCGGACCTGATTACGACGCGCCATGGCTATGGTGCGTTCTCGCAATTGCGGTTCGGATAGGGTGCACAACAGATGGCGGCTCGAAGGATGGCGGACTGCCTGCAAGTACGTCCCGCTCGCTGCCATCCACGATTTGCAGGCACTTGCCGGAAAATATGTAAAGAGCAATTGCAGGACCTGGTGTTTCCGTAAGGTATCTCTACACCGAGTGCATATTTTTATTGATTCAAAGGAGAAGCAGACTGATCTTCCTGTCGCCACAGAGAAATGCTTTCAGCGAAAGCTCGTTGTTTGAGAAGAAACCAGGATTTAGGTTTAATACGTAAAAGCAGTTTTAATATCCAGATAACTTGACACAGTGCAAGCCATGGCGCTGCCGTCAAAAATCCGAAATGCTTAAGCATGAAAAGCAAGCTGTTGCGCGTCCCAAAACGCACCGCAAATGGACTATCATTGTCTCCGCCGCCGGTAAGGGAGCCGACTTTGTGCCACAGGGTTACAGTTGGAAGATACAGGAGCTTAATGCCGAGTTTCTTGGCTCTGTACATAAAATCCGTATCATCCCAATAAACGAAGTAACGTTCATCCATAAATCCTACAAGCTTGAAGACATCGCTCGTAATCAGTACACAACATGTCGGGACATAGGAGACGAGGCGCGGGCTATCAAATTGTCCATGGTCGATTTCTCCTTCGCCGTAGTGAAATGATCGATTTCCTCTCCATAACTGGAACCCACCGCCTGCCGCCCAGATACGATTAGGCGCATCGTAGTACATGATTTTTGGGCAGGTCATTTCAACTGAATGATGTGTGAGGCCAGCATCGAGATCTGCGATGAGGGTTGGCTCAAAACTGGTGTCGTTATTGATCAAAAGGATGGAGACGCAGCCGGCCTCAAGCGCAGCCTTGATGCCTTGATTATTGCCTCCCGCTACACCGCGATTATCCAGGTTGGCGATGATACGAAGGCGTTCGTCCTTCCAGCTGCGAAGTAATTGCAGCGTGTCGTCTTCGGATGCATTATCGACAGCGAAGAGAAGGAAGTTGCCATGGATCTGTTCTGTCATGCAGCGCAGAAAATCCGGCAGGACTTCGGCGCTGTTGTATGTGACTGTGACAACGCCGATACGATCGCTATTTGCCATGAAGGAGTCCCGCTTCTCGCATCTCGTGGAGTGACCGTTCGTAGTTTAGACGAACAGGTTCGTGCTCCTCAGCCCATGCAAGAAACTTGCGCAGGCCGGCTTCGAAGGGAGTGCCGGGTGTAAAACCAAAGCTGGAATGGAGCCGTTGCAGATCGGCGCAATTATGGCGAATATCCCCCTCGCGAAAAACGCCGTTGACAATCACCTCAGAACTGCTCTTGTAGTATCTAACGATCTGCTGCACAACCTCATATACCGAAGTTGGCGTCCCCGATCCCACGTTAAGCGCGACAGGTTCTTGAGCAGGGGCTTGGATGCAGCGGACTGTTGCCTCAACTACATCGTCAATATAGACAAAATCGCGGCTTTCTCGGCCGTCCTCAAATATATAGATCGGTTTATTTGTTCGTGCGCGATTTGAAAAAATGGCCAGAATGCCCGTGTAGGGATTTCGAAGCGATTGCCCTGGGCCATAAACATTTTGATAACGCAGAGCAAAGCCGTTGATACCCAGCGTTGCGGCGTACATCAACGCCATTTGCTCCTGCACTTGCTTTGTCAGCCCGTAGAGTGACAAGGGGTGCAGTGGCGCATCTTCGGTAGTAGGCGCCATTGCGGTGATCTTGCCGCAATATGGGCAATGCGGCTCGAAGTCTCCAGCCTGCATTGCTTCTTTGCGCCGTCCCAGCGGATAGACAACGCCGTGTTCACTGCAGCGCGCAGCACCTTCGCCGTAGACAGCTCTTGATGAGGCGACCACCATGGACTGCAATGAGTATCTGCCTGACAACAAAAGCTCCATAATTCCTGCAGTTGCTGTCACGTTCACGTCACTATAGTGGCGTACCTGATACATGGATTGTCCGGTACCCGTTTCGGCCGCCAGGTGCACAAGCGCTTGACAACCTTCCAGGGCACGGGCGCAAAGATCTATGTCGCGGACATCGCCGCGGAACAATTGAACGGAGTTACGCAGGTGCTCGGGAAGTTCGGTGTTATCTCCGTGGATCTGGGGTATGAAGTTGTCGAGGATCGAAACTTCGAGGCCGGCTGTTAGTAAGCTTCTGGCAACACGAGAACCAATGAAGCCTGCACCACCCGTAATGAGTATGCGCCTGCTCAAATTGGACCTCCATTGGGCATACCGGAACTTGGTGCGACCCACCGCCCGAGCTCATGAGAATAGGTCTTAAGGAGCCTGGCCGGAGATCCAGCAATCATTGAGTAGCTCGGAAATGATCGCGTAACAACCGAGTTTGCGCCAACTATACACCAGTCGCCGAGTGTTACTGCGGGCATTACAGAAGCGCGATAACCAAGAAAACAATTCTTTCCGATCTTTACTGGCCCCTTACTCTCTAGTGGTTGTTCCATGATTAGGCCATTTTGAGGATCTAGGCCGTGAAAGAAATCAGTGATGTAGACATGCTCACTTAAGACGCTGCCATTCCCGATCTCAATACAATTAATTGCCGTAATGAACGCGTAATGTCCGATGTACACGTCATCACCGATCAAAACTGACGGAGTAAAGGTGCCTCCTCTGTATTTCTCAACGGCGCAGATGTTAGATCCAAAAAAGATAACAGTGCGCGACCCAATCTCGATATGCTTCTTACCTTCAAACCGCCAGGGCCGCTTCACCACAGACTCGTTGCCGAGTTGTTTCAAGCCAGCGGGGCGGTTGACTAAATTTTTTTTGATGGAGGCAATTTGAGGTCGTAGTGTTTTCCATAGATAGGACATCAGGCTCTCCGATTTTGAGGGATGGACCGCATCATCATTAATATAGACAAGCATAACGAACATCCGAGAGAGATGACCCAGAGTATAAGAGTTGTGTCACTTTTGAACGCATGGTAGATGGCAGTTGCGAGAACCGGAAGAAACGCGACGCTCGGTATGAGTATTCCTCTGTTGATATATTCACGCAGACCAACGTCAACGTAACGTCTAGTCCTCGGGAGATTATAAAAAATATTAGCGAGCATGCCTACCAACGCACCTATCATTGTTCCCCATGCAACGCCAACTGCCCCGAACTTCCATCCCAGGAAAATACTGCAGAGAAGATTAGTCACGCCTTCCATGAGAGGGCTAATAATGACTAGTCTTTGTTGGCCCGTCCCAAGAAGAATCGAGGCATAGGGCGTGCCAATCAAGCGCACAATATTGGCTGCAACTAATATTGCAAGGAGGGTGCCACCTGTTTTAGCAAACTCCACGCCGATCCAGACCTTAATGATAGGAGTTGCGAAGACAATGAGCGGTAATCCATTGAGTAGCAGAATCAGCAATCCAAGCCTTGTTGTCTTAATCAATAACTTTCCCAAAGCGGTGGGATTTTCCTGCGCATGCAGTTCTGCGGCGTGCGGCATAATCACACCGAAGATAGCAATCTGAACACCTGCAAGAAACGTGATAAGCGTGGCTGATACCGAGTAGGGAGTGACTGCCGAGAATTGAAAGCGTCCGACGAGAATCAAATCGAAGCCATTGACCAGCAGCATTGAAAAAGACCAGATGCTGAGGCTGAAGCAGTAGCCGAAGAGTTCCCGAATGACTGGGCGTGTAATGAGTGTTGCATTGAAGTGAATGCCGGGCGCTACGCGGCGCTGCGCCAAGAATTGCATGCCGTAGCTGTATAGGCTCGCAACGGCCATGATGAATGCCATAAACACCAGAGATTTGCCTGTAATGGCTGCCCAGATCAGGGCAATAGCAGAGAGGAGTTTCCCTGTACCGTTCGCCAAAGCAGGGATCTCGAATCGCTGCAGACCAATAAAGATCCCGCTCCATGCTGATCCTGGCATGGAAAGCGCGGTTCCAAACCCCACGATGAGCATAGTGATGCGCAAAGCGGGGAGCAACGCGGACGGAATGGAAGGAAAAATTCTATGCGAGGCTAGTGCAATTCCCACAACAAGCAGGAATCCCAGTGCGCCGGCAAGAGTTAGTCCTGCCAAAGCAGTGCTGAAGACACCATCGCGCAATGCGATGTCCCGTTTCTCGTTGGCATAGGCAATATAGCGGCCAATTGCCGTCTGAAGCCCGAAATCGAGATAAGCAACATATGCGGCTGCCTGCAGAGCAAGCACCCAGACGGCATAGGAAGCAGCTGGCATATGGCGCACTAAGATTGGCGGCAGAAGCAGCGCAACGACCGCTGCAGCTCCTCCCCGGGTGAGATTGGCCACTGCATTCTTGATCAAACGGCGCTTCAATGAATTTGCTTCCCTACAGCTTTCATGAAGATTGGCTTTACCGAACGTCCCCAGGCATCCCAATTGAGTCTTTGTTCATATGCTTCGCGGCTGGCCTTCACGAGTCCATCGTACACGGCAGGTTGCTGGATAACCTCAATGATCTTTTCGGCATAGCGTTCCCCTTTAGCGTCTGGCGCCATGAGGTAGCCGTTCGCTCCGTCCGTGATCGCGCCTCCAACGCCGCCGGTGTTCCTCACCAGCGAAGGCAGCCCGTGGGCGCTCGCCTCACAGAGAACAATTCCATAGGCTTCTGCCATTGTGGGGAAAAGGAAAAATGTGGCATGAAGAAACAGGTTCGAGAGCTGCTGGCGCTGTTCCGGATCGTGCTTATTCAGGAAGGGAATGACGCGCATTTTCGGGTGCCTATAGCGTTCAGGCGGAAGACAACCGCAAATAACCAGCCGTGCATCTACGCCCCGCCTTTCAAGTTCGACGAGGCAGTTGAACGCAATATCCCCTCCCTTGCGGTTCCAGTCCACGCCTATCCAAAGGAGTTCGACACCACTCTCGAACGAATGCTGGAGAGCGAGATCCGCCGGCGGGATATCTGCTTTATCGAAGTTCGCTCCACACGGGATGTAATGCACCTTGCTCGGTTCGATATGGTAGTGCTCGATTGCCGTTTGGGCTGCCCAGAGCGACGGATAAATCAGAGCCGACGATTTTCGCATGGCAGTAGCATCAATGCGGTCTGCCTCGTTGCGGGCGAACCTGAACACCGATGAGCATCCCGGGTAATAGTCGACAATGTCGGCCCAGTTCAAGTCGGAGTAATAAACGATTGGAATCTTCGTTTTTATGCTGGCGATTTCAACAGATGCATTGGGTGCGAAGATCACATCGCAACCTGAGGCTTCGACCTGACTGGTGAAGACATGGGCAAGCCTGTTCGCCAGAATACGGTGATGGTCCGGCGCGATACGGCGCTTGAAGAGCGGATGAATCAGACGGTTGAACGCCAAACCCGCAGTCTCGATTCCGCGGGTTAATCGTGAATTATCAGAACCGACAAATACAACCTCGCCGACATGCTCTTCCAGGGCCTTTGTTGCGTAATATGGAGTACCGGAAAGCGAGAGGACATTTCTTGCATTTGCCCGTTGCACTACGGCAATTTTCACGTGAGACAGATTCCTCGTTTCATCATCGCTTGGCCTTGTCTTTCCGATGCATCCACAGTGGCCTGCTTTTATGTTAAAGGCTGAAGATAACTCCTGAACTCTTGATATGCATTGACAATGTAGGTCTGCATTCTTTCCTTGAAAATTGCAGTATCGAACTGTTGTGCATGTTCGCGAATGGAGTGCGGATCGAATTGATTCTCTTGCTGTTCGAAATTGAGAATCGCGTCAGTAAGGCTTGACACATTCTGCTGCAAGAAGAACACGCCAGTCCTGTTCCGGGTTTCAGTCCTATTGGGTAAGTCTCCTCGCACGGTTTCCAGCGCTCCTCCAGAACCAAAGGCAATCACTGGCCGTCCAAAGCTTTGCGCTTCGACCGGAATGATGCCAAAATCCTCTTCTCCGGGAAAGAGGAGAGCGCGACAGCTTGCCAATTGCCGATGCAATTCCGAATCGCTGACCCTTCCGAGAAATTCAACTAAAGGGCCGGCCATCTTCCGAAGCGCGCGCGCCTCAGGCCCGTCGCCAATAACCCTGAGTTTTCTACCCAGCTTGTTGCAGGCGGCTATTGCTAAATCAATGCGTTTGTAGTCAACGAGCCGTCCAGCGGCAAGATAATAATCTTCGCGTGCTGCATCCGAGCGGCACGCTGCGGTGTTAACAGGGGGATAAATGACGGTGCTTGTTCTCCTGTACAGTTTCCGGATGCGGGAGGCAATAAACTGCGAATTTGCGACAAAATAGTCGACTCGTCCTGCCGACGCATAGTCCCACATGCGCACGGGGTGGGACGTCAGACTAAAAACCGAACGGACGATTGGATTCATGCCCTTCCGATATTCGTGATACATGTCCCAGATGTAACGCATGGGGGAGTGGCAATAACAAATGTGGCATGTCTTGGAAGATGTTAAGACGCCCTTTGCCGGCCCAGACTCGGAGCTAAGGACAAGATCGTATTGGCTCAAATCGAATTGCTCGAGAGCCATTGGCTGAAGAAACAGGAGATGACGATAGAACTTTCTGGCTCCTGGAATTTTGTCCAGAAAGGAAGTGTTCAGTTTTCTGCTTCGAAGCGCGGGGGCAAGTACACTTCGGTCCGCCACCAGAGAATACAAATCTGCTTGCGGAAACAGTTCCGCAAGAGTTTCGACAACGCGCTCTCCGCCAGATCGATTCACGAACCAATAGTGAACAATCGCCACGCGCAAATCGGATAATTGCATCGCCGAAGCCTCAAGATCATCAATCGAGCCACACACGTTCTCAATTCGCCATTTCCCGACAGTAAAACTCAATAGAGTGAAAGAGCGATATATTGAGACGAGCGTCAATTCAATATGGACTAATTGTAATGCTCTGAGATGTCTGATATGCCAATAAAACAGAGCCAATGGAAACCCGAGTTATTCATAAATCTGAAGTGGCAGGAATAAAGAAGAGTTGGAATATGACCAGCATCTGCTCATATCTAGTGTTATCGGCTAGCCCCATGGTAATGTGCCCTTAAGCGCAATTTACGGGAATTTCAGAGAAGATGAATTATTAGAGGGGTTTGAGTGAACGGCGAATTTACAAATTGTTTTCTCGGGTGGTCCGAAAATAGGCAGTATGCTTGCGGAGAGAAGTCTCAATCCTAGGCCTTATCTAAATGAGAATGATTTGTCGTGAAAACTAGGCAAGTGGGTAAACGGTTTTTGAGTTTATTAATGATGTTCATTGTGGTTGATCTGTGAAGAGACGAAGGGCCAGTACACGAGGTTGCCGCAGCCGTTGGTTGCGGGGTGAACGGGCGGGAACGAACCGAGCCGGGCCGGAACCTTACTCTCGCGGTTCTTGCGCTGAGGCTTTGTGCCCAGAGACGGCCTGCACGATCTTTTGAACCGCGAGGAGCACGGCTCCATCGAAGTCGCCTTTCCTGAGGCGGGGAATCATGGTGTCTCCGATTTTTTGCGTGCGGGGGTTGGTCAAGGTGCTCTCCAAGCCATAGCCGACGGCGATGCGCCATTTATGGTCCTGGATGGCGAGGAGAAGGAGCGCTCCGCGGTTGGTGGCTTTGTTGCCGACGCCCCAGGTATTGGCCAGGTCGCGGGCGTAGTCCGCAATGTCTGCGCCATCGAGCGAAGGGATGGTGACGACGGCGAGCTGGGTACCGGGTTTGGAGTGATCCAACAGTGCGCAGATGCGGTCAATCTTTTTGATGGCGGCGGGCGAGAGGACGTGCGCGAAGTCGCTGACGCAGTCGGTTGATTTGGGCAGGTCTTTGGGTGCGGTGGCGGCCGCCGCGATGGGAGCGAGGGCGAGTAAGAGGGCGAGAGTCAGCAGAGCTTTTCGCATGGGTCGCAACTTAGCGGGTGACTTGATAACTGTAGCTTAGGGATCGGTTGGTTGAGGGCACTTTTCACGGCGATGAGATTTCAGTTGCAATAGGTGTACTACGTGTTATAGTACGGGAGTGATACCTTTCCGGGTCAATTTTGAAGCAGGCACTTCTCTGTTTGAGCAAGTTGTCTATTCAGCCAAGAAAGCGATGATTGCGGGGCAGTTGCGCGCCGGTGATTCGTTCCCATCAGTGCGTGCGTTGAGCCGTGAGCTGAAGATCAATCCGAATACAGCGCATAAGGTCATTGGGCATTTGATCAACGAGGGTCTGCTAGAGACGAGGCCCGGTATTGGAACGGTTGTTGCGAAGCCACGCAATGCCAGCCGTGAAGAACGGATGCAATTGCTGGGACGCGAGATGGAAGAGCTTGTGGTGGAAGCCAAGCGTCTTGGAATTGAGCTGGATGAGGCGCTTGAGGCTTTGTCCGCACACTGGAATCGATTGGGTACGGGAGGGAAAGGCAGCAGGACGGGCAGAGCAGGCGGAGAAGGAGGTCGAGAGCCAAGATGACGCTCGCGATACGGACTGATCATTTGAGGAAAAGCTTTGGTCGCACGGTTGCGCTTGAGGGAGTAGGAGTGGAGGTTCCGGAGGGCGCGATTTACGCGCTTGTGGGTTCAAACGGAGCCGGCAAGACCACGCTGATCAAAGTGTTGATGAACATTTTCCGCCCAAGCGCGGGAACGGCTACCGTGCTGGGACGGGATTCAAAGCGGGTTGCCGCCGATGTGTTTTGTGAGATTGGGTACGTTTCAGAAAACCAGGAAGCTCCTGATTGGATGCGTGTGGGCGAGATGCTGCGTTACTACAGGAATTTCTATCCAACCTGGGACTGCGAGCTTGAGGCGCAACTGGTGCGTCAATTCGATCTTCCACTTGATCGCAAGCTGAAGCATCTTTCGCGCGGCATGCGCATGAAGGCTGCGTTTGCGAGTTCGCTTGCGTACCGTCCGCGCCTGCTGGTGCTGGATGAGCCGCTTTCCGGTCTCGATCCGTTGGTTCGCGATGAACTGATTGAGGGATTGCTGGACCGTGTTCCTGAGACCACGGTGTTTCTGTCGTCGCATGATCTGGCTGAGATCGAAGGCTTCTCAAGCCATGTGGGCTTTCTGGAAAGCGGACGGCTGCTCTTCCAGGAAGAAATGTCATCGCTCACCGAGCGTTTCCGCGAAGTGACGGTGACAATGAAGAGCTCAGCGAAAGTTCCGGAGGGCGTGCCTCAATCATGGTTGCAGATTGAGGCTGCGGATTCAGTGGTGCGGTTTGTGCATAGCGGTTATAGCGAAGCCGAATGTTCAGTGGAGTTGATGAGGTACTTTCCGACTGCACATGACGTGAGAGTGGAAGCGATGACGCTGCGCGCGATATTCCTTGCAATTGCAAAGACCAGCCGTGGCACGCGTCAACAAGCGACAGAAGATCGGACCGCATCGGAGGTGAGAGCGTGAAGCAGATCCTCGCGATTTTTGTGAAAGACGCGCGCCGTTTCTGGCCGGAAATTCTGATTTGTATATCCCTGCTGGTTGCGTTTGTGCTGGTGTATCCGACGACGTGGCGCGTGGAGGACAATCCCCTCAGCGGTGGACATATGTTTCGCTTCTTCGGAGCCCAGGGGCCGATGGGCGTTCTAGCGTATTGCCTCGTCGTTCTTGTTCCGGTTGCATGGGTGATATTGACTGCGCGCGCTATTCATTGCGACAGGCTTGTGGGCAATACGCAGCACTGGATTACGCGCCCCTATGACTGGCGTAAGCTGCTCGCCGCAAAATTTCTCTATCTTGTGACCTTCTTGTATGCGCCGTTTTTCATTGCTCAGTGCGTCCTGTTGCGTGAAGCGGGCTTCAATCCGTTTCACTACCTGGGCGGATTGTTCTTCAATCTGTTTCTTCTTACGGCGGCCTGCATGTTGCCGCTTGTCGCACTGGTGACGCTGACCAAGGGATTTGGCCGTCTAATGCTGGTTTTGCTCGGCCTGGTTCTGGTAATTGCTGCAACGGCCGGCATCGTTTCCGTCGTCTCCTACTCGTCGATCAGCCTACCGGATTTGCTCAGTAGCATTCTTGGATATGGATTGTTGATCTGTGGATCAATGGCAGCGATCATAGTGATGTATGCGCGGCGGAATGCGAAGGTTGCATGGCTTACGGTCCTAGCACTTACCGTTGCGATCTGTTTGATGAACTTCTTCGATCCTGACGCCGCAGTCATGAATCACTACTTTCCGAAACCTGCTGCCGGTACGGCACTGCCCGTTACGTTTGCGTTTGGTGCGCCGGGCTTATCTCCACCTTCAGCGAGCCTTTCAGGCGACGAAAAATCAGTCGTCATTTCAATTCCCGTGGCGCAGTCGGGTGTTTCGGACGGCAATGTAGCGGTCGAACAGGCGGTCCGTGTTTCCATGGAGAACGGTCGTGGCGAGAAATGGGTATCTCCGTGGGAGGGAACGATTGCGGATAGGTTTCTTCCGGGAAGCCGAAATACATGGCTGCGCTTCCAAATACGACGCAAGACCTATGAGGAGTTTAAGAATGGCCCGGTTACGCTGCGCATTTCAGTTGCAATGTCGATGGCGCATGTATCGAGCGAGTCGGTAATTCCCCTGCGAGATGCAGACTTTGCCGTTCCTGAGATCGGAGTCTGCAAACCAACGCATTGGATGTGGAATCCTGACGAGTTGAGGGGGATTTCATGCCGGTCGGCAATGAATACTCCGCAACTGACGAATGTGTCGGTTACCTGGAAATGGGGCGATTGCAGGGCAGAATCTACCCGGGATCAGATCAAATCAAACGACTGGGCCGGCGGGCTTGACCCTGGTCCGGCCGAATTCGGAATCACATCGGTGTGGGATGCGGGTGTAAATCTGACGTGGCCTGCTTTGACGGGCAACGTAACAAATGACGCGCAATGGAGCCTATGCGCGGGCACGCCGATGCGGTTTACGCAGTACGAGACGACGTCACGGCTGCGAGAAGAACTTAGCATCCCGGCTTTCGAAATGCCAGAGCTCACAACTGCGGATCAGCTCATCCTATTAAAGTATCGATAAGAGGGACTTGATGCATTGCGAGCGCAGAGCGCCTTATTCCGCCGGATCGACCAGTGCTCCGTAGACTACGCTGCGGCTGAGGTATTGGAGGTTCTCCGTGTTTGGTGTGCCGCCCATGCGCTGGATCATGCCGACGAAGACAATGTCGTTGGTGGGGTCGATCCAGAACCAGGTACCTGCGGCCCCGTCCCAGAAGAAGGTGCCTTTACCCTCGGGCAGGTTTGCTGTTGGCGGGTCGAAGACGACGGCGCAGTTGTATCCGTAACCGAAGCCGGGGCGCATACGTTGCGCGCCGATGCTGAACTCGCCGGTGAGCAGATGGGGCGCGAGGTGGTTGGAGCTCATGAGGTGGACGATGGACGGCGAGAGGATGCGGTGTCCGTCGAGCTGGCCGTGGTGGGCAAGCATTTCAGCGAAGCGGAAGTAGTCTTCCGCGGTGGAGACCATGCCTCCGCCACCGGAGGGCAGAGTGGGCTGGCGGGCGAAGTCGCGGCGGTTGACGTTCTCATTGCCCTGCGCGGAGAGGGAGCCGTCGGGCTGGACGTGGTAGACCGTGGCGAAGCGCGACCACTTGTCCTCAGGAACGTAGAAGCCTGCGTCTTTCATGCCGAGGGGCTGGAAGATTTCGTCGCGATAGAACTGGGGAAGAGTTTTGCCGGAGAGCTTTTCGACGATGTAGCCCTGGATGTCCATGGAGACGGAGTAAACCCACTTGGTGCCGGGCTGATAGAGGAGCGGGAGTTGCGCGAGTTTGGTGATGAACTCGTGGAGGTCGGCGGACTGAAAGAGGTTGGCGTCGCGGACCATCTTGTCGACGGGCGTGTTGCCGAAGAGGCCGTAGGTGAAGCCGGCGGTGTGGGTCATGAGCTCGGCCATGGTGGGCGGGTGGATGGGATCTTCAAGGATGACTTTGCCGGAGGCGTCGGTGCCGGCGTAGACCTTGAGGTGGGCGAACTCGGGGATGAATTTGGCGATGGGGTCGGATGGGAGCCACTTGCCCTGTTCGTAGAGCTTCATCATGGCGACGGCAGTGACGACCTTGGTCATGGAGTAGTCGCGGAAGATGGTGGACTTGGACATGGGGACTTTGTTCTCGATGTTTTGCCAGCCGTAGGTGCGGTAGTCGACGACCTTGCCGTGGCGGGCGAGGATGGTGACGACGCCGGCGACTTGGTGGTTCTGGACTGCGTCCTGCATGAGGGTGTGGAGGCGCGCGATGCCGTCGGATGAGAAGCCGACAGAGGCCGGCGGGACTTCGTGCATGTCATATTGGGCCGGCTGCTGCTGGGCGGCAAGGGATGCAGCGGCGGTGAGAGCGAGGGCGGCGAGAGAGCGCGTGAAGATACGAAGCATTGAGAGAGCCTCCGAAAGGACGGAACCCTTATAGCACCTGCGGCACTGCGTGCGGCAGATGCTCGCTATTCGCTCGCAGGAGAGCTGTGGAATCCCACTCATCGCTCCGCGAAGGATGGGGCACTCGGCACTGCATGCGCAGACGCTCGGTACCTGCGGTGCGGCAGATGCTCACTATTCGCTCGCAGGAGAGCTGTGCTTCCCCGGTCCCCAACTGCGCGGGACCGGGGGCACCCACTTCGGCATGACATTCAATAGGAATGGGCTTTAGTAGACGAGTTTGAGAGAGAGCTGGATCTGGCGGGAGGTGCCTGCGGTTTTGCTGATCTGGCCGAAGCCGGAGCCGGTGAGCACGTTGGCGGGCAGTCCCATGTTGACGATGTTGAAGAGGTTGAAGAGCTCGGCGCGGAACTGGAGGGCCATGCGCTCGACTCCGCTGGCGCGACGGCCGATGGATGTGTCCTTGATGACGGCGAAGTCGAAGTTGTAATAGGCGGGCCCGCGGAAGCTGTTGCGGCCGAGCGTGCCGAAGAGGCCCTGGTTGGGGCCGGTGCCACCGGCAACGTGAATGGGAATAGAGAAGAAGGCCGAAGCGTTGTTGTCGCCCTCGCCGAAGTAGTCCTGGCGATTTTTGCGCGCGGTGGAGAGGCTGGGTTTGGCGATCTGGTTGGGGCGATCGGTGCCGACGGAGCCGTAGCCGGTTTGCTGGATGCCGGAGTAGACGGTGAAGGGCGAGCCGGAGCTGATGCTGGAGATGGAGAGCAGCTCCCAGCCGGAGGTGACGGCGCGGCTGATGGGGTGGAGGAAGTCGACGCTTTCGAGATGCAGATATTGCGCGACGCTCAGGCCGAAGCTGTGAGTGACGTCGAAGCTGCTCGGTCCTTTTTCGGGATGCCAGTCAAAGGGATTCTGCGGGAAGCCAGAGGTGACGGCGCCGGTGGAGCCTGTGCCGCCGATGACCATACTGGTATCGTCGATGGACTTGCTCCAGGAATAGCTGGCCTGGATGCCGGGACCGCTGCGACCGACGGTGCCGGAGAGCGAGGTTTGCAGGGCGTGATAAGTGGAATGGGCGAGGGCGTTGATGACGTTTTCAACGCCGAAGCCGCCAGTGACATCGCCATTGCTGTCAAAGGTGGTGTGGGGCGCGAAGCCGGGACCCGCGCCGGGAAATGCGTTGGGGTAGGTGTAGGTGGGCAGATGCTGCGCGGCAGTGCCGACGTAAGCTGCGTCGGCGGTGAGGTTGCCGAACTTGCGCTCCATGCCGAGGGTCCAGATGAAGAGTGTGGCGTTGCCGAAATTGGGGTCGATGCCGCTGAGGTTGAGCGCGGCCACGACGCCGCCCTGTGTGGCGGCGAGGTCCTGTTCGTAGCGATCGACATCCATGATGGTGTTAGGTTTGATGTTTTTCGGCGGGCCGGCAAGGATGTTTTCGCCATCGGGCGTGTAGGTGTTGGGCACCTGTGCCGATGTGATCTGGAAGCCGTACGCGAGAGGCGCAGCGCTTGACGAGATGCGGCGCGGGGAAACGGAGAAAGGTGTGGAGCCGGTGAGGAAGTTGTCCTGCCAGATGTTGGGCGGGATGGTGGTGACTCCGCCACCTGCGTGGATGGAGAGATTGCTGGTGGCCTGCCAGGCAGCCTGAATGCGCGGCGCAAAAGCGAGCCATTTGGTTTTGTAGCCGGGTTGCGGATTGATGACGTACTGCTGCTCGCCGTCCACCATGGCAAAGCGCGCGGTGCGATGAGCGCGTTCAGTGATGGGTGTGTAGAGCTCCCAGCGAAGACCGTAGTCGAGCGTGAAGCGGGGAGTGACCTTCCATGTGTCCTGCACCCAGACGTTGTAGTTCTCGCGATTGATGGCGGCCGGACCGGCGTGCTCGCCACTGGAAACCTGGGGCGGAGCGATGTCAACGGTGTACGCGAAGGGACTGCCGGAGAGGAAGCCGGAGAGCGTGTCGGGAAGTGGATCGCCAACGGCGATGTTGTGCGTGCCGCTCTGCGAAGGTATGGCTTCGGTGGCGTAGGCAGTGCCGCCGCCAAAGTCATATTCGCCGTTGGGACTGATGCCGAAGTAAGTGGTGTCGCGATTGATGCGGGCTTCAACGCCAGCCTTGATGGTGTGGCTGCCGGTGGAATATGTGAGCGACTGACGACCCTGGAAGAGATTGCCGTAAGCCTGCATGACAGAACCAGCCGCGGAGTTGAAGGCCTCGAAGAGACTGTCATTGAATTTGACGGCGGGATCTGTGTAGTCCTTTGTGGGAAAGCCGGGGGTGGAACGCGTAATGCTGAGGAGCGACTCGAGGATGAGGCGCGGCGAAACGGTACGTGTGTAGCTACCCATCACATTGCGCTGTCTGTCGATGTATTCGACGGCGAACTGCGGATCGATGGCGGTCTGGTCAGGATTGGTGGTTGGTCCGTTGAGGTTGTCGAGACTGAAACGAGCCATGAACTGATCTTTGGGTGAGAAGGTCTGGTCAATGCGGAGGCTGAACTGGTCGGCATTGGTGACGACCTTGGATGCAGTGGCGTAGGTGTGCGGACCAAAGCTGCCAGCGGTGAAGTTGGGCATGGGATAGCGCGCGAGGATGGCGGCGATATCAGGCTTGACGGGAACGAGCAGCGTGTCAGTGGAGCCGTCAGAGAAGGTGACCGGATCGATGCCGCTGCGCTCACTTTCAGTGGGGACAGGCATGACCTGCGTGGTGCCCAGCACCTGGCGGAAGCCCTGGTACTGCGTAAAGTAGAACGTTTTCTTTCGCCCGTCATAAAGATGGGGAATATAGACCGGGCCGCCGTTAGTGAAGCCGAATTCATTGCGGCGGAAGGGCGGAATGCGGCCGGGATAAGCAGGTGTGGGGTAATCGAAGTAGTTGCGCGCGTCGAATGCGGAGTTGCGGACGAACTCGAAGAAGGAGCCGTGGAAGCCGCTTGCGCCGGAACGCGTATGAATATTGGTGAAGCCTGCCGCACCATGGCCGATTTCGGCGGGCATCCAGCCGGAGCTGGAGTCGACGCTTTCGATGGCGTCGACGTTGAAGTTGGAGAAGGTGGCGCCGCCCATTTCCGGGTCACTGATGTCAGCGCTGTCCATGGCGAAGGTGGCCTCGACGCCGCGCTGGCCGTTGATGGCGAACTGCGCGGTGAAGTTGGTTGCGCCGTTGGTGTCTGTCATGGTGCCGGCGGCAAGCAGAAGCAGGGTGCTGAAGTCGCGCTTGTTGAGAGGAAGCTCGCTGACGGCCTGGCTGGAGAGCTCTTCACCACCCGTGGCAGACTGGGTTTTCTCCTGCAGTATGGAGACGGTGAGCTCGCCGCGATTGGAGAGTGTGAGCAGGGCTGCACGTGTGGCGTCGTTGAGTTCGACGGGCTGCGCGTAGTCAATATGCCGGCCGGAACTTTCAACGGTAAGGCGATAGGAGCCGGCTGGGAGCGGAGCCAGGGTGAAGTGGCCGTCGGCGCCGGTGGCGCCTTCGGCAGTGGTGCTGCCGGTGAGGGTAATGTGGGCATTTGCAATGGGTGCGCCACCGGCTGTGTGCAATACGCCCTGCCAGACAATGGTGGGCTGCTGCTGAGCTGAGGCAAGAATGCAACCTGCAAAGGCAACAACGGCGGGAAGAACAATAAACCACTTAACAACACGGAGCACACTGCGCCCCGCGCGAGGGAGCTTACAAACTCGTACTTTCACTTGAGCACAACCTTACTGAATGAGAACTCTGTGCTCCGCGGCCGGAACTTTGGGCAGCACAAATTGTGGCAGCAGAAGCGCACAGGGATTATAGCGGGCCTGAAGTACAAGCTAAAACGTTTGCGCAAGGAATATTTCGGCCGGCGGCACAAGGTTTGCGCCGGAGCGGGTAAAGCCGCCGATGCTTCGATAATGTGGTGTTGGGGGGCAGCAATGATTTTGCCGGAGAAGGCTGTTCATCTGCGCAGGATTCGCATCTGGCTTGGTGTGTTTATCGCAGGCTTGGTGCTGAGCGGCGTGACGGCGTTTCCGCTGCAGAGCGAAACGGCGCTGCTGAACCGCATGTTTCACGTTGCGCCTGCGGCAACGGCTGGCGAGCCTGCGCTGCACACGTGGCTGCGCCGTGTGCATACGGCGATTGAAAAGACGAATGCGGAATATCCCTTCATGGCTTATGGGACAGACTGGCTGGCATTTGCTCACCTTGTGATCGCGATTGCGTTCATCGGGCCGTGGGTGGACCCGGTGCGGAACAAATGGGTTCTGGTATTCGGGGTGATTGCGTGCGCTGGCGTGATTCCGCTGGCACTGATTGCGGGGCCGGTCCGCGGGATTCCCTTCTACTGGCGGCTGATTGATTGCAGCTTTGGCGTGGTGGGGGTTGTGCCGCTGGTGGTGTGTCTGCGGTATGTGCGGGCGATGGAGCAAGCAGGCTGACGCGCTGCCTACAATACAGAGAGCGCCATGAACGAAGCGGAAATGAACGAAGAGCACGCGCAGGCTGCAGCGACGGAGACGATTGCAGCGGTTTCAACCCCGGCGGGGCGGGGCGGCATTGGGATTGTGCGGCTGAGCGGGCCGGATGCGGCGTCGATTGCGGCACAGCTTGTGCAGTTGCGGCATCCGCTGGAGCACGCGCATGCGCGGCTGGCCGATGTGCTGGATGAGACGGCGGAAGAGGGTACGAAGATTGACGAGGCGATGGTGACGTACTTTGCCGCGCCGCATTCGTATACTGCCGACGATCTTGTGGAGATCGCGGCGCATGGGTCGCCGGTGGTACTGAATTTGCTGCTGCGGCGCTCTCTCGAGCTGGGCGCGCGGCTGGCGGAGCCGGGCGAGTTTACGCAGCGTGCATTTTTGGCGGGGAAGATTGACCTGACGCAGGCCGAGGCGGTGCGCGACCTGATTGATGCGCAGACACTGACGCAGGCACGGCAGGCGGCAAGCCAGATGGGCGGTGCGCTGAGCCGGCGCGTGCTTCCGCTGAAGCAACAACTGGTGGAGTTGATCGCGCTGCTGGAAGCGGGCATCGACTTTGCCGAGGACGATGTAGAGGTGACGCCGGGCGAGGAGATTGCGCGGAGAATCTCCGAGATCGATCCGCCGCTGGCGGCGCTTGAAGCCTCGTTTGCGCGCGGGCGGATTGTGCATGACGGGCTGACGCTGGCGATTGTGGGAAGGCCGAATGCGGGCAAGAGCAGCCTGTTTAACAAACTGGCCGAGCGCGACCGCGCGATTGTGACGGCGACGCCGGGGACGACGCGCGACACGGTGACGGAGCGGATTGCGATTGAGGGGATTCCACTGGAGCTGGTGGACACGGCCGGCCTGCGTGAGGCGTTTGAAGAGGTCGAGCAACTGGGCATTGCGCGCAGCCGTGAGGCCTTTGCCGATGCCGCGCTGGTACTGATTGTGCTGGACGCGACCGAGGCGCTGAACGAAGAAGAGCGCGAGCTGTTTGCCGCTGCCGAAGGGCGGCCGACGATTGTCGCGTTGAATAAGTGCGACCTGCTGGGCGAGGGACAGCCGCTGGCGGAGGTTCCGGCAGGAGCTGCGGTGGTGTTGCGGACTTCTGCATTAACTGGTGAAGGCATTGCCGAGCTGCGCAGGCAGATTGTGGCGCTTGCCACGGGTGGGGCGGCAGCCGAGCCGGGACCGCTGACGAGCCTGCGGCATCAGAAGGCGATTACATCGACTCGCGAGGCGCTGGCCGATGCGGCGCGGGCGAATGAGGGAGCTATCCCTCATGAAATGATTCTGATCGACCTGTACCGGGGGTTGTGGGCGCTGGACTCGCTGACCGGGCAGACGACCTCGGACGACATTCTTAACCTCATCTTTTCAACATTTTGCATCGGTAAGTAGCAGGTCGTTTTCCGTGCGGAACCGAGTGCCGCGGCACTCGGGCACGATGCAGAATGCGGGACAATTTCTAGAATCAGGACCAAATTTGTCGCAGTTGTGACAGCGGTCACTTGCGGGAAATGCCTGCGGCTCTATTTTGAAAATGATTTTCAGGTTCATTTCCATCGCACCTGGGATTGTTTTGGAGCCGCACTATGATTCGCCCTCTGCTTTTTTGCGCGATTCGCCGCGTTTTCTTTCTGCTTGCCGCCACCTTTCTGTTTGCAGTTGCTTTGCATGGGCAAGAGCTACTTCCCTTCTCCGGTGTTGTTCACGATCCAAGTGGAGCTGTGATTCCGAGCGCGCATGTGACAGCGACGGAGACAGCAACGGGCGTGGCGCATGAAGGAACGGCGGATGAGGCGGGTGTCTACCGCATGGAATTGCCGGCCGGTACGTATCGTCTTCGCGTTACGGCAAACGGTTTTCAGACATTGGAGAGCAACGGCGTTGCGGTGCATGCAGCGGTGCCGACGCACGATGTGGTGCTGCAACTGGCTATTCAGGAAGAGACGGTAGAGGTAACGGGCACGAATGACTCGATGGATGTGGCCGCGACACAGGTGGGTGGCAGCGTTTCACAGGAGAAGCTGATTGCGATGCCGGTGAACGGACGCGGATTTACCGATCTGCTGGGTCTGCAGGCGGGCGTGATTCCACAGAGCTCGAAGCAGTCGAATGCCGTGGTGATGTCGGGCTGCACGAGCGCGCCGCCTTCGGGCGATCTGAATCCGGGCGACATGTCGGTGAGCGGACAACGAGAGACTGCCAATGGATTTTTGGTCAACGGCAGTTCGGTGGAAGAAGACTTTAACAACTTCGCGAGCGTGCTGCCCAATCTCGATTCGATTGCGGAGTTTCAGGTGCTTACCAGCAACTTCAACGCGGAGTATGGCAACTTCAGCGGCGGACAGATTCTGGTGCATACCAAGAGCGGCACCAACAACCTGCATGGCAGCGCCTTTGAATTCTTTCGCAATACCAATTTCGATGCGACGAACTATCTGGGACGCGAACGGGCCGCATACGACCGTCACCAGTTCGGCGGAACGCTGGGAGGGAAGCTGAAGCGGGACCGGCTGTTCTACTTTGGCGATTACCAGGGAACGCGAATGACGCAGGGTGTGGAGACAGGACATATTGCCGTGCCGTCGGCCGCGAACCGGAGCGGAGACCTGAGCGATGTTGCCGCGCAGTTGACGGGCAAGGTGAGCGGCGATTACCTGGCATCGCTGCTGAGCCAGCGGCTTGGACGGACGATCAAGACGGGTGAGCCCTACTATACGCAAGACTGTGCAACATCGATGGACGGATGTGTTTTCCCCGGTGGTGTGATTCCGGAGATGGCGTGGTCGGCGCCGGCGAAGACGCTGCTTACCTATATACCGGAGCCGAATGTGAGTGGAACGAGCTTTTCGACATCAAGCGAAAACGAGACTCTGACCGACAACAAGGCAGCTGTGCGGCTGGACTGGACGGCGCCGGTGGGCAATGTCTCGGTCTACTACTTCAACGATGGATACAGTCTCGACAATCCTTATCCGACGGCGCAGGGCGGCGCGAATGTTCCGGGCTTCAACGCGATTTCAGAGGGGCGCGCGCAGCTGATCAACGTTGGCTGGACGACGACCGCAGGCACAACGCTGGTGAACGATCTTCACCTGAGTTATCTGCGCAATGCGAACAAGATTGGCCAGCCTGTGGGCGGCGTAGGCCCTTCGCTTGCGTCGCAGGGATTTGTGGAGGGTGTGGGGACGCTGGGTATTGTGCCGCTGAATCCGGCGGTGGAAGGCATTGAGAACGTATCGTTCAACGACTTCACGATCGGCGTGGACGTGACCGGCGAGCAGCAGACGAACAACACGTATCAGATGACGGAAAGTTTGTCGAAGGCGGTGGGGCGGCACACGTTCAAGGTGGGAGCGGATGTTCATGTCGATCAGGTGAATATCGATTCGAACTCGATTAACAACGGGGCCTTCGTTTTTCAGGGATCTGAGACCGGGCTGGACTTTGCGGACTTTCTGATTGGCGTGGCCAGCACCTACGAGCAGGGCGACGCAAGCCGCTTCTATACGCGCAACAAATATGCAGGCATATTTGCGCAGGATAGCTGGCAATTGCGCACGAACCTAACGCTGAATTACGGCGTGCGCTGGGACATGCTGCCTCCGTGGCACGAGAAGTACAACCAACTGCAGACGTTTGTTCTGGGACAGCAGTCGGAGGTGTATCCGGATGCGCCGGAGGGGATTGTGTTTCCGGGCGACCGGGGAATTCCCAACACGCTTTCACCAAGCAGGTGGTCCAACTTTTCGCCCCGGCTGGGTGTTGCCTACTCGCCGCGCTGGAGCAACGGCTGGCTGGAGAAGATTTTTGGCGGCGCGGGAGAAAGCAATATACGCGCAGGATACGGGATGTTCTATACGGCCTTTGAAGGGCTCTCCGCCGGGATCATGAGTGCGTGCCCACCTTATGGCTATGACTACGACAGCACGGTGGGGCATCCGCTGTTCGACGAGCCGTTTGTTTCCGCAAGTACGGGCAGCACGAACGGGCAGCCGTTCCCCTCGCCGATTCCCGCCTTCGGAGCTTCAAGGAGCCATCCAAACACGACGGTGGACTGGACGAAATACAGTCCGATTACCGGCGATCCCGCGTTCTACTACCGCAACGATTCGCCCTATACAGAGAGCTACAACTTCTCCATTGAGCGCGCGCTTACCCCGGAGACAGTGCTGAGTGTGGGCTATGTGGGGGCGGGGGCACATCATCTGCTGGTGCTTACTCCGGCTTCGCCGGGCAATGCGGAACGCTGCCTGAGCGTGAGCGACGCAAGCCAGGTGATGCCGGGAACGAATACGTGCGGGCCGTTCAGCGAAGGAGGAGTGTTCACCAAGGCTGACGGGACTACTGTGGAAGCGCGCGGGCCGTTCGGGCCGGAATTCGATGGCATTACGTATCAGAAGACGATTGGCTGGAGCAATTACAACGCTCTTGAAGTGACGCTGAAGCATCACGCGCGGAATCTGGATATTCTGGGCAGCTATACGTACGGCAAGTCTCTGGACGATTCCTCGAGCCTTTCGGAAGAAGTGAACCCGATCGATCCCGGCTTGAGCAAGGCGATATCGGCGTTCGATGTGCGCCACAATTTTGTGGTGAGCTACTCGGCCGCGCTGCCGCTTGAGAGGCTGCTGCAAAGCCACAAATATATTGTTACGGGATGGAGGCTTTCAGGGATTACGCGCTTCAGCACGGGCATGCCGGTGACGCTCTACAACAACGACGATACGTCGCTGCTGGGATCGATGCCGAACGGTATTAACAACAACGGCGTGGATACACCGAACTACGCGGGCGGTAACTTGAAGCTGAACCGCGACCCGCGCAATGGGCAGTCCGCATTCGACACGGCACAGATCACGATGCCGGCAGTGGGTGAGATGGGAAGCGCGCGGCGCCGGTTTTTCTACGGGCCGGGGCTGGAGAACTTCGACATGGCTCTGGAGAAGAGGATGACGCTGGGCGACACGCGAAGCCTGGTGCTGCGGGCCGAGTCGTTCAACGTGTTCAATCATGCGCAGTTCTTCGGTCCGGAGGCGGTAAATGGGAACCCTGACAGCTCGAATTTCGGCAAGATTGTGAACGCGGACGCACCACGGCAGTTGCAGCTTGCTGTCAAGTTCATCTTCTAGCGCAGCATGACAAAGATATCAGTGCTGCTTCTGCTGTTCGCGGCAGGTTTTGCAGGTGCCGTAGATCTGGAAGTTGTGACGCTGGGGCGCGAAGCGGAATTTTTTACCGATGCGGGCCTCAACTGCCTCGATCTCCGGCGCGAAGAATTCGATGGAGTCGCCACAGGAGGTGCAGACCATGTGGTGATGGGTGCGCCGGTAAAGGCTGTGCTCGTAGCGCGCCACGCCATCGTGAAATTCAACTTCGGAGGCCAGTCCACACTGGGCAAGCAACTTGAGCGTGCGGTACACGGTGGTGTAGCCGATGCTGGGATCTTTCGCTTTGACAAGGCGGTGCAATTCTTCGGTGCTCAGGTGGTCGCGCGTGTCGAGAAAGACACTCAACACGCAGTCGCGCTTCGCGCTGTTTTTAAGTCCGGCTTTGCCAAGGTACTCGCGCAGAATGCGTTGCGCGTCCGCATGTACGTCCGCTTTGGCCTCGGCAAGATTGTCGACACGCTTTTCGATTCTGGAAGTCCGATTGGCCACTGAGGATGGATTATAAGGAACGGCGCGGGCTACCTGGCGGATTCGCCGTTCGTATCTTTTCAACCCTGTGTATTTAGAGGCAGGCGCGCACCGGCGTGCCATGAGGTGGATGCGCAGTATCCCTGCAAGCCTGTGTTATTGCGCCAAGCGTGCAATATGGGAATTCACAGGTGTGTGCACGGTGCAGAGTCTCGCAGTGAAGTCATCGGCGGGCATTGGTTTGCCGAAGAGGTATCCCTGCATCTCGTCGCAGTGCATGGTGGCGAGCTGCACATGCTGCTCCGCGGTTTCCACACCCTCAGCAATTACGAGGAGATCGTGCGCGCGGGCAAGTTCGATGGCGGCGGCAACGGTGCCGCGGTCCTGGCGCGAGGTGCAGAGATTGCGCACGAAGGACTGGTCAATCTTGAGCCGCGACAGCGGGAAACTCTTGAGCAGGCTGAGGGAAGCGTAGCCGGTACCGAAGTCGTCAAAGGCCAGCGAAACGCCCATGCGATGCAGCTCCTGCAGAGGGTCGAGCAGTGAAGTGCCTTTGCCAAGAACGATGTTTTCCGTAATCTCAAGCTCAAGCGACGAGGGTGGAAGATTGTAGCGAACGAGCAGTTCCGCGACTCTTTGTTGCAGACGGCCGCCTGCGATCTGAGCCGGGAAAAGATTTACGCCCATACGCAGGCTGTTGCCGAATTCGGAATGCCACTTGTGCAGCTGGGCGCAGGCTGTTTCGAGTATCCAATCGCCCACACTGCCGCTCAACGAGCTGGCACAAAGAACGGGCAGGAATGCGCCGGGAGTCAGCAGCCCGCGCGTGGGATGATTCCAGCGCAACAGAGCCTCGGCTCCTACAATTGCGCCGTCCATTGTGCGAACCTGGGGCTGGTAGTAGAGGACAAACTCACGGTCTTCAAGAGCCTGATGCAGCTCTGAGTGGCACTGCCGGCGTTCGGTAGCCTGCTCACGGAGCTGCTCGGCATAGACGAAGGCGTGGCCACGCGCAGCAATTTTGGCCTGGTAGAGCGCAAGGTCCGCGTTGCTGAGCAATTGCTCGCTCTCGCGTCCGTTCTCGGGAGAGACCGCGATGCCACAGCTTGCAGTGAGACGTACCTGCTCGCCATTGATGCAGAAAGGCTGCGCAATTTCAGCGAGCAGATCGTTGGCGAAGGCACAGGCGCGGGTTGCATTGCCTACACGGGCAAGCAGCACGGCAAACTCGTCGCCGCTAATGCGCGCAACGGTATCAATGGGGCGCAGCAAATTGCGCGTACGTTCTGCCACGATAGCGAGAATGCGGTCGCCGGTAGTAACACCAAGCGTATTGTTGATCTCGCTGAAGTTGTCGAGATCGATGGTGAGCACGGCCAGCGGTGAATTCTTCGCGAGTTCCTCGGTCAAAATCCTACGCAGCATTTCGCGATTGGCCATGCCGGTGAGCGGATCGTAGTTGGTGATGCGTGTCAGCTCATGTTCGTGACGCCGGCGTTCAGAGATATCTGCGAGGAGAGTGCCCAGGTTTCTGCGTCCGTTTTCGGTCCAGCCAAAAAACGAAGCCTCCAGAGGAAGAGTGCTGCCGTCTTTGTGGCAGCCAATAACCTCGCACCGCGGCCATTCAGCAGGCGTGGAGGGCGCGACAGAGAGTTCGCGCATGATTGCGGTAAGCGCCTGGTCTCCGCCTGCAAGGAGTTCGGGAAGCGATTGGCCAATCGCCTCATTAGCGGGATAACCGAACAACCGCGCCGCGGCCGCATTCCAGAAAGTGATACGCAGGCCGGCATCGAAGCAGGCGATAGGCGCTGGCGAGGTCTGGGCGATGTTCTCAAACGTAAATCGATCTGTTTGGCGAGCGCACTCAAGGCGGCGCAGCTCCAGCTTGTCAGAGGTCATGCGAGCCAGGTCTCGAAGCAGTTCTCGATCCTGCGGCGAAAGCATGGGGCGTGGTGCTGTGTCGATGACGCAGAGAGCGCCAAGAGCATGACGGGAAGGCGAGAGCAGCGGAATGCCCGCATAGAAGCGGATGGCTCCGCTGGTCACCAATGGATTGTCATGGAAGCGCTCATCGAGGGCCGCGTCAGGCACAACGAAAACATCGTCCTGCGTGATCGCATGCGCGCAGAAGGAGACGTCGCGGCGCATGTCGCACTCGCCAATGCCGAAACTGGCGGCAAAGAAGACGTGGTCGCTGCCAATCATATTGATAGCTGCAACGGGCATACCGAGCATACGGGCTGCTATCAGCACAATAGGCTGCAGCTCAGGGAGAACATCCTCTTCGCTCAGGCCATACTCGGCGAGCGCCAGCAGGCGTCCTTTTTCATCTTCGATTGGGGAAGGACAACGCATTCGAATTAGGCCCTTTTCGATGTATCGATAGAAGCTGCACTCCTTGTTAAGCAGCACTAGCGCCCGACCGACTCAGGCACAGTGGATTCGGCTGCTCATGTATATCGCTATCTCGATTGATGACGAAATGCGATAACACAATGATGCAGAGGGAGTACCGAAGTGACCAGCGCATGACGTCAACGAAACAGGCAGCTTTTGATTGCCAGAATATAAGTAATTGAAATAAAAGGATTAGTTCGCACAATTCAAAGCTTATTTGAATGTTTTGCATCTCCTGGTTCATACAGAACATCCGAAAAGTGCTATTTCTGTGGCACCCTGGGTGCCAATCACGTGCCCAAAACAGGGCGATTGACCTGAGATGAAGGAATGGTATAGTTGACCCTAATGAAGATGTGCTCCACTCCGGCGACCTGTTGTGCATGTTGTTGTGCACCGCGCCGGACTTGTGTGTGAGCCTCTTTCAGTAAGTTCAGTTTAGTAGCCACCCAAGCCCGCGACGCAGATTCCCCTCTGCCGCGGGATTTTTCTTTTTCAGCACAAATTTCGAGCACGACCGAGAAACGGAGAACCGAATGTCGTCCGCCGCCAGGCTTAATCACATGCAGATGCTCGAGGCCGAGAGCATTCACATCATTCGCGAGGTGGCTTCTGAGTTTCAGAAGCCGGTGATGCTGTACTCGATCGGCAAAGACTCGTCGGTGATGCTGCGTCTTGCGCAGAAGGCGTTTCATCCGGGACCGATCCCATTCCCGTTGCTGCATGTCGATACCGGCTTCAAGTTTCGCGAGATGATCGAGTTCCGCGACCGGTACACGGCGGAACTTGGATTGAACCTGCTGGTATGGCGCAACGAAGACGCGATTGCCAAGGGTGCGAACCCGGTGGAGCTGGGCACGCAACGCTGCTGCGGTTACCTGAAGACGCAGGCGCTGCTGGATGGGCTGCGGCACTACGGCTTTGATGCGGCCTTTGGCGGTGCGCGGCGCGACGAAGAGAAATCGCGCGCGAAGGAACGCATCTTCAGCTTCCGCGACGCGAATGGGCAGTGGGACCCGAAGAACCAGCGGCCCGAGTTGTGGAACCTGTTCAATGCACGCATCGCCCCGCAGGAAAGCATCCGCGTGTTTCCGTTGTCGAACTGGACGGAGCTCGACATTTGGCACTACATCCATTTGGAAAAAATTCCGATTGTGCCGCTCTACTTTGCCAAGGAGCGCCGCATGCTGGTGCGCGGCGACTCGCTGATTCCGCTGGAGCAGCCGTTTGTGAAGGGTCTGCCGGGCGAAGAGCAGTGGGTGAAGTGCCGTTTGCGTTCGCTGGGTTGCAGCCCGTGCACGGGAGCGATTCGGTCAGAAGCCGACACGGTGCCCAAGATTATTGGAGAACTCGTTGAAATGAGAAACTCCGAGCGCGCCAACCGCATTATTGACCACGACACCGATGGGTCAATGGAACTGAAGAAGCGCGAGGGCTACTTCTAATGAGCTCAACTGAGGAGATTGTAGTGACGCTTGCCGCAGGACCTGATTCTCCCGAAGTGGACACCGCAGTGGACGCACAGGCAGAAGACGCCCGCATTGAGCAGATGCTGGCCGAAGACCGCGCCAAGGATCTGCTGCGCTTTTCGACGGCAGGCAGCGTGGACGACGGCAAGTCAACGCTGATTGGCCGGCTGCTGTACGACTCGCGTTCGGTGTACGACGACCATATTCAGTCGGTGACAAAGAACAAGGCGATCGATTTTGCGCTGCTGACCGATGGGCTGCGCGCAGAGCGTGAGCAGGGCATCACGATCGACGTGGCCTACCGCTATTTTTCGACGGTGAAGCGAAAGTTCATCATCGCCGATACGCCGGGCCACGAACAGTACACACGCAACATGGCCACGGGTGCATCGACGGCCGATGTTGCCATTGTGCTGGTAGATGCGCGCAAAGGCATTCTGAACCAGACCCGCCGCCACACCGCCATCAACGCCCTGCTTGGAATTCCGATTGTGATTGCAGCCATCAACAAAATGGACCTGGTGGATTTCTCGCAGGAGATTTTCGATCAGCATCGTGCAGGGCTTGAGGCGCTGGCGAAGCAACTCGGGATTGCGCAGTTGATCACGGTGCCGGTGAGCGCGCTCGAGGGCGACAACATTGTGCATCGCAGCGAGCGGACGCCGTGGTACGTGTCACCCCAGCCCGCCAAAGACAGGCGCGCCGGGGACCCCGATCGCGGGCCCAGCATGCTCGAACTGCTGGAGACTCTGCCGCTGGCGATTGAGCGCAATGCAACGGGACTGCGTTTTCCAGTGCAGCGCGTGGTGCGTCCGCACCAGGATTTCCGCGGGTTCGCAGGGCAGATTGCCGCGGGCACGGTGCGGCTTGGAGACGAGATTGTTGCACTGCCTTCGGGACGGCGTACACGCGTGCGCTCCATCGAAACGTGGGAAGGGCAACTCGAGGAGGCGCATGCGCCGCAGTCTGTGGTGCTGACGCTGGAAGATGAAGTGGACCTGAGCCGCGGCGAAATGATTGCTTCCGTCGAAACGCTGCCGCATAAGACACGCCATTTTGAAGCGACTGTGGTGTGGATGCAGAACAAGCCACTGGTGCCGGGTGCGACGTACGTGCTGAAGCACACGTCGCAGACGGTGCGTGCGAAGGTGGTGGCGATCAAGTCGCGCATTGACGTGGAGAACCTGGGCGAGCGCGAGGCGCTGCAGCTTGAGCTGAACGACATTGGCGAAGTGGTGCTGGAGACGAGCCGTCCAATTATGGCCGATCTCTACGGCGACAGCCGGACGACGGGCAGCATCATTCTGATTGACCCGGAAGATAATGCGACGGCGGGCGCGGGTATGGTGCGCGCGATTGTGGATGCCACCGATGCGGATACGCAGCAGGCGATTCACGGCATTCTTGCGGTGGGCAATCGCGCAGAGCTTGCAGCGGAGCTGGAACAGAAGCTGCTGTCGGCCGGTGCACTGGTGCTGCGCACGCGCGCCGAGCTTTCACCGGCGCTGCTGGCGATTGCGCGTTTTGGCAGCGTGGTGCTGGTGGAGAACGACGAGGCCGGCCCGATTACGCTGACGGCCGTGCATGGTGCCGATCCGACGCCACACGAGCTGCAACTTGGGCAGAGCGGTAAGAATCTGGCCGATGCAATTTTCGACGAACTGGAACGCCTTGGTGCGATTCCCAATGGAGAGGACAATGACGACGGTCTCGGCATCTGACGCAGCGGAGCGCGCCACAGCAGCGCAGAAGTTTCTCGCAGAGCAACTGGCTACTGCGCCGCTGCCATGCGTGACGAGCAGCTTTCAGGCGGAGGACATGGTGGTGGTGCACATGGTGCGCGCCGTGCTGCCCGATGTGCCGGTGATTTTTCTTGAGACCGGCTATCACTTCGCAGAGACGCTGGAGTATCGCGACCGCATGGCTGCGGAGTGGAAGCTGAACCTGATCAACGTGCAGGCAGAGATGACGGTGGCGGAGCAGGAGTCGCAGTTCGGCATTCTGAACCAGACTGCACCAGACCGTTGCTGCGGGATTCGCAAGGTAGAGCCGCTGTTCAAGGCTTTGGGAGGATATGAGACCTGGGTGACTGGCTTGCGGCGCGAGCAGTCGAAGTCGCGTGCGAATCTGCAGGCGGTGGAAGACTTTACGCTGCCGGGCGGCAAAGTGCTACGCAAGCTGAGTCCGCTGGCCGAGTGGACGGCGCGCGACGTGTGGCGGTATGCCGAAGCGCACAACATCCCTCTGCTTCCCTTGTATGAGAAGGGTTACACAAGCATCGGCTGCGAGCCGTGTACCAGCCTGCCGTTTGACCCGAACGATCCGCGTTCGGGGCGCTGGTCCGGCCGCAAGCTCGAGTGCGGCATCCATATTCAGGCTTCGTAACCAAACGGGAATACACGCAAGGAACGACGAATGGAACTGCTGCTAGGCTTCTTTATCGCATCGCTGATTGCCATGACGGGCGTGGGCGCGGGAACAGTGACCGCGCCGTTACTCATCATTTTTCTGGGTGTACCGATTCCGGAGGCGGTGGGTACGGCGCTGGCTTATTCGGCGGTGGTGAAGCTGATTGTGGTGCCGGTGCAGATATGGCGCAAAAACGTGGTGTGGAAGACGCTGGGCGTGATGCTGGCAACGGGTGTCCCAGGCGTGATTGTCGGAGCGATTCTCTTCCGCCGCATTGTTGCCGATGAGCAGAATGCGGTGTGGCTCTACCTGGCACTGGGCAGCATGATTGCTCTCTCTTCGGTATGGCATATTTACCGCCACTTCCGTCCTAATCTCAAAATGAACGCGAGCCGGGCTTACAGGCCGGGTTTGCTGGCGGCGATTATGCTTCCGGTGGGAGCGGAGGTTGGGTTTTCATCGTCGGGCGCGGGCGCGCTGGGCACGCTCTCGCTGATGGGGCTGACGCCGCTGGATGCCACGCGCGTTGTTGGTACGGATCTGGCTTTCGGACTTGTGCTTTCTCTGCTGGGCGGCGCGATGCACCTTTCGTATGGCGGTCTCGACACAGGCCTGCTGACACAGCTGATTATCGGTGGTGTGTTTGGCGCCCTGGTGGGTACGGGCCTTGCTTCGCGTGTGCCGCCGCGCGCCATGCGGCTGGCGCTTTCGGTGTGGCTTTTAGTTCTGGGAGTGCAACTTTTTCTGCACGCCTTCGCGCATCCTCACATTTAGGCTTGCAAAGCCCGCTCAGCAAAGCCGCACCATGCGGCCAGTATCCCGCCTGGTGCGGTTTTGAGCACCAAAGTCCCGCCACGCGGAACCTTGCCCTTGCGCCTTATGCCCGTTCGCGCTGATACTGCCAGCGGTGCTAATAGAGCGGTTTCAGAGTTCAGGTACCCTTGTCAGCTTCCGTCCAGAGGGCGTTTTCTTGCCGAGAACGCTCCTTTATGAACATTGCTTCTGGGATGCGAAGACTCTGAACTGTTCTACGGCCTTATTCTTTTTACGAATCGAGAGTTTACCTTGGCGCGAGAAACCTATACCGCGCGTCTCAAGAAGAAGACGTGCATCTCTGAATCGGCACAGTGCTTTCATTTTGAGTTTGTTCTGGAAGACCTTGAGAGCTTTCCTTACAGCGCAGGCCAGTTTGTTTCAGCCGTTGCTCCAGATGCGAGCGGCAAGCTACAGACACGCGCTTACTCCATTGCCTCGGCTGCAAGCGGGAACAAGTTCGCTTTATGCGTGAATCGCGTTGAGGGCGGATTTTTCTCGAACCACCTGGCCGACTTGCCCGAGGGCGGAACGGTACAGATTCACGGGCCGCATGGACATTTTGTACTGCACGAGCCGGTAACGGACTCGATCTTCATCGCGACGGGAACGGGCATCGCGCCTATGCGCGCCTTTGCCCAGTGGTTGTTTCCAGAAGATGGGCCGGACCGTAGCGGCGGCAAGGATATCTGGCTGGTCTACGGCACGCGGCATGAGCCCGATCTTTATTATCAGGACGAGTTCGAGGCGCTGGCCGCCAAGCACCCGAACTTTCACTACACGATCACGGTGAGCCGGGCTTTACCGGATTGGACTGGCAATCGCGGCCACGTGCAGCCGTATATTTCAAAGATTGTAGAAGAGCGCGCGGCGAAACTGGGCATCAAGCTGCCGGTGGATCCTGTCGATCCGGCGACGCCGCCGAAGGAGTTGAACTTCGACATTTATGCCTATATCTGCGGACTGAACAACATGGTGGCTGGAGTGCGCGATGTGCTGGCGGGCTATGGGTGGCACAAGAAGCAGATTGTGTTTGAGAGATACGACTGAGAAGGCAGTGGCCAGGTATCAGTGGTCAGTGATCAGGGCGGCAAGCGAACGGGATTCGCTTGCCGTTTCTCTTTGGGGTGGAACGTTGTTGAAGAGGAAGTTATGATGCCCGCTTGGTGTGTTCGCGGTGTCTATCAATGCGGGGGTAGGGTATGTGGATTCAGGATGAGCAGGTGGTGGCGTTTTCGCCGATCGCCATTTGCTATGGTGAACCGCCGTTGTATGAAAGGCTATTCGTTCTGGGGCTGCTCATACTGGTGATTTTTGCGCTCGTACGCGATAGTCAATTGGTTTTTCGCCTTCGAAAGCTGCGCAAATTCGAGCGGTGCCAGCCGCTGGAGATGGAAGCATGGCGCGAGCTTTGGGGGCAAAGCCTGCTGCGCTGCCAGCTTGTGAGCAAACTTGGCATTCTCGCATTCTTTGTCAGCCTGTTCGTAATTTCTGTGTCGATGACTGAGGTTTTTTCAGATTTCGGCCATCAAAAGGTTACAGGAGTTGGAGCACTGCTATTCGGGCTTTCACAAAAACTGCCAGAGTTCAGCTTTGGAATGCTGGTGTGTTCGCTGCTCTATGGAAGTGGCATGTTCTTTGAGTCGCGATTGAATCGGAGGAAGCTGGCATTTGAGAAAGTGCGGAACAAATCAGCGTCGGTGGTGGATGCTTCGCCGGGAGAATTGAAAGTCTGAATGAAGCGGGGCCGCATGGCGCGGCCCCTGTTTGCTTTAGCTACGAATGAACTCCAGCAGGTCTGCGTTGATGACGTCGGCATTCGTAGTCATCAAGCCGTGGGGATAGCCGGAGTAGATCTTGAGAGTTGCATTCGGGAGCAGTTTGGCCTGGAGTATTGAGGCGGCCTTGTAGGGAACAACCTGATCGTCGTCGCCCTGCATGACGAGAGTTGGCACGGTGATTGATTTCAGGTCTTCGGTCTGGTCGGTCTCTGAGAAGGCCTTGATGCCTTCGTAATGAGCGAGGGCGCCGCCCATCATTCCCTGACGCCACCAGTTGCGAATGATTCCTTCTGAGGGTTTTGCGCCGGGGCGGTTGAATCCGTAGAAGGGGCCGGTGGGAACGTCGAGGAAGAACTGCGCGCGGTTAGCGGCGAGGGCTGCGCGGAAGCTGTCGAAGACTTCGAGCGGTGTGCCATCGGGATTGTCCGGGGTCTTGAGCATCAATGGAGGGACAGCGGCAATCAGGACAGCCTTGGCGACACGTCCCTGCGGCTGACCATGTTTCGCAACGTAGCGCGCAACTTCACCGCCTCCGGTGGAGTGGCCGACGTGGATGGCATTTTTCAAATCGAGATGCTCGACGACAGCGGAAGCGTCGGCAGCATAATGATCCATGTCGTGCCCTGTATCGACTTGCGAAGACCGGCCGTGACCGCGGCGGTCATGCGCGATGACGCGATAGCCGTTGGCAAGGAAGAAGAGCATCTGATTGTCCCAGTCGTCGGATGACAGGGGCCAGCCGTGATGAAACATGATGGGCTGGGCGCTCTTCGGGCCCCAGTCCTTGAAGAAAATCTGCACACCATCTTTAGTTGTGACCATTGGCATAGTAATCTCTCCGATCGTTCTTTACGTGGTTATTGTTCCCGGCTTGATTGCATAACAGGGAAGTCAATTAGCCGATGAGGTTGGGGATGAGTACCGCACACTCCGAACCTGCACACTACGTTTGCATCCGTGCGTTGGATTCAACGTTCTCGCATGTGGATTCATCTTGATCGCGAAGCAGGAAAGTGGGCCGGTCTTTCAATGTACTCTCTGTGTCTGTCTACAGATTGAACAGCTCACGGAGGCGTTTGGTCTGTGCACGGCTGACGGGGATCTCGGTCTGCTGCTTGTCGTTCATGCGCAACTGATATGTCGACTTGAACCACGGCACGACTTCGCGAATGTGGTTGATGTTGACGACGAAGCCGCGGTGAGCGCGCCAGAAGGAGGCCGGGTCAAGCTGCTCGAGAAGTTCCTCGAGCGTGCGGCACTTGGACTGACCCTCGAAGTTTTGCGTGACGACGCGGATGACGCCTTCGTCGATGGCTGCGAAACAAATGTCAGTCTGGTCGACGAGCAGAAGGCGGCTTTGCGCCTGCACAATGAGGCGCGCGGGCTGTGCCGCAGCATGCGGACGATTGAGCAGTTTGAGCAACGCATCGATTTGCGAACCCTGCGAGCCCTGTCCATTGCCGCCGTTCATGCGCGAGCGGACGCGCTCGAGCGCCTGTTCCACGCGAGTCCGATCAAAGGGTTTGAGCAGGTAATCCACGGCATTCACATCGAAGGCGCGGACGGCGTACTGGTCATATGCGGTGGCGAAGACGAATTGCGGTAGTGGTTCGGAGTTGTTGGCCCTGGTCTTGTCAACCAGCCGCTTGATGACCTGAAAGCCATCGAGGCCGGGCATCTGTACATCGAGAAAGACGAGGTCAGGATGGTGCTCTTCGATCAGGTCCACCGCCTCAATGCCATTGGCGCCCTGCGCCAGCACTTCCACGTCACCGGCCTGGTCGAGCAGGTACTTCAGCTCGTCGCGTGCCAGTTGTTCGTCGTCGATGATGAGTGCCGAGAGGGTCATCGGGTGCTAATAGGAAATTGTAGGAAGCGCGGCTGAGTGGGTCAATCAGAGGCGGGTAATAGAGGTGGACAAGACGGAAGGGAGCGAGGGCGGGAATATGCGCACTGCAACACGCGAGAGAACCAGGCGAGAAAACCGAGGCAGAAAGAGAAGTACGGCAAAAGGCGGGCTATTCGCCCATAACGCGCAGCCGCGTAGGCATGTGATCGCGCGCGATTTCATGGCCGCAGCGTGTGCAGAACTGGTCTGTAGCACGGACGGTGCGGTAACAGTTACCGCAGCTTGCGGTGAGTTGATAGTTGCACTGCGGGCAAAAGTGGAAGTCGCTCTGCACGTGGGTACTGCATGCCGGACAACGGGAAACTTCGGGCTGGCGCAGCAGGAAGTAGAGAACGGCACCGATACCAGCTGGCATCACCAGGCAGACCAGCATCCAGAAGCGTGAGCTCATGGCGCGACGCGGCGCATCCTTGCTGATATAGCCAACCATGAGGAAGTACAGCGCGGCCAGCACACCCCACGACAGGTTGAAATAAATGCGGAAGCCAATAGGCGGTGTGTGATGGTGAGGCTGATGCGGCAGAACAAGCCAGAAGTAGTACTCCACCAGCGTGAAGGAGACGATGGCCAGCAAGATGGACCATGCTGGGACCAGCTTGGCGTCTTCATTCATCGTGATGGATTGTGGTTCTTTCATAACTCTATCCGCGCTCAAAACTAACCATTTGGGGAAGTACGGTTAAGCATACCCCTGCTTGGTGGACGCTGCAATTGTTCAGGAAGTTGCGCAGTGACCAAGGAAACTTTTGAATGGGCATTAGGACCGGCGCCGCAGCCAACCCGCCAATACAACAGCGCCGAGAACGGCAGCGGCAAAGAAGAAGATAAGCAGGCTCAACTGGAGGGTAAGTCCTGTTGTGAGCGTTCGTTGATCGTCGAAGAGGATATCGCCGGCCCACCAGACCAGTGGACCGAGCAGCACCAGCAGCACCAGTGCCGCTGAGAGAGCGATGGCGCGTGTCTTTTTGCGGAAGGCCTTCTGGTCCTGCATGACGCCCATGGAGGCCATCACGACGCGGCGCGTCTGCTGCGCAACGGCACGCTCATGACCTGCCTGGCCACCCGCCAGTGCCGTTACCAAATCGCCTTGTGAACTGTTGTCGTCTTGTTGCATCGCCGTATCCACACTGCCGCCGACAGTCCGGACATCCGCGTCGGCTACCGTCACACGCCCTCCAGCCGATGCTGCTGGCTGCGCTCCAGGTGGGGCTTCATTGCGTTGAGACCACGATACAACCGGGACTTCACAGTGGAAAGGGGGGCACGGGTTACTTTCGCGATTTCGTCGAGAGAAAGCTCCTCGTGGAATCGCAGGATAAGCACCTCGCGGTACAGAGTATCTAACCGGAGAAGCGCCGCGGCAACTTCCTTGCGGTCTTCCACGCTCGACATGCGCTCAAACGGGCTCGGCTGTCCATCGGATACTTCATAGGCCATAGGACGGTCTTCACCGTCGCCGGTCTCGAACAACTCGTCCAGGCTGGCCATGGTGCGCTTGCGCTTTTGATCAATGAGCAGGTTTCGAGCGATTGTAAACAGCCAGGTTTCAAAGCGAGCTTTGCCATTGAACTGACCGCCGCGCGTCATTACACGCATCCAGACTTCCTGAAACAGATCGTCCGCCATTTCGCGGTCGCCGGTCAGGTACATCAAATAACGCATCAGGCGATGCTGGTAACGCACGATAAGCTCGTCCAGCAGACCGGGTTCCTGCCGTTTCAGGCCCTCAGCAATAGCCAGACTCTCCTGCCGTGCCAGCAAATCGGCATCGGCGGCAGAACTCTTGGCGAAAAGAGAGCGAAGAATGGCAACGGTACCCATACGTACTTGATTAGACGACAAATCTTTCACTCAAGTCGCCTTAAAACATAAATTTGCGCAGATTTTGTTGGTTGTGTGTCAGAGAAGTTATGACACTGCCGCAAAATTGGTGCATTGAGGCTTCAATTTCAAGTTGTTTTGGCTTCAATCGAAGCGTTCAAAATCATCGAATGCGTCCGACGATTCGCCGGTGTACCGGTCTTTGCTTTGGACTTTCTCGCCGCGTTTACGCCGCGCAACTATTACGGCCTCTTCAACAACTTGGGATACACGCTTTTGGCGGCCGCTCGCGGTCTGGTAATAGTAGATGCCGAAAAGATGATTGCGGCGCTGGATCTTTGTCATAGCTGTCCAGCCTTCGTGTGCCAGCGGTTGACGTTCGAAAGCCACGCGGAGGATGGGCGGGAGCTCACGTTCACCCTCCATTGTGAGCATCAGCCGTTCGGCCATCTGTTCAGCACGGCGCACACGGGTCTCGGCGCTTTTGGCTTCATCCACCCAACGGCAAATGCTCTTGATGTAGGAGGGCGGGAGAGCGTCAAACCACTTGCGCAGGATGCGCTCGCCTTTGAAAACGGAGGCGAGTTCCTGGGGCATAGGGTATTCAGGGCGTTCGGAGAGATCGGGTTCGAGTGTGATCTGGACCGTGTCACCCACGCGCGCGTGGGCACCCTGCTGCAGCTTCTTGTAGACAAGCAGTGTGTGCCCTTTGCCGTTGGCGCCGGGAAGGAGGGCGTTGGAGAAGGCAAAACCATTAAGAGTGCCATGCACGCGCCGCGATTTCCATTCGGGCCATGCCTTCTTCAGATCAATGGGGATACGCGCGATGACCCAATGAAGGCCGTTGTCAGCGGCTTCAAGCTTGGCCCTGAAAGAGACAGGCTTCACGCTTTTGGCAACGGTATTGGGCATGCGATGACTATAGCGCCAGGCAGCCCTTACTCGCCGCGCAGAGCATGTGCCGGATCGACGGATGCAGCGCGCAGAGCGGGCAAGGCCGATGCGGCGACAGCGAGTAAAAGGACTCCGCCCGCGGCACCAGCAAGCACAACCGGGTCAAAAGCGCTTATTCCAAAAAGCATTGACTTGAGCAGGCCCGAAGCAGAGACGGCACCTGCAAGGCCGAGTACACAGCCAACTGCGGCGAGCTTTGCACCAGAGCGCAACACGAGGCTGATGACATTGCCGCGTTGCGAACCCAAAGCCATGCGAATGGCCATCTCCTGCGTGCGCGAGGCAACAGAGAAGGCAATAACGCTGTAGATGCCGAGAACCGCAAGCAGCAAGGCGGCTGCGGCGAAGACGGAAATTAACACAGTGTTGAAACGGCGCGGCGCTTCGCTCTGCGCGATTGCTTCATCCATCGTCTGCACTTGAGTAAGGGGCAACAATGGATCGATAGCACGTACCGTTGCGCGCAGGGCGTTTTCCATTTGATGGGGCGGCAAGGCAGAGCGGAGCACGATGTAACCATAGTTACCATTCAGGTCGGTTGGCGAAGCCAGCCCGCCAGCGGCGTCCTCTTGCTGGGCGACGGGCTGAAAGAATTGCTCACGCGTGGGAATATCAGGCGAACTCAGTTTCACATCTTCGACTTCGCCCACGACGGTCATCCATGGCGTCGGCATCGGTTCTGTGCCAATGCGCATGTGCTTTCCAATAGGGTCTTGTCCGGGCCAGTAGTGCTGGGCAAATTTCCGGTTCACAATCACCACAAGTTGCTTGCCCGAGCGGTCGTCGCTGGTAAATGTGCGACCGCGCAGGAGGGGAATGTGCATTGTCTGGAAATAATTACCAATGATTGCCGCCGGTGCGGCGAGATTAAGAGGTGCGCCTTTAGCCGGAGTGAAGCCTTCGACGACAAACGTTTCGTTACCAAAGCCGCCACTGGATGGAAGGCCGCTGGTGAGTGCCGCGTCTTCAACGCCGGGGAGAGCTTTGAGGCGTTGAAGCAGCTCGCGATTGAAGTTATCGACTAAAGCCTGCGTCGGGTACTTTTCGTGCGGCAGCCCGTACGATGCGGCGGTGACGTGGTCGGGCTGGAAACCAAGATTAACATCACGCATTTTTTCAAAACTGCGCAGAAGCAGCCCCGAGGCGGCAAGCAACACCAGAGCAATCGCAATTTCCGTGACCACAAGCGCCGAGCGGAGGCGAGCATGGCCGCCGCCCGCTGTGCCGGTACGGCCACCTTCCTTCAATGTGCCGTTGACATCCGTACGCAATGCGGCAAAAGCGGGTGCAATGCTGCACACAAGTCCGGTGACAATACCGAGAAGCAGCGCAAATCCCGCCACTTGCCAGTTGAGGTTGATCTCTTCAATGCGCGGGAGGCTTTCGGGCAGCAGGGTACGGCCCACCTGGAGTGCGATAGCGGCCAGACCAAGACCCAGTACGCCTCCGGCGATGCTGAGGACGAGGCTTTCGAGCACGGCCTGCCGCAACAGCACTGCTGCGCGCGCTCCCAAGGCAAGGCGTACAGCCACTTCACGCTGGCGTCGGATGGCACGCACCAGCATAAGCCCGGCAAGGTTTACGCAGGCAATAAGCAAAACGACCGCGACGGCGATGAAAAGTGTGCGGAGCAAGGGACGCGCCTGACGAATGGTTTCTTCCTGCAGCGGCTTGACATAAGAACTGATGCCGAGGCCTGCCATCATGGGCGGATAGCCCTTCATGATTTCCTGAGCCACGCGCTCGGCGTCAGTCTGCGCCTGCTGAGGCGTAATACCGGGTTTGAGCCGGCCAACCATCTGATAGCTCCAGTTGGCTGCGGAGGCCGGAGCGAGCTCCTGCTGCGAGAAGCTCATTGGTACCCAAAGTTCTATGCGGTTCAATTGTCCGGCCACAAGGGGAAATTCAAAGCCGCGTGGCATGACGCCAATGACTTCATATGCCTTGCGATCGAGCAGGATCTTCTGGCCTATGATCTGACGATCGCCGTGGAATCGGCTGAGCCACGTGCCATAGCTCAGCACCACTACCTGCTGACTGTGGTTGTCTTCTTCTTGTGTAAAGTATCGGCCGAGCATGGGCGAAGCGCCGAGCGCCTGGAAAACTCCGGCAGTCATACGAGCTGCGCTCACCTGGGCTGGTTCGCCTTTACCGCTCAGCTCATAGCCGCTGAATTGATAGCCGCCCAGCGCAGTAAAGCTTTGCGTATCGCGCGTGTATTGACGAATGTCCGGGACAGTAACACCAGCGTCATTGTTATCGCCGATGCTGGCTCCTGCGATGTGATCGCCGAGCACCACGAGCCGACCGGGGTCTGGGAATGGCAGGGGCCGCAAGAGTACAGCTTCCACAATCGAGAAGATGGCTGTGGTGGCACCGATGCCGAAGGCAAGCATGAGCACGCCAGTGAGGGCGAAACCCGGTGACTTGAACAGCTGGCGTAACACGAGTTTGAGATCCACAATGAGTCCCTGCACAGATACCCCCACACAATTAAACAAACGATCGAGCAATCCCGCTTCCAATGGCGTAACGTGCTAACGTTTCTGGAATCAACGGCGAACGGGATTAAAGGGCTTAACGAGGGCAGTGCGAAACGTCCATATACGGCAAATGTTGTTCGCCTGCGGACACCGGAGCCCGTCCAAGCTGCAATACGCAAACAGGCTGCATTTGGTTCTCTGCGGCTAAAGCGAACGGCAACTACAATCAGCACTATGGACGTTCTTTATGGTGTGCATTCGGTGGAGGAGGCTCTTCGTGCCGGACGCCGCCGTTTTGACCACGTACTTGTGGCGCGCGAAAGGCATGACGATCGCCTTGCAGGGCTGGTGATTGCCTGCAAGCAAGCTGGAGTGCGCGTGCGGCAGGAGCCGCGTGAGCAACTGACGCAGCTTGCCGGAACAGCCGCGCATCAGGGCGTGGTTGCCATGGTTCGTCCACAGGAGATGCTGGCGATTGAGGATTTATTTGAGCCGCTTGTGCCCGGTGCGGCGCGGCTTGTGCTGGCCCTCGATGGCGTAGAGGACCCGCAGAACCTGGGTGCGCTGCTGCGCGTGGCTGATGGTGCGGGCGTGGATGGAGTGGTGCTCACCGAGCGGCGTTCAGCTCCATTGAGTCCGGTTGCAGTGAAGACAAGTGCCGGCGCTGCGGAGCATTTGCGCATTGCGCGGGTGGTGAACCTGGTGCGTGCGCTGGAAGAGCTGAAAGAGCGCAATCTGTGGGTGATTGGGCTCGACGAGCGAGGTACGGAAGATTACGATCTGTTCGATTTCACCGGGAATTGTGTGCTGGTGCTTGGCCGCGAGGGAGCGGGATTGCACGATCTGGTAAAACGCACCTGCGACCATCTGCTGCGCATTCCAATGGCCGGCGGGGTGAGTTCACTGAATGTGTCGACGGCCGGGGCCGTGGTGCTCTATGAAGCGGCGAGGCAACGGCGCATGAGGGCTGTTGGCGACACGGCTGCCGGTGCGTCTAAGCCGAAGAAGCAGAAAGGCCTCGGTTCGTGAAATTTTTCTTTTCCCACGTGGGAATGTTTGCCGCACTTTTTGCGGCGGGAACGTTGCCCACCTTTGCGCAATCCACACCTGCACAAACTTCGCCGCAGTCCGCAGTCAAGCCGGGAGCGACACGACAGACGACACCGCAGAGCGGCGGAAAAGTGATCATTTCCCGCACGACGGATGCGAACGGCAATGTAGTGACCCATGTTGGGCCCGGTGCGGCTGCACCAAAGATTCAGGCGGCAACAGAACCAGCTGTGGACGATGCGCAACGACTTGCACTTGCAGTTACGGGCCTCGATCTCGATGTACACATGGATGTGACTGCGCACACGCTCGAGGTGCGCGCACGCGTACAAGTACGTAATGCCGGTACGACTCCGCTGACACACATTGCTCTGCAGCTATCGTCGTCTCTCAAGTGGGAGCAGATTCGCGTGAACGGCAAAGATATGAATTTCTCGGTTGCCACGCTCAATTCAGATGCGGATCACACGGGTCAGTTGCATGAGGCAGCGGTTGCGCTTGAGACTCCACTCGCGCCGGGTGCCTCCGCGACGGTCGACACGTTCTACTCGGGGTCCATTGAGGCGACCGCACAAAGGCTTCTCTCTCTCGGCACGCCGGATGCAGTTGCATTGCACAATGACTGGGATCAGATTTCACCTGATTTCACGGGTCTGCGGGGCTTCGGCAATGTGGTCTGGTATCCGGTTTCTTCACTTCCTGTGATTCTTGGCGACGGTGCGCGACTCTTTAACGAGATTGGCCGCCAGAAGCTGATGCTGAGCCATGCGCACGTACGGGTGCGGCTTACGGCGGAGTTCCCTCACGATGAGGCACCAACGATTGCGGTGCTGTGCGGTCACGCGGTCAATCTGAAAACGCAGGACAAGCAAGGAACGAATCCTGGCTACCCCGGTGTGACGACGGCCGAGATAGATGTACCCGCGCTTGGATTTGAAACGCCGAGTATTTTTCTAGCGCGGCGCAAGGCGCATGCCGGCAAGCTTGCCACGGCATGGGCGACGCCGGATAACGACATCAACGTTGAGAAATGGCTAGATGCGGCCAGCGATGTGCGGCCATTCCTCGAACTCTGGTTCGGTGTGCATCCGCGCGGCACGCTCACACTGCTCGATCTGCCCGATCCCAAGGATGCACCTTTCGAGACGGGCACGCTGTTGGCAGCTCCGCTGGGAGATCAGCCGTCAGATCAGCTGGACCGCATTCTGGTCCACGGACTCACGCACTCTTACACGCAGGTGCAGAACTATCCGGCTCCGGCCTGGCTGAATGAGGGGCTTGCCACTTTTATGGAGACGCTTTGGGTGGAGCATCGACGCGGACGCGACACAGCACTTGGCGTATTGGAAGCCGATCGTCCGGCACTTGCGCTGGTGGAGCCGCCTAGCCCAGGCTCTTCGGTGGGTCAGCCGCTGGACAAGGCGATTGCGCCGATCTACTACCGGACCAAGGCGGCCTATGTGTTCTGGATGTTGCGCGGTCTGGTTGGCGACGATGCGCTCTCTACTGTATTGCGCGATTATCAACCGCAGCCTGAAGAGTCTGCATCGGCCACGCTGAAGAAGCTTCTGCGCGGAGCAGGCGTGACCAGGGACATTTCCTGGTTCTTCGAGGACTGGGTGGATCACGATAAGGGACTGCCAGACCTTTCGATTGCCGAAGTGTTTCCGCATCCGGCGCAGAAGGGCTCAGTACTGGTTGCGGTGAATGTGAAAAATGAGGGCTACGCTGCGTGCGAAGTACCGGTCACGGTACGCACGGCCAAAGGGTCGCAGACGGAACGTGTTTTTGTCCCCGCGCGCGGGCACGCGATCCGTCGCATTCTGGTTCTGGGGCAGCCAACAGAAGTGCAGATAAACGATGGCACTGTGCCTGAGATCGAGGCCAGCGTGCATCAGACGACGATTACAGGAGCAGCCGGTACCCCGCCAATATCTGCGGGTTCGTCCTCGTCAGCATTGCCGCAGCCAAATGAGCAGCCACAGAGGTAGCGCCCAATAGAGGTGCTCTAGGCCACTTGCAGCGGGAATCCAGCCGGATCTTTGCCGCGGACTCTGCGCCACCAGACCTGAAAGCTAGGAATATTGATCGTCACGCTAAATATCTTCCGCAGTCTTCCTTCCGGACACCGCAGTGGCAGAACGCCGTGCCAGGAGCGCGGGGTACGCTGAAACAGCAGGCTGGTATTGGCGCACGGCTCGACTTTGGCAGCGACCTTTAACTGCTCGAACGTGGGCGCCGAATGTGTGCGCCACTTACCTTCGTCGTCAAGAACGAGCATCTGGCCTCCCCAGCTTGAATCCCAGTCATCGTCATTGAAGTAGAAGATGTGGGTGGCACGCTTGCGGGCGGCATCGCAATGCGGGGAAACCGCGCAGCCCTGCCACGCATAGTGCCACTCAAACGTGGGTGTGAAATTGTGATTTCCGAGCATCCGGTGAAGAAAACGCATGTATTCGGCACCTTGAAGCTCGGCAATGAATTCGCGCCACGGCTCCTGGACTGCAACCCCGGTGTGGTAGTGCAGAAGATAACGGTCATGTGGGGCCTGGCCGTGACCACGCTTGATGCCCACGTGACGCACAAAGCCGGCTTCGAGCGAAGGGATGCTCTCACGCAGGCGATGGAAGCCCTCTTTGGTCAACGAGGATGCGATATGCGTCCAAGGATAAGGCTGGCAATTCTTGAATGATGTCGAAGAAACATTTTCCAATACTTCGTAATCTAAATATTGCATCGGCACTTCTCCCTGCTTCGGCACAATGCCGGAACGGTGGCGGAATTCATCTCGCGGTGAAGCAAGTTTGCATGCAGAAGAAGACGCGCGAACAGCGTCAGCAACATCTTAGACGAGGCAACACAGGAATCAGAGGATGGGTCAGTCTTCCTTTTTTTCGTTGCGAGGCTTTACCTTGAACCAGATGGGCGTGCCCTGGAAGCCGAAGGATGCACGAATCTGATTTTCAAGGAAGCGTTCGAAAGCGAAGTGCAGCTTCACATCGCGGTCGGTGAAGAGCACGAATGTGGGCGGCGCCACAGCAGCCTGCGTCATGTAGAAGATGCGGATACGCTTCGACATGGGCACGGGCGCGCGCTGGAAATCGATCTTTTCGAGGAAGCGATTCATCTGGCCGGTGGAGACGCGCTTGCGCCGTTCGGCAGCAACATTCATCACCTCGCGCAGAACGGACTTGAGCCCTTTACCCTCTTTTGCAGAGAGGAAGATGACCGGCGCGTAGCTCAGATACTTGAGCACATTGCGCAATTGTTTCTCGAAGATCTCGCGATCAGCGGGCGGCTTGCCGTCCGTACGGCCGGTGGTCACGGCGTCCCACTTATTCACAATGATGACCACGCTGCGGCCACTTTCATGTGCGTAGCCGCCGATGGTCGCGTCGCTGGCGGTGACGCCTTCTGTGGCATCGATGACGAGCAGAGCCACGTCCGCCGCTTCAAGATGGCGGCGCGCCATGACGACAGAAAGCTTCTCGGCCATGAGGTGAGTCTTGCCTTTGCGGCGAATGCCTGCTGTATCGACAAAGCGCAGCGTTGAGCCCTCGAATTCGACGACTTCATCGACCGCATCGCGCGTGGTGCCGGCAATAGGTGAGACGATGGCGCGCGTGGTGCCGGTGAGTGCGTTCAGCAGCGTGGATTTACCCACATTGGGCCGGCCAATGATGGCGATGGAAGTTTCAAGCTGTTCATACTCCCCATGGGTACGGAGCTTCTTTTCGCCATCGGCCTGCTTGCCAGGCTCGAGTGGACCACCTTCGAAGATTTCATCTTCTTCAGCCAGTTCTTCGGGCAATTCGGTCTCGGACTCCGGCAGTACCGCTACGATTGCGTCGAGCAGATCGCCAATTCCGGTGCCGTGTTCGGCAGAGATGGGATAAACCTCTTTGAGGCCTAATGTGCGGAAGTTCTCGGCAGCGAGCGCCATAGCATCGCCCTCGACTTTATTGACGGCGAGAAAGACAGGCTTTTTGCCGCGCTGCAGCATGCGAACGAGATCGTAGTCAGGGCTGGCGAGCTCGGTGCGCGCGTCAATGACGAGTACCAGTGCATCGGCCTCCTGGAGCGCCACGCGCGCCTGGTTGAAGATTTCGGTCGGGATCAGCTCGGGATCGTCGGGGATGATGCCGCCGGTATCAACGAGCCGAACAAAGCGACCTGTCCACTCGAAATCGCCATAGATACGGTCACGTGTGATGCCGGGTTCGTCACCAACAATAGAGCGGCGGCTTTTGGTCAAGCGGTTGAAGAGGGTCGATTTGCCCACGTTGGGGCGTCCGACAATGGCGACCAAAGGCGCGCCTGCCGCTTCTTTGCGTGCTGGGACAACCGATCTGCGATACGTGGGCAAGCGGACACTCCAGGGTCGGTGAGATGGGCAGAATCAATGCAATGGCTGAACTTGCATCTGTCCTTCCTGGCACTCGACCAATCCCTTCTATTCTATGGCCTTGCTCAATTTCGCCGGATTTTGTTGGATTTTCCCTTCTCAAGCGCCGCCGGCGCCGCGTACACTGCCCCAACAAACCGATGTAAGTGGAGGTTTTTCCCCATATGCCCAAATATGTGATTGAACGTGAATTGCCCGGCGCGGGCTCGCTGCCGCCGGAAACCATTCAGGCCATTGCCCAGAAGTCTTGCGGCGTTCTGCGCAATCTCGGTCCGCAAATTCAGTGGGTTCACAGCTATGTGACAGCCGACAAGATCTACTGCATCTACAATGCGCCGAACGAGGAGATGGTACGAGAGCACGCGAAGCAAGGCGGCTTCCCGGCCAACAGCGTGGCGCAGGTTACGTCGATCATCGACCCGACGACGGCCGAATAATATCAGTCACTTGCAGCCAGCCTATGCGTTGTTGCGCGTGCGTTCACTAGAATAGGGAGCACACGCGCTCTCGCTCATGCCTTCCATCGACGCACCCCCGAGTTCTCTGCCTTCGTTGCACGAGTTTTTCTCTCCCGGCGGCATTCTTGCCAGCTCGCCGCTGCCCTATGAGTACAGGCCGAACCAGCTTGAGATGGCCAAGGCAGTGGAACGCGCGCTCAGCGAGCGGCGGCATCTGATTGTGGAAGCAGGCACGGGCACGGGCAAGACTCTCGCCTATCTGCTACCCGCGCTGCGCACCGGCCAGCGCGTGATTGTCTCTACAGGTACAAAGGCGCTGCAGGACCAGCTTTACTTCCGCGATGTACCGTTCCTTGAGTCATTGCTGGGCGAGTTGCGCGTCTGCTACATGAAGGGCCGCGCGAATTATTTGTGCCGCCACAAGCTGGTGGTACTGCGCGATCAGCCCATCCTGACCGGCTTGCAGGAGATTGACGAGTATCAGCAAATTGCCGAGTGGGAGCGGCAGACCGAGACAGGCGACCGGGCGGAGTTGTCTGGGCTGCCGGAGAACAGTCCGCTGTGGCACAAGCTGGATGCGCGCGCGGATGCGTGCCTTGGCTCGAACTGCCCGGATTATAAACGCTGCTTTATTACGGAGATGCGGCGGCGCGCTCTTGAGAGCGACCTGATTATCGTCAATCATCATTTGTTTTTTGCCGATTTGGCATTGCGTCAGCAGGCGGCGGGCGCACCGGATGCGGGGATTCTGCCCGAGGCGGCGGCGGTGATCTTTGACGAGGCGCATGAACTGGAAGAGGTGGCGTCGAATTACTTTGGGCTGTCGATTTCAAACATTCGCATGGAAGAGCTGGCGCGCGACGCGGACACGATGCTGCGCGGCAAGCCGGGGACAGAGCAGATTTTTTCTTCGACGCAGCAACTGCGCGACCGTTCGCGGCTGTTTTTCTCCGCACTGCCGATTCAGACAGACGGGCGGCAACCGTTCGAGGAGCGCGAGCAGTTTCTGGAGTCGCAGGGCGATTTGTATTTGAGCGTGCGTGCGGCGCTGAAGAAGCTTGAGGCGGAGCTTGAGCAAGTGGCAGGAGTGGATGAAGCGCCTGGCTTGCGCAATCGCGCGGCGCGGCTACGTTCAGAACTTGAATTTCTGCTCGAATCGAACCAGAGCAACATGGTGTTCTGGATGGAGCGGCGTGCGGGGCGTGCAACGGAGCAGGCGCTGGCTGCGCGGAACAGCGCGGGACGGACGACATATATTCAGGCGACGCCGATCGATGTCTCGGAACTGCTGCACGAGCTGGTGTTCGAGACGATTCCGAGCGTGGTGCTTACATCGGCCACGCTGACTGTGCAGGGTGGCTTCCAGCATATGCGCAAACGGCTTGGGCTTACGGATGCGCGCGAGTTGGTGGTGCCGTCACACTTTCGCTATGGAGAGCAGGCGCTGCTTTATCTGCCGCCTTCGATGCCGGACCCACGGGCCGAATCATTTGTGGACATAGCCGCTGAAACCATCCGTCGCGTGCTCACGCTTTCGCAAGGCCGCGCCTTCTGCCTCTTCACCAGCTACGCGCAGATGCGCACGCTCTATGAGCGTCTGTTGCCCGTGCTGGATTATCCAATCCTGTTGCACGGGACAGCTCCGCGCAAGGCGCTGCTGGAGGAGTTTCGCGCGACGCCGAATGCGGTGCTGTTTGGCACGTCGAGCTTCTGGCAGGGTGTGGATGTGCAGGGCGAGGCACTGAGTTGCGTGATCATCGACCGGCTGCCGTTTGCTGTGCCGAGCGACCCGGTGGTGCAGGCGCGTATGAAGGCGATTGAAGAGGCCGGCGGCAAGCCGTTCTTCGACTATCAGGTGCCCTCGGCCGTGCTGACGCTCAAGCAGGGATTCGGGCGGCTGATTCGCTCGCTTACGGATCGCGGAGTGCTGGTGCTGCTGGACCCACGTGTGCGCACGCAGCGTTACGGGCAGACGTTTCTGCAAAGTCTACCGCCATACCGGATGACTCAGACGATTACGGATGTGGAAGCATTCTTTTCGCATTCGTAGATACTGGCATCTTTGTACGGCGATCCTTGCTGACATTGGCTCGAACATCTAAATGGGGAGTGCAATGGCGAAAACTGAGCTTACCGCCGCATCAGCCGTTCAAATCATTCAGGCTCTGAAATTCACTTTCATCCTTTTTGGTTTTGCACTGATCTTTGTTGCATACAAGTTGCCTTCGCAGGGAGAAAGTGCCGCGGATATGACGGTGGAGTTTGCGATTTCAGCTATCGCACTGGTGGATATTGCGCTGGGTTTCTTTCTGCCTCGGTACCTGATGCGGCAGGCCGAGCGCACGCCGCGGGGCAACGTGCAGGCTACTCCTGTTCAACGCTGGATGACGTTCGGTGTGATTGGTCTTGCGTTCTTCCAGTCCTGCAATCTGCTTGCATTTACATTGCACTTTCTTGGTGCGCGCTCCACCTTCGTGGTGATTCTCTTCACTGTCGGCATGTGCTCGATGATCGTGTGGGACCCCGGTAAGCCGCCGTCATCCGTCAACGGTTCGATCCATCCCAATTGAGAGTGCCAGCCTTTGCGGAATTCCGCCGCGGCTGCGAAGATGGAATCCACACCGACGAACTCAACCGCCGAGGCCGAAAGTCCATGTATATTACGCCCCATGACGTCCTCATTGTCACCGACGTACAAAACGATTTCTGCGATCGTGGAGCACTTGCCGTGCCCGATGGCGATTCCGTGATCGACCCGATACACAAAGTCGCGCACCTGTTTGAGCACATTGTGCAGACTCAGGACTGGCACCCGGCGCATCACTCATCCTTTGCCTCCAGTCATCCCGGCAAGAAGCCATTCGACGACATAGAGATGAGCTACGGGCCGCAGACACTCTGGCCGGACCATTGCATTCAAGGTTCGATGGGCGCGAATTTTCATCCAGCCCTGCGCCTTCCCCGCGCGGAATTGATTTTGCGCAAAGGCTTTCGTTCGGCCATTGATTCGTATTCGGCATTTTTTGAGAATGACCACACCACACACACCGGCTTGACCAGCTACCTTAAGGAACGTGAGCTGACGCGCGTGTTTCTGGTCGGCCTGGCATATGACTTCTGCGTGGGCTACTCGGCGCTTGATGCGCGCCGCATCGGCCTGCCCGCGGTCATCATTCGAGATGCATGCCGCGCTATCGACACACACGGCTCTCTGGAGTACATGGATAAGCAGTTTGCCGAGGCTGGCGTGGACGTGGTGAACAGCACGGATCTTTCCGATCAGATATAGGAAGTGTCATGAGGCCTGCTTCGTCCGGCATACAGGTTCACTGATCGCCCTACAATGGATGAACGGCCGTTGTGGCTGGCCATTTCGCTATGTCTCGCAGTTTTTACTTTATTGCCGGTGCGCTAATTGTCTTCGCCCTTCTCGCGGCGGGTATGGCCATGGTGCCATCGTCGTTCCAACCCGGCTTGCCAGCCAATGCCTCTCTCTGGCGCACCATTGGACTCATATTTCTATTAGCCGGCCTGGCTTTTGCGTTTGTCGGCGTGATGACCAACCTGTTTGAACAGGTGGACCGGCGCAGTGAAGAGGCCCGGCTCGCGCGCCGACGGAGCCGCCGCTCCCGGCCCGAATAACCATCCGATCATTTGGCTCGAAGAGCTTAAACTGCAGACTTGCCGGAGTTTCCACCCACGTCTCACACCGGACGGGGCAGGAAATCTCTACAGGACATAAAATAGAGCGTGGGGACCTTCCCGCCTAGGAACGTAAAGAGACCGATGTTTGAAGTTACCGTTGAGTCCGGATTTTCCTCCGGCCACTACCTGCGCAATTACAAGGGCAAGTGCGAGAACCCGCACGGCCACAACTACAAGGTGCGTGTCACTCTCGCAGGCGCAGAGCTTGACTCCACAGGTCTGTTGCTCGATTTCAAGCTCCTGAAGCAGGTGCTCAAGCCCGTCATCGAGCGCATCGATCACTACATGCTGAACGATCTGGAGCCGTTCACAGAGATCAATCCCTCGGCCGAGAACCTGGCCAGGTATTTTTACGAGCAGACCAATCTACAGCTTGACGGTATGACCCAAGGCCGGGTGCGCGTGAAGGACTGCACCATTTGGGAGACGGACACCACCACAGCAACCTACTACGAGTAAACACTCAATTCATTGCGTACGATTTCGACTTGAGGTATTTGTCGAAGGGAATTTCGAAGTAGAAGAGCTCGTGGCCTTCGGCGTTGCGAATTTTGCGGATGAGCAAGTGCGCACCCTTCAGTGGGCTTTCGAGATCCGATACGTCATAGAAGAGGAAGCCGGCGTGGGTGGTGTGCGGTTCCACAACCAGCGCGCCGTATTCGAACTGGTCAAAGTCGGCTTCGATTTCCTTGTTGCTTGCCTTGGGCTTCAAATGAATGGAGGGAATGGGGCCCGGCATGGGGATCTTGCCGCCCTGTTTCTCTTTCAGCGTCATCAGCCGTTCCACGTCCTCCGGTTCCGCCGCCTGAATGCGATCTCCTGCGGCAGTCTCAAACAGAATGCGTGCATCGTTCAGGCTGATGGGCTTGTCGCCGTTGTTGGTTACCACCAGCCAGATGGGCAGCACGCCGTGCCCCACATAGTCGACGCGGAAGATAGAACCCTTTTCTTTTGTCTCGTAGGGCTCGGCAGCTATGGCTACTTTTTCCTTGTCATGGACTTCTACGGCTGCATAGGCAGTTGCGGGCTGCGTGGGCGGCATTTTGTGGTCGCTCGCCACGGCGGGCAGCGCCAGTAAACCGACACACGCCATCAATGCAAAACGATTCCGCATCGAGCTCGACTGTATCATTTGAGGGTTAGACCAGTGGTGGGCGCATTCTGTCACGCATGACTCTCCTGCTTTACAATCTGGCCCTGCTGGCCGCGCTTGTCGCGGGGGCGCCGTGGTGGCTTTGGCGTATGGCGACGACGCAGAAGTACCGCGCGGGGCTTGTCGCACGGCTTGGATATGTGCCAGCTTGGCTGCGCAGTCAGGCTGCCGTGCGGCCGGTCATCTGGCTCCATGCTGTTTCCGTGGGTGAAGTGCTGGCTGTGAGCCGCTTGGTGACTGAACTGGACCAGGAGCTTCCAGGCTGGCAGGTACTGATTTCGACCACGACGCGTACCGGGCAGGAACTGGCGCAGCAACGCTTCGGCGAAAGCCGTGTCTTCTATTGCCCACTGGATTTGCCGTGGGCTGTGCGCGCCTATATGAATGCGCTGAAGCCGCGGATGCTGGTGCTGGCCGAGACGGAGTTCTGGCCAAATCTGTTGACCGCGTGCTTCCGGCGTGGTGTACCGGTAAAAGTGGTGAATGCGCGGATTTCGGATCGCTCGTGGCCGCGCTACCATGCGCTGCGCGGGTTGTGGAGACCGATATTAAGCCGCTTAAGCTGCGTGCTGGCGCAGAGCGAAGTGGATGCTGAGAGGTTGCGAGAGTTGGGCTGTGTGGCAGGGCGCGTCAAGGTTGCGGGCAATCTCAAGTTCGACGTGCGCGCCGCGCAGGAGGCCGAAGCGACACGGATTATTCGCGGCCTGAGCGCGGGCAAGCAGTTTATCGTGGCCGGCAGCACGCTTGAGGGAGAAGAGGCTGCGCTTATTGAAGCCTGGCCGCAGCTTGTGGCAAAGCATGCGGGTTTGATTCTTGTGCTGGCTCCGCGACATCCCGAACGCTTTGAAGCGGCGGCTTCGCTACTGCGCGAGGCGGGCGTGGCATGGGTGAGGCGGTCAGAGTGGAAGACCAAGCCGCCTGAGAAGATTGAGCCTGGGATGGTGGTGCTGCTCGACACTATCGGTGAGCTTGCCTCTCTGTATTCGCTCGCAGCGGTTGCGTTTGTGGGTGGTTCACTGGTGCCTGCTGGTGGGCATAATCCGCTGGAGCCTGCGCAGTTTGCCGTGCCCATTGTCATGGGGCCGTATACCCACAACTTCCGGGCGATTGTGGACGACCTGCGTACGCATGAGGCAATACGGATCGCAACGGAGGAGCAACTCGCGGATGCGCTGCTCGGTTTGCTGGCCGATACGGAACTATCGGCTAAGCTCGGTGCACGTGCACTGGAGGTGTTCGATGCGCAGGCAGGCGCGACGGGACGGACGGTGGCAGTATTGAAGGAGAGTTTGTTGGAACATCGAGGTGCGCAATGAAGCGCCCTTGGCTTGCACCACTGGTTCCGCTTTATTCCGCCGGAGCATCTCTGTGCGCGCACTTCGCCAGCATACGCAGACTCAAGTCGCCTGTTGTTTCCATCGGGAATTTATCGACGGGGGGGGCAGGAAAGACGCCGCTGACGATTTATCTCGCACAGCAACTCATAAAGCTCGGCTTCGCAGTCGATGTACTCTCGCGCGGCTACGGACGTGTTTCGTCCGAGCCAATGAAGGTTGATCCCAAAGGCAGTGCGAAACAGTATGGCGACGAGCCGCTGCTCATTGCACAGGCTGCGGGCGTACCGGTATACGTTGCGGCGCGGCGTTACGATGCTGGTCTGCTTGCGGAACAAGATTCCAACCGAAAGCAAGGCCGACCGCAGGTCCATATTTTGGACGATGGCTTTCAGCATCGCCAGCTCTACCGCGACGCAGACATTCTACTGCTTAATCGTGAGGACTTGAACGACTCGGTTCTTCCAGCCGGGAATTTGCGCGAAGCATTGAGTGCGGCATCAAGAGCAAGCGTGATTGTTATTCCCGCGGACAACCCAACGATGGAAGGTGCGCTTCGCACGCGGGGCATCAAGGCGCCCATCTGGCGCATCCGCCGACACATGGAAGTGCCGCTTCTTACCGGTCCAGCGTTTGCGTTCTGCGGCATTGCCAAGCCAGAGCAGTTTTTCGCGGGACTTGAGCGCGCGGGTGTGAAGCTGGCTGAAACGGAATCGTTCCGCGATCATCACACGTACTCGATGATCGGGCTTGCGGACCTTGCGCGCGCGGCGCACGCCTACGGTGCCACTGCGCTTATCACCACGGAGAAGGACCGTGTGCGTCTGGGCGATCTGGTCGCTTCGCTACCGCGTGAGCTGCCGCTAGTAACTGCGAAACTAAGCGTCACAATCGAGGACGAAGCCTCCGCAATGGACTGGCTTGTGGCGCGATTGCATGCATAAGCGTAGTGGCGCAAACAAGGCGCACCCGCTGTGCGAAAATCATCCCTTGCAGACCCAATCCACCTTTCGCCTGCTTGTTGTGCGCCTTGGCGCCATGGGTGACATTCTGCATGCTCTACCGGCAGTGACGGCGTTACGGAAGGTGCATCCCTCATGGCAGATTGACTGGCTGGTTGAGCCGAAGTGGTCGGCACTGCTGACCGCGCACACATCGGAACCTCTTGCGGCAAGCGCGCGCGATACAGATGCGCCTGCGCCGCTGCAGCCTGTTGTTGACAATCTTTATTTTGCGGCGACAAAGGCATGGCGCAAACAACCGCTCTCTGCACAGACTCGCTCTGAGCTTTCCGTTCTTCGCCGCATGTTGCGCGCGCAGCGCTATTGCGCTGTTCTCGATCTGCAGGGCTCGCTGCGTTCTGCCATTCTCGGGCGCCTTGCCTGTACAAAGCGCTTTATCGGCGAAGAGTCGCCGCGCGAGCGTCCAGCCCGGTTCTTCTTCACGCAGCGTGTGGCGACGCATAGCGCGCACGTCATCGAGCAGGACATGGAGCTCGCCTCTGCCATTGCGGGAGACGAACTTGCCCACGCGCAACCCATGTTGCCGTTCGATCCGATGGCAGAAGCGCGTGCTGCAGAATTCTTTCTGCCGGGTGCCCAGCCAGCGGTACTGCTGAACCCCGGTGCAGGCTGGGGCGCCAAGCGATGGCCTATCGAGCGGTACGCTACCGTTGCGCAAGGGCTTGTTGAGCGCGGCCTGCGCATCTTGATCAACATTGGCCCGGGTGAAGAAGCATTCGCTGAGCCAATTGTCAACGCGACTAATAGAACGGCAATTGCTCTTCATGCCGATCTTTCACTGCTTATCGCCGTGATGCGCCGTGTGGCGCTTGCAATTGCAGGGGACACAGGGCCGCTGCACCTTGCCTGCGCGCTGGGCAAGCCTGTCGTGGGAATTTATGGACCGACCGATCCGAGCCGCAATGGACCTTTTGGGACGCGTTTTGAAGTGTTACGAAGCCCCACCAGTGTGCGCGACCACTCCCGCCGTTCAGACCCCGAGGCTGGACTGCTAACCATCGAACCCGATGCGGTGCTCGCAGCAGTGGACCGCGTGCTCTATCCTAAAACCGCACAATGAACGAATCGACTCACGAACAACCATCGGTCTTTATGGAGCGATGGCAAAAAATTGCCCGCCGCATCCGTGTCCCGCTCGGTTTTCTGACGGCGGCGCTTTATCTTTTCGAGTGGTGGCGAATGCCCACACATCCCAAAGCCATTGCCGCCAGTCTGTTACTGGTGTTGCCAGGTCTCTGGCTGCGTGGGTATGCAGCCGGTTATGTGAAAAAGAACCGTGAACTCACGCAAACCGGGCCGTACGCCTTCACGCGCAATCCTCTTTATCTTGGTTCAATTTTGATTGCCATGGGATTCGCCCTTGCACTGCTGAATTGGGTGGTTGCTTTGGCGCTGGCATTCATGTTCTTCGTTATCTATGTGCCGGTGATCGCTTCTGAAGAGCGCTTTCTGCGCGCCACATTTCCGGACTTTGATGCATACTGCCGTCATGTCCCGCGCTTGTTGCCGCGCTTTACCCCGGCCTCTTCGGATATACCTCCGGGCCGCTTTTCCTTCGCACTTTATCTGCGCCATCGCGAGTACAATGCAGCAATAGGGGCAGTTCTTTTGTATCTTTGTCTTTTCTTTCTCCGCCCCGTTCTAGGCGTCCTGGTGCACCGGTTGCACTAAGATTCAATCTTCGGTATCGATACCCCTGTATGCCGAGTAACCGGTTTCGCCGCCGCACTAGTCCAATGTTGTAGAGGAGCCGTGCCTGACAGTGAAAATGCGCACGACGATTGCTTTTATTCTATGTGCCCTTGGTTTTTTGGCACCCGCAGTTGCTCAACAGCAGGCGCAGCTTTCCACCGTGCCTGCTCCAATGCCCGCGCTTGCGCCACCGCGCGCAGGATACAGCTTTCCTGAGAAGCAGACACTTACCTATTCCGTGGACTGGCGGGTCTTCACCGCAGGCACAGCCGTTGTTCACTTTGAAGCAGAAGGTCCCAACGAGCACATCACAGCCAGTGCCGATACGGTTGGCGCCATCAACCTTCTCTTTCACGTTTCGGATCACTTTCAGTCGATTTTTGATCGCTCGCGTGGCTGCACCTACGAATTCAACAAGCAGACCGTCGAGGGGCGCCGCCAGGTAAATGCATCGCTGAAGGTGGATTACGCGCAATCGAAATCTGTTCTTGACGAGAAAAATCTCATTACCGGGCAAACCAGGCACGTGGAGACATCGGTCCCCGGCTGCATCACAGATTTGCTCACCGGTGTTTTCTACGCTTCGTCGCAACCGCTGGAGATTGGCCAGTCGTTCGCTATTCCGCTTGTAGATGCACACCGTACGATTCCAGTGACCATGAAGGTGGAGCGGCGCGAAGAAGTGAAGACGCCACTCGGGACATTCAAGACCATTCGCGTGCAGCCTACGGCGGCAGCAGGCGTAGTGAAGAATCGCGGCAATATCTGGATCTGGTACACGGATGACGAACGGCATATTCCTGTACAGATGCGCGCGCGTCTCTTTTGGGGAACGATTACATTTCGTCTAGTCTCAAACGAAAACAAGTAAGCGAGCAAGAGTATATCCGCGTTGTGTGTGAACCGATGCGGCAATCTCTGCGTAGGTCTTCTTATGCGCTTCCCCATCGCTGTTCTGGCCTGTTCCTTTTTTGCCGCAACTCTTGCCCAGCCACTGGCTGCGCAAATCATTCAGCGTCTTGATGGCTCCACCATTACCGCTGCCGAGGCTAACGTTTTCGCGCGTAAAACGCTTGCGGCCGCGCATGTGACTGGAGCGGAGATTGCCGTGCTCAATCATGGTCATCTGGTCTGGAGTGCCGGATTTGGATTGCGTCGTGTGGATCCTGTGCTGCCGATGACACCCGATACGAATATCTGGGCTGCATCCATTACGAAGAGCGTCTTCTCGACCTATGTGATGAAGCTTGTACAGGAGGGCAAGTTCAATCTTGATACGCCCGTTGCACAACAGCTTGCCAAGCCGCTTGATGAGTATGAGCCGTATCGTGAAACAGGAACGGAGCTGGTGAAAGACCCGCGATGGCCAACCATCACACCGCGCATGCTGCTTGCGCATACATCGGGTCTGGCTAACTTCGCGTTTCTTGAGCCCGACAAGAAGATGCATCTGCATTTCAAGCCCGGAACGAATTTCAAGTACTCGGGCGAGGGCATCAATCTTGTGCAGTTTGTGATTGAGCAAAAACTGGGAGAGCCGCTGGAGCTGCTTATGCGGAAAGCGCTTTTTGATCCGCTAAGCATGGCGAACACCGCGCTCGTTTACCAGCAGAAGTTTGCCGCTAATGTAGCGGATCGTTACGATCTGGATGGCAAGTTTCTTTCCCAGACGCGGCGCGACCATGCGCGTGCAGCCGGCTCCATGGCAACTTCTGCAAATGATCTTGCACGATTTCTTGAAGCGATCTTCGCCAATCACATCGTGGATGCGCAAACGCGCGCAGAGATGTTTCATTCCTACTTCCGAATACACAGCCTTCACCAGTTCGGTCCTGATATGCAGCCGCGCGGCAAAGAAGCGGATCGAGTGAGCCTTGCCTACGGAGTAGGCTGGGGCTTGCTTACACACACGCGCTACGGCCCGGCCTTCTTCAAGGAGGGACACGGCGACGGTGCGCAGAATTACCTTATCTGCTTCGAGCGTTCGCAATCGTGCATGATTGTTCTCACCAACAGCGACAACGGCGAGATCACATTCCGCCCGCTGTTTGAGAAAATTCTGGGCGATACAGTGACGCCGTGGGAGTGGGAAGGCTACACACCGTCATATATTGAGCAGGCACACAAGAACGGTTGGTAGTCCCAAGCGTTCTCGCGCACGATTCAAGCTAACCTACAGGGGCGATATAAGTGTGATGTACCTGGCGCTTAGTTCACTCGTAGCGCAGAGCTTCAATTGGATCCAGATTTGCCGCCTTCCATGCGGGATAAATGCCAAATAGCAACCCGATTCCGCATGAAACGAAGAAACCGGTGAGTACCCAAAGCGTGGATAGCGTCGCAGGTATTCCGATCGGCAGAAGATACACGATCCACGTGATCACAGCGCCGACGACTATACCAATCACTCCCCCGACCGCGCACAGGGTCACGGCCTCGGTGGTGAATTGCGTAAGCACGGTTCGCTTGGTAGCGCCGATGGCTTTGCGTATGCCAATTTCGCGTGTTCGTTCCGTTACGCTCACCAGCATGATGTTCATTACGCCCACACCGCCCACCATCAGGCCCACGCTGGAGACGGCGATCATGAAGAGTACCAGTCCGCCTGTGAGCTGACTCCATAGCTTGGTCAATGAATCCGGCCCGAAGATTTCGAAATCATCCGGTTTGTCAACATGGACCTTGCGGCGAATGCGGAGTAGCTCACGAATCTCCTCTTCCACCAGTGAGCGGTTCTTTGGGTCGTCGTACTTCACGCTGACCCACATGTCCTTGTCTTCAGGGTGCAGATTATGAAAGGTGCCAAGGGGAAAGTAGACCATGTTGTCCTGCCGGTTCTTACCACCGCCGAAAGGCTGCTTTCGTTTATCCATGACACCGATGACAGTGTAGAGTCCGGTTTCAACATTTACTTCTTTGCCGATGGCATTCTGATCGCCGAATAACTCCTGCCATGTGTCATGCCCCAGCACGCATACATGCGCGGCACGATGGTCTTCATCATCGGTGAACATGCGGCCCTGCAGCAGGGTCAAGTCGGACACTTCACTGATTTCCGCTGTCGAGCCCTGCAGAATCGATCCGGCAACCTTCTTGCCGTTGTACTTGACGCTCACGTCGCCCACACGGAACTGCGCTTTTACGTGTTGATACGAACCATCGGCCGCTACTACGTGAGGCAACTTACGCAAGGCCATCACATCGTCGATTGTGAGCTTTTTGCGTGCCAGCATTTCTGCGGTTGGGCGTACGCCGATGACGGGCATGTGAAACACCCAATAGACATTTGAGCCGAGCGAGCTGACAAAATCCTGTACACGGTTATTTACACCGTTGATGACCGAAGAAATTGCGATCACAGCGGTAACGCCGATGACGATTCCCAAAACAGTGAGCCCACTGCGCAGCTTATTGGTGCGCAGGGTGTCCAACGCCATCTTGACCGATTCACGTGTTTGTCCAGTTGCCATAACAACTCCGCCCGACTTTCTACCTGTTTACATCTCTGCTCTCAGCGCCACCACCGGGTCCAACCTCGCCGCTTTGCTCGCCGGATAGACACCAAAGAAGATGCCGACGCTTGTGGCGAGGAAGAGACCAAGCAGAACCGCCCAGAGTGGAACTGTAGTTGGAAAGCCTGAAATTATCGTGACCAACTTGCCCACTATCACGCCACCGATAATGCCAAAAATGCCGCCGACAAGTGCCAGCATTCCGCTCTCAATCAAGAATTGAACCAGCACATCACGCCGCTTGGCGCCGAGCGCTTTGCGGACACCGATCTCGCGAGTTCGCTCCGTCACGCTCACCAGCATGATGTTCATGATGACGATGCCGCCGACCACCAGAGCAATGGAGCCAAGTCCCAGCACAACCCACGCAAACAGACCAAGCAATTGATTTGCGATATCGAGAAATGTCTGGTTGGTCTCAATTTCAAAATCATCCGCAACACCCGGACCCACATGCCGTCGTGTGCGCATCAACACCCGGGCTTGGTCCTTGGCCTGCTCCATTTCCGCGGCGCCACCCAGCACGCGTGCGTAAATGTTGATCGAGTCGTTGTAGCCATAGATCTGCTGGTATGTGGTGATGGGAACCGCAACCCAATTGTCCTGCGATTGCCCCAGTGTTTTGCCCTGGCGGTCACCCACACCGACGATGGTGTATGGCACGCCGTCGACGCGAATCTCTTTTCCGATCGGATCGCCCGGCCCAAGGATGTTGTCGACAATGTCATAGCCAACGATGGCAATTTTGGTTGCGCGCTCCTGGTCTACCGGGGTCAGCCCGCGGCCCAGCGCTATATCGATGTTGTTCAGCGAAAGCATTGTCCAGGTGTAACCGCGCACGTCCGTGTTGTTGCTGGAGTGGCCGTTGTACACCACATTGGTCGACTTATCGAGCATTGCGCCTACTTCGCTGCACAGGGAGCACTGGTTGCGAATGGCTTCATAGTCGTCGATGCGCAAGATTTTGCGCTTCTGAAATTTGAAGTACTCTTCCGGAGAGAAGATGACGCTGGACATGCGCGTCACGGTGAACACATCCGCGCCATAGCCGGAGAGTTTGGTAGAGATGTAGTGCTTGGCGCCCTGCACCAGGGTGATGACCATGATGACGGATGCGACGCCCATGATGACGCCGATCAAGGTGAGAATGGTGCGCAGCTTGTTGCTCCACAGCGACTGTAGTGCAAGCCTAAAGGCTTCAATCCATTGCATTGTTCAACCTACTCGCATATCTTAGGAGCTTGCTCGAACTCGAAGTTGCAAGGCCTGCTCCCGATCTGTGCTTTCGAGATGAAAGCAGCAAAAAAGCCGCGCATCTTTGCGCGGTCCGTCTCCGCCCATGTGAAATAGGGGCCCCCGGCCACCCAGTGAGAGGCCGGGGAAAGACCCAGAAGGCCACCCCGCCGGTGCGGAAGGTCACATGAGATGAAAGCTCGCTCCGGTATTTACTGGGACGCATCAGGCTACTCCGCAGACTCAAATTCCGACACTCCCAGCTTTAATTCTTAGCGAATGGTACGCGGATTCCGTTATTCCGGTTCCCAATTCTTCCCAGCTTCCGTCACATTTCGGGAACCGGCGGCCACAAAGGCGTCGTAGGATAAGGGGGATTGTATTCCCGTTAGAACGCATCACTTCAGCTCTGGACCGCTCCAGGTCCACGGAGGCCTCATGACTCGTATTTGCCTGCGGCCCGTGCGCGCCTTGCTCGCACTTCTGGCCTTGTTGACTCCTCTCGTGTGCATTCCGGTCGCGCCGGCTCAATCATCGGGCGGCCCTCCTTTGCTCCTTCGGAATCCATCACTATCTGCCAACAGTGTTGCGTTTGTCTATGCAGACGACATATGGATGGTGAGCCGCCAGGGTGGTGAAGCGCAGCGGCTTACGTCAAATGGTCACGTGGATGGCGGCCCTTTTTTCTCGCCCGATGGATCCGAGATTGCTTACTCCGCACATCTGAATGGAAATACTGACGTTTATGTGATTCCATCGAATGGCGGTATTCCGAAGCGCATTACGTGGCATCCCGCAGGTAGCTTCGTCGTTGGCTGGACACCGGACAGCAAGGAGGTTCTCTTTGCCAGCACGCGTACCAGTTATCGCTACTTTGGCCAGCTATTCCTCGCGCACGCGGATGGAACTGGAACACCAGAGCCGCTTCCATTGCCCGCCGGCGTGCAGGGGTCCTTTTCACCCGATGCAAAATCCATTGCCTACCAGCCCATTACGAAATGGCAACCGGCCTGGAAGCAATATCACGGCGGACAGACTACGCCGATCTGGATTGTGAATCTGAAGACGCTCGATCTGGTGAAGGTGCCACGCGAAAATTCCAACGACTCGAATCCGGTGTGGGTAGGGAAAGAGGTGTACTTCCTCTCTGACCGGGACGGCGGTCATCAGTCGCTTTTCAAGTACGATGTGGATTCGAAGGCTGTTACAGAAGTGGTGCACAACAGCGGATTGGATCTCAAGGCCTTCCAGGCAGGGCCTGGTGGTCTGGTGTATGAGCAGTTTGGCTCACTTCATTTGATCGATCTGCCATCGGGCACGGACCACACGCTTCACGTGCAGATTCACGGCGAACTGCAGGGACTGGAGCCGCATCTGGCTACGGTTCATCCGTGGGAGATTCACAATGCAGCCATCTCGCCCACGGGAGCGCGAGCTGCGTTTGAAGCACATGGAGAAATCTTCACGGTTCCAGCAGACAAGGGCGATATCCGCAATCTGACACAAACTTCCGGCACGGCCGAGCGCGACCCTGCCTGGAGCCCTGACGGCAAGATGGTTGCCTATTTCTCCGATGCATCCGGCGAATACAAACTCTATCTACATGACCAGACGGGCTTCAAAGCGCCGACAGTCATCGATCTCGGACCAAGTCCAAGTTTCTTCTACTCGCCTGCCTGGTCACCGGACTCCAAGCATATTGCCTATGCCGACAAGCATCTGCATCTGTGGGTAGTGGATGTGCCAACAGACAGCGAACCGCATCCCAAGCCGGTACTTGTTGACTCTGGCGTCTACGGCAGCTTCGGCGTCAGCTTCAATCAAGTGTGGTCGCCCGACTCAAAATGGATCGCCTACAACCGTGACCTGAACAACCAACTCCACGCCATTTTTCTCTATTCAATGGATACGCACAAACCCACGCAGATTACCGATGGCATGAGCGATGCTACCAATCCTGCCTTCGATGCCGATGGCAAGTACCTCTATTTCGTCGCATCCACGAACGACGGTCCCTCGCAGGCCGGTATAGATCTCTCTTCACTCGATCGCGCGCAGAGCAGCTCGCCGTATGTTGTGGTTCTTGCCAAGGATGGCGCTTCACCCATCCCGCCGGAGAGCGATGACGAGAAGGTGAAGGAGGAGAAGAAGGACGACAAGAGCGCCGACGCAGCCAAATCCGACGAAGACAAGAAGGCGGATCAGGACAAGAAAGAAACGGCAAAGGCAGATGCGGACAAGAAAGACGAAAAGGACAAAAAAGACGACAAGACTGTCAAAGTCACAGTCGATCTTGACGGCATCGGCAACCGTATCCTCGCACTGCCCATCCCGGCGCACAACTACATTGGCGTGGAAACCGGGAAGGCCGGTGTGCTCTATCTTCTCGAAGGGTCACCTGTTGGACGTCCCTCGGAAGAAGACGGCCCCGAAATCAATGCGGTGTGGCGCTTTACGTTGAAGGATCGCAAGCCCGAAGAACTGCTCAACGGCCTGGATGCCTTTGTTGTATCGTCAGACGGCTCGAAGATTCTGTACAGCGCACACCACTCCTGGGCAATCGCACCGGCTGACGATCTGAAACCCGGAAACGAACATCCAGGTAAGCCGTTGAACATTGCCGGTATGCAGACCACTATCGATCCACGGGCCGAGTGGAAGCAGATGTTCGATGAGACGTGGCGTATTGAACGTGACTTCTTCTATGACCCCAACACGCATGGCCTTTCAATTCCAAAAATTGAAGCGCGCTACCGTCCCTATCTTGCCGGCCTCGCCTCGCGCGATGAGTTCACCTATCTCTGTGTGGAGATGCTGGGCGAGATCAATGTGGGGCACATGTTCATCAGCGGTCCTCACTCACCGGAGCACGCGCCTAAAACGGGTCTGCTGGGCGCAGACTATGCGGTAGAGAATGGCCGCTACCAGATCGCAAAAATCCTGGGCGGTGAAAACTGGACTCCGGGTCTCGAGTCGCCGCTTACTATGCCCGGTGTTTACGTCAAGAAAGGCGAATACATTCTTGCTGTAAACGGCCACGATCTGAAGAGCAACGAAAACATCTACGAGGCGTTTAACGGTACCGCGGGTAAGCAGACTGTGATTCGTGTCGGCCCGACCGCAGATGGCAAGGACGCGCGGGATGTCACCGTTGTGCCGATTCCAAGTGAGTCAGGCCTGCGCGAGATTGACTGGGTGGAAGGCAACCGCAAAAAAGTCGACGAGCTTTCCGGCGGCAAAGTGGCCTACGTCTACATGCCCAACACGGCAGGAGCGGGCTATAACAGCTTCAACCGCTACTTTTATGCGCAGCTTGATAAACAGGGGCTGGTACTCGATGAGCGCTGGAACCAGGGCGGCTTTATCGCCGACTACATTGTCGACGTGCTCAAGCGGCAGCCGCTTTCAGGCGCGATTGAGCGCGACGGTAAGCCGGTGCACGATCCGATGGGTGCCATCTTCGGGCCCAAGGTGATGCTCATCAACCAGAACGCAGGTTCTGGCGGCGATGCTATGCCGTGGTATTTCCGCAAGGCTGGTATCGGCAAACTGGTGGGTACGCGCACATGGGGCGGCCTCGTTGGCATTGGTGGTTATCCTTCATTGCTGGATGGTGGAAGCGTGACCGCTCCACGTTACGCCATCTACGGTCTGAACGGAGATTGGGAAGTGGAGAACCACGGCATTCCACCGGACGTGACCGTCGATCTGCTGCCGAAGGATGTTGCCGCAGGACACGATCCACAGTTGGAAGAGGGCGTGAAGCTGGTGCTGGAAGAGTTGAAGACATATAAGGCGCCAACATTCACTGTTCCGCCGTACCCGAATTACCACAAGAACGACGGGCTCGGAAAGAACTAATTCATTTTGAAAAGCGGCGGCTTCCTGTGAGGCTGCCGCTTTTCTTGCGCTATCGGCAGGTAGCGCATTACCACGTGTAATGCACGGTGTAAGTCACAACTGTTTCACTCCTCGCGGGTACGTCCACTGGGAATTCGATTGTGTGGCTGTCGCGCTTGTTGTACTCCGCCGAGTGCCCGGTGATCTCCCAGTTGTCGCAGCGGTAGAGACGCTCGATAACAGTCACCTTCACAGACTGTTTCTTCTGGTTGGTCAGCTTGAGCTGAAAACTCTCGTCCATCATGTGGCCGCCAATATTCACATGAAAATCTGTTTGTGTGCGCTTTCCCTTTACATCAAAGGCGGAACCAGTAACGATTTTTACAGTGTCGTTGGAAGGTGTGTGATTGATCATGCTTTCTCCGACAAATTCCATTTGTCCATCCGCATCGCGGCGATAGAGCCGTACGCGGCCCGCGGGCAGCGGCATTCCCAGATGATTGTCCTCGCTGTTCTTAAGTTCTTCAACGGTATAGACCTTTGTGTTACCGTCGTCGAGACCATAGCTGCGATTCTGATTGAGGAAACCTGAGTACCACTGCTGCAGTTGTGTCGAAGCTCCGTCATAGATGTAGCTACGTTGCAGGCCGACATTCGATGCATCGATGAATTGCACCTGCTTGGTTTCGCCATTGCGAAGTGCGACCGTGCGGTTCAGATTGTAGAGATGAAAGTCGTCGAAGGCTTTTTGCGTGACCTGCGGTGCAACCTGCAGCGCTCCGGCGGCGAGCGAGTTTCTATACGCTCCCTTCAGTTCCATCATCACTTGCGGTGTCAGATTTGTCACATCGCCCGCCATTAGCTTGACCGTTGCGTTGGGGAAGTCCGTTCCACTGAGATTGTGTATCGTCACCCAACCCAGCACATCGGAGCGCTCAAGGCCTGTTACGTCGCTTTCATCCGGCGCGACCACGTTGTAGGTCGCCTCCCAGTCGAGTCCACCAGTGATATAAGCAAGCTCCGCATGCAGATGCTCTGTCTTATCGGAGTCGATCTGCCAGCGTAGAGTAGGCTTCAGCAGCAGGTCATCCGTGGTTGCCGGAAACAGCGGCATTCCCGGTAACTGAAATTGCAGTTTGCCGTTTACCTCAATCAGCGGCTGAGTATTTTGCGGACCGACGTATTGCCCATTCGTCCAACCGCCCGGTTGAACGAGACCCGCGCGGATAATTGTGCCCTGTACAATTTGCGGACCTTGTGGTGTCGATGTCTGGAAATCGATGGTTTTACCTTCGTATTTCTTGAGAAGCCATTCCTGGCTCACCACAGCGGCATCGTAGTTCTGCTCGGCGATGTGAATGACTTGTTTGCCGGTTGGATCGCGGAGAATTACGGAGTCCGGCTCCAATCGGCTGGTTACATCTGTGGTTGTAACCTCGTTTACGCCGGGATGCAGATTGAGATCAATGGACGTGCGCGCAACTGCGAAGTCCTGGTTGTAAATAGTCAAGGCGACAGGTTGCACGGGGTTTTTCTGCGCAGCAGAAAGAGCCGTGGCCAGAAATACCACGGCAACAGAGTGAAAGATTCGCACAAAACACCTCCTTGTGCTCCCACGCTTTGTTGGTTGGTTGACTGTTTGGACGCGTTACAAGTGAGTTTGTCAGAGTGGTATTACATTCCAGTTGGGCTATTGAGTTACAACTCATAGTTGCGTCTTTGCCTGTTCGTGGTAGCGTAAGAGAATCTTCCCGCTAGCCACTGACAGGAATATGAACTCTCAGCTTTCGATCCATTCGTTTGGTTCTGCCGTCCGTTTGTATCGTTTTCAGCAGCTCTGCGCTCTCGCTGTGGCACTGGTTTTTGCTGCGCCGGTCCAACCGGCCAAGGCTCAACACACCAAGGCCGAACCTGTGATTGTGCAGCCCGGCGCTCCCGGCCAGCCCACGAAGGTTCTGCCTGCATCCACCCGCGCTGCTTTGCCGCCATTGGCGCAGGCTGACGTGGACTTCATGCAGGGCATGATTATGCACCATTCTCAAGCCGTCGAGATGACCGCGCTCATCGCCACACACACCACGAATCCCGATGTCCGCCGCATCGGTGCGAAGATTTCGCGCTCACAGTCTGACGAGATTCGCATGATGGAGCGATGGCTGGCTGTGCGAGGCCAGGCCATATCAATGGAGATGCCGGGTATGCCCGGCATGGATAACTCTGGCAAGCCTATGGGACTGATGCCAGGTATGCTTTCACCCGAGCAGATGGATGCGCTGCGCAAAGCGCGCGGTAAGGAGTTCGACCGGCTCTTCCTGACGGGCATGATTCAGCACCACGGCGGCGCACTCATTATGGTGCACGATCTGTTCGCGCAAGCAGGCGCCGGACAAGACGCCGAACTCTTCGATTTCGCAACGGATGTGGATACCGGCCAGCGCGCCGAAATCAAAATCATGCAGCATATATTGGAGGGTCTCCATTGATTCGCACTCGAAGCAGTGCTTTTTTATTCGCCTTTGCCGTAAGTGTTCTTTGGCTTCCCGCAGCTCACATTCACGCACAAGACACGCAAAAGCCAGAAGTGAAAGCGCCCGACCAGGCAACCGAGGCGAAGGACCCTTTCGCGCCTGTTCCCGCACCACCCCTACCTGCCGGCATGACCGGCTCCGACGCCAGCGACCCACGCTACTCGCTCAAGCCCGGCATGTATGACGCGAGCGAATTGACGATGGGCATGAAGCACGTTGCGTTTCTCAAGAAGCCCTCGGCCTTTCAGCTCAATGCCGACTCTCCCGACGATCCGACTGTCAACAAGACACTAGGACTGCTCGGCGTGGGCAATCCGGCCAAGATGCCGCCAGCTATGAAAATGGTCATCGCACAGCTTGCCTTTGCCAACTCGGACTTTGCTTTCCAGGGCACACATCTGTTCCAGGGCAATTTCTACGGAGTCAATATCTATGACATCGCCAATCCAGCCGCCCCGAAGCTACTCACTTCGATGGTCTGTCCCGGCGGGCAGGGCGATGTGTCTGTGTACAAGAACCTGATGTTCATGTCTGTGGAGATGCCGAATGGCCGTATCGATTGCGGCGCGCAGGGATTCCCGCCGGATCCCCCTCCTCCGGCGGGAGAAGCCTCCTCGGAAAAGTCGGCGTTGCATCATCTTCCAGCTCCGCGGAAGGAGCGTTTCCGTGGCGTGCGTATCTTCGATATTTCTGACATTCGCAATCCAAAGCAGGTTGCAGATATTCAGACCTGCCGCGGCTCGCACACCCACACGCTGGTCGTAGATCCCAACGATCCGAACAACGTGTATATCTACGTTTCAGGAACGTCATTTGTCCGGCAATCGGAGGAGCTAGCCGGCTGCTCGGGCGGCGAGCCGGATAAGAATCCCAACACGGCGCTGTTTCGCATTGATGTGATCAAGGTTCCGCTTGCGCATCCTGAAGAGGCAGCCATTGTCTCGCATCCGCGCGTTTTTATGAATCCTCGTACGGGCGCCATCAACGGCCTGAACAACGGCGGCAGCCACGGCAAGGACGAAGAGAAGGCCAAGGATACCGACCAGTGTCACGACATTACGGTGTATTCAGCGCTGGGGCTTGCGGCAGGGGCCTGTTCAGGCAACGGACTAATTCTCGATATCAAGGATCCAGTGCATCCCAAACGCGTCGATGCGGTCAATGACCCCAACTACTCGTACTGGCATTCGGCGACCTTTTCCAATGACGGATCGAAGGTGGTGTTCACTGACGAATGGGGAGGCGGGCTGGGAGCACGCTGCCGGCCCAACGATCCGAACGTGTGGGGCGCCGACGCAATCTTCAATCTGAGCGGAGACACGCTGAAGTTCGATAGTTACTACAAGCTGCCCGCCGCACAGCAGGATACAGAAAATTGCGTCGCGCACAATGGCTCGCTTGTTCCCGTGCCCGGCCGCGATATCGAAGTGCAGGCCTGGTATCAAGGCGGCGTCTCCGTTATGGATTTCACCGATCCCCGCCATGTGCATGAGATTGCGTACTTTGATCGGGGTCCCATTGACACGAAGATGCTGGTGCTTGGCGGTATGTGGTCGGCCTACTGGTACAACGGAGCTATTTATGGCTCTGAAATAGCGCGTGGTCTCGATGTTCTGGAGCTGACACCGACCAAGGACCTCACGCAAAACGAGATCGATGCGGCGAAAGCAGCGAAGGTGGATCTGCTGAACGTACAAAATCAGCAAAAGCTGGTGTGGCCCAACAAGCTGGTCGTTGCCAAGGCTTACATCGATCAATTGGAGCGCTCGCAGGCACTTTCCGCCAAAGAGATTGCTTCTCTGCGCAAGGAGATCACAAGCGCGGAGAAGAGCCACCTGAGCGCAAAGAGTAAAGCGAAGCTCAAGAAGCTGACGCCTGGGCTTGAAACCGCCGCAACCTCGGCCAAGTCGCCTGAGGATGCGAGCCGGTTGCACGCTTTGGCGGGTGTGCTGGAAGCGCCTGTAGCATAAGCAACTTACATCAAATCAAAGCCCCGTATGCGCGTTGCTGCGGGGCTTTTCTATTTTGTTCTTCGTTATTTGCGATTTGAACCTTGTGTTCGATGGCGCGGGGTTTACTTTCCACTGCTTCCAAAGCCTTTTTCTGCACGCGCCGATTCTTCCAGGTTCTCAACCTTCTCCACCTGTCCCGTCAACACCGGCACGGGAATCATTTGCGCAATCTTCTCCCCCGCCTTCAACTCCACTGTCTGCGCACCAATATTGGTCATCAAGATGAGCACTTCACCGCGGTAGCCTGCGTCGATCACGCCACCTGTTGTTGCCAGGCCTCGTGCTGCCATCGATGAGCGATCACGCACCAGAAGGCCAAGTGGCACGCCGGTCTCTGGATGTCTTGCTTCCACGGCAATGCCCGTGCGCACCCGCACGGTCTCGCGCGGATCGAGCTGCACATCTTCCAGTGCAAATACGTCGTAGCCCAAATCCTCGCCTGGATGCGCCACCACTGGCATCCGCGCTCCTGTTTCCAATAATCGTACGCGTAACATGATGGTTCAATGCTAGCAACCAGGGGCTGATTCCCATGCCTCATCCTCCGGTTGGATGCATTCGTATAGGTGCGGTGCTATACTCACACGCGCTTTGAGGGGAGGTGTCCCATGAAACCCCTGATGCAATTGATCGTGGCCTGCGCACTCATCTTAGCCGCGTTCCTGCTCATCGCTCCTGACATGGCAAAGGACACTGCTGCTCTCAACGGTCCGATGCACCTGGTCGTGTTCCTGCTGATTTTGGTTGTCTACATTGTGCCAACAGCGATTGCCGTTTACCGAGATTGCACGGCCACTGTGTGGATCGCTCTGCTCAATGTCTTGCTTGGATGGACGATCCTTGGCTGGGCCGGGGCGCTGGGTTGGGCCATCGCGGGCAGAACAAATCATGATCCCATCATCCAAGGGCCGCCGTCGCATCAGCATCATCCACTCATGCGCAGTTGAAATTCGCATACTTGGCCGTTGATATGTGACGACTTGCGCGAAGAGTACGTCCGGCTCTTGTCGCAGTGATATCTTGGTCCTCACGCGGGAGCGACCATGCCTGTACTTTTACTGCGCAATACCACGATGCATATCTTTACATTCTTCCTCGCGATGTGCGCGTCAATAGCCTCCGCACAGCAGTTGGTTTCTATTCCCGGCCTTGGCGCGGCTTTCTTCCCCACATCCACTCAATCCCCTGTCGCTCAGCAGGACTTCATGCGGGGCCTTCTGCTTCTGCATCTTTTTGAATACCATGATGCGGCTAAAGCATTCATCGCCGCTGAGCAGGCCGATCCATCGTTTGCCATGGCCTATTGGGGCGAAGCGATGACCTACAACCATCCCGTGTGGAACCAGGTGGATATTGCTGCAGGAAGCGCTGCGCTCAATAAGTTCGCACCGACGCTTGAAGCGCGTGCAGCTCGCATCAAGGATCCACGCGAACGTGCGTACATGGCCGCAGTTGAGATTCTTTACACGGACAAGGGAAGCAAGAAGGAGAGAGACGCGCAATACCTCACCGCGATGCAGGCATTGGCCAGGAGTTATCCGAAGGATGACGAGGCGCAGCTCTTCTACGCGCTCGCCTTGCTGGGCCGCAGCGAGGGCGTGCGTGATGTGCCAACGTATTTGAAAGCAGCTGCCATCGCCAAAGCCGTCTTCAAGCACAACCCGCATCATCCCGGCGCGGCGCACTATTGGATTCACGGCATGGACGACCCGCAGCACGCTGCCGGCGCACTGGTTGCAGCGCGAGCGCTCTCAAAAATTGCACCCGATGCAGCCCACGCGCAGCACATGTGTTCGCATATTTTTCTCGCGCTCGGTATGTGGAGCGATGTGGTGAACGCCAACGTTGCAGCTACGTCGGTTGTGAATCGCCATGCGGCCGCCGTGGGCAGATTGCAGGTTCATTGCGGGCATTACAATTATTGGCTTCTTTATGGCTATATCGAGCAGGGACGCATTGCGGAAGCGGGAAAGATTCTCGCTGCATGTCATGACGATGCGGCTGCCGCGCACCTTACGGCTGCCAGCCGAGCCGCCATTGACCCGGATCAAACCAAGACAGGCTCGTTCGTAGCCATGCAGGATACGTTTCTCTTGAACGCGGAACTGCCCCTCAATTCCGCACCTGCTTCACTCACTATCGACCTTAATGGCGCCGTGATGTCGGAGTTTCGTCATGCCTATAGCCGCGGGCTTGCGGAAGCCAATGCAGGCAATGCAACGGCCGCTCAGCAGCAGTTGGCGCACCTTGAACAGCTGCTGCCGCAGCTACCGGCCATCTTTGAACGCAATGCCGTTCCACCGGATGATCCAAGCCGCACAGTTCCTGAGATCGAGTATTTGCAACTGAAGGCCGCAGTGCTTGCCGCACAATCGCGTCTGGATGACGCGATTGTGTTGCTCCACCAGGCCGTGGAGAAGGGAAAAAAACTTCCTTACGCCTTCGGTCCTCCCGATCCGGAAAAGCCGACCGAGGAGTTTCTGGGAGACCTGCTGATGAGTTCAGGCAAGCCCGGCGAAGCCCTCAGTCCCTATATGGCACAGCTTAGACACACGCCCAACCGCACGTATTCGTTGCTGGGTTTAGCGCGCGCGGAAAGTGAAGTGGGCGACATGCGCGCAGCAACGGAAACCGCACGGAAGCTGCTGGGGATATGGAAGCAGGCGGATAAGGGCTACGCGCCAGTAGCGGTGGCGCGAAAGTTGGCTGCAGAAGTGACGAAATAGAGCCGCGCTCGCGTTGCTTTGATGCTGAACAAAGTGTCCTTCCCATCTGGTACCTTGTTGGGTGACAGCCGGGCCATGGCTAAGAGTCGGTGCAAGCATGAAGACGAGTTATCTTGTAGACCAGTTGAAAGAACACAAGACCCTAGGCGCTGCACCCCGCGAAGAGCTGGAGTGGCTTGTGAGCCACGGTGTCCTTCGCTCTCTTGCTGCCGGTGAAGTGCTTTCGCGCAAGGGGCTTCCAGTGGAGGGCCTTTTCGTGGTGCTCTCCGGACATGTGACCTTATCGGTCGACCGAGGCAATGGACCGCAAAAGATGATCGAGTGGCACGCCGGCGACGTTTCCGGCGTCCTTCCTTACTCGCGAATGGTGAACCCGCCAGGAGATGCGATTGCTGAAGAACCAACAGAAATTCTTGAGATTCATCGCGAGCTGCTTCAAGCTCTCACGCGCGAGTGTTATGAGGTGACAGCGATCCTGGTACGGGTAATGCTCGATCGCGCGCGCCTGTTCAATTCCACTGATCTGCACAATGAAAAAATGATTTCGCTGGGCAAGCTGTCCGCGGGTCTGGCTCATGAGCTAAACAATCCCGCCTCGACAATTGAACGTAGCGCCGCACTGCTCGTTGATCGGATTGAAGATACCGAGAAGACGGCCCGCGTGCTGGGCGAGGCCCGGCTTAACGACGCGCAACTGGCAGCCATTGATGCAGTTCGTGAGGCCTGTCTTGCCCAACAGCCGCATGCAGGGCGCTCCGCTCTGGAGCAAATGGACCGAGAGGATGCAATTGCCAATTGGCTTGGCAGGCAGAAAATTGATACTTCGATTGCCTGCTTACTCGCAGACACTGAAGTGACATTCGCTGCACTCGACCAGATTGCAGCAGTTGTAACGGGAGCGTCATTAGAAGCTGTCTTGAGGTGGGCGGCTGCTGGTTGCTCGCTGCGGCGCATTGCTTCATCTATCCAGGGTGCAGCCATGCATGTCTCGGGACTGGTGATGGCGGTCAAGGGATTCACACAGATGGACCAGTCCATCGCGAGCGGACCGGTGGATCTGGGCAAAAGTCTGGCCGATACAGTGATTGTTCAACAGGCAAAAGCGCGCCAGAAGTCAGTGGAAGTTTCTGTCCACTTGGAAGGCGATCTGCCGCTCGTGTGTGGATACGCCGCCGAGTTGAACCAGATCTGGGGGAGCCTGATCGACAACGCATTGGACGCGGTGCCCGCTGGTGGTCACGTCGAAGTATTGGCCAGCCGCTGCAATCAACGCGTAGTCGTGCGCATCATCGACAACGGGCCGGGCATCGCCGTGGAAAATCTGGCGCGCATCTTCGACCCATTCTTTTCAACCAAGCCACAGGGGCTGGGTATGGGGCTTGGACTCGATATAGCCCGTCGGCTTGTCCGCCACAACGATGGAACAATCGAGGTCGAGTCTCAGCCGGGGCGGACGGAGTTTCGCGTATCCTTGCAGACTGCTTAGGAACACTGTTCGCTGGCTCATTAATCACCGCGTCTTGACGATCGCCCCAAATGGAAAGCGCCCGCGGGTTTCTCGCCTGCGAGCGCTTATCATCGGAATCCCGGCAGAGAGACCTGTAAGCCGAATTCTGTCGTGTGCGGTCATTCCTCTAGGCGCCGCGTTACCGCGGACACTCATCAGCGACCTACCCGGAGGTTTCGACGATTGCTCGAGCCGTCTTGCCGTACCGGGCCGGTACGCGCCGCGCGTCTGGCTCTCAACCCGCGGTCCCTCCCTATTTGGTCTTGCTCCGTGTGGGGTTTACCATGCCCGCTGCATTACTGCCGCGGCGGTGCGCTCTTACCGCACCTTTTCACCCTTACCACTGCGTGGGGCAGACTCTTGGATTAGGCCATTTGGTCAGCCTGAACACCTCGTCCAAAAATCTGCCCCGCGCAGCGGCGGTATGTTCTCTGTGGCACTGGCCGTCCACGGGCCTTGACGCCCGCGTCCCGGACGTTATCCGGCACACCGCCCTGCGGAGTTCGGACTTTCCTCCCCCGGCAGCCCAGTTTCCCAAGCCCCGGCAGCGACCGCCCGGTCCTCCTGCCAGCCACTAGTGTACCCCGAATCTGAATATACCGAGCATTTGTCGGTCGCTCCGGGAGCGTTTATTGTTTGAACGAATATTTCCGCAACCTCGCTTTGCGTGCTCCATCCAATTCAGTAATCGGTTCCCCGGCTTGTGCCTTTCCGTTTTTGTACTGTGAGGAGGTTTCCTATGAAAATCGCAGCCGCTATCGCGCGCTATCTGCTAGGGCTTATGTTTGTTGTTTTTGGCGCCAACATGTTTTTTAGCTTCATTCCTCAAGGGCCGATGCCTACCGGCCTTCCCGGCGACTTTATGGTTGCCATGTTCAAGGCTCACTACTTCTATCCTGTGGGCGCTGTCATGATCCTGTCTGGCGTGCTCTTTCTGGCCAACCGCTTCGTGCCGCTTGCTCTGGTGTTTCTTGGCCCCGTGCTGGTCAACATCCTGCTCTTCCACATCCTCATGTTGCCGGCGACCATTGGTATGGGCCTGTTTGCCACACTTCTCTGGTTTCTGGTCTTTTATCAGCATCGCGCCGCATTTGCACCGCTGTTCCGCGCAAAGGCTTGAGCGAATCCCGTTGGCGCGGCGAAAGCCAGTCAACACGTGCCACGCCGCCCCGCTCAGATTTCCTACAATGAAGGCAGCGGAATGATCCAGTACCTTTATCTCGGCCGCGTCGCGTATGACGAAGCTCTGCGTCTTCAGGAAGAAGTTGCAGCTCTGCGCCTCGCCAGGCGCATTCCTAACACGCTTCTGTTGCTGGAACATCCGCCTGTGCTCACACTGGGACGCAATGCCGACCGTTCGAATGTACTGGCGTCAGATGATTTGCTTGCCGCGCGTGGTGTCACACTGCACCACATCAATCGCGGCGGCGACGTGACCTACCATGGTCCCGGCCAGCTGGTCGGCTACCCTATCTTCGATCTGCGCAGCCTCATGCGCCCCGCGACCGATCCTGCGCAGGAGCGCAAGCGGCTGGGGCCGGTGGATTTTGTGCGCATGATGGAAGAAGCACTCATACGCCTCTGTGGTGTGTATGGAGTACCTACCGGGCGCATCGCCGGCCTCACCGGCGTCTGGTGCGGCTTGCCCCATCAGACGCAAAACTCGCCTGAAGGTCTGCCTTCGGGCAGCGAGAGAAAAATCGCCGCCATCGGCATTCACGTTGCACGCGGCATTGTGACGCACGGCTTCGCCTTCAACGTAACTACGAATCTTGACGACTTCCGGCTCATCAATCCCTGTGGCATCACAGACAAGCCTGTTACCAGTCTGCATCTTGAAGTTGCCGATCCGGCGGCAATTCCGCCGCTTGAGTCCGTGGCCCATCAGGCTGCGCGCCAGTTCGGACTCGTCTTCGAACAGCAAATTCTTGCCGTTGCCTCGGTTGAGGCCTTGCGTGCGCAGGCCGTCGGAGCACAATCGGTGCAGGCCGAGGATACCCCGCTGACAACTCCAGACGAATTGTCCCGCATTCACGGTGAACCTGATCCGGTCATCCGGTCGTGACTCCTGACAGGGCGATTTGCTCTCTGCGCACGGCTATTAGGCAAGTGAGGTGGCTGAAGTCCGTTCGTCCTGAGCGATATAATCCGGCTTGATACAGGTGCGCCGTAAGGATTCCGCATCGTGGAGAGAACGCTGAATGCCAACTGACGTGATCATGCCGCAGATGGGCGAATCGATCTTTGAAGGCACCATCACCAAGTGGCTCAAGCAGGTGGGCGATCAAGTTGCCATTGACGAGCCACTTTTCGAAATCTCTACGGACAAGGTTGACGCGGAGATTCCCGCGCATGTGGCTGGAGTTCTTACTGAGATTAAGTTTCCTGAAGGCTCAACAGTTCAGGTGAACGCGGTCGTGGCCACCATTGGGGCGTCGGGTAAGGAAATCGGATCGAAAACACCGTCCGCTCCAGCAATTTCTGCTTCAAGAACAGAGGTTGCTTCTGCAGAAATCGCGCCAGAGGTGCAGTCCGCCCCGCCGCAGGTTGAGGGGGGGATGCCAGTGGTCATGCCGCAGATGGGCGAATCCATTTTTGAGGGCACGATCACCAAATGGCTTAAACAGGTTGGCGATACTGTCGCTATCGACGAGCCGCTGTTCGAAATCTCCACGGACAAGGTTGACGCGGAGATTCCTGCACATGTGGCTGGAGTTCTTACTGAGATCAAGTTTCCTGAAGGCTCAACAGTTCAGGTGAACACGGTTGTTGCGGTTATTGGTGGCTCGGTTGCGGGCCCCAGTGTTTCAGCGCCAGCACAGGCCGCACAGGTTCAATTAGCCGCAGTGCCTGAAGGAGAGCCTGCCGCACCGCAAATGGCGCTTCTGCAAGATGCGCAGGTTGTTAGATCCTCGCCTCTTGTGCGCAAAATCGCCAAAGAGCACGGTGTGAATCTCGCATTCGTAAAAGGTTCGGGAGCAGGCGGCCGTGTGAACAAGGCCGACATTCTTGCCTATCTCTCTTCTCCCCAAAGCGCCGCACAAAAATCCGCGGCGCCCAAAGTTGCGCACATACCCGCACCCGCCCTCGAAGGCAAAGTCGTCCCCATGACCAAAATGCGCTCGCTCATTGCCGAGCACATGATGGAGAGCATACGCACGATTCCGCATGCGCATAACGTTTACAAGGTTGACATGACGCGCATTGCCAGGTTGCGCGAGCGCGAACGGGCCGGCTTCGAGCAGCGGCATGGCGTCAAGCTCACCTATATGCCGTTTATAGCGGCAGCGGCTATTCATGCGCTGCAGCATCACCCCATCGTGAACGCTTCACTTGAAGGTGCGAACATCCGCTATCACGCGCACATCGGGCTCGGCATAGCCGTTGCGCTTGAGTGGGGTTTGATTGTGCCGGTTATCCGCAATTCGGAGACTGCCAGTTTTGTCACGCTGGCCAAAGCGGTTGCTGATCTTGGCGCGCGCGCCCGCTCCAAGAAATTACAGCCCAGCGAAGTCGGCGGCTCCACCTTCACGCTGACCAATGCCGGTGTCTTCGGCGGCGAGTTCGGCATGCCCATCGTCAACGCACCGGAGTCGGCCATTCTCGCAATCGGAGGGCTGCGGAAGGAGCCGGTGGTGCTCACGGACGCTGAAGGCAATGACACAATTGCGATTCGTTCCGTGCAGTACTTTTGCCTTGGCTTCGATCACAGGCTCATTGACGGCGCGGATTCGGGCAAGTTCATGACTACGTTCAAGAACACACTCGAGAACTGGAATCAGCCGATCGGGTAGGGCATCTCACTTTGCCCATGCCAGCCCGTCTGAATTCGGGCCCGTCTCCACCTTGCGCACCATTTCCCATTTCGCCAGGTTGATCTCGGCCACACTGCCTGTTGCCGGGCTCGATACCCACGCAATCTTGTCATCCGGCGTAATAATCACCTCTTCCGGATCGGCCTGGGTTGCGATCTTGCGCGCTACCTGCATCGTCTTCAAGTCAATTACCTCAATCTCGCCCTTGGATGGCACCGTTATCAGGAACCAGCGCCCATCCGGTGTCATCACGCCTCCGTAGCCCAGCCCATCCAGTGGAATCCACTGAGCAATTGTCAGCGCTTTCGTATCGATTACAGCCAGTTGCGGCTTTGTCTGATCGGCTGTGAACACCCACTTGTCATCATTTGTAATCGCGATGCGCTGCGTGTTACCTGAAACCGGAATCACCTTGATGAGCTTGCGTGTCTTCATGTCGAGCACGCTCACCGTGCCCGGTCCCACATTTGCCGTGTAACCACGCTTACCGTCGTGGCTGACCGCGAGCATGTGGCTCTGTTCCTGTCCAGTAGGAATAGAGCCCACAATCTTCATTGTTCTCGGATCTACGATAGTGACAGTCTTATCGAGTTCCGTGGTCACAAAAAAACGCCGATGTTTGAGATCGAAGACCGCGCAGTGGGGACGTACTCCACGGCCAAAGTCGAGTGTGGCCACAACCTTCTGTGTGTCCAGATCGATCTTCACGATCTTGGAGCCATCTGTACCCGGTTTGCCTACGCCTGAGTTGCCATAAATCGGCACAATCGCATACCTGCCGTCTGGTGATGCCGCAACTTCATGCCCAGTGAAGCCGGTTTCATCCACTTTGTCCAGAATTTCGAGCGTCTCCGGATTCACAATTGCCAGTTTCTGTTCGCCCTTCACGGCCACGAGCAACAGCGGCTGTTGCGCGCGCAGACTTACCGCAATCTGCAAACTGCACAATGCCAATACCAAACTTACAATGCGCCGCATTCGGCCTCCTCAAACATCGCACTGACTATACGCGAATCCCTCAAGCGCTATCCTCTTAATTCATGCCTTTGCCTACACGCGACTCCGAGCTTGTGCAAATTGCCGATGCGGCACTTGCCGATGCCGCCCGCCGCGCTGGCACGTGGCTTGCCTGCCGCCCCGGCTGCACGCAGTGCTGTCATGGTGCGTTTGCTATCAATGCGCTCGATGCAGAACGGCTGCGCGCCGGAGTTGCCGCATTGCATGATGCGGATCCACAGCGCGCGCAAGCACTCGAAGCGCGTGCACGGGCGTGGATCGCCGAACATGCTGCAGACTTTCCCGGAGACGCGGAAACCGGCGTTCTGGGAGAAACAGAAGACGAGCAGGAGGCGTTTGAGGACTTAAGCAGTGACGCCGTGTGTCCTGCGCTCGATCCGGAAACCGGCCTGTGCGATGTCTACACGCATCGCCCCATGACCTGCCGTGTCTTCGGGCCGCCCGTGCGCACGCAGACTGAAGAGGGCGCAGGCCTTGGCTGCTGTGAGCTTTGCTTCATAGGCGCAAGCAACCAGGAGATTGCCGCCAGTGAAATGAGTGTTCCACACAACCTCGAATCGAAACTTCTCACCGAACTCGGCGACGAACGCGAAACCGTTGTTGCCTATGCGCTCCTGCGCGACTGACAGCGCTCGGTCTGTCCGTCGACGCAACAAATCATCACACCCGCCCATACAATCCGGCTTACAATGACGCTCAAAGACCACGCGGAAGCGGCACCGCATCACCTGCCGCTGTACTATGCCCGTCGCTCATCTCACGCTCGAACTTCGCATTGAACACGCGCAGTCGCTTAAAGACCGCCGTCAGGTCGTGCGCTCCATGAAAGACCAGCTCCGCCAGGCCTTCAACATATCTGTTGCAGAGATGGATGAAGCAGTCACATGGCAATCGGCCACTCTCGGCATTGTCGCCATCTCGCACTCACGTCAATATTTGCACGGACTCATCGACGAGGTGGAACGTGCCGCACGCCGCATGGCTAATGAACTCGGCGCCGAGCTTGCCGACTCCTTCTGGGACTACCTCGAGAGTTGACTACATCGCCGCAGAATCAAGACACGGCTTGTGCAGGTTTCTCCAACTGCTCCACACAGCAGATAAGCGAGCGCCGCAACCTCTCCACAACAGGGCTCCAGTCGCCGAGCTTCTCCTGCCGGCAGAGCCGCATTGACGGGTACCAGGGCGTGTCCGCGCGCGCCTGCAACCAGCGCCAGTCCGGCGCTGCCGGAATCATCGTCCAAACTGGCTTGCCCAGCGCGCCTGTCAGATGCGCAACCGCTGAGTCCACGGTGATCACCAGATCCAGATTCTCCACGAGCGCTGCTGTGTCAGCCATGTCTTCAATGTAGGGTGTCAGATCGGTCACATGCCGAGTGGCCGCGTCGGCCTGCATTGCACGCAACTGTGCGCGTCCCGGGTCCATCTGCAGGCTATAGAAGTGCACGCCCTCCACTTCGAGCAGCGGCCGCAGCTCATCCAGATGCAGGCTCCTGAAACGGTCGCGCGAGAAATTCGGATTGCCCGACCAGACCAGCCCAACGCGCAGCCCGTCCAGCGGCCACGCAACGGTATTCGCGGCCTTCTCACGCGCGTCTTCCGGCACATGCAGATACGGCATGGATGCCGGAATGTTCTCGAGATTTGCCTTGAATGCCAATCCCAGGCTCATCATCGGCACGTGCATTTCAAACGCCGGCAGCTTCTCGCCAGTTATGGAAACCTCTTCCACACCCGGCAGCATCCTGGCCAGCCGCGCCAAAGCCCTGGGCACATCCATCACCACAGCCGCTCCGCGCGCGGTCATCTGCGGCACATAGCGCAAAAACTGAATCGTGTCGCCCAG
>DASZRJ010000054.1:0-263960 GCA_035550015.1 Occallatibacter sp. | reverse complement strand
CGCTCGTTGCCACCCATTCCAACAAGGCTTGCCGGATTGCGCAGGATGAGATTGCGGCCGGAAAAATTGCGTATGTGAAAAACGAGGGTCCGATTACGCGACCCATTGTGGAAGACCGCGGTATTCCCATCCTCTCGTAGGTTTTGCACCGCGCTTCAGCGCACAGCATATTCTCTTTGGCCTCAAAGACTACAATCTTTCTATGCGAGTCACCGTAGGCGTCACGGGTGGTATTGCTGCATACAAAGCGGCGGAATTGGTGCGGGCCCTGCAAAGGCAGGCGCTTGAGGTCCATGTGGTAATGACTGAGGCCGCCACAAAATTCGTGCAGCCGCTGACGTTTGAAGCGCTGACTGGCCATAAGGTTGTGACTGGGTTGTGGGAAAGTACGGACGGCGAGTCGGGTGACGCCAGCATTGAGCATATTGGCGAAGCGCAATGGGGCGACGCGCTCGTGGTTGCACCGGCTACAGCCAACATTCTCGCCAAATTCGCACACGGCATTGCAGACGATTTTCTTTCCACGCTTTACCTGGCTACGCAGGCTCCGGTATTGGTCGCACCTGCGATGAACACCAACATGTGGGAGCATCCGGCGACGCAGGCCAATCTGGAAACCTTGCGGCAACGCGGTGTGCGCGTGGTGGAACCAGGTACGGGGCAGCTTGCTTGTGGAACCGTTGGACCGGGCCGTATGGCGGAGCCTGAAGCAATTGCCGACGCAGTTTTGAATGCGCTTGGACGGCGGCACGATCTTGCCGGAGAAATCGTGCTTGTGACGGCTGGCGGTACACGTGAAGCTATTGATCCTGTGCGGTTTCTGGGAAATCGCTCGAGCGGTAAGATGGGCTATGCCATTGCCGATGCCGCACAGAGCCGCGGCGCACGAGTGATTTTGATCAGCGGTCCTTCGGCGCTACATCCACCGGCACACTGCGAAGTGGTCAAAGTTGTGACGGCGGAGCAGATGCGTACAGCAGTGTTAGAACGTATGGCGGCAGCAACGCTCGTTATTAAGGCTGCTGCGGTGGCGGATTACCGCCCGGTCACAGTGGCCGATCGCAAATTGAAGCGTTCCGGGCCACTGACACTGGAACTTGCGCCAACGGAAGACATTCTTGCCGAGGTTGCCAGATTGCGCCGCCCAGGGCAGCTCATCATTGGCTTTGCCGCCGAAACGGAGAATACGCGTGAGAATGGCCGCGCCAAGCTGCTGCGCAAAGGGGCGGATGCCATCGTAGTGAATGACGTTTCAGGTGACAAGACCGGAATTGATGCCGACCGCAACGCTGCGACTTTTCTGACCGCGTCCACATCGATTGAGCTTCCAGATATGCCGAAGCGCAAGCTTGCCGATCGCATCCTCGATGAGATTGCAGTTTTGCGCCGTCCGCGCGCGCTCGTTGTCGAGACTGACCTTGAATCGGAAAACGGCGTCGAGGAAAAGGCTGCTTCGCCAGTTAAGGTGAGCGAGTCCGTAACCTTGTCGAAATTTCGCCGCCAGGTCATTGTGGAGTAGTTCGTGTCTATTTCGCTTGATCCAGCAATTCAGCAGGCCATTGCCACGCGTCTGCGCTATTATCGCGATTTGGGTTTGACTGAGCTGTACCGTCGGCCGGTCGATCCAAACTTGCTTGATGCGCTTGAGACAAATGCGAAAAAAACGGTGACTGTTCCGGAGTCCCCTCAGACGATTGCCGCTGCATCACATGCAGCGGAAGACGCGCCAGCCAATTCAACTACGCAGGAGACAACCGCCATTCCCGCACGCAAGACGATTGCTGTACCACCTCCTACTGCTTCTCCAGTGCCGGCTGCCGGACGCGAAGAGGCTCTTCGTATCCTCCGCGAGGAAATTGGCGACTGCACCCGCTGCAAGCTCCACAAGGGGCGTAACAAGCTCGTGTTTGCGGACGGAACGCCAAATGCAAAGCTCATGTTTGTAGGTGAAGGGCCGGGCGCCGATGAAGATGCTCAGGGACTGCCGTTTGTTGGCCGCGCGGGCCAGCTTTTGAACAACATGATCGGAGCTATGGGCCTGAAGCGCGAGGATGTTTATATTGCCAATGTGGTGAAGTGCCGTCCGCCACAGAATCGCACGCCAGAACCCGATGAAGCGAACACCTGTTCGCCATTCCTTTTTAAGCAGATCGATATTGTGCAACCGCAAGTGATTGTCGCCCTCGGTTCCACGGCCGCGACCTATCTACTCGGCCAACGCCAGCCGCTGGCGGGCTTGCGTGGGCGTATTCACGCTTTCCGTAACTGTCAGCTCATCGTTACCTATCACCCTGCTTATCTGCTGCGCGATCCGCGGCAGAAGAAAGAGGCGTGGGCCGATTTGCAGATTGCGATGAAGGAACTGGGATTGAAGCTGCCTAAGAAGGATTGACCTCCTCCCACTCACGTCCAATATCCTGACCGCCGCGGAGCAAAAAAACTTGTGCTCTCTGGAGCTAACTTCTTGATTCCACGCTTGTTGCGCAATTTTTCCTGTTGCAAAGTCTTGATTCTAAGTCTGTTAAGTCGCAGAGTCCCATTTTTAAACGGTTTAGAGGGCAATTGGGGCAATCCTGGTCAACATTTAAAGGACTTACTGGTAAAGTATAGATTCTTATATGGTTGTGCGACAAAACTGATCGAGTCCCATTTAGGTGGAGCTCACTCGCAGAAATATTATGCGCCGGAAGTGGGAAATGATTTGCACGTTGTCGAGGTATAGCAAGCAATATCCTGAGACTTGTTGGCGCTAACTCCTCCCAGCCGTGCTGGACGGGCCGGGTAGTGGGAACCAGCCCGTCAGGAGCGCCAAAGGGCCACGCCACCCAGTATGCCCATTCGATTGGATACGACTGTTACGTCGGCGGGAAGCTCGAATTCAATTTTTCTGGCGTTGCCGCCGCCGATATAGAGATGGTCCCAATTGAAGAGCTTCCGCGTTTGCTCGATGGCTTCCAGCAGCAGCTTATTCCAGTGCTTCTTGCCATACTTTTCCAGGCCCTGCTTACCGAGGTAGTGCTCGTATTCTTTCTCTTTTTTCCACGGGTGATGACCCAGTTCGAGACCAGGGCATAATTTGCCGTCTGTAAAGAGGGAAGATCCCATTCCAGTACCGAGCGTCAGCGTGAGCTCCACCCCTACGCCCTTCACCGCTCCGTAGCCTTGCACGCTTGCGTCGTTTGCCACACGCACAGGCTTTTTCCAACGTTTTTCGAGAGCCTTTTGAAATTCGAATCCGTACCAGGCAGGATGCAGGTTGACAGCTGTATACGTGATGCCGCGTTTGGTGACGCCGGGAAAGCCAACCGACACGCGATCAAATTTACCGAGCTGTTGTACAAGTGAGTCCAGTCTGCGCATTACCTGTAAAGGTGTCGGAATTTTGGGCGTTTCCGTGCGAACGCGTTCACTTACGGGCTTGCCCTTTGTGTCGACAAGCATGGCCTTCAGACCTGTCCCGCCAATGTCAATGCAGAGCGTGATGGGGCCCGGAGCGGGCTTGGTCTGGATTGCAGAGGTTTTGGGCTTTGTGGCTGCCTTTTTCTTTGTCGCGGCAGCTTGATTTGCGGAGGGCTTCTTCTTCGTCGCGTATGCCATACGGAATGCATTGTACTGTGCGCATGTGGGGAGTCCGCCAGTGCCTTATCCCCTAAACTGAAACCTGTCCCATGAGCAGCTATTGCGAAGTCGCATTACCGGTTCCTTTGGACCGTACATTCACGTATGCGGTACCAGCGCATCTTGAAGTCATGCGCGGTGCCCGGGTCATTGCGCCCTTCCGCACGGAAAAGCTCATCGGGGTTGTTACGGCCGCCGGTGGTGAAGCACCCACCGAGTTTGAAGCACGAGTGCTTGAGGCAGTCATCGATGCCGAGCCTCTACTGAACGAGCATCTCATTGGTTTGGCCGAATGGATTGCACAATACTACATTGCTCCACTGGGCGAAGTGCTGCGTGGGATGCTTCCGCTGATGGCGGAGGTGAAGCGAACAGTCTACTATCGCATCACAGATTTTGGACGGGATCAGCTCGCCAAGTTGCATGACGGTGATGGAAGCCACCCATTGCACCTGACCAGAGCTAAGAGCGCCGTGGCCGAAACGGAGCAAAAGGTGCTGGAGAAGCTGGCTGATGGTGAGCCAGTCAAAGTTTCCACTTTACGCACAGCCACGGCTGCATCGCTGCCTGCTCTGGCCTCAATGTTGCGAAAGAAATGGATTACACGCGAGACTTCGGCTGTGGAGCGTGACGCACGGCGGACGGAACGATTTGCGGTTTTATTGCCCGAGACACGCTTGCCGAAATTAACCGAAAACCAGCAGGCAATTCTGGCCGAACTGGCCAGTTGCGGTGGTGAGATGCCACTTGCAGCACTGCGTAAGAAGGAACTGTCTTCGTCTACCCTGCAGACACTGGTACGCCGTGGCCTGGTGCGCATTGACGAGCGGCGGGCCGCTTTCCGTGTGAGCGGTATTGAAGCGCGGCCTTCGCCTGTCCGGCTGAATGAAGCGCAGCTCGATGCTCTGGCGCAGGTCGCATCATCCCTTGGCTCATTCGGGGCATTCCTTCTTCACGGTGTGACAGGATCGGGCAAGACGGCTGTCTACCTGGCGGCAATGCAAAAAGCACTGGAGCGCGGTCTTGGTGCAATTCTGCTGGTGCCGGAGATAGGACTAACCCCGCAAACAGCGAGCCTGCTGCATGCGGAGTTTGGCGAGAAGGTTGCGCTGCTCCATTCCGCGCTTACGCCGGAAGAGCGCAGCGAGCAATGGCGGCGCATCCATGCGGGTGAGGCGCCGATTGTGGTGGGTACGCGCTCGGCGATCTTTGCGCCGGTGCGGAATCTGGGATTGATTCTTGTCGACGAGGAGCACGACCAGAGCTACAAGCAGGAAGAGACACCGCGCTACCACGCGCGCGATGTGGCTGTCATGCGTGCAAAGTTAGCTGGTGCGGCTGTTGTTCTTGGTTCAGCAACGCCGTCACTGGAAACCTGGCACAACGCAGACAAGGGTAAGTACAAGCTTCTCTCGCTTTCGAAACGCGTACAGAGCAGGCCGTTGCCCGCGGTTGAGTTGATTGACATGCGCCGGGAGTTCCAGGAGACCGGCCATGAACAGCTCTTTTCGCGCTCTCTGATCCAGCAGACCCAGGCTGCGCTCGACCGCGGGGAACAAGCCATCATTCTGCTCAACCGGCGTGGGTACTCGTTTGTCGTCATGTGCCGCGCTTGCGGAGAAAAGCTTGAGTGCCAGAACTGCGCGATTGCGCTGACACACCATAAGCCGTCGCTGGGAGAGGAAGGGCTTGCGCATGCGGGGCAGCGTTTGGAATGCCATTACTGCGGCTACCGGCGAACGGTGCCGCAGAAATGCCCAAAGTGTGCGAGCGAGCATCTTTACTACCTTGGCGCCGGCTCACAGCAGGGCGAAGAACGGCTTTCAGAGATCTTTCCCATGGCGCGCATCGGCCGGATGGATCGCGACACTGTGCGCGGCCGCCACGATTTGGAGCGGTTACTGGCGCGCCTCCATTCCGGTGAAATCAACCTGCTGGTCGGTACGCAGATGATTGCAAAGGGGCACGATATTCATGGCGTCACGCTGGTAGGTGTTGTGGGTTGTGATCACGCGCTCTCCATGCCCGATTTCCGGGCTGCCGAGCGCGTCTTTCAGCTCATGACGCAGGTCTCAGGCCGGGCGGGTCGTGGCGAACTGCCTGGCCGGGTTGTGGTGCAGACCTACTACCCTGACCACTACGCAGTTCTGGCAGCCTCCGAGCACGACTACGCGGGGTTTGTGGAGCGTGAGCTGAAATACCGGCGATGGATGCACTATCCGCCGTTCGGTGTATTGGCCAATGTGCTGATTCAGTCGGAAAAATTGGAGGAAGCGGCGAACTGGTCGGCGCGGCTAGGCAAGTGGTTTCAGAGCGCCGCTCCGGATGGCGTGCGTGTGCTCGGTCCCTGTACTGCTCCCATAGCGCGTATCAAGGCAGTTTACCGTTTCCATCTGATTTTGAAGGCAGTTTCACGCAAGTCACTCAACAGTGCGCTGCGCGGCATGCTGGCGCATGCCGATTCAGCCGAGATTCCACGGAGAAACCTCGTCCTGGACGTCGATGCACAACGCCTGATGTGAGAGATAAGACACGTTATCCGCATCGGAGTCCAACTGCGTATTTGCCTGTCCGACGATCTCTCCCTCTCTATCACAGCGGCTATCTTGAGTGCGCGCTATAATCGCGCCACTTTGAGGGGGGATTGCCGATGGAATATACAAATGCGTTTGTGGGTAAGATCCAACAGCCCACCGACACTGAAGTTGCCGAAGCCCTTGGTCCTGCGGCAGATATGTGGAGCCAATTCATTCAGTGGATGGCCGAAGAGGAAGCGGTAACCGAGCAAGAGTGGAAGGGCATTGCCGTCAAAAAGTACGGCTGGAGTCTTCGCTTGAAGCAGAAGAGCCGCAACGTTCTTTATCTAGGGCCAGGCATAGGCTGCTTCATGGTCAGTTTCGCCCTAAGTGACAAAGCTCTGTCGGCTGCGAAAGCCGCCAAGTTACCTAAAGCGGTGCAGAGCGTATTGGAGAAGGCTCCTCGCTACCCGGAGGGCAACGGCGTGCGTTTGTTAGTAAAAAGCTCCCGTGACCTGTCCGCTATCCGCAAAATTGCACAGATTAAATTGGCAGCCTAGAGCGAGAAAGCCACACGCAAGAGGAGTGCACTTCTGCCGGCAGGGGAATCGCGGGCGGTGGAATCGGACGCACGAAATATCCCGCGTCAATGCAACATGACTCTTCGCGTTCCTCAACATATTCTTTGAGGAATTATGAACTTTGGCCGGTCACGCTTCAGTTCTGGGATTCCGCCGGCGGAGCGCCGGTTTCACCAATGACGTGGAGCTCTTTTCCGGGCTTGAACCGTACAGCCTTGCCGGGAGTGATGCTCACCTCGGTACCGGTGCGAGGATTGCGGCCTATGCCGGTCTTGCGCGCGCGCACGCTGAAGACGCCAAAACCGCGCAATTCGATGCGCTCACCTGCTGCAAGGGCTTGCTTCAGCCCTTCGAACACCGTATCCACGGCTGCCTCAGCCTTAGTACGGGGCAGTCCGGTGCGCTCGATGACATGGTGCACAATGTCTTGTTTAATCAAAGCGTTTACCTCGCTGGCTCGAATGTTCTCGACTTTACCACGCCCTACCGTGTTGATGGTACAGCTTTTGTGCGTTTTGTAAATAGCCACATTGGCACCAGATGGAGCCCGATCTTCCTGATTTCAGTCCGGAGACGGTTCTGGAGGGCTGTTTGGGGGCGTTCTGGCAAGGAATTTATGCCCGGTTTTCATCAGAACAGCACCTTTGTGCCGGTTGTATTGGCTTGGCGCCCCCCAGTAAGATGACCACAATCAAACGGCCGGGAGAGCCGGAGGAAAGATGTGTCTCTCCTCCACAAGTCCCGCAACAGGAGAGGCATGGCCATACAAAGCGACCGCTGGATCCGTGAGCAGGCTCTGAAGCACAAAATGATTGAGCCATTCAGCGAAAAGCAGGTGCGGGAGGGAGTGATTTCCTACGGTTTGTCCTCGTACGGGTATGATCTCCGAGTTTCCGATGAGTTCAAGATCTTTACGAATGTAAACAGTGCCATCATCGATCCCAAAGCCTTCGATGAGAGGTCTTTTGTTTCGGTTCAGGCAGATTCGGTGATTGTTCCTCCGAATTCGTTTGCCCTGGCCCGTTCCATTGAGTACTTTCGAATTCCCCGTGACGTTTTGACCATTTGTGTGGGCAAATCGACCTACGCACGCTGCGGAATCATCGTCAATGTGACACCTTTTGAGCCGGAATGGGAGGGATTCGTGACTTTAGAAATCTCGAATACTACGCCACTTCCAGCTAAGGTATATGCAAACGAGGGGCTGTGCCAGATTCTGTTCTTCCGTTCCGATGAGCCGTGCGAAGTCAGCTATGCAGACCGGAAAGGGAAGTATCAGAAGCAGCAGGGCATTGTCCTTCCCAAACTTTAGGGTTTGGCTCAAAAGGGAAGAACGCTTGGCGGCTTGAGCCTGCGCAACGGGTCATACCGCATTCCTGAACCTCCGGCATAAGGCCGGGGCAAGATGTGTTGACTGCTGTTGCGCTTTTCCGTGGAGGCGATCAATGGCAACTGCTGAGACATTGCAACCAATCCGAGTGGGTCTTGTAGCTGGTGAACCAATCCGGTTGGAAGGGTTGGCACTGGTCTTTGAGAGTGGAACGGCTCCTGGGCAAGCTCCGTTGCTACCGGTGCGTGGGACACTTCAGGAACTTCTGGATGACTACTCCACCAATTATCTGGTTCTCGATCTGATTTCGGTGCACAGCAGTCTCGAGATCCTTGAGAAGATTCGCCGCGCCCGGCCCTCGCTCAAGCTCATTGTGATTGGACCAGATGGCAGCGAAGATTTTGTGATGGATGCAATCATTGCAGGCGCGCGGGCCTATCTGGGGCTGTCTGCGGGGCCTGAGGAAGTCCACGAGGCGCTGGATATAGTGATCGAGGGGTCAATCTGGGCACCGCGGCGTACACTTTCGAGGCTTATCGACAGGTTGCTCTCTGCGGCGGATATCAGTCTGGGCGTTGCTACGCCCCATTTGACCGCCCGCGAATATCAGGTTCTTGAACTGATCCTTCATGCCCGCTCCAATCGGGAAATTGCCCATGAATTGGGAATCGAGGAGCGCACTGTGAAGGCACATGTGGGCCGCCTGATGCGCAAAACTGGGGCAGAAAACCGGATTGAATTGTCGCTTTTAGCCTTAAACGGCTCTCTGGGGTCAAGACCTGGCATGGCATTGAATCAAAAAGATTTGCAAGCGCTTCAATAATTAGGGTAACCAATTGAATGTGTTACTAAAGTCCATATCCCAACGTGCTGTTGCGGGATCATAGTTACTTTTCTAATGTTGTGTTCAGAAACAACGCAGATCTGGGGAAAGGGGTTCCCAGGCGCCAGGTAAAACGTGACTCCTGGGAACTCCTCTTTTTTCGGTAGTACTTTTCCAGAACTACATGGGTTCAACACTCAGCCCACCTCCGATTTCCTTCCTGCATCCAAACAAAAAGAGTAGAGTCAGGCGTCATTGCGCCACTCGAAATCTGCGGCGGCGGCTTTTCCGTGTTGCTTAGCTGTCGCGGAAATCTCCTGCACTCAATGGCATGATGCGAGTGCGTGTGCTCTACTCTGATTGCGGTATTGCTGTTGAGTTCACACGGCCCAGGCGTGTTTATCGTTGTTGACTTCACGTCCTGCCAGCCGTCTTTTTGTTGAGCTGCACGAACCCCCGCTTCCCCAGCGACAGCGGATCAGAAAGGAACTGGAAATGAAAAAGCTCGTTGCTGCTATTTGTCTCTGTTTCATGTTTTCCGGTGTGGCGTTTGCCGCATCTTCCCGCGAGGATTTGCAGGCGCGCGTCGAAGCCGCCAAGACAGTGCTCGATCAAATCATGGCTGCGGACGACGCAACCATCCCCAAGAACATTCTTGAGCAAGCCACATGCGTCGCTGTTGTTCCCGGCATGCTGAAAGGCGCGTTCATCTTCGGAGGTCAGTATGGACAGGGTGTGGTGACATGCCGCACCGGCCACGGCTGGAGCGCTCCGGTATTCATCCGCATGGCTGGCGGCTCGTTCGGATTCCAAATCGGTGGCCAATCGACTGACCTGATCCTTATTGCGGTCAATGACAAGGGATTCCAGGATCTGCTGAAAAACAAATTCAAGATTGGCGCGGATGCGAGCGCCGCGGCAGGACCGGTGGGCCGTGCTGGCCAGGCAGCGACCGACTGGAAAATGAATGCGGAGCTGCTGAGCTACTCGCGCAACAAGGGCCTATTTGCCGGAATCAGTCTTGATGGCACGAGCGTGAGCCAGAATAAGGTGGATACAGGTACTTACTACGGCACTGAGCATTCCTTTGAAAGTATCCTCAAAGGTGAGGTTCCTGTGCCTGAAGGCGCGGTTTCGTTTGTAACCGATGTCGCGCATCACTTTGTTCAAGCCAAGCACGATAACTAAGCCTTCCGTTAGCTTTTCGACTCCGGACAGGGCGGTCTTCATTGACCGCCCTGTCCGCTTTGCAGGTTCATCTCCGGACTGCGATTTTCAGCGTCTTCGGGTGCATGGCCTACACTTGTCCTAGCCTTGGTTACCATGCAGGAAATGATCGAATTCTGGCTGGTGAAGGGAATTTCCTGGATCCTTGGATTGATACCACGAAGACTCGCGTGCTTTGTCTCCGATGGGCTTGCCTGGCTGGTATTTACGCTTTTTGGCAGGCTCCGCCGTGTGGGAAGACGCAATCTTGAGATGGCCTTTCCATCTCTTTCTCCTGAGGCGCGACAGGCAATTCTGAAAGGCGTTTATCGCAGTCTTGGCCGCCAGTTGGTAGAGTTCTGTCGCATGAGCCGTTATACCCCTGCAAATACAGAGCGATGGATCCGCACAGAAGGCCTATTCAATTACACAGCAGCGCGCGACCGCGGCAAAGGTGTGCTGGTGCTTACCGGACACCTTGGCGCATGGGAGCTATCCAGCTTCTACCACTCGTTGATGGGACATCCCATGGGCATGGTGATTCGCCGCCTCGACAATCGCCATCTTGATGCATATGTCAATTCAATCCGCTGTATGCATGGAAATAAGGTTCTTCACAAAGACGATTTTGCCCGCGGTCTGCTGACAGCTATGCACAAGGGGGAAACCGTCGGAATCTTGATGGACACTAACATGACTCCTCCCCAGGGAGCATTTGCAAAGTTTTTTGGGAAAGAGGCTTGCACAGGGACTGGTCTCGCGCGGGTGGCTCTCAAAACCGGAGCTACCGTCCTTCCAGGGTTCATGGTGTGGGAGGCGGAAGAGCACAAATTTGTGCTTCATTTTGGTCCACCAATAGAGTTTGAAGTGACAGGAGACCTGGAAGCGGATGTATTGGCAGCCACGCAACAATGTAACGATGTTCTTGAGGCTTGGATCCGCCGATATCCGGATCAATGGCTTTGGATTCACCGGCGCTGGAAGACGCGTCCAGCGGGGCAGCCAGCCTTGTATTCGGGAAAACATGGTGCGATTTCCGGTTCGTATCCGGCTGCAGGAGACAGTAAGTGACCATAGCGGAGTTAATTGAAGAACTGGGCGGCACTCTTGCGCAGGGCGATCCAGCCTGGGCGGTGGACGCGGTGAACGCTCCCGAACATGCAGGCCCCTTCGATCTCGTTTTTGCCGATTCCCATGCAGCCATAGAGCCGGCTTTGAACAGTGGCGCTGGAGCTATTGTGCTCAAACCAGGCTCGTGGCAGGCAAACCCAAACAGCAAACTCATTATCGAATCCGACCAACCCCGGCTCTGGTTTGCCAAAGCGGCTCGCTTGCTGGCGCGGCAACCGCTTTCTACAGGTGTACATCCTGCAGCAGTTGTTTCACAGGAGGCGATCCTTGCGCCTGCAGTAACTGTGGGACCGTGCGCAGTGGTTGACGCGCATGTACAGATTGGCGAAGAGACACGCATCGAAGCCGGAGCGGTCATCGGAGATGGTGTACGCATTGGTGCAAAATGCAGGATTTATCCACGTGTTGTGATCTACCCCGGAGTCTTTATTGGAGACCGGGTGATTGTCCATGCGGGAGCGGTGCTGGGTGCGGACGGATTCGGCTATGTGCGTGACAATACGACTGGCGCGCACACGCAATTCCCCCAGCAGGGAACCCTGGTGATTGAAGACGATGTAGAGATTGGTGCGAACACGACCGTCGATAGAGGCGCCCTGTCTGAGACGAGGATTAAGCGGGGCACAAAGATCGACAACTTGGTTCACATTGGACACAATTGCCAGATTGGCGAAGACGTCATTCTGGTGGCCCTTACGGGGATTTCCGGCTCGAGCGCGGTAGGAGATCAGGCCGTAATTGCAGGCCAGGTAGGGTTGGGTGACCATGTAACAATCGGTCCAGGAGTCATCCTTGGAGGGCAGTCTGGCGTCTTTAACGGTAAGACGCTCACCAACGAAGGCCAGAAACCGGGTACGATTTTCTTTGGCACTCCGGCTCGCCCGTTACCGCAGGTACTGAGAGAGCAGGCGACACTTGCCAGGATGGCACGTCGACGTGATAAACCAGCTAATGGAAGCCCAGACAAATAAGTCTCCAGGCCGGATCCCCTATGGGAGGCTCGCGTGATTCTGCTTTCCATTCCCTTGCTCCATGTACGCAGCGCTGTGGCTGCACAGGTCTTCTATTGCCGTACATTGGGATTCCATCTTGAATTCTCACACCGGACTGATCCAGAGAGAGAAGACCCCTGCTACATGGGCGTTTCCCGCGACGATGTCTGGCTTCACCTTTCGTCTTCACTGGAGGACGGAGTCTGCGGCGGTGTAGCAAATTTTATTGTTGATAACGTGGACGAGATTTTCGCGGATTTTGAAAAGCGAGGAGTTCCCGTCCAAACTCCACCTACGGACCAGGCCTGGGGATCACGCGAGATGTATCTGACGGATCCGGATGGAAATAGCCTGCGTTTTATTCAACCGAAGTCGCTGCTATCGGCTCCGGAACCGGAACCCGACGCGGCAAACCAACGCGCGGTGAGCGAAATTCAAACTGCCGAGTGGAACTGATGCCTGGGCTTGATAAGAATACGAGGGGGTACAAACATATGCCTCTGGCGCGCGCAATAATTACTCCGGTTCTTCTCCAAACGGCTCAGCTTTGAGCGAGCCGTCGCGCTGTCTGACGAGCTTCTGCACCTTGCCTTCGGCTTCGTCCAGTTCCTTTTTGCATTTCGCAGAAAGGTCAACGCCCTCTTCGAAGAGCTTCAGTGACTCTTCGAGGCTCAGATCGCCCTTTTCGAGCTTGTCAACAATGGCTTCGAGTTTCTTCAGAGAATTCTCAAATCCAGCCATGACTACTCCCTCGCCTTTGCCGATGGAAGTACGCTGTGAATCACTTCCGCTGCCACCTCATAGCGCCCGAATGGAGCGCTGATCTGTATGCCCTGAACATGAGGTTTTACCTGTTCGAGCATCTCCTGTGCAATGCGGATACCCTCCTCGCGTGAGGCTTCCGGCGTTGTGGCCTGTGCCATGCGCAGCATGATTGCTTCAGGCATGGACACCCGCAAATCGTTCTTCATGAACTCGGCATTGCGCAGGCTGGTCAGTGGCCAAATGCCCGCAATCACCGGGATTCTGAACTGTTCAATACCCCGGAGAAAGTTCTCCAGCAGACGCAGGTCGAAGACCGGCTGTGTGATGGCATATTCAGCTCCGGCTTCCACTTTGTAAGCAAACCGCCGTAACTCGTTCTCCATATCGGGAGCGCCTGGGTTGGCAGCAACACCGATGGTGAAGTTGGTCGAGACGCCAATGGAGTTCGAACCGATGTCAAGTCCGTGATTCAGTCTCCTGACCAGGTTGACCAGACCGATGGAATCAACGTCAAATACCGCAGTCGCATCCGGATAATTGCCAAGCTTTGGGGGATCTCCCGTCAGGCAGAGAATATTGTGCAATCCGATGGATGAGGCGCCAAGCAGGTCAGATTGAATGCTCAGAACATTGCGATCACGGCAGGTATAGTGCAGAACCGTCTCCATCCCGGTGTGCTGCTGAATCTGGATGCAGAGGCTCTGTGCGCTCAGGCGCGCGGAGGCTCTGGGCGAATCCGGGACGTTGATGGCATGCACACCCAATTGGCTGAGCAGCTGTGCTCCCTCAATTTCATGCGAGCAATCGATGCCGCGCGGGGGAACGATCTCGACCAGTGTGACAAAACTTTTTTGCTCGATGAGAGCGCCAAGATGCGAACGATGTCCGAGCGGAGCGGGAGGCGTCTCGGTGGTGATTTCTTCTTCGGTCTCGCTCTCGACAACACGAGCCTGCGCATCTACGGCGCGCAGGGCAGAGCGCATGGCACGAATGTGGTTCGGAGTGGTGCCACAGCAGCCGCCAATAAACTGCGCACCTGCGGCAACCGCTTTGCGCGCAAAACTGGCCATAAACTCAGGCGAACAGAGATAGATATTGCGGCCATCCACAGCACGGGGCATGCCCGCGTTGGGCATGGCGGCGAGTGGCAGATTGGTCGCTTTCCGCATGGCCTCGATGGCTGTCAGCACCGTGGATGGGCCAGTGGAGCAGTTTACGCCGATGGCGCTTGCACCCCATTCGGTCAACAACATGGCCGCATGTGCAGGGCTCGAGCCATCCAGGCAATTGCTTTCATCGTCCACTGTGACCATGACGAGCACGGGCAGATGGGGAGCCGTTTCCCCCGCGGCCAACAGGGCTTCACGAGCCTCGTTGAGTGCCGGCATGGTTTCAATCACCAGCAGATCCACGCCAGCTTCGGCCAGCGCGCGAATCTGTTCGGCGAATGCCGCCCGGGCCTCTTCAAGTCCAGTTTTTCCGAGGGGTTCCAGCCTGACGCCCAGCGGCCCCAGCGCGCCAGCTACCCAGGCTTCTCCCGCCTGCTTGTCGCGCAGGTGGTTGACCGCTTCTCGCGCAATACGCACGCCGGCCGCGTTGATTTCCGCAACCTTTCCGGCAAGACCGTGCCTGGCCAGGCGAAAGCGATTGGCTCCAAAGGTATTGGTCTCAAGGATCTCCGCACCGGCCTGAAGGTATTCTTCATGTACAGAGAGAATCAGTGCCGGGTCAGAGAGATTCAACTCGTCGTAGCAGCGGTTGATGAATACGCCACGCGCGTAAAGAACCGTCCCCATGGCACCATCGACCAGTACTGGGCGGTCTGTAAAGATGTTGGCAAGCTGCGGCATTCTCCAGTCATCGTAACGCATTGGCGGCGGAGCTGTTTTTGCTTCATTGACCGCTGCCTATCTCTTCCTTCGTCAACCCCTTCCACCGCCTCCATTGGGGGCCGCCCGCTTTGTTATACTTCGGGTGTTCTCGGCGTTTTTTCCCTGCTTTTGTCGAGGCCGCTTGCGGTCCCTACGTTTTCCGGGAAAACGTCACCGTTTACGTTGCGGCTGCGCCACGCTCCGCGTTCTTATCGAGGTAGGGCATTTTGAACAAAAGAAGTTTTTGGTTGAGCGCCGCTGGAGCCTTGCTGGCCGCCGTCGCACTCGCTGGATGTGGTACCACAACCTATTTCGCAGGCCGTCAGCTTCCTCCCAGTGGCTTGCAATATCGCGTCCTCATTGCTGTCCAAAATCCCAGCTCGTTCACAAAGGGCGCTCTGGTTTTTGTCGACGCCTACTATGACATTCGCTTCAGCTACAACCAGAAAGTGGCCGGTTATTCGATTTCCGGCTACTCTGGCGCATTGCCCAGCACCATTCAGAACATGCCTGCGGAGCAATTGGGCTACGTTTATAGCTATGGAGATGGCAGTTATACTCCCATTAACTACCAAACAGAAGCAGTGAATGGTTCTTCGGTGAGCGGCCTGAATGGTCTCTCTTCCAGCATTTTCGTTACGCGCGACCGTAAGTATGTTTTCGCGGCCAGTCAGGCCTCACATGTTCTAACGGTCATCGACAATACGACCGGTGGCGGTATCTTTTCCCTCAGTTTGCCTGGCATCTATCGCGTAAGTGTGAACCCCGGCGGTTCCGCGGCGCTGGCCTTTGTCCAGAATTCTGATTATGTCTATTACCCGCGAAAGCTTTCTGCCTCCGAAACGACTGCTTATTCAGGTGGTACTTCTACCTGGCCCAAAGCTGCCGTGGACTGCGAACCGCAAAATGCTCCGCAGTGGTGCCTTTTCCAGGCGCAGAGCCCTGATAGCGTGGATTCCACCGGAAACTACTACGGCGCACCGCTTACTTTTGACCGTCCTGTTAAGGCAATCTTCTCTGCGGACGGCAGCAATGCATATGTTCTGAGCTGCGGTCCCGAGTGCGGTGGAACGGCCTCATCCTACTCTGTGCTGCCAGTTGCGCCAATGATCTACCTAGTGGGCCAAGCTTCAGGAACTTTACCCAAGACAGGAGCAATGACAACCGTACCTATTCCGGGCGGCGCCTCCAATGCTCTTGTGGCCAATACCACCATGTATGTGGCAGGACAACAGCCACAGGCCGATGGTTTATATAGCGGCAACCTGACGGTGGTGAATTTGACCAACAACACGGCTTCCAGCCCCATTTCGATCAGCGATGGATTACCGGGGGGGCCGAGCCGCATGATTCTTGGCGATGACAATACGTTGTGGATTGGCACGACGAAGTGCAACAACGGCGAGCGCTATGCCAAGGGATTATCCTACGGTTGCCTGACGATGTTCGATACCTCGACCAATACAGTCAAGATGCTCGAACCCTACCTGGGCGACTTAACGGGGATTGCTGCGGTTGAAGGCCTGCATAAGGTTTATGTAGCGCAGGGTGGACAAGTATATATCTACTCCACAGTTGATGGAACTGCATACAACAACCAATACGTGACTGTAAGCGGCACAGCGTCCGATGTTGCCTTTATGGATGCCAAAACCGACGGCAACAACACCGTCTATTGAGTCTCTGAGTGATGTCCTCCGCGACTGAATCCATCGCCGATGTACTGGCCATTGCCGCTCATCGTGACGATGTGGAGCAGACATGCGGAGGCACTCTCCTTCGCATGGCATCGCGTGGTCTGCGCACTGCCATTCTCGATCTCACACAGGGTGAAAGCGGAACGCGAGGGACCTCGGAAGACCGGGCAAGGGAAGCGGCAGAAGCAGCTCGGCTTCTCGGGGTTGGCTGGCGCGAGGCGCTTGATCTGCCCGACGGGGCAGTCGAAAATACCTTTGAAAACCGCTTGAAGATTGCGCGTGTATTACGCCAGCTACGCCCTCGCGTTGTGATTCTTCCGTATTGGCAAGCGCGTCACCCTGACCATGCGATGACGGGCCTGCTCGGTTACGATGCCTGCTTTGTCTCAGGCCTGGCAAAGGTTGAAATCGGTTTGCCGCCGCACAGGCCGTTCAAAATCGTCTACGCAAGTCTCTATGCAGATGTTCGTCCCAGCTTTGTTGTGGACATTACGCCCTTCATCGAGCAGCGCCACTCGGCGCTCATGGCATATGAGTCGCAATACAAGAATCAGAAGGGTGGAAGCGGCCTCTTCGTCCCGGAGGAAGAGATTCGCGAGCGCACCTTTGCAGAAGCCCGCCATTATGGACTTCTTGCAGGTGTGAAATACGGCGAGCCATTTGTTCAGAAGGAAGTTGGTCTGGTTGACGATCTGACTCTGATTCCGGTTCAGTCCATTTAACGTTGCGCGGACTCGGTGGCAAGATTGAAATGATAAGTAAATCTTATTTCAAATCAAAATAGAATAACTTTGCTTTATGGTCTATGTGCGTCGCACACTGGTCTTTAAGGAGACACATTGTGACGCAGAACTGGAATGCTGAAGCGTACGCGCAGAATGGCGCCTTTGTTCATCAACTTGCAGGCGGAGTTGTTGAGTGGTTGAACCCGCAGCCCGGAGAACATATCCTCGACCTCGGATGCGGTAACGGCCAGCTCACAGAGCAACTGGCTTCCACAGGGGCAAGAGTAGAGGGCGTGGACGCATCACCTTCCATGGTTGCCGCAGCGCGTGCGCGTGGCATTCATGTGACTGAGGCTTCTGCTGAGGCTCTCCCCCACGCCGACGGCGTTTTCGATGCCGTCTTCTCGAATGCCGCTCTGCACTGGGTGCGTAATCAAGATGCGATGCTTGCGCAGGTGCGCCGCGTATTGCGACCCGGTGGACGCTTTGTCGCTGAGATGGGAGGGCAAGGAAATATCGCGGCAATTCGCGTCGCTTTGATTGCGGTTCTTGAGCGCCATGGATTCGCGGGTTCTGAAGATGGCGTGAATTATTACCCAACTAGGGAGGTCTATGCGCGCCGGCTCACGGAGCATGGATTCACGGTAGAACGCATCGAATTGATTCCCCGGCCTACGCCGGTTGCGAATGGAATGAACGCGTGGTTACGCACCTTCCGCAAAGGAGTTCTTGACAGTTTGCCCGAAACCTCGCGCGATCAGGTAGTGGAGGAAACAACCGCACTGCTTGCTGAGGCATTGCGCGATGAGGAAGGGAATTGGGTTGCAGATTATGTGCGGCTTCGATTTATTGCGCGTGCTGCATAGTTGTGCAACGTGTACTTATTCGTGTAAGTCGATCACTTAGACAGAAATAATTTGTCAGATAGGCTTGCATTTCCGCAAGTACCTGTGGCAAAGTAGTTCCTGCGTAGGAGAAACGCCCGATGAAATTTGCAACACACAATTCGGTGTGCAGGCTGGAATGGCTCGACAAGAGCATTTCCGGTCGCCGGGCGTACTTTGTCCTGTATCAATAACGCCTTCGGCGCCCAGTTCCTGCGCATCGTTCCAGACAAATTGAATACTTTCCCGGGTGGCGAAGAAGCCAGATACTTCGACTGTTTATCGATCGCTCATAGAGCGTTCTGACTTCGTTTGTTCCCCTGGGGTAGTTTCGCCGGATAGGGCATATGTTCGCAGTGCACCGATAAGTTGTGCGCACAGGATATCTATGTCTCTAAGTCGGCATATAACTCAACACCGGTGGTGAAAGAAGAGAGTTACTTCTTCTGCCTACCAAGGACGCGCGGAGTGAGAAGGCTCCGCCGGCGGTTGATCACTTCGCGGGGCGGGGGCGCAGTCCCGATTCACAAGGCACCGTGGAGCAGAGACGCCGAGTCCGTCTTTCTTCGCACGTTCCCCGGTGTGTTCTTGAGCAGGCGGCTCAAAAGCCGCACACACAATTTGGCCGGTGGCGTAGGTTACGGATACTTCGCCTGTCACGCGGGTGGTCGGGGGTTCGAGTCCCTCTCGGAGCACTTTGGGCTCCGGTAGCTCAGTGGATAGAGCACCTAACGTACTGCAGCCGCTTGTTCCCCGGCCCCAAAACTTTGCGTGCCGCTGGCACGTGCAACCACCTTCGACCGGTGGCGTAGGTAACGGATACTTCGGAGCGAATGATGCGGGTGCAAATCCCGCCGCAGCTTTTGTGGCTGCGTCGTCTAAAGCAGGACATTCGCCTTTATGCCGTCGCCGCTTGTTCCCCGGTCCGCAATCTCCGGCTTTGCCGGTCTTGAAAGGAGCGCCATGAGCGTTATCAACATTCGTAACGGCACACCCGTGGGCAATGCGCATTTGTGCCAGCGCTGCACATGGGGCCACTTCATAACCGGCTATCGTGAGTCGGACCAGATGGTGATCTGCATGCGTTCGGAGCCGAACTTCACGGTTCCTTTCGTGGTGTATGAGTGCACTGAGTTCAACGACAAGCACAAGCCTTCTTGGGACCAGATGACGAAGCTGGCGATTGAGGTTGCGCCGTCTCGCGTTTCCAACAAGACGCGCGGATTCCAGGTGCAGACCGTGGCGACTACCGCCGCAGGCGCCGATCTGGATGAAGAGGGCGATGGCGACATCGCCTGAAGAAGACAAACCATTCACCCACTGCCGGTGGCGCAGGGTACGGATACTTCGATTGGATGAGGGACCACTTGAGTGTGGTCTTGCAGGTTCGAGTCCTGCTGCCAGAGGAAGCTCTGGTGAGAAACCGCGCCCGTCTGTTCCCCGGCAGTATTTGAACCACTTGCAATTTTTGAAAGGAGGCGACAGAGATGCGCCTGAATATGTTGAAGCTGAATTACAAGCCGCGCCTTCGCACGCATGAGGGAGCGCCCGCCTTTGACCTTGCGCCGGAGCCCGCGCTGCGCCGTGCGGTGTTGTCGTGCATGCTGTGGGAGAACGAGTTCTACGAGAGCGGTGTGAAGATTGCGGGCCGCATCCGCGGGCTTGTGCCGCAGGTTGAGGCTGAGCGCGTGGCTGCGCTTGCCGTGGAAGCGCGTGAGCAGATGAAGCTGCGCCATGCACCGCTGTTGCTGGTGCGCGAGATGGCGCGTCATGCAACGCATCGCGGACTCGTTGCCGAGACGCTTGCGCGCGTGATTCAGCGTGCCGACGAGCTTGCCGAGTTTGTCGCAATCTACTGGGCAGGCGGACGTCAGCCTCTCTCTGCGCAGGTGAAGAAGGGGCTTGCTGAAGCGTTCGTGAAGTTCGACGAGTACGCGCTGGCCAAGTACGACCGTGCCGGAGCTGTGCGTCTGCGCGATGTGCTGTTCCTGTGCCATGCGCGTCCTGTGGATGCAGCGCAGGCTGCGCTGTGGAAGCGGCTGGCAGAGAACGAGCTTGTTGTGCCCGACACCTGGGAGGTTGCGCTTTCGGCTGCCGGACGCGGGGAGGACGGCGACAAGTGCGCGGTGTGGGAGCGCTTGCTTACTGAGCGTAAGCTTGGTGCACTGGCGTTGCTCCGTAACCTGCGTAACATGCGCGAAGCCGGAGTGGACGAGCAGATGGTTTTTGCGGCACTTGCTGCCATGAAGACCGAGCGCGTTCTGCCGTTCCGTTTTCTTGCCGCGGCGCGTCACGCACCGCAGTGGGAGGATGCGCTTGAGAAGGCGATGTTCCGTTCGCTTGAGGGACGTGCGGCTCGGCTTGCCGGCCACACGGTTCTGCTTGTCGACGTGTCGGGTTCGATGGATGCGCCGCTCTCGCAGCGCTCGGAGATGCGCCGTAACGACGCAGCCTACGGGCTTGCAATTCTGCTGCGCGAGATTGCGGGGAAGGTGACGATGTTTACCTTCTCGAACGAGACGTGTCTTGTTCCGGCGCGCCGTGGGATGGCGCTGCGCGATGCGCTGGACCGCAGCCAGCCGCACCAGGGTACGTACCTTGGCAAAGCGATGGGCAAGGTGGAGTTGCACTGCCGCGAGGGCTACGACCGCATCGTGGTCATCACGGACGAGCAGTCGCACGACCGTGTGCCGGCGCCGATGGGAAAGGGCTATGTGATCAACGTGGCTTCAAACCAGAACGGCGTTGGGTACGGCGAGTGGACGCACATCGACGGCTGGAGTGAGGCGGTGGTGGAGTATATCGCCGCGCTCGAGGCGTTCGGCGACATCGACGCAAACTAAACAAAAATTGCACTTTGGACGGATGAATCTTTCGTCCAGAGTGCATTTTTGCCAGCGTCATTGCCGGGCCAAATTAACACAACGTTTGCATTTCTTTTGCCCTGGTGTTTTAGTCTGAAGTCAGTTCCGTATGGCCCTCCCAAGCAACAAAATTGGGCCAGCGGCAGAGGACACACCGGTTGAGCCAGACCGTTTTTGTACTAGAAGACGACACCGACATTGCCCGCCTGGTACAGCATCATCTTGAAGCAGCTGGATTCGCGGCGCGGCTATATCACACTCCCACCAATATTCTTGCCGACGCGGAACGTCAGCCTCCTGCGTTGTTTTTGCTCGACATCATGGTGCCGGGTGGTGACGGTCTTGATGTTTGCCGGCGTCTGCGCGCGCATGTCGGTCTGTCGACGGTGCCCATCATTTTTCTGACGGCACGCGCCAGTGAGAATGATCGCGTACTCGGTCTCGAACTCGGAGCAGACGATTACATCACCAAACCGTTTGCAACGCGCGAACTGGTAGCACGCGTGAAGGCTGTGTTGCGCCGGTTTGAGCGGCCTACTTCACCTTCCGTGATCTCATTTGAAGAAGTCGTTATCGACGCGAATGCGATGCAGTTGAAGGTGCGTGGAGAGCTCACCACGACAACCGCCACAGAATTCCGCCTGCTCGATTATCTGGCGCGCCATCCAGGCCGAGTCTTCAGCCGCGATCACCTACTTGATGCGGTGTGGGGCGATGCGCGCTTTGTGACGCCGCGCTCCGTCGATGTCTATGTGCGCCGCATCCGTGAGAAGATTGAGGTGGATCCGGAGAATCCGCGCTACCTGAAGACTGTGCGTGGAGCAGGGTATCGTTTTGAGATTCCCAAAGGTGAGTAGGGTCGAACAAAGTATTTGGCTTTTTGCTTGCCTTATGTCTGCTGGGAGCCACGTTCGGTGACACCTCGACTATTTGGCAAACTCCTCGGACTGCTTGCACTGCTCTTGCTGCTGAACGCGGTGCTGGTTGAACTCGCCATGCGCCACTTTGAGCAGCACACGTCCATGGCGCAGTATGAGTTTGCCGGCCGCATCCTTTTTATTTCCACCTTGATCACTCTCGTCGTTGCGGTTCCTGCGGCGATGTGGGCGGCGCACAAGCTCAATCGGCGTTTTCAACGCATTGCTGAGTTTGCTCGTCACATTGCTCAGGGCGATCACTCTGCGCGCCTTGCTCCAACCGGAGCGGATGAGCTTTCAGCCGTTGAGTCGCAGTTGAATCGCGCAGCCGAACGAGTGGATGAAGATTTCAACGATATGGAGAGCCGCAGAGATGAACTGGCTGCGATGCTCGATTCCATGCAGGAGGCTGTTGTCGCAGTAGCAGCAGACGGCCAGGTTCGTTGGTCCAATGCCATGATGCGCCGCATCGCAGGCACACAGATTCGCGTGGGCCGTTCTTTGGTGCATTCAGTGCGCGATCCCGAACTGCTGGCTTGTATTCGCAATGCAATGACAACTGGCGAGGCGTGTTCCGGCCGGTCAACTTCGCTTGTTGCTGGACGTAGTTTTGAAATCAGCGCAGCTCCATTACCTTCAGGTGGTGCACTTGCTGTTTTACATGATGTAACTCCTCTGGAACTTGCGGAAAAATCACGCCGTGATTTTATTGCCAACGTGAGCCATGAACTGAGGACTCCTCTTACCTCCATCCAGGGATATGTGGAGACTCTCACTGAAGAGCCAACTCCAGATGCAGCAACGACGCGTGAGTTTCTCGCAATCATCCAGAAGAATGCCAGCCGGATGAATCGCCTAACGCAAGACCTGCTCGCACTTGCGAGCGTGGAGAGCCCGGATTATAAGCTCGTCATGCAGTCATCCAAGGCGTGTGACTTGTTGCGGGATGCGATCGACTCACTGGGCGGCATTGTGGCGGATTCCGGCATTGAGCTTCAATCGTCGGGTGCGCCGGAAGCAGCCGTTCTTGCCGATCCCGATGCCATGAATCAGGTTTTCGGCAACTTGATCGAGAATGCCGTGAAATACGGCAAATCAGGCAGACGCATTCACGTCGGCGCGGATCTGCATAACGAAGAAGTCGAGTTTGTTGTTCAGGATTTTGGACCGGGAATTGCCTCCGAACATCTGGACCGTATCTTTGAGCGCTTTTATCGCGTTGACAAGGCACGCTCGCGTGAATCGGGTGGAACGGGGCTTGGATTGGCGATTGTGCGCCATATTGTTCAGGCACATGGAGGCCGCATCTGGGCCCAGAGCGAACTTGGATCCGGTACAGCATTTCATTTCACGCTTCCGATTGTGCGGCAAACTAGCCAGCCCGTGAAGTCAGAGTCCAATCCTGAACCTGCTTCAGAAACTGCCTAACTTTCTTCATGAAGTTGCCCACGATTCAAACGCCCGTAACATTTGAGCGGGACAATTGAGCTGCAGCAGCATTCCAGCCAGGGAGAATTCCGTGAAAAAGGTAATCGTCGTTCTGGGGTTGTTCTTGTGCAGTGCCTACTTTTCGCAAGCACAAAAGCTAACAGGCGCGGGCGCAACCTTCCCCTACCCCATTTATTCCAAGTGGTTCAAAGAATACTCTGACGCTCATCCCGGCGTTGAGATCAACTATCAGTCTATCGGTTCCGGCGGCGGCATTCGTCAGGTCACCAGCGGCTTGGTAGACTTTGGTGCTTCCGATGGTCCTATGACGGACGCGCAACTTGCCGCTTCCAAGGTGAAGCTCATCCATCTGCCTACCGTACTTGGCGCCGTTGTGCCGGTCTTCAATGTCCCGGGTGTTACGGATCTTCGTTTCAGTGGCGACGTTCTTGCCGACATCTATCAGGGCAAGATCGAGACGTGGAACGATCCGCGTATTGCGAAAGAAAACCCGGGTGTGAATCTCCCCTCTGAGAAGATCATCGTTGTTCATCGTTCCGACGGTTCGGGAACCAGCTATATCTTTACTGACTACCTGAGCAAGGTAAGCAAGGCTTGGGCAGACGGTCCTGGTAAGAGCACATCTCCCAGCTGGCCCAAGGGTGTTGGCGGCAAAGGCAATGAAGGCGTTGCTGGTCTCGTGCGTCAGCTTCCCGGCGCCATCGGCTATGTGGAGCTAATCTACGCACTGCAGAATCACATTTCGTTCGGCACGATGCAGAACGCGGCAGGCAACTGGGTGAAGGCCTCAATCGCAGGCGTTACCGATGCGGCAGCAAGCGTCAAGAGCATGCCGGATGATTTCCGTGTCTCCATTACGAACGCTCCGGGTGCGAACGCTTATCCGATTTCTTCCTTCACCTGGCTGCTGATTCCGCTTGAAGCGAAGGACCCAGCCAAGAGCAAGGTGCTGAAAGATCTGCTGAGCTGGATTGTGAAGTCTGGTGAGAGCGAAGTTTCGGCTCTCTCGTACGCTCCGCTGCCTCAGAATGTCGTTGACAAGGAATTGAAGGCAATCTACGCACTCAAGTAGTCCTTCACGTGCTCAAGACATCCAGAGCGGTCTGCCATTGATCTTTCTAATGGCAGGCCGCTCTTCTTCTTTCTACATACGTGGAGTTTGCTGTCTGACGCAGCAAAGCGGTCCACTCTCCCACAAAGAGTGAACCGCTTGCCGCTTTCCGGATCGTGCTGCGTGCCCGCGCCGGAAATGTATTTCACGCAGCAGCGTGAACTTTAACTAGAGCGTGCGTTTGAACAGCGGCGTGGCAAGCAGTAGTGTTCCGGTTCCGAAAATGAACAGGAACAAAAGATCGCTGCGAATCGCCGTAAATCCTCCGTCCTTCAGAAGAATCGATTGCAAACCATGAATCGCATACGTAAACGGATCCACAATCGCGATTCCGCGCAGCCATGCAGGAAAAGCTGCAATCGGATAGATGGCGCCAGACGGGAAGAAGAGCAGGGTATTCAGTACGCCAAACATCGCACGCGGCACCAGTGGATCGTCTACGCGCACCATCATCAGGAACATCATTCCATTGAAGGCAATTGAGATTCCGATGATGAGAATGATCATCTGCACCATTGCCCACGGATGAAAGATGGTGCCCAGGCCTGCCATCAGCGATCCAATCACAGTCAGTGAAATCCCTGACAGCACTGCTTTGATAGCGCCGGCAATATTGAGCCCCATCACGAGTTCGAGCTTGGTGATGGGTGTGACCAGGTAACCTTCATGTACACCACGTGCTTTGTCGTCGATATACAGCATGCCGCCGCCGATCATCACCGAGATATACATGGCAAGCGCAATGGACCCAGACAGCAGAAACTTCATGTACTGAACGTAGGGATAAAGCTCGACTATCTTGAGCGCAATGGTGTTCACTAGTCGCGGCTGAATTACGGGTTGGTTGAGTGCATCCACAAGCGACTGCATCTCAGCTTCAATGGCGCCACTCTTGAACTGGTCGGTATTGTCTACTACGAGGCCCAGCGAAGGAGCGTCGTCGGCATACACGCGGCGCGAGTATTGCTCAGGAATAATAACGGCCGCGTCCACCTTGCCCTCGCGCACATCCTTCTTTGCCGTAACTTCATCGTCGTACGGAACAGTCGTAAACGTCCGAATGTTTGCCGCAATTGCGTCGAAGGCTTCATGCACCTTCATCGCCTGCGGCCCGTGATCCTTGTCGACAACGGCCACGCGAGCATTCCGAATCTTGCCGCCAAAGGCATTGCCCAGAATCACAAGCTGGACCAGGGGCAGCATCATCGACATAATCATCAGCATCGGAGACCGGAAAAACTTCCGCATCTCGCGTTCCACAATTGCCCACATGCGGTTCATGGCTGCGCTCCTGGCCGCGGCGGCATGATGAAGTTTGCCGCCTTCACCTGCTCGTCGCGCAATTGCCGGCCGGTATAGTGCACAAACACATCGTCCAGAGTCGTGTTTTGTACGGACAGAGAAGTGAGCTGTTCGCCAAGCGAGGCAGCCATCTCCACAAGTTGGGTTGTCGTCTTCGATCCATTCGAAGTGAGCACTCGGTATACGCCGGCCGACTGCGATTGCACTTCGGTTACACCCTGCAATGCACGCAACCGCTCTGGCCAGCTATCGTCTTCGCGATTGAACTGCACCTCTACAACATTCGATCCGGGAACACTCTGTTTCAATTCCACAGGTGTTCCAAGCGCCACCAGCGTACCGTGATCGACAATTGCAATGCGATCGCACAAACGGTCGGCCTCTTCCATGTAGTGTGTTGTGAGCAGCATGGTTAGATTACGTGTCTTCTTCAGATTGTTGAGCATTTCCCAGACAGCAATACGCGACACGGGATCGAGTCCCGTGGTTGGCTCATCGAGAAAGAAAATCTGCGGGTTGTGAACCAGTCCGCGGGCAATTTCGAGTCTTCGCCGCATACCGCCAGAGAGTGTTTTGGTTTGCGCGGAACGCCACTTCAGCAAATCGACCGCCTCCAGCACCGATGCGATGTTCCTTTCGCGCTCGGCCCGGCCCACCGAGTAGAGCTTCGCGTAAATGCTGAGATTCTCTTCCACCGTGAGATCTGGATCGCTCGTCATTGCTTGTGGAATGACTCCGATCATGCGCCGCACTTCATCGGAGTCCTTTGCTACGTCATGACCAGCGACAAGTGCGCGGCCTGCGGTGACCGGAATAAGCGTCGTCATCATGCGGATGAGTGTGCTCTTGCCCGCGCCGTTCGGCCCCAGGAGCCCGAAGATTTCGCCTTCTCTTACTTCGAAGCTCACGCCTTTTACCGCCTCGAAGTCGCCGTAACGCTTAACGATCTTCTCGACGGCAATGGCGGCGCGGCCGGCATCTTTCTTGTTGCCATTTGCCGCAGTGCCCGTGTGCAAGGCTGTGCTCATTGCTGCACCAGCTTTGATTTTGGTATGTACACTTCGGCCGTCATGCCCGGAACAAAGCGCTCACCTTGGTTGGGAATGAGCAACTTGATTTGCACGGTTCGGATGTCGCGCTTGCGGCTGCCGTTGATGTCGCGCTGTGTGGCGAAATCTGCCAGCGTAGACTTTGCAATGACCTTGCCTTCCACCGTGGCGCCGCTGGGCATCACTACGCGCAATTGATCGCCAAGCTTTACCGCGTCGGCCTGCGTCTCCGGCAAGGGAGCATAAACCCACGTCTGGCTTAAATCCATTACGGTGGCAATGGCGCTGCCGGCTGCCAGCACTTCGCCCTGCCGCGCGGCAAGCACGTTTACTCGACCGGTTACAGGCGCAAATACCTGCGCGTACCCTAACTGGACACTTGCCTGATTGGCCAGAGCAGAGGCGTTTGCGACCTGCGCTCGGTTCGCCGCGACAGTTTGTGCCGAGGCATTGGTCAGCAACTCATGTGCCTGTGCTTGTTTGAGTGTTGCCCTGGACGCAGTCACACTTTCCCGAGCCGTCTTTACCGCGGCTTCATCGGCCTGCAGACTTGTGACTGCTTCATCATGTGCCTGTTGGCTCATGATGCCTTGCTTGGCAAGAGCGACGATGCGCGTCGTGTCCGCCTGCTGGTGCGCCAGATTGGCTTCAGCCTGGGCCAACGAGGCCTGCGCGACTTTGACTTGTGCCTCCGCATTGAGAACAGCGCTGCTTGTTTCGCCGCGATTTTGCTTCTCCGTTACGACAGACTCCAACAGCCTTGATCGATCGCCTGAAACATTCGCCATCGCTGCTTTTTCTGCTGCGGCCAAATCTGCGCTTTCCACTACGGCCACCAACTCGCCGGCTTTCACGGGTTGCCCCTCGTCCACTAGCAGCTTCTCAATCCGGCCTGGAATCTTCGCGCTCACAATCACTTCATTGGCGTCTACAGTGCCAATCAGCTTCAGATCGCCTGAAGTGCGCGCCGTCATCAGATACCAGATCAGCGATCCCAGCGTTAAAAGACCGAGAATGGTAAACACCCTATTTCGCGCGTTCATTCTTCCTCCACAGATTGACTCGATCCCAATCCACATCCGGCATGGGGCAATCGGCCAGGACCTTCTTCGCTATCTCCATACCGTGTTGCCTGTCACGAAAAATCGCCTGCCCCAGGTACCACACAATCGCTTTGCGCCGCTCTTCAATCGCTTCTGGTGTGTATGGGTCTGTGGGAAGCACTAGCCGCATGATCGGTGCACTCAGAAAGAAAAAGACATTTGTCCCCAGAGTGGCCAAATGCATCTGCAGCCAATCCACATCGATCAGTTCGCCTGATTCGATGCCTTCACGCACCATCGACTGATACATGGTCAGGACAGGTGTAAAGACGCGCTTAACGAGGATGGGCATTGCGCCTGACTCACCCTTATGCAGCCGCATCATTTCCTGCTGCAGCAGATTCTGGAATTCATGCTGCGTCAGAATGCGATCAAAGTGATTGAGTGCTGCTCGCAGTACGCGTTCGCCAGGAGTCGCCTGACGCAGAAATACATCCATCGTCGTGTCCCGAATGCGTGCGGCGATTGCCTCGAAGGCGGCCAGGTAGAGCTTCTCTTTACTTTCGAAGTAGTAGTAGAGGAGCGCTTTGTTGACTCCGGCAATAGACGCGATGGTGTCCATACGCGCCCCGGCCAGACCCTGGGCGCTGAACTCCTTCAGAGCTGCTTCCAAAATCCGGGCACGCGATTCGGCGGCTCGGTCGGAAAGTACGGTTGTGGTCGATGTAGTCATTAAATTAACTAACTGGTTAGTAAATTAACGTACATTGAAGCATCGTGCAAGCCGCACGGGTTAAATCTTGCTACAGATATTATGTAAATCGTTTTATATCAATATTTTAAAATGATTTATATGATGTGGATTACCAGTCCGGTATTTGCCTGGTCTACTCTGCGCACTGGCCACATAATCCATGAAACAAGCCATATTTCAGGCAAAATAGCTTACCTTCAGCCTTGTTTCTCGATCCGAATCGTCGGCATCGCCGTTGGGACATGCCGTCCAATCGAGCTCGTGGCTCTCCTCGGAATTGTCCGTCATCATGGCTTGATTAGGGCACTTTGGCTTCCGGCTTTGCTCATCGTGGGCTGGCTTGTGCTCGTCTGTAAGTTGTATGGTTGCTTCAACTCGCGAGAGGGCTTCGATGTTGCGCTTCAATTGTGGCTTCCTCTCCATGTGCATTGAGTGGATGCCTGCGATGGGACCGATCTCCATAACCAACCCCTCATACGGGATACGCCCATACCCTCTCTATCGGCAGGCTGGAGCATTTCTAGAGGTTCTTCTCACGATTCTTTGAAACAGAAGGGGTACTGATTTCTTTCTGGTGCAGCCCCTTCTCAAGCAGTCGCGCACCCGGCCCTTCTTCGGCAAGCTTGTCCCAGGGATTTCTGAGTGGACACGACTCCATGGAAAGACATCCGCAACCAATGCAGCCTTCAAGCTTGTCGCGCAGGCGTATCAGGTGGGCGATGCGTTCATCGAGTTCTGCCCGCCATGATGCCGACAATGTATGCCAGTCCTCGGGCGTTGGAGTGCGCCGGTTGGGCAGTGCGTTCAAAGCCTCGCGAATCTGTGCAAGGGGTATTCCGGTTCGCTGAGCTGCCTTGATGACGGCTATGCGCCGCAGAACTTCACGTGGATATCTCCGTTGGTTGCCCGCATTGCGCCGGCTGTGAATCAGGCCTTCTGCTTCATAGAAATGAAGCGTGGATACGCGTACTCCGCTGCGCGCGGCCATCTCTCCCACGCTTAGCTCCATCGGAACTCTTCCTACCTCGTCACCTTTCATTGAAAGTTTCCTCTTGACCTCAAGTTTACTTGAGGTCTTAGGCTCAGAAAAGCGCTTCGAGGAGAGCGCACACATGTCTGACCCCTTTCATCTCGGCATTATTCTCGGATCCACGCGTTCAGGCCGCTTTTGTGACGTTGTTGCCAATTGGGTTGAAAAGCAGGTTGCCGGAGATTCCCGCTTTACAACTACTCTCATCGACCCTGCTCAAAAGGACACGGAGCAATTGCGCGGACACATCGCCGCGTCTTGCGCATTCATCGTGGTTACGCCTGAGTACAACCACGGCTATCCCGCACCATTGAAGTTGTTGATTGACTCATTTGGTGCCGAGTGGCACGCCAAGCCGGTTGCGTTTGTTTCCTATGGCGGTGTTTCAGGGGGATTGCGTGCCGTGGAGCAGCTACGTCTGGTATTTGCGGAACTCCATGCCGTTACAATTCGCGACAGTGTGAGTTTTGCTTCCGCGTGGGAACTATTCGATTCAGCCGGCGCGCTAGTCAGCCCTGATCGTTCGGCACGTTCGATGCGCGCCATGTTGAGCAGGCTTGGTTGGTGGACTGCGGCTCTTAATCAGGCGCGCGAGCTACAACCGTACCCGCAGTTTGCTTAAGGTCTGGAGGAGAAGCGTGCGGGTAGGATCGCGGCTGCGGCAGCGGGGCTTGCGAGCAACTCTGCCGCCTGCCTGGTTGATAATCCAGCCGGAACCGCGGTGAAGCCTCCACGTGTTTCACTCGTCTCGCGAGCGATGGCTTTTACCATGAGTGCACGTCCGGTCATGTGGATCTCAAGGCGAACGGTCTTCCACTCCGATGCGCTAACGGCTGTGCGTTCCATAAGAAACCAGCCACCTTTATTGAGCCGTCCAAGCAGTCCGAAACCAAAATCGACATTCTCGCTTAGTCGCCCCTCAAGCCGGATGAGTCGTTTTTGTTGTGGATCCAGCACCAACTCGCCTTTCATTGCGTGAAAGATGCGTGCCTCCACGCCGTGTGCGTCGTAGGCGGGATTCGGCCTGAACCGCAGCCGCCGTTGGCCATTGACCATTCCGTCGTCTGCATAAACAAACGCGTCAGGCAGCAGCGCGAGAATGCGACCGACCCGTCGTTCGTCTTCTTCGTACGATTGCAGGCGGTGTGCCTGCGCGGTTTCTGAGCTTGCCAGAGATCTCAGGCGTTCCTCCTCGTCTTGTTCGGCATCTTCGCTCAATTCGTGTCCATCGCGCGACAACAAACGGCGCACAGGACCTTGTGCCGTCTCAATCTGTTCTGAAACCCGCCTGCCATCCGCATCGTTGGAGGCAATCCAATAACGCCAGAACCCGTGCCGCGCATGATCGTTCAACTCATTGGCTACAACCTCGCGCACCAGCTGCGCGGCGGGTTCTGCGATTGTCTGCGCCTTCACGGCCATGCTCTGTGCGGCTACCGTTACCATCGCCGCCGTTGCCCATACTGCCCATGTTGCTCGCATTGCAGTTACTCCGGCTGTTCAGGATTAGGTTCCGCCATGAGTCTGCCGCGCAGGCCTTGAAGCCTGTGCAAGCATCGCGTCAAAATCCGAATAAAAACCGCACGAAACCCGAAAATTCCCGGGAAATAACGAACCAAGGTGTGCAACACAGTCTCTTTACGCCTGGCTTGCTACACTGAGCCTATGCAGGATGAGCAGGAGTTCCGACGCGCCGCAGAGGAGTCGCTTGAAGCGCTGAAGCGGCATCTGATTCAGCGCGAAGAAGAGGCTGACGCAGGTTTTGAAGTTGAGGAGCAGAATGGGGTTCTCAACGTGGTTTTCGATGAGCCGCCTGGAAAATTTGTCATTACTCCCAACACACCGGTCCGCCAGATTTGGATCTCTGCCTTAGCCACAAGCTTCAAGCTCGATTGGGACGCGGCGGCGAACACTTTCGTGTTGCCGCGCACGAGCGAGCAGCTTGTACCTCTTTTGGATCGCCTGATAGCCGAGCATTCCGAAGGCTAAGCCCTCGCCGCTTGGACGCTGTTACCTTCGCCCCCTACAATGAATCGTTAACCCAACCTGCGAGGATCCGTATGCCGCTCTCTGGAGAAGCAATCCGACTGATGAACCTGATCGATGATGTTGCTGTTACGCTGCGTCGAGTGCTGGCGGCAGTGCCGTCACTTTCTCCGGAAGAGCGTGTCCGCGTGGCCGACCATCTTGTTCACTCCCGTCCCAGCGCGGAAGACGTTCTGCAGCAACTCGACCGGAAATAGAGGCTCTGCTGCGTGCCTACAGTCGCCATTATCGGCGCAGGGCCCTTGGGGCGCTCGCTCGCACTCGCCGCGGTTCGCGGAGGGGCAGTTGTTTTTCTTGAAGATGTGATGCCATCCAACCTGCATCACGCGCAGGAAGCCATTCGCGCGGCGTTTGGTCCTGAAGCGCTGCCGACTGTGCGCTTCGTTTCAACCGTCGAGGATGCCGTGCGAGATGCGGACATTGTCGTCGACTGCGTGCCGGATGAGCTTGAGTCAAAGCTCGAAATTTTCTGTCTTATCGACCGCATGGCGCCGCCGCACACCATCCTCGCATCGCCCATTACGAAGCACTCCATTACCGATCTTGCTGCTTGCACCTATCGCGCCGACAAGTGCATTGCCATCGCTGCTCATCCCGAAGAACTCAAGGCAATCGAAGTTGAGCAGGGAACAAAGCCCGCTCTGCTTCTCAGGACGCCTCCGCAGGCAACGCACCACACCATACAAGCAGTTTCTGAGTTCTTCTTTTCATTGGGTTTTGAACCGCGTGTCGAAACCGACTCGATTACACCCGATCCTGCATCGCTTTAGCTCGCGCCATTCAGAACTTTTTCGTAGTAGTTCACGTAGCGCGGCAGAACAAGCGATGCACAGAAGCGCGTCTGCGCGGCTTTGCGTGCCGCATCGCGCATCGCCGCGAACCGCGGTCTGTCGGTCAGCAGCTTCACCGCTTCCGTAGCCATTGCATCCACATCGCCCACATTGAAGAGCAGCCCGGTCACTCCGTCATCAACCAGTTCTGGCACGCCTCCCACGCACGTCGCGATAGCGGGAACCTTGCAGGCCATGGCTTCCAGTGCCGCCAGGCCGAAGGATTCGAGCTCACTTGGCATCACCATCAGATCGGCGAGTGGAAGCAGTTCGTTTACCTTTTCCTGTTTGCCAATGAAATGTATACGAGTGTGAATGCCAAGTTCGTGGGCCAGCCATTCCGCCGATGAGCGATCCGGTCCATCGCCAACCAAAACAAGCTTCGCCGGAATCTCCTTTGTGACGCGCCAGAACATCTTCACCACGTCCACAACGCGCTTTACCGGCCTGAAATTCGACAAGTGAATGAACAACGCTTCATCGGGTTTGGCGAAGCGCAGCCTCGCTTTTGCACGTGCATCTTCATCGCAAATAGGCGTGTAAACATCGCAATTGACAAAGTTGGGAATCACTTCAATCGGTCGTTGAATATCGAAATGCTTGATCGTCTCGCGCTTCAGATATTCTGAGATGCTCGTGACGCCATCGCTTTCCTGAATACCGTGCCGTGTGATGGAGAGATAACTGCGATCGAGTCCAACAAGTGTGATGTCTGTACCGTGCAGAGTTGTCACGAACGGCAGTCTCCGCCCTCGGCTCGCCAGAATTTGCCGCGCCAGTAACGCGCTCACTGAATGGGGAATCGCGTAGTGCACATGGAGCAGGTCGAGTTCATATAATTCCGCCACCTCTGCCATGCGGGAGGCAAGTGCCAGATCATATGGTGGAAACTCAAAAAGAGGATAGTTCGACACAGGCACCTCGTGATACGAAATGCCCTGATCGCGTCCGCTTAACCGGAAGGGCTGCGAATACGAAATGAAATGTACATCGTGACCGGCCGCTGCCAGCTCAATGCCCAGCTCTGTTGCGACCACACCTGAGCCGCCATACGTCGGATAGCAGGTAATTCCGATGCGCATCGTACTTCTTTCCCCCTGTTGTGCTGCCCTTTTATTCGACGATGCACAAGCTCATTGCGATGCAGAATGCCCCACAAATTCACTCTGCGAAGTAGCGAAATTCACAGTTTGGCAAACGATACCAGCTGAACCCCATCTGCCTCTTGAATCGCGATCAGCGCGCGTCTTTCCAGGTCGCGCGATTCACGCAATCGTGTACGGACTTGCGCCAGTTCTGCGTCGTTATACCCTGGGTGTGTAACAAATTCCCAGCAACCTTCTGGCAAATGCTCCAGAAGAGAACGAACGCCGCTCTCTTCAAGAATCCCTGTTGCTGCCACGGCGATGGTGCCGTCTGTGGTTCGAAACCCAGCCTCGCGCATGATACGCAGACATCGAGGTCCTATCTTGCGCAGTACGGCCACTTCCGCCCGCCTGAGCAATGGAGCCCGTTTTGCCAGCGCAACGGCCCACTCCGGCTCAAATGGATTCCGTACTGCAGTGATACCGGCACTCTTTGCCGCGCGCAGCACCGCGCGCAGCACCTTCGGAAACATGTGCGTGTGTTTGTGCGTGTCGATATGCGTCAGCTTCAATCCACGCTCTTGCAGATGCCTTATCTGCGCCGCCGCTTCGGCTTCAATATCTTCGGCGCGAACGCTGCCTGTAAGTAGCCGCGGCAAAAGCTTGCCCAGTGTTGCGTAGAACTCGCCTGAGCTGCCATCTATTAGGGAAGATATCTTTTCGGGCGGCAGTATCGGCCGTCCGTCCACCAGCACCACATGGCAACCCACGCCCAGTGTTGGCCGTTCCAGCGCCATCGCAATGGCTTCATCGGTGGCCCTTGCTTTGGCCATCAATGTTGCGCTCGTCAGAACACCGGCTTCATGCAGCTCAACAATCGCCCGATTCACGCCGGACGTCAGCCCAAAATCGTCCGCATTCACAATCAACCGGCTCACTGGCCAAGTCTATCAATCCAGCCTTCTTGCCTGCGCAAATCCGCAGTCGCTGGTATCATCAATGAAGGCCTTTCGGGGTCTCCCACCTCATGTGGGCGGTTAGCTCAGTTGGTTAGAGCGCCTGCCTTACAAGCAGGATGTCGGGGGTTCGAGTCCCTCACTGCCCACCAATCAAAATGTAAAGCAAGAATGCAGGCACGCTCGTAAGAGCAGGGAAGCGGCTTCTGAATACTTTTTTCTACGGAAAACCATCTGCGTGCGCATAAAAAAACTCCCGCGGCATGGCCGCGGGAGTACAGCTATTGGAGGAAAAGTAAACATCACGGTTGCATCATCGGTCCTGGCTCATTGCGGCCCAGTGTGTCATAGAGCGGTTGTGCCGGCGTGATCTGTGGATTTTCTTCTGCTACGGAAACTGCCAGGACGCGCACCTTGTCGTTGTTCGGAAGCGTGAGCGTCTTTGCGCCTGTCGGCAAGTCAACCGAGTAGCCGAACAGGTAGGAGTACGAGTACGCTACATTCTTGCCGGAAGCATCGTGGTGATGATCGCTGTACCAAGCCAGCGTCGCACGTTTGATGTAGCCGGGACGAATGCCGGTCATTACAGCGTAGTCGTCTGTTTCCTTACGCGCCGGACGGCCGTTGCGGGCAGGGATGGTTTCTTCCTTTGCCTGCCATACGCGATCGTCCCACTGGCCGATGAAGCCGCCCCAGTCCTCAATGTGCAATGCATGTTCTTCATTGCCCACCTTGAATGTGGCGTTCTGGTCGCCATCCACTGCTGTGGCCAGAATGTACACGCGGTTGTAGTGGCCTGCAGGCAGTTGAATGGTCTGTCCCTTGGCAACCACCGCATTCGCATTGCCTGTCTTCGCAGTTGCCAGCTTGAAGTCCACACCGTTGAAGTTGATCGAGCTCGGGAGCATTTCAGCGGGAAGTGCGTTGCCTTTGCCGTCGATGCCGGTCGATTCCTGTGCTCCGCTGTTGGTCGCGGTGGCAAGGTCGTAGTGTAGTGCAACCGGTTCAGAGTGCACTGGAGCCACATGCACCTTTGCGGATGCAAGCTTCAGCGCAAAGGTGCGCGGCTGGTAGGAAGTGAACGAAGTCACCAGTTCTCCATTGCTCACAGTCGCGGAACCAACGGGCTCTTCCTGTCCGTTGACCTCGCGAGCCGACTCAATAGGAGCGGCAAAGGAAACGCGAACGTCCTTCTCCGGTTTTCCGTCCATCTCCACCATGCGCAGCACGATCTCGTTGCTGTCTTCCGCGCGCTTCAGCGCCATAATGCGAATGCGCGGATTGTTGATTTTCACCAGTGAGAACTCATGGCCCAGCGCGCCGGTGTGTTTGTCGGTCTGGAAGGCAACCAGCGGGTCATTCAATCGCAGTCCCTGCCAATCGGTGCCTCCGGTCTTCCAGCCATCCGCGTGTCCGGCCAGGCCATAGACGAATTCGTGGTGTCCCAGGTCCTGCGTTGCCTGATCGGGATAACCGCCACGAACTCCGGGCGTGCGAATCAACGTCAGCCGAATGGTGTTGTCGTTTGGCTTATCCGATCCGTTCTTGCAGTCCGTGAGAATGGTCGTGCCCCAGGTGCCGCTTTCGTCCGTCAAATCGATCCACTGGTGTGCCAGCACTTCAAACTTCTTGGGATGTGCGTTCGGTCGCTCAATGGTGCCGAGTCCGAGGTTATAGGTGGCCATGCGATTCTCAGCCGAAAGAGGAAAGACCGCCTTCAGATTCGACTCGCGTGTATTCCAGTCGACCACGTTGCCGATCTCAACACGCTTTCCTGCGTCGCCTGCGGATAGCATGACCGTCTGCACGAACTTGGAACCGTTGGTTTCGCGCGAAACCTGCAGCCCGACGCGCGCCGGTCCATTCTCGACAATTTTGAAGGTGGCCGGTCCGCTGACATAGGCCTTGGGCGGAGCCTGCTCCTGATCCCAATCCATGTTCCATGCGGGCCATTCTTCAGGGTTGTCGTAGGAGATGGCGAGACGCATCGGCGCGGAAAGCAATTCCTTGCCAAGCTTCTTGTCGAAGATGCTGGCGATGTCGCCGTCGTTGTTGAGCGTGACGCGGTAGTCGGCATTTTCCAGCGTACGCTCGGTCACCTTTAGTGTGGATGCCTCGTCCTTGCTCGCCGCGTGCACACTGTACACTGCGAATCCGACAGATGGTGCCTTCGCAACGAAGATAACCTTGCCGTCCGAGATTTGCGCAGGCATCTCATGGCCGTCAGGTCCGGTCACCGTAACCGCGGAGGGTTCCGCGCCGGGGAACTTGACCTTGGCTTCCACCACATCTTCACGGGCAATGTTCAGCGGGTTGTAGACCACTATTGGAATTCCCGCCGTCTCTGTATTCAGCGCGGAGGCAACAGCCTGCGACGCATCGTGAAACACGTCGGCAAACTGATTCATTGCAATCACGTCATCATTCCATGCGAACTCATACGACTTTGGCGTCGCGGTTCCAGCCGCCAGATCATGGAAGTGCGCGCCCATTGCCAGCGTCCACGCATCGTTCAGGCGATCGATGGGATAAGTGCGTGCGCCCAGCCACTGCGCTGCCACGGAAGTCTTTTCGGCTGCATCGGCCAGCAGCTCTTCCTTGCGTATCCAGCGCTTCTGGTAGGCCTGCGAGGTGAGCGAACCGGCTGAGTGATTCGTCAGCTCCATTTCGCCCGTGAACTCGGGTAGCTTGGCCTCTTCAGCGGGAGTAATGTCCTTGAACATCTGGTCCGCTGTTGCCGAAATAACATGGACCGGTCCATCGCCCACGGAAACTTCAGGGAAATTTGTTTTTGCGTGGCGTCCGAAAGAGATGTAACCTGCAGGCGGCATACCCACCTCTCCCTTGGTCACAATCGCTTCCAGCCGTTTCACCGACTCTTCATCCGGAGCGCCGCCAATATCGCCGGTGCCGAAGTAGTGATAGTCGGTAAAAACACCTGTAACCTTGCCATTGTTTTCCACGCGCGCCGCCCAGTCACCCTGGAAGCGATTCAGCTCTTCGTCCTGCCGTGCTTTGTGCAGCCCGTCAATTTCATCGCGCAGTTCCATGAACTGCTTCATATCGGCCTGGTCCAGAACTTCACCGTCCATGTAGGCTTTGCGCAGTTTTGGTTCCAGCGCGTGCAGCTTGTTCTCAGCTTCTGTGAGCGCAGTATCCTGCTCCATCGGTGGCAAGGGCTTGGACAGGTCGGTGTAGATTCCGCCTGAATAGCTGCCGGGATTCACACCGGCCAGAACGCTTTCGCCGTCTACGCCAACCCACACACCTACATTGAAAGGCGTGCCCTCGGGTGTCTTCTCCGGATAGTCCCATCCGCCCTGGTCGGCAGACGAACCCCATGTCAGCTTCTGCGTCGAGAAGCCCTTCACGCCGGAGTGTGCAAGGATAGTCGGCAACGAGGCAGGGAAGCCGAAGCAATCCGGCAGCATGTACTCCTCGCTATGCTTTCCGAATTCTTTTTCAAACCATTTGTTGCCATAGAGGACCTGGCGAATGATGGCTTCAGGGCTCGGAGCATTTACATCGCCCTCTTCAACCGATGAGCCTGCCGGAAACCACTGTCCGGTTTGCACATAATGCTTCACCTTGGCAAAGTCCGCCGGATAGTACTCCTTCATGAACCGGTAGCGGTTTGAGCCGGAGAAATTGAAGATATAGTGGGGGTACTTCTGGAACAGCGCGAAGTTGTCCTCCATCGTGTTCTTGATGTACTCATCGATGACCTGCGGATACTCCCAGCGCCACTCGGTGTCGAGGTGCGCATAACCGACAACGTAAAGTGTCGGGTCCTTGGTCAAATCAGGCTTTTGCGCAGATTGCGCTATGGCTGCACCGGAGAACGCAGGCAATAACAGAGCAAGTGAGGTGAGTAGGGCATGACAACGTCGCATAGTTTCCCCTGTATTGTGTTGAAGTTGAGTGTCATCGAGGTGCCCGGCGAGGGCAGCAAATAGAGCAGGAATCCAGATCGCGCGGAGTCCCATACCTCCATTAAACACGGCGTGGTAACGATTCCACTCGACGTGCCGAAGCCTAAGCCCCCGCGCACAGGCTTGTCAAGAACGTCGTGGTTCCAAAGGTCTTACCGGCAATGCGGAAAGGACGGCTCTCGCCGTCCTCTTCGAGTGAACTCAAAAGTGAAATTGATAGCGTAATTCACCGGAGATCATACGCGGATCGTTCCAGTGGAATCCGCCCACGGTGACAGAATTGTCAATTAGCACGCGATGATTGGTTGCATTGAGCACGCTGACTGAGGCCTTCCAGTCTTCGCCAAAGCTATGACCGGCGGAAACATCGAACGTGGTATGCACGGGCAGGTAATCTCCCTGGTAGGGACCAAGTCCGGAACCCGCAAGGCCATTGGCGAAGCCCGAACCGTAGTAGACATTGGTTGCAAACCAGGTCTGCCGGACCGGATTGGCGGTGAATCCAACATTGAGCGTATCGCGCTGGTCGTGGTCCACGGGTTCGTAGTCAAAGCCGTCATTGCAGTCTTCACTGTTCGCGTCGCTGCAGGTAAAACCGCCAATGATGGCGCCGCGCTGTTCGGCAATCTGGTTGGAGTAGGCGAGATGAAACTGCCCAATGCGCGCCAGTTGAGGTGAGCGCAATGCCAGCTCCCATCCGCGCACCAGCGCACCATCCACCGCAATTGGGAAGTAAATATTCGACTCGCCCACATTCGAGTGATCCAGGAAGTTGTTGATCCGTGTACGGAACGTATCGATATCCGCCATCCAGCCTTTCCACGGAATCTGTACGCCGAACTGATGCTCCTCGTCGCGTTCAGATGGCAGCGGAACGAATGTATTTTCTCCTTCCTGGCTATTCACATAATTGAGGAATGCACTTGAAACGGTCTGGATCGGCGCAGGTTGAAAGAAATGTCCGTAGAATCCGCGGAAGACCCAGTTCAGCTTCGGCACACGCACTGTCGCGCCGATGCGTGGATATGCTGCGGTTTCCTCCAGGCCGCCATGGTAATTCGAGATTCGCATTCCACCCAGCAATGCAATGTAACGATTCACTTGCCAATGATCGCCAAAGTGAAATTCAACCAGGCCCGCATTTTCATCTGAGCTGGTGTTGGGTACCGAATTGTCCGCATAGCTCGCGTCATTTACCACAAGTCCAAACAGGTCGCTCTCCGTCTGGAAGAACGAGTAAACTCCGCCCGAAATATGATGAGATCCCGCAGTTGCCTGTACATCCGCCTGCAATCCCGCATAATTCGTCGTTTGATGCCACGTTGTGGCCACTGGGTAATCCGACGGCCGCGAGTCATACAGCGCCTGATTGAAGTGAACGAAAGGCGCAATCTGGAACAACGCCTTCGAGGAAAGGGTGCGCACCCAGTTCAGGATCGCAAAGCCGTCTCGTTCGGTCTGCCCATCGCGCAGCCCATAGGAGTTGTAGTAGTCCGCACTCTGCTCCCAGTCATTCGGATCTGGGTCGTACGGAATCTGAAAGTAGTCCTGCCTGTATTGCCCATCCAGCCGAAGCTGATCCCGCTCAGTCTGATTGCGAATCACCGACACAAATCCGCTCTCGGAATTCGTCGAATCGTGGACAATCTCCGGTACGGGCGTCTCCAGTCCATAGTTCGAACGCGAACCCGTCGCACTTGCATACCAGGCAGTCCTCGCCGTGTGATTGCCAAACGACAACTGCGCTTCACCGGTCCCAAGGTTTCCTCCTGAAAGTCGGAGCTCGCCTTCGCGGTCACGCTCGAATCCATTGCGTGGCAGCACGTTGAACACGCCATATGTGCGGTCCCCGACGTCGGCCGCGTAGCTGCCTCGTTCGACCTCCAGCGTGTCAATGTCCTTGGGATCGATCTGCGGACCTACATTCGACGCAATCTTCGTATTCGGGATCGACACGCCGTCGATCAGCCAACTCGTCTGGTGGCCGCCACGCATATGCAGCATGTCATGGCTCATGTACGCGCCGGGCACATAATCCGTGATCATCGCCATGCCGAGTGTTCGGCTCGCGCCAGGTGTCTCATCGATCTGCTCTCGAGTCACCATCGTTGTCGGCGTTACCGAGTCCACGCTCAGATTTGAAGCAGGCCCGCCCTCAACGGTCACTGTTTGAGACGTGGATCCAACAGACATTGGAATGTGAATCAATGGATTTGTGGCGGCTGTAAGAGTGACGGTGCTAGAGAAAGTAGCGAAGCCCGGAGCTTCGACAGTCAGTGTGTATAGTCCAATCGGCGCCGGAGGTAGCTCGAACTCGCCGAGTGCATTGCTTGTGGCTTTGACCTTGAATTCTGAGTTTGCAGCCTTCAGAGTAATCTTGGCCCCGGCAATCGGACGGTGTTGTGGGTCGTGAACAACGCCGTGCAGCCTGGCAAAAACTGAGGCGCTGCATGGCAGGGAAGTAAGAAGGCAAAGAACGGCTAAAGTCCAAAGAAAGCGCATGAACCTGGGCTCCCATCAATCCAAAATGGTGCGGCCGCTCTGTCTTCGGGGTGCGCATGGCGCTTTGAGCGGCGGTAAGTCACCGGGCTGAGCTTCGGGTGGGGAACAGCGCGTTCTTCATCGGAAAATGCAGTGCACTCCGATGGACGGCGCTCGCGTGCGTTGTCCGAAAGATCTCAGCAGGAATTTCAAACGATGAAGGAGTTGGGAGGTCCGCGCTCCGCAGGAAGATGCCGTACGCCATTCGATGCGGTCGAGTCGTACATGACAGCCGCGGGCTGGGATCGCGGAAACGAAGGTTCCGGAACCGCGTCTGGTGTAATCGCCAGGCTCTGCTGCAGGTTGGCCTGTCCGTTGTGTGGATAGTACGGACAATGGGCTGGCGCGCTGAACTGGGGAGACTTGGAGAGCGCCGCCATCAGGTGAGCGATTGCCTCTTCGGACATCGCACAGTGATGGGCGCCGTTTCTACGGCAACACGCAGGCAAGCCTGCATCGGGGTTGTTCTGCAGGGCCGGAGCTGCCGGCATCAGGCTGAATAGCAACGCAAAGAATAGGGAGAAGCTGCGCCGCATCTGAACTTGATGCTACACCCGCACAACACGGCTTCAACCGGAAAGTGAGATTCCTTCAGGTATCATCAAAGCATCGCCTGAATCAAAGAGTAGTTGAACAACCCCAATGCCTTTGACTGATTCGAAACACGCATCATCCGGTAACGCCGTAGCCTCAAAGCAACCCTTGCGTATCGCGCTCTTTGGCTTTGGAACCGTGGGCAGTTCTGTCGCCCGCATTCTGGTGGATTCTCAACCGGAAGCTCTTCGCTGGACACATGTCTTCAATCGCAATGTCGCCCGCAAGCGCGTTGATTGGGCTCCCGCCGATATCGTCTGGAGTGAGGACGCCGAAGCCGTGCTCGCGTCCGATGTCGACGTGATTGTCGAACTCGCAGGAGGCCTTGACCCAGCCGGCGCCTGGGTTCGCCGCGCATTGGAAGCTGGAAAGAGCGTTGTTACGGCGAACAAAAAGCTCATTGCGTATCACGGCGTGGAACTGGAGCGCCTGGCTGCCGCAAAAGGTGGTCATCTCAAGTACGGTGCCGCAGTTGCAGGCGGCATCCCTGTCATTCCCGGTCTTGAGCAGGGTCTTGCAGGCGATCACATTCGCCGCATGGAAGGCATTCTCAACGGCACGTGCAACTTCATCCTCAGTCGCATGGAAGAGGGTGCGGATTATGCAACAGTGCTGAAGGAAGCTCAGGCAAAGGGATACGCTGAAGCCGACCCGACGGAAGACGTGGGTGGATTCGATGCACGTGCCAAGCTCGCGATACTGATGCGTCTTGCACTGCGAGTCATCGTCGATCCCGAAGAAATCGTTCCGCAACCCATCACTTCTGTCTCTGCAATGGACTTCAGCTACGCGCGCGATCTGAAATGCACCATTCGCCAGGTTGCGCGTGCCGAGGAGAGAGACGGGGAAGTGGCGGCCACTGTCGGCCCCATGCTGGTGGACCGCAACTCTCCATTAGCCTGGTCGCGCGGCACGGAGAATATGGTGGTTCTCAACGGACGCTACGGTGGCGACGTTGTCTTTTCCGGTCACGGTGCTGGTGGCCATCCAACGGCCGTTGCGGTCGTCAGTGATCTATTGGCTCTGGCGCACGGTTCGCGCCGTGTCGCAATTCCATCGGTTCCCGCAAAGATTGGCGTCGAGTTTGAAGTACCGCACTACATCCGCTTTCTGGTGAATGACCGCCCCGGCATTGTTGCGGAAATCACCAGCGCTCTGGCACGCGAGAAGATCAATATTCGCGCCATCGTGCAAAAGCCGGGCTTCCCGGCGGATGCATTGCCTTTCGTGGTAACGGTGGAACCATGCCGGTCGTCTGCGCTTGAGCGGGCGCTGGCCACGATTGCTACGATGGACTGCCTGCTTGAACGTCCCTTGAATTTGCAGATGCTTGAGTAGCCTATTTCCTCACGATGTAAAAGTTGAACCGGAGGCCTCGTGGCGATCGATACGATTTATCGATGTGAAATCTGTGGTCTGGAAGATGAAAAACCCAATCGGTGGATTGTCATCAACTGCAATGACGCGCAACTCACCGTTTACAAGTGGACCAAGGAAGCCGCTGATGCACGTGGTGCCCGCCATTACTGCGGTGAGGCGCACGCACAGATTTACATCAGCCGCTGGCTTGAAGCATTGTGCGGATAAATAAAAGCAAAAGCTCAGGAGCGGGCAGAGCCTGTTGATTCACGCGTCACAAGTGTGGGCTGAACAATCACTTCGGCGGCAACTTCCTTCTCGTGATTCGCAATTCGCTCCAGCAGCACCTTGGCGCCCTGCTTGCCCATCTCCGTAAGCGGCTGCCGCACCGTCGTGAGCGAGGGCGTTGAATACGCGGCCGAAAGAATGTCGTCGAATCCTACGACTGAAACATCGCCTGGCACCGAAAGCCCTGCATCTTTCAGCGCGCGAATTGCGCCAATGGCCGCAATATCGTTAAAGCAGAAGACGGCTGTAAAGCCCTTTGCCTTGTTGAGCAGCGCCTTCATGCAGTTATAGCCAATCTCCGGCGCCATCGGGTGATAGCCCGACTTCATTGACCAGCCCGCTTCATCAATGCGAATTACGTTGCTGGGCTCGATGCGCAGACCCATCTCACGCGTCACTTTCTGGATGCTTTCCCAGCGGTACTCGGAATCGGGAATCGCGTGTGGGCCTCGCATAAAGGCAATGCGTCGATGCCCAAGTTCGAAAAGATGAGCCAGTGCCTGTTCCACCGCGCTGTGGTGGTCCAGGACAATATTGGTTACGTTCTTTGCCTTGCTGTGCGCTGAAATCGCAACCACGGGCACCGGTACGTCGATGCTGTCCGCCGGCGTGTTCAGCAGAAGAAATCCGTCCACGGCGCGCTCCACCAGCATGCGTGGATACTGCTCGATCAGTTCACGTTTCCAGTCGTGGCATGCCGTGAAGTAGAAGTAGTGCGCGCGGGACAGTTCTTCCACCACGCCGCTCATCACGCGCGTAAAGTAGCCCTCGCTCAGGTCCGGAGCCAGAACGCCTACGCTCATCGAGCGGCTCTGCCGCAGCGAGCGCGCAAAATAATTCGGCCGGTAGTTCAGTTTGGCCGCGGCGGCAATCACGCGTTTCCGCGTCTCTTCCGGAATGGAGCGTGCCGATGGTGAGTTGTTTAGGACAAGCGACACCGTCGTCTGGGACAACTCCAGGTGCTCCGCGAGCATTCGCAGATTGACGCGCCCGGTTGGTGTGGAATTGCTGCCCTTTGCCATGAACGAGTTGTAGCACGTTTACCCTTTTTCAGGGAACAGCTTACGTGTTGATCCTTTCCCGAATTCTTTCCTGTTTCCCGCTTGTTACCGCCCCTATTGCAGGCTGATGTGATTCACTCCTGGCTTGAGCGCCTCCGTCTTGCCGTTCCATACAAACGTGCCTGTGAGCGTGCCGGGCAGCGTAATACTGGCGTCGATCCCCTTGCCCTTCCGTTCATACGCAACGTCAATCATGCCCTGTGGATGCGGGAAGCTCGCGTGCAGCGAGGGAAGTGAGCCCAGATGCGGCGCAATGCGTACCGAGGCGAATCCGGGCGCGGACGGCTCAATTCCTGCCACCAGTGTCAGCAGATCGTATATAGGATGCGCTGACCAGGCATGCGAGTCCGAGCGTGTATCGCCCGGTTGCTCCGGCCAGGTGCTGAAATGCATCTTCAGCAGGTCGCGCCATGGCTTCAGCGACGCCAGATACTCGTCTCCCATTCCCGCGTGCTCCAGAGCCCTGGCAAAGTAGAAGCGGAAATAGTACGAAGCCGACATTACTCCGTCCGGTGTTTCGCCCGGCTCAATCGAGAACACCTTCTCCATCACGGCCTTCTGCTGTGCCTTTGGAATCACGTCATAGAGCACAGCCAGCACGTTGGCCTGCTGGCTGTAAACCTTCTGGTCGGGATTGTCGGCCAGCAAGCCGCGGCTCGCATTCCAGCAGCCTGAGTAGATGCCCTGGCGCACATGTGCCGCGCGCTTTGCATAGCGATCGCCCAGCATCGGATCGCCCAGAGCCTTCTCCATCTGAGAGGCATCGTCCAGCGCGCTCAGGTATTCAAGCGTCGTCATGCACGATTCACCACTCTTTGAATAGGTTGGAATTTCTCCTTTGAGCACCCAGTCGATAAAGCTCCACCACGGCACCTCGTGCAGCAGGCCGTCGGGCTGCTCGTAGCCATGGAACCAATGCAGAATGCCGCGCGTGCCAGGCAGTAGCTGTTTTACAGGCTCTGTCTCCGGCCGGTACATCCAGTAGTCGTGCAGCATATCGATATAGAGCAGCGAAAAAGTCGGGATGTCCTGTGGAAGGGAACTCGGATAGCGGCTGCGTGTGATTCCCTCGGGAATACGCGACTCATCGAAGGCGTGCAGCGCCTGCAGCGGCAGCCGGTCGTCACCTGTTACGGCATACGAAATCAGCGCCTGAATCCGCGTGTCGCCGACGTACTGCAATTGCTCGTAGTAGGGCGTATCCATATAGGTCTCGTGCGCATCCATTTGCGCTGTGCGCCATGAGACATCCCAGATCTTGCTCAAATCCTCTGAGAGGCTTGGGTCGGATGCCGGGCTCGTCGACGAAAACTTCGCGCGTACATCGAACGGATACGCCGAGAAATTCGCCTTGAGCGAGTCCAGAGTCAATGGCTCGGAACCCGTCACAATGTCCAGGTCGAGATAACGCCATGTCCGCCACCACAGAGGTTCAAACGTGCGGTTGTCGCCGCCGTCCGGTAGAAATTCGTCGCGGAGCCCGAGCGCAACGCGTGGCTGTTCCTTGCCATCGGCATCTGTATACGTCAGGGCATCGCGGTCACCCTTGTGCTCCTTGTTGTCGTAGAGTGCCTCGGAGTAGGTGAACCAGATGGTCGATCCCTTTCCTCCTGAGACGGTCAGATAGGGATAGGCCGTGATGAGGGTCTTGCGATCCAGCAGAAGATGGACGTGTTGATGCGAGGCAATTGTCACCGTCGTCTGCGGAAACTTTGAAAAATTGCTCGTGGTCTCATTCGATGGCTGCACACGCACCACGTCGCCTGGGCTCTTTGCGATATACGTCATATGCGGCAGCGTGTCCGGCACCAGCCCCCACGGGTTGTCCCCTCTGGTGCCAGCCGAATGTGCATGGTTCACGCCGGAGTAAATGCTGTCGCGCATCGGTGAGGCAACCGGAACCCAGTTTCCGCCAGAAACCGTCGCTGCATCCCAGTTCCAGTCGTAGCGGGAAGCATCGCGTACCTCGCCCGGTCCTGATGCCATATAGGTCTGTATCGTCACCGTGCTGCGCGGCAGCGGGCCTTGTCCTGGATCTTCCTCCACCATCCATCCCTCGGGCGTCGAAATGCCATCTGCGCCAGTGGCCTCGCTTTCCAGCAGGAAGGCTGTCCGGTCGGTGAACTGGGCAATCGCGCTCAGAACACCGAAGTTCCACACCGTGGCGGAAATCAGATTGTCGCCGGTTTTCAGGTAAGGTGCCAGATCGAACTTTTCATAGCGCCAGTGCGTCAGGTCGCCGCGCGCCGGTCCATCGCCCACGCGCTTGCCATTTACGTAGAGAACGAAGCGATTGTCCGCGCTCACCCGCACCACATACGACGATGGTGTTCCTGTGAGCTTGAGCTCGCGCCGGAAATGGAGCATCAGTGGCTCCCGCAGCGGCGCGGTTGGGTGCGTTACCCACCCGGCATGCCACTCACGATTCGGAGGATCGACGTTCGGTGTTTGTGCGGCGATTACGGACGAGAGGCAGAGGGCCAGGGCAAGAGAAAGAAGTGTGCGCATCATTAGACCTTTGAAATTCAGCTTAAAAGCATAAAAGATTGGCATTCCAATGGGGAATGAATTTCGAAATTACTTGAAAAATAGCGTCAATGTGGACGCAAAAGGCAATAAATCTGTCACTTCCGGGCAATGCACCACTCCTTAGTCTCTTTTGACGCTATGGACCACGCCGGAAAACTCAAAAATGGCCACGTATGCATTTGATTTTGCAGTGCTGTAACCTCCCGTTCACATTTGCCCGGTAGCCTGAGCAAGGTGAGTGTCCACGTGCCCGAGATTCGGATCTCTCAACAGCCCCCAATAGGCGAACCGGAGGCCGCTTCGGTTCAAGCGCCCGCGAATGAAGTTTCCGAGGTGCGCAAATATCTGCTCTCACGCGGCAACTCCGCTCTGACCGATCGCGGTTTCCAGTGGCTGATGACGCTGTGTGCTCTGAGCATCTTTTTCATCGTCATTCTTATTGGATGGCAGTTGGTTGTCCGGTCGCAATTGACCTGGCATGCCTTTGGACTGAAGTTCTTCTACCAGATTCCCATCGATCCCTATACCAATCTCCCCAACTTCTGGGATCCGGTGAATGAGGAATTCAGTGCCGTGCCGTTTATCTACGGCACACTCGTGTCATCTTTCCTCGCTTTGATCATTTCGGTTCCGCTCGCGATTGGATTGGCAATCTTTCTGACGGAAATGTGCCCGCGCAAATTGCGTGGACCGTTGTCCTTCCTGTCCGAGCTTCTGGCGGCAATCCCCAGCGTTATTTATGGTTTGTGGGCTATGTTTGTTCTCGTGCCCATCATGCGCGAGCATGTAAACCCATTGCTTTCCGAGTTGTTTGGATGGACAGGAGTGTTTGCTAACGACAATCCCACCGGCCTGGGGTATGTCTCCTCCTCGGTCATTCTCGCCATCATGATTTTGCCCATCATTTCCTCGCTTACACGTGAGGTTATGACTGCGGTTCCCCACTCGCAACGCGAGGCCGTCCTCGCGCTCGGCGCCACCCGTTGGGAAATGATTCGCACCGGCGTCCTGCGCAATGCGCGCATTGGAATTGTGGGTGCCATCATTCTTGGGCTGGGCCGCGCGCTCGGTGAAACCATGGCTGTGGCCATGGTTATTGGAAATTCGACAGAGATGCACCGGTCGCTGCTCTCCAATGGCAGTTCCATGGCTGCGGTAATTGCCAATGGGTATGCGGAGGCCGTTGGCGATATGCACCTGAGCGCACTTACTGAAATCGGCCTTGCTCTGTTCGTGGTCACCATTATTGTCAATGCCTTAGCGCGCCTGCTGATGTGGGCCGTCACAAGGGGCACACCATCGCAGGTGCATTAAGGAGACTGGAGTGCCCGCAAACGATTTCAAACTTCGCGCCAGAGTCAGAGGTCTTACAGATCATCTGGTGACTGCGCTCGCAATTCTGGCCACTCTGCTGGTTGTTGCGCCGCTGATCGCCATCTTCGCTTATTTACTCATCAAGGGCGCACGGTCGCTCAACTGGGCATTTTTTACGCAGATCCCTAAACCGGTTGGCGAAACCGGCGGCGGCATGGCGAATGCAATTGTGGGCTCTGCAATTTTGCTCGCGATCGCCAGCATAATTGGCGTGCCCATCGGTATCGGCGCCGGTATCTACCTCGCCGAGTTCGGCCGCAAGACAAAGCTTGCCAACGCGATTCGCTTTACTGCGGACGTGCTCAATGGCGTTCCTTCCATCGTGATGGGCCTCGCTGCCTACGCTCTTATTGTGAGCCGGCAGAAACACTTCTCCGCGCTGTCGGGCGGCGTTGCGCTGGCCATCATGATGATTCCGACGGTGAGCAGGACTACCGAGGAAATGCTGCTGATGGTTCCGCATGCTGTGCGAGAAGCCGCTCTGGGCCTTGGATTGCCAAACTGGCGCTCGGTGCTTTCTATCACCCTTAAGACAGCTTCTCCCGGAGTGATTACAGGTTGCATGCTGGCCTTCGCGCGCGTTGCGGGTGAGACCGCTCCACTGATCTTCACCGCCCTTGGCAATCAGTTCTGGAGCACCAACCTCGATCAACCGATTGCGGCTCTGCCATTACAGATTTACGTCTACGCACTGTCTCCCTACGACGACTGGCACAGGCTGGCCTGGGCGGGTTCTCTGGTGTTGATCGTACTGATCGTTCTGGCCGTTTCGCTGGTGAGGTTTGTGACCAGCCGCGGCGTTTTGAAAGGGGCAAGCTAACGTGGGTGTTGGTATTGAAGTCTCCAACCTGAATGCGTGGTACGGCTCGAACCATACGTTGCAGGACATCAACCTGAATATTCCGGCCAATCACGCCACTGCGCTCATCGGCCCCTCTGGCTGCGGCAAAAGCACGTTTGTACGCTGCCTCAACCGGATGCATGAGACCAATCCCATTGCGCGGGTTACCGGTTCGGTCCGCATCGGCGACCTCGACATTTATGCCGATGCCAAGCCGGTGGAAATCCGCCGCCGTGTGGGCATGGTTTTCCAGCGGCCCAATCCCTTTCCTACCATGTCGATCTACGACAACGTGGCTTCCGGACTGAAGTTGAATGGCTATTCCAACCGGCGGGTGCTCGACGATATTGTCGAAAAGTCCCTGCGCAATTCCGCTCTGTGGGATGAGGTAAAGGACGATCTGAAGAAAAAATCCGGCGCCAGCCTTTCCGGAGGACAGCAGCAGCGTCTTTGTATCGCGCGCGCGCTTGCCGTCGATCCGGAAGTACTCCTGATGGACGAGCCTGCTTCAGCGCTCGATCCGGTTTCAACTTCGAAGATTGAAGACCTTATCTTTCAGCTCAAGTCGCAGTACACTATCGTGATCGTGACGCATAACATGCAGCAGGCGGCACGCGTCGCGGAAAAGACCGGCTTCTTTCTGAATGGCCGCATGGTCGAGTTTGACGCAACACACAAGATCTTCACGAATCCGAGCGATAAGCGGACGGAAGATTACATCACGGGCAGGTTCGGATGACACGCATCAAGTTTCAACAGAGCCTCGACGAGCTGAAAGAGAATCTGCTCGTCATGGCAGGCTTGGCCGAGCAGGCCATTCAGCGCGCGATTGAGGCATACCGCGTACGCGATCTGTCTATTTGCGATCTCGTGAGCCGTAGCGAGAACGCCATCAACCGGCTGGAGCGGGACATCGATCAGGCCGCGCTCGACCTGCTTGCCATGGAACAGCCGATGGCGGTCGATCTGCGTTTTATTCTCAGCGTCATCAAGATCAATGCCGATCTTGAACGCGTAGGCGATGCGGCCAAGAGCATCAGTGACCGTGTGCGCAACATGGAACAGATGGCTGCGGTCGATCTCCCGGTGGATATTCCGCGCATGGCTGCTCTCGCTGCCGAAATGGTGCGCAAAAGCCTGCAGGCATTTATCGAAGGCGACGCAGAGATTGCACGCAGCGTGCTTACCATGGACGACGCGGTGGATGCGATGAATCGTGCGGCCTATAACGCTCTGACGCAGGTGATGGAAGAACAGTGTCACAATGCGCCTCAGGCGTTGAACGCACTCATGATTTCCCGCAGCCTGGAGCGTGTGGCCGATCACGCGACGAACATTGCCGAGGATGTGATCTTCTGGGTGCAGGGAGCCGATGTGCGCCACACCAACAGCGTGAATAACTCCCACAAACACGCTGCCCCTCCAACGGCCTAGAAGGCGTCGGAGACATCCCACCAGTCCAGCAGGCGCAGCCGCGGATAATACAGCGCCGCGCGGACTGGGATTTGCTCGCCTTCCATTGCCTGTAGCACTTGCGCATAGAGCGCCAGTTGAGGCGCAAACTGAGTTCGGAGCTTTCGCAGAAGCTCTTCGGGCTCGGCCGCTTCTTCGTGTGCGGATTTATAGTCCACAATCCACCACGCGCTGTCGCCCGGCTGCATGGGAGCCAGTCCTCCTCGGAATGCGCGATCCACGCGCACAGTGCGCACCTTTCCCTCAATCAGGCCGGTCCAGGCAACCTCATTGGCCGCATCTGGATGAGGTGAAAGGATCCACCCGCCCTGCGGTTCCCGGGCAGCGGAGAGGGCGGTTTCCATAGCCTTCCGGGCCAGCGACTGCGCCGTGGATCGGTCAATTCCAGCGCTGCGGATCTGCGCCAGAATGCGCGGTTGAAAGTGCTCGAGAATGCGCAACGAATCGGCCCAATCCATGCCGGAGCGCAGTTCGGCCAGTTTCTGCAATAAGCGGTGAATGGCTGTGCCCAGCACACGTGACACCAGACCGCCTTCGTGCCGCTCAAAAAGGCCGCCGGGTGCTCCCGCGTTTACGATGCGTGCTCCGCGCGCTCTTTGCCGCCGTGCCGTCTGCGCGAGGTCGAAATCGTCCGGAAGCCGCCGTAAACGTGTCGGACGCTCGATGGAGGGCATCTGCAGAAGATTGGATGCCGATTCCTGAGCCGCGACCTCTTCGAGCACATCCTCAACGGCTCCGGCCCTCCATTCTTCAAAGCGCTCTCGAATCTCGTTTTCAAGCGCCGGCCAGGCCGTCGCCAAAAGACCATCCTTTGGCTCAATCAGCGAGAATGCATCTCCCGTATCTCTGTAAGCGGGCCGGGCAAAGAAATGCAGTTCCTCCCGTGCTCGCGTAGCCGCTACGTAGAGAATCCGCTTCGATTCCTGCCATTCGCGCTCCTGACGAACCCGATCGACCCATGCCTTGACACCGCCTCTTTTGGAGCCCTTCGTAGGCAAAGGAGCCACGAGAAATTCGGTCACCTCGTTCGAGTCATCCGTTGAAGCCAGGCCGCGTTCAAGCCAGGAAAGCATCTCGTGTTTTCCGTGGCTTTCGCTCGCCTGCAATTCGGGCACAATTACGACCTCAAATTCCAAGCCTTTTGCTTTGTGAATGGTCATCAATTGCACACCGATTTCGCTGCTCGCTTCCGGATCAGGCTGCGCCATCAACCTTTCAAGCGCCCCCTCCAACGCGGGTCCGTTCAGGTCCTGCAAGCCGTTTGGCAGCCCGTCGAGGCACGACCATAGCAACTCAAGATTGTTTCTTTCCGCGGCATTTACGGTTGCATCTCCGCCCAACTCAAGCCAGCATTGCTCGAGCCACGTACCAGCAGCCGCTATTCCTGAAATTGCGCGTTGCCGATAGCAATGCAACACATGTTCCGAGCGCCTTCTTCCGTCGCTGCTCAGCAGCGCCGCGCGCTCTTCAATGAGCGAAGGCATGGACCGGTCCAGAAGCTGCTCATCATCGCCGCTTGTCAGTATGTGCAGATCTTTCAGAGATAATCCGCACCAGGGCGCACGCAACACGCCGAGCCATGCCACGCGGTCAAAGGGCTGCATCCACGCCTTTGCCAGCGCCAGAGCGTCGAGTACCTCCTGCCGGTCGCGCAGGTTTTCGGTATCGAGTGCCCGGAAGGGAATGCCGGCTTTGCGAAGAGCATCGGCAATGGGCGAGAGCGATTTTCTGGCGCGTGCGAGCACGGCAATACGGTATTTTGCATCGTGCCCTTTGGCTCTTTCCCGTCGAGCCAGCTCCATTTCCGGCTGCTTTTCGCAGACAATCTCCACAATCTGTTGTATTTGAGCTTCGAACGCGGATTGGCGTATATCCACGGAGCGCTCATCACGGTTCGATCCGTGGCTGGCCGCCGGGACAAATTCCAAGTGGAGAGAGAAGCGAGCATTGTCTTGCGGGTCGCTTTCACGCGCGGCGATTGCCTCACTGAATGCAACTCCGTCCTCTGCCACTATTCCGAATACATGCACAAATGTCTGATTGGACCATTCCACGAGTGCCGGATTGGTGCGGAAATTCGCGCGTAAAGGTACGAAATCGAGTGGAAAAATCGCTCCATCCCCAAGCTCCAGTCCCAGCGTCTTCACACGGGCAAAGAGCTCCGCGTCCGCATCGCGAAAAAAGTAAATGGATTGCATGGGATCGCCGACAAGAAAACACGATTTGCCTTCCACGTCAGACCATGCACCAATCAGGCTGCGCAACAGGGCGTGCTGCCTGCGGCTTGTGTCCTGAAACTCATCCACGAGCAGGTGCCGGATTCCGTCGGCTACCGCTAAGGCGGCTTCAGACTGAATTCCTTCCGGACTGGTGAGTACATGTGCTGCTGCATGAGCGACTTCGGTAAAGTCAGTTACCCCACGCTCCGCAAAGAGAACCTTGAGTTCTGCTGCCGCATGGCGCAGAAGCACGAAGCACGAGCGAAGGATGGACCACTCGTCCTCGCTGTAGCGCGGAGGAGGCAGCGTTTGTACCCCGGCAATCCCGGCCTCCAGTCCGTCCACTTCAGCCAAAGCATGGACAACACTCTCAAAGCGCGCCTTTGCCGCTCTGCCTTCGTCTGTGGCGGGAAAACCGTGATTGGATTTAAGCCCTTTCGCCGATCGCCACGTGCCTTTGCCCGTCAAAAGAAAAGAGGACAAGCATTGATACTTTTCTACCGCGGCTTCAAGACCATCTGCGAACGGGGGTGAAGGTAAGGCAACACAACCGGCGAGCGCCATTGGCGAGTCATTTCCTCGCATCTCACACGCAAATCGCGCCAAGGCCAGCACTTCATCCTGCAATCCGGAAACAGCTTCAAGCTGTGCATGGAGATCGCTCAGCGCATCATCGATTGCGCGTGCGAATGGCCGCTCAAGGCGCGCACGCAGCTCGTTCCAGTCCGGGTCGCTGCTCAGCACAAAATCCAACATCCAGCGGTCGCGCTGGCGGAGCATCTCTGCGAGCAGCGTTTCCCATTCCTGCCAGTTGTTGTCTCGCCAGAGCAGCAGTGTTTCCACCGCACTGGCAACGGGACTGCCTTCGCGTCCAATCTGCTCCAGCGTACGCCGCGCGGCAATGCGATACAGGTTTGCAGGATTTGGGTCAATATTGAGTTGTCCGCTTAATTGAGTGAGCAGCGGCTGCTGCAATGCCAGTTCACGGCAGAAGGAATCAATAGTCCGGATGCGCAGTTGCTCCGGCAAGTCCAGTATCCGCCAGCCCATGGACTCGGCGTGCCGCAGTGCGCGTTCCGCCAAAGCATTTCCACCCGGAGAACGCAACGCATCCAAAATGCGATTGCGCATTTCAGTAGCTGCCGCATTCGTGAACGTGATGGCGACAATCTGTTTTGGATCGTCGACCTCACCCAACAACTTGAGAAACCGCTCGGTCAGTAGCGAGGTTTTACCCGATCCGGCGGGAGCCTGCACAAGTATCGAGCGAGTTGTATCCGTTGCGTGTCGGCGTTCGTCGATATCGGGAGGCACGCGCGCGCCAAAGGGGCTATTCACTGGCTTCATCGCCTCCATCGTCGCCGAGCCCGGTTGCAGGCGGAAACTCCTGAATACGGCACAGCGTATACAGTCCGCATTGCTCGCATGTTTTGGGAAATTGCCGCGGGTCCGGTGTCGCACATCCCAGCAGGAACTCGTCCGCAAGATCTTCAATCTTTCGCCGCCACTCCTCCAGCATGGAATCGGTAAGCGGTGTCTGTACCAGCTGGCTGCGTCCACTCGAATCGGGAACAAGGGTGGCGCGTGCATCTCTTACGCGGCCTGTAAATTCGCAATCGCCACTTCTTACTTTGGCAAAGACCAATCCTCCGATTTGCGCGTCGGCTTCCAGACCGTAATTGGCATAGAGCGGCAATTGCACGTCTTCAGGACGGGGAAGTTCCCACGCTTTCGCAGACATTGCGCCGCTTTTGTAGTCCACAATCAGTGTCGAATTGTCCTGCAAAATATCGACCCGGTCCAGGCGCAAGCTAAGGATTAGTCCTCCAATATTCGCGGACTTCTTGGCCTCAGTCTCCTTCACCGTGAATGGCGCGCGCATTGCCTCCAGTGCCAGCCACTCATCCAGCAATCGCACGAGCCGTGTATGCTCGAGGGCAAGATACCGTTCGGGTATGCGCTCACGAAGTTCCGCTTCCACTTTTCCGTCTAAAACACGGCGCACATGCAATTCCACAAATGCGCGTCTGTCGGTCACGGACTTCAAATCGTCGAGCGTGCGAAGACCATTTGGAGGTCCCGACCAGATGGAACTCATTACTTTGTGCAGTAGCTGTCCGCGTCTGGCCGGAGTCAAGCCGGCAATGGCCGGTTCCCAAGCTTTTGCATCGAGCCGATAGGCTGCAAATGCTTTGAAGGCGCACTGCGACTGCGCGGAAAGCACGCTCGCACCGCCACGATGTTCCTGATGCGGGAAGGGAATGCGGCTCGCATCGTCGGATATTGTGGTAGCGCAGAAGGGGCGCGAGGGAGAGTGGAGCGTCTGCGGCAGTGGCTGCGCCGCGCCAGCCAGCCGAGTCACCAGCCCGGATGGACGCATCTCCAGCCCTTCACGTAACTGGGCAAAACTGAATCGTATATGCGCGGCCGAGCACAACAGGCGTGTTGTTGCTTTTTCGGCCAGGCTCCAGTCCAATTGGGCCGTTGCATGCGGCATGCCTGCCTGCTGTTGAACAGCCAGCGGCAGAAATGGGTGTGTGGAGCCGCTTGCGGGCCAGTTCTTCTCGTCGGCTCCGAGGAACCATACCGAATCCGCGGTCAAGCCGGCGGATTCCTCAGGCCCAACAATCTGTATAGGCGCTTCGAGCGACTCTGGCGTGAATACCGTGTCTGTCAGCACTCGCTCGAGCGTGCGCAGGAATTCACTCCAGGTTGTCTGCTTTCCATCAAAGCTGCAACTTGCGCAGGTTTCGAGAGCATCTTCCCACGCACTCCGCGACTGTTCCTCTTCGCTGTTGAGTATGCGATAGCCGGGCCAGTTAATTGCTCTCAGCAATGCGGGAACCGCTTCAGCCCATTCGCGCAACAGACGGGGCTTGCCCTGTAATGACCGCAAATGAGTTTGTGCGGTCAGCATACGTTGCGCGAATGTCCCTGGTGCAGTGAGCGATGCGCTTCGCTTGCGCAAGAAGGCCTTCAAATCCCAGGAAGGACGTTCAAGCTGGTGAGCGCGGAGCTTGCGCATGTAGAGCAAGAGGCTGCTCTTTTCGGTTTTATCTATGCAGATGTGTCCGCCAGCGAGAAGCCCGTCTACATCGTTTTCGTCCAATTCACCGCCCAGCCATCGCAAGGCCAGAGCTGCGGTTTGCACCAAAAGAGCTTTGCCCAGGGGTGTTCCCAGGGAAAATTCGAAGGCGGCTTCTGTCCCGTGCAGCAAAGCGCGTTCCAGCCGTCCGCGCAAACGAGCGGAGTCCTGCGTGACGATTATCAGGCGGGCAGCAGGATTGGCTTCCAGTTCGCACCGGCACCATTGCGCACATGCATCCAATTCGGCTGACTCGTCAGTCGCACGGTAGAACTGCACATCGGCCGTCTGAGCTGGCAATGCACTTAGCTCCCATGTTCCCCACGCATCCAACACCGCACTCTGCACAGGCAACAGGCGATCAAAGCCAACCAGAAAAAGTTGTGCCCGCTTTTTGTTTTCCGATTTCAGCAGGTCTATCAGTCGATGGGGCAGCGCATGGGCACATACCAAATGATCCCTTCTGGTACGTTTCTCCATTGCAGTTAACCATCGGCTGAAGGCGGCAGCATCCTGGTCCCAACCGGTTCGCGCCGCCGTGTTCAGCATGTCCGGAGCGTAGTCACAGATAAGCGCGTACGCATCCGCGGAGAGTGCCGCCAGACGGTACAGGTTATTTTCCAGCAGGCCGGCAATGTGTCCTTCCTGCTCTGCAATTTCCGCCCAGATTGTCTGTTCCTGGGCGGAGCTGAGCACCAGAGAGTCATCCTGAGCTCTTTCCTCCCACGCGCTGCGGACAAATGCTCCCCAGTCCACAATGGCAGGCGTTTTCCAGGCGGAAAGTCCTTCTTCGAGCCGCCGGCGATGAAAATCGGAACGTAACGAGCGCGCTGCACGGGCGCTCGCAGCAACCACAATCCCGCCGCTTGCCAACTGCCTATCGAGCTCATGGTTTAACGACCCCATGCAAGCGTTATATCCTGCCTTCCAATGCATGCGCCATGCGAAACAGTCTGATCCAGCCTGGTTGTACACTGTTGTGTCATGCGTAGACTCATTGCTTCTGTCCTGATACTGGCCGGAGTGGTCGTTGGATGTCACTCCAAGTCTTCAAGCAATTCTCAAAGCGCCACAGATTCCCAGGAACAGATATACGATCTGCGCGGAAAGATTATCGGCACGCAGCCTGGCACCGGCGAGGTTTATATAGACAACGACGATATTCCAGGCTTTATGGAAAAAATGGTGATGCCCTACAAGCTGAAGGATCCAAGTATCCTCAGCGACCTTCATCCCAATGATGTGATTACCGCTAAACTCCATGTGCCAAAGGATGGCAAGGGCGGATATTACATCGATCAAATCGTCATCGTTGCGCAGGGCAAGCCTGATTACAGGCCAAAGATCAGCTATCATGTACCGTCGCCGGGCGATAAGGTGCCCGATTTCCGTCTTCGTAATCAAGATGGAAAGGTCATTCACCTTGAGCAGTACAAAGGGAAGGCGTTGCTCATCACGTTCATTTACACGCGCTGTCCTCTGCCCAATTTCTGCCCGCTTGTGACACGCAACTTTGCCAATATTGAAAGGCAGCTTGCAACGAAACCCGACCTGCAGAAGAAAACGGAACTGCTCTGCGTAAGTTTCGATCCAGAGCACGATACTCCCGCCCGCCTTCGTGCGTACGGCGCACAATACCTTGGCAGCGATTCGAGCACCGCATTTGCGCACATCAATTTTGCCGTGCCGGACAAGAAGGTTCTTTCAGAAATGGCGAAATACTTTGACGTGGGCATTACTGTGGGTCCCAATGACCAGATCACCCATACACTTTCAACAACCTTGATTGGGCCTGACGGAAAAGTTGTGCAGTATTATCCCGGAAACGATTGGACGGTTGAACAGGTTCTGGGAGATCTGAAGCATGCCGCATCTGCAGCTTGAGCCGGTTAGTGAAATCAATCCCAGTTTGTTCCGTTGAACAGGAGTCGAAGAACTATGAGTAGCTGGATTAACGCACACACAGATGCGGAACTGGACTTTCTTTCACTAGGAGCGCTGGTTCACCGGCTCGATCCCGGCATTGTGCCCTTTCGTAAAGCTACCGAATGCGCCATTCATGTGAGCGGCGGCGAGTTCAACGTCGCAGCCAATCTTTCCGATTGTTTCGGGCTGCGCACTGGAATTGCAACCGCCCTGTCGGACTATCCCATTGGCGAACTTATTGCCGAGCGTGTGCGCGCCATGGGCGTAAAGCCGTTTTACAAACATTTCAAGCATGACGGTGTTTCCGGCCCCAATATGGCAACTGTCTACAGCGACCGTGGACATGGATTTCGCGCTCCTGTGGTGTTTTACAACCGTGCCAATGAGGCGGCGGCTTTGCTAAAGCCCGGTGATTTTGACTGGAAAGCTATTTTTGATCGAGGTGTTCGCTGGGTCCATTGCGGAGGCATTTTTGCGGCTCTCTCGCCCACAACAGCTCCCCTGGCAGCAGAGATGATGCAGGCGGCCAAGGCGGCTGGCGCTGTCACATCGTTCGATCTGAATTTCCGCGAAAAGCTCTGGAGGGTGCAGGGGGGGATGGACCGTGCCGTTGAAACCATCGGCAATATCGTGAAGCATGTTGATGTTCTGGTGGGCAACGAAGAGGATCTGCAGAAGGGGCTAGGCATCCCTGGACCGGAGGTGTCTTCAAAGTCAAAACTGGACACATCTGTTTTCTTCGGCATGATCGAGAATGTGATCAAAAAGCATCCTGGCGTAAAAGCCGTTGCAACCACGCTGCGGGAAGTTCACTCCACAAACCGTCATAGCTGGAGTGCTGTTGCGTGGGTGGATGGCCAGATGTGCACAGCACCCACTGTCGAGTTGGATGTACTTGACCGCGTGGGTGGCGGAGACGGGTTTGCCTCTGGTTTCTTTTATGGTCTGTTGACGGGCGAGTCTCCGAAGGATGCGGTTATGCTGGGCTGGGCCCACGGTGCACTGCTCACCACGTTTCCCGGTGACACGACGATGGCCACGCTGGAGCAGGTGCGTGCTTTTGCGCAGGGTGGATCTGCGCGCATTCAACGTTAAATGGAGCAATTCAGCAGCCTGACCCTCCCGTCCTGCATCTCTTCAGTTGATATTCTGAACAGGTAGCAGTCGGGGAGGTTTGGTTTGGCCAAAATCACAATCGTATTTGCCGTACTTCTTATTTTGCTGGGGTTGATCGGTTTTGTAGGCACCGGTAGCCAGCATTACACTGCATTGATCCCAACCTGGTTCGGTCTTGCACTGGGTATTTTTGGGTTTCTTGCTATCAGCCCGAGCGAGTCTCGACGCAAGCTTTTCATGCACATCAATGTCACTATCGGCTTGCTCGGTTTCCTGGGCGGAGCCAGTGAGGCAGTGCGCGGCTATGTGGCTGCCACGTCCGCAGGCCATCAGCCGGACATGATTGCCCTGGCCTCCAAGCTGGCAATGACGGTGCTCCTGCTTGTTTATGTCATTTTGTGTGTTCGCTCCTTCATTGCCGCACGGCGCGGCGGGAAGGTCTAGCCAAATGGGGACGATGCGAGGCGGCGGGCTCGGTATGGGGATGCGCGCGGAGCGCACCCCGCATGGCCGTTCACGTGGATCTGCGGCGGACTTGCCCAAGCGCAAACCGAATCTGAAGAAGCTTTGGCCTCAGATTTTGGCGTTAATTGCTCCCCGTAAGGGGCTTTTGGTAGTCGGACTGGTCCTGATGGCGGTGAACCGTGTGGCGGGCCTTGTTCTTCCACTCGTTTCAAAACCTTTGCTGGATAAGGTTCTGACTCCAACCCATCCGCAGCCCGGACTACTTCCGAAAATCATCGGGGCGGTTCTGGTGGCGACGATCGTGCAGGCGCTTTCGTCTTACTCGCTCACTCAATTGCTTTCTATCGCCGGTCAAAAACTCATCGCAGAAATGCGGCGCGACGTTCAGCGGCATGTGGGCTTGCTGTCTGTTTCTTATTACGACGAAAACCGAACAGGTACGCTGGTTGCGCGGATCATGACAGACGTTGAAGGCGTGCGCAATCTGGTAGGCACAGGATTGGTGCAGTTTGTCGGTGGCATGCTCACTGCGGTCCTCGTCTTCTTCTTCCTGCTCTATCAAAGCATCACGGTTACGCTTACGGTCTTCGCTGTTGTTGGAGCGTTCGTCGTGATTCTGCAATACGGATTCAAGGCGATTCGACCCATTTTCCGTGAACGCGGCAAGATCAACGCAGAGGTCACGGGAAGACTGACGGAGTCATTGGGCGGTGTACGCGTTGTAAAGGGATATCACGCGGAAGAGCGTGAACATAAGGTCTTTTCCGCAGGAGTCGACCGGCTTTTGGCCAATGTGATGAAGTCGCTGACGATGACCAGCATTCTTGGTTCGGCTTCAACCACTGTGCTTGGTCTGGTTTCTGCGCTGGTCATGTGGCTGGGTGGGCATTTGGTGCTCAACAGCACCTGGACCGTTGGCTCCTATTTTCAATACAACGTCTTTCTCGCTTTGATGGTTGCGCCTGTCTTTCAGATTGTGAATATCGGAACGCAGCTGACGGAAGCTTTCGCAGGCCTTGACCGCACTGCGGAGATCATGGCTGAACTGGAAGAAAACCAGATTCCAGGCCGTTCTATGAAGATGCCGCCAATTCGAGGCGAGGTACGGTTCGACAATGTCGAGTTCGCCTACGAGGCCGACAAGCCTGTTCTGCATGGCATCAGTTTTGAGGCAACGCCGGGCACGGTTACCGCGCTCGTTGGTTCATCGGGATCGGGAAAATCGACCATCATCAATCTTCTGTGCGCCTTCCATACTCCAGCTAGCGGTGCGATTACCGTTGACGGCGTTGATCTGGCTAAGGTTGATTTAAATACTTATCGCTCACAGCTTGGCGTGGTACTGCAGGAGTCGTTCCTGTTCGATGGGACAATTCGTGAAAACATCCTCTTCTCGCGGCCCGATGCTACGGAAGAGCAGTTCCTTTTTGCCTGCCGCACTGCACGTGTGGACGAGTTCGCGGAGCGTTTTCCCGAGAGCTATGACACGATTGTGGGCGAGCGCGGCATCAAACTTTCAGGCGGCCAACGTCAACGTCTTTCCATTGCCCGTGCACTGCTCGCAGATCCACGCATTCTGATTCTGGACGAAGCAACAAGTTCACTTGATTCCGAGTCTGAAGCCATGATTCAAGCAGGTCTGAACCAGCTTATGCAGGGCCGGACCACGTTTGTTATTGCGCATAGGCTTTCCACGATCCGCCGTGCCGATCAGATTCTGGTTGTGGAAGGGGGGCGCATTGTGGAACACGGCAATCATGCCGAGCTCTACGCGATGGGTGGCCGTTACTATGACCTCTACACGCGCCAGCATGGATTGGAGGCCAACCTGTTTCTTGCGCCTGGTGAAGGGGATACGGTGGAAGTAGACCGCTGATCGAGACGTAGACCCACAGCTTGTTTCGAGAGCGTTCAATGGTTAGTTGACTCCGGTCTCATATTCTGAGAAACTGTTTTTGTACATAGAATGTGAAACAGGGGACCAGTATGCGGGATTCGTCGCCTCAGGGAACATATAAAGTTCAGGCTTTGGACCGGGCGTTTGCGGTATTGGATTTATTAGGAGAAAGTGACACGCCGCTCGGTTTGGCTCAAGTTGCTGCTTCATTGCAATTGCACAAGAGTACTGCTCATCGATTTCTTATGGTGCTGGAACGGCACCACATGGTCGAACGCACTTCGGGAGGCAAGTTCAGGCTGGGGCTCCGGCTTTTCGACTACGGGAACCGTGCGATTGAGCAGTATGACCTGCGCGAGCGAGCGCAGCCTCATTTGCGGCGTTTGGTTGCAGAAACCGAGGAGACCGCGCATCTCTGCATTCTTGAACAAGCGCGTGTCATCTACATCGACAAGATTGAACCCGCCCGTTCCGTTCGTATGATCACGCGCATCGGCTCCAGTAATTCAGTACATTGCACATCGGTAGGCAAAGCGATGCTCGCTTTTCTTCCCGAAGACAGAATGGCGGAAGTGGTCCGGCGTACACGCTTTGAACGGCATACGAGCCGAACCATTGCGAGTGCGGAGGCGCTGCGGGCGGAGATTGAGAAGACGCGCCGCCGTGGTTATGCAGTGGACGACGAGGAACTTGAAGAGGGGCTGCGTTGCATTGCAGTACCGCTGCTCGACGCGCAGCGGTACCCGGTTGCAGCTATCAGTGTTTCCGGACCATCATTCAGGGTTACGGCGCAGAAGTTGCCCTCAATCGCGAATCATCTGCTCCATTGCGTGCGCAGCATCTCGCTGGATATGGGATATACCTCTGCAAATCGAAACCGTGCGGCGTGGTCGTCCAGTGCGCTTACCGGTGTGGGCCGCAGCTAATCTCTGGTTGAATCACGGCTTTTGTAACCACTGCCTATTGTCTTGGGACGCCGCGGCGTTTTCATGTAAAGCCATAACCCGCTGTATGCCGCTTTCAACTTGGTGCTCCAGTTGCTGGTGACGAGGGTACCCGGTTGCTGGCTATCACGAGCCCAGGTGAGAGGCTTTCCGCGCAGCCGTCCGAGCAGAAACTGCAACAGCTTCAGCCTCTGTGAGGGAAATTCCGCGAGAAGCAGCAAGAAATAGGCAATCGCATTACGGGCTTCCATCGCAATCGAATCGTTCCGCAGAGGAGGATGAAAGACGATTGCTTTGGGGATGTAGCGAACGGAATATCCTAGCGAAACCAGATAGGCAAACGCGAAGTGTTCTTCAGCAATTTGGAACGGCGCGCCACGCCCGAGCCTTTCGTCGAATATCACCCGCCCTACGCACGCAGATCTTCGAAGCGCCATGTTGCTTCCGAGCCCCATTCCACCAAAAGATGCAATTTCAAGCCACTTCGGATTCTGCTTGTCCAACAAGCGCGGTAATTCGGCCAACGAGCCTTGCTGCTTTGTGCCGGGAGTAATGATTTGTCCGGAGGCGGCGCCCAGGTGTGGATCCTGAAAAGCACTCAATATTTGACCGAGCCACTCTGGTGAGGGGACGGCATCATCGTCCAAAAAGGCTACAATTTCCGCCCGTGCTTCCATCAAACCGCGGTTGCGCGCACGGCTTAAGCCGGGAGACGGTTCAAGGATATACTTGGCGCCAAATTGTTCAGCGATGGAGTGGGTGGCTTCGTCGCCATCTGTGTTGTCCACAACGATCACTTCTTGCGGCTGCTGATTGAGATTGCGAATACCTTCGAGACAATTTTGCAACAGGACGGGACGATTGCGTGTACAGATGACCAGCGTTGCCTGCTGGCTTGAAGCAGCTTGTACGGCGGCTTCAGATGCAGGTCGGACGCTGTCACTCATATCCGCCAAGAGTACTACATGCATGGTCCCAGTACTCCGCTTTTGCTTGAACAATTCGCTCAGACGCACTTTTTCATTGCCTCGCGAACGAGGTCGAAATATTCCAGAGTCTTGGGTCGATGAGAAGTGGCAGGGATTAGATGGAAGGCTTATGGCGGGATAATTCTCGAATTTAGGAAATATGGATTTAAGGGGTTTCTGGCGGAGTTTTCTGGGCTTGGGAAAGCCGGGTTGAGAAGAATTACTTTTCGTCTCGACCCGGCTTCAGAGGAATGACTGTATCGATGATTCGCAATTGCTTGAGGAAATCCCAGGAAGGTATCGCCGTTCCATTGGAGATGCTTTCTACCTAGGATTTGGATGCTGTCTTGTTCTTGCCGTAGCCATAACCATACCCATAGCCATACCGTGAATAGCTTGAATAGGTAGTTTCAAGTGCCTCGGCATCATTGAGAATCATGCCGACGATATTCTCCTGGCCTACCTGCTGAACCGCATCCTCAATCAGGTCGCGCGGAGTCTGGCCGGCCCGCATCACCCACAGGCAGCCGTCCACCTTAGATTTGAGTGTCTGTACGTCTGGAACCGGCAGAACTGGTGCGCAATCAAGAATGACCCAATCCACACTCGAGCGTAGTCGAACCAGCATCTTTGTGAACTCTGGAGAGTTCAACAAATCAATTGGATTATCCGCCTGTTCGCCCGCCGGCAGAGCGTAAATCCCCAGAGGGTCAAGCTTACGGATGGATTCGAACGGATCCCGCTGCTCTTTCAATGCCTGTACCAGTCCGGGCCATGGGGTAAGCCCAAGGCGATCAAAGAACACAGGTTGACGAAAATCCGCTTCAATCAGTACCACCGTGCGCTTGCCGCGCTCCGCCAGGCTTGTAGCGAGGTTGAGTGCAGTGGTTGTCTTACCCTCGCCAGGCAGCGCGCTGGAGATCAACATGGTCTTCAGGCGGCCCGCCATCCAGTGTGCATTCAGGCTCATGCGCAGCAGGCGAAAACGATCAGTGGCCAGGCTGGTCGGCTCGGTTTGGACGACAATTCGGCTTTCAGGCGCCAATGCGCACTCGACCACCTCAATGGTTTCCCCCATCAATGTGTCGTCTGCGAGATGGGTAAGAGCAGGTTTCTCCTGCGGATCTGAAACTTGCATTGGGCCGGAATTTGAACTGAGCGAGCGAATCTTGTGGTTCACGAGAGTGTCTCCAGGACAATAGGGGATCGAACAATTTCAATTCTTGGGAGAGAGCTTTTTCTCTCCGCTGGCTGCCGCTCCTGTTTGTGTGAGCGGCAGCGGTTCATTGCGTCTTCGTTTATCCTCGGTGCACGATGTAAGCCTGTGCGGCCAGGATAATCAGGGTAGCGGTTGTGGCCAATATCCATTCCATTCGTTTCCTGGACGCCTGCTTGTTAATCTCATCCTGCGTGCGGAACGGTGGAAGGGCAATGATCAGTGGAACTGCAAAAGCCTGCTTCAGCTCCTTATCGTTATGGAATGCAGGATGGCGGGCTTCCACCAGGAAAGCCAGAACAATACCAAGAATAAGTCCACCGGCAAGACCACCCAATGCGATGGCTATACGTTGATGGCTTGCAGGCTCTGACGGCAGGCTGGCTTTGTCAATCACCTGGAACTGCGCATCCATTTGTTTCTTGGCCAGATTCGTAGCTAATTCCGACTCGGACTGCTTGTTTTGAAGATCTGTGTACCGCTGCTTCGCCTGATCGTAGTTACGCATCACCTCAGACAATTGTTGTGCGCGTACGGGTGCGAGATTGAGGCGGCCTTGATAGCCGGAGATTTGTCCCTGCAGGTCATTGATACGCCGTTGGTCTTCAGAAATCTGCAAACGATTGGCCTCAAGCTGGCTCTTCAACTGCGCAACCGCTGGACTATTGGTATTCGTTGCCGCAGTATGCGTTTTGGTGCGCGACGGCGCTGCTGCCTGCAGCCTCTTCAATTGCGCTTCATCATCGGCGATGCGCTGATTCAGGCTGACCACATCGGGATAGAGCGGACTGTACCGCGAGAGAAGATCCTGTCGTTGCGAACGCAACTGCACAAGTTCTGTTTGCAGAGCGACAATTGGAGATGGCGGTTCGTCGTTCGATTGATTTACCGTTTCCGGGGTAATGGGTGTTGGCTGCGCCAACATGGCATCCAAATATGCCTTTTGCTGGCGGGCTTGCGCCAGGCTTGTTTGTGCCGCCTGCAACTGCGTCTGCAAACCGGAAAGAATTTCCATATTTCCCTGAGCCTGTTCCGGTAGCTGGCCCAGATTGCGCATCTTGAAGTCGCGAACAAGTGCGTCTTGTCTGTCGAGATCCGCCTTGGCTTCCGCAAGCTGCGAGGAAAGGAAGGAAGTCATTCCGGTGTCCTTACCTTGAATAGCCTGCTGATTCTCTTCGATAAAAAGAGAGGTGAGGCGATTAGTCACTTGCTGAGCAATCTGAGGGTTGCTCGCTGTGTAGGCGATCATAAGAGCGTTCACGCTGCGCCGTTCCGGATTCTTACTCATCGGCGTCAGTTCGATGTTGTTGCGCATCAATGTTGCAAGCTCATTTGGGTCCATGTCGTGCCGGAGCCCAGGATAGAGATTGAACTCGTCAATTACCTGCAACAGATGGGTGCGCGAGAGGATCTTGTCCGTCATCGGATCGAGGTCTTCCATCGTGTTTGCGGTTGAATTGGAAATGACAAGCTGATTGGGCGCGCTCTGCGATTGAACCAGAATGGTGGCTTCCGACCTGTACTGGGCCGGAAGTTTCAGTGCCACGATGGTTGTAATCAGCGCGATCACGAGGAACGTGAGAATGATCCACATGCGCCTTCTCACCAGAATCGGCCACAGCTTGTTGATCATTGAATTGAGGTCGTCTTTGCGTTCAGGCATGGATGCCACTCCTTATGGATGCCGTCTGTTGAAAGTCGGAAAACTGTTCAGTCTGCTGTGGTGTGCCAAGAGTATAGTCGATGTTGTTGTTCCGTAGCCGCGCAAATGCAAGCACGGCGCGGTCACTTCCGGGGCCTGTAATTCGCCAGGCATCACCTTCCCGCTCAAGGCGCATTTTCCGCCTCTGGCGCCACCATTGGTTTACTTCCTGCGGCAACGCAATCCATGCGCCCGCCTCTGATTGCTGATCTGCAAGATAACCAAGCAGTTGGGCATAAGACAGCTGCGCCTGCTCGGTTTGGATATAGTCGGGATGTACGATGAATGTCGCCATTCCGTGATGCCCTAATATCGCGCTGGTCTGTTTCTTCCAGATATCGATGTCGTACCGATCAAGAATGTGAAAAAGCGAGTAGTCCTGGATCGTCGTGACTGGAATTTCCAGTAGGTCTCCATTGAACCAGGGCATCAGCGTGCAACAGCCGCCGCGCTGTGGATCCAGCCGAGCACAACTGGGAATCGACATGTCGTACTTGAAGTCCAGTTCGCGCAGCCAGTCGATATTCCGGTAGAGCGCCGCTGAGCGAAAACCAACAGTATTCCATTTCTTCGCTGTGGCATTGATCTTTGGCGCGCGCTCCTGGAAGATTTTACGTTCCTTGAAAAGCGAGCCGTCATGGTTCCAGTCGTGAATGTTTACTTCAAATCCGCGACGCCGCATGCCGTCAATATGATGAGGCTGCACATGATATCGTCCGCCAGGAATCAACTGAAATGACGACCGAATGCCATACTTTTCGTTTAAGGTCATCAGTGCGTCGCACGCATTCAGCCCCTCTGCGGTTTCCACATCGTGCGTCATGAGTACACAGCCCTGACGGCCCTCCGGCCAAAACCAGATGAAGGGAATCGCTTCGTCCGGATTCTCCTTCAGGCGCAGCATCAGCAGGCGCTCAAAGAGCCTGTCTACGGAGCGCTCCACGGGCCAGCTTGGAAATGAGAGATTCTCCCAGCCACGTAATGCCCGCCTCTGCGCATGCTTCCGGATCCCCACAGGAAGCAACGGCCGCAACGTGTAATAGGTCAACCGCACCAGGTCCTGTTTCAGGCCTTTTTTTTCGCCTTCGAGTGGATACCGCTCGGCGTGCAGGTTCTGGGCGACTTCCAGTGGGTCGAAGGGCAGGGAAGCATCGGCCTCACCAAGATCTTCGAGGATGTCGTGCATGTTTCCCTGGGCAGACTGCTGATGTCCTGCCACACGTCCATAGAGTTGCGTGTCCTCTCCAAAGCGGAAGAAGCGTGTCTCGGCGGACTGCGCATTGGGCTGTATCTTAAACCGGAATGTTCCTTCCGGTGCGCCAAAGTAAGCCTGCAGGCTCGAATTGATTGCGTCAGTCAACCTTCGTTACCCCATGTGGCGGTAGAGAAGCCGCCCTGCTGCCACCAGGCACGAATCGGGCATCGTCGCGAAGAGCTTCTTCGCCAGCCCCGATGTCGAGCTCTGTCCTGCCTGTGATTCCTTCGCCGCATGATTGCGGTAGTACTGCACTGTTGTCAGCTTCGTTCCCCACTGATTTTTGTATGAGATAAGGCCTTCATTGCTCAGGTCTGAACGCCCAAAATCAAACAAGCGCGCCTGCCTGGCTTTTGCATATTGAATGGCCGCCCACATAAGTGCCTGCATACCGCCAAGATTGTGAAAGGCCGGGTCAGAGCAGCCGTACTTATAGACGACTGTTTGCTTGGAGGCCAGTGTCAAAATGCTGGCAATCGCCCTGCCCTCGTGCCTTGCAACCCAGACAACCAATTCAGCGCCGAATGCATGCGCAAGATTCTCGAACCACATCTGCGGCTGCGGCGGAAGCTGGTGTCGCCGCCTGGTCATCAACAGCAATCGATAAAACTCTCCGAGCAGCTGCGGAGAATTTCCGTGTTCGATTTGCAGTCCAACTTTTCCAGCCTTTTTGATCTTTTGTTGAATCTGGTTCTTGTGGAACGAGCGCAGAATTGTCTCCTCGTCCCCACTCATATCCAGTGTGTGGAAAGCATACGATGCCGTGACATGAAAACCTTCTTGCGCCACGCACCCATCCAAGGGGTGGATAGGCCGCAATTCTGCATATTTCCATGGTTTTCCTATGCCTTCGTTTTTAAACGCATCGAGCAGAATTTCTCGTGCGCCCTCACTATTCACAAGCGGTTGGCAATGGTCGGCAAAAGGAAGTGAGACAATGCGCGATCCAGTGAGCCAGCTGGTCACACGGCAGAACGGAATTCCATCCTCGAGTTGCTGGCCAGGCTCGCCTGTCGTTAGAACCCCGCACTCATAGCCATAACTGGAGTGAAGTGCCCGCATCCAGGCCGTCGCGTGAAAAACCGACGCGTCCTCATGGCGCTGGACAAGTTCTTCCCAGCGGGAATCAGCAAGCGGATTAATGCAATACACAGTCATGAATCAAGCAAATAGTCAGTCAAAGTGCGTGAGTACCGGTGTTATATCCGGCGGTTCTTAATGAACTGCTACGGGTTCGCGGGCTGTCGCGTGTTCAGCAGCATCTTCCGGCGTTTCCCTGTGGTCGAAAAGCATCTGATGTACAGCCATCCGCACATCCGGAATTACCGATCTCAATTTTGCTGCTGTCACCTCCCGTGTGCGGAATCCGCGCTTCAGCGTCTCCAGAAGCTCCTCCTGTGAGAGTTTGCGTGCGTCTGCGGCGAGAGAATCCACGCCAATCGTGTTCAATACGCCAAGGAATTTATCACTGTAGGCGATGGCTACTGCAGGAATACTTTGCGACCAGGCTGCGATGCATGCATGCATACGCGAGCCCGTAAAGAAATCACAATGGCCGATGATGGACCGGATCTCATTAGGTCCATACGATCCGCACGCAATGCCAATGTGCCCTTTGTAACGCGACTCAAGTTCGGCAAAGATCTCCTTACAGACTTCCAGATCACTTTCCGACTCAGCTTCCATATCGAACACATGCGGTACCAGCAGCACCGTGGCGTTACCTGCCGTAATGAGAAAGTCGATAATCGTGAGGACGGTTGTTCTGTAGTTGGAGCGAATCCCGAATGAATTGCGATTGCTGCACGCCTCGCGATAGAGCAGGCCACTCACGTTGACTCCTACCAGGGGTCCGCTACGGGGTGCGGCAATGTCGATACCGTCGATGTCGATGCTCTGCGGCGTAATATTGTCGATCCCAAATGCCATGTCATAGCAAAAAGCGGCATTTGCAGGCCGCGGCGCCCCTGTATCCGCTCCAAACATCTTGTCGAGACTTGTAAAGTCCCTGCAGAAGGCGCGTTCGGAATGGCGGACTATCTGCTGTGCAGTCCAGCGCGCAAATGAGCCTCTGAAAGGGCCATACGTTTGCGGGAGCTGGATGAGCGGCTTGCGAAGAACCAATGCCAGGATCTGCGGTAGCGATACATAAAGGAAGCGCGGCAGACCATAGAGATCGCTGAAGCTGTCACCACCTGAAACCGCCGTAAACATCTCTGCTTCACAGATAGTGCGAAAAACGCGATTGCGTTTCATAAAAGCCGCCCGCAGGCTCTTGAAAGGCAACAGGCGGCAAATTGCAGCCAAAAGCAGGAGCACGGCAATGTTGTTCTGCAACCAGAATTTTTTTGAAAAACGCATCTGGATCAAGGGAACGGCAATTGGACCGTCTGCTTCCATCACTGTGCGGGTCACTTCCGGTTCGTAATCCAGAAAAAAAAGATGTGCCTCAGGATACCGCTTGTGCAGGCAACGCACGGCGCCTGCAGCAAGTGCGCTCACACCAAGGTTTGGCGTTTCGAACGTCGTACCAAGAATGCCAATCGATTTGGGAGTCTTTTTCGTCATCATTTCAATTCTGTTCGCGTAATTCACTGTTCTAGGCCGCCGCCGGGGTCTGCGGCGTTGTGCTTGATCTTTCCGACTTAAATTCATGCCAGAGAATGCGCCCACTGTAAATTCCAAAGATGCAGGCCAGCAGAAGTGCAATTATCATGCGGTAGGGATCAAGCGCCGTGAAATGAATGGCGCGGACAACCGCCGCCGCTCCCACTGCTGCAATGAGTAACTGCTTATTTTGAGTGCTCCATTTCAGCGGAATCTCACGTCTCAGCACAGCCCAAACAAATGTCAGATACAACAGTGTGCTTGCAATGAATCCGATGCCCAGGCCTTCAAGGCCGAACTGATGAACCGCAATCCACGTGCATGACAGCGTCACAATTCCGTTAAAGCTTTCCGTCATCAAATAGATTGACGGTTTGCAGCGAGCCAAAATCGCGTAGGAAATCGTCCAGCTTGAAAATTTGAACAGATCGCCAATTAGCTGCCATTCAAGAATGCCAACTGTCGGCATAAAGCGCCGTGAATAAAGAATCGGCACAATGATCGGCACAAGCGCCAGCGTGAACAGAATGACGGGCGCGGCCAGCAGCATAATAAGCCGTGTCTGCTCATTGATCAGGCTCACCATGGCGCGTGGTTGTTCACGCACACCCGAAATTCTTGGGTAGTAGTCCTGCGTCATCGCCGTGACCAGAAAGCTGAGATAGCTTACGGCAATTGCCGACGCCGCTTTGTAATAGCCCACTCCTTCCGCATCCAGCAGGTGAACCACCACCATCGGCATCGCCAGCGTGACCCCCTGGCCGGCTGTGTAGCTCGCCACATATGGAATGCCGAATGAGACAAGCTCTTTTGCCGCAGCCAGTTTTTCCTTCCACGTGGGCTGAACAGGAGACTTGCCCACTGCGCTGCGCAGGAAGTAACGGCTTGCCATCCAGCCAAGGATGGATCCGAGCAATACGCCAGGGACGACGCCCTTATCTTTCCACAGCAACACGCACAGCACGGGCGCACCCGAGTTGAAGCATGCGTTAACCATGCCGTACTTAGCCAGTGCTCCAACGCGATGCCAGGCGTTCAGAATGCCATTCTGTACGTTTAGTGAAACCGTAAAGAGCAGTGCAAAGACCATCACTGCCAGGGCTCCACTGTGATCCGGTGTACCTAGCGCCCACTCGCTCAATTCACGGCGAAAGATCGCCATAACAATGAGCACTGGTATGCCAAGAGCGGCTACAACCAGCCATGCACCACCGCACAAAGCAGCCATGCGTGCATGATCGTTCTCTTTGGCGGCGGAGGCGCCCATACGTACGACGCCTGTGGCCACGCCCATGCCGACAAACATGCTGGCTACGAGCACAAAGCTCTGCAGCAAGCCATAAAAGCCATATCCCGCAGGATGCAAAATGCTGGCAAGGATGCGCGAAGACACCAAGCCAACAACAATGCTCACCGCAGAGCTCCCGCTCAGGATGGCTGTTGCTTTAAAGATTGATTTCAACGCACGAACTCACTCACTGCCTGAATGACGGCCTCAAGTTCCTCAGGTTTGAGATGCGGACCCATCGGCAGGCTCAACACCTCGCGATGCAGTTCCTCGGTCAGCGGGAGGCTGCCTTCCTTCCATCCAAGTTCACGATAAGCCTCTTGCAGATGTGGTGCAACCGGGTAATGAATGAGCGTAGAAATGCCGCGCGACTTGAGAAATTCCATCATTTCTTCTCGCTTTTTGGTCCGTACCACGAACAGATGGAACACAGGATCCGCCCACTCCGGAACGTGAGGAAGTACGAGTTCTTTCTTGTCTTTTAAGGCATCCAGATACTTCGCCGCCACGGCATTACGGCGCGCATTCCATTCGTCCAGCTTACGCAGCTTCACGCGCAAAACGGCCGCCTGCATAGAGTCGAGGCGCGTGTTGAATCCCTGTACTTCGTTGTAGTACTTCACGCGCGAGCCGTAATTACGCAACACTCGGATGCGATCCGCAATTTCGTCGTTGTTCGTCGTGATCGCACCGCCGTCTCCAAATGCGCCGAGGTTTTTGCCAGGATAGAAGCTCCATCCGGCCACATCGCCAAGGCCACCCACACGCACACCCTTATAGCGTGCACCCTGTGCCTGTGCGGCATCTTCTATCACAAAGAGACCCTTGCGCCGCGCAATTTCCAGAATCGGATCCATGTCCGCAGCCTGTCCGTACAGGTGTACCGGCATGATGGCCTTGGTCTTTGGCGTAATTGCGGCTTCCACCTTCGCTGGGTCCATGTTGTAGGTATGGGCGTCGGGCTCCACGGGCACGGGCGTCGCGCCCGCATAGCTCACCGCCAGCCACGTGGCAATGTAGGTATTGCTTGGAACCAGAACCTCGTCCCCTGGGCCAATTCCCAGAGCACGCAATGCCAGGTGCAATGCATCCAGCCCATTTCCAACGCCAATGCAATGCTTGATGCCGAGATACGCGGCGAACTCCTGCTCGAATAGCTCAACTTCTTTGCCGAGAATGAAGGCGCCGCTGCTCATCACTTGTTCAACCGCGCGGTCAATTTCATCCTTCAGTTCAGAGTAGGTCGCGCGCAGGTCAAGAAACGGGACCTGAATCGAAGTTGCATGGGCCGAAGCAGTGGGGGATGTGGGGTTCATCGTACTCTCCTTGATCTTTCAGCAGGTTGGGCATGGCAATCAGAGCCAGAGCCGTTTGCCATCTTCCATCCTCTTGTGGCCGAGGCCAGATTGAAAATCCTACTTGGGTGGCATATCCGGCACATTCTATGTCGATTCCATCCACCTACTGTGTGGTGGTCCTGAAGGCAGCTCCGACTGCCGCCCAATCGGCGGGATTACTGGATGTTGCTGTTGCCGCAGACTTTTTCAAACTGCTGCAAGCTGCGTCTTCAATCATCGTTGATGCCTCGTAGGCTTTTTCTGTGAATCCCTCGCCTGCCTGGTACGGAAGTGCATATTTCGAGTAACCGAAGAGACCGATAAACAGGCAATTGGATTTATCGCGAAGATCCATCTGACCACTGCTCTGAATAGTGCCGCTGCCGGTGGCGGAAACCGTACCCAGTAGTGGCTCCTTTTTGTCCAATCCTGCGTATTCCATGGCGTCTATAACTGAAAAACTGCGCGTCTTCTTCGAAAAATGGATGGTAACGGTTAATTCCACCGCACCGCGAACATTCTTGGCATACCAGGCCTGGAATCGCTCGGTTGGTCCTGCGTTCATGGGAGCCACCAGGGGTATATATGTATCTCCTGCGGAATCGGTTATCGTGGCCGTCACATCCTGGTCATTCCAGTGCGCGAGTACAAGGACCGTATTCCCAGCGGAGACAGGCTTTCCAAAACGGGTAGTATCGAATGTCGCCGCACCGGAATCGCCGGCCGTCCATTGCACGTAGTGTCCGGCTGTTTGCCCATGTAACCTCACCCCGGCAGTCAGGATCATACAAATGACCCCGCAGGAAAGCGCCGCACTCCATTTCTCAAAATAAGGCCGCATTCCGTCGATTTGCGTTCTTCTCACGATCTTCATTCGTCTTAATAACCAGGTCATCGATTTGCGTTCATGGAAGTGAAAATGGTAAGTCTTGCGGTACGCAGAGAACCCTCTTGATCTGGAGTTGCCAGTCTTTAATGAGAGTTGGCGCTCTCGATTCGTCGAAAATTGGTTCGCACGTCTTCGTGCAGAAAGGCATCCTTACCTCATGCGTTTGCTCACCCGAGCCCTGATAGCCCTCGCAGCCATTCCGTCTCTCTCGCTCACCTGGATCAGCGCATTGGGGGTAGCGGCTCCTTTCGGCACAGTAGCCACCACCATTGTTCTCGTCGCCGTCACGCCTGCTTCTGCAACGGTCGCGCCGGGATATTCCCAACATTTCACTGCTACAGCTACCTATTCCGATGGAAAAACAGCGGACGTAACGAACTCAGCCCTGTGGAGCTCGAGTGATCGTTCCGTGGCGACTACTCCAGCACCTGGCAGCGCCGCGGGAGTCAGTGCCGGGGGAGCCATTATTCGCGCCTTTGCTGGAACCGCTACGGGCTCTGCTTCACTGCAGGTATCCGGTCCCACCCTTGAGCGCATCAATGTGATTCCGGGCTCTCCATCCGCGCCCACCGCATCATCTCAACAATTCCGCGCAACAGGTCAATACAGTGATCACTCCACAAAAGATCTGACCGCATTCGTCGATTGGACATCGAGCGATCCTACCGCTGCACCAATCGATGATGCTGGCAAGGCCTATACAGTCAATCCTGGTGAAGCTTCTATTGAAGCCAGCGCAGGCGAGACTTCTGGAGCTGCTTCCTTTCTGGTAACCGGTGCAAAGCTCGTTTCTATCGCTGTTACTCCGGCAGCATCGCAAGTACGATCCGGCTCACAGCAGCAACTCAGCGCAACCGGAACTTACGACAATGGCAAAACCGTTGACTTAACACGTTTCGTGAAGTGGTCCACCAACAGTCCGTCTGCTGCGACTGTAACGCAAGCCGGACTGGTGCATGCCGTCGCACCCGGAGTGGCAACAGTGCAGGCGGCTGCTGGATCCATCGCAGGGCAAACTACCATCACCACTAATCCTGCTTCTGAAAATGCTGCCGGCTGCGACGGGAAAGGGAATTGCTACATTTACGCAGGGGCCAAAGGTTCCGGAACCGGCGCCGACTGGACGAATGCTTACACCGGCTTCGGTCCGCACTCGGGTGAAATCGATCCTGGCTCTATGGCCCGCGGTATTACGTACTGGGTTGCAAATGGCAACTACGGCCCACAGACGTTTGGAACCCCTGTTCGCGGAACCGAACCAATCACCATCAAAGGCGCAACACCTTCCAGCCATGGTCCTGCCTCAGACTGGAACAATGCATTTGCCGGACAAGCCGTTTTTGGGATCGGGACAACTCGTTTTCTTACCGATTACTGGACCTTCGACGGACAGACGCGCGGCAAAGACTGGCAGTCTGGATATACCATCAAGTTCGATCTTAACGGTGAAAAGACTCATGGTGGCGTCATCACAACGCGAACCATTACAGGGGCCGCCTCCCACCTCACCTTTGACTACGTCGAAGTGCGTGGTTCGAATATGAACTATGCCGACAATAGCGGAAGTACTTCAACGTGCGGATCCTATTGCGACGCTGGTTTTCTCACTGGAAGCCCTACGAACCATTTCTATGTCGGCCACTCATGGATCCACGATGTCGGCGATACCCAATTTCAATCGAACAATAACACCACAGGGAACTCCAACGGCTCCGACTGGATCATTGAGTACAACTACATCTCCCGCGACCACACCGGCGACCAGTCCTCTGGCAATCACTCAGAGGCGTTTTCATCCACCGTACAGAACATGATTGTCCGCTACAACTACTTTCAGGACATCATCTCTTCCGGCGTCATCACTGATGCTTCCGGTGGAACTCCCGATGTTGGCCCTTGGTATGTCTACGGCAACATCGTCTTCTGGACGGACAATGCAGTCATGAATGGCCGCGCCGCGGGTCTCGGCGATGGTTTTGTGAGCATGTTTGGTGAAACCATGCACGGAACCAGCTATGTGGTGGGCAATACCATTGCCAATCTTGGCCGTCAACCTTATTGCAACCTTCAGGGAACAGCCTGTGCTGTCTATTTCCTCTATACCATTGGCGGTGACGGAGGAACTCCCACCTGGTATCTGCACAACAATCTGGTTTGGCGTGTGGTGGGGCGATGCGCGTATGGGTCTCCAAAAGGTTGGACGATCCACGCAGATTACAACACCGCGTTTGACAGCCCTGGGTTTTCCAACTGTGGACACCATGCCCAGAATGTCTCTCGCAAGAATCCCTTTGTTAACTGGGACGGTAGCGAAAAGCAGCTTCTGCCATTTCCAAATATCGACTTTCAGCTTGCCGCGCCAACCGAGCCGGGTGTAAATGCATTTTCCGCGATTCCAGAAGGTTGTACGCCTGGTGTTAACTGCGCCAATGTTTCCATGAATGGTGTTGTCTATGGCGCGAATGGCAATTACGACAGAGGGGCATTGCAGAGAACGAAATCGCCGGAAGACTCTACCTCGAAGCGCAAGTGATGGGCTTGCGCTTCGAGCGGCTGCTCAGTCCTTTTTCTTGGCTTGCTGCCGCGCGCGCCATTTGCTTTTGATCTTTTCCTGCACCTGAGCGTCGAAAATTTTTCTTGCCAGTCTATCCACCAGCATCACTGGGGTACGGTACATGTTTGCCACAATACCTCGAAGTGTTGGTGCAAATAAATGCAGGGAACAATCTTCCCAGCTCAAATTGCACAGGTCGGATTTGTATCGCGCGTCGCCCAGGCCCCAATCCATTGCGTCGATACGATCGGCTCTTTCCATCTCGCAGAATTTTTCCACCACTTGGAGTGTGAGAAAAATGCCGGGAGACGTGCGCTTGTACTGCGGGTCGAATCCCATAAAGTCGGCGTGAAAGACGCCCCGAAATTGCGTACCGCAGAGGAATGCCGCCGGTTCGCCATCAATCGAGAGAACATAGCCTTGCAACCAGCCTTTCTCTGCCTTCAGACGCAGCCGCGCCAATTCCGCAGGCGATGCGCCAAATCCCACGCCCAGACTGCGTTGATAGGTTTTCTTTGCTACCAGCTCAACCTTGCGGATAAGGTCATCTACTTCCGTGGGGCGCGTTAGGCATTCAATGGAATATTGATCCGCGTGAGACTTGAGGAAGGTCTTCACATTCCAGCGAAAATTTCCGCGCGCCCTGTATTGGAATTGCTTCCACAGAGCATCTGTTCCCACCGGAATTGTGATTTTTCGATGTGTGGACTGCTTGCCAAATCGATCGCGTGTGAAAAAGCCGGCGCGTTTCTGTAGTAGCACAAAGAGCGGCGAATCCATGTGAAGATGATTGAAGAAGACGACATCTGCGGAACCGTTCTTCAACGTACCTGAAATTGCTTCAACAAGAGCCTCACATTCTTCCTGAGTGGCAGCCCCCATAAGTCCGCCGTAGATGAAGACCAGCGCACGGACCTTCGGTTGAGGGAGCTTTAGATAACCTAGGCTCACGTCCATGCGCATCTCTTCGAGTCGACCGGCAAGCAAGGTTGAAATTTTTCCGTCGCGCTCAACGGCGAGCACATAGCCTGACTTGACACCCGGAGTTGTCCGAAGAACCATTTGAAAAAAATCTGGTTCTGAGTGGGGGTGCTGGCAAAGCTCCTGCCACACCTCGCGGATCGATTCAAGCTCTGCATCAGTCTTCAAGATGCGTACGCGTAGTGCACCCGGTTCCGTGGTGGCATTGGCTGAAGTCGGGCTCATGCGTGTGTCGTCTGACTGCGAAAGTTCCTGCCTGGATTCCATTGTGGCCGTCTCAATCAATTTTTGTTCCTTCATCAAGGGGTTCTTTGAAATCCTGTCTGCTATTCCGTTTGTCAAGCTGTGCCATCGGAGTTTTTCTAAAGATGTGCAGCGCCAGCTTGACTGTTCATGCATTCCACTTTGGCTGATATTGTCCTGATTGCAGCGCTTGTGCCGTTCCCCAAACACGGGGTGCGGGTTCCAGCGGTGCGGGTTCGGTTGACTCACTCTCCCGTGCAGCTTCCGCTTTGACTACGGTTGGATAGATCGATGCCATGGCAAGAATTACCCAGAGAATGTAGGTCTGCTGTCCCCATCCATAAATGGCCACATTCGTCATCAGGAAAAAATAGGCGCCCATGTTGCAGATAAACAGTACTAGCAAAGGTTTTCGATCTTCCGATGCTGCGAAATAGCCTCGAATAGCGATCCACAAGGGCGCCAGCAGAAGCAATGCAGTGATAGCGAAGCCCAGATAACCTGTTTCCATCATGAGCGCAGCCACGGAACTGTCGCAGCTCTCAACCTTAACTGTGCGCACCTCGCCGTCCAGATAGAAATCGGTGGTCAGGCCCAGATAATAGAACGATTCTGGTCCATAGCCCCACACCGCACGAGCGGGATTCTTGCCCAATTGAGCCTTGACGAGATCGTAAAGTGTGTAACGCCACTGGTACGAAGAACCCATCGGAGAGTCGGGGTCCTTTGTGGCAACATACATATTCTCCAAAGATGTGTAGATGCCGGGTCTCACAACGAGCGTGGTTGCCACGACCAAAGCGATAATCAATAAGTACTTGCGCAGTTGCTTTCCACCAAAGAACACCATGGCCACACATGAGAGCAGCAGGGCCAGCCATGGACCGCGGCTATCTGTCTTGTAGATGGCCCAAAACATCAGGCCGATACCCAGAGAGAAGCCAATCTGGCCCGCCTTGCTCTTCGATATGCGGATCAGATAGAGCGCGGCGGGAATGGCCATTGCGAGCGCGCCGCCAAAGAGAATTGGATGTCCAAAGGTTGTTCGCACACGATCGATGCGGTCATAGATATCGCTGTTTACATTGAAGCGATGCCCAACGACCGGGAACAGCGATAATAGACTCCAGTCAAAGTAATATTCGATGAATGCAAAAACTGAGAGAAAAAGCATCGCTCCGACGAATCCTCGCAAGATGCGATGAATCGTATCTGTGCTGCGTACACCCTTTGCGTATAGATAGAAGACCGTAAAGAAATCCAGAAGCTGCGACAGCGTCGACTTTAGGCTCACCGTGAAGACAACGGAGTTCACTGTGGCCACAACCATCCAGATAATCTGCAGAATCAGCAATCCGGCAATAGGCAGCTTGTTGACCGGTCCGCCATCTTCCGGCGACCTGCCGAACTGGAAATAGAGCGCGATCAACGTGAATACGATGAGCCGCTGCGTTGTGATGTCTAGGAAGCCGGGAATTGGAATCTGTGATTCATTCGGAAACAGAATAAGCAGGAATGTTGCCACGGGCAGGGCACGCTCAAAGCCACGCGTAACTCCAGCCACGTAGAGCAAACCCACTACAAAAATGTCCAGAATAATTACAAATGCCATCTCTTGGTGTTCCTTCGTTTTTTGGTGCCGGTTTTCCCAGACTACTGCAACCTGACTGCGTCGCAGCCATGCAAGGCGTGTGAATCGGCATAACCTGATCCATCAGCAAAAATTCGATGCCATAACTCAACCACAAGCAGGGAGAAAATCTCCTTGGAGTGTCTTCCTTCACGGGCGTTTTCTTCAAGAATCCGTTCAATTGCGGCGCGTTCGAAATAGCCGCGCTCGAAGGTTTTCCGATCAGTGAGAACTTCGCGGACCTTATCCTTCATCTCGTTGCGAATCCAGGATGCATACGGTACGGGAAATCCTGTCTTTTTGCGATTCAGGATTTGCTCAGGAACTCGGTCCGTCAACGCTTTTTTGAGCAGGTATTTGGTGGTCAATCCACGAAGTTTGAGTGAGCGTGGAAGGGCAGCAGCAAATTCAAGAACGCGATGGTCGAGAAGCGGAACACGCAGCTCAAGCGAATTTGCCATAGTCATCTTGTCGGCTTTAACCAGCAGGTCATCCGGCAGCCATGTCTTTGTGTCGAGATAAAGCATACGGCTGAGCGTGTCCAGTCCTGCTGTCCGTTCCATCAATTGACGTGTAACCACAGCAGAACCGTTTTGAGAAAGATCCGCACGAAAGCCGGAGGTATACAGCTGTTCTTTCATTGCGTTGAATGAATCGCTCGGATCTGTCGTGCGACTCAGGTAGTAGCTTTCAAATGGCATTCCCATGAGAGGTGCATACTTCTTGAAACGCTGTAGTCCTGTTGCCTTGCCGACAGCACCCATCCCTCCGGAAGCCAGTTGTGCCAGCGGGCCCATGGCACTCTTTGCCTGTTCCATCCAGTACAGATTGCGATAGTTTTGGTAACCCGCAAATGCTTCATCGCCACCCTCGCCGGAAAGCAGCACCGTGACATGCTCGCGGGCAACTTTGGTGATGTAGTAAAGCGCAATAGCTGGAGGTTCGCACACAGGTTCTTCCATGTGCCAGACATACCGCGAAATACATTCACTGAATTCCGAAGCTGTAATCGTTGCCTCGTGATGCCTGGCTCCATAACGCTCGGCCGCCATTCGTGCATAGGGGCGTTCATCTGCGAAATTCTGCCCTTCAAAGCCGATGGTGAACGTGTTCACCTGCTTGCCGGTTTGCTCAACCGCAAAGCTGAGAACTCCGGTGGAATCGACGCCTCCACTCAGCAGAATGCCTACCGGAACATCCGAAATCATGTGATCGGATACTGTTTGCTTGAGCAACGCGACGAGTTCTTCTTCGTATTCCTTTTCGCTCTTTTCTGCCGCGCTTTCAGGGAAATTGAGATCCCAGTATTGTTTGATCTCAACCTTTCCATTCTCAACCATCATCAGATGGCCAGGAGGCAGTTTGGATATTCCCTTGAAAAGGGTCTTCTCTCCAGGCACGTAGTGGTAGGTCAAAAACTGGTCGAGAACCTCGGGATCCGGAACAGCTTCAATGGATTGATCCCGCAGGATAGACTTGATCTCTGAACCGAACACAAGTGCTTCCGGCGTCAACGCATAATACAGAGGCTTGATTCCAACTCGATCGCGCGCAATCAGCAGCTTCTTTTTCTTTATGTCCCAGAGCGCAAACCCAAACATACCCCAGAGCTTCTTGACGCAATCTTCGCCAAATTCTTCGTAGAGATGGACAATCACCTCGGTATCAGTCGAGGTCTTGAAGACGTGCCCTTTGGCTTTCAGAAACGTGGTCAATTCCTGGTAATTGTAGGTCTCGCCGTTATAGACAACCCAGATCGTGCCATCCTCATTCGAAATGGGCTGATGGCCTGTGCTGAGGTCGATAATCTTGAGCCGCCTGTTGCCTAGTCCCACTTCTCCTGAAACATAGACGCCTGCGTCGTCCGGGCCTCTATGCGCAATGGCATCGTTCATCTCGTTCAGGAGAGATGTCTCGATAGGGGGTAAATTGGTCTTCAGGTTGAGTTTCCCGCAAATGCCGCACATCAGCTTTCACTCTCTCCAATTCTGTGTGGTTTTTGAGGGGTAAGCCTCTCGGTCCAATTCTCCAAACCCATACTCCAGCGCAGGATTTTCAGCCATTTGCGCGCGGTAAAGGTCAGATATTCTCGGCTGTCGCGATTGAATGTGAACAGAAGAAATATCTTCAGAAGTGCGACTCTGAGGGCGGATACGATGCCGAGTGCCGCACGGTATATCTTTGCGTATGCCGTTCCGCGAAACTTGCGAAGGAAGGTGAAAATGGCTTCTCTGGTGGCAATATCTCCAAAGCCAGTATCGCTGCGTTTTTTCGTGCTCTGCCCGCCAAAGTGAATAATCGTTGCATCCGGAATGTAACCGACTTTCTTGCCAGATTGCTGGATCTTATAGCAAAGGTCAATATCCTCTGCGTACATGAAGTAGTCGGTACTGAACTGCCCCACTTGCTGAAATACTTCGCTTCTGATCATGATGCAGGCTCCCGAAAGAGCTTCGACCGGCACCGGATATTCCCGCACTTCCGTAAACAGTGGAGCGATGCCCCACATGCGAACGTGCGGAAACATCAGCTTTAGTTTCTCGATGTCTGTGATCTGGTTCCAGATCGTCGGAAACGGTTGAATACAACTTGTCTGCAAAGTTCGATCGGTGTTGAGAAGTTTGCATCCTAATGCCGCACAATCGGACATCTGCAACGCTTCAAACATCTTGTCGATGGCAGGTCCAGCGAGCTCGGTGTCGGGATTGAGAAAGAGCAGAATATTTCCCGAGCTTGCTTCCACCCCAACATTATTCGCCCTGGCGAAGCCTATATTTTGCTGACTACGGATGAGCTGAATGCCTTCAATGGTCTCCAGGTAAACCAGCGAATCGTCTGTAGAGGCGTTGTCGACGACGATGATCTCATGGCTGGTTGCTTTGGTGTTTTCTCGAATACTGGCAATACACTGCCGGGTGTACTCGGCGGAGTTCCAGTTCACGATGACAATTGAAACGTCCATCAGACTTATTTCCAGACCGAATCCATCAGGAGCAGGCGTCGAAGTTGTTGTTTGCGTAGATAGCGAATTGTGGATACATCATTGGCGCGTTTTGTGCCGTTGAAACTGCTGGAGAGGTAGCCCCACGCCAGAGCAAACGACGCAACGAAATAAGGGCGTTGCGGAAGCCGCTTCAGGCACTTCAAAAGCATAAAGAGAGGATGGTATCCACAGATATAGTTTGCGCGCCCATTCTTCGCATAGTCGCGCCAGGTGCCTTCGTTTGCTCCGGTCTCGCGCCGTTGCAATACCATGATCTCGGGAAAGCTCTCCGTTTTCCAGCCGAGCCGTGCGGCCTTTACTTCATCGAAGGTGTCCCATCCAGGGGAGGGAATCAGGCCTCCGATCGCCTCCCAGCAGTCGCGCCGATAAATCTTGGTCGCGCCACGAACATGAAATGTCGGATTGCTTTCAACTACGCGCCCAGTTGGGGTTTCATTAAATACTGTTCCGCCACCAACGCCCAGTTGAGGGTTACTCTGAAAGCGGTCGAAGCAGCGCTCGAAATAGTCCGGCTCCAAGGTCAGATCGGCATCCAACTTCACAAGAAAATTCCAATGGAAGCCCCCAATGACTGAGTACCCATCGCGAAAGGCTTCCATGACACCTCCGCCAGGGCTTCGAAATCCTCGGTCTTTGCGCCGTACCACTTCGATCCACGGAACACGCTCTGCATATACATTCAAAATTTCCACCGATTCGTCGGTGGAGCCGTCGTCGACGATGATCCATTTTGCAGGGAGAACAGTCTGCTGCAGCATTCCCTGAATAGTAATTTCGATTTCCGGACCTTCGTTTCTGGCCGGTGTAATCACAACATAGCGGGTCCCATTCAAGGCTTCTGGAGCATGACTCATGCTTGATCCTGTCGCTTCAGATGCAATCATTGCCTACCTCGGTAGATCCGCTTCACTGTTTTTGAAAGGTACTGGGCAGAGTGGAGCCAATCGTACCCTCCTTCCAGCTTTGCTTTGAAAAAGGTTAGATCGTCGTGGCTATTGACCGGCAGTCTGGGAAGAAAATACGCGTCGCTTTGAGGATTTGCTGTGCCCAGAATCGTCGTAACCCCATTTCGATAGCCACTGGACTGGAGAAAACCTCTAACCTGCTGTGTGAAATTCCGATCCTGTTCGGGAAATGCATACGGATAGGCAAATGAATGGACAGTTTTTCCAAGTTTATTCTCTATGGATTCTTTCGATCTCCTGATCTCAAATTCCAGTTCGCTGGCGTCAAGAGAATAAAGCGTAGGATGGCTGACTGTATGCGAGCCAAAATGAATGCCATGCGCCTGCATCTCTCGAATCTCCGGCCAGGTCAGAAATTCCTTTTCTTCGCGCGTAAATCGTTGTTCTCTCGTCCAATCAGAAACAAGATACATTGTCGCTGTCATCTGATACTGGGCCAGAACAGGAAAAGCGTGCGTGTAAAAGTCCGCGAAGCCATCGTCAAATGTGATGGCAACCAGCCTATGGCCATTCTGCCCATGTACAGTTGCCGAGACTGCATCCTGCACAGTGACAGTCTTATAGCCACTTTCATGGAGAAACTGCATGTGTTGCGCGAATAGCTCCGGATATGTATTGGTCTCGAAGTACGGGTGCTGGTTCTTGTCTAATTTCTTCTGGATGCCGTGATACATGAGAATGGGGACGGCAGGCTTATTGCTTCTCTGCGTGATCCTTTTCCATGGTCGCGCGACTCCTATGCTGAATGCGCGATCGATTCTCAATTTAGGCATGCACTTCCCGTTCGGATTTTCTTTTTGTTCTTGGACAGAGCGAGTCGACTACTGCCAGGTAATCAAATTTTCGCTTTGCCCAGTTGTGCTGTTGCAGATAGGCAAACGCGCCATCAACCAGCTGTTCACGATACTCAGGGTGATCGTGCAGGTAGAGAATCGCTTCACCCAGTGCAACTTCATCTTCGGGCTGCACAAAGTGCACAGCTGAGTCGTCGTATTCCAGGCTGTCAATCTGTGTCCGAGAAACAATCACAGGAACACCAACCGACATGAATTCCATAATTTTGGTGCTTGCTGCTTCGTTTCCAAAGCCTGTACTAACACGCTTGGGAACCACCGCGAGATCTGCTTCGGCCATGTGCCTTCCAATTTCCTTAACTGGAAGGAAGCCGTGAAAATACACACGGTTTTCAAGTTGAAGGGTCTCGCGCAGAGTTTTCAATTGAGACAGGGCAGGTCCCTCTCCGTAAATGTCGAATCGAGCCTCTGGAATTGCAGATGTGACGCGCGCAAATGCCCGCAGAGCAATGTCCAGCCCCTGATGTTCATTCAGTGTGCCTGGATATACGATGCGGAATGTTTTTCCGTCACTGACATGAGGGTACGGATGGAAAAAATCCGGATCGGGATAGTTGCGTACGGTTAGGCATTTGTCCGGAGCGGTTGTGCGTTCAAGCAGTCGTGCCCGCCATAGGTCGTTCGCAATAATTACGTGATTGGCAAAGCCTGCCGAGAATTTTTCGCATAGCGCCAGCGCCCGGAACATAAGTGACTTCTTTGAAAGTCCGAACTTCGCCGCGTAGAACTCAGGAAGAATATCGTGAATGTCGAGGATTACTTTTGCTCCAAGCAATCGAGGTGCAAGAGTCGCGAAGACCAGGAAATCCGGCACGGAATGCACATGAATCACATCGTAGCGGCGAATCGATGAAGGGCGTGAAAGGTATAGCGCCGCTTTCGCCATAAAGCTCAAAATACGCTTCAGGTAGGCAAAAGGCCCCTTTTCATTTACTGTGCGCTTTTGCAGTCGATGAATCCTGACCCCATCCAGAACTTCATCAACCGGAGAACCTTCCCGCTGCAACGAGAGTACGTCCACCGTATCGCCCCGCGCGGTTAGCGCTGCAGTGTACTGCAAAATACGCGTGTCGCTCTCGAAAAACGAGTAGGTAAGCATGCAGACATTCACTGCGCTTCTCCTGATACCGTTGACGTCTTTCCAGGCTCATCTATGTAACGTAGAATTCTTGCTGGATTGCCGGCAACAATTGCGCGCGCAGGCACATTGCGGGTCACCACACTGCCTGCTCCCACAATGGCGCGCTCGCCTACTTCAACATTGGCGAGAATGGTTGCACCCGATCCGATAGAAGCGCCGCGACGGATGCGCGTCGGTTCAACCTTCCAATCCGCTTCGGTCTGTGGAGCACCGTCTTCTGTCGTTGCCCGCGGATACATGTCGTTGATGAACGCAACGTTATGTCCAACGAAAACTTCATCCTCAATGGTTACGCCCTCGCAAATGAAGGTGTGGCTTGAAATCTTGCAATTCCTGCCCACGCTGGCGTTTTTTTGTATCTCGACAAACGCCCCGATACGAGAGCCGTCTCCCACTTCACAACCATAGAGATTGATGAATTTCGAGAGCCGGACATCCTTGCCAAGCTTGACATCCGGAGCAATGCTCAGAAATTCGCTCACAGCTTTATGATCCTTCCGCGATCCTTCAGTGACTCAGTTGCCGCTTCCAGGAGCCGCACAACGCGGTAGCCCGCAACGCCATCATTGATGGGCTTGACGCCTTTATTGATGCACTCGGCAAAATAGTTTACTTCTGCTCGAAGAGCTTCTGTTTGATCCACGCGCGGCGCCCACATGTCGCCTGAGCGGTAGCTCACGAGTAGATCGTACACGCCGGCCTTATTTGTGATATCGACGCCCTTATCGTAGACGCGAATCTTTTCATCTGCTTCCAGATCGTTCCAGACCAGCATCTTTTTTTCACCGCCCAGCAGAGTCGTGCGCACCTTCACGGGGGAAAGCCAGTTGACGCTTACATGGGCAATGAGTTTGTCAGAATAGAAGATGGTGATGTAGGCCATATCTTCGTGGCCGTTCAAGTGGCTTTGTCCTGTTGCAACGACTGCTTCAGGATCCTCTTTAATCAGGTGATCCATGATCGAAAGATCATGCGGCGCCAAGTCCCATACCACATTCACATCGTGCTGAAAGAGGCCCAGATTAACACGGGTTGAGTCATAGTAGTAGAGTTTGCCGAGGGCATTGCTCTCTACAAGTTCGCTCATCTTCCGCACCGCTCCCGTAAAGAGGAAAGTGTGGTCCACCATGATGGTAAGCTTCTTTTTTTCGGCAAGCTCAATCAGATCCTTTGCCTGGCCGGACGACATGGTGAAGGGTTTTTCTACCCAGACATGCTTTCCGTTTTCAAGAGCCTGCTTGGCGAAGTCATAGTGCGTCCACACTGGCGTGACGATGGCAACCGCGTCGATGATGGTTGAAGTCATCACATCTTTCAGATCGGTCGTGGTCTCAATGCCAGGGAACTCGCTGGCTGCTTTACGCAGAGCGTCAGGCCGCGCATCGCAAATTGTATGCAATTTGGTGAATTCGGAGGCGTAGAAATTCCTGGCTACACGGGGACCCCAGTAGCCGTAGCCGATTACGGCAATGTTAATCATTGTTTACTCCAGGGGGATGAGACCTGCGTGGATCAGCAGGTCTCTTTGTCGGTAAGCATCGCCAGCGGCGTCTTTGCCATAATTTGCAAATCGAGCCACGTGGACTGTTCCGCGGCGTAACGAAGGTCCAAGCGGACCATTTCGTCGAACCGGGTACGGCTGCGGCCGTTCACCTGCCACAGACCGGTAATCCCGGGTCGAGCAACCAGAACACGCCTGAGGTGCCACTGGTTGTACGATTTCAACTCATAAAGAATGGGAGGGCGAGGACCGACGAGAGACATTTCGCCACGCAGCACGTTGATGAACTGCGGGAGCTCGTCAAGGCTTGTCTTGCGCAGGAACTTGCCGATCTGCGTTACACGAGGATCATTCTTCATCTTGAACAGCCCATCGTTGTCGGCCGAGTTGGCGCTGCCGGAAATAAACTTCTTAACGTATTCCTCGTGCAGATCCGTCTTTGCCTGCGTGTGCATCGATCGGAATTTGAGAAATGTAAAGGGAACACCGTACTGTCCGATCCGCTGTTGACGGAAGAATACGGGACCCTTTGATGTCAGCTTGATAAGCGCGGCGATAACAAGAAAAATAGGAGCAAGCGCAATGAGCGCAAAAGCACTCCCCGCCACATCGATCGCTCGCTTCACAACTCGCTTTGCACGGTCACTACGTTCCTGCGCTGGCAAATCAGGATGCAGCTTTTTGTCGGGAGCGAAGTACGGGTCTTCGAAATTCCACTCTTCCGGGAAAATGTGGAATGAGATGCGCAGCCTGTTCTGTGCGAGGATGGGCAACTCATTCGTAAGTATCTCACGCACGCGCATATCCACCAGGCGCAAAGCATCCTGCGGATTGCCTTCGCCGAATTCAGTGAGCAAAATACCGGCGATAGAGTTTGTTTCGTACCAGCCAACCACGTCGATCTTGCGGGTGCAATTTAACAATGCCGAAGTGAACTTACGAATTGTCACGAACTCCTTGCCGAATGCAAGCGTGTGTCCGCCATCCACTAGCATCAGGGCAAACTTGCGGCCCGAGCGCTCTGCGCGCGTCCTTTCCTGGCAAAGATTAGTCAGGAATGCCGTTTCGCCCATGAACTCGCGTGTCCACGTCTCGTTCTCGGAACGAGATGGCCCCGTCGGTACACGATTGATTGGCGTTTCAAGGACTGCTGCTTTCATCCCTTCCACCTCCGGTGGTACTTCGTTGCTGTTCTTGCCCACGTTCATGTCCTGCGGACAATTCACTTGCTTCCTCGCTGCGTTAACCCGGTTTTCGCGGGCTAGAGAAATCAAATTTGCTACTGCCTCAGACGGGGCGCTGCACTCCACTGATAGTTAATGCCCAGCGAAATGCGATTTCGGTCAAAGTCCGCGCCGGCTGGGCCGCCTTGCGATGCATTTTGGTGCGTAAAGTTGTAGCGGGCCCTGGCGATAATCCGCTCCGTGATCGGGTGCTCAAGTTCAACGCTTGCGCTTTGACCCACTAAATTCAGATTCGTAGACTCCGCGCTGAACGCTTCGTTCTTGGCTGCCTGAAACGCCAGCGTTACATCCCAAAGACTGGAGAAGGGAAGTTGCTGTCGAACAGCAGCTTCGACCGAGGTGCTGATGACATAACTGAAGTAGCCTCCGCCATCTGCCACAATTCGCTGCGGTGTGACGTACCAGGATGTCCGGTTCTTTTGCAACGAGACTGTGCCACCACCGGCCCACACGACCTGCTGATCGTGGATTAGAGCTGTGCTTGGTGCGGTGGGAAACACTGTCTGATTCGCAATTTCCGGACCTGCGAACGCCGTTACCTGCACGGTTGGGCTTACCTGCCAACCAAAAGAGGGAAGGAATCCGTGGATATCGAGTTGTTTTGGACTGCCTACTGGGAGTGCTCCACTGAATTTCAACCGCTCAAAGAGATACAACATTCCAATGTCCGTATGCTCGGTTGAGCGCCACGAATACTCAGCTCCGCCTGAAGGTCCCTGTGTATTGATCAAGGAACTGCCGGTATCGACAATCTGCGAAAAGTCCCGTGTTTCAAAGCCGCCGAAGATGAATGCGTTGGTGCGTCCATTTGGAGTCCATATCAGGTCGGCGCGCGAACTGTTGCCTTGTTCCGATGCGAGCGGGACAAAGATTGTTCCATTGAGCGAGGAGGGAGAGCCAAGCCCACCACCCGAAAGGGAACCCGGGCCATAAGGATTGGTCAGATCGTCGAAAGAATCGCGCAGCCTCAAGGACCATTTAGGATTCAATGTCGCTGTAATATCGGCACTGAGGTGCTGATTCAACCGGTTGTATTGCGTGTACTTCCCGTAGAACTCGTAGTAAGGGATGTACTCGAAGGTCGTATTCCAACGCGGTCCCGCGTGAAGAAAGCGAACTTGCGCGTTCAGGTCATGAACCTGATCGCCGTTTCCCGATGGGTCCGATGCACCGAGCACATTGGTGTCATATGAGAACTGATAGCCCGTTGAGAAAACAAACTCATTGGAGGGCACATTCTCACCGGCATATTGCAGGGTTGCTGCTTCGCCATTGCCAAATGCAGCGGCAAATGGAGCCGCATTGTTGTTGGGGCTCACCACCTGGCTGTGCAGAAACGCAGCCGTGCTCAGCAGTCCCATCGTCGCGATGATCGTTCTTAGTCTCATGTAATTCTCACTACGGAACAACGATGGTGTCTCCGGGTTTCAACGGCACGTTCTGGTTCAACGATTCGCCCTTGATGACTTTCTTGTAGTTGAAGGGCAGCATGATGGTTCTGCCGTCAGGACCTTTGCGCAGAACATAGATCTTTGACTTCTTTGCAAACTCAGTAAAGCCGCCTGCCAAAGCCACGCCATCCAATACATTCATCGGCCGAATCAAGTCGTATTCGCCCGGCTTGATGACCTTGCCAACCACGTTGAAGGTGCGGCTCTTGATCTCCTGAACAATGACGTTCACTTGTGGATGGCTGATAAAGCTCGAAAGCTTATTCAGGATTTCAGCCTGCACCTGATCGGTCGTGCGTCCAGCAGCCTGCACCTCTCCAATCAAGGGAAGGGAAATGCGACCATCTGGGCGTACCAATACAGTGCGCGTCAGTTCAGCTTCCTTCCAGACATTGATGGCAAGAACATCTCCGCTTCCAATGACGTACTGTGGCCGAGTTGAGACCGGTGCTGCGCTATCTGTGGTCTGGGGGGGCTGTTGTGGGTCTTGTGCAACGAGTGCTTGCGCCGGCCAAATCAGCAGCAGTGCCAAGATCGTCAGCTGCAGTGGGTGGCGCTTGTTAAAGTGCTGCATCATTCTCCGCATTTCCTTTCAAATGGTCCGTTGGTAGAAAATCTCAGCCGGCCTATACGCAAGTCCTCAGACTGCAGCGGCAACCGCTTGTTCTCGGAGCGTGCTCTTGGTTGTCCAGTTTGTTCGAAGCCCATGCCCGGACACGTCCTGGCCGGCAAGTCCCATTTCCCTCTGTGGCTCCATTGGCTCCACATCGAAGGCGTCTACTTCCACTGCTGCCGATTGTGCCAGCATCGCTACATTGAGAATGAGGCGGCAGCTGTTTCTCTTGCGCAGCAAAATACCCTGCAGGCCAACCAGTGCACCACGAATTACGCGTACCCTGTCACCCGCATTCAGAAGTGGATGTGGTTCCACGCGGTTGGGAGCATTTACCACACGGCGGATAGCCGCAATTTCATCATCGGGGATCTCGGAAAACTGGCTTCCGTTGGAAACAATCATGTGTGCGCCTGGCGTTGACACAATTTGCAGACGGCGGTTCAATTCGCCGCGAACGAACACGTAGCTGGGGAAGAGAGGAAGCGCAAGAGTCCTGGCACGATCCTTCCAACGCCGCTCGGACTCATAAAGCGGGAGGAAAACCTCAAAGTTTTTGTTTTCGAGCATGCTCGCAACTGTTTTCTCATGTTGATGGCGTGTGTACACCGCCCACCATGCTCCATTGGAGCTGTCTGCTTGGTCCGGTCTTTGTGGCGTTGCATTCGGATTCATAACTTGCATTTCTCCCTGGTGCACTGCTCGTCCCGGTTCCGCCTGCGCATAGCTTCGCCCTGTGAGCTACAGTTAGTTCCTGAGACCCACCGGCTTGCGCCGTTCAGCTCGTAGTCAATACGTCCACAACCTTCACTGAATCCGGACGGCTTGACCTCGTTTCACCGCCACTGAGAAATGCGATGAAACCACTGCTCTCTCTTCGACTATCAAAAGCCGAATGTGTACTTACATCCTTTGCAGCCTGGGATGTGTGATCTTGGCCGCCATCATTGCTGTGCCCGATTCACCTGGACTCACTGAAGACCGCACCACAATCCCATGACTCACTACTTTGGCGCCGCTTTCTCCGCTGCGCTGTTTGCTTGGCAAAACAAAGCTCACTTCGATAGGCGTATTCGGCTTCACAAAATGTTCACCGCGAAAGAGCATGCCGGAAACGCTGATGTTTTCCGCCACCCCTTCCCGCCATATTTTTTCTCCCCGAATTCGATAGCGCATGGCACCGCGAATTGGAAATCGTTGCGCACGCGCATTTGAGTTCTGCGTCTCTTCCATCCGTCTCAAGCCGCTCCGCAAAGCCAATTGTCTCGACTGCCCCAATTAGCGAACTGACCAGCAGTGCTTCTTTCGCGGTCGAGCATTTCGGAATCCGCGTCCCTGTAGCACCGTTGGCATGTTCAACCTACGTCACACCACCTACTGCTGCAATGGCCAAAAGGTGCCATAAATCATAGGGTTGTACGGGGATGCCATGGCACCACATGGTGCCAAAATGCGTCCCTGCAGATTGCGTTTTTGCTCCAAATTTTGCCTTTGCTAGGTGGCTTTCTGGAACGAATAGTGATCGGGTATTGGTAATCGTTTCGGAATCGGATGAGTACTGAGGTGATGGGGAGAGAATGTGTAACCTCTGCATAATCTGGCTAAGATCCAATTCGTCAATAACTTTTGCTTCTGTGCTCTGTGATCTTTTCTGCTCAAGGTAACCAGCTTTTTCTTTCTCTGAGCAACGGGGGAAGCATCTTTTTGTAGCGAAATTGAACGAAATAGCGGCTCCCTAGTGACGATTTAGGATGCCCTGTTTTCCACAGAAGTTGTGGTAGATGTCCCACTTTTGGGGCATATATCTGTGAGAAATCCAATGGAATCATAGATGTTGTTACCTTGGGGCCATTTGGCAAGTTACTGGCTAGCCAGTTCTTGCTGGAAGCCGTTGAATCGACACTGAATACCGGGGTACTATCGCCTCAGTTTTTTGAATGCAACTTGAGCGATGCTATTTTGGTGCACTCGAAATTTTTTGGAGTCATGCATGCCCTCTCCCGCCTCCCCCACGCCGTTGAACTGGTACGCGAAGGAGCAGGCTCGGCAGTCGAACAGCCGGCGCGGCGGTTCCGGTTCGCCACAACGGCTGCTGCGAATTCTGGTTGCGGATGAAAGGCCCATTTTCTGCGATGGTCTGAAAGCACTACTCGAAACGAGTGAGGAATTCAAAGTTGTTGGTCAAGCGCATGACAAGGAGACTTTGCTGAGCGTCGCTGAGCAGAAACTGCCAGATGTTGTCTTACTTGACCAGGTCCTGGCGCATAGCGATGAAATGGGAATCCTCCATGCGCTGACTACCTATGAGCATCCGGTTCGCACACTTCTCTTTTGTGCAGATATGCAAAAGTCCGATATCCTTCGCGTCCTTCAGCTCGGTGCTCGGGGCGTCATACTCAAGAATTCGACATCTCAAATGCTGATGGACGGCATCCGCAAGGTTGTCGATGGTCAATATTGGATTGGAGAAGAGAGTGTGGTTAGTCTGGTTGAGGCTACACGCGACCTTACTGCTTCCGTTGGCACACGCGCAGTGCGACCACGCTTCGGACTTACGCCTCGTGAACTCGAGATCATCTCAACTGTCGTCTCCGGCTACTCCAATTCGGATATTGCTTCTAATTTTGCCTTGAGTGAGCACACGGTGAAGCATCATCTCAGCCGCGTGTTTGACAAGCTCGGCGTTTCTAATCGTCTTGAGCTCGCCCTCTTTGCAGTCAATCATCAGCTCACCAGCGACCTTCCCTAATTCCTAAACTTCCTCGCATTTTCCTTCGCGCCCGATTCGATGTGATCGGGGCGCGGTCTCTTGTGCAATGCAAACCACAATTTATCCATTCACCCTTCACTCTTACGTAATTTTTCTGGGGAATGAGTAACAGGCGTGTGAGGTACTGATGTGGCATCGTGCATTTCACAGCTCCGGCATGCATGGCACATTTACGTGCCATCAATTGATGCCTTTGAGGAGTGCGGCAATATCGGAGAAAATGCACTCTCACCTTATTTGTGACACACGGAATGAAATTGTGTTGAAAAGACTTAGTGCGTGTCTACTACAGTGCAGTTTCAGAAAAATAATGGATAGAATCGTTAGACGTTTGGAACAGAGTTAAGGCGTTTCCCACAACATGCAGATTGGTGCATTCGTGGGATTGTTCCAATGATTGTGTCTTTTGTACGCTTTCACTTTCGACAGTAAGATTACCGCTAACATGCCATTCATCCAGTTGGATGAATGGCGTTGTTCCGACGTCTTTGGTTCACTGACAATGAGTCTGAGCCAGAGGCCACCATAGTTGAAGAGACCGGAGATATCGAGAGCAAGTCGCATATCGTAACAGATGTTTTCTTTGCACTCTGTGCGATCTCGAAGCAATATTCGGGAACTTCATTTTCCTGCATCAGCCAGTTTGCACGAACGCTGATCTTTCACTCATTCTGTGATGCCACGTGACATTAGATCTCGTGCCCGTATTCATTATTCATTGCCGCAAACAAATAGAGGTGAAATTGTGAGATTCCGTTCTGCTCTTTCCTTGTGCCTTGGACTAGTTATCAGCATTGCTCTGGCGGGCTGCGGTGGAGGTTCTTCCTCTTCAGGCGGAAGTGGCGGCGGTGGAACTCCAACGTTGTCGAGCATTTCGGTTTCGCCTGCTTCGGCATCCCTGGCAATAAGTAGCACCCAGTCATTTACCGCGACAGGGCACTACAGTGATGGCACAACAAAGGATCTAACCAGCTCGGCGTCTTGGTCTTCGAGCGATTCGACAGTTGCAACTATTTCCAGCGGCGGTTTGGCTACAGGTGTAGCCGCAGGTACCGCTACAGTTACAGCAACCTCTGGTGGAAAGTCCGGCACCGCCACCATCACGGTCACGGCGGCGAACCTTACCTCGATCACAATTTCTCCGGCAACAGCCAGTATTGAAGCGGGCGCAACACAACAGTTCATGGCAACCGGGCATTACGATGACAGCACTACGAAAGATTTGACTGGCTCTGTCACCTGGACTTCGAGCGACTCAAGTCTGGCGTCGATTGACTCCGCGGGCCTGGCAACGGGTAAGGCGGCGGGTGCAGTCAAGATCACCGCCAGCATGGGGTCGGTCACAAGCAATCAGGCCGATCTTACCGTGACCGCAAGCGCTGCAACGCTTACTTCAATCACCATCACACCCAATCCTGCATCTGTCACCGTCGGGCTGACCGCTTCGTTGACTGCCACCGGCCACTACAGCGACAACTCAACCAGGGACATTACAACGCAAGTCACGTGGACCTCGGATGCAACGGCGGTGGCCACCGTTGGCGTGGCGACTGGAGTTGTCACCGGTGTTGCCACCGGCTCGGCTACCATCACAGCGTCCTCTGATTCCATTTCAGCAACGGTCGCGCTATCCGTCACGCAGGCAACGCCGACAGTTACATGGTCGACACCCGCGGCAATCACATATGGCACGGCGCTGAGCGCGACCCAGTTGAACGCGACGTTGAGCGTGGCGGGCAGTTGTGTGTACACACCCGCGGCAGGGACGATTCTGCCGGCCGGTTCGCAGACATTAAGTGTGACGTGTACACCAACAGACACGACGACCTATGCGACGCCCGCAGCCAAGACGGTGAACTTGACGGTGAACAAGGCGACTTTGATCGTATCGGTTGATGACAAGTCGATGGCGTACGGTGCGAGTGTGCCAACCCTGACGGGCACGCTGACCGGGGTTGTGAGCGGGGACGGAATCACCGCGAGCTACTCGACGACAGCAACGTCGAGTTCGCCCGTGGGGACGTATCCGATCACTGCGGTGCTGAACGACCCAAATTCGAAGCTCGGCAACTACTCAGTCACCAACAATCCAGGAACGCTATCCGTCGGCCTGTCAATTCCGACGGTGACATGGACGGCCCCCGCGGCAATCACATATGGCACGGCGCTGAGCGCGACCCAGTTGAACGCGACGTTGAGCGTGGCGGGCAGTTGTGTGTACACACCCGCGGCAGGGACGATTCTGTCGGCTGGTTCGCAGACATTGAGTGTGACATGTACCCCAACGGACACAACGACCTATGCGGCGCCATCTCCTAAGACGGTGAGTCTGACTGTGAATCAGGCAGCCCTGGTGGTAACGCCGGACGATAAGACGATGGTAGTTGGGACGAGTGTGCCAACCCTGACGGGTACGCTGACCGGAGTTGTGAGCGGGGACGGAATCACCGCGAGCTACTCGACGACAGCAACATCGAGTTCGCCCGTGGGAACTTATCCAATCACTGCGGTGCTGAACGACCCAAACTCAAAGCTCGGCAACTACACAGTGACCAACAATTCAGGCTCTCTGGCAGTAACGGCTGCGACACTGCTATCCATCGACGTCACGCCCGGAAATTCAACCATTACAAATTCCGGGACCCAACAATTTACCGCTACAGGCCATTACAACAACAACACGACCGCGAATCTAACGTCTTCTGTGACTTGGTCCTCATCCAATACAGCAGCCGCGAATATTGCTTCCACAGGTCTTGCCACTGGAGCAGGTGCGGGCAGCACAACCATCACCGCCATTTCCGGTGTGGTCAGTGGATCGACAACTCTCTATGTCACCAGCCCAGGCAGCTATGTGCAGGGCGTGGTTGGCGACGGCAGTGGCAACACGACGGAGTCGACAACCACCACAAACCCTGTTGTGGCGGGCAACCTCATTCTCGTCTTTGCTCACTGGGATAGTGCATCGCCTATTACCACGGTGGCAGTGTCGGACAGTCTGACTAATAGCTATACTCCCATCTTCGCAAACCCGGTCAACACCAATACCACGCATTACTTCCAGGCATGGTACGCGAAAAACATTAAGGGCGGTGCTCAACTTCAGGTCACGATCAACTTCTCATCGTCCACAACGTCCATTTCCACATTGGATGTAATGGAATATTCCGGTATCGATACAGTGACACCGATCGACGGAACCAGCTCCGCCACAGGAACGGGAATAGTTGAGAACAGCGGGAACATCACTGTCCCCAATCCAAACAGCGAGCTCGTTGTGGGAATGTTTGGCTTCCCGAGCAGCGGTGCCAATCCCTACAGCGCAGGCTCAGGATTTACCGGCCGTCCTTTGAATACCTCCGGGACAGTCTTTGTCGAGGATGAGGCGGCAACCACTGCGGGCACTTACGCCGCGACGGCAAATTCGAGCAACTCGTCGACCTGGGCAGCCTTGGCGGTTGGTCTTCGCTACGCAGGTGCGGCGGGTAGTGCCACGTTGCAGTCGATTGCAGTCACTCCCGCAACGGCGACCATCGCCAGCGGCTCGACGCAGCAGTACACGGCGACAGGCACTTACAGCGACAACTCGACACAGGATCTGACGAGCTCTGCCACATGGGTTTCTTCAGACACATCGAAGGCGACCATAAGCAGTGCCGGTCTTGCCACGGGCGTTGCTGCGGGTGCGGTCACGATTCAGGCCACGTACGGGTCCATCTCCGGAACAGCCAGCCTGACCGTGCAGGCTCCGACACTCCAGTCCGTCACCGTGTCGCCCTCCAGCTCGCAGCTTTCCACCAATGCAACCCTGCAGTTGACGGCTACGGCGCATTACTCCGACAACACCACGCAGGACGTAACCAGCACCGCGACATGGAGCACAGTCAGCAGCGCTGTCGCCACCGTCGATACAGCAGGTCTCGTCACCGGCGTAGGCGCGGGCACCACCAACATTCAGGCACTGTACAACACGAAGAGCGGCGCTTCCGCTATCACCGTAACGCCTCCCGGCCTCGTCGCATGGTGGCGCTTCAATGAGGCATCCGGAAGTCAGGCGGCCGATTCAACGGGTAACGGCTACAACTCAACCTTCAATCACGGAATCACCTGGACCAGCGGACAGACAGGGGGCGGCGTCAGCGCGGACGGCACCATCCAGTACATGTCTTCGGCGTCTATCGATCTAAGCTCTACCAGTGCGCTGACTCTAGCCGGCTGGGTCGCTCATGTCTGGACCGGTACCACCCGTACTGTCCTTGCCGAACTCGGCACCGACTACTCGACAGCCACCGACGGATTTGTGGTCTACATGGATGACACAACTGACTGTTCGGCAGCCGGATCCATCTTCGTCGCCGTGCGCGGCGATACCGGTACCAGTTCCAGGTGTTACGGCCCTCCATCCACCAATGGTTGGCATCACCTTGCTGTCGTGCTCGACAAGTCGCTGTCAGGCAGCTCTGAAGTGAGCCTTTATATCGACGGCTTGCTTCAATCTTCAACGTCCAGTCCAGGCGGTTCGGACAATAACAACGCATTCGGTGCCGAGTCGTTGTACATGTTCTCGCAGGGCGGCACGACCTTATACGGCAAAGCCATGGTCAGCGATTTGCGGCTCTACAACCGCGCGCTCAATTCCACTGAGGTCAATCAACTCTTCACGTTGGGCCAGACTGTGGGCACGCTTCAGTCCATCGCGCTCTCCCCGCAAAACAGCAACGTGAAGGTAGGCAACACGGTGCAGTTCGACGCGCTGGGCACCTATAGCGACGCCTCGGTACGCGACGTCTCCACTGAAGCCACCTGGGCTTCTTCGAGCACGGGGGCGGCGACCATCGACGACACCGGACTCGCTACCGGGGTGGCTCCGGGATCGACAACAATCACCGCGACCGACGGCTCCGTCAATCAATCGACGGGGCTGACCATAAAGGCAGCCTCCGGGACAGGTGGATACGCTGTTCAGGACACCAAGGGAGACTCAGGGTCTTCACTTTCTGAATCGACAGGGTTCAACACATCCGTTACTGCCGGCGATACGTTTGTCGTCTTTTCGCACTGGGGCGACCAGACCGTCACTGTAACGAGTTTGACCGACACGCTGGGCAATACCTTTACGCCGATTGCAGGGCCCATTAACTATGGCGCCAACCAACGCGCTCAGATGTGGTACGCCAAGATTACAAACGGCGGCAGTGAGGACCATTTCACAATTACCTACTCTGCAAAGACCACGGACTTCTCGTTGCTCGATGTGGTCGAGTATGCGGGACTGGATGCAACCACACCGTTCTCAGGCGTCTATTCCACCGCCACGGGGACCGGCACTGCACTGGATAGCGGTGCCGTGAGTGTGGCGACCGCGAATACACAAACGCTGATCGGCGTTTTCGGCGCCGATGCGAACGGCGGCTATCCATTTACCGTCGCAAGCGGATTCGCTGAGGATCTGCCTAACGAAGTGACCTCACAATACGAAAGCTTGCCCATTGCGGCAGCAGGCAATGTCAATGCGACCGCGACCGCCTCCAACAGTGTCAACTGGGTTGCGTTCGGGCTGCTGTTCAACAACAATTAGCGCGAAGCGGCAGGGGGCCGAGCCTCCATGCACAGCTTCATCGGAACAACTTTATCTTCAAGCGCCGCACATATCCGTGCGGCGCTTCTATTTTTCTCATGAGCTTGGCGCGTTCCACCCCAGAGCGTTCCAATTCGGAAATTTGAGTTCCATTTGACACTGCTCCGCGCCGAAACTGAAAATTAGCCTTCGCTTGTGCCGCAAGCAGCGCTAGATTTGGCGCTAGATTGATGCTCGGTCTGATCGTCGCTCAGCAATCCGGGCGAGTCGCCGTACACACCGTTTCAATGTTCATGAAAGAAAAGTCGAGTTAAGCCCGAATCACTTCAATGCCGAGCGCGAGGAAAGGGGCAATCATCTCGTCGGTAGCTCCGGAATCGGTAACGATAGTCTGCAAATTTCCGATTTCGCAGATCCTCCAGTTGGCAACTTTGCCGAATTTCGTGTGATCGATGACAGCTATGTGCCGGCGCGACTGGCGCAACATTGCAGCATTGAGTTCGGCTTCGCTTTCGATATAGCAGCTGGCACCCCATTCCGCATCGAGACCATCCGCTCCTACAAAAAGCGTATGAATAAGCATGTTTTCCAGACTGCGAATAGCGGTAGGGCCCACGAGAGAAAACCAGTCGCCATGAAGGTGTCCGCCCGTAACGAACACGTTCACGTCGCGCCGTTTCGAGAGTTCCATAGCCACGTTGGCCGTGTTGGTTACGACGGTTAAGTTGTGATTGAGTGGCAGGCAGCGCACAACTTCGGTTGCGGTGGTGCCCGGCGTGACAGCAATAGTCTCGCCCTCGCCTACAAGTGCAGCGGCAGCGCGGCCGATGCGGCGTTTCTCATCGGCCAGGTGGCCTACCTGAGCAAGGAAGGAGCGGTCCTTGCGGAAGGGCTCATAAAAGAGAGGCTCCAGAGAGACTGCTCCACCATGCGTACGGCGCAAAAGTCCTTGCTGCTCCAGCGTGTCGAGGTCACGCCGCACGGTGACGACGGTGACACCCAGTTCTGTACTGAGTTCGTCGACCGAAACAGACCCGTTCTGCTGTAAGGCAGTAAGAACGGCTTTGAAGCGTTGCTGCTGCTTTTCGCTTGCGGAACCAATCCCATTGCTGGAGGTGAACACTTCGCCACGCTTGGCCATTTGCGGTTGCCTTCAGGGCAGGATGCCCATTTTCTCCACATACCAGCGTACTGCATTCGAGAACGGTGAGAAAGAATGAGTTGTCCTGCGTACCAAGAATGCAAGGAAAGGTAGAATGACAGACGCAATGGAATGGACAGGAATGCAGATCGATTGGATGCACGGAGAGATGCTGGGGCATGCCGTGCGTACGTCGCATAAGCTGCTTGGTGACATGCGCCAGCGCTTTGCAGATCACGAGGCGGCCGAGCGAATGCCGGCGGAGACTTTGCTCTATCGAGTGCGATGGTTCCAGCCTGAGAACGCGAATGAACCTGGGCGTCTGAATTGGGGCGTGACAGTGCTGGAGCCGGGGCGTGTGGGCGATGAGTACTTCATGACACAGGGGCACTTTCACGCAGACCCGAGCCGTGCGGAGTTTTACACGGTGGCCAGCGGCGAAGGAATGCTAGTACTGATGGACCGGGCGCGGCGAACGTGGGCCGAGTCAATGCGGCCTGGCACATTGCACGCAATTGATGGGAGCCATGCGCACCGTGTGGTGAATACAGGCGATGTGCCATTGATTTTTTGGGCGTGTTGGCCCGGCGACGCAGGGTACGACTACCAGAGCATCGTGGAGCACGGATTTGGCGCGCGAGTGCGGATGTGTAACGGCATTCCGCAGCTGGTGCCGGAGGTGCAAGAGTGATTGAGGGTGCGCCCCCCCAATTCGATCCCGGTCTCGATGTAATGTTTGAGCCACAACCGATGGGATTTCGCTATGGCGTGGGGGTGTATGGTCCCCAGCCTGAGCATCGAAGGCTGAATGATCTCCGGGCGAGTTTGCTGGATCCGCATGCGAGCGGGCCCGACCCCGTGTATTGCATTGCGATGGATGTGGGGTATGAGCAGCATCGTGCGTTGCTGGAACAAATGCATCTTCTCTACGGCGTGGTGGCATATGCGCCAGGCAAGATAGGTAGTGAGCCGGTGCGTACACAGGGGCATGTGCATGCGGCTTCGCCATACTCCGGCTGGTCCACGCCGGAACTGATTGAAGTATGGCAGGGGGAAGGCCTGTTTTACTTGCAGGAATTCGTTGAGGACGATCCTGGGCGGTGCGTTGCTATACACGCGCGCGTGGGCGAGCATGTGGTAATTCCACCGGGCTGGGCGCACTTTGTGGCGAGTGCGCTCACCGTAGTGCCGCTTGTATTTGGAGCATGGTGTACGCGCGTGTATGCATTTGAATATGCCGGAGTGCGCGCACGAGGTGGACTCGCGTGGTTTCCAGTATTCGATGAAGAAGGTAGGGTGCGATGGAGGTCAAATCCGCGCTATTCCGGAACAAGAACAATCAATGAGAAGATGGCGCGAAGCTATCCGGAGCTTGGGTTGAGTACGGCAAGGTCGATCTACAGGCAGTTCGCAGAAAATCCAGAGTGCATGCGGTGGGTTTCAGAGCCTGGCCGCATGCGCGACGTTTGGCGTGGATTCGAACCATGATGGCCTTCGCGCATTAACAGCGCACAAAGGCCATCATGGTTGCACATTCTTTGTCCACAGAAGGGCCATGTGGGCGGATGGTGTAGACACCCACTTCGGCGGGGACAATAAAAGTTTCCGCATAATGAACGACAAACGGGTCGAACGCGCCGGATGGACTCTCTACAATAGCTTCCGTACCTTCGACAAGGTTAAGAACGTTCACGGTGCCCCGCGTATCGTGCTCAACTTTACCTGTGAACCAGTGACGGCGTGTTTCAATGAACTCGAGTTCATGCAAACCGGTACGCTCTTCGCGCCAGCCGTCGCCGCTTGCAACGGGCTCAAAGCGATTGATAAGTGAACGCTCGACAAATTCAGTAGTGCGATTCCACTGAATGTTCGCAAGGCCGTGTTTGAGATGTACTGGGCGTGGGCGGCCATCGAGGCCGAGGCGCCCCCAGTCCCAAAGCTTGAAAGTGAAGATATAAGGCGTGGCGCTGATTTCAAGCACCATGGAGTTGCGGCCCGAGCAATGAATGGTTCCAGCGGGGATGAGAAAGTGATCGTGCTTATGGGCAGGGAACTGGTTCACATACTTGGCGGCTGGAAACTCGATTTCGCCTTCCTGAGCAGATTCAAAGTCGCGCACCATGGCATCGCGATCGATGCCCTCTCGCAATCCTAGAAAGACGGTTGCATTCTCTTCGGCATCCAGCATGTAGTAGCTCTCGTCCTGCGTGTAATCCATACCGAAGTGCTCGCGGATATAGGACGTGAGCGGATGTACTTGCAGTGAGAGGTTGCCGCCGCCCATGGTGTCCAGAAAATCGAAACGGATGGGGAATTCCGCGCCGAAGCGCGCAAAGACTGACTCGCCTAGTAATTCGCGTGGATGTTGAAAGACGAGATCGATGGCAGGAATTTCAACGCGATGATCACCGAAACCGAGCAATAGGCTGTTCTCTTCAGGAACGCAGTCAAAGCACCATGCATGGTTGGGAACGCCGTCAGTCGGCAGATCGCATACGCGTTCCATCCAGTGTCCGCCCCACGGACCAGGATCGAAGAAAGGCACTACACGGAAGGGTCGGCGTGCAGCCTGTGCAAGACCGCGGCGGAAGGCATCGCCTTTAATGAGTTTTGGCGCATCGGCTGCGTTGGTGTCAAGAAGCAGATCGATTTCGCCGAGCAATTTCTGTTTAAGGCGATCGGCTGCGCGCCAGTCTACAAAGAAGGCGCGTTTGTATTTAAGAGAGGGGCGTTCATTTTGATTATCTGCGCCAAGATTACCGATCTGCTTGCGGCGTTGACGGAGTTGCAGCTCCCAGCGTGCCATGTCTGCATAGATAAGCAGGCGTTGCGCTGAAGCGACGAGCGAAGCACCGGGACCGACGACCAGCGCGAGTCCATTGATGGCGGTGAGCTCGCATTGAGCATTGCATAGCTTTTCGTCGTCGAAGAAGTCGCGGATAATGACATTGTTCATGTGACCGAAGACTGGATCGTCGGTGAGGTACGTCTTCAACATCGTGTCAATTGCGGCAGACGATTTAAATAGTTCGAGTGTGTTGAACGTCTTCGCGTATGAATACGCCTTCGACAGGTTGTCAAAGATCGCGGTGTAATCAGCCCCAGGATATGCCTCGACACAGACAACTCTCGCATTGGATCTTTCTGCGTCGGCGGCAATACGTGCGGAAATGGAAGTCCATCCGAGCGTGCACTCGTCTGCTGCGCCAACGGGGATAAACGGGAATTTATCGTACATGGGCTGCCCCCACTGAAATGCCTGCATTGTGTAACAAGGGAACGCCGCCGTAGAGCGCTGCATTTTCGCCGAGCGCAGCTGCGCGGACTTCGACTGTGCCCCATGGAGTCCATGTTTCGTTTGCGACAACCTGCTGAATGTAAGGAAGAATAATATCCGCGCTACGCATCACTCCGCCGCCATAAAGAATGAGGTTTGGGTCGAACGCATGAACAGCTGCTACCGCTGCCAGCGCCCAGGCACGCAGGCAATGCGCACGCACTTCAAGCGCGACCTTGTCACCCGCAGCTGCGTGTTCGAAAAGTATTTTGAAGTTGATTTTGGCCTGTGAGAGCGAGCTTTCCTCGAATCCGGGCCAATCGCGGCAGACGCCTGGAAGAGCCCAGCCGCCTGCTTCAGATTCCGCGCATCCGCGGCCTCCGCAGGTGCATGGCCTTCCATCCATTCGAACGGGGAAGTGTCCACCGAGGAGCCCAGCCTGTCCGTGGCATCCGGCGAGGGGTTTGCCATCAATCATGGCGACACCACCAATACCTGTGCCGAGCGTGAAAAGCACTACGTCTGTTTCGTTGCGTGCGGCGCCGGCAAAGCTCTCACCAAGAAGAGCGAGACGCGCATCGTTCTCCATCTGCAGAGGAACGCCAAACTCTGAGCGTGCCCAGCCAATGAGGTCAATCTCAGGTGCGTCTTCGTATTTTCCGTTTGTGGAGGAGATACGGTTGGCACGGCTATCGACAATTCCGCAAAAACCGAGCGCTATACCTGCCAACTCTCCGCTGCGCACATGATTCCTGTCGAGAAGAGTCTGAAGGCCGGCTGTAATGGATGGAAGCAGGGGCCTGAGGCTTGCGGTAGATGGACAGTCGAGGGCGATGCTATCCATTAGCTTGTCGACGCAGACCAGGCCGCAGTTCACATGTGTTCCGCCGAAGTCGATGGCGAGAACCTTGGAAGGAATAAAGTTGGGCGTTGAGCTGATCATATTCGAAAATCTTTATGGCTAACCGTTGCCATTCTATCTTATTTCGCCAAAAAGAAAGAATTAAGATTCAATATTTACCATAAAGATAAATATTGTGTTCGTTTATTTGAGCTCGAGAGAGAAATCACCACTTTTACGGCACGAGATGGCCTACGAGTCGGGTGAACACAGAGCGCACACCAGTAAAATGTAGTGCCTCACTCTCGCCCGGAAGAATGATTACACTGATGATCGTCCTAATATACCTCATCGCTTAATTCGAACTGTTGTATAGGCTATTCATCGCATAAAAAGACAGATATAAAGTTCGTTTATGTAAAAAAAGAACATTTTGCTCTTGACTATTGTCTTCAAAACTCAGTAGGATTCGCGGGATTGGGAATTGCTCTGCCCAAAGAGCAGTTGCCGGAGTTCCGGAGGAAAAGTAGTTATGGCAAATCGTCTGCATGACCGCGTTCAGGCTCATGTAAAGCAACTTGGGCGGATCGTATGCCTGGTGGCTGCACTCGTGTTCTTGGCGAGTGGGCAGCTACTGGCGCAGTTTGATTCCGGCACGATAAGCGGAACTGTCACGGATAGTACTGGCGCAAGCGTCGCGGCAGCATCGGTGACGATCACCAACGTTGGAACCGGTGTGGTGACGACACTGAAGACCAACAGCAACGGTTTCTACTCGGCGGCTGCTCTCCCCTTCGGAACCTATACGGTTCAGGTGAGTGCTCCGGGATTCTCAGTGGCAATAAGCAAGCCGCTGGTGCTGAATGTGGGGGCGAACGCGGCAGTCAATCTAAAGCTCGCAGTAGCATCGGCTAGCGAATCTGTGGAAGTAAGTGGCACACAGACTGCGGTAAATACCCAGACGGCAGCGATTGGAACCACATTGAATGCTGACCAGGTGCAGAACCTTCCCATCAATGGCCGCGATGTGAACAACTTTCTCGAGATTTCGCCCGGCTCTGTGGGTTCGGGTGGGTACTTCCAGGGAAGCGTCAATGGTATGGAGAATATCTTTGCCGGACTGACGATTACAGTAGACGGGCAGAGTTCGACCCGCGCCGACGTCAACGGATTTCTGAATACCGAAGGACAGGAAGCTGCGCGCGTGACACGTTCCAGCATCGACAGTATTCAGGAGATCGACTTCAGCAATGCGGGCTATGGTGCGGAGACTGGACACTCACTCGGACCGCAAATGAACATCATCACAAAGGGTGGCACGAACCAGTTTCACGGTACGGCCTTTGACTTTCTACGCAACAATGCGCTGGATGCGCGCGATTATTTTGAGGACCCAAATACAGACAAAGTGCCACTGCGATTGAACCAGTTCGGCGGAAACCTCTCCGGTCCGATTGTTCGTCAGAAGCTTTTCTTCTTTGTGAATTATGAAGGCGATCGCGAGCGCATTACTTCGACACCGTCATCGTTCGAAACTCTGAGTGCCTATGCGCGTTCGCAGGGCAACTCCGTGATGCAGGGAGTATTCTCGCAGCTGGCTCCTTTACCTGCCGATTGCACTGCGATTCCTGCACCAGCCTCTTGCGCTGACCCGAGTTCGGTGGGAACGAACACTCCGGATGAGGGTGCGAATCTTGTCTTTGTCGGCACGGTTGGATTGCCGCTGATTTTACGTGAAGATACCGGCTCGGCGCGCGTGGATTACCAGATCTCGCCCAATGACCGTATATATGGCCGTTACAACATCAACGACTCACTCACGAATTACACCTACGGTATCAACCAGGACCAGGTATCTCCACAGAAACTCCGTACGCAGCTTGGTCGGTTCGACTATACCCACATCTTCACCCCGACCCTGCTGAGCGAGTTCGGAATCGGAATCAATCGCTTCTATTCCGACACGTTCTCAAACACGCCGCAGCCGTTCTCAAGCTTTGCAGGGTTCTTTACCAATCTCGGCAGTTTGCCTGGACCGAACACATATAACCAGATCAATCCGTACACAACGTATGAGTTGTTCGAGAATATGACAAAGGTTGCAGGCAACCATAGCTTGAAGTTCGGTGCGCAGATTCGAGTGAACCGTCAGGCGCTGTGGCTCCGGCCTTCGAAGACCTACTACTATGCAAGCTTCTCGGATTTGTTCAACAACAATCCGTTCGTTCTAGCCAAAATCGGTTTCCCAAATTTTGTCGGAACCAGAAACTCAAACTGGGATGTGTATTTCCAGGACAACTGGAAGGTCTCGCCGCGGCTGACATTCAATCTCGGTATGCGTTACGAATACAACACGGTATGGAGTGAACAGAATGGCAAGCAGAGCAACTTCGATGTTGCCACACAGTCATTCACAGAGACAGGTGCGCCGATCTATAGCGCGCCACGCATCGATATTGCGCCGCGCGTGGGATTTGCCTATGACCTCACCGGTGACCAGAAGACAGTCATCCATGGGTATGGAGGCCTTTTCTACCTGCCCATGCAATTCGGACTCGATGCTGTCTACAACATTCCGGAGTACTCAAACTACAACGTGAATGTCTTTGATGCGCTGTTTGGTGGCTACTCGATCGCGTATCCAGCGGCGGACCCTCCGGTAACAGCGGGTACGCAAAATGTCTATAGCTTCCAGACAAACCCGCGCGATCCCGTCGCGTTGAACTGGCTGTTCGGCGTCGAGCGCCAGTTGCCGTGGGATATGGTGGCGACGATCAACTACACAGGTAACCGTGTGCAGCATATGCAATCGGGCCTCAACTTCGCAGGACTAAATGCAAATCCCGCGAACCTCGTTACTTCGATTCGGGAAAACTACTCTGGCTTCGCGAATGAAAGCATCGTTGCAAATAATATGTCCTCTGAATACCACGCGCTGCAGGTGCAATTACGCAGGAGTCAGCGCAATATGCACTACGAGCTGAACTACAGCTATTCGCACGAAATCGATAACGAAGTGAACGTCTTCTCGCCGGGTTTGGTAGATCCCAGCAGTCTCGCTCCGGAGCGTGCCAGCGGCGATATCGATGTGCGCCACAACCTGACGGGCAGCCTGGTGTACAACCTGCCGCGGTTGGAACACGCCAATCGGCTGACGCGAACCGCACTTGGCGATTGGCAGATGGCCAGCATTCTGCAGATGCGCGGTGGACTGCCAACCAATATCACATTGGTAAGCGGGTTCTTCGGCAATCCAACACGTCCGCTGCGGGTATCGAGTGAAGATCCTTACGTCAAGGGAGGGAAGTGGTCGACTGGCAAGTACAACGCGGCGGCTTTTGCGATTCCTCCGGACTATGACGGAACACCGGGCAAGGACTACGGATCAATTGGCAGAAACTATCTGCGCGGTCCGGCCTTCTATCAGTTGGATTTCTCGCTGATGAAGAACTTCCCGATCACGGAGAAGCTGCGCTTCCAGTTCCGCGCGGATCTGTTCAACATCCTCAATCACCCGAACCTCGCAAGCCCGGACGGCGGCATCTGCTCCTCAGTGACTGCGGCTAGCGGGTCGACACCGGCAAGCTGTACGCCGAATACTCTGTTCGGCGAGTCAACGGCAACAATTCAGTCGGTTTCCGGTGGGCAAATCGGTAATGGAACTGCGCGCCAGGCGCAGTTCTCCGCCAAGATCATCTTCTAACTCATGTGACACTGCAGCGGCGGCAACTTCGGTTGCCGCCGCTCTTTTGTGGGGGTATTGTATGCGGCTGAAATTGAAATTACTTGTTCATGCAGGTGCCTGTTTACTGATGCTGCCGGCGATTGCCGCAGTGCACGCGCAGTCTGCACCGCAGGCATTGTCGCCTGTAGATCGGTGGGCGGCATCGGCCAGCGAAGACTATCTGATCTTTCCCGATGTGACCTATGGCATAGCCAATAACACGCAATTGAAATTGGATGTGTGGCAACACAAGGGCAACAAAGAGCCTGCTCCAACCTTGATTTATTATCACGGAGGCGGCTGGATATTTGGTGATCGCACGGGCGCTACGATGTTCTTCATGCCGTTTATTGTGCGTGGCTGGAATGTCGTGAATGTCGAGTACCGGATGGCATCGTCTTCGCTGGCTCCAGCTGCTGTGGAGGATACACGCTGTGCCTTTCGCTGGGTGATTCGCAACGCGAAGCAATACAACATCGATACGAAAAGGGTTGTACTCACAGGCCACTCGGCAGGCGGCCATCTGGCGTTAATCAGCGGAATGTTACCCGAAGGCTCTCCACTGAACAACAACTGTTATGGCGATGAGAAGTTGCGGCCTGCCGCCATCATCAATTGGTTTGGCCCAACGGATGTGAATGATCTGATCGAAGGACCAAATCTGAAGAATTATGCACGCATGTGGTTAGGCAGCCAGATGAACGCTGAGAACATCGCAAAGGAAGTGTCACCGCTGACGTACGTACGCAAAGATCTGCCACCAATCATTACCATTCACGGAGATGTGGATCCGGTGGTTCCTTATTCGCAAGCGGTGCGGCTGCATGAGGCATTGAATGAGTCGGGAGTGCCAAACGAGCTTGTAACAATCAAGGGTGGCGGACACGGTGGATTTAAGCCAATGGAACTGGAAGACGCCTACACGCGCATATTCACTTTTCTACGTATGCATGGCGTAATGGAGTGAGTCTATACACTGCCTGTTAGTCCGGCGCGATAAAGCGTGCGATCACACGAAGCAGATTGGGTAGTGACGCGTCCCAAAAGCCCCAGTCATGTGCGCCGGATAATTCGTGGTATTCATAGCGCACTGAACGTTCGGACAAAACTGATGCAATAGCCCGATTGGAGCCGAGCAGCGAATCGGCTGTACCGCACGCCATGTAGATGTACGGCAGCACTGCCGGATCCGCACTGCTGAGAGTGCTTCGCAGGTCGCATTGTTTGCGGAGCGGATTGTCCAGCGCACCAAAGGCCGCATCTGTGCTCTCACGCAGATCGGGTAGCACCTGCTCAATGCCGCATGGGCCATCGAATGCTCCGCTGATGCTTCCAGTGACGACGAAGAGCTCTGGGTACAGTGTGGCGGCGAGCATCGCACCGTAACCGCCCATGGAGAGTCCGGCAATAGCGCGGCGATGAGGTGCTGCGATTGTTCGAAATGTGCTCTCAACCGATGCGATCAAGTCCTGAACAACGTAATCGGCAAATCGATCCTCAGCACGCATGGCAGAGTTGACATACCAGGAGTTTTCTCCTGTCGGCGTAACAATGAGCATTTCATATTGAGCGGAGTATCGGAGCAGGTTGGTCAGTGTGACCCAGTTTGTGTGATCACCGGACCACCCATGCAGGAGATAGAGAACCGGATAGCGCTGTTGCGATTCAGCATAACCGGGAGGCAGGATAACAAAGGCCGGCAATGATCGACTCAGAGCGGCGCTGGCAATAGTGTGCGCGACGACGGAGCTCTTGGATGAACTGTGATATGCGTTTGACATGGTGCTCCTAGCTTGCGCGGGAAAGAATGATGACGGCGATGACAAGCACGGCAACTGCGGCGATTTGAACTTGAAGCGCGCGGCGGCTTGCTCCGCGCCACTCGCCTGTTAGGACGCCGACTGCACTGGCCGTGATGACAATGAGCGACATGAAAACGGGCCAACCGATAACGGGACCGAGTTCTCCAAGCAAGCCACTCGCAATGCCATAGAGAAGACTGCTGCCGAACCAGAGCACGGCCATGCATAGTGTGAGCCACCAATGCGAGACAGAGCCCGCAATGCTGAAGTTGGCTGTGGTGCTCTGCTTGCGCAACAGATAAAAGCAGTAAAGCAGGTTGGGCAGCGCACCACCCAGTAGCAGCGGTAGCCAGATAACGGTGACGACCCAGTTCGGACCGGCGCCGTGCCGCGCGGCGGCCTGTGCCAATGGCGCGCCATTCGCGATGCCGAGATTCATCATGGATGCACAAATACCACTGACGATGGCGAGGAGGAGGCCAGTGGAGAAGGGGATTGTGCTTGAGGTATCGTTCCTCGTGCTGCGGTCTCGCATGCGGCCCGCAACTGCTGTAATGGTGACTCCGACGATGACGAGTCCAAGACCGGCAAGTGCCATGAGACCCTGAGGCTCAAAAAGTTGGTCGCGATGGAACTGAATAAAGGGGAGCAGGCTGCCAATGGCAGCGGAAAGACCAAGCACGATGGAAAAGGCGAGTGCAATGCCGATGGAACTCAATGCCAGGCCGAAAAGTACCTGGGCCACTCCCCACCCCACACCGAAGAGGACAACCGATAGGAGTGTTACCGAATCGGCATCGTGATAGAGCTGACCGAGATCGGGAATTGCAAGCCATGCAGTAAGAGCTGGAAGGATAAGCAGAGCTAGCACGCTCCATACAAGCCATGTATTTTCCCATGCCCATTTGCGCGTGTACTTCATGGGCAGAGAAAAAGTTGCGTTGGCAATGCTTGCAAGGACCAGCAGAGCCATACCTGTAGATATGTTGGGCATATTCTCCTTTATTCGGGCGAAACCACAATATGTTTTGTTGCTCGAGTGGTGAAGTGAATCTCGAGCATGCCGGCAGTGCGGGCGATGCGTGTGACTGCCATTTGATCTGATTCGGTCCGTGTTGCAAAGAGGATGTATTCGGTTGCTGAGTCACTGAAAGGTTCAAGCGTTCTGAATGTGGGTATGCCGAAAAGCGTCCCTTGCTGCTTCGCCTGCAATAGGCCAAGCGGCATGGGGCTGTTACCGAATTCGACGCCGCGCACCTGTGTCTTGCCAAGCCAGGGGGATTGTGTGCGCGCGCAGTTCTCTTCCCAAAGTGCGACCCATGGATACGTTTCGCGATTGAAAGCGTAGCCGGCGAGCAGTCCAAGTTGTGTATTAGAGATAGCCGCGAAGGCTTCTATATCGCTACGCAGAAGCACGGACGCGACAAAGCCTGAGCGCGGCTGCACAAAGGGATGAGAGAGATCAATTTGCTCACCGTTAATGCTGGGAGCGAGCGGCCAGGCAAATTCAGTATTGTCTTCAAGTACAGCGTGCCCCTCATAGCCGAGTGGCCATGTAATACATTGAGCCGCGGGCAGTGAGAGTCGCGCATGAGGACCAGTGAAGAGTGGCGCGCCGAACATGGTGTGTTGCACCCACTGGAAGGCAACTTCCTTATCGGTCGTGTTGCGCAGACGCTCTTGAATGGACAGAGAAGATGCACCTTTGCACAACCGGACGCGCCGCTCAAGATGGAGGCCGGTCACGGGCATTGCGACACTCATCGTGAGTTCGGCCGCGCTTTCATTCGCGTGAACTGAATCAACTGTCCATAAAGAACAGGCGGCTTCACCATGAATCGGCAAGTCTGGCCTATCCGCCGGAGGCATGCCAAAGTAGCCGGCTGCCACGACATGGCCAGTGCAGCCCGCGAGCATTGGGCCAATCGGTCGGGAACCATAGGTGCGTTCGTCTCGCGATGCATCGAATGTATGCGGATCAATAGTGGGCCAGGGAGCTTCCCACAGCATATTGGTGGATGAATCACAAAGACGAAAATCGACAATAGCGCCACCGCTCGTCAACACAACGGCTTTAACATGGCCGTTGCGGATGCAATAACCATGCCGTCCCTCCCAGGTTACGGGCGCACACTCACAGGTCTTCATCGATTGGTGGCCGCTCCTGTTCCGCTTTCCTGGAAACCCATGCCTCCGGTGGGTACGAGTAAGCCGCCATCGATGACAAGTGCTGCGCCAGTCACAAAAGAGGCCATGGGTGAAACGAGATACGCGATGGCATTGGCGATCTCTTCTGGTTGTGCAATTCTGCCCAAAGGATGCAGATGATCACAGGCGCGCAGCACTTTTTCAGGGTCTGGATCCAGTTGTGCTGCCCAACGGAGTAAGGGGGTATCGACCGAGCCTGGGCAGACGCAATTAACGCGGATGCATTGCTTGGCAAAGTCCAGCGCCATGGAGCGCGCAAGACCGAGCAGCGCGTGCTTCGACGTCACATAAGCAACGGAGTTCCCGACCGCGGTCATGCTCTGTACAGAACCCACAAAGACTACAGCACCGCCGCCGCGCTTAAGCATGAACGGCACAACAGCCTTGGATACGAGAAAGCCGCCGCGCAGATTGATACTCATCAGGCGGTCCCATGCATCTTCACTAGTGGTCACGACATTGCCGTAGTCCTGAATGCCGGCATTACTGACCAGAATGTCCACGCCGCCGAAATGTTCCGCGGCGGCGGAGACGGCCGTATGAACCTCGGAGGATTGGCTGACGTCACAAGAAAAAAATGCGCATGTACCGTGTTCGGCCGAGATGCTTGCTGCGGTGGATTCACCTGCGTTCTTGTCGCGGTCCAACAGAGCTACGCTTGCTCCGAGAGAAGCAAGCCGCACGGCAGTGGCTGCTCCGATACCCATGGCTGCTCCGGTTACGATTGCGACTTTGCCGGAGAGTTCCATCGTTGCAAGTTTGGCGGTCATTTGGCCTCCTCCAGATTGCTTTGTGCATGCACGCGCAGCGTGACAACCTGATACGGATGAAGAGTAATGCTGAAACGGCCATCGTTGGTTGCTATGGCAGACTGATTGCGTTCGAGAAGATCTGTCTGAGTAACGCGTTCGAATTTTAGATACGCGCTTGCGATGGGAACATCGGTCTCTTTCCCAGAGTGCTCCTGCAAACGCAGGATGCTGCCATCACCGTCTTCCGCTTGCTTCCAGGTGAGTAGCGTTACATTGGGCGAGCCAATATCGAGAAGGCTTGCACTCGTCGCGGGCAACAGGGACGGCTCGAGCCCAAGTGAGCCCGCGATACTGTCGTGCTCAAGCGGTGTTAGCTGGTTCTCGGCGAGCGCGGTAAGCGTAGATGGATCGAAGCTTTTCGTGCTGGTAATGGCATAGCGGAAGGTGAATTCGCCACCCTGCGAGGCAGGGAAGTTGGTTGCCCAGTAGTTATTCATCAGCCAGGAGAAGATTGTGCTTGATTTGGGATGGAACTGTGCGGGCCAGTTGCCACGCACGATATCGCCGAAGTTGACGAGCGGCGCATCGAGTGGAATGACAGTCGCGCTGACTGTGTTGTTATGTACCGCGGCCCACTTCGAGGCGAGATACCACTCACGGCTGCCTCCTGCAAGTTCGTCTTTTGCGGGATCGACCCACGCGCTCTGTGAGCCGTAACCAAAGCGTGGATTCTGAACGGCAAAAGGGAATGCAATATAAGCCGACTCTCGGTGCAACGTTGCGTCTTTATGGAGTGAGACAGAGAGAAAAATTAGCTTTTCATTCGCAGGAAGGAAAACGCGCGTTTCAATTTCAGGCGTTTGCTCGTTGTGCGCGTGCGTGATGGCCTCTACGCCGAGTGAGTTTGAGCGGATTTCAGGCGCATGCGTCCTTTGCTGGGGATGGACTGCCAGTACAGGCGGTTTGAGGCCAGCGCCGAAGCGATAGAGTGAGTTGTTGGGATAGTTGTCTGCCCCGGTGACGTAAAGATAAGAACCGAACGCATACGGCGAAGCATGTTCTACGAGCTCACGTCCAAGATCCTTGTCGTAAATTGAGCGAATGGCGCCGGTTTTTGGATCGAATGAGATGCGATAGAAGCGGTTCTCAATGGACTGTGCGGCATGCGCAGGCGCGGGCTGAGGTGAGGCCGTGCTCGGGACGAGCGTGAAGAGCTTGTAGCCGACAGCAGGAATGTTGTCCGCAAAGAAGCGTACACGCCGGGTAGGTGCGCCGAAGCCAGGAATGGCAATGCCTTTGCCTGTTGCGATTGTTTCGAGCGGTACCTCCTTTTTGCTTGTGGAGTCAACCAGTGCCACATTATCCGGCAGGTTTACTTCAACAAAGCCACCGCGCGGCCAGTTGAGCGAGTTAAAGACAGCGATGGACGTGTCGTGCGGTTTAACGAGCGCCTCAAGTTGCGCCCATTCTCGTTCTACAGATTCAGAGAGATCGTTTTCGGCGCGCACAACGCGCGATTGCTTGAGCGCAAGCTGCGTTATGCTTTGCTCATTGGTGGCGTCAGTGGTGGAGGAAACGTACGTCCAAGTGTGTTCGTCATAGAGCAACTCATTCCACCATGCATCTTTCAGCATGTGTTTATCGGGTGTGACGCGCGGGTCGAGCGCGTGAACGACTGAGCCCAAAATTTCAGCAGTCTGAATACGGTTCTGATTCGCGCGATGTATTGCGGTGTGCTTCGCGTCCGATCCGTAACCATCTTCCCAATAGGGACCGAAGTCGCCTCGATAGATAGGTATGTTTCCTTTCCACTCGCTTTCTACCTGATGCATGGCCGAAGCAACGGTGGAAAACTCAAGGCGCGGCCACGCGTATGCTGCGGAGAAATCGGCAACGATGGTGCTCTGCGCCTTATCCAATGCCGTGTTTTCAAGCTGCGAACCGAAGATGATGACTGTGTTCGCAGTGTAATCGGGGCGCGTGTACGCCTGAAGAAAAACTGGCAGCGAATCATGAATGGCTGCCATGCGCCACGGGCCCCCGAAGAGCGTGTGCGCTTGCAGGTAGGCGCGCGCGTACCACATAAGAACGCGGCCGCCGTCGGGTCCCTCCCAATAGAAAGGAGACTTCTCATTCCAGCGGCCAAGCAGCATCACTGGCGCACGCCAGCTATTGCTTGCTGCAAGCAGGTACTTGATTCCGGCATCATGCAACACGGATGCATATGCCCATGTGTAAGAGGGCACGTCAACGATCTGTGCTGCGTCGATCGGCGCAAGGTGATACTTGCGTGCCAGTCGCTCGCGGTCGTAGAACGAGCGTGCGAGCCCTTCCAACGATGCATTGCCTGTGTGCTGGTTGGCGAATTCGGGAGGAATGACGATGCTGCTGTCGCGCACATGAGCCAGAAATTCGTCGCGCGCTTGCTTGTCGCGGCCACGAAGATACATGTCGGCCACCCAACTTCCATCGAGAGTCCAGCGGAATTCGGGGTGGACTCTCATTAGATCCATTGCCTGGTCAATCGACTGTGAGTGTAACTCGGCGACTTTTGCTGCGTAATCTGTGAAGCCGACATCGAGGTGCTCGTGTGGAATGATGGCAATGGTCCACTTCTTGGCCGGCGTAATGGAAACGTTGGCGGATCGTTGGCCGTTCAGCTCAAAATGAGCGGTTGCCTTCCCTTTCCATTCAGGGATGCGGAACTGTAGACACAGTTCTCCAAAATCGCGGTTTCGATCGACAGTCAGAGTTTCAGAGTGATCGTTGACGATAAGTTGTGCGGAGTCACCTCGATGCACAGTGGCACGGGTAGCCACAATCGTCACTTCTTCTGTCAGTTCGCTGCCTTGCGAATGGTAAAAAATCTCAGGTGTGATACGTACCTGAAGCTGTTTTGTATTCTCTTCCTTATCGGAGTGAAGCAATTCAAGTGCATCGTAGGTGATCCCTGTATGGCCGGGTGCGATGGCGCCCGATGAGTTTTCTGGTTTGGCGGGATCGTCGATTGCGGTAAGGATGAGAGTGTTCTTGCCTTCATGTAGAAATCTGGCGGGAATCCATACGCTTTTTTCGTCGCGTGAAGTCTGAGGAACGAATGTACCTTCCCAATCGCCGGCTTCAAAGTCGAGCGTGGGATGAAAGTAAACGTCGCCCTCGTGTCCATTGATCTTGAGATTGAGATACGAGAGACGTGGCGTCTCATAAAGAATGGCCAGGTGCAGTGCATACTCGCCACGCGGAGGCCGTGTCAGAGTGAAGTGAATTGTGTACGGATGCTGCCGAGCTCCGGCCATTCCATTGGCGGGTCCAGGTTGGAAAGCGTGCCAGTCCTTGTCTCTGCTTTTGCCGACGATGTAATCCACATCCGACGTTGGATTGGAATAGTCGATGCCATTGCGTGCAAATTCACCGGAAGAATCATTGAACTGACCTATGCGCCAGACGACTTGCTGCTGTGCGGAAGAAAACTGCGCGCACGCAATCGCGGTGGTAAACAGGATGAGCGTGCGAAATTTTAAGAAATCTTTCATAACTACCACTTTGGTTGGGTGATGATGCGGTTTGGCTGACGTGGATCATCGGTCCACGCACCCATCTGGCGTTTCTGCGAGAGTTCGGCATAGCGTGCGAGTTTATCGTGGTCGAGTGAGACGCCGAGACCTGGTCCGCCAGGGACACGCATGGAGCCATTTTCATATCTCAATTTGCCGCCCGCAATAATGTCATCCGTGAGGTGATGGTAGTGCGAATCAAGTGCCAGCGTCAGGTTGGAACTGGCTGCGGCAAGGTGAATCATGGCTGCCTGTGAGATGCCAAACTCGGCGCCGCTATGCATGCCGGAGTCGATACCCATTGCATCGCATACCTGCCCTGCGACTTTCGCGCGTGTGATGCCTCCATACCAATGCGGATCGAGCAGGACTACATCGAGAATGTTTTCGGAAACCGCCGGGGCAAGGTCTTCAAATGCGAAGACGGACATGTTGGAGGCGAGTGTGATCCACGGGGCCTTGGCGTTGACGCGCGCCATGGCACGCATCCCCCATACAGGATCTTCCAGATACTCCATGTTGTAGTCATGCAGTTTGCGTGCGACGTCGAGAGCTGTCGTAACCGTCCAGACTGCGTTGGGGTCGAGCCGTATACGGTGTTGTGGGAACTGCTTGCGCAGCGCGATAAAAGTCTCAACTTCTTCGTCGGGGTGCATCACACCGTTCTTGTACTTGATGCTTTTGAATCCATAACGCGCAATCAGGTCCTTGGCAAACGACACCATCTGTTCGGCATTGGAAACTTCACCGGTCTCCTCGTCATTGGGATAGCGATAGAAGAGGTAGGCGGCAAAGGGAACTTCATCGCGCACGCGACCGCCGATGAGATCGCAGACCGGCATGTTGAGCGCCTTGCCCTGAATGTCGAGGATGGCAAACTCGATGCCGGCAAAGCCAAGGACATAGCCAAAGAGTTTGAGTGAGCTGGGCGTGGCGACCTTCCAGCGGATGCGCTCAAGATTCATCGGGTCCATGCCGATCAAGTGGGGTCGAAGTTCCTCCAACTGCCCGATGTGACTGGTGCCTCCGTAGCACTCTCCCAGGCCGGTGATTCCTTCGTCTGTATCGATCTCAATGATGATGCGCGAGAAACCGGGATGCGAACCCAGCGAGTAGCGCAGTGGGGCTTCAATGGGAACGAAGGCCTGCGTCCAGCGGATGTTGGTGATCTTCATGCAGTCTCCGGAAACTAGAGTTGATGTGCGAGTGGCTGACCGGGAACGTCCACTTGCACCGAGCAAATGTGCCAGCGGCTAAGATTCGCAAAGTAAAGTGTTCGACCATCCGGCCCGCCAAAGGCTGCATTGGTGGGCGAAGCAAGTGTGGTGGCGTACGGATCGTACGCAAATAGCGTGACCTCTCCTTCGGGAGAGATGCGGTAGACGCAATCAGATGCGTAACAGGTGACGTAAAGATAGCCCGCAATGTCGAATGCTGCTCCATCGGGTACACGTGCGAGCCCTTGCGCGAAAACGCGCGGCTCACCAGCCTGCGCAGGTGCGCTGAGCGGCACAGCAAGAACTGAGTCGTGATTGCTGAGGACGACATAGAGCACGCGTTCGTCAGCGCTGAGCGAGAGTCCGTTGGGAAAGCCAATGCCGCTGAGCAGAGTTTCAATCGAACCGTTGGGCCTGAGGCAGAAGAGAAATCCGTCGTCCTTAAGGAAGGTTCCTGAATCGGTGAAGTAAAGATTGCCTTCACGATCCAGCACTGAGAAGTTGGGGCTTCGCAGTGAGTAGTCGCCAACATGCTCAATGCTGCGCATTTCTTTGCCTGAAATGTCGACCTCAATGAGAGCCCCTCGTTTTGGGTTACAGGCGAAGACCGTGTTGCGCGTTGTCAGCGTGATTCCGAGATTCAATCCGCCCAGTTGAGCGACCTGTCTGATTTTGCCGTCGTGAGATATGCAATAAATCTGCCCCAGCTCGCCTCCAGCCCATACGTTTCCGTCACGGTCCACTGCAAGTCCTTCCGGGTGGTCGAGACCATCGGCAAAGACTCGGAAACTATCAATCGTGATGACAGATGTTTGGCTTCTCATATTCGTTTTGGCTTAAAAAGAAACAATCAAAAAGTTGTTTTGCATGCATTCGAACATATATAGTGGTCAACGTCCGGCAGTCAAGGTATTTTCGGACGCGCTAATCGGCAGATCAGACCGGGGTCCGTGCATCCCGGCTACTATGCCTGGAATGGGAAGAGGGAAATGAACGGAGTACTGCTTATTTCGCGGAAGTATTTTCGAGCAACCATATTGCTGGCGTTGCTCGTAATTGCTGGTCGAACTGCTTTTGGTGAGAAATACCAGGACTGCACCCCATCGTTTCCGTTCAAGCAGCAGTGGCTTGGTGCGGACGATGCATATTCCATTCCTCTGAAAGATGAGCGCGATGTCTGGATCTTCGGCGACACTTTGTATGGTAGGAAGCGCGTGATTGTGGGCGACGAGCCGCGCATGGTGCGCAATACTATTGGCATTTCCACCTGCAAGGCAGGTAAGTGGAACATCGATTACGTGATCCGCAAGGATGCGCATGGAAATTTCCGTGATTTCTTTGAACCGCAGCACCCCAAGACTTGGTACTGGCCAATGGATGGCGTAGAGATCAACGGCGAGTTGTGGGTCACGTTGCTGTGTGTACGCAATTCTCCGGAGGGCGTTAATAACGGTTTTGGCTTTGAACTATGCGGTACGGACCTGGCGCACGTCACAGGCCTGGAGCATCCGGCGCAGAAATGGAAAATCAGCTATCAGCCGCTGGCAAAGGAAGATCTTCACGCAAATCCCACCAGCTCGGCGGTTGTCAAAGACGGTTTTCTGTATTTGTACGCAAATGCAGACGAGCAAAAAGCGATCCAGTTGACACGTATTCCAGTTGCCGGCCTTGTCCATGCCGAAGAAGCGATGGAGTATCTGGGCAGGGATGGGGAGTGGCACAAGGGCTATCAGCCCAAAGAAGCAATGGCGGTAATGGAGCCTGGCGCGTCCGAAATGTCAGTCCGCTATCACCCGGCGATGAAGCAGTGGGTATCTGTCTTGCTCAACCCCGATCTCTTTTCTGGCGGAGAGGTATGGGTGCGTTTCGCGCCGAAGATGCGTGGCCCATGGAGTAAACCGGAGGTGGTCTACCACGTACCCGAGATGAATACAAAGTCCATCGGGTATGACAAGGATATCTTCTGCTACGCAGGCAAAGAGCATCCCGAATTCGAGAAGAGCGGAGAACTTATCTTCACCTATGCGTGCAACATGATGAAGCCGAAAAAGCTGGAGACCCGCACTGACATCTATTTCCCGAAAGTGGTTCAGATGGCGATGCCTTCGCCTTCAATGCATCCGCAGGAGGAAGCGGAGAAGTAGGGAACCGAAGGGGATGTGTTTATTGGAGTTTTGCTGAATCTACTCCCGCAAAAAGGGGGTAGATCCAAATTTTCTGGCATTCAAAGAAATCAAAATATATATGGCGGAGAGGGAGGGATTCGAACCCCCGATAGCCTTACGACTATGCCTGATTTCGAGTCAGGTGCATTCAACCGGGCTCTGCCACCTCTCCGTGCCAATAACCACCGCTTACTGGCTGCTCCTGCTCACGTCTTAGACGGCGCACAGGACGCGCGCTTGCGGTTGTCATCAAGCTGTTTGCAGCAAAATTTCCCAGTTGGGAAGATGCCGAAACTGCTTCCATCTGCAGGGCTTGTCAGCCGAACCGGTCTTTCTGCAGAGCAGCCTTGAATCTTCCTTAGTGTACCGGTAAACCAAGTGTAAACGCAATCATCCATCCGCTCACAGAAACGCCGCTGCTTCGCCGATCAAGAGCCAAGGCCGTTGTCGTCGAACAGCTTCAAAAAACGCTCTGCACTTGATGAAATGGTGACCCCGGGAAGATTCGAACTTCCGACACGCAGTTTAGGAAACTGCTGCTCTATCCACCTGAGCTACGGGGCCACTTGCAGTAAGTCGTTGTCCTTAATGATTCTACCTTGAAGATCGGAGCTGAATACAGCAGCCGCCTATTGTCTCATGACCAATTTACTTCCACGCATTCATATTGCGTCCCTTTCACTCATAAAATCAGCACCGAAATCGGTTACAAAACGGTCTGCGCAGACCGGTTATGACGCGATGAAAGGTACGCATGGCGCATTCATTGTTGTTTACTTCGATATCTCATTAGCCAGGCTACCAGTGGTGGCATGCCCGATCATTTTGTACCGGACTCCATATTCGCTTAAGCATCGCATTCACATTTGACTCCCCATCCTGTAGTCAAGATAAAGAATGTGCGCCTTGATCTGGTCTCCGGCGCGATAACGTGGCTGTTGCGCCATTCCAATCATCTGAATCAGCGCGCCAGGATTGCCGCCGGTCCACTCTACAAGTGAAGACAGAGCCGACTCAAGATTGGCAGCTGACAGGCCGGTTGTTTCCGCTCGCTCTCTGGCAAATTCCAGTGCAATTGGCAGCGGCCAATTCTTCAGTTCCAATCGCTCGGACTTGAGCGCGCACAAGGGCTGGAGTGTTCCGATGTCTTCCATGTGAGGAGAGCGCGCCGCGAAAATGACAGGTGTACGGCCAAATGCGTGAAGATCTTTGATCATTCCGGTTACAACGCGCGAAGGGCCTTCCAGATGGTCAAGAACCATCATGAAGGGGCCCGTGTCGAGAGCGCGGTGAACAATGCCCTTGAGTGAGGCCGAGGACAACGCCCGCACATCCGCGCGCAACTTGATTCGACTGTCGGCAGTGTTCAGCTCCTGCAACAGGGTGAGCAACATTTCGCGCGGCGATCGTAGTTGGGGAACATAGAGCGCAGCAGACCTGCTCCGCACAAAATCTTGCAAAAGCCGTGATTTGCCGATGCCCGAGGGGCCAAAAACCAGAAGCGACTTGCTTGTTGCGATCTGGCTGCGCATCCGCTCCATTTCATCTTCCCGGTTGACACAGCTCTGATACGCGGTGGTGTGGCTCTGTTGGCTTGCGAAGGCCTGCATGGTGGCTGAACCCTTCCTGCGGATGAGTTATTTCGATATTTGTTCCGCGTAGCGTCTGTGGCACATCTGGATGGTTGCGTGCGCGACTTGATAATCTTTCCACCCCAGAACCTTGGTACGTTTGCCTTCAAGGCCTTTGTAAATGGAAAAGAAGTGTTCAATCTCGCGCAGGATGTGCGGTTGTACCTGGGTATAACTGTCTATGCTGCTGAATCGCGGGTTGCCGGTGGCAAAGGCGACAATCTTTTCATCGGGAATCCCTTGGTCGAGCATTTCGAAGAGGCCGATGGGACGCGCTTTGACCATACAGCCTGTGAATACAGGAGTGTCGCCAAGAATAAGAATGTCGAGTGGATCTCCATCTTCGGCGACTGTCTGGGGGATGAAACCGTAGTCACCGGGATAATGCACGGGTGAGTGAAGATTTCGATCGAGTCGAAAGACATGGAGCATCTTGTCATATTCATATTTATTAATTCCGTCCTGCGGTATCTCTACAATCGCGTGGACGGTTGCGGGGCAATCTGCGCCAATTGGCAGTTCGAGATAATTTTCCATCTGTGCCTCTTGAGTTCATGAGGCATAGGGGCAAAATAAAAAGACCCCTACGCTTTGCAGGAGTCATCAGCCAGTCCCTTTCGGCTGGCATTCAATGGCGGATTCCTTCGCCTGCCTTAGTGTGCCACTTGTAGGCGCGCATCGCAAGCTAATTGGGAAATGCGCAAGATCAATAAAATACTGATATTCAGAATCGTTCCAACGATTGAGAAACCGCATATCCGGCCTTCGAACGGGATTCGATCAATGCGTCGACGGCAATCTCCAATCGATGAAGCCGCTCGATTGCCGCCTGCACAGCGGGTGTTCCGTCTTCTTTGATTCTTCGTGCCCGTTCCAGTGCCTGCTCGGCAACGCGGCCGATCTCGTGCAGCAATTTTCGAATCTCAACTTCGAGGCGATCTCTGCTTTCCTGAATGCGATTGAGAACATCGTTCTGCACACGCGCGCTATTCGTCTCCAAGAGATGCCGCAGAAATTCTCGCGCCTCATTTGTAATGACTTTGCGTGCACCAATAAGCGGAAGACAGACATCGGCCAGCCAACGCAAGGGAGAGGGGGGATCGGCTGTGCTAAGGAATTTCTCGAAACGGAAATGCGAGCGCACGCGCAAGCCAATCTCCGGATCAAGTGCGTTAGGCATCCTGGCTAGTTCAATGAGACCAGCCTCCTCCAGCTTCTTCAGAAAACTATTTCCCATCTCTACAAATCGCAACGCCACAGCGCGATACTGGCGCTCACCTTCCTCCTGTTCGGGCTTGAGCCAGGGCAAGATCTCGCGTTGCGCAATTTCCATGCCAAGATGCATGGTCTGGTGTCGATAGTGAGGACCAAAGCAACGAGGTATCGACCTTAATCGATCATCAAACGCCTTTTCTGCCTCTCTCCATGTGTATTGAAAAAAGCGTCTGCGTCTTTCGACAAAGAAGTCCGAAATCCTCTGTTGCTCAGCCATGAACAGAAAGCTCAGCTCATGCATGGAGCGTTCGGCTTCGCCAACGGTTTCTTTGATCAGCTCAATACGCCGCTCCGAATCTTCGATGGGTCTCTGGAGCGCATCGCGATCTTCAGCGATGACAGCAAGCAACTGCTCGGCTAAACGCAGCAGGCCGCGGTGGCAAGCGGCACGCACAAGATCCCTACCGGAGTTTTCCGCTAGCTGATGCAGGCGCCCCAGCAGTTTCTCCCAATCCCGCACTGGGCCACGAGCCTGCATTCGTTCAGCAGCGCTCACTTCGTAAATTTCGCCCACTGGGCGTTGCAGCTTATTTTCCAGAATGGAGTGCGTAAATTTGGCTGCCGCCGCGCGTTCCGCATCGCTCGTGCGGTCGGCCTTATTGATTACAAGAATCAGATCCTGAACCTGCCTGCCGACACCTTCTACCAGAGTCAGTTCTTCGCCTGCAATCGGCGGATCGGCTCCAACCACAATCAGCGCAGCATCGATATGTGGAATGAAGGCCTGTGTGGTTGCTGTGTTCCCGGTGAAAACCGAACCTAAACCAGGCGTATCCACAAAACACATACCTGAGGAAAGCAATGGGCTGGGTACAAAGACTTCTGCGCCGTCCACGCCCTTTTCATTTTCCGGATTCAGCTCTTCCGTGACATATTCGGCTAGGCCGGTCAGATCGACATCCAGCCACGCCCCGTCCCGCATGCGAACGCGTGCGCGCAGTTCCTCGCCAAACCGAATCACGGTGGGCGCCGCTGTTACGGGCACAAACCCGGTGGGGACGATGTCATGTCCCACTAGCGCATTGAGCAAGGTGGATTTGCCTCGCTTGAACTGACCAACGCAGGCAACATAGAAGCGCCCTTCCGCTACCCGTTCAGACAGAGCATCTGCCTCCTCGGCCACAGGCTCCGCTCCGAGTTCACGGGCCAGATTGGCAAGGCGCGTCAGGCGCGAGGCTCCGTCTATGCAATCGGAATCCCTGGCTTGCAGATCGCCGCATGCTCGCACTGCCGAGATACTGTTGCCTTCTTGCATAGGAGATTACTCTTCTAGAAGAGCGTCCTCCTGTCGTGCGTATCGAATTACCTCGACATCCGAGATGGAAATCAGGCCCTCAGCCACCATCTCATCAAGATGAGGAATAAGCCTCGCGAGCTGTTCTTGTGTATCGATAACAGTGAGCATGATGGGCGCGTCGCGCGAAAAGGTCCAGTGGCTGGCGTGACGGATGCGCGTGCTGGATCCATATCCTTCAATGCCGCGATACACAATGGCGCCTGCCATGCCGAGTTCCTGGCACTTGGCGACGATGGCTTCATAGAGAGGCTTGTCCTGCCATTTATCGGCTTCGCCGAAGTAGATGCGTAGCATGCGAGCATGAAACTGTTCTTTCATCGTCGAGCCTCTTTCTATGCTGGTTTGCTCTTCGGTGCGGCGGGCTCTGCGGCCGGATCCGCTTCAAGCGAGCGGTAGGAGTACTTGATAATGTCTACATCGGAAAGCACTACCAACCCCTCTTGCACCATCTGCTCAACCATGGGGAAAAAGGAACGCAATTTTTCCTCTTGATCTACCACCGTTAGCATGATGGAAGCATCGTGCGACAAACGCAGCGTATGGTCTTTATGGATACGGCCATGTGCACCGTAGCCCAGGATGCCGCGGTAAACGGTAACGCCGGCGATATCGTTGGCGCGCATGGCTTCCACCAGGGCGGTATAGAGAGGCTTATCCTGCCAGCGGTCCGATTCGCCGATATAGATGCGCATCATCTTGGCTTTACCTTCAATCTTCATGTGCGAGGGAGGACTTGCCGGCGCGGGCTTGGAGGCCTGTGCGGGTTTGGCCACCGTGGTTTCTTGCACCTCGATCATCCCTGTACCGCACATCTCTTCCAGCTTGCCAAGAAGCTCATCCACCTTTTCGCGCGATTCAATGAACTCTATTTTTAGTGGCAGATGATCGGAGATGGCGACAAGACTGGAGGAGTGTAGGCGATGGTCCGCGCCAAAGCCAGCAACGCCCTTCAGAACCGTTGCGCCGGAAATACCCCGGTAAAAGAGAAAGTCCAGAATGCGCGAATAGGTGGCCGCTCCGTGATGAGTTTCTCCCTCGCTCAGGTAGATCGACACCTTCACTGCTTTACCTGTGCTCAACATGTTGACTCCTTTCATGCGCGCGGACCGCATTACACAACCGCAAATACAGCTGCGCGGCCCAGTGTACCGCCAATTTGTGTCTCAGTGTGGGTGCACAATCACGCCTCTATTCCAATGGTCCCTGTTGCACGGGAATCTGCCTTGGTTGCAGATCCCCGCAAAGATGCAAGATCTTTTTCGAGCTGAGGTATATCCAGAATGTCGTCGGCAGTGCCCCTGATACGCTGCAACTGGACCCGGTAGGCTCCTGCATATGAGTTAACCAGCAGCGTCATCCGGCTGACGAATTGCACCGCCCATTGGTCGAGCGCCTGACCGTACAGGTGAAGTTCTTGCTTTAAAACGGCGCCGATACTGCTTTCAAGCGATCGTCGAATCTGGGAGAGAAGAAAATTGCGCCCCAGAAATCTGAATGCGCCAACATTAATGTCTACCGGTAGCTCAGCCAGCTCGAAGCGAGGGATATTGCGCAACAGTCCTTCGATTTCCTCCGCGGACGGCGCATCGGTACGTTCCATCTTCTGTGCAACAGTTTGCAGAGTCGTGACTGCACGCCCGCACGCTGCGCGAATGCCTTCAATGTTCTTGTCCATTGCCTGCCACACGACATGATGCAGCCACTGGGATAATTGCAATGAAGTAACTTGAAAATATCTACGGCTCTGCATCCATGAGACCGCGCTTTCGGCAGTCGCAGTCACAATGGACTGCGGCATCTCGGCGAGTTGAAAGAAGGCCTGACTCAAAACCGCGCGCTGTTCTCCAATTTCGCCTGTTACCAGGCGCAACTGCTCTTCGAGTTCTCCGGCGTGTTCCACAACTTCCGAAGTGCCATGATCCCGGAGGTCGGCGGTGACGGCAAGAGCCGCCGCCACCGCATCGCGCAAAGCACCAATCTTGCGCGCAATGGATTGATTGCGTAGTTCACGTGCCTGCCGGAAACGCGGTAGCAACTCGCTTTCGAAGAACTGGTCGAGCAGGGTTGTGGATTTGGGCAGAGAACTGACAGCATGGACCTTCACACTGAGCCCGAGTTCGGTCTGCAATTGTTGTTGAATGTAAATGGCGGCCCGCTGCAGATCGTCTGCGCCAAGCAGGTCCGCCTTACTCAGCAGTACAACGGCTGGAATGCCGCCTTCATAGAGCAGACGCAGTGTTCCAATGTCTTCGTCGTTCAGTGAAGTACCGGCATCGATGAGAATCAGCGCTAGGTCGCACGAGGGTAGGTATGCAAGCGTTTCGGCAGCACCTCGCCGTGCAAGAGACCCAAGTCCCGGTGTATCCACCAGGACAATGCCATGACTGAGACGCGGAGAGGGAACTTCAAGCCAGGCCCGCACCACATTTCGTAGATTGCCTGGGTTGCCTTGCTCGGTGATGAGCTGCGCGAACTCATCGACGGAGACCACGTCTTCATTGCCGCTGCCGTATGTAACTGTTGCGCGCAGCTCAGGCCCATAAAACAGCTTTGTCGGTACGGCCGTAATGGGGTTGATGCCGATGGGAAGCACGTTGGTATCAAGCAGCGCATTAAGCAGCGATGACTTACCACTGCTCACACGGCCAAAGAGAGCCACTTCAAGATTGTTATCTTCAAGTCTTGACACGAGTGAGTCGATGCGCGGACGAAATTCCACAAGACCATGACGGGTTGCGATCTGTTCAATGGTCTTCAGAAGCGCAACGTCGCAGCTGCTTTCCTCCAATTTTCTGAGTCGCAACTCGAGATCGCCGCCGAGTTCCTGCCGCACGTAGCGATTCATACTTTGGGCAAGCGTGCGCAGCTCATGAACAACACCGTTGAGTTCGGCAATTGCATCTTCTGGAACGGCCCCACTGCCGCGCATGTAACTCGGCCGCAATTCTTCAATGGAGATATCGATAAAGGCCAGGTCGGTGGTGACGGCTCTGGTCAACGGAATCTCTGGCGGCTCAGGCTTCATCCGCTGCCAGTCGAGTGCACGCAGTAGCTGCGTGCGGATGCGGCGAATATGGTCCTCGAGTACGCGACTCTCTGCGGGACTGATGTCGACGATATAGCGGAGAAACGGCGACCGTGACTCCGGTGAATGCAATGCGTTTTCGATGTTGCCCAGCAGCTTGTCAATGTACTGGCAGGTTATGAGCAAGCGCCGCTGCTGAGCCTCGTTGAGCTCGCCCGGCCTTCGCGTTGTGACGAGTTCCAGTCTTCTGTTGGGCATGACTCCTCCAAGTTGTTTTTCCCAGAGGAGTCATCTGCCCAAACGGGCGATCCTAGGTGGACTCCAACACCCACAAAGGCTCCGGCTGTCTTACACCTTCACCGCCTGCCAGCGGTCGTAGACACTGGCGCCCGCATAACGGGCCTTGGAGCCAAGCTCCTTTTCAATTTCAAGGAATCGGTTGTACTTCGCTATGCGTTCTCCGCGGCTGGTGGATCCGGTCTTGATCTGCCCCATACCCGCGGCCACGGCAAGGTCGGCGATACTCGTGTCATCCGTCTCGCCGGAGCGGTGCGAAATAACTGCACCGTAGCCATTCTCACGCGCAATGCGGATGCACTCGAGCGTCTCCGTCACCGTGCCGATCTGATTCAGTTTGATGAGAATTGCGTTGGCAATCCCATCCTTGATGCCTTGGCGAAAGAGCGCAGGATTGGTCACGAAGTTGTCGTCGCCAATCAGTTGAATACGATTGCCAAGCGTCTCGGTCAACTGCTGCCAGCCGGTTTTGTCGTCTTCGGCTGCGCCGTCTTCGAGTGCCCAGATTTCGGGATAACGGTCCAACAGGCTCTTCCAGAACTCAACCATCTGCTCGGGCGACTTTTGGCTTTTGTCGGATTTCTCGAATGCATAAATGCCGTTTTCAAATAGTTCGCTCGTCGCCGGATCGAGAACCAGCACAATGTCCTTGCCTGCCTTGTAGCCTGCTTTCTCGATGGCTTCAAGAATCAGTTCCACAGGCTCTTCGTTCGATTTCGCCTGTGGTGCAAAGCCACCTTCATCGCCCACCGCTGTGCTGTACCCCTTCTTGTGCAGAACAGTCTTGAGCGTGTGGAAGGTCTCGGCGGCCGCACGTAGACCGTCGCTGTAGCTCGGCGCGCCGACAGGCGAGATCATAAATTCCTGAAAATCGACGCTGCTGTCCGCGTGGCGGCCGCCATTCAACACGTTGAACCAGGGAGCAGGAATGAGATTGGCAGATTCATTGCCGAAGCTGGCATACAAAGGCAGGCCGCGATCGGCGGCCGAGGCCCGAGCCACCGCAAGCGAAACACCGAGAATCGCATTTGCTCCGAGCCGTGCCTTGTTCGGCGTTCCGTCCAGATCGCAAAGTGCTTTGTCGAGTACGGCCTGATTGTTCGCGTCAAAGCCGCGGACATGATTTTGGATTTCGGTGTTGACGTGCTTTACTGCTTTTAGAACGCCCTTGCCGCCGTAACGCTTCGGGTCGCCGTCGCGCAGTTCCACGGCCTCGCGTTTTCCCGTGGATGCACCGGAGGGAACCTTCGCATTGGCCTTTACACCGTTGGAAAGAGTTGCCGTTACGGATACGGTTGGATTACCGCGGGAATCGAGAATTTCGAGCGCTTCAAGTTGTGCGATTTCAGACATGGTTAATACGCTTTCCCGGCCATGCGGCCGTGTGTGAAAGAGAACCTCGAAAAGTTGGGAAATAGTGTGTAGAGAACCGGTGCAACGCGCGGCGATTGCGCCTGGCCGGAAAATAAACGCGAGGGTCCCCGTAAACCTCGCAAGCACATGCTGCTCCGGCATTCCACATGAGCGCATACTCCTGGATTTCTGGATCAGGGAACTTGCCGCGACATAACTCCGCAACAGGTTTCCCTGTCAGGAGTTATCATCTGTCCGGCGAACGGAGAGGACAGCGGTTAAAGGTGAACTCCTTCACCCTTAGTGCTGATTTCATCGTAGGCATCGACAAAATATGCTGTCAAGTGAGCGCTATCACACGAATTGAAGCAGTGGACCAATGAGCACCAGGGTTTCAAGCTGCGATTTCCTTCGCCGGCTCCAAGCACTTCGAGCCTATTTGTGCTTGCTCGCGCCACTCATGATTTGCATGATCCCCGCTGGCGGCCTTCCTGCACGTAATTCCTGCGCCATGAACTGCATGTACGGGTCGATGTGGTGAAAGAAGTGCTTATATCCTCCGCATAGATAATTCAGCCCCGGCTCGCCGTCTGGAGTCGTCGCAAACCGATGCTTTGGGCACTCGCCGTTGCAGGCAAAGCGCACGTCGCACATGCGGCACATCTTCGGCAGTGTGGTTTCTTTATCTTTTCCGAATTGTCTTTGCTGCTCGCTTCCGGCCATCTCGGCGAGAGAAGCTTCCATTACATTACCCAGCCTGTTCTCCGGGTAAACAAAGTGGTCGCATGAGTACAGGTCGCCTGTGTGTTCCATTGCCATTGCCGAGCCGCAAGTCCGCCGGAACACGCAAAGGCTCGCATCTAAACCCATCCAGCTCTCCAGCGCCACATCGAACTGCTGTACGAACACGCGGCCTACATCGTGCTGCACCCACTCATCGAAAATCCGGGTTAGAAACTCTCCATACACACGCGGCTGCACTGTCCACTCCGTCACCGCTGCGGCCTGCGTATAGGTTGGCTGAATTAATACGAGCCCATGCGCGTCTGCCTGCGCTGCTTCGCGCTCCACCACGGGAATGAACTGGATGAACCTGCTGCCAATCTCTTTCAGGAAGCGGTAAACCTCCAGCGGATGCTCCGAGTTCTTCCGGTTTACCACCGTAAGTGTGTTGAATTCCACCTTGTTCCGCTTCAGTACGTCGATGCCGCGCATGACGCGATCGAATGTGGGCGCCTGGCCCTTATCTACGCGATAGATATCGTGCAGCTCACGCGGACCGTCTATTGAGAGCCCAATCAGAAAGTTGTGCTCGGCGAAGAACGCACCCCATCGGTCGTCCAGAAGTGTTCCATTTGTCTGCAGCGCATTGCTGATGCGTTTGCCACCGGCATATTTCTGCTCCAGCGCTACCACGCGCTCGAAAAACTCTACACCAAGCAGCGTCGGCTCGCCGCCCTGCCACGCAAAATTCACTTCGTCGCCTGGTTGCGCATCTATGTAGCTCTGCACATAGCGTTCGAGCGTCGCATCCTCCATTGCCCAGTGCTTCGTCTCTGGATACAGTTTCTCTTTTTCCAGGTAAAAGCAGTATGAGCAATCCAGATTGCAGATCGGCCCGATGGGCTTGGTCATGATGTGAAAGCCGTGCGTGGCCATGATGTCTGTCATTGCAGCCATCATACAGTCGCGCGACCGCAATGATGCTTACAGGCTGAAGCGCAGCGGCGAGAACTGCGTAATTGGATGCGCGGTCTTGCCCTTTATTGCCAGATCCGCAAGAACTTCACCCATCACGCTGGCGAATTTGAAGCCGTGTCCGGAGAAGCCGCACGCAATCGTGCAGTTCTCGTGCGTTGGGTGCGCCCCAATCACAAAGTGCTCATCTGGCGTCATCGTGTAAAGGCATGTTTTTGCGCGCACGAGTGCGCCGTCCAACGCCGGCAGCCGTACCTTCAGTTCTGCCACAATACGTTCGAAATCCGTCGCATGCACGCCGCGGTCGATTGTTCCGGGCGTACACTCCATATCGCTCCCATGTATCGCTGCCTTCACGCCGCCATTCGGCCCGTCGAGGGCAGGGAAGCCGTATCCGTGAAATCCTCCATCCACGCTCTCCGTCAGGAACACCGGAAAGCGTTCCGGCAGGAACTCCGCGACTCCGCCCACAGGCTGAATCCATGCCATCACCTGCCGCGTTACACGCAGCGGCACAACACCATGTAGCGCTTCATTCGCCCATGGCCCTGCCGCAATCACCAGGTGTGACGCGCAGTAGAAACCGCGGCTCGTCTGTACTTCGACGCCGTTGCCGTCTGACGTCCACGAGAGAACCTTCTCGTCGAACTTTAGCTCTGCTCCTGCTCGCGTCGCACATGCCAGGTGCGCACGAATGCATTCCTCCGGAAGCAGATAGCCCGCATTGGTTTCGTTTACGCCTGCATCGCCCGCGAGCGGAGCAAAGGCAGGGTAGCGCTTGCGAATTCCTGCCTCGTCCAGTACTTCAAACGGAATGGAATGCTGTTCGGACGCTGCAATCGTGCGCTGTACCAGCTCGCCATCGCGTGCGCCAATGTTGAGCCCGCCGGTAATGTGCAGCAAGGATGTGTTCGTGTCGCGCTCAAGCCTGCGCCACAGCTCATAGGCACGCAGCACGAGCGGGATGTAGTCGGCGCTCTCAAAATACGCTTGGCGAATCATCCGCGATCCGCCATGGGACGAGCCTTGATCATGCGGCGACGTGAACTGCTCGATCCCCAGCACACGTGTGCCGCGTTCGGCCAGGTGCATCGCCGTTGCGCTACCCATGGCGCCCAGCCCGAGGATGATCACGTCGTAGGCCATGAATCTGCCGTCTGGGCTCTCCTGCCCCGCGCCGCAATTACTCATCCGCGGGGAACTGCAATCTTCATGCGCTTTGCTATGCTGTGGCTCGCTGCTGTTCGTGTCCGCCCATACGCACGCTCACCACCTTGGAGACGCCAGGTTCCTGCATCGTCACACCGTAGATGAGATCCGCACCGTGCATCATGCGCTTCGAGTGTGTCACGATGAGGAACTGTGTTTCGTCGCTCATGCCGCGCAACATGTCGGCAAGCCTGCCCACGTTCGTCTCGTCCAGCGCCGCATCCACTTCGTCCAGGATGCAGAATGGGCTCGGCTGGAACTGGAAGATACCCACCAGCAGTGCCAGAGCCGTCAGCGCCTTCTCGCCGCCCGAGAGGAGCAGCACATTCTGCAGCTTCTTGCCCGGAGGCGACGCCACAATGTCCAGTCCGCTCTCGGCCTGATTCTCCTCATCCGTGAGCCGCAGAAACGCCTGCCCGCCCTGGAAGAGTCGTGAGAATACCTTGCTGAAGTTCTCGTTAATCTGCGCGAACGCCTCGTCAAATTTCGTCCGCGAAATCTGGTCGATCTCCTTGATTGTTGCTTGTGTGTTCTCAATCGACTCAATCAGATCTTTGCGCTGCGTCTCAAGGAATGCGTGCCGCTCGGCTGTTTCCTTGTACTCGTCCAGCGCCATCATGTTGACAGGGCCCATCTGCTCGAGCTTTTGTTTCAATCCGCGGCAGGTTTCTTCCTCGGCTTCAAGCTCTTCGCCCCCAATGTGCGTAATCTCGGTGTCTGCACGCAGTACGGAAGCCTCTGCATTCACTTCAGTCAGACAGCTCGCTTCCAGGTGTTCAAGGTCGCTTTTCAGCTTCGACCCTTCGCTCTGCCTGTTCCCGCGCTCTTCGCGCATCTGGTCCACTGTACCGCGTTGCGTCTTCAGCTCAGTCTCTATCGTGGCCAGCTTCTCACGCACCGCTTGTGCCTCTGCCATCAGCTTCTGCGACAGCTCCATGGCTTCGGTCTTCTGCACCTTCAGTTGTTCTTCGCGCTCGGCCAGTTCCGCTGTCTCACGTATGCGTTGCTCGCGCTCGGCTTCTGCCGCTGCGCGCTGTTGCTCAATCGTCATCACTCGGCGTTCAAGATCTGCGTGTAGCCGCTCGATGCGCTGATACGCTGCCTCCGCACCACGCCGCCGCTCTTCGAGGCCCGCCAATTCGGCGGTTAGTTGCGCGGCCTCCTGTTGCACGGCCTCGCGCTTCTGCCGCATTTCCAGCAACTTGCCCTGCCGTTCCTCAAGTCCTGCTTCGGCCTGTTTGTGCTCGCCTTCCAGACGTACGGCCTCTTCGCGCTTTTGCTCGATCACCGTGACTTTGGCTTCGCGTGCATCCTTGTTCCGCGCCGCCTGCAGCGTCCACTCCTGCAACCGACGCTCCATGCGCTCGGTAGCCGCCTCCATTTGCTTCAGCGCCGCTCCCTGGTTGGCGCTGTCACTTTCTGCCGCGCGCCGCTCTTCGCCTTTCGCTTCAAGCTGCTTATTCAAATCTTCAATTTCGCGCGACAGCGTCGCAGTAGCGGTTTCCTTCTGACCGAGCTCGCTATTCAGAGCTTCCAGCCGCGCTTCCACCACACGCAGCTCACGCTTCAGTGCCAGTGGGCCTTCGCTCGCCGGTTTGCCGCCCGTTACTGTTCCGTTGTGGAAGCACTCGCCCTCCGGCGTGAGGAAGTATGCGAACGGATGCTCGTACGCCAGCGACTTCGCACGAAGCGAGTCATCCACAAGATAGCCATTGCGCATCTTCGGCAGGATCGCTTCAATGGAGCGTTCGAATCCGTTCAGCACACGGATTGCATCCTTCAGCGGCGTTGCGCCCGCCACATTCACCGGCTGCGTGTTGTCTTCAAACAGCACGCCCTGCGCACCGTCGTGCACCAGGAACGTAGCGCGTCCGTCCACGCCCGACTTCAGCAGCCGCACGCCCTCTTCCGCCGCTCCCCAGCTCTTGACAACAACAAAATTCAACTCGTCGCGCAGAAATTCATCGACCACGCCTTCGTATGCGCCGCTCACCTCAATGAAGTCTGCCAGTGTGCCGACCGGCGCCATGCCTTCGGCCAGAGTGCCAGGCTTCAACAGCCGCCGCACAGTGTCGGTTGAATAGCTATGGTTCTTAATCAGCGCATCCAGCGAATCTCTGCGTCCCGTAGCCGCGGCCTGTTCGCCACGCAGCTGGTTTACTTCATTGCGTAATGCACTTTCTTCGCTGCGCTTGGTCTGCAGCGTCTCGCGCAGGACGGCAATCTCGCCGGTCAGGCGCGTCAGAGTCTCCGCCGCGCTCTCGAACTTCATCTTTACCTGGCCGCTTTCCACGCCAAGTCCTTCAAGCTCGCGCTGCGTTTGTCCAATCTCCGCCTGTAGCCGCTCGGCTTCGCGTTCCAGCGCCGCCAGGCTCTCCTCTGCCTGTGCTGTCGAATTACGCGCATTGCCTGCCTGCGACAACAGGCTCATCGCATGGCGTCGCGCTGTCTCCAGTTCACGTTCGGAGCCGAACACTTCTTCCTGTGCCGCACGCGCCTCCTGTTGTCGCGCCTCCACCTTCGAGCGAAACTCCTGCGACTCGCCGGCCGCCGTCTCCAGAAATGCCTTCTGCTGCGTACGCTCCTCGGCAATACTCGCAAGCTGCGTCTTTGTCTGTTCCAGCTCACCTGCTGCCGCGGCCATGCGCGACTCAAGCTCGCTTAGTCGCTCAGTATTCGCGCGCTTCCGTGCTGCCGCACGCTCCATCTCCACTGCGGCTTCATTCGCGCGATTTTTTGCATCCTGTCCTTCGTGTTCCAGCGTAAAGCTGCGCTCTGTCAGCACGTGTTGGTTGGCTTCGGCTGTCTCAATCTCTGCCGCTGCTGCGTGAATCTTCTCGCTCAGCGCATTGATCTCCTGCTCCAGCCGTACCTGCTCGGCGTCCATCGTTGCCATGCGGCTGGCCAGAACCACGCGCATCTTCGCGCGCAATTCGTCACGCACCGCACCGTAGCGCTCGGCCTTGGCAGCCTGCCGTTTCAGGCTGTTCATCTGCCGCGTCACTTCTTCATAAATGTCATCCACGCGGGCCAGGTTCTGTTTTGAGCTTTCCAGCCGTAGCTCCGCAAGCCGCTTCTTCGTCTTGAAGCGCGTAATTCCTGCGGCCTCTTCGATAATGGCGCGCCGGTCGTATGGCTTCGAGCTCAGCAACTGTCCAATACGCTCCTGCCCGATGATTGCGTAGCTCTCCGGCCCCAGACCTGTGCCCATGAAGATGTCCTGAATATCGCGCAGGCGGCACAGCTTGCCGTTCAGTAGATACTCGCTCTCTCCCGTGCGGAATAACCGCCGCGTAATGACAATCTCGCCCTTCTGCGCCGGTGTCCGGTGAAACTTCCTGCGCCGGATCTTCAGTACTACTGCCTGCGGACCGTCGGCTTGTTTCTCGGCGCTTGCATCAGCCTGAGGAGCTTCTGCTACGGTTTCGCCTTCTTCCTCAAGAACCACGCCCGGCTGCTCAGCCGCGATAATCTCTTCCGCTTCAGTAGCCTTCTGCTTGCGCAGTTCCTCTTCATTCCAGTCGCCCGGCGCTTCGTGCTCCACCTCAACTTCAGGCTCCACAGGAACGGGTCCCTCGTACGCTTCTGGATCAACCAGCGTCACTGAAACTTCTGCCATCCCGAGCGGCTTGCGGTCGCGCGTTCCGGCAAAGATCACGTCCTGCATGTGGCTGCCGCGCAGCGTCTTTGCGCTCTGCTCACCCAGAACCCACGTCACGCCATCCAGAATGTTCGACTTCCCGCATCCGTTGGGCCCCACCACAACAGCAATGCCTGTGCCAGGAACCGTCAACTCCGTCCGGTCGCAGAAGCTCTTAAAGCCCAGAATGTGGATCTTCTTCAGTTTCAGCATGTTCTCTCCGATGGCGTACTTCAGGAAATGAACGCAGTACACTTTGGCCAAGGCTCGGCCATTGCGTGCTCCGCACACACCTCCGTTTACTGACTCTACGAAGCTCTAAACGCCCGGTCAACGTGCACAAAGAGACTCATTGTGGATAAGGGGGCTCCAACTCCCGAACGCAAAAAAATCGGTGCAAAAATGGTCAGAAACCGTGCTCACTCTACTTCGCCCCTCTCCTCAACGTCCATGACCCGTCAATTTCAACTGAGCAAAATAATGAGAAATCTCGTACCCCATGCGAGTCATCGGCAAGCATCTGCCGCCCCGCAGGGGCCCCGCGCGGTATACACTCTCCAATGATGGAGACCACCGGCTGCGGCACTGCAATTGTCACACCCTTTCGTCGCGATGAATCGATCGACGAATCCGCCCTTCGCGCACTCGTCGATTGGCAAATTGCATCCGGTGTTGATTTCCTCGTCGCCTGTGGCTCCACTGGCGAAGCGGCTACGCTGAATGAAGACGAATGGCTTCGCACGGTGCGCATCGTTACTGACGCCGCCGGCGGACGCGTCCCGGTCTGGGCCGGCTGCACGCACAATTCCACGCGTACACTTCTCGAGCAGGCTTCTCGGTTAGTGCAGATTCCCGGTGTTGCCTGTGTTCTCTCGGCCAACCCGTATTACAACAAGCCCACGCAGGAAGGGCAGTATCGGCACTTCCTCGCATTGGCTCATGTTGTGGATCCCATTCCCGTCTGCGTGTACAACGTACCCGGCCGTACCGGCGTCAACCTCGATCCTGAGACCGTTCTACGCTTGGCTAATGCTGCGCCCAATATTCAGGCCATCAAAGAAGCCAGCGGCAAGTTGCCGCAAATCGCATCGCTTGTGCACTCCATGCCGGCCGATTTCAAAGTCTTCTCCGGTGACGACAACCTCGCACTCGCCGCTGTTGGTGTAGGCGCTCATGGACTCATCAGCGTTGCATCCAATGAGGTGCCTGCCGAAGTTGCACAAATGATCCGCGCTGGACTCGCTGGCAACTGGATGGAAGCGCGCTCTTTGAATCGCACCCTCTCCACGCTTTTTGAAGCCAATTTTTGGGAATCGAATCCCGGCCCAGTGAAAACGGTGCTCAACCTCATGGGTCGCTGTGAAGATGTCGTGCGTCTCCCGTTGGTTCCTCCTGCCGCCGCCACGCGAGCCCGTCTTGAAAAGCTCATCGTTTCACTCGGCCTTCTTACGCAGACACACGCCAACTAAGCGCCGGCTTTGAATAACGGCTGCATCTTCTTGCTCCTCTATCTTTTCCCCACCGCGGGTTGCTTCTCACTCTGTAAGGATTTGTAAGGTTTTGTCGTCAAAAAATCTTGAAAACCCGCATTTTTACTGCTTCTTTACAACTTTCTAGAAATTTCTTGTTTGGCCCCGCAACTTTGTTCAGAGCACCTGTGTTCGCGCTCATCGAAGGCCCGGGCTGCTCTCAGGAACGCCGCAATCACTCCGCTTCGGGTCTGAAACCCGCGTCTGCCCCCGTACCTTCCAACGGGCAACGCAGAAAGCGAACACTCAATTCATGGAACACAATTTCAAGGCAAAGGCCATCGTCCTCCCCCTGGTCCTGCTCTCTCTCGGCGTTCTGCTCGTCGCCGGATGCAGCAGCGGCTCCGCTGGAACCTCCGCAACCGCCGCCAACACTGGTCCCTCATTCGTAGTCGGTACTGACGCACCCATGGCTTCTGTCGCGTCCTTTGCGGTTCAGGTCCAGAGCATTACTGCGTCAGACTCCAGTGGCAATAATGTTTCACTGCTCAGCAGCGCATCCACTGTCGACTTCGCCCGTTTTAACGGCCTGCAAACCCTGCTTGACATGAATGACGTTGCCGCCGGCACCTATACCAATGTCACCATCAATCTCGGTACTGCCACCATTGGATACCTTGACACTTCAACCGCCGCGCCCACCATCCAAACCGAAGCCGCCACGCTCACTTCGAGTTCTGTTTCCGTTGCGCTCACCAAGCCGCTCGTGGTCACTGTGGATGGTGCGCCCGCCGGCCTGCGTATCGACTTCGATCTCCACAAATCCATCGAAGTCGATTCCAACGGCCAGATCACCGGCGTCGTTGATCCCACCTTCACCATCGATGGCGTCGGCAACACTGATCCCGGTGCTTACATCGACGAGTGGGTGGGTGGCATTGTCAGTGTCAACTCATCCGGCCAATCTTTCGTTGTCCAGGGTCCGCATGGCCGCCAATTCACCATCAACGTCAGCAGCAGCACGCACTGGGACGGCAACGCATCGCTCGGCGATCTCACCACCAGCAGCATCGTTGCCTTTTCCGGTTATCTTGACCGTGCCGATGCCACACTCAACGCCGATGAAGTCGCCATCCTCTCGCAGAACGGCTTTTACGCAGGTGGTCTAGTCACCTATGTGAATCCAACCACAGGCCCTGCCACCAATTTCGACCTTTATGTGCGTGGTCTGCTGCCTGCAACCACCGGCCTGCAACTTGGTCAGATTGGCAAAGTTAATCTCGCGGGAAGCGAGATCTTCTCAATCTACTGGATGAACAATCCGCTCACACAATTCCTCTTCAACCAGAGCGCGCTTGTTGCCGGCCAGCATGTCGCCATCGGTGGTCCTGCCAGTGGTGCCGCCGACCCATCCGCCGTCACCGTTAATCGTGTCATGCTCCGCGCCTCAGGCCTTAACGGCACTGTTGTGCCCGGCAGCATCAATCTCGCCAATGGTACGTTCCAGATGCAGGTCAATGGCTTCGCTGGCGTACTCATTCCGCAAACCGTCACCGTTTACGTCACCAACAAAACAGGCTGGCGTCTTGGCTGGTCAGGTCTCAATAGTCTCGCCGGCAACGATACAGTCCGCGTGGTCGGTCTTCTTCTCAAGGACACTGCCAACGGCAATACCGTTTTGATCGGTCGTTACTGCGACGACATGAATTAGTCTTCGCATCTTCGCGTCTATAGCTAGCGCCGAAGCTCACCCTCGTGCTTCGGCGCCATTTTTATGCCCGGCAGCCTCAATCCCCGTAGTCCGGAATTACCAATCACTAGCCCCTACTCACCGCAGTACGTTGCGAATTGCTTCTTCGATTTCTTAGTGTTCCAGTCGAAGGTGCGTGTGTGCTCATTCCATGAGTAGACGGCGGCAATGCAGCCGAGAAACTGATTGTGTTCGTCGCGGTCCTGCGCAGTAGTGATGATTTCGTCATGGCGCGAGTCGAGCTGGATGTCGCGTGGCTTTGTTGGTGACTTACTGCGCTCTAGTTTGGGTGTCATGGGGTTTCCGGAAGGATCACGGAACTGCGCGACAACAGGTTTGCCGTTCTCCAGGATGAGCACAGTGATCTGATCGGAGCGGTCGCCTGTCGGGCATGCCTTCACAAGCGCGACGGACGGACCGTGACCTGAGAATTCCGCGGCATCCACAATGACGGGCGCGTCACAGTTCAGCTGCGGTCCGAGCACAGTGCTAACACTAGGCAGAAGTTGTTTCCACGCGGCCACCGCAGGATTGGCGGGAGCAAGGTCATTTTCCTGCGTCTGGGCAAGCATGGAAGCGGCGAACAGGACATAGAGGATGAGGGGAAGCATGCGGCTATGCATGGAGGAAGAATAGCGTGTTCCGTGGATTGCAGACTATCGAAGTTCTCTTTGAGTCAAAATGGAGACACAAAGTTCAGGCTTTATCTTTCTTTACGGAAACTCCGGAAGGGCGAATTCCTAAGACAATTAAGAATTTCTATGTATATATCTTTCGCGCATGCCGACAAATGCACCGCAAGTTGTCGAGCATAGTGCCCACTCCAGGATTCGAAAAAAGAGACTGTGTTGCTCAAACAAATTAACGGATGCGGCAGGGACGAGTCGGATAACGGGCAGAGTTGACAACAACCCAGCCGTCGTCGGCGCCGCGGTGTGTTGAGCAGTGCGTGTCATGAATACCGGCTGAGAAATGGATTCCGCCGGGGCGGCGTTCGTGCGGAGAAGGGATATAGGCCTGTCCATATGCAAAGACGGTATCGCCCGTGTTCACCCGCACAACGCCGTCGAGGTCGTCGTTGGTCACAATCTCAACTGCGATTGCCTGCCCATGAGGCCCGGGCGCGGAGAGCATGATCACCTGATGCGGACCGGCGTGAGTGCGGCGGCTGGCGCGTTGCGAAAAAGCGTCGTGCGTTGCGGTGCCGCAGACCATGATGTTATCTGCATGAGCCTCGCGGTTGCCCGAATTGGAGGCGGCAAAACGGGCGAGTTCCCGATTGACTTGCGGCGTACAACGCGCAGGAACCGGGCGTGTGGCGGCAAGAGCGGGAACCGTAAGCGCGGCAATGGCCAGTGCGATGAGGGAGCGCATGTAGAAAGCATAGCGTGTCCGGTGAACGGAAAAATAGGGAATCAGAGAATCATGGAATAGAGGCCACCTCCGGATGCTGCGTGAAGGATTGAACTTAGGGCGGATATGCGGAGTAATGCAGAACACGATGGTGCGCGTGTGATTGGTATCACTGCGACTTTTGCACCAAAGGTCTTTTCTCATAAGTAAGTTCCCCGTGAGGCCAGGCTCCCGAAGATGTGGAGATATCCGCACAGGGAGAGCCTTGCGTGTAGAACGAGAACGCCACAGCGTGGTGCGAGAAGGAAGAGCTCAGTATGAGGCACGCCGCAGGATTGGGTTCGCATAAAAGATTAAAACCAGCTTCGCCCCAGTGTGGGGCTGGACAGACATTTTTGAGACCGCTGCTTGTTCTGGCAGCGGTTGCATTGTTTGTGATGGCCGCGCGTGTTGTACGTGCGCAAACAGACTGCCTGATGTGCCATGGCGATAAGACCATGCAGGACTCTAAAGGGCACAGTATTGCGGTCGACGGAAAGACATTCGATGCGAGCGTGCACGGCGCGCTGGGGTGCACTGCGTGTCACGCGGATATCAAGGAATTCCCGCATCCGGAACATGTGGCAAAGGTGGAGTGCAAGAGCTGCCACACGGACCAGGCAGGCGAACTGGCGAGTAGTGTACATGCCGGGTCGAAAGAGCATCCATGCACGAGCTGTCATGGCGATGCGCATTCAATCTTTCCAAAGAGCGACGTACGCAGCGCTGTATATCCGCTGAATATCCCAAAAACCTGCGGGGCATGCCATAGTAACAACGGCATGGCAGAGAAGCACGGACTGCAGAGCACATACCCGAGCTATATGGATTCGATTCACGGCTTTGCGCTCAGCAAGGAAGGGCTGCTGGTGGCGGCCAATTGCCAAAGCTGCCACGGGTCGCATCACATCCTGAGCCGCAAGAATCCTGAGAGTCCAACGTATAAAACGAATATTCCGAAAACGTGTGGTACATGCCACGCAAAGATCGACATGGAGTATGAGGCTGGCGCACACGGACACGGCCTCGCCAAAGGCGACATGAAGGCTCCGGTGTGCACGGACTGCCATACGGCGCATGCCATTCTGCAGCCGACCGAGTCGGCGTTCCGCATGCAGTCAACGCCGATTTGTGGATCGTGCCACAAGGAGAAGCTTTCTACTTATCACGACACCTTCCACTCGCAGCTTGGATTGCTGGGCGGCTACGTGGAGACTGCACGGTGCTGGGATTGCCACGGCGCGCATGACGTATTACCCGCTTCGAATCCGAAGTCGATGATTGCGCCGGCAAACCTGGTGAAAACATGCAGCCGGTGCCATGCGGGTGCCAATGTGAAGTTCGTGCAATATCAGCCGCACGCAAATGCATATGACTTTAGAGGGAACCCGGCACTTTATTTGATCCGGATGTTCATGAATGTGTTGCTGATAAGCGTGCTGACGTTCTTTGTGATCCACACCATTCTGTGGCTGGTGCGCTCGCGCATGGAGCAGGTGAAACGCAACGGCAATGGAAATGGAGGCAATCATGGCTGAGGTTGAGCAGCAGGTCTTGGAAGTCACCAAGCCAAAGCCGGAAGAAAAGCGGTATATTCGGCGGTTTACGCGCGAGCAGCGCCAATTGCACGCTGTGCTGTTCAGTACGTTTCTGGGACTGGCGGCGACGGGACTGCCGTTGCGCTTCAGTGACAGCGTGTGGGCGCGTGGAATGGCTGGAGCGGTGGGTGGCTTTGGCGCAATTCTCTTCTTCCACAAGATGTGCGCGCTGATCCTGACGATTGCGTTTCTGATTCATGTGAAAGAGATCTTCACGCGTGGCATTAAAAAGCGCGAAAAGGGAATCTTCTGGGGGCCGACGTCGATGGTGGCCAACTGGAAGGACGTGAAGGATCTGATTGGGCACCTGCGTTGGTTTGTGGGACTCGGCCAGCGGCCGCAGTTCGAGCGCTATGCGTATTGGGAGAAGTTCGACTACTGGGCTGTGTTCTGGGGCATGATCGTAATCGGTTTCTCCGGTTATGCAATGTGGTTTGCTCCGTTCTTCGCGCATTTTCTTCCAGGCTGGGCGCTCAATGCCGCGCTGGTAATTCACAGCGAAGAAGGTTTGCTGGCGATCCTGTTCATCTTTTCGATTCACTTCGTCAATACGCACCTGCGGCCCGACAGCTTTCCTATGGACATGGTGATTTTTACTGGCGTGGAGAGCGAAGAGGAATTCAAAGAGAAGCGGCCAATGGAATACGCCCGCATGGTGAAGGAGGGAAAGCTGGAAGAACGTGTAGGGACCGCGCCGGCAAGCTGGTATGTGCGCTTCTCGCGCATTGTGGGGTTTGCTGCAATTGCGCTGGGCATCCTGTTGCTGGTACTTACGCTCACTGCATATTTTGACTGACCTTAACTTGAAACAAAGATAACGAGAGAAAAAAGAACGTGCTGCTGTGAACCGCTGGTGAAGCGGATGAAAGACGGCAGCGCGTTTTTCTTTGCAACCATCGGCGTGTGACTGCAGTCACGGCAGGGTCGGAGCGCTGGGCCAATGCTCAATATGTGAACGTTTCGAGCAGAATACTGAGCTACGCGTTGATGCTGGTTCTGCTCGGCGGGGCCCTCCCCACTCTTGCCGATCAAAAGCCAAAAGATGAAGAATGCCTTGCCTGCCACGGCGATACATCGCTCACGAAAGACGTCAATGGCAAGCAGGTAAGCCTGTATGTGGATGCGAAGAATTTGAAGCACTCTATCCATGGAAGGCTGAAGCTCACATGCGTGGATTGTCACAAAGACGTGACGAGTGCCATGCACGAGACCGCTCCGAAGCAGGTAAGCTGCGTGGACTGCCACGCGCGCGCCGCGAAAGCATACGAGCACAGCACGCATGCGAAGGCCAACAAGGAGGGCAAAACTCCTGCGGCAAGTTGCGCGGACTGCCACGGCGATGCGCATACCGTCCTTGCGGGTGGCGATCCGCAATCGCCTGTGAATCACGTGAATATCCCGAAAACATGCGGACAATGCCATGGCCAGCGTTTCCTTATGGAGAAAAATGGCGTCAGTGCGCAGCCCTTTGTGAGCTACCAGGACAGCGTGCACGGACGCGCGGTGGAAAACGGATCGATGAAGGCGGCCGTGTGCACAGATTGCCATGCCGCGCATGCAATTCTCCCTGCAAACGATCCGCAGTCTCCCATCTCCAAGCTGAATGTGCCGAATACCTGCGGTACTTGCCACAAGGAAATCGAAGAGACATTCAACGCGAGCATTCACGGGCAATCCATTGCACGCGGGAACATGATGTCGCCCGTCTGCACGGACTGTCATGGAATTCATTCCATCAAGAAGCACACCGATCCGAACTCGCCTGTGGCGGAGCAGAATCTCTCACGGGATACATGCGCACGCTGTCACGAGGGCGTGCGGCTCTCGCAGGAATTCGGCGTGCCGGGCAACCGCGTGTCGAGCTACATGGATAGCTACCACGGCCTCGCGAACGAAAATGGTTCGGTGGTGGTGGCCAACTGTTCTAGCTGTCACGGCGTCCATAACATCCTGCCCTCCAGCGACCCGCGTTCAACCATCAACCCGGCTCATCTCGACGAGACCTGCGGCAAATGTCACAAGGGAGCGACGCGGCGGTTTACGCAAACGCGCGTGCATCTGGATGAAAGCGCCAAGGCACACGACGTGGGTTCGCGTGTGGTGTGGTGGGTGCGGCTCATTTATCTGGTGCTGATTGCAGTGGTGATTGGCGGCATGCTTCTGCACAACATGATTGTGTGGCGCGGCAAGGCAGTCGCGCGCAGGCGCATCCAAAACCCCATGATGACGCGCATGACCACACAGCAGCGTTGGCAACACCTTGCCTTGCTCACAAGTTTCATCGTGCTGGTGCTCACAGGATTCGCATTGAAGTTCCCCAACTCGTGGTTTGCTGAAGTGCTCGGCATGAGCGAGCACGTGCGCAGCCTTGTGCATCGCATCGCCGGCGTGGTGCTCATTGCGGCGGGCATCTATCACTGCTTCTACCTGGCCATGCTGGCCGAGGGTAAGAAACTCCTGCGTGACATGGTACCGCGCGTGCAGGACGGAACCGACGTGCTGGGCACAATGCTCTACTACCTCGGTCTGCGTAAGGAAAAGCCAAAGTTTGGGCGCTTCAGTTATGCCGAGAAGGCCGAGTATTGGGCTCTCGTGTGGGGTACGGCACTCATGGGGCTCACCGGAGTAATGCTGTGGGCCAAGGTCCTGGTTGGCAATCTGCTGGCGCGGTGGTGGGTAGATGTGGCAACCACGATTCACTACTACGAAGCCATTCTGGCCACATTGGCCATTCTGGTTTGGCACTTCTATATGGTCATCTTTGATCCGGATGTGTACCCGATGAACTGGGCTTGGTGGGATGGAAAGATGCCCGTCGCTCAGTACAAGCATGAACATGCAGCCGACGAAGAAGGTGCGGAAGCGACAGAGGAATAAAGTAAAACACAAACGCCGCAGGCTGAAAACCTGCGACGTTTGTGTTTGTGTTTAAAGTGCGCGCTACGCTAGCTACGCAAAAAGTCCTTCACCTTTTGCACCATCACATCACGGCTTACATCGGAGATGGAATTCGTCAGCGGAAGCTGCTTCGGACATACCTCCACGCAGTTCTGCGCGAAGCCACACTCCTGCACGCCGCCGTCGCCGGCTAGAGCGCGAAGGCGCTCCTCTTTGAGGACTTTGCCCGTTGGATGGTTGTTAAAGAGCTTCACTTGCGCAATGGTGGCCGCGCCAACAAAGCCTGTATCTTCATTGAACTGCGGGCACACTTCCATGCAGCAGGTGCAGCTGATGCAGTTCGAGAGTGGGTAGTTCGCTTCCTGCTGCTGTGGGAACTGCTTCGGACCTGAACCCAGATCGTAAGTTCCATCCAGTGGAACCCATGCCTTCACGGCCTTCAGGTTCTCAAACAGCACGCTGCGGTCCACCTGCAGGTCGCGCACGAGTGGGAACTTTGAGAGCGGCTCAAGCTTGATCGGCTGCTCCAGGTTGTCCACCAGCGCGGAGCACGCCATACGGGCCTTGCCGTTAATGCGCATGGCGCACGACCCGCAGATCTCTTCCAGGCAGTTCGAGTCGTAGGTGATCGGCGTGGTTTCTTTGCCGTCGGCCGTTACCGGGTTGGCGGCGATCTCCATCATGGCGGAGATCACATTCATGCCTGGACGCCAAGGGAGTTCGAAGCGCTCCCATGTAGCGGGCGCGTCGGGGCTGGCCTGGCGCTTGATTTCGATGGTTACAGTGCGTTCTGCCATTGCTCAGTCTCCCCTTATTACTTCGCGGCGTCGTAACGGCGCGGGCGTGGCTTGATGAACTGAATATCGACGTCTTCGAACTCAAGCTTCGGTCCGTCAGGTTGGCCGGTGAAGCTGGCCTTGGTGGTCTTCAAAAACTTCTCGTCGTTGCGTTCCGGAAAGTCGGGCTTGTAGTGTGCGCCGCGCGACTCGTCGCGCAACAGAGCACCCTGCACCACGCAGCGCGAAAGCTCAAGCATGTTGTAGAGCTGGCGGCCAAATGCGAACGACGTGTTGGCCCACTGGCTCTTGTCACTGAGGTTCACGCGTTTGTAGCGGTCCAGAAGTTCCACAATTTTTTCGTCGGCCTTCTTCAGATTGGCGTTGTAGCGGATGACTGTGGCGTTCGCCGTCATGGTTGCGCCCAGTTCGCGCCACAGCTTGAAGGGATTCTCGCCGCCTTCGTTATGAATGAGCTTGTTATTGAGCTCAGTCTGGCGGGCAATCTCCTGCGCTGCGCCGCCGTCACCTTCCATTGCCTCAAGGCTCTTGGCGTAGGCCATGGCGTTGGGGCCGGCATGGAAGCCGCCAAAGATGCAACTGAGCAGCGAGTTCGCGCCCAGACGATTGGCGCCGTGATACTGGTATTCGCACTCGCCCGCGGCGAAAATGCCGGGAATGTTGGTCATCTGGTTGAAGTCCACCCACAGACCGCCCATGGTGTAGTGCATGCCGGGGAAGATCTTCATCGGTTCAACGTGTGGGTCAACGCCGACAAACTTTTCGTAAATTTCCAGAATGCCGCCGAGCTTGCGGTCCAGTGTTGCACGGTCAATATGAGTTAGGTCGAGGTACACCATCGGCTGGCCGTCGATCCCGAGCCCATGTTCGTACACAACCTTGTGGATGGCGCGTGTGGCAACGTCGCGCGGAACAAGATTGCCGTACTTCGGATACCACTCCTCAAGGAAGTACCAGCGCTCTGCTGCGGGGATGGATTGCACTGGACGCTTATCGCCGGGTGTGCGCGGTACCCACACGCGGCCGCCTTCGCCGCGCGCCGACTCCGACATCAGGCGCAGCTTGTCTTCGCCAGGAATCGAGGTGGGGTGAACTTGGATGAACTCGCCGTTCGAGTAGTAAACGCCCTGCTGGAAGACCGCCGACTGCGCCGATCCTGTGCAGACCACTGAGTTGGTGCTCTTGCCGAAGATGGCGCCAACGCCGCCGGTTGCCAGTATGATCGCATCGGCGTGGAAGGCCTTCAGCTCCATAGTGCGCAGGTTCATGGCCGTAATGCCGCGGCAAACACCTTTGGAATCGAGAATGGCGGAGAGAAATTCCCAGCCCTCGTACTTCTTTACCTTTCCGTCCGACTCATGACGGCGTACCTGCTCGTCCAGAGCGTACAAAAGCTGTTGGCCTGTTGTCGCACCGGCAAAGGCGGTGCGGTTGTAGAGCGTGCCGCCAAAGCGGCGAAAGTCGAGCAGACCTTCGGGAGTGCGGTTGAAAGGGACGCCCATGCGGTCCAGAAGGTCGATGATGCCAGGCGCCGCATCGCACATTTGCTTGACGGGTGTCTGGTTGGCCAGAAAGTCGCCGCCATAGATGGTGTCGTCAAAGTGCTTATAGGTGGTATCGCCTTCGCCCTTCAGGTTCTTCGCGGCGTTAATGCCGCCCTGCGCGCACACCGAGTGCGAGCGCTTAACCGGGACGATGGAGAACAGATCGACCGAGCCGCCTGCTTCGGCAATTTTGATGACGGCCGCAAGTCCGGCAAGTCCGCCGCCGATGACGATGATTTTGGGTGCTGCCATTTTTCTTCTGGTCCTTTCAGCACATCAGGCCCGCCAAACTGCACGGGCGAAAAACTCAAGCGTGCGCAGACACCTGCGCGGGTTGAATCGGATGCCGCGGAATCGGCGGCGTGTATTGGAACGGTGCTGCGATGCGGTTCCAGATGTTGATTTGACCGATGGCGATCGAGAGCCAGGCAAGTTCTTGCGGCGCGAAATGCGCGGAGACCTGGGCGAAATCATCATCGGAAATATGGTGCTCGGAAAGGCGCGTGAGTAATTCGGTCCACTGGAGTGCGGCCTTCTCCTTCTCGCTGAAAACGCCGGCTTCGCGCCATACGGCGATGAGGTCGAGCTTCGGCGCGGCCATCCCCATGTGACGTGACTCGTTCAAGTGAAGCTGGGTGCAGAAGGCGCAGCCGTTGATTTGCGAAGCACGCAGCTTAACGAGTTGTTGCAGCTCAGCATCAAGTCCGGACGCGGCGATGGCTTTGCCAAGCTCGATGATGGCGTTCTGGCCTGCTGAAGCATACTTCTTGAAATCTTCACTCGACATGCGCGGTTGGGACACAGGTGCTCCTTATCCGTTGGGGTGCGCGGTGATGTGCAGTTGCGATACAGGCGCGGGGAAGACGTCTTGCGGTGCGTTGGCGTACTTGGGTGAGACAAAAGCCCAGATACTGGCCAGCCCCATGATGCAGATAAGAACCCCGCCTGCGGCGCAGACATAACCGAAGCGCTTGCGCGATTTGACGCCGGGAGTGATGCCCCACTTGGCGGCAAACAGCCAGACGCCGTACGAGAAATGCCAGCAGATGGCGATCATGGCGATGACGTAGACGGCGAGCATCCATGGGTTGGCGAGCTCATGCTGCACTTTGGCGAAAGCCATGCCTGGATGCTCCGGAAGGTCAACACCCATAAAGCGCTGCCGCAGCACATGCTGGAGGATGTAGGCAAAGGCGATCAAACCGGTCCAACGCTGCGCCATATACATCCAGTTGCCGGCCCAGGGGTAATAGACGACATTCGACTTTCCGCGAATCCATATATAGACGCCGTAACAGGCGTGATACAGGATGGGCAGGAAGATGAAGACCCACTCGAGGACGCGAACCAGCGGCAGCGAGTTGAGGAAGCGAACCTGCTCGCCATAAGCCAGCGGGCCCTTGAGGGCTTCAAAGTTGGAGAGGATGTGCTCGAGCAGGAACGCGCCGATGGGAATAATGCCGAGCAGCGAGTGAAGCTTGCGCAGGACGAAGGAGTTGCCTTTCCCGGCGCGGAGCGGCTGCACGCCCGGACGCACCGTCGGGGCAGGTTGGTGTGTGGTTGCCATGCGAGTCGCGGCTCCTGATGCGGGCTATTTTAGGACAAGGCTTTACGCCAGATGGGGCGATAGCAAATAAGTCGTGTCTCGCCAACATTATTGGTTTCTGGGATTGGGTGCGTCAAGGTGAGGGGACCGTAATGTGAGGCATGGCTTCTGCGCGCCTCATGGCGCAAATCGTAAGTTGTCGATAGGCAAGGACGTGAGAGTGATTTATCTCACGCTCCGATCTTCGGCAGCAGCGCCTCCAGCGCACGTCCACGGTGGCTGAGCGTGAGCTTGGTTTCAAGGTCGATCTCCGCCATCGTCTTGTCTAGCTTTGGAAGAAAGAAGAGCGGGTCGTAACCAAATCCGCCGGTGCCGCGGGGTGCTTCCAGAATCGTGCCTTCAACAATACCTTCACCTGTGTGGAGCACTTCGCCGTCGCACGCGGCCACAAGTACGCAGCGGTAGCGTGCGGTACGTTGCTCGGCGGGTACGCCGGCCAGTCGCTGCAGAAGGACCATGTTGTTCCACACATCCGTGTTGTCGTTCGCGTCGGGTGAGTCCACAAAGCCAGCGTCTGCGGCAAAGCGGGCCGAGCGAACGCCGGGCGCGCCGGCCAGTGCGTCAACCTCAAGGCCGGAGTCGTCTGCAAGGACGAGGCGGCCTGGCGCGAGCTGCGAATAATAGATGGCCTTGAGCGTTGCGTTGGCCAGGAACGTGGAGCCTGTTTCCTCCGGCGGCGCGATCTCGGAGAGTTCGGGCAGCGGCGCAATGTCGATGTTGTGTGCGTGCGCGGCGGTGCGGAAATCGCGCAATTTTCCTTGGCTGGAGGTAGCAGCGAACAGGCGAGGGGCCATGGGGCAAGTGTAGCGTGCTCGGGGGATCAGAGAGGAATTATGGTTCAAGCTAATTGGCGATGCGAATTTCGATAACTTGTTTCACTTTTGCGCCTTGGCTGAAGGATTTTGGCCGGTGGTTTTGCCAGACGTAGTCAATTTCAATCGCGGCTCCTATGCGATAGAGCTGATCTTGTTCTACAAAGTTGGTCTCCCGAGTCCATGAACTGACGGCACCCGATTCATCCATCATCTTGAACTCTGGCCAATCATTCATGCCGGCCATATAGACTTTCGTGATTTTTCCTTGGACTGTTTCTGTGGAGAGCTTGCCAGACTCGATGTTGCCCCACCACTCATCGGAACCAAACATGCCATGTGTTGGCTCTATGCCAAAATCATCGGTTGTTTGAGTAGCACGCTGGACGTTTTTTATCTTTTCGATGTCTTCCTTGAGCTTATAGACAATCATGAATCTATCTCTCCGGAACGCTGCTGATAATGGAAGATCATTCGAACTTTAGAAGTCGTGCATGACACTAATTCTTCCAATGATATTCCGGTTAAAATCCTGAAGCTCTTCAGCCGGAATCCAATATTCGCGATGGATTCGAGAGCCAACAGTTTGTATCGCATATTTCGACAGGAATTTGCGATCTACTGCAAACTGCAGTACAAATCCCTTCTTGCCATCGCGTGCATTCCAGTCACGTGCAATTTGAATTGCATATTCCTCTTCAAGAACTGGATAAAAAATAGGCTGTTCTGGCAACCGTGGAGGAAAGAGTTTCCACCCGCTATCACGAATGAGAGCAAGTTCCTCTTCTCCGACTGGACGGAACAGAATCACTGAATCTGTCGACATGCTTCTAATATGACATGCAGTCAAGATAGGAGCTCGAGCGTCTTGTTCTACACGGCATGAATTGATGGAAGAAGCCTTTGACAACTGTGTATTGCATTGCGTAGGGTTCGTAATGGAAATAGTTTCGAAAGGGAAATTAAGCCAAAGGTGGCGGCCAGAGAACCAGAAAGATCGTGGTCGGCCTGCTTTGCAACTGTGCGCGCGGGCGGGGAGAATGGTCCGGCTGAAAGTGTACGACGGAATGTGCGTAGTTTGTCGTGGGCGGGGTGAAGGAATCGATGAAGAATTTTGACGTGTTGCGTTGGGTAGGTATGGCTGCAGTGTGCGGCATGGCAATGAGCGCGGCTATCGGTGCGGCCCAGGTAGGGCAGAATCCCATAGAGATGCAAACGCATGTTGTCACCGGCCCGGCGCACTTGGAAGTGAACAACGTTGCCACTCCGCTGGGGATTGATGACACGGCGCCCCGGTTCAGCTGGTGGCTGAGCGACCCGGAGCGCGGCGCAAAGCAGACAGCGTATGAGGTGATGGTCTCGCCCGATGCGGGCAAGCTCGAGCCGGGCCAGGCAGACATGTGGGACTCGGGCAAAGTCTCCGGCGGCCAGTCCATGAACGTGAAGTATGAAGGCAAGCCGCTCCAGCCGAGTACACGGTACTACTGGCGCGTCAAGCTTTGGGGCAAGGACGGGAAGGCATACGACTCGACAGGCGCAAGTTGGTGGGAGACCGGGTTGATGTCGGGCCATGAAGCTCATGCGCACGGAGACCCGTGGACTGCGGAGTGGATCGGCTGGGAGACGCCGGAAGAGGCCGCCGTGCGTCACGCCACGACCGAGTGGATCATGAGCCCCGATGCAGCTGCGCTGCAGCAAGAGAAAACCGGCGAGCAGCGCTACGCCTATCGCACCACGGTAAATCTGGCCAAACCGGTGAAAAGCGCGGTGCTCTACGCGACAGGGCAGGACACAGTGTCTGCATGGCTCAATGGCGACCAGGCGATGAAGGAAGATCCGTTGCCGCCTTACAAACAGATGCCTTGGAAGAAGTTTGTCCGCGCGGATGTGACGAAGTCAGTGAAAGACGGCGCCAACCAAATTGCAGTCGAGGTGCTGCATTACGTCGTGAATCCCAATGGGCAGGCCACGGAAGATGCGCCGCCGATGATTGCAACGCTGGTGGTGGAGTACGCCGATGGCACGATGGCAACCTTTGGCAGCGATGCAACATGGAAAGTGGCCGTGCATGCTGCAGATGGCTGGCAGACGGCTGCAACGGATGGCGCTGCGTGGAAATCGGCTGAGTCGTGGAGGCCCAAAAGTGCACAGAACTCGTCGCAACAGAATGCGTGGGAGCTTGGGCATCCGTGGATTCCTGACAGCGTGAAAGAGCTGCAGCACACCTTCGATGTGAGTTCGCCCATCAAAAGCGCCCGCCTCTATGCGACGTCGCTGGGTGCATACGAAATGTTCCTCAACGGCAAGCGTGTCAGCAACGACTTTTTCGCGCCCGGATGGACGGATTATCGCGAGCGTGTGATGTACCAGACCTACGATGTTACGGACATGGTGAAGCAGGGTGCGAACGTAATGGGCGCGCTGCTGGCTCCGGGCTGGTATGAGACGCCGCTTGAGTGGTTCCAACTGCCCAACAACTACGGAGTCACACCGCCTGCATTACGTGCCGAACTGCGCATTGAGCATCAGGACGGAAGCGTCGAGTGGGTGAATACCGGAGCTGCATGGCAGGCCCGCCGCTCTTACATCCTTCATAGCGAGCTCTACGACGGCGAGAAGCAGGATGGCCGTATGGCCGGTCCGCTTGAGAGTCAGGCGGATGGCGAGCAGCCTGCATGGGAGAAAGCGGAAGTCATCGCACCGGCCAAGGTGCGCGTGATGGCTCAAACCTATGCACCCGTGCGCATAGAAAAGGAAATGAAGGCCGTGAAACTGACTGAGCCGAAGCCGGGTGTGTGGGTCTACGACTTTGGCCAGAACATGGCTGCGGTCGAAACGGTGCGCGTAAAGGGCCCCGCAGGCACAAAAGTCCGTCTGCGCTTCGCGGAAATTCTGAACGACGACGGAACGCTCTACACAGAAAATCTGCGTACGGCCAAGGCCACAGACTACTTCACACTGAGCGGCAAAGGCGTCGAAGAGTTTACCCCGCAATTCACTTTTCATGGATTCCGCTATGCGGAGCTAACCGGCCTGCCAACGGATCCCGGACAGGATGCTGTGACAGCAGGCGCAATTCACACAGCCGCGCCGTTTACTGCGAAGTTCGAAACCGGCGACAAGCTTATCAACGAGCTGACAAGCAACATTGTTTGGGGGCAGCGCTCCAACTTTGTGAGCGTGCCCACGGATTGCCCGCAGCGCGATGAGCGGCTGGGTTGGATGGCAGATGCGCAGGTCTTCTGGCGCACTGCGACCTACAACATGGACCTTGCCGCCTTCACACGGAAGTATGCGGCGGACATGCGCGGAACGCAGGCGGGCACGCCATTCTTCAGCATCTATGCGCCGGGCACGGCAAAGGAGAACATGGGGCACGGCGCGGGTTGGAGCGACGCGGGCGTGATCATTCCCTGGACAAGCTGGCTGCAGACCGGCGACACGCGCGTCATTGATCAGAACTGGGCCGCGATGGAGAAATACCTCTCCGCAATCGAGGAGAAGAACCCCGATCATCTTTGGAAGAATGACGCGGGAATTGCCTTCGGTGACTGGCTGAGCCCGGAAGGCAAAACCGATTACGGACTTATTGCCACAGCCGAGTGGGCATACGACGTCACGCTGATGCGCGAAATGGCGCAGGCAACCGGTCGTACGGCTGACGAGCAGAAGTACGCCGCGCTCTTCGAGAAGATTCGCGCGGCTTACGACAAAGCTTACGTGCGCGACGACGGATTTGTGGCCGGTGGCGACAATAGTGCATCCGAGTTCGGCGTTATCAATAATCCTGATGCGAAAAGCAAGGGCGGCGATACACAGACAGGCTACGTACTCACGCTGCACATGGATCTTATCCCTGATGCATTGCGTGCGAAGGTAGCAAAACACCTCGTCGACAAAATTGTGGCCAATCACGGACTGTTGGGCACAGGCTTCCTCGGCACGCCATATCTGCTGGAGGAGCTGACCAGGGAAGGATATGAAAAGCTTGCCTTCGATCTGTTGCTCAACACGCGCTACCCCTCGTGGCTTTACGTGGTGGATCACGGCGGCACCACCACGTGGGAGCGCTGGAACGGCGACCAGATGAAAGACGACCCGAGTATGAATAGCTACAACCACTACGCCTATGGCGCCGTGGGTGACTGGATGTATCGTTTTGCCGCGGGTGTCGATGCCACGCCGCTCGATGCTGGCTTCCACACCGTGGTGCTGCATCCGCAGTTTGACGCACGGCTCGGCAAGGTCGACTTCACTTATCCGTCGTCCTATGGCGTCATCAAGTCGGCATGGACGGTGACAGGCAACAAGGCCGAGTGGAAGGTGACAATTCCGGCGAATACTACAGCCGAAATTAGCGCTAGGGAAGTGGCGCGGTGGAATCTCGTCGGCTCGTCAAGCAGTGGAATTGCAAAGAGCGCGGACGGGCTGAAGCTGGAAGCGGGTAGCTACACTTTCAGCGCAACGCTGAAGTAGGAGCGGGAATCAAGCCCGAACTCTGAGGTCGAAGGTAAGGAGAGGGAATGACGTCTGTCGTTGCGGGTATTGGCTGGCATGTAATCGGCGCGGGCATGGCGGCCTCGTTTTATGCGCCCATTGAAAAAGTAAAGAGGTGGTCCTGGGAGACAACCTGGGCCATCGCGGGATTTTTCTCCTGGATATTGTTGCCCATCGGCGTAAGCCTCATCCTGCTTCCGGATTTTCGCGGCTTTTACGCATCAATGGATTCCAGCCTTCTACTCAAGGTCGCGCTCTTCGGCGCCATGTGGGGCGTGGGCAATGTCAGTTACGGTCTCACCATGCGCTATCTTGGCATGAGCCTTGGCATTGGCGTGGCCATTGGCGTCACGCTTATCGTCGGCACGTTGGTGCCGCCGCTCATGCATGGTGAAGCAGCCATGCTGTTCACCACAAAAAGCGGATTACTCACGATGGCAGGCGTTCTTGTGGCGCTCATCGGTGTGGCCGTAGTGAGCTGGGCCGGTCACAGGAAAGAAATGATCGAGAAAGGCGAGTCCACCGAATTCAATGTCGCGCTCGGACTCGGCCTCGCCGTTATGTGCGGTATCTTCTCCTCCGGCATGTCCTTCGCCATTGACGCAGCCAAGCCAATGGAAAATGCGGCTCTGCACCTGGGTGTGAGTCCGCTCTACGCCGCTTTGCCCAGCTATGTCGTCATTATGGGAGGCGGCGCTCTTGTGAACTTCGCGTATTGCTTCATTCGCCTCGGCACGCTCAAAAAACTGAGCCTGCGCGCAGACCTGAGCCAGCCCGGCGGCCTGCTCCGCACCAATACGGTACTCGCCGCAACCGGCGGCATCATGTGGTATCTGCAGTTCTTCTTTTATGCGTGGGGTGCGGCCAACATTCCGCAGTCCATGTCTTACGTGAACTGGATGCTGCATATGAGCATCTACGTCCTCTGCGGCGGCATCGTCGGCCTCGCGCTCGGTGAGTGGAAGCGCGTCAAAGGCCGCCCCATCCAACTCCTTTGGGCCGGCATCGTCATCATTATCATCGCCGCCAACCTCGTTGGCCTTGGTATGCGCACATAGAGTATTGGTCAGTGAAAACACGAACGCCGGAGCATTTAGCTCCGGCGTTCGTGTGTGTTGGCGCTCCATATCCCGGCTGCAGGGATATGGGGCGCTCATGTTGGTGATTGTCGCAACTACTCCATGATCGTCTCGTGCAATCGCAAATCCCGTGACGACGCACCCACGCTCACAACGCGCTTGCCTTCCGCGCGCTGCCATTTGCCTTCTGCGGTAGACCAGTACTCAAGCTGGCGCGGCGCAACGTGCAGCGTCACCACGCGCGACTCGCCTGCCTTCAGGTGAATGCGGTCGAACGCAACCAGTGCACGAACAGGGAACTGGACGCCGGATGGAATCGCGTCCGGTGCGCCAAGATACACCTGCGGCACTTCATCCGACGCAACTGATCCTGTGTTCTGAATCGTGACCGTTACATAGAGTCCATCGTCCGAAGCACGATTCACATGCAGGTCGGAGTACTGGAACGTTGTGTAGCTCAGGCCGTGGCCAAAAGCGAACAAGGGCGCAATGTTCTCCTTATCGAACCAGCGGTAGCCCACGTTCACGCCCTCGGTATAGCGCGTCTTGCCGTCGGGGGTCTTGCCGGAGCGCTCCGGATACTTCGGATCGGTCGCCGGATAATCAGTCAGCTTCTCTCCCCAGGTCACGGGCAAACGTCCGGCGGGGCTGGTTTTGCCCAGCAGGATGTTCGCGGTCGACCATCCCCCTTCATCGCCTGGCCACCACATTTCAAGTACGCCCTTCACCTTGTTTACCCACGGCAACGCAACGGGCTGGCTTGTATTGAGCACCACAACTGTGTTCGGGTTCACATCCGCAATTTCCTCGATCAGCTTGTCCTGATCGCCCGGTAACCCGAAGACGGGCCGCAACCGCGTCCAGGCAAAGACCACAGCAACCTTCGCACTCCGTGCGGCGGCAATGGCCGCATCATGGTCGGCCTTGCGTTGCTCGGGCGTGTACCAGTTGAGCCGCACCTGCACCGGGTTTCCGGAGCTATCCCGCGAGGTGTCCACTTTAACGGTGTGCGCGCCCGCGGTGAGCGTAACAGCACGGCGTACGTTATCAATGCCGTCGGTTGTCGGAATGGCGTTGTCCTGGTTCGCCTGCAGAATGTCTCCGTGTACGCCGCCTTGAAATGCGCCAGTCTGCGCAATTGGCTTTCCGTCAATCCAAATGCGGGCGTTGGTGCCCAGCGCCTGCAAATAAATCCAATAGTCGCCAGCGGTAGAAACAGTAAGCGTTCCGGTCCACGATGGTGTTGAGTTGGCTGGCAGAGCATTGCTGTTGCTTACGGTGAAGTTGAGCTGCGCGTCGGTCGTTGTCTCGGAGCCCATCTTCCTTTCCAGTCCCGGCTTGCCGTCGTGACTCAGCGCGCTGGCCGGAATCGTCGTCCCGGTCATATCGTCCGCAACGGCAAACTTGATGTTGCTGTCGCCGGAGATTTGCTTCATCGCTTCCAGCGGGCCAACCTGGCGATAAGGCAATCCAACTGACCGCTCGCCGTTAATGCCGATCGCGTCCACCTGTCCTGCTGTCGGGCCAATCAACGCAACAGAGCTCAGCTCGTCTGCCTTGAGCGGCAAAATGTGGTCGTCGTTCTTCAGCAGCACAGCCGCATCTTCGCCGGTCTTCTCAATAATCTTGGCGTTGGTGTCAATGTCCTGCGCCGTTACTTCGTGCTTGGCCAGCCCGTCCAGATAGCCAAAATGCGCAATCTCATATAGCACGCGGCCTGCGGCGCGGGTAATCGCGTCCTCGGTGACAATGCCTTCCTTTAGCGCCTCCGGCATCTTCACAATCTTTCCATGAGCGCCGAAGTTCCCAAATCCTCCGCGCTCTTCTGCGGGCTCTTCCGGAATATGCCCGCCAAACATCAGGGCATTGGTCTCTCCGGCCTTGCTCATGTCAATCGGTGGTGGTGGCGGCAGAGAATCGAAATACGACGGGATGAACGAACCCATCGGGCCCGGTTGTCCGCCGGGCATCTCCATGTCGAGTCCGGCGTTGATGAAGTCCACGTTGTGAACCGCGCCCCAGTCGGAAGTGACAAAGCCCTTGAAGCCGATCTCATCGCGCAGAATCTTGGTCAGCGTGTCCTTGTTGCCGCATGCATACGTGCCGTTGAGCTTGTTATACGAGCACATGATCGATGAGACATCGGCGCGGCGGATGGCGGCATCGAACGGTGCCACGTAGATCTCGTGCAATGTCTGGTCGTCTATATATGTATTCTCGTTGGGCGAGTCGTACCCCACGTAATGCTTGATCTGTGCCATCACATGCTGTGACTGGATGCCCTTCACTTCGCCCACCGCCATCTCCGACGTAAGGAACGGATCTTCGCCAAAGGTGTTGTAGCCGCGGCCAAACTCAAGGTCCCTGTCGATGTTCACGAAGGGCTGCAGAGACACATCGATGCCAAGAGCGCGATCCTCGCGGCCGATCACCAGACCGTTGAGGTAAGCGTCCTTTGTACTGAAGGTGGCGGCCACGCCCATCGTGGCCGTCTCAGCTTGCGAGGGGTGCCGTGTCAGCACGCCCGGAGGCCCGTCTGCAAAGCGCAGCCCCGGAATGCCAAGCCGCGGAATGCCGGCCAGATATCCGGCCTGCCCTTGGTAGACAGCCGGGTCCTCCTTCGTGCCGTGAATCAGAGTCATCTTCTCTTCGAGTGTCATTTGGCTCAGCAGTTTGTCCACGCGTGCGTCGCCTGTAACCACCGGCACGGAGGACTGGGCGAACGCGAGCGCGGCTGTGCAAATGAGCGCTCCGGCAATGGCAACAAGACGCAAGCGATTGCGCCACGAAATGCGAACGGAATGCGAGATGCGGGGGGTCACTGTTCCTCCAGAAAAGCTGCGGCCTGCGCGGGCGCGCAAGCAAGAAAAGCAGCCAGATAAACGTTTGAGCTCGTGCTCAATTGTCCTGACGGGGAGCAAGTGTACCGCATCGAGGGTACGGTTGGCACTTCAATGGGGAACGAGTTGCGGATGCGGAGGAATCCGGATAGTTAGGGCAATGGCAGCTCTTTGTCCAGTCCCTCGGTAATCAGATCCGTGCGAAGCTTTTCGACTGTAGAAAACTGGATCGCATGCAGCCCAAGGTCGCGTGCAGCTTCCACGTTGACGGCCTTGTCGTCGATGAACAGAGTCTCCGCCGGTTGAGTGCCCAGCTCCGCCAGCGTGTGGTGATAGATGGCATGGTCGGGCTTGGCCATGCGGTGCTGGTAGCTCCATACCAGCACGTCAAAACGTGGAAGCCAGTCGAACGTGGCCTTCATACGCGCCAGCACTGAGTCGCCCATGTTGGAGAGGATGGCCGTGCGCAGGCCGTGCTCCTTCAGCGCAAGCTGCCAGGCAAGCATCACAGGGTTTTCCGTGGTCCACATGCGCGCATCCAACTCGTTGAGTTCATGCACGAGTTCGGCGCTTGCGGGAATCGCCGCATCGGCCAGCAGCTTCTGCCAGAAAGTAACGCCGGAAAGCTTGCCTTCGTCGTAGGCGTGGCGGTCGGCCCAGTAGTAATGTTCAAAGCGTTCCGGTGTCAGGCCGGTGCGTTCGATAAGTGCGGCGTGGGCCTTAGCGTTAGGCGGGCCAGTCAGCACCATTCCGTAGTCGAAGATGACTGCGCGCAGAGACAAGGTTCCTCCGAGACAGCAGGCGCGGCGGGTGAAAAGCGCCTACACAATATTTTGCCTGATGCAGGAAGGCAGACTCGGGATAGAGGACGTGTGCAATCTGGTTCCTTTTTCAGCTGCGGTCCATCGGCGAAAATAGACCGTGATGCGGTTTGCAAAACGAACCAACTGGAATACGGAAGAGAGCGATCTGGCGCGGGCGCATCGTGAGCGCGTGGCGGTCGGGCTCCCTGTTGCCGATCTGACAGCGTCGAACCCCACTCGATGCGGCTTCGACTATGGCAATGTACTGTCGCCTTTATGCGACAACCGCGCATTGGACTACGATCCCGACCCGCGCGGGCTGCATGAGGCGCGCGAAGCCGTCTGCACCTACTACTCCGGCCACAGTGTCGCGCTGACGCCGGATCAACTCATCCTCACCACCAGTACCAGCGAAGCGTACAGTTTCTTGTTCCGCCTCTTGTGCGAGCCCGGCGACGAAGTGCTCACGCTGGCGCCCGGATACCCGCTCTTTGACTTCCTGGCAGATCTCGACGACGTAAAGCTCACGCATGCGGCGCTCGTCTATGACCACGGCTGGCAGATTGAGCCCGAGGGCATCCGTCGCGCCATCACAAACCGAACCCGTGCGATTGTCCTTGTGCATCCCAACAATCCCACGGGCCACTTCACCAAGCCATGGGAGGCTGAAGAGCTCGCGAAGATTTGCCGCGAGCACAACCTGGCGCTCATCGTGGATGAGGTTTTTCTGGACTATGCGCTCACCGCAGGCGCCAACGCGCAAAGCTTCACTGCCGGTCTGTCCGGAGTCAATGTCTTCGTCGTTAGCGGACTCAGCAAGATAGCGGGCCTGCCGCAGATGAAATCTGCCTGGATAGCCGCGGTTGGACCGGCAAGTGGTGAAGCGCTTGCGCGTATTGAAGTCATCGCCGACACGTTCCTCTCTATGAATGCGCCGGTGCAGTGGGCAATGGGGAAGTGGCTCAGCGAACGCTCCTGTATCCAGGACCAGATTCGCGAGCGCGTGCGGAACAACCTCGCCGAGCTCGATCGTCAACTTGCCGGGCAGGATGCCGTGCGCCGTCTCAATGTGGAAGGCGGCTGGTATGCGGTGCTGCGTACCCCAGCAATAGGCAGCGATGAAGACACCGCGCGAGAGCTGTTGAATAGGGGAGTCTGGGTGCATCCGGGCTACTTCTTTGGAATGGAGAAGGCCGGTTGGCTGGTCGTTAGTCTCCTCGCGCCGGCGCATGATTTTACTCGAGGATCTCAAGTAATTGTTGAAAAATTTCGCGTGAACCACGGGAGTAAATTTCCTGAAGGGTCACATGAAGTTTAAGTTTATGTAAGCCATGCAAATATTTGAAAAATAAACACGTTGATATTTGTCCGATAAGTTGCATATTACGTAAACCGGAAATCTGGTCTCGAAATCAGAGACAACGTCTGCAATGCGTCGAAGATAGACTCCTCGTTATTCACAGGGCTTGTTTCCGTTCATGATGTTCAGGTAGCAGCCGTACCAGTCGGTAGCCAGAATCTCCTGCCCGCGCTTGAGTGTTACGCGCACCGTCGCGGGGTACTTCTTGTAATAGTTGCTGTGCTTCGCATTGGGGATACCAAAGCAGATTTCGTCATGAACATGGTTTTCCACCACGTCCTTGTCCAGCGCCCCTGAGTGAATTGCGTCCGATCCGGGATGCGCTTTATTCCATGCCGCGCGCTGGTTCTGTGTCATCGGGTGCGTGTGGTCGCCGTAGGCTTCGGGCCACAGATTCTCAACGCAGTCCGGACATCCGCCAACCTGAAGCGAGACCAGGTGGTCCAGTTCGTAGTGGTTCATTGCATCTGTAAAGCCGTATGCCGCCATGGTCTGCTTTTTGATCTTGTTGGTTACAGCCACGGAGGGGCGTACCATGTCCGTCGTCCACTCCTTATTGCAGATGTTATCGGCAATATTGCTCTGCTTCACGGTTGGGTCGGGCTTGCCCGGCGTCATCGTGGCGTTGGGATAAACATCCGCTGGTCCCATGAGGGAACCGGTAGCTGCGGGAGTCGTTGTATTGGCGGTCTCGGTTGCCGGTGCAGGGCTTGCGTCGACATTCTTCTCCAGTACCCAGCCCACCTGCTCGTCTGCGTTCGTCTGAATACGCACATAGCCCAGCCGCGGATACTTGGAGATCACGTGAAGTTCAGTGCCCGCGGGCAAAGTGCCCTTGTTTTTGCTTGAGGGATACGGGCCCGTGCGTAGATTGCTGTTGTGGTTGAGCGTTGCCGGCTGCTGTGCGTGGACAACGTCGGCGAGCAGGCAGGCAAGCAGAAACGCGAGCGACGGGATTAACAGACGGCAGAGAACCTTGGTCATGGCGCTCCCTCAGAACCCGGCTTTTGTAGTGCTCCAGAGCGGATGGCGAGATTGTAGGCCTGTAGGCTGTGGATGCTTACACAAATAGTGTTTGGAGGACGCGGCTCGTTTCAGCGTCGCGTCTGCAAAAACGGATTCGTACGGCGCTCCATACCGATGGTGGTGGCGGGTCCGTGTCCGGGGATGACGTGTGTCTCATCTGGAAGCACCAGAAGCCGGTCGGCAATGGATTCGATGATTTGCGGGTAGTTGCCGCCGGGCAGGTCCGTGCGGCCAATCGAGCCCTGAAAAAGCGTGTCGCCGGCAAAGACCATCTTGAGCGGCGCAAAGTGCAGGCAGATGGAGCCCTGCGTGTGGCCTGGCGTGTGGATCACCTGCGCGGGATAGGCGGGCAGCCCAGCCATCGCGCCCTCCGTGAGTGATTCGTCGGGCGGTGCGGTCTCCGGCGTGGGCACTCCGAGCCATACAGCCTGCTGATCCATTATGTCCAGCAGTTCAAGGTCGTTCTCGTTGAGCAGAATGGGGGCGCCCGTCAGGCGCTTGAGCTTGAGCGCGCCGCCAATGTGGTCAATGTGCGCGTGGGTGATGAGGATCTGCTTGAGAGTGAGGCCATTCTCGGTCAGGTGGCGATGGATACGTGCAATCTCGTCGCCGGGATCGATGACGATGGCCTCGCGCGTCTGTTCGTCGCCAAGGATGGTGCAGTTGCACTGCAACGGGCCGACCGGAAAAGTCTCAAGCAGCATGCACTCATTGTAGGCGTGTTGGTAAGTATCGAAGATGACGGACACGCAGAGCGAAATGGCAGAATGGAGCAGGCATTGATTGAGACTACGAGGCTGATGGATGCGACTCTGGTTTTCTGCGGATAGTGAAGTGCCGATTTACCGGCAACTGGTGACGCAGGTGGTGCTGGCAATTCTGAGCGGCGACCTGAAGGCGGGCGAACGGCTGCCCAGTACGCGCGAGCTGGCGCGGCGATTCAGTATTCATCCCAATACGGTGAGTGCGGGGTACAGGCAACTGGAGCGCGAGGGCTGGACCGAATACCGCCATGGAAGCGGCGTCTATGTGAAGCCACATGTGGAAGCGCCCACCACACCCGAGCAGGTGCTGGAGCAGCATATTGCGCAATTCTTCCGCATGGTGCGTGAGCTGAACTTACCCGCGGAGATGGTGCGGGCACGTGTGGGCGAGTGGCTGAAGTCGCCGCCGCCGGATCATTTTCTGGTGGTGGATCCCGATGCGGAGTTGCGCCAGATTCTGCTGGCGGAGTTAAAGACGCTGACTGCATTTCCTCTGCGCGAAGCCGACGTTGCCGCGTGCACGAATGCGGAGCGGCTGAAGGGAGCAATTCCGCTGTGCCGGCCAAGCAAGACGAAGATGGTGCGTGATGCGCTGCCTGCGGGCGTGGAACTGGTCACGCTGCCCATTCGCTCTGCCAACCAGTGGCTGGCGCCCTGGCGGCCCGCTCTGAAAGGGAGGTTGCTGGGTGTGGCTTCGCACTGGGCGGATTTTCTGGAGAATGCACGTACGATGCTGACGGCGGCCGGAGTGGAGCCGGACCTGCTTGTGCTGCGGCACACCCGCCGTCCGCGTTGGCAGCGTGGTCTTGAACAGACGGCGGCAATCATCTGCGACGTGCATACAGCGGCGCATGCAACCTTTCCCAAGGGACCGCGTGTGATGCCGTTTGCCATTGTGGCCGATGCAGCTAAGGCGGAGCTGCTCAGGTATTCGGAATACAAATAAGGATCGGGTTACACATTCAGTACTGCGCTTGTGACACTCGAGAAACTGTCTGGACCATCCATTTCGGCGAGAATGGCCTGGCTATTCTCGGACCATTGCTGTAAGGGCAATGGAGGTCACGATGACAAACGCTGTTGAGACGAAAGAAGCGGTAGAGGCAACGACGGAGGCTGTTATGACTGGAATTTCCGTTGAGCAGAGTGGAGCGCGGCAGACGCGCAAGGGCTTCTGGTGGTTGATTGCCACACAGTTTCAGGGCGCGTACAGCGACAACATTCTGCGCAATCTGCTGCTCTCGATGATTGTGGGCATGGGGATGGCGCACCAGCAGCGCGAGACGTTTGTCTCCGTGGTGACGTTCATCTTTTCCGCGCCGTTTCTGCTGCTGAGCATGCCGGGTGGCTGGCTGGCAGACCGCTTCAGCAAGCGCTCGGTGACGATCTGGACAAAGGTGATGGAATTGGGCTCCATGCTGCTGGCGACGGCGGGACTGGCCACGCATCACCTTGGCCTCTCGCTTGCGGCGCTTACGCTGGTGGCGAGCCAGGCGGCTCTGTTCGGTCCGTCGAAGTATGGCCTGCTTCCGGAGTTACTGCCGGAGAAGCGGCTCTCGTGGGGCAACGGCGTTATCGAACTGGGCACGTTTCTCGCCATTATTGTGGGTACCGTGACGGGCGCGGCGATGGCCGAGCATTTTGCCGGGCATGAAGTGGTGGCGGGCTATGTGCTGGTCGGACTGTCGCTCGTGGGCTTTGTCACCAGCCTGGGTATCGGCAAGGTGCAGCCTGCGGCGCCGCAGAAGCCATTCCGCGCAAACATCCTCGGCGACCTGCTCGTGCAGGTAAAGCTGATGAAGCGCGACCGGCCGCTGTTTCTGGCGGTACTGGGCAACATGTACTTCTGGTTCCTCGGTTCGCTCCTGTTCTCGACGATTGTGGTCTACGGGCCTGACGTGCTGCACGTAGGCATGACGAAAACCGGCTACCTGAACGCAACGCTCGCGGTGGGCATTGGCGTGGGCAGCATGGTGGCCGGCTGGCTGAGCGACAACAAAATCGAATACGGCCTCATTCCGCTTGGCTCCATCGGCATGACGGTGATTGGCCTGGCGCTGGGCTTGTGGCAGCACGATCTGGCGGGCAGCGCGGTGCTGCTTGGCTTCCTTGGATTCTTTGCCGGCTTCTATGCGGTGCCGGTGAACGCGTTGATTCAGCACCGGCCTGAGGAGAAGGACAAGGGCGGCATCATCGCCGCGGCGAATCTGTTGTCATTCGTCGGCATCGCGCTCTCGTCGGGCGTGTACTACGTGTTCACGGCGTTTGTGCATTTGAACCCGCGCGGCGTAATTGTGGCGGCTTCTCTGATCACCGCTGCGGGCACGGTCTATGTGCTCACGCTGGTACCGGAGTGGTTCGCACGCCTGATTCTGTTCTTTGCCACGCGGACGGTGTATCGCCTGACGGTGAAGGGCAGTGAGAACCTGCCGGAGCGCACAGGCGCGCTGCTGGTCTCGAACCACATGTCGTTTGTGGATGCCGCGCTGCTGACGGCGGCGACCGACAGGCCGATTCGCTTCCTGATGTTCGAAGGAATCTACAACCACCCGTTGGTGAAGCCGTTCGCGAAGATCATGAAGGCCATCCCGATTTCAAGCGAGCAGCAGCCGCGCGAGATGATTCGCAGTTTGCAGACGGCGAGCGAGGCCCTGCGCGAAGGAGAACTGGTATGCATCTTTGCCGAGGGGCAGATTACGCGCACCGGACAACTGCTGCCGTTTCGCCGCGGTATGGAACGGATTATGAAGGGCGTGGATGTGCCGATTGTGCCGGTAAATCTGGATGGCGTGTGGGGCAGCATCTTCAGCTTTGAGCGGGGGCGGTTTTTATGGAAGAAGCCGCGCAAGGTTCCTTATGGCGTGACAGTGAGCTTTGGCCAGCAGATGGCGCCGGCGGCGTCGGCCGTGGAAGTGCGCGCGGCGGTGCAGGAGCTGCATGCCGATGCCTTCGAACAGCGCAAGCCTGACATGAAGACGCTGGACTGCGCATTTGTGCAGGCTGCGCGGCGGCAGGCCTTTGGGTTCATGATGGCCGACGGCAAGACGCCAAAGGTGACCTTTGGCGGCGCACTGACGAAGACCCTATATATTGCACGCAGGTTGCGTGGACAGATTGGCCAGAAGCAGATGGTGGGCCTGCTGCTGCCACCAAGCGTGGGCGGTGCCTTGACCAACTATGCGCTGACCATGCTGGGCCGCGTGCCGGTGAATTTGAACTACACATCGTCGAGCGAAGTAATTGCGCGCTGTGCCGAGCAATGTGATCTGGATGTAGTGATTACGTCGAAGGCGTTCCTGGAGCGCTTTCCCGACCTGAAGGTTCCGGGACGGACGCTGCTGCTGGAGGATGCGCTGGCCAGGCCGAAACTCAGCGAAAAGTTGATGGCAATGCTGTGCGCGTGGCTTGTGCCGAGCGGCATGATGCGCTGGGCGGTTGGCGCGACCAAGTTTGCCTCGCCTGCGGTGGAGGCGGCGAAGACGCGCCGCGAACGCAAAGCCGCGCGGATGGACGAGCTGGCGACGGTGATCTTTTCGAGCGGAAGCACGGGCGACCCGAAGGGTGTAATGCTGTCGCACTACAATCTGGCGTCGAACATTGGGCAGGTAAGCCAGGTATTTATGCTGGGCAGCAAGGACAGGATTCTGGGCATTCTGCCGTTCTTCCACTCGTTCGGATTTATGGCGGGTCTTTGGTTGCCAGCGGTGAATGGCGTCGGCGTGGTGTTCCATCCCAATCCGCTGGATGCGCAGGTGATTGGCGCGCTGGTGGCCAGGTACAAGGTGACATTCCTGGTGGCGACGCCGACGTTTCTGCAGGCATACATGCGGCGGTGCTCGCCGGAGAGTTTCGGATCGATTGAATACGTGCTGGTGGGCGCGGAGAAGTTGCAGGAGCGCGTTGCGCTGGCATTCGAAGATACGTTCGGCATTCGTCCGCTGGAAGGGTACGGATGCACAGAGTGCTCGCCGGTGGTGACGGTAAACGGGAAGGACTTTCGTGCTCCGGGCTTTATGCAAATTGGCGGCAAGCGCGGGAAGATCGGGCATCCGCTGCCCGGCGTGAGCGTGCGCATTGTGGACATCGATACAGGAGAGCCGGTTGCGGCCGGACAGACAGGCATGTTGCAGGTGAAGGGGCCGAACGTGATGCGCGGCTATCTGGGCCGGCCGGAGAAGACGGCGGAGGTACTGAAGGATGGATGGTATACGACGGGCGACGTGGCAATGATGGAGGAGGACGGGTTTCTGACCATCACCGATCGTCTGTCTCGCTTCAGCAAGATTGGTGGCGAAATGGTTCCGCACGTACGGATTGAAGAGAAGTTGCACGAGCTTGCCGAGGAGACCGAGCAGCAGGTGTTTGCCGTGACTTCATTGCCGGACGAGAAAAAGGGCGAGAAGATCATGGTGGTAACAACGCTGAAGGAAGAGAAGCTTGCGCCGGTACTTGAAAAGCTGGCTGCGTGCGACCTGCCTGCTTTGTGGAAGCCGAAGGCGAACCAGTTTGTGTTCGCTGAAGCGCTGCCGCTTCTGGGAACGGGCAAGATGGACCTGCGTGGAGTGAAGGCGCTGGCTGCGGCGGCGGACAGCGGTCAGTGACGGTGGAACGGTGCGTTTGACAGTTGCGTATTTAGCTGGAGCAGGAAGATAGCTTCAGTTGGCGCACGGTGCGGAGTGTCGAGGGAGCTTCGGGGCCTGACAGGCGATACGATGCTACCCTCTTCACTTCCTGTGATTGGTGTCACAGAGTATGACTTTTCGCGCTTCCTAGAATTGGGCTGTTTTTGCTCTGAGCTGCCTTCAGTTTCAGCGGTGAGAGTGCGCCCATGAGAGTAACTCCCGGTGTCGGCCCAGATTTGGGCCTCGATAATCGCGGTTGCATGGACTTGTGTTTCGACCCATCGAAACGGAATTTTCTGCGCGCAGCGGGATTGCTTGCTGCCGGTATGATGGTTCCGCAGTTACGCGGACAGCGCCGGAGCGAGTCCACGGGGCGCGATGGTCCGAAGGTTCTGTTGGTCATTGTGGGCGGGATGCGGCGAGCGGAGACGTTCTCGCGCGAGGGCCTGGAGAATATTCCCCACCTGGTAAACGATCTGATGCCGCAGTCGCGGTTCTATCTGCACATGCAGAATGCCGGAGTCACTGCGCACTTCAATGCAATTTCAAGCATCTTGACTGGCAACTGGCAGCGTGTAGACGACTGGGGCAAGCTGGCGCCCACCACACCCACCATCTTCGAGCAGTTTCGCAAAGGATTGCGTGCCAACCGCAGCGATACATGGATGGTAGCCAGCAACAAGGCGCTGACGAACATGATTGGCGCGAGTTCTGCTTCAGGCTACGGACCTGAGTATGGCGCGAACGTTGTCTTTCCAAAGCAACTGATGCTGCTGGCAGTGGAAGAGGCGCTGCGCTCAGGGCGTACGGCAAACATGGCGGATCGCGCTCGTGTGGAGGCTGAACTGGAGAGTGCGCTGGAGGGCAGCAATTACGAGGGGCTGGGCTGGAATGTGTTCGATGCAGCAGATCAGCTTGATCCGCGTGTGCGGGGCAGTATTGAAGCAGCAATTGCTGGCTTTGTGCACTCGGGTGGGCCGACTTCAGGCGATGAACTTACCTTTTTCATGACCCGTGAGGTGATGCGCAAGTTCGCACCGAACATGCTCGTCGTGGCGCTGTCGGATGTGGAGGCGGCTCACTTTGGTTCGTATGCGATGCACGTAGGAGGGATTCGAACAGCAGACCGCATTGCGTATCAACTATGGCAGGAAGTGCAGTCGAATCCCGATTATCGCGGCAAGACGACGATGATTGTTCTGCCCGAGTTCGGACGTGACCCTGACGGCTCTACCACGAACGGGTTTTTCAATCACCGTGCGAATGAGCCTTCCACGCGCGATACGTGGATGATGACCCTTGGCGCCGGCGTGGAGAAGCCGGAGTTTGTAGAGCGGACTATTCACCACATTGATGTTTGCCCCACAGTTGCGGGTCTGCTGGGATACAGGCCGCTGGAATCACAGGGGGTGAGATTGAAGGAGTTTCACGTGTAGCTGCATGCGGAAACATGTCGCGGCAGGTACGTGGGAAGAGCCATGGTGACTGCGGATCAATTCGCGCACGAACTGCAACAAGCGCTGGACAGAGATGTGCTGAAGCGCCTGCCATTGACATTTCTGCCGTTTGTGAATGAGCAACTGCGGCGATGGGAGTTTTTGTTTCCGAACGAGCGTCAATCTGTGGAGCGTCTGCTGGTGTATGTAGATGGGCTAAGCGACGCGCAGTCGACCGCGCTCTTCCATGACGTGGTGGAACTCGAAGAGAAGATGGGCGTTCGCCATTGGCACTTCTCTACCGGCGAGCAGACAATTCAGAATTCGTCGCTGCTCGCGCGCTCGTCTTACTTTCAGGAGTGGCGGAGCGCCGTGCAAGAGGTCTTTGATGCGGCTGACAAGCATGCGGCGCAGACGAATGCGGGCGCGGAGAGCGCGCGGAACCGGCTTGTCTTGATGGGGATTCCGCGCAGGCTGCCTGTCAATTCGAATACATGGGTGCGGTGGCAGGGAATCGGCAGGCCAGTTGCGCTTAATCTGTCAGAATTGCCGCCGGGGCAAACATCACTGGAGGCTTTGCTCCCGTCGCTTGAGAGCGTCGTCAGCTCTGGTTCGGATTCCAATAACCCTGCAGCACGCAATGTAACGGCGAGTGCGTCGGCTGATGTGTGGATGATCGACGCGGGAAAGAGCCTGGTGGAAGCTGCGCTGCCACCTGTCGGGAAGTCAGCCAGTGACTCGGCATTCATCCTTCTCAGTTATGACAGGCTCGACACATTCCGCGGCAATTTCTCACGCGCCATGAACACAATGCGCAAGGATCTTTCCGATGCGGATGCGGTATATGACCGGTTGCGTAAAGTGAACGTGGAGACATGGTGTCCCCCGGAGGTGGAGAGCTCTGCCGCTGTGCGTGAATATGTGCGTGCGTTATTTCTCTCGGGGAATGGCGCCGTTATCTTCGGCAACTCGTTTGTCCAATGGGGAGCTTCCGAGGCTTTCCGGCGTGCGCGGCCGTACGTACTTACCGCGCAATTTGGCGTGCGCGACAAGCCAAAGCCGTTTACCGGAGTCGCGGTCTTCGATAATCCCAATGAAGTGAACCCGGCGCCGGCAGTGGAAGATTTGCCAGGTAGTGCGCTGGATGCGGAGATGCTTTCTCTGTATGTATGGCTGAGCGCTCTCCGTTACAACGAGTACCAATCGCATACGGCGTGCATCTGCATAGCCGAGAGTCTGGAACAGGCGTACGTCATTGCACCTGATGACTTCCCATCTTTGTCCGCGCAGGCGCCAGTCTCCCTGGCGCACCTTGGTGAAGTTCTTCGCAACTGGGTAGCTTTCAAACGCGCCTGATCGGGAAACGATCGAAAGCCGGTGTGCCGTCTAAAACATAAGTTCAAAAGCTGCGGTGCGTGAGCGCTCGATGAGCGCTCACGCAGTAAGTGGGCTGTCTGCCCGCTGGGAGAACGTAGACTGCTGAGGTAGCTGTAATTGCTGTTGTACTTAAGGGTCCTATTTTGATGAAGACAGTGAAGAAATTGCTTTTGCTCGCAATGCTTCTGGGTGGGCTGTCGGTATACGCCCAGCAACCCGTTGAAGATCTGGTTCATCCGTTGGACGGAACGTCGAAGGAGGGTCAGACCTATCCGGCTGTCGGTATGCCATTCGGCATGATCAACTGGACGCCGCAGACGCGCGCCGGCGAGACGAAGTGCATAGCGCCGTATTACTTCGACGACGACCGCATTCAGGGCATCAGGGCGTCGCACTTTCTGAGCGGCAGTTGCGTGCCCGATTACGGCACCATCACGTTGATGCCGGGCTCGGGGACGTTGCACACAGACGCAGTCGCCCGTTCTTCAAGCTTTGACCGCGGCAGAGAGCACGCCACGCCGTATGTCTACAGCGTGGACCTGAAGGACGCGAACGCGATTGCCGAAGTGACCGGAACATCACGCGCGGGCATTCTGCGCTTTCGCATTCTGCATGACACACCGGACACTTGGGTTGTGCTGGAAAACAACGCGCGCGCCGGCGAGGGCTGGGTAAAGGTGGATGCGGCCGCGCGGGAAGCGACGGCCGAGGTGCCGATTCGCCGTGAGTATGCGCAGTCGGGCCAGCTGGCAGGCTTCAGTGCTTGGTATGTCGTCAAGTTCGATCATGCAGCGAGCGCAGTCGGCGCGTATGTGGGCGATACGCAGACACCCGGCAAGACCGAGCAGGAAGGCGATGGCGCACCGCCCAGGGTGATTGTGCAACCGAAGATGATGACCTCGACGGGAGGCGCATCGGCTGCGGCGATGACGGAACCGAAGGCCGCGCCACGGCCGGGTTTCGGCATCTACCTGCACTTTGGTCCGATGCATCGTGGCGACGTGATTGCGTTCCGCGTGGGCACATCGTTCGTATCGCTTGCAGAGGCGCGGAAGAACCTGGAAGCCGAGATTCCTGGCTGGGACTTTGCGCGTGTAGAAGCGCAGGCGCGCAGCGCGTGGCACGAACGGCTGAGCCAGATTCAGGTTGGCGGCGATGACCCGGCGCGGGCGGTCTTCTACACGGCTCTCTACCATGCGCTGTTGCAGCCGCGCACGTACAGCGATGTAAGCGGGATCTATCCGCGGTTTGCCGATCACGGCGCGGTGGAGCACGTTGCTAAGGGCGCCACGCAGTATGGCGACTTCTCGGTGTGGGATATCTTTCGCGCGCAGGCGCCGCTGCTGACGATTCTGGACCCGAAGCTGGAGGGCGAGATGGTTCAGTCGATTGTGACCAAGGGCGAGCAGGGCGGCTACCTGCCCATCTTTCCGGCGTGGAACAGCTACACGTCCGAGATGGTGGGCGATCACGCGGCGGTGATGATGGCCGATGCGTGGAGCAAGGGCATCCGCAACTTCGATATGGCGGCGGCCTATCCGCTGATTCGTAAGAACGCGCTGGAGGAGCCGGCAAAGCGCAGCGATTATCTGGACGGGAAGGGAAGGCGCGGGCTTAAGTCGTACCTGCGCTATGGATATATACCGCTGGAGGACCACATTCCCGACGCCTTCCACAAGGACGAGCAGGTATCGCGCACGCTGGAGTACGCCTATGACGACGCGATGATCGGCAAGCTCGCAGCGTCGCTCGGGCACGCAGACGATGCGGCGGTGTTCAAGAAGCGCGGCGGGAACTGGCGCAACGTCTTCGACGCGAAGACGGGGTTTGTGCGCGGTCGTTACGCGAACGGAACGTGGGCGACGCCGTTCGATCCGACGAAGCATGTGTCGTGGATTACGGAGGGGACGCCGTGGCAGTACACGTTCTTTGTGCCGCAGGATGTGCCGGGCCTGATCGAGGCGATGGGCGGGAATGCGGCGTTTACAGAGCGGCTTAGCGAGTTCTTTGCCAAGGGGTACGACGACCACGGCAACGAGCCGGGCCATCACACGGCGTATCTGTTTGCCGCAGCCGGGCACCCGGAGAAGACGCAGGCCGAGGTGCGCAGCATCGAGGACTCGCAATACAAGGACGCGCCGGACGGGCTGGCGGGCAATGACGATGCGGGCCAGATGAGCGCCTGGTATGTGCTGAGCGCGATGGGGTTCTATCAGATTTGTCCCGGCGTGCCGGTGTATACGCTGGGCTCGCCGCGCTTTGACGACATCACCGTACGGCTGCCCAACGGCAGGAAGCTACACATCGTCGCGGCCGGTGCGGAGAAGGGCGCGTGGCAGGCCGATTCGGTGACCTGGAACGGAAAGCCGATCACCGACGCGCAGATCACGTACAAGCAGATCATGGCAGGCGGCGAGCTGGTGTTTCGTATGTCAGAGACGCCACACGCCCATCTGCGATAGATGGGCGCGTTGGCGTGTGTTAGCTTGCGTCGCCTGCGATGGGCGGCTCGGGCGGGGTCTTCTCAAACAATATGCGGTGAACGATACCTGCCAGCACGCCGCCCACGATGGGCGCGACCCAGAAGAGCCAGAGCTGACTGATGGCCCATCCGCCGGCGAAGAGCGCGGGGCCGGTGCTGCGCGCGGGGTTCACCGAGGTGTTGGTGACGGGGATGCTGATGAGGTGGATGAGGGTGAGGCCCAGGCCAATGGGGATGGCGGCGAAGCCCTTGGGCGCGCGCTCATGCGTGGAGCCGAGAATGATGATGAGGAAGAAGAAGGTCATCACGATTTCGCAAACCAGGCACGACAGGAGCGAGTAGCCGCCGGGTGAGTGCAGCCCGTAGCCGTTGGAGGCGAATCCGGCATGCACGTCAAAGCCTGCCTTGCCGCTGGCGATAACGAAGAGGACGCCGCTGGCGGCGACGGCGCCGAGCACCTGCGCGACGACGTAGGCCGGCACGTCGGACCACGAGAAGCGGCCGCCCGCAGCCAGTCCGAAGCTGACGGCGGGGTTGATGTGGCAGCCGGAGATGTGGCCGATGGTGTAGGCCATAGTGAGCAGCGTGAGGCCGAAGGCCAGCGCGACGCCGACGAATCCGATGCCAAGGCCGGGGAATGCGGCGGCCAGCACGGCGCTGCCGCAGCCGCCCAGAACCAACCAGAAGGTGCCAAAGAACTCCGCAATGGAACGCTTTCCAAGTGGCATAAAGGTGAGGCTCCTTTCCACGAGCGCCCATGTGGGAAAAGCAGGGTGCTCCGGCGCGAATGATACACGAGCGGAGTGGAAAAGAAGCGTGAATTCTTTGGGGCAGGGGGACTAGGGAGCTGAAGAAAGCGGGATTTTGATTTGGTCCGCCGGAGCTGGGTTCACGTAGTGCTGACGGAGCCACTCGCGTACGGGGTCATGGCCTGCAGCTATCCGCGGCGCGGCAGACGTTTGCTTTGTGCTCGCGGCGGACGCGTAGTCCGGCGAGCGATCAAAGGCTTTGTACTTTTCGATGAGTTCGGCGGCCGTTTCGCGCGGGGCGGAGCTTTGCGAGCCGGCTGGTTCCCCGGCCGATCCGGTTTCAGTGGGGAGGAAACCGGTGGGCTCGGTGGCTTCGACTTCAAGCTGCTCGGCGGGGGCATCGGGGAGATGGCCGCAGTGCGCGCAGGGTGAGGCCTGAGACGGCAGGCTGGGTACGTGGATGGCGACGCGGGTGGCAAGGCGGAGGATGCTGAGCATCTGATTGATGCGGGCGGTATCGGCGTAGGGATTGTCGAGGAGATTGAAGAGCTGGGTAAGGGCAAGCTGGATGCCGCGCATGTCCTCAAGCGGAGCGAAGGGCATGGGCAGGGATTTTTTGCGGGCCTGCTCAACGCGGTTGAGGTTGGAGTGGTAGTAGCAGAACGATGCGCCGCGCAGGGCGGGGGAGCCGCATCGTCTTCCGCTGGGCATGATGTGTCGACATACAGGAGCCAGTTGCATAAAAAAACTCCGGACTCTGGAGCCAAAGTCCGTGATCCATTGGGTTTGCGGATTCGCTTTGTCCGCAAAGTCCGTAATTGAAAGGACTTGACTGCAGAGTCTTCAAAATAGAGAAGTTAACGACAGTGGTCAGTGATCACCACCCCACGGACGAAGACCTGTCCGTGGGGACCCCGGAGTGATCAGTGAGAAGTGATCAGGAGCCGCTGCATGGGAATAGTGTGCGCTAAAGATTAGAAATTATGTGCAAAGGGCCTTGCCGGCCGGGCGGGAGCGCTCTGCGAGCACGTTGGTTGTGGCTAGTTGAATTTATTGCTTTCATCCGTCTTGGGCGGCACGCGATGTGGGGCAACCAATATTTTTGCTTGGGATGAGTTCTAGATGTGGGCCACCTGTCGATTGTTTGTTCAGAGTCAAACCATTTCAAGTATTCGCTTACATTGGCGGGAATGCGGCATGATATTTGGAAGGATGTTTATATCTACACTATGAAGGCATTCATCGACGATAGCGGGAGCGGTGGAGACTCGCCTTGGTTTGTACTAGCGGGTTATCTGGGTACTGTAGATGCTTGGGACAAGTTTGATCGGCCTTGGCTAGCCGTTCTGGATGGGCCACCTAAAATTGAATATTTCAAAAGCAGTGAAGCGGAAAGTCTGCGCTCAGACGGACAATGGAAAGGAATCACCGCAGAGCAGCGCAATCGTCGTATAGATGCTTTGATCCAGGTTATCGGCGATCACGCAACACAGCCTTTTTGTGTTCGGCTACAGCAGAAAGACTACGATGAGGTGATTAAACAATGGGTTCCTCCGATGTGGCAAAATCCCTACTATTTCCTATTTATCGGATTTCTTTCTTCAGTAACTTCTATCAATAAGTTTCTGGGCGGAGGGAAGCAGATAGAATTCATCTTCGATCACAATAACCAAGTGAAAAAGCCTTCACTTAAGCTTTACGAGCAGGTCGCGCATCTCTCCCAATTTGCTGGGAGAATCAGGGATATCCATTATGAAGATGAAAAGATTTTCCTTCCCTTGCAAGCAGCGGACTTGATCGCTTGGCAGATTCGGCGCAGACATTGTGCTTCAGAGCCGCCTAGACGGCACTACGATGCCGCAGTTGGTTGCGCTCCGATGGCATTTTATGAGCACATCATCTCGCGTGATCATCTGCATGAGCTTGGCGAAATAATGGATCGAAACGCAATGTTCAATTGGGCTCTTATGGGCGGTCTAGAAGAAAATCGAAAATGGAAGCGTCCACACAAACCCCGCTGGTAAGATTTTGCCGCGTATAATTCTCGGCACTATTTCCTTCAGTAAGGAGAGCGCCATGAATGATAGCCACGCTGCTCCCATTGCTGCCGAGTTAGCAAGAATAAGAAGGGTCTTAGAACAGATTCTTGCGGCCCTAAATTCCCCCACATCGCGTCTTCGCTAGGATTCAGGAGGGCGGGTGGTCCAGGTGCCGCCCTGTTCGTTCATTCACATATGGTGGGGGCCCCGGGTGACTGGCTTTTGGGCACCCGGGAAGCTGTCAATCTCAATCGCGCGTGACCACGTGTTGCAGATGCGTTGGTAGCTGATGTCCGCGGCGGGTGGCGGTCCAATCCGATTCGATTTCGACTCGTCCTTCTGCTCTCGTTGCATAGTGACGGAAACTTGACCACTGCCAGTCTTCCGGTTTAGCTACGAGTCCGCGCGCAACTGGGTTGCGATGGATGTATCGCAATTTTTCCACTCGTTTCTCAGGATTGTGTACGAGGAAATCGTAGAACCGTGCCTGCCAGAAGGGACGCTCGGGGCGTCGCGTGGCTACCGATAGTTTGAGCGCGTGCACCACGCCGGAGATATTGCTCTTTTGCGGTTCACCGATGAGCAGGTGGACATGCTCCGGCATGACGACGTAACCGGCGACGACGAAACGGTAGCGGAGCCGTATGAGTTCGAGTGCGTCTTCGAAGAGATTGCGTGCGGTGATTGTTTTCAGATGTTGTTGGCGGTGGTAACAACTGAAGGTGAGGAAGTGGAAGTAATCCGTGTGTTCGTAGCGGATGAGTCCTCGTGGCATTGGTGGTGAGTGTACGCCGAAGGTGTGGGATGGGAAAAGTGGGGTTGTGGAGTTATTACTTCCTAGGTACCCACGCCTAGCGGGGGAATGGTTGGGGCATCCATTCCCGGGTGCCCAAATGCAAGGCACCCGGGGCACCCACTTCAGGTGGGGGAATCCTCATTACTTAGGTGGAGATTATTCATCCCAGGTCCCCAAATGCGAGGGACCTGGGGCACCCACTTTTGGTGTGGTGCGATCAGCGTTCTATTGAGACCTAGGCATCCAGATTTGTGGTGATTAGATCTTCTTCGCCTGCACTTCGGCCAGCTTTACATCGTCCATCTGTGCGCTGCCGAAGGTGCGGAAGTTTTTCACGTCGCGCAGGTCGAAGGTGGGTGCGCTGCCTTGCGGCGTTTTGAGGTGGAAGAAGTCAACGCCGTCGACGTCGTGGAGCCAGATGGCGGGGCGTGCGTCGGCCTCGCGGGTGAGGATATCGACGTTGCTGACGTCGAGGTTGCGGACGTGGCGGGCGAAGAGGCCGCAGGCGGGCAGTGCACCGAACATATGCGGGTCGGGGTAGGCGTCGGCTTTCTCTTCGGGCTGGAGCGCGGCCATTGCGGCGTCGGCTCCGCCGACTTGTTCGAGGATGACGTTCGAGATCTTCACGTCTTCAATATTGTGGCCGAGCACTCCGCTGAGGATGGAGGGGAGCTGCGAGGCGCCTGAGCTGGTGACGTTGCTGATGAGGACGCGGCGCATGACGCCGGGCTTCATGGTTTTGGGTCCGCGCATGCGCGTGCCGAGGCGCAGGAAGAGGGGGGCAGTGCCGATGTCGCGCATGGTGACGCCGGTGAAGGTGATGTCTTCGACGATTGCGCCGTCTTCTGACTCGAGCGCGAAGCCCTGGCACTTTTCAAAGGTGCAGTTGGTGACGGTGATGTTGATGAAGCCGCCGTTGGACTCTGTGCCGCACTTGATGCGGCCGGTGCCGACGTGCTGCGTGTCGGTGAGTGGCTTCCATGTGCCGTCGAGGACGGAGCCGACCTCGTAGCCGCCGGTGACGAAGCAATTTTCGATGGTGACGTTTTCAGTGGGGCGCGCGTAGCCGAGGGCATAAGAGCTCTTGGGGCAGATGGCGTCGTCGTAGGGCGAGTTGACGGTGCAGTTGGAGACGCGCACGTTGCGGCAGCAGTCGATGTCCATGCCGTCGCGAATGGTGTCGATGATGAGGTTGTCGATGGTGAAGTTGTCGACGCCGGTGGCGAGGATGCCGAACCAGCCGCCTTCGAGGATTTTGAAATCGCGGAGGAGCACGTTGCGGCAGTTTTTGAGCGCGATGGCTTTGTTGCCGACGCCTGTCTTGTAGGAGTCGGGGCGGGTCTTCTCGTTGTCCCAGCCTCGGCTGAGGCCCTTGCCCCAGATGAGGCCGGGGCCGGTGATGGAGATGTCGTGGAGGCCTTCACCCCAGAGGAGCGAGTTGTGCCAGTGGTTGTGGCCGTAGTCCTGGTAAGGCTCCCAGTCACCCTGCGGCTCGGCGTGGTCGTAACCGCCGGTGGCGGTGCCTTCCATGGGCGTGGGGCCGCCGAGGATGACCGCGCCCTGGTCGAGATAGAGGCCGACCTTGCTTTTGAGATGGATGGAGTAGCAGAGATAAACGCCGGCGGGGAAGTAGACGGTGCCGCCGCCGCGCTGGGCTACGTCGTCAATGGCGCGATTGATGGAGGGCGTGTCGGTGGTGGAGCCGTCGCCCTTGGCGCCGTAGGTGCGCACGTTGGCGAAGGCGGCGGGATTGGAGGCGCTGGCGGACTGGAACGAGGCCGCACCGGCGGCGAGGGGAGTGGCGGCTACGGCCATGCCACTGCCGGCAAACTTCAACAGATCGCGACGCTGCACTGGGGTTTCTCCTGAGCGAGAGATTTGCGCGCCGGATTTGGGCGCGAGGAAAAGCGGAATTTCTGTGCGCAAGAATTGTGCCATACGAAAGTGGTGGACCGGAATTGTGTAACTGTGGTGAGATTTTCCGCGTCAGATGGCAGGGATGAGATGCGGACGCATGTGCGGTATGTTGCGGGCAGCGCTGTTGGCGTGCGCTGCTGCAGCGGTGTGCGGATGCGGCGGGAACGCAAGCACGGGCATGGGCGCGGTGAATCCGATCTCTGTGCACCTGGTGACGCAGACGGTGACATTGCAGCAGGGCGGGCCGGCGGTGAGCGTGGTGATCACGATTGACTCGCCGAGCGAGACGGCGGTGGTGCAGGTGAGCGGGCTGCCGGCGGGTGTGAGTGTGAAGTATGCGGCAAGCGACACGAATCCGAGCGGGCTGCTGACTTTCATGGCGAATGCGAATGCGATGAAAGGCACGTTCATGCCCACGGTGACAGTGCTCTCAGCAGGACAGACGGCGGCGACGACGTTCACGCTGAAGGTGGTGATGCAGTGAGAGACAGAGAGAAGCGGACAGGTTGGGGCGAGTGCATTGGCCAGCCAATGAACGCAGGAGCGCGTGCCTGACTATCGTTGGGCAGGAGAACGGCTCTCTGGTGCCCTGCGGCGTGTACGAGCGTCCAACCTATATAGATCAATGCAAGGAGAACGCGATGAAGATTCAGGTGAACAGCGATAAGACAATTGCCACGAGTGCGAAGCGGACACGGTTTGTCGAGGAGGAAGTGGGCCACATTTTGCGCAGGCATGCGCGCAGGCTTACACGGGTTGAGGTTCATCTGAGCGATATCGACAATGTGAAGAAGGGGCAGGCGGACAAACGCTGCCTGGTGGAGGCGCGGCCCGCCGGAGCACGGCCGCGCACGGCGAGCGCGCTGGCCACGACGGTGGAGGCTGCGGTGACGGCGGCGGCGGAAAAGATGCAGCGCGCGCTGGGTACTTATTTTGGACGCATGGACAGGCAGGCGGCAACGAAGGTGTCGACGCCCGCGCCGGTGGCGAAGAGGCGTCAGCCGAAAAAGCAGTCCGCGCACAGGACGGGCGGTTATGCGGAGGAAGCGGTCGGGGCGGTTGCCGTTGCGGAGGAGACGCCGGCAATGCACACGGAGCACAGCCGCGCGAAGAAGCGGATCTACCAGGCGCGCCGCAAGCCGTGGCCCACGCGGTAGGGCGGGCCGCTTATGCGCAGGAGGGCGTTTCCGGCTTTGCGCCGGAGAGATGGACGTCGAGCGTGGAGCCGGGGACAACCTCGAAGGTGGCCGAAGCCAGGCGAATCTGATTGCCGGACTTGTCGATTTCTTCAAGGATGCGGGTGAAGAGATGGTCTTTCATCCAACGGCGCTTGCGGTAGTCGACCACATAGCGAACGGTGAACTCGATCCAGTTGTCGGTGGCGCGCAGGGTGATCATCGGCTCCACGTTGGCATCTTCAATGCGGTACTCGTGTACCATCTTCTTCCATGAGTCCTTCACCTGGTTGGCGTAGTCGACGAGAACTTCTTCGACGAGGCCGCGGAGCATGGTGCGGGCGAGTTTCCAGTCAGAGCCGTATCGGACGGGGAGGGTGATTTCGTCCCAGAGAAAGGGAAAGTCGCCGGAGTAGTTGTAGACGGGCTCTTTGAAGACGTGGCTGTTGGTGACGCGGACGATGCGGCCGGAGTAGAGGTCGCCGTTGACCCACTCGCCGACCTCCATGAGAGTGGTGCGCAGGATGGTGATGTCGATGACGTCGCCCTTGATGCCGGCGAGTTCGATGCGGTCGCCAGGCGCGTAGAACCTGCCCGTGGAGATGGCGATCCAGCCGGCGACGCTGGCGATGACCTCCTGCAGCGCGAAGGCGACGCCGGCGCCGGCCACGCCGAAGGCGACGGTGAGGCCGCGCAACTTGTCCTGAAAAACGACAGTGACGGCAAAGAGCGCGACGATATAGCCGAGCAGGTTGATGAATTTGCGCGCGCGGTAACGCGTGTCTGTGGTGGAGATGAGGCGGCTGATGTAGCGCTGCAGGAAGTGGGAGAGCGTGAGAACGACAACCACAGCGATGGCCGCGGAGACGATTTTGCCGACGGTGGGATCGAAGAGCAACTTGCGGACTGTTTCGTTCATACAACCTCGGGAGTGCGGCCTGGTTAGCGCCAGGCGCTGGTTGGAACTCCGGCAGATGGCCCGCCTTGCAGTTCAGCCTTTGCGGATGCGCGCGCACGCAGAGGCAAAAGCCGGGAAAAGCACGAGTCTACACCCTGGAGCAGGCCGGTTGGGCCAGGGCGGTGTTGGGCATTCAGGCACCGCTTTCATGTCTTGCTAGACTGAAGTTTTCGACGGACGCATGATGCGCGGTTTACAAGACAGGCGCAGCCGTCGAATGCCGTAGGGAGGCGTTGTATACATCGATGCGGATGAAAAGGGTCCGGGTGGGGCTGACGATGGTGGTGCTGTCGGCATGTGCCGTTTCAGCCGCAGCGCAGGCCGCGCCGGGAGCGAAGTTGGTTGTGGGATCGCGTGACGTGGCCTCAGTGGAGCCTCCCGTCTCGCGGCCGTCGACGAAGCCGTGTGTGGCGAATCTGTTCGAGCATGAAGCATTCGACGATCATGGAGACGGTTCCTCCATGGCGGCGCATCCGCACCCATTTCAGTTTGTTCCGCCGCGCGGATGTGCGGGCGCATGGGGCAAGGTTGTGCTGGAAGCCGATTTCTCTGTTCCGGCAGGGAGGCAGTACGACCGCACCGTTGCAATCTGGATGGGCGGGGTGAACCTGTACTTTGCCACTACGATGGAACCGCAACCGGATGTGCCGGTGCACTGGCATGTGGAGCGCGACCTGACGGACTATAGCGCGCTGTTTCGTGAGGAGCAGAGCGGGAAGATCATTCTCAATAACTGGATAAGTCCGGAGACCAACCAGCCGATTTATATGACGGCGAAGCTGTTGTTTTATCCACGCGCGGAGGGGACTGGTAAGACCGCGAGCGCCGCGGCCAATGTGGCCGACCGCGTTTACCCAATGAGCAACGAGCCGGACGGAGAACAGCAGGCGCTGGCTACACAGGACGATGTCTTGTCGCAACGGTTCACATTTCCGCGCAATGTGGAGCGTGTGTATCTGGATGTGATTGCGCAGAGCCAGGCAAGCGATGAACGCTGGTATACGTGCGTGGACAAGCTCTATCTAGAGCGGACGCGCGATTACTCATTAGAGTCATTTGAGGCGTGCGACGGTGGCAGCTTTCGCGGCGTGGAAGTGCTGGTGGATGACAAGCCGGCCGGGCTGGCGCCGGTGAGCACGTGGATTTTTGCCGGAGGCATTGCCCCGCATCTGTGGCTGCCTACACCGGGGATTCAGACGCTGAACTTCCTTCCATTCCGTGTGGATCTCACACCGTTTGCCGGACTTTTGGACGACGGCAAACCGCACACAGTGAGCGTGCGCGTACTGGGTGCGAATCACTTCTTCAACGTGGCGGCAAATCTGCTGGTTTATCAGGATCACGAAAGTGCGCAGCTCGATGGAAAGCTTCTTGAAGATACCTTGAGTGCAGCGCAACCCGCCGGTCTTGCGGTGCATGACACGCTGCATGCGGACGAGGCAGGGCGTATTGTGGGCACGGTCCATACGGATGTTATGCAGTCGTATGTGATCAGCGGTGTGCTACGCACTTCGCGCGGAAGCGTTATAACGACGGTGCGTTATGAGGGGAGTTTCCGCAATCACCAGACGTTTGAGCGGCCGGGCGACAAGCAGTACGACCAGAGGATCGAGCAGAGGACGGTTGTCTCGATGAAGATCGATCGCACACTGAATGGGAAGCCTGAGAGCAGTTTGCAATTCAAGCAGGAGGACCCGCTGTCTGTTACCTCTCGCAAGACGATGGTGACGAAGGGCCAGGATTTTACGGCGCAGGTAATCGTTGGGCAAGGTCATGGGATTGAATTGCACAGAACAGACGCGTCGGGGAAGGTGTATGAAGCACTTCTCGAAGAGAGGGCCGATGCGCGGGATCGTGCTGATGGTGTGAACATACCGCCTCCGCTGGATCGGACTAACTTCGACCATCAGGAATCGGGGAAAGAGATTGTGGAGTTCAAGGACTCGCTGGGAAGCTGCTATCGGGCTAGACTCCAGTCGTTCAATGAACGCCTGACCGATGTTCAAGAGGGTGCGGGGTGTATCGATCAACGGAATCGCCTCGACAGCCGCTCGCGGCCGGATGATCCGTGGCTAATTCCTCTGCAGCCCTAGGATGGAGCACTCAATGGCTGGATTTGGTACTCTTCTCCCCAGCCATGGCCAACTTTGAGCGAGCTCCGGCAGATGTGCAAGAGATCCTCTCCAAGCCCATTCAGCAATTGGGTCTGAAGCTGGAGGGCTCGCCGCTGGAGCGGTTTGTACAACAGCTCTATAAGGAGTTGGACCGCAAGGGCATCAAGCAATTCCAGCCGAAGTGCTACCTAACCGACGAGTGGGGTTGTCCGAACATGGAGCCGGTGATCGGGATTCCGTTTTACCTGGCTGACCCGAAGCTGCAACGGCTTGAAGCCGATATGAATGACATTGAAGACACGCGGCAGATCATGATGTATCTGCGGCACGAGGCGGGGCACGCATTCAACTACGCGTACGCGCTCTTCAAGACCAAGGAGTGGAGCGATCTGTTCGGGCCGTTCCGCAGGCCGTATCGCGATAACTACAAGCCCGTGCCTTTCTCGCGTCAGTTTGTGCGCCACATGGAGGGGTGGTACGCGCAGAAGCATCCGGATGAGGATTTTGCCGAGACGTTTGCAGTGTGGCTGACGCCGCGCTCAAACTGGCGCAAGCGCTACAAGGGCTGGGGCGCGATGAAGAAGCTTCAATATATGGATCGGATGGGACGCAAGCTGGGCGGCATGTTTCCAGTGGTGGAGCATGGGTTGACCGACATCACCGTGGACGAGATGGACGTGACGGTGGGCGAGTTTTATCAGCGCGCGCTGGAACAACAACTAACTCCGGGAGAACTGCCGCTGGAAACAGATCTACGCGACATCTTTAATGTGTCGCGACGGCGGCGCAAGAATGTGCGGCCAGCAGTAGATCTGTTACGCGCGAATCGCAAAGTGCTTATTGACAAAGTGAATTACTGGACGGGCGTGCAGCGTCCGCTTGTGAAAAAACTGGTGGAAACTATAGAGACAAAAGTAAGCGACCTTGGGCTGCGAGCCGACATACAATGTGACCGTGATTATTTGACCGAGATATCAGTGTATGCAACGGCACTGGCAATGAATTACATCACGAGGGGCAAGTTCATACTGCCGTGATGCGATTCGTAACAGCGATTTTCGTGACAGGGAATTGATCAACCGAATCGGCGAGGTGAAATGGCAAACCTGAAAGTCACCATTCTGTACGATCTCGTCGAAGTGGAGCAGCCTGAGCCCGAGCCGCAGCCAGCCAAGCCTCCGCGCGGCAAGGGCGGTACGCGACGCAAGAAGAAGAAGGACGCGCCCGACCGCGAAGAGATCTTCGAGGCGTTGACGAAACTTGAATATGAGCCCTCATATTATGTTCTTGACGGGAAGAACCAGTCACTGCATGGACTGGCGCGCTGCGGCGCGGATCTGGTCTTCAATCTGACGGAGTCATATGCAGGCGATGACACGATGGACAAGAACATCGCCGCGTACCTTGAGCTTATACACCTGAACTACACCGGTGGCGGACCGCAGGCGCTTTATCTTGCGCAGGACAAATCTCTGGCGAAAAAGATTTTCGACTTTCACAAGATCAAGACGCCGGACTTCGCTGTCTCCTACAAAGGCCGCACCGATCACTCGCACGATATCGAATTTCCGCTCATCGTGAAGCCGGTGTCGGAGGATGGTTCGATAGGCATTGACAATGGCGCCGTTGTGGAAAGCGTGAAAGAGCTGATGGAGCGGATTCACTATATCCACGAGGAGTTCGACAGCCCCGCGCTGATCGAAGAGTTCATTGAGGGCCGCGAAATTTATGCGTCGGTTCTTGGCAATGACAATGCGGAGGTGCTGCCGCTTATCGAGCTCGACCTTTCGAAGCTGCCCAAAGGTACGCCGCGCATTGCCGGGCAGGATGTGAAGTTCGATCACGAGACGGAAGCGTATAAGGTAACCAAATCCGCGCCGGCGACCGATCTGGACGAAGAGACCGAACAGAAATTGAAAGACACGGCACTGGCTGCCTATCGCGCGCTGCATCTGCGCGACTACGGCCGCATCGACATGCGTCTCAACAAGAAGGGCCAGGTATACGTGATCGAGGCCAATCCCAATCCTTGGCTTTCGAGCGCGGCGGAGTTCGCCATGGCTGCCAAGAAGGGCGGCTACTCCTACACCGACATGATCGACAAGATTGTGAAGCTGGCGCTGGCAAGGGCGATGTAAAGCTACCAAAGAGTATCCGCACATATCACGCCCAGGGCAATTAGCACCGCTACACGTTGACATGGATATTTCTTCGGAATAATATCGATTATCGATATATCGATGTTCGAGGTTATTATGCCAAAGCGAACGCTCGACCCATTGCCCGCCGCCGCCTTCCAAATCCTTCTCGCGCTCGCCGACGGCAATCTGCACGGTTACGGCATCATGCGCCAAGTGGAAGTGCAGACGGATGGCCGCATGCGTCTTGGCCCAGGAACGCTGTACAACTCCATCCAGGTGATGCTCGAGAACGGCCTTATTGATGAAGTGGAGCAGAAAGATTCCGGCGAAAACACCTCAGAGCGCCGCCGCTATTACCGCATCACTCCAACCGGCCGTAAACTTGCGCGCGTTGAGGCTGACCGCCTCGCCAGTGTTCTTCGCGTCGCTCGGCAAAAGAAGATTTTGAGGGGGGACTATGTCTGAATGGTTCTACTTCTGTCTGCTCCGCATCTTTCCTCCAGCTTTTCGTCAGCGCTTTGAAGGGGAAGTGTTGCAACTGGTGCGCGACCGGGTGCGCGATGAACGCGGATTTCTGTCCAGGTTGCGTCTCTACTCCGATCTGCTAGTTGATCTTGTCCTATCTTTGCCGCGCGCCTACGCGCATTCCTGGGTGCATCCACAGGAAGCCACTACAGCTACGGAAAGTGGTCCTGTGATTTTCCGGACACTTGGTAGAGAACCTATTCATCCCATTGCTATCTTTGCCGCAGGAATCCTAACCGCCGCAGTAATTTCGGCGCTTACATTCGTCATTGCACATCAACCCGTTCCGGTTCAAACCAATCCCAATGAACCTGTCTCGCCCATCGCACGCGTTATAGAGCGGCTGAATCAACCATTGCTGCCCTCATCGATACATGAGCGTCCACAGGTTACCTCATCTTCAATTTCAGAATCGCAGCAACCGGTCTCTTCTGGCAGGCAGACAAGTCCAAAAGCGCCTGTTGCGGAAAATCACCTCGCACGGAAAGTCTCCATGCCGGACGCGGCAAATGGCGTTATTGCCGTTCCAACAAATCAAACAAGCGCCAATGGGGTACAAATTCTTGTTCCGCAGGCCGCGCTGCCACCGCCGCACTCCGCATCCATCCCTGACAAAACTCCTGCGTATTTTGCCATGCTTGATGGGGCGACGAATCCGACCACTCAGAGCAACATCGACTTTGCAACCCGCCCCACAGAGCCGCTTCATCTCACCATTGCCAATGGAACAGAGAGCGGCACAAACAGAGCCGACGGCATTACCATCATGCTGAACGGAAAAACCATCGCTTCACGTGCTCAAGTGAATCAGGACATCGGGACGTTCTCCCGTGATATTGCTCTTGAGAAGCACAACACCATTCGCGTGACTGTTGAAGGTGGTGCAAAGAGCCACGTTCTGGTGGTTATTCAGTAGATTTGTTGTTACGCAAAGCGGGTTTCGCTCACGGCGAGGTCTCTCAGAATTTCTTCAGCTTGCTCTGGCATTCTGCACTTCGTTTCAAGAGGTGTATTGAATGCAGCACGCACTTGCCTTGCATGATCCAATTTCTCCCGCACTTTGCGCCAGGCGTATTCTGCTCATCGCGGCCTGCACGCTCATTGGTGCTGTTCGTGTCATTGCAGCACAGAATGGGCCGGTAGAGTCCGTAGCGGCAGCCGAAGCTTCGAATGCTCCAGCCGCTCATCACGTACCGGCCAACTCCAATGTGATTTCGTACTGGTATGGCGCAACCTACCACACACCGTTCGTCTTCAAGACCGGCACCATGCAACCGGCAGACATTGTGCGCAACACGGTGGAGTTCACCCATGCCGACTTTTGGAACCTCGGCTCCAACTTTGCGAACGTGGCGGTGCATCAGTCAAGCATGGAAGAACCTGCAGCCAATGGCGGCGCGGGAGCGACAGAAATCTACGCAATTCTTCGCTCCACCGTGGGCTTGAATCAGATCAGCGGGTCACGGCGCTTCGCCTTCGGTCCTGTACGCAACATTGCAGCGGAAGCAGGCGCCAACTTTGAAACGAAAAACTCTGCCTACTCGCCTGCCGAACGTACCCTTTATATAGGTCCGAATATTCAGTTCGCTGTGCCGCGCGGGTACTTGAACCTTGGCCTGCACTACCGCAAGGAGTGGAACCACGAAGCGGTTCTGGGCAAGGCAGAGAATTACTCGCCTGACTTCAACATTGAGCCCACATGGCTTCTTCCGTTCTCACTTGGAAAACTCCGCCTTGCGTACACGGGCTTGGCAGAGTACAACACCCCAAAGGGAAAAGACTCCTTTGGGATCGAATCTGTGTCTGAATTTCTGCTGCGCAATTACGTTTCTGTCGATCTGGGCGCTGTGCTCTTCCGCAGAGCACAACTGGTGGAACTTAACTCCGGCTTCTGGTACTGGAAGAACGAATACGGCAAGCCCGCATCGGATCCAGGCTCGCACCAGATGACACCGATTTTCGGTGTTTCGTTTCATCTGGGCGGCGGCCGGGCGATTGCACGCAAATAAACGGTCATGGCTCAAGCATTTCAATCCGCGCTCCATATTCTGGTCGTCGATGACGACCGCGAGCTCGCAGGTTTTGTACAGCAGGGGCTTGAAGAAGAAGGCTGTACGGTGAAGTGCGTATACGACGGCGGCAGCGGCTTGCGTCAGGCCGAGTTACATGCTTTCGATATCATCCTGCTCGATGTGATGATGCCCGTCCTCAACGGATTTGAGGTCACCAAGCGGTTGCGCCTGCAGAATGTGCGCACGCCGATTTTGCTGCTTACTGCACGCGACGCGCCGGAAGACATTGTGAAGGGACTCGACGCGGGAGCAGACGATTATCTGACCAAGCCGTTTGAGTTTGAAGTGTTGCTGGCGCGTGTCCGTGCGCGCACGCGGACTTCCGCTCGTTCAAACAAAGCACAGATGCGCTATGCCGATCTGTTTCTGGATTCTGAAAAGCATGAGGCCGTGCGCGGAGGACAGCGCCTCGATCTCACTCGTACTGAGTTCTCCATTCTTGAATGCCTGATGCGCGCATCAGGCCATGTGGTCACACGGAGCCGCATCATCGATCAGGTATGGGGTGACCGCGACGTGAGCGAAAACAATCTTGATGTGTTTATTCGCTACCTGCGCTCCAAGCTCGACGGCCCAGGACAGCCGCGGTTACTGCACACGGAGCGTGGTCTTGGCTACAGCCTGCGAGAAGGGGCACTCGATTGAGCCGTCTCACGATTCAAGCCCGCCTTACCGCCTGGTACTTCCTCAGTCTTGCGGTCATCGTTGCGTTGTTTGCGTCGGCCAGCTGGTTTGCTATGCGCGCCAGTATGTACCACTCCATTGACCGCGACCTTGGCTACCGGATGACCTCAGTGCTTCCATTTATTCAGAGCAACGCGCTTAACAGCCCAGAGCAATTCGATCGCGTTTTCGCTGGATCGGCTGATTCGCCGATTGTCGGCATCTTTGCACAGATCACCGATGACGAAGGCAACATCCTTTACGAGTCGAATGTTCTTCGCTCGCATCGCGTACCTGTGTTTGCAGCCGCTCCGCCCGATGGCGCAATCCTTCTCTCGACAGTTGGTGAACGCGGCTGGCCCGTGCGCGTTGCCAGCCTTCACATTGAAGTGAACGGTGTGGAACTTAATGTGCATGTGGTAGAACCACTACGCGACTTGATGAGCTCGTTGCGTGAGTATCGGATCGATCTTGCGCTGCTCACCGTTGTTGCATTGCTGCTCACCACCACTGCAGGGTACTGGATGAGCCGCCGAGCGCTTGCGCCGGTGGAGCAGATTCGCCGCCAGGCTGAGGCCATTGACCCGGCCAATCTGACCGCTCGTTTGTACGTGCCTCCTACCGAGGACGAGCTTGCGCGCCTGGCGCAGACACTGAATGCGATGCTTGAACGTATCGAGACATCGTTCCACTCTGTGCGCCAGTTCACGGCCGATGCGTCGCACGAGCTGCGTGCGCCACTTGCGCTTATTCTCACTGCCGGCGAAGTCTCGCTGCGCCGCGAGCGTACGCGCGAAGAGTTGACGGATGTTCTGCAGAAGGTGGTGCGCGAGGCACGACATATGTCTAACCTTGTCGACAATCTGCTCGACCTTGCGCGTGGAGATGTGGGTGGACGTCACACGCAGATTCAGCCCATCGAGATTTGTTCGACGTTACGCACACTTGCCGCCGAGCTGGAGCCGACCGCCACTGCAAAGGGTCTTGAGCTGACCGTGAAATTGCCGGCCAATGAGGTTCACGTTCTTTCCGACGCGACCGATTTGAGGCGGCTCTTTCTTATTCTGCTCGACAATGCCATCAAGTACACAGAATCAGGAGCCATCCGGATATCGCTCGCCGTCGACGGAACCGATGCGTCCATCTCCATCGCCGATACAGGCATCGGCATGGACGAGTCAGCGCTTCCACACATCTTCGATCGTTTCTGGCGCGCCGACAAGGTGCGTTCGCGTGCTGAAGGTGGTGCGGGGCTTGGACTTTCGCTTGCAGCGCAAATTCTCGAGCGCTTGAACGGGTCCATCGCGGTCCAGAGTGCGCCGGGCAAGGGGAGCACCTTCACCGTGCGTCTGCCGCTCGCATCAGAGCCTCAAAATATCTGAGCCTTCTCAGATTACTTTCAGATTTCTTCTTCATAGTGAGAGTTGTTTTTTCTTTGGAGACAATCCATGCGCGCTTTTCGGACCATCATTTTCTGGACCCATCTTGTACTCGGTTGTGTTGCAGGCCTGGTGATACTCATCATGTCGGCAACCGGTATCCTGCTGGCTTTTGAGCGGCAGATCAACAACTGGGCTGATACGCCCGCTGTGCTTGAAAGCACGTCTGGCGCATTGTCCCCAGCAAAGCTCGACACGATTCTTGCGTCATTGAGCGCCAGCGGGCAAGGCACGCCCTCCGAATTCGTCGTCCAGAACAGCGCACATGCACCTCTGACCGTGCGCTACGGCCGCGAGCGCACGCTCTTTCTGAATCCATGGACCGGAGAGATTATCGGCCAGCCTTCGGAGTCCACGCGCGCTTTCTTCAGCAAGGTTGAGCAGATTCACCGCTCGCTCGGCCTTGGCATGCGCAACGCTTTTGGCCGAGGCGCCACAGGAGCAGCCAATCTCATTTTTCTATTCATGCTGGTCTCGGGTCTCTATCTATGGCTGCCTGCCATCTTCAACGCAATCAGTGTTAAGAAGCGACTCTGGTTTGGCCGAGGCCTGCATGCACGCGCACGCAACTGGAACTGGCATCACGTAATTGGCATCTGGACCGCGATTCCGCTCTTCTTCATCGTGCTTACCGGTGTCGTCATGTCATATCCGTGGGCATCGAATCTGCTTTTCACTGTGACGGGCTCACAACCGCCGGCATTTGGCGGCCGTCCCGGCTTTGGTTCTGAACGTGGCGGCGACCGACCTGCACATGCACCGGTCAACGCCGTCTTGCTTCAGTTCCGCTCGGTTGACGACATTGTGCAGAGCGCAAAACAGCAGGTTCCTGCCTGGAAGTCCATCACGGTCGAAGTCCCTGCGGCGCAGGACCGGTCCGTTACGCTTTCGGTGGATAAGAGCATTGGTGGCCAGCCCGAGCAGGCAACGCAGTTCGTCTTCAATCGGCGGTCCGGTAAGGTCGAGAAGGTCAATCGCTTCAGTGACAACACTCTTGGCCGCAAGCTTCGCGCATGGGCGCGTTTCACGCACACGGGCGAAGAGTTTGGCCTCATAGGACAAACGATTGGTGCGCTCGCGTGTTTGGGCGGTGTCCTTCTGGTGTGGACGGGGCTGGCTATGGCGATTCGCCGTGCTGTTTCGTACATCAAGCGGCCGTCCGGCTCATCCAGGGAGCGGGCGGCGCCGGAGGTTTCGGTCTAGGCGGTATCAAGCGCCAGGGCTTCTTTTCCAGGGCAGGGAGGGGAAGTCCGGCCGACCGGAAGCTTCCCCTGGAAGTTCACTCAAAACGCAGATGCCGTGGCGGCAACTTTTTGAGTTATTTCGCCGCATCGCGCCGGACGATTTCCGTATTACTATCCCTTGTATGAATTCCAGGGGACTTGTAACTGTGCTGGCAATCTCCTGCACGTGTGCCTGCCTGCTCATTCCGTCGTTCGCTCAAACGCCCGTAACGCATCCGGCCAAAGCCGCCGCGCCAGCCGAGTCCTCCGCGCACACCGCCGACTACTCCAGCGAAGCGCTTGTCTTTGACCGTTTTGATACGACCTACCGCATGCAGGCAGATGGCACGGGCGAGCGCGACATGCACGTGGTGATACGCATCCAGTCAGACGGCGCGGCACAACGGCTTGGCGTGCTCACCATTGCCTTTGCCTCTGCGTATGAAACGCCGCACATCAAATATGTGCGCGTGCACAAGGCCGACGGATCCACCGTTGAAACGCCGCCTGCCGACGCGATTGAGATGCCTGCCGATGTTACGCGCGAGGCCCCGCTTTATAGCGATCTGAAGCAGTTGCACCTTCCCGTTCGCTCGCTTGCGCGCGGCGATACGCTCGACTACGAAGTGGATACCACGATCGACAAAGCCGAGGCTCCGGAGCAGTTCTGGGGTGTTTATCATTTCGACCCGCCGGGCACGGTCATCGCACTGTCTGAGACTCTTACGCTCGATGTACCCGCATCGAAATATGTACAGGTGTGGAGCCCGCATCATCCGCCTCACACAGCGGACGAGAACGGCCGCCGCATCTACTCGTGGAAGGCTTCGCAGCTGGTCCGCGCGCAGCGGCCTACCGCGGCCAATCCCAAGCCCAAGACGCCCAAAGACCCGGACGAAGATGCCGAAGGCCGCAAGATTCCTTCCGTCGCCTGGACGACGTTTCACAGTTGGAGCGAGGTGGGCGACTGGTATCGCAGCCTGGCTCAAACGGAAGCGCAGCCCACCGATGCGCTTCGAGCGCGTGCGGATGAGATTACCGCCAATGCGAAGACGCCCGAAGAGCAGGTTCGCGCGCTGTACGAATACGTGTCGACGCACATGCGCTATGTCGGCATCGACTTCGGCATTGGCCGTTACAAGCCGCATGCCGCGGCGGAAGTGCTGGCCAACCAGTACGGCGACTGCAAGGACAAGGACACGCTGCTGGAAGCGCTGCTGCGCGCGAAGGGCTTCAATACCGCTTCAGCTCTGATCGGAGCAGGCATTGCGCCCGTTCCGGAGGTACCTTCACCTGCGGTTTTTAACCACGTCATTACCACGGTTGAGCTGCCCGGTGGCCGTATCTGGCTCGACAGCACTCCGCTCGCAGCGCCATATCGCTATCTGGTGGCCGCATTGCGCGATACCAAGGCGCTGGTCATTCCATCCGAGGGGCAGGCAACCCTCGTAAGCACGCCGGCCAATGCACCCTACCCTTTTACCGAACACTTTGAAGCGACCGGCGCGCTCGACGATGCGGGCAAGATGACTGCCAATATGACCATCACATATCGCGACGACGATGAACTCCTGGTGCGCGCATTTGCCCGCAATATCGCACCTGCCGAGTGGGACAAGGCATCGCAGCTGGTCTCGGCATCGTCAGGCTTCGGCGGCACCACGAGCAACACTCAGTTCGTGAACGGCGACGATCCATCGAAGCCCATTGTTCTCAAGTACAGTTATCTGCGCAATCCATTTGGCGATTGGAGAGAACTCCGCATCGTGCCGCTGTTTCCGGTCGCGCCGTTCAGCATGCTCGATAAGGATGCCAAAGAACCGGAAGATGACATCGATCTGGGAGCGCCGCGGACGCTTGTCGCCATTTCGCGCATTGAGCTGCCCAAGGACTACAGCACCGATCTGCCCGACGCCATTCACGTGAAGACCGACTTTGCCACCTTCGACAAAACATACAGCTTCAAGGGAGATGAAATCGTTGCCGAGCGCACGATCACGATTCTCAAAGAGAAGCTGCCGCGCGCGGAGTGGAAGCGCTACGAAAAATTTACCAAGGACATCAGCCTGGATGGCGAAGCTTGGATTCAGCTGATTCGCGGTTCATCGCATGTGGTTACATCAGTGTGGCCGCCTCAGCCTAAACCGGATTCCGATTCCGATTCGTCCGACGACTCGGGTAAAGATACAACCGTGGTGAGAGTGCCCGCGCAGCCAATGACCGACAAGCCTGCGGCCCCGGCTTCCACTCCTGCCGCAAGTGCATCGCCGGCGGCATCCATTCCCGACCTGATGCAGAGTGCGTCGCAGAAGGTACGCACGCGCGACTGGGCCGGCGCCACTTCCGATCTCGATGCAGTGAAGGCGAAGAATTCCAAGCAGCCTGGTCTTTGGATGCTCTACGGTGTCATTGCCGAGTATTACCAGCGCGACCTCACCACCGCCATTACCGACTACAAGAGGGAACTGGCGAACGCGCCGGACAACGAGGCTGCCGTGGGTATGCTCGCCAACACGCAGAACCGCTCGGGCGATTATCCGGGTGCGCGCGGTACGATGCAGAAGTTCCTCTCCACTCATCCGGAGAACATACGCATTGCTTCCATGCTCGCGGGGCTGCAGACCAATGCAGGCGATAACGAAGGCGCGCTGAAGACGCTTGAAACCGCAGTCGCACACAACCCCGACGACCGCAACCTTCGTATTCAGGAGGGCAATACGCTTATCAGCATGGGCCGCACGGATGAGGCCGTTGCTGCCGCCAAGTCCGCGCTTGACGGTGCGGACGACGCGGAGGTTCTGAACGACGCTGCCTACATTCTGAGCGAAGCGGGCCGCGATCTTGACGTTGCAGAGAAGGCAACGCGTGAGGGCATCGACAAGCTTGAGCAGCAGTCGGCCGCAGAGACCACTGCGCAGGCCAACAGCGCCGCATTTGGCCGCGCCAATCTTCTGGTTGCGTCGTGGGATACGCTCGGCTGGATTCTCTATAAGGAGGGCAAGGTGCAGGAGGCGCAATCCTGGCTCGAGCCCGCATGGCGCGCATCCCTCATGCCCGAGATTGGCGATCATCTAGGGCAGATTGAAGAGGGGCTTCACCACTACGACGCGGCAGAGAAGTATTACGCACTTGCGCAGGGAGCATTGAACGGCAGCGGTGTCTCGCTCGATGTACGTGGGCATATCAATGCGGGCGTGAGCCGCATGAAGGCCGCGGGCGCAAAGCATGGTCCTTCAGATGTAGCTATCGCTTTGCAGGATCTGCGTACATTCAAAATTGCCCGGCCTGAAGGAGCGAAAGGATGGGGATCCTTCCGCATTATCATCACTGCGTCAGGTGTGATTGAGTCACAGCAGATGTCGGGCGACCAGAACCTGGCCAAGATCAAGCCCGTCATCGATGCATTCAAGTTTCCCGAGCTTGTACCACCCACGTCCAAGGCGCACCTGTTGCGCAGCGCCGTCATCTCCTGCAGCATGGGTAAGACCTGTGAACTTGTTCTTGTACCCGGTGGAGGTTTGCAGACCGAGAGGCAATAATTCACGCAAGACACATGCTTCGCCAACTGACGATGGAACACAGTCCGTGCTACCATTCCGGCAATCGGTTCTGCGCTGGTTTGCCCCATTTGAGCGCACTCAAACAATAACTCAATAGCCACTGGAGGTCTTCATGAGCCCAGTTACTCGTCGCGATTTCCTCGCCACCTCGGTTGCCGCAGGCGCAGTCGCCGCAGCGCTGCCTGACCGTGCCGCTAAAGCCGCTTCACTGCATGCAGCTACGGACACCGTGACACTGGGCAACTGCGGCCAGAAGGTGACACGGCTTGCCTTTGGCACCGGCACACGCAACGGATATGTGCAGCAGGCTCTGGGTCAAAAAGAATTCAACCGTCTGGTTGCCTACGCATACGAACGCGGCATCCGCTTCTTCGAGACAAGCGAGTCTTACATGACGCCGACAATGCTGGGCGAAGCACTCAAGCCCTATCCGCGCGATAGTTATCAGCTGATGTCGAAGGTGACCACCGACCCCGGCGCCGACCCGACCGCGCGTTTTGAAGAAATGCTGCGCACGCACAAGACCGACTACTTTGACATTATGCTGCTCCACTGGCAGCACACCGGCGACTGGGTGGAGACCACCAAGCCATGGCAAGAAGGGCTTGCTGCCGCGCAAGACAAGAAGATTGTGAAGACGCGCGGCGCCAGCGTACATGGGCTGCCCGCGCTGCGCGAAGTTCCCAAATTCACCTGGCTTGAAGTGGCCATGATCCGCATGAACCACAGAGGCGCGGTGATGGACACCGACATTGCGGACAATGGCAAAAGCGGTAATGTGCCAGAAGTTGTGGCACATGTGCAGCAGGTCAAGAAAGAAGGGATGGGCGTTATCAGCATGAAGCTTATCGGCGAAGGCCGCTTCACGCAGCGCTCCGATCGCCAGGAGGCCATGCGTTTCGCCTTCCGTCATGCCGGTGTCGATGCCGTGACTGTCGGATTCAAGAGCACGCAGGAGATCGATGAAGCCATAGAGAACATCAACATGGCCTACGCCTGATTGGTTTCAGCTCAAAACAGACGCGCTCACTACGGTGAGCGCGTTTTGTTTTATCGGACGCCTTGAAACGCGATCCAGTCCATGAAATGATTTTCAACAACGAACGACTTACAACCTGCCCGCATGTATACACCCAAATTCAATCAGATCTCCGATCATGCCCTACTGCTCGAAGCCATGCGGACATATTCGTTCGCGGTTCTTTATGGCGCAGCAGCAGATGGGGCTCCCACTGCCACGCATCTTCCTCTTGTTGTGAGAGACGAAGGTCCACACGGCCTGATCGAGGGCCATTTCGCCAAAGCCAATGCGCACTGGCAATCGCTTGCGGGACACGAAACACTCATCGTTTTCTCCGGCCCGCATACTTATGTCTCGCCCACCAACTATGCCGAAGAACTTTCCGTCCCTACGTGGAATTACATTGCTGTCCACGCCTATGGCAAGCTCGAACTTGTGGAAGAAGATGCCGCGAAGGACGCACTGCTCAAAGGCCTTATTGCACAGCATGAGCCGGCCTATGCCGACCGCTGGCATGCGCTTCCGGAAGGATTCAAGCGCACCATGCTCGCCGGCATCGTAGGGTTCCGCATGCCCATTGCGCGCATTGAAGGCAAATTCAAGCTTTCGCAGAATCGTCCCGCCGGCGACCGCGATCGCATTCGCGCCACACAATCCGCAGGCTCGGCCGACGAGCAGTCCCTCGCCGCATGGATGCAACGGCTTGGCATCTGAAACTCCGCACCGCCTCATATCTTCAGGAAGATTCTTTTGCGATAGAGCAGCCACATCGGGATAAAGCAGATCAGCGCGTACCAGACCGCATAGAGAAATGAGGCGAGATAGATATTTCCTACCGGGATGAAAAAGTGGTTAAAGATGAACAATTGCGGATTCATCAGCTTGCCACCTGGATACCAGCGGATTGCCCAGAAGCAGATTCCGAGCAATTCGGCAAAGCAATACGCCGCAATTGCATTCATTCCGAGAACGAGCCATGGCCAGGTCCAGCGGCCACGCCAGCCTTTCACCTCGACACACCAAAACAAAATTGCAAATGCGCAGAGCGACCAGCCGGCTGAAACGAGTACATATGAGCTTGTCCATAGTTTCTTGTTGAGAGGGAACCAGATACTCCAGACATAACCCGTGGCGAGGCAGCCAATGGCAAAAGCAGCCAGTCCCAGAGCTTTCGACTCCATCGAGCGCCGCGTGCGCAGCCAGATGCCCGTAAGTATGCCAAGCAATGTGGTAGCCAACGCCGGCATTGTGCTGAGCAGTCCCTCGGGATCGCGCGTTTTTTCGTAGAGATGGCTGCCGGCCATGAGATGCCTATCGAGCCAGGCGGCAAGATTTGCATTGGGATCCAGCAATGGAATGTCGCGGCCGGGAATGCCAAAGCCAGGCACCGGAACCCAGCGCATCAATATCCAGTAACCGATGAGACAGACGGCAGTCAGCACAGCGAGACCCCTGACTCCGGGTTTCCAGATGTAGAAGAGTCCGACGGCAAGGTAACACAACGCGATTCGCTGCAGTACGCCGTAAATCCGCAGATCGTGAATCGGGAAAAAGGGCAGGGCATTAAACAACAGCCCGAGCAGGAAAATGATTGCGGCGCGCTGTACTACATGCCTCATGAGTGAGGAGCGTGTTGCATGACGTTCCAGGCGCGAAGCAAACGAGAAAACCAGCGACACACCCACTACGAACAGAAAAGTGGGAAAGACCAGATCGGTCGGCGTCAAGCCGTTCCATTCGGAGTGCTCCATAAACCACCAGGAATGGCCCCAATCTCCATTGTTGTTCACCATGATCATGAAGCCTATGGTGATGCCGCGAAGAATATCGAGCGATATCATTCGTTTGGACGCGGAAGGTGCTGCGGTAAATGTTCCAGTTGAAGCGGACATGAGATTCTCAAACTCCTTATGCGTTCTGCATTGCAAATGCGTCAGCGGCCCTCTTGCGTCATAAAGCGCTGATAACGGCGGGCATACTCGTTTTCATAATCGCGTACTGTTTGGGCGTAGCTTAATGGAGGAGTTCCGGGGTTCTTCGACCACTCGATGTGTATCTCGTGCGTATCTGAAGGTACGAGAAGCGCACCATCAACGGGCCGGATCGATTTGCCATCTGCAGTGGCGCTTTTGACCGTCATGAACCATGGAATGTGAATTACCACCCGCTTCGGTGCGGCGGAGAAGTGAGCTGTCAAATGGAGAATTGCGCTCGTTGCGCTCGGCTGATTGAGGACAAAATCCACCGTTCCAAACAACGATGGAGCCTGGCGAACCGCAATCGTCTTGCCCGCTCCAATCCATTCGGGAGACAGAACGCTCATCAGATGCAGATCGCCATCCTGCTCCCGCACAAGCATGTCCCGCATGAGCGAGCGAAACTCAGCAGCACCCCAGTCGTGCGGCGCCAGATTGTCAGCAAAGTTGCGATCGCCCCACGGACGAATGGCGTATTCGAATCCTGCATGAGCCGCGCTTGTGTGCAACAGCCATGCATAGAATTCACCCAGCGCGCGCTGCTGATCCTCGCGGACAACCTCGGTCAGTGTGTTCTTGATGGTTAGATAGTGGTGCAGGAATTCACCGTCGGCATACGTCATGATGCCTTCCTGATACTTCGCCTGCGTCGTCTTCAGAGTCGCCGTAACCCGCGGATCGTGCGGAGAGAGAGTCTCTCCTGGAACAACGGAGAGCAGGTTCCCCCAGTCATATCCGCCTTTCTGGCCATCCAGGGCAGGAGGAATATAGCCTTCGGTCGTTTGTGTCGCACGGTCGAGTACAGCGAGAAACGCCTTGTGATAGTCGTTGTACTCGCTTTGCCATTTCCGCGCCAAATCGGGGCGGCCCGCATCCCTGGCCATCTCAATGGATGATTTAAGGCCGGCCAACGCCAAAAAATTGTAGCCGGTAATGTGACCAGGCACATTTTCGTTGTCCTTCACGTCGGAAGCAGGAATGATGTGCATCGGGTCGCCGGCTCTGGCCTGTGCCAGCCAGTCGACGGCATGATCGATGCGCGGAAGCACGTCCGCAGTAAAAGCCTTGTCATGGGTCATCAGGGAATGCTCGGCCAGCGCCCACACCGTCAATCCCCAGCCGTCATACTGCTGCGGTTGGGAGATGAAGTTTCCGTCCGGCTTCTGCCATTTGAGAAAGAATGCGAGCACATTGCCTGCGACATCCGGATAGCCGGTGATGTCGTACATGTGCGCGATGTCGGCGGCATCACGAAGCGTGAAGGAGTGATAGTTCAGTTGATTGGTGTTCTGTATATAGTCGGGACCGATGTGGTCGATTGCTTCAAGAGCGTAGATGAGGCTCGCGTCGAATGTATCCACCGGTTTCTTTTCCGGCAATTCAATCTGCATTCCATCGTCGAGAATCTTCTGCCAGAAGCTCCTGATCTGTTGCCGGGCTGCGTCGAAGGAAAGCGCATCGATTGCCGCAAGCACACTGGCATCGTTGACTGGAACGACCGGCATCTTGAAATCGAGTACACGTGTTTGCCTTGGCCTCAGAACGGATGAATAGCGCACAACGCCGGTTGCAGTGTCCTCCGTGATCTGCAGTTTTTGCGGCTTATCGGTCTCGGGCGGATAGTTATAAAAGGTGTGCAGTGTAAAGGAGCGTTCTTCCGGCGTGGGAAACAGGTACAGGACCCTGCCATCACGAAGAAATGTATTGCCCTTGAATGCATATACCCAGTTGGCGTCGAACTTCTCTCCGAGTTGCCGGTAGTCGCCGGGAAAAGTGCTCTTCCATGGCCGGTCGAAGCGGTTTTCTCCGTGCAGTCCGCTCACCGTCCGGGGAGCATCGTAGCGAATCGCCGTGGCAAAGACCGCGCGTCGCGCCTCATTGCTCTCATTGGCCAGTTGCACCCTGACAAAATTGACCTGCCGGCCCTCCGGACGTCCGTCCAGGGTGGCAGTAAACATCGTGAATTCGTAACGGATACCAGCACGCAGCAGACTGTAATGCACAACCGGCAGGTGGCCGTCTTCCAGCGTGCGTATACGTACAGATGTCGGCTCAAGCTCGGGTCCGGCAAAGAACATCATCTCGCCGAAACCCGTTCGCAGATAACCCTCCGGCGTGATCTCTGTTCCGCTCTCCGAATACATCATCCCGATCTGTCCAGTCGGCTTGGAAAAGTAGCAGAAAGGCTGGCCCGCTTCATCAATCGAAGGGGACACCATTTGGGCGCGAATGAGAGGAAGAAGGGTGATCGAAAGAAGCAGGATAAGCGGCCAACGAAATGCTCGTGATGTGGATACGGTGTGCGGTGGCCTGGGATGGAGATTCTGAGGTTGACTGATGGTGTGCATCGACAGCGATGCGAGCGGGATGATGTTTGACACGAAAGATACCCCTGGTTTGAAAGGCGGAAATAAGGCGTACAGTTTTGCGCAATCGATTGAGCAAAGGAAGTATAGTACAAAAACCCAATCTGTAAAGGTGATGTACGGAAAAACGCGCCCGGAATTCAAGCGGAATCGGGAGACTACAGGTCAGACCGGCCGCTTCACTGGTGCTCTCCTGGAAACGGCGCTTTTCTACAGATCCTTGTCGCGGGCTGTGCCGAGCGCTTCCACACTTCCCGCCGTCCGTTGTATGGTTCCTTCGAAAACAAGTTCCGTCACAAGCTTCGCCACGAATTCACTTAACGGGGTACTCGCCTCATGCGCAAATTCACTGCTTTGCTCGCTCTCTTCGCCGCAATTCTCGCCGTAGCCCTCACGCCCACCGTCCGCGCTCAATATGTCGCGCGTAATCCTGACTGGCAGCGCATGCAGGACTGGCGCGATGCACTGGCCATGCAACTGCCCTTGCTCGGCCACCGCAACTGGATACTAGTCGTCGATTCGGCCTATCCCGACCAGGTCGGCCCAGGCATCGAGACCTATGAAACCGGCGCCGACATGCTCCCCGCGCTGAAAGAAGTCCTCACCCAGATTCAGAACTCCATCCATCTACGCCCCGTTATCTACCTCGATGCCGAACTGCCCTATGTCCCCGACAACTCAGCTCCCGGCGTCTCCGACTACCGCAACCAGCTCACCTCCATGCTCGGCGACCTCGAAGTCCACCACCGCCTCCACCAGACACTTATCGATCAGGTCGCCAAAGACAGCCAGCAGTATCACATCCTCATCCTCAAAACGCGTCTCGCCATCCCCTACACCTCGGTCTTCATCAATCTTCGGGCCAAGTATTGGAGCGATGACAATGAGCACGACCTGCGCCAGTCCATGAGCGGTGCGCGTATCCCCGGAGAGCGCCCAAAACCTTGATTTCGCACGGGCTTTTCCCACTCCGCAACTCTGCTATACTCAAATAGTTCGCCCCGTGCGGAGGTGGCGAAATTGGCAGACGCACCAGCTTGAGGTGCTGGCGCCGTAACAGGCATAGGGGTTCAAGTCCCCTCCTCCGCACCAAACACGCGCGACGAGCCAGTCCCGCGCATTTTTGAAAGCGATTTTTTGCAATGCAGATTCTGTTTTACGCCGTTCTCACCGTCCACGTTTTAGTCAGCGTCGCCATCGTCTTTGTCATCCTGCTGCAGCAGGGGAAATCGGCCGATCTGGCCGGCGCCTTTGGCGGACAGGGCTCGCAGACCGCCTTTGGTCCCCGCGCCGCGGCCAACGCCCTTACCCGCTTCACCACCTGGGCAGCCATCATTTTCATGCTGACTTCGCTTACCCTCACCGTGCTTTACATGCGCGGCACCGAGTCCCGTTCCGTGCTTGACCAGGGCAACACACCGGCGTCTTCCACACCGGCACCGGCAAAGAACACCAAGTAAGCAAGCTCAAGTTCCAAACGCAACGGCGAGCCAACAAGGCTCGCCGTTTTTATTTTTTACGCTGCCGCCATCCGACGTCCGCCTGCGCCGCGGTCAAACGCAACAACGGCCCGGGAGTGAACCCGAGCCGTTGCCGGTGAACTGTTGGGATTGGACTAAGGCCATCGCGCTGCCGCGAGAGCCAGTGACCCGGCCGGTAGATTCTCATCCGCCGGGGTTGAACTGGAGCATGGGGCGCGATGCCCTAGGCCTCAGTCACCTCACGTAGGGTGCAACAAGGTAAATCAATCTTCATAGGCTGGATCATCCTCCTTTCCCGTGTACGCTTACCTTAGGACGAAGGAGCGCGATGCGTCAAGGTGGACTCCAGCTCCTTTCATCGTTTGCGCCGCTTCGCATCGGCTCGCGGCCAATACTGGAACTCGTCGGCGTAGAGCTCACCGTTCAGATCCGCAACACGCGCAGAGAGGCGGGTCTGCGCATCGTTGATGGCCTGGTTGTAGATGACCGGACCGATCTCCTCGAGGATGTAGTTGAGCAGCAGACCTGCCTTGAGATCGCCGATGGGTTCGGATAGCTCTTCTTCAAAGTAGCGCTGCAGCGATGCAATGGCAGCCGTGCGCTGGGGCTTGGTGAGTTCGAACTGCATCATGCAAATGAGAGTACACCGGGTGCAGGCTGATATGCTGCGCCCATGCGGATCAAGCGGGTTGTGCGTGGAGCGTTGCGTTGTTTACTGGGTTGCGTATGTGTGTTGCTGGCTGCGGCGCCGGCCTTTGCGCGCGTGGAACGCGTGGAGGTGACGCAACGTGAAACGGTGCTGGGAGGCAAAACGTTTGGCGCGGCGGGAGCCTATGAGCGGATCACGGGGAAAGTGTATTTCTCCCTGGACGTGAGTAATCCACACAACGCGCAGATTGTTGACCTGAAGAATGCGGTGAATCTGAAGAACGGCGCAGTGGAAATGAGCGCCGATTTTGTTGCGGTGCGGCCGGTGGATGAGTCGAAGGGCAATGGGTCGATGATTCTGGAGGTGCCGAACCGCGGCAATGCCGGGTTGTTGCGTCTGGTGGATGGCGGCGACGAAGACCTGGCACACGACGCGGGCGACGGATGGCTCCTGAGCCGGGGTTTTACGATTGTGAGTCTGGGCTGGCAGGCCGATGCGGCGGGCGAGCATGCACTGCACTTTGACGCTCCCATTGCGAAGGATCACGGTAAGACGATTACCGGCCTGGTGCGTGGAGACCTCATGCCTTCACACACCATGGACGAGATTCCGCTTGGGCACCTGATCGTGGGACGCATTGGCGGGCGTGAATACACCGTCGCCGATCCCAGTGACAAGCGCAATGTCCTTACGATGCGCACTTCGCGCGAGGCCAAACGGCAGGTGATTCCGCACAGCCAGTGGCAGTTCGCGCATACGGTGGACGGAAAACTCGAGCCGAGCAATGCATGGATTCATTTGAACGGCGGCTTCAAGCCGGGACTGATCTACGAATATGTCTATTTGGCGCAGAATCCGGTGGTGGCTGGTGGCGGGTTTGCGGCGATTCGTGACTTTGCGGCGTATGCCAAGCACGATGCAGAGGCTGTGGCTCCGGCAAAGCGCGTCTACGGGCAGGGCATTTCGCAGAATGGACGCTTTCTGCGGGATTTTCTCTACGAGGGCTTTAACGCGGATGAAGAGGGGCGCATGGCGCTGGACGGCGTGCTGGCGCATGTGGCCGGTGCGGGGCGCGGGAGTTTCAATTACAGGTTTGCGCAACCCTCACGGGATGCGCAGCCCACGTCGTCGATTGATTTTCCGACAGACATCTTTCCTTTCACCGACGAGCCTGAGACCGATCCTGTAACGCATGTGCGTGCGGGATTGCTGGATGCGGCGCGGCGCGAGCATGTGGCGCCCAAGATTTTCTTCTCCAACACGTCCTACGAATATTGGGGACGTGCCGAAGCGATTACGCATGTGACGCCGGACGGCAAGCACGATGCGGTGCCTGGACCGGAGGTGCGCATCTATCACTTCACCGGATTGCAGCATTTTTCGGTGCCGTTTCCTCCGCAGAAGGGCCGGGGTGATTTGCTGGGGCAGCAACGGCAGACACCGTTGCCTGTGAAATATTTCTGGCGAGCGATGATTGCAAATATGGACGCGTGGGTGCGTGACGATACACTGCCGCCGCCAAGCGCGTATCCGCGCATCGCGAATGGAACGCTAGTTCCGCTTGTGAAGTGGAAGTTTCCAGCGATACCCGGCGTGAACAAGCCATATGAAGCAAATGCAGGTGAGCGGCTTGACTTTGGACCGGACTGGCGCGCGGGTGTAATGACGTGGCAGCCACCAAAGCGAGGGAGAGATTTTCCTGTGCTGGTGCCGCAGACGAACGTGGATGGCAACGAGATGGACGGTGTGCGTCTGCCGGAAATTACGGTTCCGCTGGCAACGTATACGGGGTGGAATCTGCGTGACCCGTCGATTGGTGCGCCGCGCGAGCGCGTGTCGTTTGAGGGATCGTTCCTGCCCTTTGCGCGGACGAAGGCAGAGCGGGAGAAGGCAGGCGACCCCCGGTTATCGATTGCCGAGCGTTACAGCGGGCGCTCTGAATACCTGCGCAAATTCGACGCAGCCGTAGATGCGCTTGTGAAGGAACGCTGGATTCTGCCGGAAGACAAGGCCGCCCTGGAGAAGCGTGGAGCGGAAGAATGGGACGTGCTGACCGGAGCGTCAGGGGATTTTTAAAATCGCCCCCTGAAGCAACTCCCGGTCAATGGATGCGCTCGAAGCGAAAGCCTGCTTCTCGCAGGGCATGGCTGATGGCAGTGATGTGCGTGGAACCGCGGGTTTCCAGGGTGACGTCGATGACAGTTTCACCGAGGCTGACACCGTAATAAGCGCGGTTGTGCACGGTTTCGACAATGTTGGCGCGCTCGCGAGCGAGAATTTCCGTGAGGTAAAGAAGAGAACCGGGACGGTCCTGCAGGTAGACGCGGACGCGGAGGAGACGGCCGTCTTTTACGAGGCCGCGCTCAATAATTTTGGCGAGCAGGGAGACATCGATGTTGCCGCCGCAGATAAGCACCACAGTGCGGCGATGGCGGAGATTGGTCTTGGCTTGCACGACCGCTGCCAGAGCGGCGGCGCCAGCGCCTTCGGCGAGTGTCTTCTCGTGCTCGAGCAGGGTGAGGATGGCACTGGCGATTTCCTCATCGTCGACCGTGACGATTTCATCCACGTAGCGGGTGACGAGCGGAAGAGTGAGATCGCCGGCGCGGCGAACGGCGATGCCATCGGCGATGGTGGCTTCCGCACCGATGGTGACGGGCTTGCCTATCTCGCGCGCACGAAGCATGGATGGTAATTTTTCCGGTTCGACACCGATGACGCGGATTTTCGGATTGGATTCCTTGAGCGCGCAGGCGACGCCGGAGATGAGACCACCGCCGCCGATGGGGACAATGACGGCTTCGATGTCGGGGACCTGCTCGAGTAGTTCAAGCCCGATGGTTCCCTGGCCAGCGATGACTTCGGCATCGTCGAAGGGATGAATGAAGGTGCGTCCTTCTTCGACGCGGCGGCGCATGGCCTCGTCATAGGCTTCGTCGTAATTAGCGCCGTGAAGGATGACTTCAGCGCCATAACCGCGTGTGGCGGCAACCTTAACGAGCGGTGTGGCGAGCGGCATGACGATCTGCGCGCGAATGCCGCGCGCGGAGGCGTGGAAGGCGACGCCCTGCGCATGGTTGCCGGCGCTGGCGGCGATGACGCCGCGCTGGCGCTCGACATTGGAGAGGGTAAGCAGCTTGTTGAGTGCTCCGCGCTCTTTGAAGGATCCGGTGCGCTGGAGATTTTCCAGCTTGAGGTGCAGAGGCAGGCCGGCTAGCGCGGAAAGGGAATGCGAGAGGTGGCAAGGCGAGACGTGGATAGCGTCGCCGATGCGGGCTCGTGCGGCCATAACGGAGGCGAGAGTGACGGGTTCGACGAGAGATTCCTTCATGAGTGCGGATCCTGAAATGAAAGTGCTTCCGGAAAGTGAAAAACCACCTGAGTTTGCAGGTGGCCTGAGAAGTATTACTTATCGAGTGAGGGAAGTCAGGCCGGACTTCCAGCACGCGGACATGGCATGGGAATTCGCATAATGCCGTGAATGGCAAGGCGATTTAAGACGCGCTGACGGACCGCCGTGGTTTGAGATGAAAGCGAAGTGGGCATGTCGGATACAGCAAGTAGAGCAGACGGGCTATGGAGCGTCAAGAGTTGAAAGCGCGCCAGAATTTTCCACGGTGCTGTATGACGTGGAGGCGAGGCGGTCTTTTTCAAGAGCGATTTTGCGCAGGTGGTACTGGAAATAGACAAAGGAGAGAAGAAGAGAGAGCAGCCAGTTGAGGCGCAGGCCAATGGGCTCGTTGCGGTTGTAGTGCTCTAGGAGGTCTTCACGGATTTCGTAAATGACGACGATCCAGAGAATCCAGGAGAAGAGAAAGCCGGTGGCGAAGGAAGCCAGCGCCCAATAAAGCGAAAGCGAACGGTGATTGCTTTTGCGGATCCAGATGGAGAGATAGACGGGCCAGACGGCGAAGATAAGTGTCTGGATGAAATCGCGCAGCGGCCGCGGGATATAGAGCCATGCGAGCGCTTCAAGCCCTGTGATGGCGACGAAGAGCACAGCCCAGTGAAGACGCGGGGGCGCCGGGTAAAGGGGGCTGAATCTGGAAGCTGACGATCTTTCTGTCTTCTTCAATCCACGTCTCCGAGCAGTAATTCACATTCAATGCGGCTGCTTGCACTTTGCCCAGAGTCAGGACAAATGCCGCAGTCGAAGCATACGCGCTTCTATTGAGAAGCGTCGTTAGAAATAGTGCACGAGATTGGAAAACGTATCCAACTCGATGAGGTGCTGACCATCGCGGGGTTGGGTGACCTCCGCGTGCTCAAGTACCCATGTGTCCTTATGAAAGAGGAAAACGGCGTGCATGCCCGCTTCGAGCGCGGGATTGATGTCGCTTTTGGGGCTGTTACCGATCATCCAGGTCGATTGCGGGATGGAGCCATGCTGGTTGAGGACACGCTGATAGGCAGGCGGATCCTTTTCCGGCACGATCTCAACGGCGCTGAAGTGCGGCGCCAGTCCCGAGCGCGCGAATTTATCGGCTTGCTCGGCATGGTTTCCCTTGGTCATAAGGATGAGGCGGTGGCGCGAAGCCAGCTCGGCGAGCGTAACGTCGACGCCGGGCAACAGCTCAATCTCCTGGTCTGCGATGGACTGTGCAAAGCCGGTGATGCGGCGGCACTTGTCCTCGCCGAGAGGCCCGCCGGAGAGCCGCTCGTAACAGGAGAGCAGGGAACGGGTGAAACTGCGCAGGCCATAGCCATGGGCGAGGATGGTTTCCCGCTCCACGGCGTTGAGGGTCTGGCGCACCTGTTCGGGTGAATAGGTTTCGTGATTCAGGTAGCTGATAAAGGCGGCGATAGCACGTTCGAAGTACACGTTGTTTTCCCACAACGTGTCGTCGGCATCGATAAGAAGTGTTTGACCGCGGGGGAAGACCGCCATGTCCCCATGTTAACGAAGCGGGGGAGTGGCGACTGAAAAAAATGCAACAAGCAGCTGTGGAATGTGCATGTTGGGGAGGAAATACGAAGAAAGAGCAGCAGTGGAAATCTCGATGGACATCACATCACAAGAAACATTGAATGCTCTGCAAGTCATTTATATTCAATACAGAATATTTTTCATTGACAAATGAATTTTATTCGCGCTAATCTTGTGTAGGTCACTCTTGACCTTTTGGAGACCTATCATGCGCACTCTTTTGGTAGCCAGCCTTCTTGCAACGACCGCGCTGCTCAATGCCCAGACGAGCCCCCATGGCCAGGTGGCCAATCTGGAAGCACGCACCTCTGCCCCCGCAGCCGTTGCCAGCGACATCCCGGCCTCCAGCACTGCACGCCGCGTGACCACGGGCGTGACCGCACCCGAGTTGATTTCTCAGCGTCCGATCAAGGTTGCTACGTATGAATTTCCGAATACCGACCTTGCGGCCCAGAAAGTTGTGGTTCACTTCACAGTGGATGCGTTCGGCGTTCCGCAGAACGTAAAGTTGGTGAAGTCGGTGAGCCCGGCAATTGATGCCCGCGTGATTGCCGCAGTCGGCGGCTTCCGCTACAAGCCCGCGCAGTTGGACAGCTGGAACGTTCCGGCAGATGTGAATCTGGTGGTGAATTTCACCAAGTAAGAGAGCCGCTGTTCATCTCTCCCCCTGAATTTTCAAAACCCCTTTTTGTGACGCCTGTATGGGGCACAAGAAGGGGTTTTTGTTTTGTGAGCACATATATGTGCGTACGCTGAATTACGGATGACGCAACGGGCATTGTGCAATACTGCCAACGTGCCGGATGAGTAAGTGTGTTTGCGATGTACTAAGGCTCTTAAGAGTACAAATATCCCACAGATAAAACATGGGTGCGGAATGAAGACGTGGATAGCGGTGTGCGTGTTGCTGGCAGCTAGCGTGTGCGTGCGTGCGCAAAACAGCGGTGTGAATGGTGTGGCGGCAGGCAAGGCAGATGGGATTCTGCAGAAGGTGGAGAATGCGCAGATCGGGGCAGATGGGAGCGGGCGGCTGTTGCTGGAACGGAAGGATGCAAGTGCTCCGATGGCGATGCGTTTTGCCAATTGCCTGGGCGTAGGCGTGGAGCGCGACAGGGACCAGTGGTGGGTGCTGCCAATTGGTTCTCTTGGCGAGAAGACGGGAACGAAGATTGAAGCCAACGATGCGCTGTGGGTGTTGCCTGCGGATGGGAATGCGAAGGAGCATGCATGGCGAATAGAACTGCACGGCGGCACGGCAAGCGCGGAGAAGACGAGCGATGGATTGACGGTGCTGGTGCATGCTCCCGGTGCAGCATTGGAGAAGAAGGAGGCGCGGCCGCACAGCGATGCGTTGGGGAACCGGTTTGCGATCAGAATGCGCGGCGGTGAGCAACTGGAGGACGCGCTGGCGGGGTTCTACTGGGGGACGATGCTGCCCTCCGTTGTGGAGAAGACAATGGCAGCACATTTCCCGTACCACGACGGATATGTGCTGAGCACGCTGAATGTGAAGTCGTATGCGGGATCGTATCCGGCAGTAGACCACGAATTTCAGATCAAAGGGCGGCTGGCGATGGGTTCGGCGGTAGATCTGGACGTGGTGCGGCGGATGATTGAGCTGCAGTTCAAGCTGATGCAGGATGATCCCGAGCGTTTGTATCGCGCTCCAACGTCCGTTCAGCCGGATGGCCGGCGCGAGTACCATATTCGCCGCAACAGTGAAGACCGCAGAACGAACGCCGCGATGTTTCCACTAACCGGGAATATTGAGGTCGTGGAAGAAGCGCTCAACTACTACAAGGCAACGAAGGATGCGACGTGGCTGCAAGCGCATCTCGGCGACCTGGAGCATGCGGCCGGGTGGACAGAGGCGCATATCGATCCGTACGGGCGTGTGTGGTCGGATGTGTATTACGAAGACCAGGTAATGAAGGATGGCCACGTGACGCAGGCGCAGGCGTTTGCGGCGCGTTCGTTCGAGATGCTGGCGGAGATGGAGCGAGTGGCGGGGCAGTCGGCGAAGGCGGAGGAGTACGACAGGCTGGCCAAGAAACTAGCGCATGCGCTGATCGAGCCGCTGCCGATGGGCTTTTGGGACGCGAAGAATGAGCGGTTTATTGATTGGGTGGATCGCAATGGCGAGGTGCACGATCATCTGCACCTGCTGGCGAACGAGCTGCCGGTGATGCTGGGCTATGCGACGGCGGAGCAGGCGGACGCGGTGCGGCGGATGATTCGGGCGCACGAGAGCGAGTTCGAGCGGTTCCCGAGTTTTCTTTCGGCAGAGGTTGCGGCCTATACGAAGTCAGAAATTGGCGATGGAGGCCCGTATGACCTGAGCGCGGCGGGCCGGTACTGGTACTGGGATGCGGCGTTTCGCGCGAGCGAGAAGCAGGACGATGTGCTCTTCAATCAGTTGATGACGGTTGCGGCCGAGGGCGCGAAGAATGACTACATGATGGGCGAACGCTACGACATGGACCATGTGTACTACGTGGACGGGAAGGATGCGCACGGTGCGGAGCGCTACTACGAGTATCCGAACGTGTTCTCCGCTGTGCTCATTTCAAAGTACCTGGGGTTGACCAAGCCCGCGGATGCGGACCTGCGTGTTGCTCCGCACATCGCGGCTTATGGCAGCGTCGAGTTCGGCACCCCGGAATATGACGTCGCCTACAGCTACGACAAGGATGGTTTTGTGCTGCGGAATCTTGCAAACAAGGCGCGGCGGTTTGAGGTGGATTTGTCGGCGCTGGGCAGTGGAGCAGAGCGGTACAGGTTGGCCAGCGGCCGTGAAGGTCAGGCTTTCACTCTGACGGTGCCGGCGCATGGGGAGATTCGGCTGAATGCCGTGCATTGATGAACGCATGTCCGGCCTTAAAGCCGGACATGCGCGATGAGACGTGACTCGCTCAATTACTTCAGGTGGATGACGGGGTTGCGATCGGGATGAGCGGGATCTTTGACGATCTGGCCACCCTTCATGACGAAGGCCACTTTATACATCACAGTAATGTCGGAGAGTGGATCGCCTTTGACGGCGACGATGTCAGCGTAACGGCCGGGCTCAATGGTGCCCACGTCCTTGTCTTTGCCAAGCATCTCCGCGGCGTTGATAGTGGCGGCTTGGAGTGCGCCCAGCGGAGTCATACCGCCGCGAACGAGTGCGCCGAATTCCTTGGAGACAGCATAGTCGACATCGGCGTCGTCCGTTCCATAGACGATGCGGATGTGGTGCGCAAGAGCGAGCTTGAAGGCGGGCCCCTGTGCAGCCATGATTTCGACGCCCTTGGCGTAGGAGGCTGGGTCGCGGCCCTTGCTCAGGCCGGTTTCCATATCGTGCTGGAAGCAGTAAAGCGTGGGGACGAGCCAGGTGTGGTGCTGCTCCATGAGCTCGGCGCCTTCCTCGTCGAGCATGGTTCCGTGCTCGATGGAGTCGACCCCGGCGCGGACGGCGGCCTTGATGCCGACAGCGCCTTCGGCGTGGGCCATGACTTTTTTGCCGGCGCGGTGGGCGACGGCGACGGCCTCGGCCATTTGCGCTTCGCTTAGTTCCTGTACGTGAAAGTCGGAGATGGGGTCCATGACGCCGCCGGTGGCCATGAGCTTGATCCAATCGGCTCCATATTTAATGTCGCGGCGGACAACGTGGTCGATGTCGTCCACGGTATCGGCAACATTGTGGCCGCGGGGCAGATCGATGTCAGGCGAGAAGGGCGCGCCGTCTCCATGACCGCCGGTAAGCGAGACGCAGGAGCCTGCGGCGACGATGCGCGGGCCGAGGATCATGCCACGGGCGACCGAATCGCGCAGTGCGAACTGTGGGTAGTCGGCGGGACCTTCGCAGGCGTCGCGCACGAAGGTGAAGCCGTGGTCGAGCCAGATGCGGAGGTTGTAAACGCCCCAGAGCGTGGACTGCGGGATGGAGGTCTTGAGGTAGTCGGCGATGGATTGCGTGGTGGGATTGGAGAGGATGTGGCCGTGCGCGTCAATGAGCCCGGGAAGGACGGTGTAGGCGGAGAGGTCGGTGACAGGGACGCCGCCGGGCGCGGAATCGGCGATGGACTGGATGCGGTCACCGGCGACGACAATGTAGGCGTGGCTGCGGACGTTGCCGGTACGCACGTCAATGAGCTTTCCGGCGAGGATGGCCTGGGTGGGAGCCGGTTGCGCGGACTGGGCGGACGACGGTCGTGCGAATCCGACCAAAGACACGGAGACAAGGGTGGCTGCGAGGGCAGCGACGTGCTGAATTTTCATGATTGCCTATGACGTTACCACAAAGCCTGTTGGAGCAAAGTGAGTGAGTGGGGTGCACGGAGCACGAATCGTTGTTGCGCGTTGCGTGGAAGATGAGGATACTGGTAGGCGCGGGTGGTAGCGGTACCAATTTGTTACGAAAACGAGCCGCCCCCTGGGAGATGCCGATGAGTGCAACGTTGCATGCGACGCAGCCGCTGAAGGAACTGGACGAGTGGGATGACTTTGTCGGTGGGCGGTATCGCGAGGGCAAGTCGAAGGAAGAGTTTCGCGTGTACGATGCGCAGGCTACGCCGGGCGTGGCGGAGTTTTACCGGTTGAACCACGAAAACCAAACGATGGCTTATGTGCTCGAGAAGGAGAAGCAGTACTTCTCATTGCAGAAGGGCATGAAGACGATCTGGGAGGCGGCAGAATTTTTGAACACGCTGGTGGACGACAGCGACCCGGATACCGATCTCTCGCAGATGGAGCATCTGCTGCAGACGTCGGAAGCGATTCGCAGAGACGGACATCCACGGTGGATGGTGCTGACGGGATTCCTGCACGACCTGGGTAAGTGCCTCTGCCTGTACGGTGAGCCGCAGTGGGGCGTAGTAGGCGATACATTCCCAGTGGGATGCGCGTGGTCGGAATCGATTGTGTTTCCGGAGTATTTTGCGAACAACCCAGACCGCAACGTACCGGAGTATCAGACGAAATACGGCATCTACGAGCCGAACTGCGGCCTGGAGAATGTGCACATGTCGTTTGGGCACGACGGTTATATTGCCGAGGTGATGAAGCCGTACATGCCTGTCGAGTCGCTCTACATGCTGCGCTTCCACTCGTTCTACCCGTGGCATAAGCATGGTGCGTATGACCATCTTGCAAATGAGCAGGACCGCGCGATGCTGGAGTGGGTGCTGAAGTTTAATCAGTACGACCTCTATTCAAAAGGCCACACCAAGCCCGATCTGAAAGAACTGAAGCCGTACTACGACGATCTGTTTGCGGAGTTTCTGCCGGAACGCGTCGCCTGGTAGGCACCACTGCGTGGGACGGAAGGCGCTTACGCGCCGGAGTTCCGTTCTTTTCCAGCGGGCATCCATATTGAATGTACGGTCCACCCAACGATGGAACAATTTAGAAAGCAAAAGGCCGTGGGGCAAGCGCCCAGCGGCCTTCGATTTTTTAACGCCACAATTCGCCGGTAAAACAATGAAGGCCCAGTTAAAACCGGGCCCTGATGTGAAGCTATGGCGAATTGTGGATTCCTGTCTTTCCGCCACTTGCGTTGACGAGACTGGGAATCTGGACGGCATGGCTGGAAAACAGCGCGCTATGTGTCCAAACGATATTGCGTTTTCTTAGGCTACCGAAACCAAATCCAGCGCGCTGTGAATGCGCCTGAGAATCGGATCCGATGGGAGTTGCTGAACAGGCACACTGGGTTGTGGCGGAGGAGCGATGGGGTTTTCAGCACGAGAAGAAAGCGGTGCCGAAGCTTCCTTCCGCGATTCAACCGCGAGGTTGGCCGTCTTGTGAATCTCCTGGTCGCCAGGCGTCTCCGATTTGGAGATGCAATGCGATGCGAGAAGGGCCTCAAGAGTTTCTTCCGCTGTCTTGAGATACTTCTGCCGGGCAAGCAGCTTGTTGTACGTCGCAAGAATCTCGTCCAGTTCAGCTCGGGCTGAGGCGAGAGCGCTTTGGTAGACACATCGATGATTTGTGGTTGTCATGTTTTCGCCTTGCCGGAATCGTAAGATGAGAATCGCTCTGCGCCTATACCACGATGGTCCATCTCATGGCTCTTTAGTATTAACCAGTCGATCCAAATCGTTGAATACAAGGCGGACTTGCGGCAGGAGAATATTTTTCGCTTAAAACTATAACCCTCGATTGGTTTGATCGCGGCCCATGATGCGAAGATGCCGGCGTTCGTGGTCTCCCCATCCTGAATATTCGACATTGAGATATTGCAGAAAAAGAAAGACCGCCGGAGAACGTACCGGCGGTCTTTGTGCTTGATGCGCAGGTCTTATTACATCCTGGCTGGGCGTCCATCCAGGAGCGAAGGCTGGGCTGGAGGAGTGCACGTTGTTCAATACAACCATTGATGTGTTCAACGGTGTGGCGGAGGGCGACATCGGCGGCGTCAACCTTGTGCGACGAGAAGAATTTCTCGACGTTGTCGCGGGCCTGATCCGAGCAGAAGGAGGAAGCCGCGTTGACGACATAGCTGCCGGATGCGGTTGTGAGCTGCGCGTGCACCTTCTCCCAGTTGTTTTCAATGAATTTCCAGGCGGTGTCGCGGGTGGCCCGTTCGCTGAGTGAGATGGCGATCACGATGGCTGCATCCTGATTACGCACCTTATCGGAGACAGCGAGCTCAAGCGCGCGCTCGGCGAGTTTGGGATTTTCAAACAAGGCAAGGAGCTGGAGTGCGCGCTCCTGCATATCGGGTTCGTTGGAGGTTTCGTAAATGTGCTGCAGCCTGTCGAAGAGCGCCGCGTCCCCGTTGCGCGCGGCAAGAGCCAGCGCTGTATTGCCGAGCGAGGGATTGATGGAGGCGGGATTGGCGAGGTATTTCTCGGCGATGGAGCGGGCTTCGGTGAGCACCTGAGGATCTTTGCCAATGCTGCCGAGCGTGCCGAAAAGCGTTGCGCGCAATTCTGTGATGTTGGGCGACTCGCCGTCTTTGGGAGCAGGCAGTTTCTTGTATTCGGCGTCGTAGGTGTTGCGTGTCCAGGCTTCAAGGGCAGCCTTTTCCTTCGGAGTTTCCGCAATGCGCTCGTAAAGAGCGGCAACACCGCCAACTGCCGCGTCAATCACATCTGCATTTGAGTCAGCCTTGGTCGCCTGCGCAAGATCGAGATAGGCGGCGATGGAGGTTTTGTTGTCACGCAACTGTGCCCACTGGTCGCCAATGAGGTTGATGCGCTCCGGCGGGGTGAGGTCGGACTCCACATGCGAGAGCAGCGCGCTGTAGCTGGCCGGCGCATAGGCGGAGCGATAGTAGCCCTTGCCGCCGGCATTTGCGAAGAAAAGCGCACCCGCGGGAACTTTGAGCGAAGTTGTGGTGGGCGTGAGCAGATCGCACTGTTGCCCAGTGGAGGTTTTGAAGCAAACGGGGATGGTCCACTTCTGCTCGGGATTGGGTGTGATGCTGGGGGTGAGATAGAAGCGGCGCTGCGAGACCGAAACCATGCCATTTTCCGGTTGGCCGAAGGTGACGAGTGGAACGCCAGGCTGTGCGACCAGGCTCTCCATGATTTTGTCTACTGGTTTGTGGCTGACGGCAGTCTGCGCGTTCCAGAAATCTTCAGCAGTGGCATTCCCATAGAGATGCGCTTTGAGATATTTCTGCACGCCGCGGCGGAAGGTTTCTTCGCCGACGTAGTTCTCGACAGAGAGAAGCACATCGCTGGCCTTGCCGTAGGAGATGCCGTCGAACATCTGATTGATTTCCGCGCGCGTGTCGGCTGTGGCACGGATGGCGCGCGTAGTGGGTTGGGCGTCGAGGTTGAGCGTGTTGTCCATGTTGGCGGCCACATCCTGATCGATGTTCCACTCCGGATGCATGGCGGCGACGGGCTTGTTCTCCATCCAGGTGGCAAAGCCCTCGTTGAGCCAGATGTTGTTCCACCACTGCATGGTGACGAGGTCGCCGAACCACTGATGCGCCATTTCATGCGCGATAACTTCGGCCACATTCTTCTTAGCGCCGACCGAGGCTGTCTTTGGATCGATGAGCAGCGCGGTTTCACGATAGGTGATAGCGCCGAAGTTTTCCATGGCGCCGGCTTCGAAGTCGGGAAGGGCGATAAGGTCGAGCTTTTTCAACGGATAGGGAATACCGAAGTAGTTGTTGTAGTAATGCAGAACGTACTTGGCAACATCGACGCCGTAGGGTGTGAGGTTGACCTTGTCCGGTGTGGCGCAGACGCGGATGGCAACGCCGTCCTGTGAGCCCGATGTGCACTTGAAGTCGCCGACGAGAAAGGCCACGAGATACGTGGACATGCGCGGTGTGGTGAGGAACTTCAGCGTGTGCTTGTCCGCCTCAGGTCCGGGTGTGTCCTTCACAATGGGACCGTTGGAGATGGCGGTATCGCCCTTGTCGACGACGAGCGAGATGTCAAATGTGGCCTTGAAGGCGGGTTCGTCGAAGGAGGGGAAGGCACGGCGCGCGTCGGTGGGTTCGAACTGCGTGACGGCGTAGTTGCGGCGCTCGGTTTTGGAGAGATAGAAGCCGCGCAACTCGTCGTTGAGGATGCCGGTGTAATGAATCGAGAGCGTGGCGTTGCCTGCGGGAATCTCATTGGGCACGGTGAAGGTGGCCTGCTCGTCATTCTTGTTAAGCGAGACGGTGGCGGCCTGCGTTTTACCAGCAGCGGAGATTTCGACGGACTGGAACTGAATTTCCGCGGAGTTCAGCGTAATGGATGCCGTTGGTTGCTTGACGCTGATTTCGATGGACTCAACGCCGGAAAAGGTCGCGGCTTTGAGATCGGGCGTGAGCGTGAGCGTGTAGTGCTCGGGAACGACGGTACCGGAGAGGCGTTGCGCGGATGCGGAGAAGGGAACAAGAAGAGCAGCAGCGAGAGCAGCGAGAATTTGCTTTCTAAATGTGAAAGCTGAAAGGAAAGACATTGATCAACCTCGTGTTTTTGGGTCACTGAACCGAGGTTGAGAGCAAGCGGAAGGGCCCTGCGATTCAGCGCGCGGCACCACGGCTTGCTCGCAATGGGATGGTTTCCGCGCTGGTGTTATTTTATCGCAGCGAGAGTTACAACCAATGAGCCGAAGGTTGCAGGAAGGAAGTTGTATGTGACAGGGGGACAGTTATCAGGGACTTATGACGGAGTGGACTCAGTGCTGGAAGAGCCTGAAGGCTTCGCAAGGAAGGAGTCCAGCAGCAGCAGACATGCGCCGATGACGACGGCTGAGTCGGCGACGTTGAAATCGGGCCAGTGGTAGTGAATGATGTGGACCTCGATGAAGTCGACGACCGAGCCGTAGACAATGCGGTCATGCACGTTGCCAAGCGCGCCGCCAAAGATGAGTGCGAGCGCCACTGTGGTGCGGTTGAGATCGTTGCCGAAGCGGACCATGATGATAAGCACGACCAGCGCGGCCAGCAGCGAGAACGCGATCAGCCCCCAGCGTACGGTATGCGGCGAGGCCGAGTCGGCAAAGAGCGAGAAGGCCGCACCCTCGTTGGTCCAGTGCGAGATGAAGAACAGATGCGGGATGATGGGGATCGAGTCGCCGATGGGGACCTTGAGCGTAATGAGGGTCTTGGTGAAGCGATCAAGCGCGATGACGGCTGCGGAGATGGCGAGCAGCCAGTGAAGTTTACGGGGCCAGGTGAAGGACATTATGCGGCCTCCTGCGGTGGATTGATGCCCATTTCTTTCAGTGCGGACTGGCAGCGCGTGCAGACGTCGTTCCAGATGCCGTAGGCGGAGACCTCGGGCATGAAGTTCCAGCAGCGTGCGCACTTGTGGCCAGAGGCGGGGGTAACCTCAACCCGAGGAATCGTAAGTGTGATTCCTTTCGAGTGTGTCGTTTCGTCGATCAAAACAACGCTCGACACATTAAAGAATTCTTTAAGCGCAGACGCATATTGTTGAAGAACTCGGATGTCGTCATTGGACGCGTGAATTGTAATGCCCGCTTCCAATGCTTTGCCGATAACTTTCTCCTGGCGCGCCTCTTCGAGTTTCTTCAGCACGAGGTCACGTGTCCAAAAAAGTGATTTCCAGTCCTCTAGTATTCCTTGCGGGCTCTCCAAAAAGAGATCTTCTGGCTTTGGGAAGAGTGCGAGGTGGACTGAGGGTTCGCGGCCTTCGACGTGCGGCAGGTGTTCCCACACCTCATCAGCGGTGAAGCTGAGGATGGGCGCGACGAGACGGACGAGCGCTTCGGTGATCTTCCAGAGGACCGTCTGTGCGCTGCGACGCGCAGGGTTCGTCGGCGCGAAGGTGTACATGCGGTCTTTAAGCACATCGATGTAGAAGGCGCTGAGGTCAACAATGGCGAACTCGTTCACTGTGTGATAGACGCGGTGGAATTCAAAGTCCTCGTAAAAGCCGAGGATTTTTTCAGTGAGTTCGCGCGTGCGGGCCAGCATGTACTTGTCGAGAGGCAAGAGCTGATCGACGGGGACGGCGTCGGTTGCGGGATTGAAGCCGTGCAGGTTGCCGAGCAGGATTTTGAAGGTGTTGCGCAGCTTGCGGTAGAGTTCGGCAACACGATTCATGAGGTTTTCGCTGGCGGCCATGTCTTCGCGGAAGTCGACCGAGGCCACCCAGAGGCGGACAATTTCGCCGCCCATGCGCTTGGCGATGTCGACGGGATCGACGCCGTTGCCGAGAGATTTGGACATGGCGCGGCCCTGCTCGTCGAGCGTCCAGCCGGCGGTGTTGACGTGCGAATAGGGCGCGCGGCCGCGCAGTGCGACCGAGGTGAGCAAGGATGAGTGGAACCAGCCGCGATGCTGGTCGCCGCCTTCAAGGTACAAGGTTTTTGTTCCGCCATCCTTTTGGAAGTCGGAGTAAATCGCGTTAAGATCCGCGTCCGCTTCGCACACGGCGAGCCAACTGACACCGGAATCGAACCAGACATCGAGGATGTCGGTTTCTTTTCTGAAAGTGCCACAGCCGTGCGGGCAGGTTGCGGCGTGCTGCGCCTTGAGCTCTTCGGTGAGCAGATCTTCGGCAACGCCGGTGTGCCAGGCTTCGGCGCCTTCACGGTCGAAGAGATCGACAATCTTCTTGTTGAGCTCCGCGCTCATGATGGGCTGGTTGCAACCTTCGCAGAGGAATACTGCAATGGGCACACCCCAGATGCGTTGACGGCTGATGCACCAATCGGGGCGCGTGGCAATCATGTTGGTGATGCGCTCTTTGCCCCAGGCCGGGTCCCAGACGACCTTGTCAATTTCCTCGATGGTCAGTTGCCGATACGTTGTCTCGCTGCCATCGGCGCGCTTCACCTGGGTGTCGAGCGAAATGAACCACTGCTCGGTGGCGCGGAAGATAACAGGGTTGTGGCAGCGCCAGCAATGCGGGTAGCTGTGCTCAAGGTCGGATCGGGCCATGAGCGAGCCGTTCGCTTCAATCATTTCGATGATGACCGGATTGGCGGCCCAGACTTTTTTGCCGTCGTAAGGTGGAGGCTCGGGCCCATCCCATGCAGAGGGGTCTACCGCGATGCGGCCTGCCGCATCGACGCGGCAGGTGGGGTCGAGATCGTAGCGCTGGCCTGTGTAGAAGTCGTCCGCACCGTGGGAAGGCGCGGTGTGGACGGCGCCTGTACCGGTGTCGGCGGTTACGTAGTCGGCAAGCACGCCAAGGATGCTGCGATTCAGAAACGGATGGTGGAAGGTAACGCGATCAAGCACAGAGCCCTTGAAACGCGCGACTTCCTTTGCCGCAGGGATATCGACGGCTGCTTTGACCTGTTCGGCAAGCTCGGCGGCCACGATATAGACGTTGCCATCGGTGTTTTCGAGCGCAACATAATCGAAGTCCGGATGAAACGCGACAGCGAGCGACGCGGGAAGCGTCCACGGCGTGGTGGTCCAGATGATCGTATAAACTTCGCGTGCGGCGAGCGCCTTGTCGATGTTTTCCGGCGCGCTGGTCAGCTTGTAGCGCACATAGACGGCAGGGCTGGTGTGCTGCTCATATTCAACTTCGGCTTCGGCGAGGGCGGTGCGGTCATGGATACACCAGTAGACCGGTTTGAGTCCGCGATAGATGAAGCCATTCTCGAGGAAGCCGTAAAAGGCTTCAAGAGTTCGCGCTTCGTAGTCGCGCGCCATGGTCTTATAGGGCTTTTTCCAGCGGCCAAAGACGCCGATGCGCTCGAACTGTGAAGTCTGCAGGTCGACATACTTCTGCGCGTAGGCGCGGCATGCATCGAGAACGGCGGGCGCGGGCATTTCCAGCTTTTTGCGACCCAGTTGCTCATCAACTTTGATTTCAATGGGCAGGCCGTGGCAGTCGAAGCCGGGGACATAAGGGGCATCGAAGCCTGCCATGGTCTTTGACTTCACAACAAAGTCTTTCAATCCCTTGTTGAGCGCGTGGCCCAGGTGAATGGGGCCGTTGGCGTAGGGCGGGCCGTCGTGGAGCAGGTACGCAGGACGGCCTTTGCCTGCTTCGCGCAGGCGGTCGTAGAGGCCGAGCGCGGCCCAACGTTCCAGGCGAAGCGGTTCATTCTGCGGAAGATTGGCCTTCATAGGGAAGGCGGTTTGAGGCAAGGAAAGGGTCGCCTTCAACTCCGGCGCTGGAGACATTGCTACTCCCGATTGCAAGAAAAATTCAGCCAATCACAGTGTAAATGGCGCGAGGAGAAATTTCCGGTAACAAGTGACAGGTAAACTCGTCTATTGTTTATGGAAAGCCGGAGCCGTGGGGAATCCGTGGTTGTGGAGGACCCGCTCGCCGGGCACGTACAGGCGGGTGTGGAGACAAGCAACGGCAGTGTCGCGCATAATGGAGTAAGTGACCTGCAGGCGCGGTCCCCCGTGAAGGCCCCGATGAGTACGCGTCCCGAGGAAGCAGGCCCAGCGGTACACATGGCGAACCAAGCACTAGTACAGCCCGAGGAAGAGACGAAACCAGCTGTGCCCGCGACCGGGGGGCACGAGCTGGATGCGTTGCTGGGGAAAGCCTTTGAAGAAAAGAACGCTTTTCAAGGGCTTTATGAGAGCATTCGCGACATTTTCTTTCCGGTAAAGCTGCCTCCTCTGGAGTTGACTTCGACGCCGATTCCGGTGCCGGACCGTTTGGCGGTGAAACGGAATCCCTGGGCGACAGGTATTTCAACCACATTCAATGTGGGCATTCTGGCGATCCTGCTGTTTGTGGTGGGCAAAAAGGTGATTGAGGCTCCCAAACCGCCGGAAGAGACGACGCCTGTGGACATTAGCGACTTCAAGCTGATGGGTCCGAAGAAGGCGATTGCGGCAGGTGGCGGTGGCGGCGGAGGCTCCAAGGATCCCATTCCACCGGTGAAGGGAAGGCTGCCCAAACTGGAGCCCAAGCCGATTACGCCTCCTCAGGTGGCGGTGCTGGACAAGCCGAAGCTGGCCGTGGAGCCCTCAATTGATGTGCAGAAGGATCTGAAGCTGCCCGACAACATGTCGATGCCAAACATCGGTGTAACGAATTCTCCGAATGTGAAGCTGGCCTCGAATGGCCCCGGCAGCGGCGCGGGCATGGGTTCGGGTTCGGGCGGTGGACTTGGCTCGGGCACCGGCAACGGACTTGGGCCGGGCCAGGGCGGCAATACAGGCGGCGGATTGTATCGTGTGGGTGGCGGCATCTCCGCGCCTTCCGTGCTGTATGCGCCTGAGGCCGAGTTCAGCGATGAGGCGCGGCGCGCCAAGTACCAGGGTGTTTGCCTGATTGCAGTAATTGTGGATGCGCATGGAAATCCGGTGAATCCGCGCGTGATCCGGCCGCTTGGTATGGGTCTGGATGAGAAGGCGCTGGAAGCCGTACGCAAGTACAAGTTCAAGCCGGCGCTGAAAGACGGCAGGACGCCGGTACCTGTGATGATCAATATTGAGGTGAACTTCAGGCTCTATTGATGTAGTGGTACGTGACCGTGGGGGTCAATACAGAAGAAGCAAGGTACGAAAACTGAGGGGCGAAGCGTTGAGACGCTTCGCCTTTTTTGCGTTTGGATGCGTGCTTTCGAGCACATGTTGCCTGTGGTTTACGTACTGAAGCCGAGCGCAAGTCCGTGTACAATTTCTTTAAATTGAATCCTTTCCCCCTGGAGGAAACACAGAATGCAATTGAAATCGAAGCATCTGGTTCGTGCTGTTTCAGCGGCGGCGCTGGTCTCGCTTTGTGCCCTGCCGCAGGGTCTGGCTGCGCAGACAACTGATCACGTGGTAAGTTCCGCTGAGCTGCAAAAGGCCACGGTGGATGCCTCGCACGCACGCGAGCAGAATCTGGCAACGCTCAACGCATTCCTTACATCGCAGAAAGCACAGAAGGCTCTGGAAGCAGCCAACATGGATCCGGCGCAGGTGAAGACGGCCGTGGCCGGTTTGAACGACCAGGAACTGGCGCAGCTTGCGGCCAAGGCCACCAAGGCGCAGAACGATTTCGCCGCGGGCTACATTACCGACCGCGACCTGCTGATCATTCTGGTTGCCGTGGCGGCGCTCGTCCTCATCATCGTGGCGGTTCGCTAATCGGGCGCTCCATGCTCCGCCGCACTCTGATTGCCGGCGCTCTGGTGTGCGCGATGTGCGGCCCGTGGCGTATGCTGCGGGCCGCGTCCGCTCAAGGCGTCTGGCTCAATGTTCCCTTCATTCGACAAGTGGAAGACGGCTGCGGCTCAGCCAGCCTTGCCATGGTGATGCAGTACTGGCAGGGCAAGCAGGGATTTGCAGCGACGCCCGCCTCTGACGCGGCGGCGATACAGCGCGCGCTATATGCGCCGAGCGCACATGGCATTTACGCAACGGCGATGAAGCAGTACCTGGAGCAGCATGGCTTCAGAGCCTTTACGGTGGCCGGCGACATGGAATTGCTGGAGCATCACCTGGAAAAGGGGCGGCCGCTGATTGTGGCCCTCCAGCCGGAGAAGGGAACTCCATTGCACTACGTGGTGGTGGTTGGCGCGGACCCGGCGCGGAAACTGGTGCTGGTGAATGACCCGCAACAGCGTAAGCTTCTCAAACAGGATGCATCTGTCTTTGTGAAGCAGTGGAAGGCCACAGGCAACTGGACACTGTTGGCTGTTCCGGCGGAAAGCGCGCATTGAAGGCTGGCGGCAAGCTCATTTTGAAGAAGATTCAATCTATATCGTTTGCGCAGGTTGCAGTTTTGTGCGCACTGACCGCGCTGGCGCTGGGCTGTGCCGCAACGTATGCGCAGGAAGAGAAGTCCACGGCCGTGCAGGCCAAGGCGCTGGCAGAGGCGCATGCGTGGCAGCGCGTGGTGGAACTGCTGGAGCCGGTGCAGAAACGCTCGGCGGATGAACAGTACTGGTATGGCTCGGCGCTGGCGCACATGGGCCGGTGGGAGGAAGCCGGTGCCGCATTTGCCGCAGGAGGCAGGATGGCTCCGCGCGATGCGCGTTTTCCGGAAGAGCGCGCGGGTGTGGCGTTCCACGAAAAGCGTTATGCTGCTGCGGCAAAGTTGCTGCGGCGCGCGTTGCGGCTGAATCCGGAGGATACTTACGCGAAGGATTTTCTGGCTACGGTTTACTACCTTGAGGGCAATCTGCCTGCCGCGCTGAAGTACTGGAACATGGTGGGCAAGCCGCAGATTGCGGCTGTGCGGCAGGATCCGCCGCTGAAGGTGGATGCGGCGCTGCTGGACCGCGCATTTGTGTTTGCGCCGGAGAGCGAGCTGCATCTGCGGGATTTCCTGAATACGCAGACGCGGCTCGATGGTTTGGGCATTTTTCCTTACTACTCGCTTGGGTTGGAGGCGAGGCAAGATGGACGGTTCGATGCCGCATTGCGCGCGCGGGAGGCGAACGGTTTTGGCATGTCGCACTGGCAAACCCTGGCCATGATCGCGGTCGGTTTGCCCTTTCAAAGCGTGCATCTGGATGGAACCAATCTGCGGCATCGGGCGATCAATTTGAAGTCGATGTACCGCTGGGACGCGCAGAAGCGGCGCGTGCAGGCGGAGCTGTCGATGCCGTTCGAGCGGCGTGCCGCGTACCGGTTGGATGTCGGGCTCGATTTGCGTGGTGAGAACTGGGTGGTGCGGGATTCGTTTACAGGTCCGGCGCCCTCACTGGGCAGCATGAATATGCGGCGGGAAGCGTTGAGCTTCGATCTTGCATCGCACGCGGCGGAGAAGCTGGAGTGGAGGGCGGGCGCGGAGGTTTCGCACCGGGATTTTCGCAGCGTGGTGGATGGGCCCGCACTAACCACTGATTTGTTGGCGAAGGGTTATGCAGTGAAGCAGATGGCGCGTGTGGAGAGCGTGGTGTGGCGCGTACCGGAGCGGCGGTTCAAGGTGGATGCCGCGGGCGAATCCGATGCAGGGCGGGTGTGGTCTGCCGGGGGAGAGGCGTTTGAGAAACTGAGCGGAACGATTGCGTGGCACTGGTATCCGCAGGCGCATGGAGGCGACTACGAGATGAGCCACCAGGTGCGCGGGGGCAAGACCTTCGGGAAGATTCCCTTCGACGAGCTGTACATGCTGGGCCTGGAGCGCGATAACGACCTGCCGATGCGGGCGCACATTGGTTCGCGCGGGGGAAAGAAGGGAAGCGCGCCACTGGGGCGCGATTATCTGCTGTCAAACTTCGACTTTAGAAAAGATATTTACAACAACGGGCTGGTTGCGCTGCAGGCTGGGCCGTTTGTGGACATAGGCGCAATCGACGATCCGGCTCCGGCACTGGGCTCGCATCAATGGCTCTACGACGTGGGAGGCGAGGCGCGCGTGCGTGCATTCGGATATGGCATCGGCATCTCATACGGAACAGACGTACATAACGGAAACCACGCGTTCTATGTGACATTGCTGCCGGCGGGGCGTGAGACGAAATAGGTGCCTGCGATTGACAAGATTGAGCAGGGAATCAATCGCACGGCAGCACAGGAAAGCCGCGAAGGTGATGGCGATCACGGGCAGCGAATTTTATCGGGACCACAATGGCTTGTTGCAGACGACTCCGGACGAGCGGTGTTTGGATGAGTTGCGCCCCAGCCGTATGCAATCGACCGGCAAGGAGGCGTTCTGGCATGAATCATCGTTGCGTACATTGCGGGACCGAGTTGTCAGGGGGATGGGATTTCTGTCCACACTGCGGAAGACATATTGAAGATAAACACGGCAAACAGGAGCCTCTCGAGCATGAAAACGCGCCTGATAAAGGTGGGTACAGCGGGCTGACCTATGGGTTCATCGCGATGCCGATTCTGCTCATTTTAGGCACGATGATCTGCTTTACAGGGTGGGGACTCTTTATCGGAGTGCCAATTATTCTGCTGGGCATCTTTGCGCCTCTGGCAGGTACCATGTTCGGCATTGCTGAGCAGAAGGGGAAATGCCCCAAGTGCGGAATGCGCGTGCTGACAGGGCCCGATCATCTTGCACATGCGTGTCCTCATTGCGGCGTGCCCTTTGCCGTGAATGACAAGGGAATTGCCGCGGTTCACTAAACCACAGGCGGCAGACAAGTTAAGTCGTTTCTCTGGCGTGCTGGCCATGAAGAAGGCGCAGTGGCAGAGGCAATCAGGTGTACCCTTCCTTGCCGTATTGCTGGCCGGCTGGCTATCACCGGTCTGCGAGGTGGCATCCAAGCGGGTAAGGAGGTATACCGCTATGGACCATCACTGCAGACGTTGCGGCGCTGAAAGAGAAGTGTCGTGGAGCTTTTGTCCGCGTTGTGGAGCGTACGAAACCTCGGAGACATCGCATACCGTGGAGGCCGGGGAGAATACATCGGCACCGGTGCGTGGGATGGTGCTGGGTGCGCTGGTTTCGATCGGTCTGATTGCGGTGGGCGTGGGCCTTTTCTTCACGGGATGGGGAATGTTTCTCGGATTCCCACTGGTGCTCGTTGGAGCCATTACACCGCTGGTGCTGTTCAGCATTGGAGAACAGGTGGACAGATGTCCGCATTGTGGGGTGTGGGTAATGACCGGCGCCGATCACCGGCAGCACGCTTGCCCGCACTGCAATCGTCTGTTTGCGGTGGATGAGCACCGCGCGATGCACACGGCGTGAGTCGCTGGCCGCAATACAACGAAATTGGATGAGCCGCGCGGGGAATCCCTGTGCGGCTCTTGTGTTTTGCGTTCCAGCTTGAATCCTGCAGTACAAAAATGCATGTTCATGGAACATCGGTTCCTTTAGCGGTGTCTAAACTAAATGTTTAGGACTTCCCTGAGAGGATGTGTGACCGCAGTAAGCGGTTGCATATGGAGGCGTGTGCGATGGGGCAAGGATGCCGGGTAGTGGTTCTCTTCGTTCTTAGTGCGCTTGCTGGGGTTGGGCGCATGGCCGGCCAGTCGGCGCCCGTGATACTGTTGCCGCCGGGAAATTCGACCGTGCAGCAGGAGGCGAGTACACCGCGGGCTGTGCAGGCGGAGACGCCGGGCGAGATGTACAAGGATGCGATGCGGCCGTTGACGATTGTGCGAAAGTCGCTCGACAACTGGTCGGACGCGGAGTTGGGAGCGCTGGCGGTGGGCATGCGCAAGGCAAAGGAAGAGTGCAATGCGGCCAGACCAGAGGATTTCGACGGTGACGATTTGTACGACTTCACGCGGTTATGCGCCCTGGGGCAGGACTGGGAGGCGAGCAACAAAGCGGCGCTCTTGTACATTGCGCGCAAGCTGGAGCCGCACCGGGCACAGGCATACGCGCTGAGCGTGAGTGCGCTGGTGCACATGAAGGCAATGGACCTGGCGACCCAGACAACCCTGGAGATGCTGGATAGGCTGCCCTACGACGCCGAGGTGGCCTATGCTGTGCGCTTTATGAAGGACACTCTGGAGCAGGCATCGGACCCGATGGCCGTGGTTTTGGCCATGAAGGAACATGCGCCGCTGGTCGGCGCGCTGAAAAAGAATGCCGCGCTGAAGGCGACCAACGGCGATGCGGTGATGAGCGTGGGCGCATTGTACGATTCGGCGATGGAACTTGCCTTCTGGCAACGCGAAGGCGGGGACGATGCGGGCGCGGCCGCGACGGTAGCCGATATTGACGCGGCGATAAAGACGGATGCGCTACTTCCAGCCGAAGATGCGCAGATGGTGAAAGCTGTGCAAACAAGGTATGCGCTGCTGGGAACGGAGCTCATTGCTCCGAAGGTTGAGCGCTCTCTCAATACGCCTCCGGCAAGGCTGCACATCGACAGGAACGGCGCGGCCACAGTGCTGGTGCTGTTTCCGGATTGGTGCGGCGGCTGCCGCAAGATGATGAAGACGCTGACCGAGTTTGCCAAGTTGAACAAGGGTACGCCGATTCATGCGTATGGACTGGTGTTCGAGGACGACTCGGTGATTCCGTCGGCGCAGGGGCATGACCTGTTGTTGAAGGAGCTGCAGGGAACGTCGACATTTGTGGTGCCAGCATCCACGGTGAGCGATCTTGGCGTGGTGGAGTTTCCACTTGGGGTCGTTCTCGACAAGGAGGGGAAGGTGCGGTTTATCGGCGCGATTCCGGGCGACGCGTTTAATGGCGACGGCTATATTCCGAGGGTGATTGAGCGGATGGTGGGAAGGGGGAAGACGAAGTGAGTGTGGGTTCAGCAACAACTTCAATTCTTGCCAGTTGAGAACCAATAGGCGTTCATCTTTTCAAGAAATTCTCTCGTGATTGGATAACCAGAGGCGGAACCGACCACTGCATCAACAGGACAAAATGGACACATTGCAGTTTGGCCGTCGTCAATCCATTCAGTGATTTGCGATGGCGGGAACGTCGAGAAGCAATAAAAGCAACCGCACAGCTCACTCCGCTCCAGCTCCACACGATGGAGACTGCAATGTTTATGTGCGGCGATGTGATCGGGCTCCGAGTTCTTGTGCAGAATGACCATGGTGGTTTCGATTCTAGTCGTGTGTACTCTCTGCAAGTTTGGAATGAAAATGCTGCCATATTGCGTCGGCAGTTTTGCGGGATACGACAGCGGCCAACGACTCGGCTGAGGCCTGCTGCACTTCGCGCAGGGAGCCGAAGTGGGTGAGCAGGCGCTGGCGGGTTTGCGCGCCGACGCCGGGGATATCGAGCAGTTCGCTCTTGCGGTCGCGTATGGCGCGGCGCTGGCGATGGTAGCCGATGGCGAAGCGGTGGCTCTCGTCGCGAATCATCTGGATGAGATGAAGCACGGGTGAGCGGCGGTCGAGCACGACGGGCTCGTCCTCATTGCCGTAGACGTAAATTACTTCTTCTTTTTTGGCAATGGAAGCGAGCGGCTGCGAGGTGAAGCCGAGGGACTCGAGCGCCTCGGCGGCTGCGTGAAGCTGGCCGAGCCCGCCATCGATGAGAACCAACGATGGGAGTTCCCTCTCTTCTGCTTTGAGACGGCTGTACCTGCGATGAACAACCTCGCGCATGGAGGCGAAGTCGTCGACGCCGAGGACGGTCATGACCTTGAATTTGCGGTACTGCGCTTTGTTCATCTTGCCGTCTTCCCAGACGACGAGCGAGGCGACGGTTTCCGCGCCCTGGATGTGCGAGATGTCGAAGCACTCGATGCGGCGCGGCAGCTCGGGCAGCATGAGCGCATCGGCGAGTGCTTCCTGAATGGCTTTGCGCGAGGGCTCGAGGACTCGGAAGCGCTGCGTAAACGACTGCTTTGCATTCTGACCGGCGAGATCGACGAGGGAACGCTTTTCTCCGCGCTGGGGTACGGCGATTTCTACTTTGTGGCCGGTACGTTCGCTTAGTAGCGCGGAGAGCGATTCGCGGTCGGCGAATTCGACAGGCACGAGAATGCTGCGCGGAACATAGTGCTGGTCGATGTAAAGCTGCTTGAGGAGAGCAGAGAGAACGTCGCTCGGCTCGGCCTGGCGTGCGGTGGTTTCGGCGGCTTCTTCTTCCGCTTCGCCTTCAAATGCTTCGGGCAATTCATCCCAGAAGAATTCGCGGCGATCGACAATCTTGCCGGAGCGCATGTGGAAGAGATTGACGGCGAGGGAGCCATCTTCAAAGTGGAAGCCGAAGACATCGGCTTCGTCGCTCTGTTCCGCAGTGGCAATGCGCTGCTTTTCGCTTAACTGGTGCACGGTGGAGAGCTGATCGCGCAGGCGCGCGGCGGCTTCGTATTGCTCATTCTCCGCGGCTTCGACCATGCGGGCCGAGAGTGCCTTCTCAAGCTCAGCATGTTTGCCTTCGAGGAAGAGCTGCGTGTCGCGCACGGCGTTTGCGTAAGCCTCGGGGGTGGTGAGTCCTTCCACGCAGGGGCCGAGGCAGCGGTGGATATAGTACTGCAGGCAGGCGCGCGGATGGTAGCGGGAGAGATCAACCTTGCAACTGGGAATGAGGAAGCTGCGGTGGATGAGCTCGGCGACGCGATAGGCGAGATTGCCGGGGAAGTAGGGGCCGTAGTAGGCGGAGCCGTCTTTGCGGAGGCGGCGCGTGACGAAGACTTTGGGATAGCGGTCGGCGAGCGTGAGTTTGACGTAGGGGTAGGTCTTGTCGTCGCGCAAAAGGATGTTGAAGCGCGGCTTGCGCTGCTTGATGAGATTGTTTTCAAGTGCGAGGGCTTCGTGCTCGTTGGCAACGAGGATGAAGTCGAGGTCGACGGCTTCGCGCATGAGCGAGCCGGTTTTGGCGTTGGCCTGCGAGGCCTCAAGCAGATAGCTGCGCACGCGTGAGCGTAGATTCTTCGCTTTACCCACGTAGATAACTTCGCCCTCGGCGTTCTTGTAGAGATACACGCCGGGTTGGGTGGGCAGGGTGCGGATTTTCTCGTAGAGATCCATGAAAAACGAGCGGTTCCGGTTGTGGAAAAAGGCGGCGCCTGTGCCTCCGCTTCTACTTTCAGCATAGCTGTGCCGGGCGGGGGACTGAAGTATGCCCAAAAGGTAGAGCAAACCTTACCGGGGAGGGTAAGAATTACATAGCTTTGCTGAATGAGGTCAGCTTGTGGAATAGCTCCTAATCAAAAGAAACAAATGCGGTTGCGTCTTGTCTTACATTTGGCACGCCGGGTGCAATTAGTGGGTCGAAGTCGAAAAGACAACGTCTGTCCGGATGGTCGAGTCCACCACAAGGGCGGATTTGGGAGGAGACGACACAATGACGAAGTACGGATTTGGGATTTCCATGGCAGTGGCCGCGTTTGCAGTTGCCGGTGTGACCGGTTGCGCGACAAAAAATTATGTGCGCAGCCAGACAGCGCCGATTATTCAGCACACGGGCCAGCTTGAGGACCAGACAGCCGCAAACACACGCAGCATTCAGGACACAGATCAGCGCGCGCAAGCCGGTATCAAGCAGGCACAGAGCGCGGCTGACGCAGCCAGCCAGAATGCGCAGTCGGCAAACACCGCGGCCGGCAATGCGACCACCGCTGCAAATGATGCGGTGCATCGCGCCAATCGCCTGGACGATGTGGTGCAGGGACTGGACAAGTACAAACAGGTTGCCGATGTGACCGTGACCTTCGGTTTTGACAAGTCCACGCTGACTGCGGACGACAAGGAACAGCTGGACCAGTTTGCCGCGCAGCTTGGTACCGCACAGCACTACATTCTGCAAGTGACCGGCGGAACGGATTCAACCGGACCGAAGCAGTACAACTACGACCTGAGCCAGCGCCGCGCCGACGCAGTGGTGCAGTACCTGGCCGCGAAGTACAACATCGCGCCTCACCGCTTTTACCTGATCGGCATTGGCGAAGACCAGGAAGTGGCCGACAACTCGACCCGTGAGGGCCGCCAGAAGAACCGCCGCGTGGAAGTGCAGTTGCTGACCAACATGGCCGGCCAGGAGCCGACTGCACCGAGCGCGACCAACGGAGCGGGCAACTAAGACCTGTTTCATTACCGGAGACAGTCGATCTCTGGAATTTTCCCTCCCCCGGAACTCCGAAAGGGCAACCATATGGTTGCCCTTTCTTTTTTCTCGAATTGAGATGGAGTCAGGCGCCCGGTTTTTCGCCGCTGGCCTCAAGCTGGCTTACGTGGCTGGCGCGCACGTCGTTCGCGGTAAAGAGGCGCAGGAAGGGCGCACTGCCTGCAGCGGCTTCCACGGCCGGACGGCCTCCGGCTTCTTCGCGCTCCACAATGCAGACAACGGCGGCGACCACCATGCCAGCTTCCTTCGCGGCTTCAATTGCATTGATCGTGGATGCGCCTGTAGTGCAAACGTCGTCGACGATGACCACGCGTGCTCCCTCTTTGCAAAATCCTTCAATGCGGCGTTCTGTGCCGTGGGCCTTTTCGGCTTTGCGTACGAGGAAGCCATGAATCAGTGGCGCGCCCGGATTTTCCAGTGCGTACCAGGCGCTGGCGGTGGCCACATTCGAGACGATGGGATCGGCGCCCATTGTAAGGCCACCGACGGCGTCGGCCTGAATGTGGTTGGCTTCGAGAAGTTCGAGGATGGCGTGACCGGTGAGGCGGCCGCCCTGCGCATGCAGCGTGGTGGTGCGGCAGTCGATGTAGTAGTCGCTGGTGCCGCCGGAGGAGAGCTTGAAATGGCCGAGTTTGAAGCTGGTGCGGGCCAGCAGAGCAAGAAGCTGTTGCGTGTAGGTTGGCTGAGTCATCAGCGTCGATTGTACCGGACAAGCGGCCAATTGAAATGCAGGCTACAATCGGTCGATTTTGGAGTGTGAGATTTGCGATCCGTTTTCGCTGTCGTGCTCCTGGTGCCTCTCGTTGTGGCGATGGCTGCGTGCTGCGCGATCTGCATTCAGGGAAAATAATCCAAAGTTGGAACTTCAATTGGGGTTCAGAATTGCCAGACTGGGCATCGGGCATTCGCTGTGGCGGGGCAGATTAGTTACATCTTTCCAAGATGCTTGAAGCCGCCGGTGCCGATAAGCATGAAGGAAAAGAGCAGGAAGTTGTATCCTGCGTGGACCAGAACGCTGGCCGCAAGAGAACGCGTACTGAGCCGCACCACGCAGAGCACCATGCTGATGACAAAAAGCAGCAGGAATGGGCCTAGTGAGTAGCCGGTCTGGTAGGCGTGCATCAGAGCAAAGGGCACGCTGGTAAGAATAGTGCCGATGATCATGGCGAGTATGGACCAGTCCGGATTGCCGAAGGCGTCCGGTCGGCGCTGTGGTACGCCGATGAGCTTTTCGCGCAGCCAGTCCACAGCGGTGCAGGTGGCCGGCAGCAGAAAGCCGCGGTAGGCGAGCTCTTCAAAGAAAGGCGCCATGGTAATGCCAAAGCCGAAGAGCAGCCAGGCTGCACCGGGCATGCGGAAGATGCGGTCGATGGGCGTGTCTGCCGGACCCGGCATCAGATAGCCGTTCAGCATGGCCATGAGAAAGCAAAGCAGAGAAATGGAGACGAGTTTGCTGCTGCTGCGCATGGCAATGAAGCCATTCCAGTGGATGCCGCTCAGGAAGCTGCGTCGCCAGAGTACAGGGAAGAGAACCCAGGCGAGACAAAGCGAGATGAAGTAGGTTATGCCCTGGCTGCCAAGTGTGTAACGCACATCGGCCTGCGCCTGCTGCAGGTTGGTGACGCCGAGGAAGTGAAAGTGGATGGCCGCCTGCGAAATGAGCGCGGCGAGAATGAGAGCGCAAACGGCAATCAGCGCAAGAATGCCGAAGTGGCCGAAGTTCGGGATGCGCTCTTGCACGATGGGGTCGGGGACGAAGACGTTTTCGAAGAGTGCAGGCTTGTCATCGTTGTTCGCATGATGCCGATAGTCAGGATCGTTTACGGAGTGCTCGATCAGACTGTTTTCCGGATGACCGTTTGCATGTTCGTGTGCATCCGCAGGTGAGTTGCCGGACGAGTCCGCCTGCAACGGATCGCGGGTCCATTCGTTCAAGGCTTCACCGTCTTCCGGGTACGGCTCGATTTCTTTGCGGCCTTGGCAGACTTGGTGCGTTTGGGCGCTGCGTCAGTACCCGTCAAAGCGGCGGAGTCAGCGGCTTCCTGCGCTGCGGCCTGCTCTGCAACAGAGCGGAGTTGTTCGGAATCCGCTTCCTCCAGCGCGCGCAGTCCGTCTTTGGACGTTGTGTAATAGCGCGCGAGGAATTTGCCGGTGTAAGACTGCGGCGTGACGGCGATGCGCACAGGCCGGCCTTCGCCGATAAGGCGTCCGCCGTCTTCGCCGCCTTCTGGGCCAAGGTCGATAATCCAGTCGGCGTTGCGCACCACGTCGAGATTGTGCTCGATGATGACGACCGTGTTTCCGAGATCGGCGAGGCTGTGCAGCACTTCAAGCAGTTTACGCACATCGTCAAAATGCAGGCCCGTGGTCGGCTCGTCCAGCAGATAGAGAGTGCGGCCGGTCTGCCGTTTGCTGAGTTCGCGCGCCAGCTTCATGCGCTGGGCTTCGCCACCGGAGAGTGTGGTGGCGCTCTGGCCCAGGTGGACATAACCGAGACCGACATCGACGAGGGTTTGCAGCTTTTGACGAAGCTGCGGCACGTCCTTGAGAACGGTAAGCGCGTCTTCGATGGTGAGGTCGAGAATGTCGGCGATGGAGTAGCCGTGGAATTTTACGGCGAGCGTTTCCTGGTTGTAGCGGCGCCCGTTGCAAACCTCGCACTGCACGTAAACGTCGGGCATGAAGTTCATCTCGATGCGCTTCTGTCCGTCGCCCTGGCAGGCTTCGCAGCGTCCGCCAGCCACATTGAAGCTGAAGCGGCCTGGCTTGTAGCCGCGCTCGCGTGCCTCGGGAAGCATGGCAAAGAGGTCACGGATAGGCGAGAAAACCTGCGTATATGTCGCCGGATTGGAGCGTGGTGTGCGGCCAATGGGTGATTGATCGATGCGGATTACCTTGTCGATCTGGTCGGCGCCGGTAAGCTCATCGTGCGAGCCGGGCTCCTCACGCGATCCATAGATGGTTTTCGCCAGTGCGCGGTAGAGAATGTCGTTTACAAGCGTGCTCTTGCCGGAGCCGCTGACGCCGGTGACAACCGTCATGATGCCGACAGGTACGCGCACGGTAAGGTCCTGCAAATTGTGCTCTCTCGCGCCGGTGATGGTGAGCCATTTGCCGGTGAGCGGCCGCGGCTTTTCGCGGTGCAGAATCTCCGCGTGGCCGGCAAGGTATTTGCCGGTGAGCGAGTCAGGGCTGGCCATGATCTGCTCGGGAGTTCCTTCCGCCACAACATTGCCGCCTAGGCGTCCGGCGCCGGGGCCGAGATCGAGCACGTAATCGGCGTGACGAATGGTGTCTTCGTCGTGCTCCACGACAAGCACGGTATTGCCAAGATCACGCAATTTCTCAAGTGCTTCAATCAGGCGGTTATTGTCGCGCTGATGCAGGCCGATGGAAGGCTCGTCGAGCACATAGAGCACGCCGCGCAGCCGCGAACCGATTTGCGTGGCAAGCCGGATGCGCTGTCCTTCGCCTCCGGAGAGCGTGGCGGCACTGCGGTCCAGCGAGAGATAGCTGAGGCCGACGGCGCAGAGAAATTCAAGCCTCTCGACAACCTCGCGCCGGATGCGCTCAGCCAGCAGGGCCTCGCGCGCGGTGAAAGTGAGGCCAATGGCCGCGGAAAGCGCGCGATTGAGCGGCAGTGCGGTGAAGTCTGAGATGGAGAGATTGCCCACCTTGACTGCGAGCGACTCAGGACGCAGACGTTTGCCGCGGCATACGGGGCAGGGAGTCGCGGACATGAAGTTCATCATGTACTCGCGGTAGCCGTCGCTGCGTGCTTCAGTGAGCGAGTCGCGCAGATAGGCGAGAATACCATGGAAGCCGGTGCGCGGCGCTTCACCCTTGGGCGGGCCATACATGAGCAGATGCTGCTGCTTATTCGGCAAATCCTCAAACGGAGTTTTGAGGTTGATCTTGTAGCGGTCGGCCGCAAGCTGGATGAGCTTGATGAGATATTGCGAGGCTGAGCCGGGACCGAGACCGCCATCGAGCAGCGGCTTTGACCAGTCGTTGATGATCTTTGCGGGGTCGAAGTCGTAGAGCGAGCCGAGACCGTGGCACTCGGGGCACGCGCCGAAGGTGGAGTTGAAGCTGAAGCTGCGCGGTTCCAGCTTGGGGACGTCGAGGCCGCAGTCAGGGCAGGCCATCGATGAGGAAAAGAGCTGTTCGCTGCCGTCGGAGAGTGCAATGAGCGCAAGGCCGTTGGCCATTTGCAGCGCTTTGGAGACGGCTGCCTCCAGGCGCTTTTCCATGCTCCCTTTTTCAGGACTGCCTTTGCCGTTAGCTGGTTTCGCACCGGCCTTTGCGGCGTCCGCGGAAGAAGGTTTCAGCAGCACGCGGTCAACGATGGCTTCAATATTGTGGTTCTTGCGCTTGTCGAGCGCGGGCGGCTCGGAGAGATCGAACAACTCGCCATCAATGCGCGCGCGGAATCCCTGCTGGTCAAGCTGGTCGAGCAGGTCTTTGAATTCGCCCTTGCGGCCGCGCACCACGGGCGCCATCACGGTAACGCGCTCACCCTGGCTGAGTTCAAGAATGCGCTGCACAATCTGGTCGGCGGTCTGGCGTGCAATCGGGCGTCCGCAGTTGGGGCAGTGCGGCGTGCCAACCGACGCATAGAGCAGGCGCAGGTAGTCGTAAATCTCCGTTATGGTGCCAACAGTAGACCGCGGGCTGCGGCTGGTGGTCTTTTGCTCGATGGAAATGGCCGGCGAGAGGCCCTCGATAGAATCCACGTCGGGCCGCTCGATCTGGTCGAGAAACTGGCGCGCATAGGCCGAAAGTGTTTCCACATACCGGCGCTGGCCCTCGGCGTAAATGGTGTCAAAGGCAAGCGAGCTTTTACCGGATCCGGAGAGGCCGGTGACGACGGTGAGCGTATTGCGCGGAATGCGCACACTGATGTCGCGCAGATTGTGTTGGCGCGCGCCGCGCACGGTAATGTGCTGAATGGCCATGGCGTGATCTCAGGTGTGCGGCGGGTGAAGCGTGGGTTGCCCGTTTGGAGCCCAAGGGAACGGCCCACTAGAGGTATTTTATTTGCCAACAGAAATCAGGGTCAACGCATGGTGAAAGATCCGGAAAAGAGTGAGAAAATAGATGAAGTGACGCGTGGGAAAATTGATTGGAAATCCCACGATTTTCAGCGGATGAGGCGGGGGCTTGATCCGGTGAATTCAGGGCGCGCTTGAGGCGATTTTGGAATGACGGATCTGCTGAACCTGATACTTTTTGCGATTGTTTCATTGGGCGCGCTTACATTGGGAGTTGGGCTTGCCTTTGCTTTGCTGAAGCTTGCGTTCTCCTGCATGGCCCCACGGCAAGAGAATGCGGCAGCAAAGCACTCAACCCAGCCAGCGAAAGCATCTGCCTGAAGCCGGGCGATTTTCCTCTACACATAATGGTTTAAAGGCAGCCGCGCGGAATTACTGCGGGTTTTGCTGATCCTGCTGCTGTTGTAGTTGCTGCTGGCGGCGCTGCATCTCTTCCATAATCTGCTGCGGAGTGCGTACGGGCTGGTTGCCGGGCGGCATGTTGGGCTGTATCACCTGCGGCTGCATGACGGGCTGCGGCGGAGGTTCCGGCTGATCGTCCGTGTTATCTTCCGCATCGTCGTAGGAGGGGGCAGGCATGGGGTGCGCCATAGGGCGCGGACCGTTGTCCGCACTGCGCGCACTCAGCACAACTTCGCGTGGTGTGCCCTGGCCAAGATCGCCAAACATGAGGACGTTGTAGCCGGTGCCGTTGAGCAACTGCGTCAATACGTCGTGCGCGCTGCCGGGGCCATAGGTGCCGAAGATGCGCTCATCCTTGCTGATGCCTTCAATCTTTGAGCCGGTGGCAACCGAGTAGTCATGCAGGATTTGCATCAGGCTCGAGTTGGTGGCGTGGATTTCCAGGCCGTGGCTGTCCCAGGTGACCTTTGCCGGCTCAGGCGAATCATTCACTGGCCATTTGGGCATCTCTGGCTGCGGAGGCGTTGCGGGCTTTGTTTCTTCCGCGGATTTGGCGTCCGCCTTCTTCGCACTGGCTTTGTGATGGGAAGCGTGTGTCGCCGACGCTGGTTTTTGCGGCACGGCATGCGCGAAAGTGCAGGCAGCGCCCAGGGCCAGGACCGCCAGCACGCACAACCGTGCGTTGCTGTGACACATTGCAGACTGCTTCGGCTTTGTGGAGTTGAAAATGCCCATCGCGACCTGCTCGGAGAGAGTGTTGCGTGCCTTGCGGAATGCAGGCTCTCTGCCCCCTCTGTACTAGACTAGCAGTGGTGTGCAAACGCTCATCGTGGATTTGCACGCAGGGTGAGGAATCGCGGAATGTCCCTTCGTTGTACGGGTCGAAACCGGAGTTTTCTGTCTGTATCCATTTGCCTGACTGCGGCCTTGCTTCTGGTCCCGGTTGCTTCCGCGGCCCCCAGTTGTACCTCGCAGTCCGCGCTCACTCCGACCGATAGAAATGCGCTCGCCGCTGTGGGCGAACAGTTGGGACAGGCGATTATCCAGGGCAACATCGCCACTCTGCATGCGGCTTTGCTGCCTGCGATATCCGACCAATGGGATGGAATTCAGAATGAAGCGCAGGAAGGCGCGCCGCTTGTGAAGGGCGGACAGGTGGAACTGCGCAATGCCTACCTGCTGGATGCGACCAGTCAGACCGCAACCGCTGATACACAATTTTTCTGTTCGAATGCATCGGGATCGCTGACCGTTACGGTGAACATGCGCGCGCTGCCTCCCGGGCGCTACGCGCTGCTGCTGGCGGATGCAAAGGGCGCGCCATTGGGCGGGCAGATGGGATTTGTCCTGGTGTGGGATACGACCGGCGTCGTGCCCTCGTGGAAATTGGGCGGCCTGTCTGTGCGGCAGGGAAGTTTTGGCGGGCACGATGGAGTCTGGTATTGGACACGGGCGCGTGCACTGGCAGCGAACAACCAGTCCTGGAGCGCCTGGTACTCCTACGATTACGCGCGGTACATGCTTGTGCCGGTGGATTTCCTTTCGTCGCCCAATCTGGACAAGCTGAATCAGGAGCAGTCCGATATTAAAAACGGACCGGTGAATGCATTTCCGCTTTCGATTCCGGATGGCGACCGTACCTGGAAGATCGTCTCCATGCAGATTGACCCTTCGCTGCGTGAACCGGACCTGGATGTAACGTATGAGTCGCTGGGCATGGCCGATCCCGCGGCGCAGAGAACCGAAGCCATTGCCGTGCTGAGCGCGTTGTTGAAGGCTCATCCGGAGCTGCGCACAAATTTTCACGGGCTTTGGGCCAATGCGTCGAAGGATGGCAAGGTAACGCCGGTTCTTGAACTGCCTATGGAGAAGATTCCGTAAGAGCAGGACACCCCAGCGGCACACGCAGTTGCAGTTACAGTTAGGCTGCCGCATCAATGGCAAAAAGGAGCACTCGTGTCGACAGTGATTGATTTGCGTTCGGATACCGTAACCCGCCCCTCGGCGGAGATGCGCGCGGCGATGGCCGCTGCCGTTGTGGGTGACGACGTGTATGGCGAAGACCCAACCGTCAATCAATTGGAGAAACGCGCGGCGGAAATTTTCGGCCGCGAGGCCGCATTGTTTGTGCCCACCGGAACCATGGGCAACCAGATTGCCATCCGTCTGCACACTGAGCCCGGCCAGGAAGTAATCTGCGAGTCGCGTGCGCACATTCTGGACTGGGAGATGGCAATGGCGGCGGTATTTTCCGGCTGTCTGATACGTACCGTCACCACGCCGACCGGCACGCTGACATGGAAAGACATTGAGCCGCATATCTATGGACGCAGCACATTCCGCGCATCGACTGGTTTGATTGAGATTGAGAACACGGCCAACCTTGCTGGCGGACGCATCACTCCGCTGGCGGCGATGGAAGAGATTTGGGCGAACGCAAAAGAGCGCAAGCTGCCGGTGCATCTGGACGGCGCGCGCATCTTTAATGCAGCCACGGCATTGGGCACGGACGTGAAAACATTGACGCGCGGCTTTGACACCGTGATGTTCTGCCTGTCGAAGGGATTGGGTGCGCCGGTGGGTTCCATGCTTACAGGTTCACAGGAACTGATCGATCGCGGACGCATATATCGCAAGGCCTTGGGCGGTGGCATGAGGCAGGCCGGAGTGCTGGCTGCCGCGGGACTGATTGCTCTCGAAACAATGCCTGCGCGGTTGCACGAAGACCACGCTAACGCACGCCTGTTGGCAGAAGCGCTCTCGCATATGGAGTTCGTCTCCATCGATCTGGATACCGTGGAGACAAACATAGTGATTTTCAGTCTGAAGGGTGGGTTGAGCGCGGCAAACCTGGCTGAGCGCCTCAGGGAGCGAGGCATTTTGATGTCTGCGGTTGGTCCGCACTCCATTCGTCTGGTGACGCATTGCGATGTGGACCGCGCGGCGTGCGTGGCGGCTTCGGATGCAATTGCCGAGGAACTCGGCGTGCTCTCCGCGGCGTAAGTAAAGTTTTGTAAATTTCACGTGGGCATTCGCAGCTCTAGCAACTTTTCGCGGCAATCGGCGTTCTATCCTTCAACACTGCCGGAGCGTACAAAGACTCTGGCAACATTCCCCGTTGCAGAAGGAGAATTTGCTGTGAAAAAGCTTGTTATGGCAGCCTTGCTGGCCTTCACAATGCTCCCTGCCGCATCGTTTGCGCAGGTGGTAGTGCGCGTTCGTCCTCCAGCTCCCATTGTGGAGCGCCCCGGCCGTCCGCCAGCGCGCGGTTTTGTTTGGATTACCGGATATCACCGCTGGGATGGAGCCCGTTATGTTTGGGTGCCGGGTCGGTGGGAGCGTCCACCTCGCCCGCATGCGCGCTGGATGGCGGCGCATTGGGTTCATCGCCACGGAACATGGGTGCTGATTGAGGGGCACTGGCGCTAAAGTCGATTCCAGTTTGAGGCGGCACGAAAGGCGGGGCTTTGGCTCCGCCTTTTGCGTGCGCATTTCATTTCTCGCATTGTGATTCCGTGTCGCGCCGCTCGGTCACGGCGGTTCTCTTGCAGCCTGCATATGTGCGCAGTACACTCAACCCTTGCGCGCAGCCTTTTGTGGTGAGTCTTTGCGTGGACGGCTGCTGAAGTCACCGCGCTATTCTGGAAAGTCGGTTGAAGTATCGCGGCAGGGAGGCAATGTTTGCGAGTTGGACTGTTCACGCGCGAGTTTCCACCGCATGTATATGGCGGCGCAGGAGTGCATGTCGACTATCTGAGCCGCGAACTGGCGAAATCCATTGAAGTGGAAGTGCACTGCTGGGGAGAGCAGCAGTCGGACGCCGGCAACCTGCATGTACGCGGTGCGGAACCCTGGCCCGAAATCACCAACGGCACCACCGGTAAATTTAAAGGAGCACTTGAGGCTTTCAGCCTGAATCTCACACAGATAAAAGCTCTTGAGGGTGTTGATGTGGTGCACACGCATACCTGGTATGTCTCAATGGCGGGCTATCTGGCAAAGAAGCTCTACGGCGTGCCGTTTGTGCTGACCACACACTCGCTGGAACCGCTGCGGGCATGGAAGGCTGAGCAGCTTGGCACCGGCTACGCTATGAGTTCGTGGATGGAACGCACGGCAATTCTGGATGCGGATGCAATCATCGCGGTTTCGCAGGGGACGCGGGCCGACATTCTGAACGCGTACCCCGACGTGAATCCCGAGCGCATTCACGTGATCTACAACGGCATCGATCTCGACGAGTATCAACAAACGGAGGACAAGACGGCGCTCGCGACCTATGGTGTGGATCCCGATGTGCCATATGTATTGTTTGTAGGCCGCATCACGCGTCAGAAAGGCGTCACGCATCTGGTCGATGCGATTCGCTATTTGCCCCAGGACACGCAGGTGGTGCTATGCGCAGGGGCGCCAGACACACCGGAAATTGCCGCCGAGCTGCGCGAAAAGGTTGAGCTGGCACGCCGGGATCATCCACGCATTGTGTGGATTGAAAAGATGGTCACCAAGCCGGAGGCGATTCAGCTTTATAGCAACGCGCGCGTCTTCTGCTGTCCGTCGGTCTATGAGCCCTTCGGCATCATCAATCTTGAGGCCATGGCTTGCCGTGCGCCGGTGGTTGCCAGCGCAACGGGCGGCATTAAGGAAGTTGTGGTCGAAGGTGAGACTGGTTTTCTGGTTCCATTCGCACAGGACCCGGTGACCAGCTTTCCCACCGATCCTGAACAGTTCGCACGCGACCTCGCCGCGCCGATCGCAAAGCTGCTGGCCGATCCGGCTCTGTGCAAACGCATGGGGAACGCCGGACGCCTCCGCGCCGAGCAGGTTTTCAGTTGGACGGCAATTGCGCAGCAGACGGTCGCTCTCTACGAACAACTTGTTGACCAGTGCAAAGCGCAGGCTGCGCGCTGAGTCGCTTCATCCTTCACGTAACCTACGCACGATGAGAGGCACATGACAGTTCCACAAATAGAAGGCCGCAATCGCGTCATCATCGAAGGCATCACTCCGCAAGTGGATGGAGGTCGTTTTCCCATCAAGCGCTCCGTGGGCGACCTGGTTCGCGTGGAGGCGGACGTCTTCACCGACGGGCACGATTCGGTGGCCGCAACGCTGCTGGTGCACCGCACAGGCTCGGAGCAATGGACAGAAATCCCGATGACGCCGCTTGTCAATGATCGCTGGACAGCTTCGTTTCGCGTGAAGGATCTCGGTCGTTATGGCTACAAGATCCATGGGTGGGTCGATCACTTTGCCACCTGGCGGCGCGACCTGCAGAAGCGCATCGACGCGCAGACCGATACGCGTGTGGATTACTTGATTGGCGCGGACATGATTGAATCGGCAGCGGGCAGAGCAACGGCTGAGCCGGAGGCGCGCTGGCTGCGCGACTGCGCGGCATCGTTGCGCGCAGAGGCCACACCGATTGAGCTGCGCCCGATTGCAACCGCGGTGCAACTGGAACAACTAATGCAACGTTGGCCCGACCGGCGCTATACAACCGAGTCGAGCAGGGAACTGGGTGTTGTGGTGGACCCTGTGCGTGCGCGGTTCAGCTCGTGGTATGAATTCTTCCCGCGCTCAACCGGCGCCTCTGCCGATGTGCATGGAACGTTTGCCGATGCGGAGAAGATGCTGCCTTACATCGCGGAGATGGGATTCAACGTGGTGTACTTGCCGCCCATTCATCCCATCGGCCACAAATTCCGCAAGGGCAAGAACAACAATCCAGAGGCGGAGCCCGGTGATTGCGGCAGTCCCTGGGCGATTGGTTCGGCGGAGGGCGGACACAAGGCGATCCACTCGCAGTTGGGTACACGCGAGAGCTTCGGACATTTCATCGCGGCGGCACGCGACCTCAAAATGTCCGTCGCACTGGATATTGCATTCCAGGTTGCGCCGGATCATCCATACGTGGCGCTGCATGAAAACTGGTTTAAGAAGCGGCCAGACGGCACGATTCAGTATGCGGAGAATCCACCGAAAAAGTATCAGGACATCTATCCCATCGACTTCGAAAGCCAGGACTGGAAAGGCCTGTGGGAAGAACTCAAGAGTGTCTTTACTTACTGGATTGACGAGGGCGTGACGATCTTCCGCGTGGACAATCCGCACACTAAGGCGTTTCCGTTCTGGGAGTGGGTGATTGGTGAAATCAAGCGAGAGCATCCTGAGGTGATTTTCCTGGCCGAAGCGTTCACGCGGCCCAAGGTGATGTACCGGCTGGCAAAACTGGGCTTCAACCAGTCGTATACATATTTTCCATGGCGTAATGATAAGCAAGGACTTATGGACTATCTCACTGAGACCTCGCAAACCGATGTGCGCGAGTTCTTCCGCCCCAATCAGTGGACGAACACACCGGACATTCTCACCGAGTTTCTGCAGACGGGCGGACGTGCGGCATTCATGATCCGGCACATGCTGGCTTCGACGCTCGGTGCGAATTACGGCATCTATGGACCCGCTTTCGAGCTGCAGGAGCACATGCCCATTCGGCCGGGAAGTGAAGAGTATCTCAACTCGGAGAAGTATGAGATTCGCCACTGGGATCTTGAAAAAGGCAGCTCGCTGAAACCACTCATCGCCAAGGTGAACGCCATTCGCAATGAGAATGACGCGTTGCAAAACGACTGGTCCCTGCGTTTCCACTATACGGATAATCCCGAGCTGCTGTGCTATTCGAAGGAGTCGGAAGACCGGTCGAATCTGCTGGTAATGGTGGTGAACCTCGATTATCGCTACACGCAAAGCGGATTTGTGACGCTTCCGCTGCGCGATCTCGATCTGCCCGAAGATGCGCCATACGATCTGGAAGATCTGCTGACGGGGCGAACCTATCAGTGGATGGGTCCGCGCAATTACGTTGAGCTTCATCCCTCGCATCTGCCAGGCCACATTCTGCGCATTCGTCCACGGCCTGCTGTGCAGGTTTCGACAGTTCCCGTTGTGTAGCGCACACGCACGTCTTTGCAACGCATTGCGTCATCTCCGCTTTGCGCTTGCGCCAAATCCACTTGCGTCAAATCTTCGATGGGTGCATTCTTTGCTGTGATGAAAGCCATACAGATTCAAGCTATCGGTGGACCGGAAGTGCTCAAGCTCGTGGATCTGGAGATTCCCGAGCCCGGTCCGGGGCAGGTGCTCATTCGCGTAGAAGCGGTGGGCGTGAACTACATCGAGACCTATTTCCGCCGCGGCATCTATAAGGCGACGATGCCGCTCGTCCCCGGAAGTGAAGCCGCGGGCACGGTGGAAAAGCTGGGCGCGGGCGTGCAGGGCTTTGAAGAAGGCGATGCCGTTGTCTCTGTAAGCGTGATGGGAAGCTACGCGGAGTATGCGCTCGTGCCTGCCGCGCAACTGGTGAAGGTTCCGGCCGGGCTCACGCCTGAAAAAGCAGCAGCGGCAATGCTGCAGGGCATGACTGCGCATTACCTCGCTTACTCCACGTACCCGCTGAAGGCAGGCGATACAGCGCTCGTGCATGCAGGCGCGGGCGGAGTGGGGCTGTTGCTCACACAGGTGGCGTCGCGCATCGGCGCGAAGGTCATCACGACGGTTTCCACCAGGGAGAAGGCGCAGCTCTCGCGCGAAGCCGGCGCAGCGGAAGTAATTCTCTATACCGAGCAGGACTTTGAAGCGGAAGTGAAGCACATTACCGGCGGCAAGGGCGTGGATGTGGTGTATGACTCCGTGGGCAGAACCACGTTTGAGCAGAGCCTGAACTGCCTTCGCCCGCGTGGCTTGCTCGCGCTCTTTGGCGCGTCGAGCGGACCAGTGCCGCCATTCGACCTGATTCAGTTGAGCAGCAAGGGATCGCTCTACGTCACGCGTCCAACGCTCTGGCATTACATCGCCACGCACGCGGATCTCGAATGGCGCGCAGGTGATGTACTCAAGTGGGCCGCATCGGGCGAACTCAAACTGCGCACAGAGCACATGTATCCGCTGGCCCAGGCTGCGCAGGCGCAGGTTGATCTCGAAGGCCGTAAGACGACGGGCAAAATTCTTCTCGAGCCCTGAAGCGCATACTGAAAGTATGCCAACGGTTTCCATCGCTTCCTCCGATCGCGTCTTTGTTCTTACCGGCGCGGGCATTAGCGCCGAAAGCGGTCTGCCCACATTTCGCGCCTCAGACGGGTTGTGGGCCGGTTATCGCATTGAAGATGTGTGTACGCCCGAGGCTCTCGCAAGCAATCCAGCGGAGGTATGGGCCTTTTACTCCGCGCGCAGACAAGGCGCCTTTGCGGCAAAACCGAATGCAGGCCATGCAGCGCTCGCGGAGTTGGAGCAGAAGCTCGGCGACCGCTACTTTCTCTGCACACAAAATGTCGACGACCTGCATGAACGCGCCGGCTCCATGCGCCTGGTGCATATGCACGGCGAACTGAGCAAGTCGCGTTGCTCGCAGCAGTGTGGAGCACCGCCCGTGGAAGACAGGCGTATCTATAAAAGCCTCGACGAAGTGGGGCGCTGTGTCTGTGGCGCGCGGCTGCGTCCTCATATTGTCTTTTTCGGAGAGATACCGTTGGATATGCCGCGCATTGAGCGTGAGCTGCGGCAGGCAACGCTGATGCTCGTCATTGGCACATCGGGTTCGGTCTATCCCGCGGCGGGCCTTGCCCAGATGGCGCGCTTTGCCGGTGCGCGCACGGTCTACATTGGACCCGAGCCGCCTCTCAACGCATCGGTGTTTACGCAGAGCGTTACCGGCAATGCGGCTGAAGTGCTTCCCGGCCTCTTCAACGTTCAATCCTGAGGCAGGGAATGCTCCGCTCAGCATGCGCCAGAAAAATCTCCTAAGAACTTAGTTGACAGGAGATGCGAACGGGACTAATCTCCTAATTTGTTAGGAGAAAGTGCGTGAAACGATCTTCGCAAAAGGGACTCACACCGCTCGAGCTGCGCATTATGCAGGCGATCTGGCATGCGGGAGGCGGTACGGTGGCCGATGTGCAGGCAAGACTTGAACCTGAAATGGCCTACACCACCGTGCAGACGATGCTCAACATTCTGGTGCGCAAGGGCAAGCTCAAGCGCGCGCTCGATGGCCGGGCATACGTGTATACGGCGAAGGAAACGGAGGAACGCGCCGTTCGGCAAGGCGTGCGCGACCTTGTCGACCGCATGTTTGGCGGCTCAAGCGAGGAACTGGTGATGACTCTGCTCAAGAGCCGCGAGATCGACGCGGAAAAACTGGCGGAGCTGTCGCGCCGGTTTGACGGCGAAGAGGGAGGGGAATAATGCGCGCTCTTGAATCGTGGCTGCTTTCGTACCTTCTCAACTCGATCTGGCAGGTGCCACTGCTGTTCGCCGCAGGCTGGCTCGCCGCAAAACTTCTGCGCCCGCTCGGCGCGCTCGCGGAGTATCGCGTGTGGGTTGCGGTGCTGATTGCGCAAAGCCTGCTGCCTGCATTGTCTGTCTTCTCATGGGAATGGCTTGCGAGTTTGCCATTCTGGCGCGGCGGAGCAGGTGCCGATGCGGGAAACGTCACAGTGACTGTGAATGCCTCGTCTGCGGCGGGTGGAGTGTATGTGGCGGCATGGCTGCTGGCTGCACTCGCGCTTGCCTACTGCCTGGGCTGCATTTTCAGTCTGGCACGCCTGACGCGCAATCTGCGCGCTTTGCGCCGGCTTCGCGCCGAGGCAATTCCGCTGGAGCTCTCTGAAGAGCAAAAGGCGTTGTGGGAAAGCGTCTGTCGCAGATTCAATGTGCGGAATGCGGAAATTGCCGCTTCGAACAGTGTCTCTTCGCCGTTGACGTTTGGCGTCGCACGCAAGCTGTTGCTTGTGCCGCCCGGCATGTTGAATGCACTCGCGCCGGAAGAGGTGGCGCAAGTACTGGCGCATGAGTGCGCCCATATGCAGCGCGAAGATTTTGCCCGGAATCTCGCGTACGAATTCGTTGCTCTGCCTGTCTGCTTTCATCCGCTATCGCATCTCACGAAGCAATTCCTGAGCGGCTCGCGCGAGATGGTGTGCGACGAGTTAGCCGCGGGTGCGCAGGATCGTACGCAGTACGCGCGGACTCTGCTGCATCTGGCCGCGCTTCTGGTTGAGACGCCGCTGGTGCCGACACCGCAGGCAATTGGAATTTTCGACACACACATTTTTGAGAGGAGAGTTATGAATCTGACAAGACGATCCATGATTGTGCGCGGAATGCGCCGTACCTTTACCCTTGCCGCCTGTGCTGTGTTTGGTGCGATGACGGCCGTGACGCTGGTGGCGCTTCATACGAATGTTGACGCAGTTGCGGCGGCCAGCCAGGAATCGGCGTCCTCGCATGGAAAGCCCCTCCATGTTGCCTCCGGAGATATGGTGAGCAACAGAATCTCTGGCTTAGTCCCGAAATATCCGAAAGAGGCCAAGGAGCATCACATTCAAGGTATCGTCATTCTGGATGCGGTGATCAACAAGAAGGGAGAGGTGGAGAATCTCAAGGTGAAATCGGGCCCGAAGGAGCTGCAACAGTCTTCGCTCGACGCGGTGAAGGACTGGAAGTACAGACCCTATCTGTTGAATGGCAATCCAACCGAAGTTGAAACAACGATCAAGGTGACCTATACGCTTAAAAAGTAGCGGCTGATTGTGTTCGCGATTGCCATCCTACTTCGCAATGCCCGCAACTCCGCCCACCGCTTTACGAATCACTTTCTCCAGCGCACGCAACGCCTGCGGCCGGGGAAATCCCGGCCGGCTGGCAAGCCGGATCGTCCGGCGTGACTTGCCTTTCAGTGGACGAAGAGTCACACCGCGCTTACCCAGCGTATCCGCGGCCAGCGCGGGAATGAGTGTGGCGCCGTACCCCGCGGCAACGAGATTCACCAAGGTTTCCAATGTCGCCGCCTGCATGGAGCCTTGCAAGCCGCTGCGCGGTCCGTGTTTGGTGCCGCAGGCAGTGAGCGCCTGATTGGCCAGGCAGTGTCCTTCGGCTAGTACCAGCAGTTCATCCGTGAGCGCCTCTTCATCCACGGAACGCGTCTTGCAAAAAACATGGTGCGCGGGAAGAGCGGCCAGCAGCGGCTCGTCGAAGAGCGCAATTTCTGTGATCTCAGGGCTCTCATCGGGGGTGGCAATCAGCGCCGCATCGAGCTTGTGCGCGCGTAATCCTTCGATGAGCGCACGCGTCTGGTCTTCCCAAAGTTCGATAGTGAGCTCGGGATAGTTTTCCTTGAGCGGCTTGAGAATAAGCGGCATCAGGTAGGGCGCAAGTGTTGGAATCACGCCGAGCTTGAGCGGCCCCACAAGCGGGTCACGCGCGGCGCGGGCAACTTCCTCCATCTGGCTGGCCTCATGCAGCGCGCGGTGCGCATGTGCAAGAACACGGCTGCCGATGGCCGTCAACTCCACGCGCTTGTTGGTACGCTCCAGCAGCGTGACGCCCAGTTGCGACTCCAGTTTACGAATCTGGCTGCTCAGAGTGGGTTGGCTAACTTCGCAGGCCTCTGCCGCGCGGCCAAAGTGGCGGTACTGGGCGACAGCGACAAAATAGCGGAGATCCTGAAGATTCATGGCAACTGCGCGTGCGCATGGCGCGCAATCTAATCATAAATTAGAGCAATGAATCACATGCGGACGATTGTGTTTGTCTATGAATGGGAAGGGAGCAGGCCGTACGTGGTCTACTGAACTGTGCCGGCGCTCAGGCAGACGCGCATATTCCCCGGAGATTGCTTCTTGCAATGAACCACAGTTTTCGTTCTTTCATTCCGATGAGCTTCGCGCTGCTGATAGTGCTCGCAATCCCGTGCCGTTTGTGGGCATTCGCAGCCGTTGGCGGTTTCGCGGCCGCAGGTATCTACGCGGATAGCGACGACGGCCAAAGTCCAACGCTCATTGTCACCGCCGATTTCAATCGTGATGGCATTGCGGACGTTGCTCAGATCGTAAGGACGGATGGAGTGCGTACCGGACCGGGTTTCCTTCAGATTCTCTTTGGACAGAAGAACGGAAGCTATCGCTCGGATGTGCATCTCGCCATGTTGAAAAGCGATCCACAGTCGATGGTTGCCGGCGACTTCAATGGAGACGGAAATCCCGACCTGTTGATTGGCGGCGGCGACGGCAGCGTGACCGAATTGCTTGGGGACGGCAAAGGAAATCTTATGCCCGCGGTTGTGGTCGCGCATGTCGGTTCGGCCGTATCCATTGCCGTGGGCGATTTCAATCGCGACGGTGTTCCCGACATTGCGGTTTCCGACTTTCGCGCCAATGCGGTCACCATTCTCCTCGGCTCCGGCAAAGGCGCTTTCACAACCAAATGGTCCTTTGCTCTGCCCAAGCGCGGAACCGTCTATTACCTTGCCGCCGGCGATTTCAATTACGATGGTGCTCCCGATCTGGCGATTACCAGCGACGAGGACGGCATGTTCGTGGTCATGCTTGGTAACGGCAATGGCACATTCACATATGCGCCCGAACTGAGCCATATCCGGGATCCGCGTTCCTATTGCCCCACCTGATTCCGGCTTAAGTTCAACCATTGCACAATCCGGTTGCGGCTTGTACGCCTGACACAGTAGACTTCGACGCGGATTGGATAGAGCGCGCAAGCGCAATCAAAAACGCGACCATAAGAAGCATCGAAGAGGACGATCCTGCAGTAAAGGTCGGCAATGGCTGCAGGACGCGCGATGACAATGAGTCGCTCACCTTATTCCCAAAGCTTGAAGGGGGCCGCCTTGGCTCACAGAAAATTGCGTTTCATTCTTGCCCTGGTTGCATTCGTGTTTGTCTTCCACTTCGGTCGCGCGCAGGCTCAGTCTGCTGGTAACACGACCACACCGCCTCCGCCTCATGCTAAGGAAATTCATCTCAAGCACGTTCTGGTCATTTCCCAGACCAGGGGCTTCGAGCATGACTCCATTCCTGACGCCATGGCCGCCATCTACAACATGGGCCATGAAAGCGGTCTGTGGGACACGGAGATGCGCACCGATACCGAGCTTCTGACCAAAAAAGACCTCGGCCGCAATGCAAAGAACCTGAATTACTTTGATCTCCTCATCTTTGCCAGCACCACGGGTGAGCTTGATCTGGATGCTAGCCAGAAGGCGGACATCCTCTCCTTCGTCCATGATGACGGCAAGGGCTTCGTGGGCATTCACGCCGCGCTTGATACGAATTACAAGTGGCCCGAGTACGGTGAGATGATCGGCGGCTGGTTCGATGAACATCCCTGGGGAACCTTCAACGCGCCCATCATCAATGAGGCTCCAGATTTTCCCGCCGTGCGCCATTTCCCCAGGGAGTTCGTCAAGTACGACGAGATTTACCAGCCGAAGGATTGGTCGCGCGACAAGGTGAATGTCCTGCTCAGTCTCGACCCCACCAAGCTCAACTACGCGAACAATCCGCGTATTCATCGCACGGACCATGACTTTCCCGTTGCGTGGAGCAAGATGTACGGCAAGGGCCGTGTCTTCTACTCCACGTTGGGCCACACAGAAGAAGCGTGGCAGGATCCTGACATCCGTAAAATGTATTTTGAAGCAATCAAATGGGCATTGGGACTGACCGAGGGAAGCACCAAGTCGCATCCACGCCCCGCCGTCACACAATGAACACAACCCCGGCATTGAGGCCTATGCAGCGCAGCAGGGAGCAATTCCAAATGCTCCCTTGCGCTGGAGCGTGAAATGAGACTGTTGCTTAAATTGAAGATGTTTCCAGGTACCGCTGTCGCGGCCGCAGCCGCGGGGCTCCTTTGCGGCTGCGTGTTTCTCATTCCGATGCGAGCGGTGCTCGCGGCCAGGGCCGGCCAGAGTGCTTCTGCCGCAGCCCCGGCCGTTTCCGCGGGTGCCGCCGTCTATGACAGAGATTGCTCCATCTGCCACGGCAAGAATCGCGAGGGAATTCCGTCCGTGATTCCACCGTTGACGGGTCTTGCGCATCACATGACGGACAACCAGATCGCGCAACTGATTCACGACGGCAACAAGACCATGCCGCCCGTTCCCACTGTCACCAAAGACGAGCTGCCCGCGCTGCTCGCCTTCCTCCATACTGAGCCCGCAGCGCCCGCTGCATCGGAAGTTCCCGTGACGCTCGACGCGCGCAGAGGTCTCGAACTTTCTCCTGAAGCCGCCGCAGGCGGCGCGCTCTTCCAGCAGAACTGTGCCTTTTGCCACGGTCGCGATGCCATGGGCGGCGAAACCGGTCCCGACCTTACGCGCTCCAAGCTGGTTCTGGGCGACAAAGACGGTTCGCAGATTGCCAAGATGGTGCGCCAGGGAAAAACCGACGGCAACAAAAAGATGCCGGCATTCAACTTCTCGGCTCCGGAAATCGCCGGCCTGGTTGCATTCATTCATGCGCGCATTGAGGCGGCCAATTCCATGAAGGGCGGCCGCCGTGGCGTCGATGTCAGCGATCTGCAAACCGGCAATGTCGAGCTTGGCAAAAAGTATTTCAACGGCGCGGGCGGATGTGCCAAATGTCACTCGCCCACGGGCGACCTCGCTGGAATTGCCAGCCGTCTGGAAGGTTTGCAGCTTGAAGAGCGCATGCTGTATCCGGAAAACGCCAAAAGCACCGTTACCGTTACGCTGCCCAGCGGCAAAAAGATCAGCGGCACGCTCGCCTATCGCGATGAGTTCACAATCGGGCTCAAAGATAGTCACGGCGTCTACAGGTCCTGGACCACGGACAGTGTGAAGTACACGATTGACTCACCGGTGGAAGCGCATGTGGAATTGTTCAGCCGCTACACCGACGACGACATTCACAATCTGATGGCATATATACAGACCCTGCATTGAGGTCCACATGCAATCGGCTCAAATCATCTGGAGAAACCGGCGGACGATGAAACTGATCAGAAACACATTTGTGCTCGCGGCAGGCTTGATTGTTATGGGAGTCACGGGACCGCACGCGGCCGCTGCGCAGGACCTGGAGCCGGCCCAACTGCTTCATCCGTCCAAAGACAGTTGGCCCACTTATCATGGTGACTACTCCGGCCGTCGTCACAGCAGTCTCACGCAGATTCGTCCTGACAACGTGCAGAACCTCGGCCTTGCCTGGGCCTTTCAAACCAATCAGCCCGCGGACATCAAGTCTTCGCCTTTGCTCGTCGATGGCATTCTCTACTTCACCGTGCCGGACAACATCTGGGCCGTCGACGCCCGCTCGGGCCACGAAATTTGGCACTTCAATCACCCCACCACTGAGGGTGAACACATCGGCCATCGCGGCGTGGCCATGTACAAGGGCTGGCTCTTCTTCACCACACCCGACGCGCACCTCATCTCGCTCAACGCTAAAGACGGCACCGTGCGCTGGGACAAAACCATTGCCGACGTGAAGAAGGGCTACTGGTCCACCATGGCGCCGCTTGTCGTGCGCAATCACGTTATCGTCGGCGTTGGCGGCGACCTCGATAACCTTCCCGGCCTGCTGCGTTCCTTCGATCCCGACACAGGTGAAACCCAGTGGCAATGGTTTGCCACGCCACCTGCCGGTACGCCGCACACCACCACCGGCGGCATGACGTGGATCACCGGTACCTACGACCCCGAGCTCAATCTCATCTACTGGGGCACTGGCAATCCCACGCCCGTGCTCAATGGCGATGCGCGTCCTGGCGACAATGAGTGGACATGCAGCATCGTGGCCATCAATCCCGACACGGGCAAACTTGCATGGGGCTTTTCCGCATCGCCGCATGATACCCACGACTGGGATGCTGTCGAAGTTCCTGTTCTTGTCGATGGAACATTCCACGGTCAGCCCAAAAAGATGCTTATGCAGGCATCGCGCAATGGCTACTTTTTTGTCCTCGATCGCACCAACGGCAAGAGCCTGCTCACGGCGCCGTACGGCCCCACCAACTGGGCATCGGGCATCGACAAGCAGGGACGTCCCATCCCCAATCCTGACAAGGAGCCAAAACCGGATGGCCGCTTCATCGCACCCGACGAAGGTGGCCTGACGAACTATCGCTCGCCCAGCTTCGATCCCAGGACCGGCTTGTTCATCGTCGACTCGCATCCGAGCTACAGCCTCTACTTCACCAAGCCTGCTGACGGCGACTACGGTTGGGCAGGCGCCGACTATGGACTCTGGGGTAAGGGTGTTCTTGTTGCCATCGACTATCAGACCGGCAAGATTCGCTGGAGCCATGAACTCGGGCCGGGCGGTTCCGGTGCGGGCGTGCTCACCACCGATTCCGGGCTCACCTTCTCCGGCGATGGGGAAGGGAATATCATCGCCTTCGATACCAGCAACGGCAAAACCCTCTGGCACGCAGGCACGGGCGCTGGCATGCAAACTTCGCCCATTACCTACGAGCTCGACGGACGCCAATACGTCGTCTCCGGCAGCGGTGGCGTCCTGTTCGCTTGGGTGCTTCCCAGGTCCTATGCGGCTCACAGCAGTACTACGTCCACAAACGCGCATTGAGAGTCTGTAGGGCGCTCTGGCTTCTCGCTTCTCACGATCTCACTGGCGCGCAAACTTTCTGCGGGCGGCTTGCTGGCGGCTGCCGCACCGTGGGCGCTTAATCCACGTCCGCCGGATAAAGAAGGTACTTCTCGCGCGCTTTTAGGAAGGCGTCGTCCGCATCCTGCCAGTTTTCTTCGATGCGCCGTGGGTCTTCGTCCGCCAGCAGCGCCTTGATGGTTGCCTCATTCCGTATCAACACATTCAATCTTTCGGTCTTGAACTCCGCGGGATAAAGCCGATGCAGTGCGGAAGCAATCTCAAGCCCCAGCTCTGGAGCATCCAGGCTGTCGCGGTCCGTCACCACCAGATTCACGCCGCCGCAGTGCTCATGCGCATAGTTGGATGAACTGGGCGTAAAGCGCACAGGCACGAAACGCACGCCGCTGATCTGCCGCTTGTTCAGGTACCCAGCCAGCGCCGTCGGCTCAATCCATGGCGCACCCACCAGCTCAAACGGAGTATCGGTCCCGCGTCCTACTGAAATGTTGGTTGTCTCAATCATGCCAACGCCGGGGTAGAGCGTTGCTTCTGCCAGGCTCCGGAGATTCGGAGACGGCTCGGTCCACACCATGCCCGTCGAGTCGAACCAGTCGCCGCGCATCCAACCCTCTATTGGCACAACCGTTAGCGCGGCATCCAGATGGCGCTCGCCGTTATCCAGGCGCGCTAGCTCGCCCATCGTCATGCCATGGCGAACGGGAACCTGCGCGTAGTTCACAAACGACTCGGACCCTGCATCGGAGACCGGCCCTTGAACGTAGCTACCGCCCAGTGGATTCGGCCGGTCGAGCACAACAATCGGCTTGCCTGCCTTCGCCGCGGCCTCCAGAAAATAACCCAGCGTGGTCTCATACGTGTAGTAGCGCACGCCCGCATCCTGAATGTCGTACACGATCACATCGATGTCTTGAAGCTCCTGGAGCGTGGGCCTCCGCTTCGCATCCGTGTCGCCGTACACGCTGTAGACCGGCGCGCCCGTTGCCGCGTCTCGTGTGTTCCCAATTTCGGTTGTGTCCAGCCTGCCTGCAATCCCGTGCTCCGGACTGAAAATCGCCGCCAGCTTCAGGCCCTTTGCGCCTGCCAGTACATCGATCGTGCGCCGCCCTTCGGCGTCGAGTCCCGTCTGGTTCGTGACCAGCCCAATGCGAACCGGATGCGCCGGGTCGGGATGCAGTTCGCGAAAACCGTGCTCCTCCAGCACGTCGATGCCTGCCTTCACTTCACCGTTGCGCGTCATCAGGCGGCGTTCGGCCATCAGCGATTCGTTATAGCCCGTTATCCGTGCCAGGCGATACTTCTCCCGTTCGCTCACCGTCAGTTGAAGATCATGCACAACGGCGGTGGCCACGCGCGTGCGCAGCGAGACAACGGATCCTTTCCCGTTCGGATGCACCCGGTTGGTCAGCAGAATAATGTACGTATTCGTCACCGGATCGATCCAGAGCGATGTTCCCGTAAACCCCGTGTGGCCGAACGATCCCACCGGCAGCAGTTCTCCGCGATTGCTGGCAAACGGCGAGTCGATATCCCATCCAAGGCCGCGCAGGCTTGCGGCTGTCGCCGGCTGCTGCGGAGTCGTCATCTTCTCCACTGCCGCCGCACTCAGTACCTTGTGCCCGTGCAGCAGATCCATTGCGAACAGCGAAAGATCGTCCGCCGTGGAAAACAATCCCGCGTGCCCCGCAACCCCGCCCATCCGTCGCGCTGTCGGGTCATGCACAGTGCCCCGCAGCATCGCATGGTTTTCGTCGTACTGGGTTGGCGCAATGCGCGGCTTTAGTGAGGCTGCGGGCAGAAAACCCGTATCGTGCATGCCGAGCGGCTTGAAAATATGTTGCTCCGCGTACATGTTCAGCGGCTCGCCCGTCAGGCGCTCCACCAGAAAGCCAAGCGTCTCAAAATTCATGTCGCTGTAGACAAAGCGCACTCCCGGTGGGTTCACAGGCCGCGAGGTCATCACCATATCAAAGGCGGTCTGCTTCCCATTCCAGGGCTCTTTCAGGTCCAGGTCGGGAGCCAGTCCCGAATAATGTGTCAGCAACTCGCGTATGGTAATTTGCTCTTTGCCGTTTTGCCCGAATTCGGGCAGATACGCAGCCACCGGATCGTTCAGTTTGATGCGGCCTTCTTCAAACAACTGCATCACGGCGGTTGTTGTGGCAATGCACTTTGTCAGCGAAGCAAGGTCAAAGATGGTGTCCGTTGTCATCGCTTCGCGCGTGGGCTCAAGCGAGCGGAAACCGAAGGCTTTGCGATGAACGATCTTCCCATTGTGGCCGATCAGCACCACCGCACCGGGCATATCGCCCTTGTCGATAGCCTCTTGAATAATGGTGTCCACATTGGAGAAGGATGGGGTTCCTGCGCGTGGTGAGGCAGCCGCGCTGTATTGCGGCATTACGATGAGCGCCAAAAACAGCCCAACATAGAGAGAGAATCTGCTTTGCATCGCTCTGTCTGCCTTCATCATCTTCCTCCATTGCATCATCCATCTGTGGTGTGTGCCGGCCATCTAACGAGCGCTTCCTGGCTCACTCCAGCACACACCAGCGGTGCACTGTACTCTCCCGTCCGGCATACAAGCGAACACCGCTTCGGAAAATCTGTGGTGACTTGTATACCGCAGAGCTGAATTCGACTTTCTTCGTGCCGTCAGTCTGTCTTTGTCTTCCGGCTGATCGAGTGCAACGCTCTTTTTAGCCGGGTCCGGAGTGCGAGCTTTATCCGAAGGTCGTTCAGTGGCTGGACGCTTCTGCCTCGATAGACATTGAATGCGAATTCAAGCAATGAGTGGCTGGGGCCCACATAAATTCGGCGAAGCAGATGCCGGTCGGTACGCAGGTAGTTCATGCCTTCAATCGTGCTGAAGGCAAGGCCGAAGGCGGAGCTGGCTTGCGCATACGCCACTTCGTTGAAGTGACCGAACGGATAAGCGAAGGACTCGGGTGCCTGTCCCAGAAGAGCCTCCAGATCGAGTCTGCTGCCGTCAATCTCCGTTTTGCATTCGGATGGGGTGAGCGTGACAAGATCGGCGTGCGTTCTGCTGTGTCCACCAAACTCGATTCCGTTATCTGCCCAATGTTGAATCTGCTCGGCAGTCATTAGCCGGAGTGTTCCGCTTCCCTGGCTTTCGTCCCAGGTGTTGGTCGCGGCCACTCTTGCCGACACCACATACACTGCCGCAGGAAAGCCATAGCGTTGCAGCACGGGTAGCGCATATTCGGCTGTGTCCGCATAGGCGTCATCGAAGGTGATGAGGATTGGCTTTGGAGGCAGCTCCTCGCCCTCTCTTAGCCAGTGGAGCCAATCGGAGGGCGAAATTCCCTGATAGCCGCGTGAGACGAGCCATCTGATTTGCTGCTCAAATTTCTTTGCGGATACATTGAGCGAGACATACATGTCCGGCCGTTTCGGACCCACATGATGATAGAGAAGGGCAGGGCAGTGCAGGATGAATTCCTGGCGCAGCTGAGACCAGGAGCCGGCAGCCTTTGCGGCGCTGCGCAGACGGACAAGCCGTTCAGAGAGAGCCAGAAGACGAAGGCCAAACTTTCTGAAAATAGGAACCGGAATCATCCATCGTTCCCAGCGCAGTGGAAATGAGAGAAGCGGGACAAGAGAAACGCGTGATTTGACCAGCACGCTCAGGATGAATCTCTTTATGGAGGATGACTCTGCAAGTCCGGACAGAGAAGAGTGAATGCGGAATTCAGGATGCTTGCGGCTGATGCGAAGATCGCCCGCACCGAGGGCTCTGGCCGCCCCGCTCAAGTGCTGCTGCGATGTCTTCACATAATGCTCATGCACTTCGGCAGCCGGTAGAAAACGAAAGATGCAGCCATTCTTGTAGAGACGTATGCCGAGTTCGTAATCTTCCGCTGCCAGAATCTCTTCATCGAATCCGCCGCACTCCAGCAGGGCGTCACGTGGGATGGAACTGTTGATGAGTGACGAGAGAACGGAGAGCTGTTCGTCGACCGGATCGGGATAACGCAACTGCATTTCTGGATCGAGAGAGCGATAGTACGACTCATAAAAGGATTCTGTGACCAGCCGGATGAAGGACGGCGTGCCTCCGGGATCCACGTAGATGGGGCCGTGCACTATGCGGCGTTCGCTGCCGGAATGCGAAGCGGTGTGGAGCTTGAGAAGATCGGGTTTGCAGAGAAGATCGTCGTCGAGAAAGAGAATCAGTTCGCCGCGTGCCGCTTTCATCCCTGCGTTGCGGGCGGCGCCGGCCCCCCGGTGTTCTCCATTGATAATGGTGAGCGCACAGGATGGCCGGAGCGATTCGAGCCATGTGCGCGTGCCATCTGTCGAACCGTCCACCACGACGATCACTTCATACGCATCCGCAGGAAAATCCTGTGAAAACAGCAGCGGAAGCGTGCGTTCGAGAACGCGCCGCCGATTGAAGGTCGGAATGATGACAGAGATCCGAATCATCTGAGGCAAATCTACCTTGCAGGCTTCTTCAACACGTAAAGAATGTAGGGAGAGAAGTATTCGTCGATACTCTGCGAACTGAATCTGGCAAATCCCCTTGACTCAAGGAGCTTCAGACCCAGTTCTTCAGCCTGCCGTATCACGCATTCTCTGGAGCCATAGAAGGTGTAAACGCCTGCTTCAACGATGTAGTCCCAATCCTTGAAGGCTTTGTGGCAGTTGGCCAGCTTCCAGCGCAACTGGTCGCGGTAATAGGGCGAAAACCAGTGCAGCGACTTCAGGTTGTGCGAAGAGTAGATGAGGGTGCCGCCGGGTTTGAGAACGCGAATGGATTCGCGGAGAGCTGTCATTCGTTGTGTGAGCGGAAAAGCGTAATCAATCCCATTGAAGGAAATCAGAACATGGTCGAATGATTCGTCGGGCTCCTCAATATGGTCGTAGCTGCCGATCTCGAAGCTGAGATAAGGGAAGCGGCGTTGCGCCGTCTCGATAAAAACGGGTGACTGATCGACTCCCTTCACCTCAAGTCCCATTTCGTGCAGGATGAGGGTGGTTCTGCCCATGCCGCAGGCCAGATCGAGCAGGCGTTCACCGGCGCGATAGTACTTCGGGAAGATATATTCCTCATCTGGGTGCAAGCGGTAAACGGCGAATTCGGCGACTGCACTCGCCGTTCGAAATGCTTCCAGATTAATAGTCCTTTGTTGAGGAACATCATCGTATTCAGGCACTCTTGCTCTCCATCCTTGAGTCGTCAAGCTGTACGGAACTGCTATATGCGTTCATTGCATATATCCGTCGAGGCTTCATTTGCAGGAGGTTCATTCTGTATTTTCTCCCGTGCTGCCTTCGATGCCGAGGTCACTCATGAAGCTGCCGCGATTTGCGGAAATTGCGTCTGGCCTCAAGCCAAGGCAGACAGAGGCGCGAAACCGCGAGCTCCATGCCTTATTCCACACAATGAGCCGGAAAGTGCGGTGAAAACCCTCTGTCCACCGCATCTTATAGGGTTCCTCTCCGCTCAGAAAGTCGAACTCTGTAAATCCATGCGCAGCGCCATAGTCTATAGCAATGGGAATCAAACTACTGCCTGGCGATAATTCTGCGAAGTCATGATTGTAGGCCGTAAGGTAGCCCCAGATCTTCTTTCCGCAAAGGAATAGAAGCTGCCATGCAAGCAGCTGATTCCGCCACTCCATTAATGTCACACAGAGCCATCCTTTGGGCCCGAGCGTTTTCCATATGGATTCGAATACATCGGCATGGCGGCCAAGAACTGGAACGGATAACAAACCGCCAGAGCGCTTCTGTTTTTCCAGTGCGATCATTCTTTCCAGCAACCCATCTTCAAGATGTGGCTTATCGACAGCGCGCAGCCGGACTTCATCGCCAAGAGTCCGCAGTAATTTTGATTGCCGTTTGCGAAGACGGTGGCGGGACGGCCCGGAGAGTTGGCTCAGGTAATTCTCCCACGGCCCTTGGATAGGCATGAATGGACAGCGCTCCTCTTCAGGAAGAAAGCGGAATTCAAGACCGGCGTCATTGAGCGCGTTGCCAATGTGAACAAGTGAATTCCCAACATCGCGGAGGTCGCGAAGATCGACTACATCCCACTGCTGCTGATTTCGGATCAGGTGACCAAGTACTGCTTCGGTTCTTCCGGAATTTTCGTCTCCAGCAATCAGATCGTTGTAGTCCCATTCGCGCGCGGCAAAGGACAACTGCCGGACAAAGAGCCCCTTTCGAAATGCTGTTGTATGCACAAGTGGCGCAATTCCGGTTACGGCTCCGTTTTCGCGGATAACTACAACAAACGGTTTTTTACGCTCTGAACGTCGGGCCTTGGCCACCCGGAGATACCAGGCCCGGAACCAATCAAAAGTCGTAAATACGTTCGGGTGAGCAGAGTTCGTACTCAGGCGATCCCATTCCTCTCGCAAGTGAAGAACATCTTCTTCTCGTGTGACCAGAGAGATTTCGTGATCGGCCTTTGGCATTATGTGTCTCTTAGTTTAGCGTAGCGGGATTTCATGACGGGTTAAGTTTCCTGATACTGTTACACATCGCTGCGCAATAAGTGGCGACGGATTGAGAGCTTTACGTCGCAGTAAATGAATTTGCGAACGCGGGATGCCATCCGATGATTCCAGATCAGAAGGCGATGACGTTTTCGAATCCCACTACTCCAAACCAACTTATATGGTTCTTCCCCGCGAAGAAAATCGTATTCTGTAAAGCCCCGGCGGTAGCCGAAATTCAACAGCGCAGGAAGTAGTGAAGAACCCGGCGCGAAGCGATAATACTTCCTGTCATATGCTTTGGTGTAATCCCACAGCCTGGACCCGCAGCAGAAACCCACCTGATACGCGACGGGCTGCTCTGCATCTTCGAAAAGTGCAACGTGAATCCAGCCCTGAGGTCCCAGGTTCTCGAAGAGTTCTTGGAAGACTTCAGGATAGGTACCGAGGAAAGGAGGAAATTCACTCCTTTCGGCCTTGTGCAGATCAAGTGCCACCAGCTTTTCGATGAGCCCGGGATCCTCGTCAGGACGCTCAAGAATGCGTGTCGTAAGCCCCTCGGCTGCGGCGCGCTCTAAACGTTTGCGAAGGACGCGGCGGACATGGCCTGAAAGCTTCTTCATTGCATGATCCGCGCCACCGTCGATTGGAAGAAATGGACAGCCTTCCTTCTCCTGTGTCCGATGAAAAGAAAGGCCGGCGCTTGTCAACGCGCGTTCAATCTGAGCAAGGCTTTCTTCCGGATTGCGTAAATCACGTAAATCAATTAAATCCCACTCATTCGCCGTCTGAGAGAGGTACTGAACGAAAGACTCGATACACGTTGCCTGGTTTTGCGCGACCAGAAAGTCGTTATAGTCGGAATGAATCGTTGCGAACTCAAGCTTGCGGACCCGCAGCCAGCGCGATGCAGTTCTCATGATGAGAGGAGCGATACCGGAAACCGCGTCTCCTTGTCGCAAAACTACAACGTATGGCGTATACCGGCTGCGCTGTTCGCGCATATGGCGTTTGGTCCACGCTCGATACCACCCATAGGTCATGAATGCGTTTGGTTCATTGACCTCTTTGCAAAGGCGATCCCATTCCGGCGCAAGCTTTTCGAGCGCGGTCTGGCTCGAAACAATTTCTACGGAAACTTCGCTGCCGCCACAAGGAACGGCAAGGTATTCCGATTGAATGGGCGACATCTTACCGGTCACCGGAGTCCTTTTGCGAGTAGGAGTACCTGGCATGGGAAGAGCGGAATGGAGCGGAAGTGGGGCTCTTCCGCAAGGAATTCCTCCACGGCACGGTTGACTCCCGGCGTGAGACTATGCCCATAGTCATCGACGATAATGCAACCGTGGGGTGCGATCCGCTGCACCAGAAAATCTAGACTCTTCCGAGTTGCTTCATACATGTTGACATCCAGGTGACAGAACACGATGTCTTTCAGATTCATCGGCTCGATTGCCGACGGAAAGAAACCGGGGACCACTTGCGCGAAGTGTTTATGGGAGAGTAAAGCAACAACCGCATCCTGTCGCGTGTCTGTAAATTCCGCTGGTTTTTTCTCCCAGCTGTGAACATGCTCGAAGCTGCCCGTTTCGAAAGGATCCACGCAATAGAATTTGGATCCTACTTGCGGCATTGCATTGCAAATATGGAGCGCTGTTCCCCCCTGATATGAACCCACCTCTAAATACGTGCCCTGTCCCAGGCCCTTCACCACGGTCCAGATATTTGCCAGCCGTGCAATGTCCTGGCATGTATACGGCATCACTTCGGCCACAGATTGCCGAAACTCCCGGTCGTGCAGCAATTCCACATATTCGGTCTGTATGGGCGGCACCAGGTCTTTGATGCGTTGGCCCGGAGCGCGCATATCGCGCCAATATTGCACTGCGATGGCCTTACAACTTGACGCAACATATTGCGGATTCCATCGCCGTGGATTTGCTCTCCATTGAGCAAAGTGTTTCGCGACCTCATCCATCATCTCGTATTCCACTTTTCTGGCAGCGGCTCGATCAGCTCGGTTTTCCACTTCAGGTTCGGCCGCACCACTCCTGGCCACTCATCCAGGTAAGTACCCCGCGATTCGTTCGCCGTATCCAGCACCTCGAACGTAGCCATGTCATCCCATGTAGTCGCTATCGTTCCACCATTCATGAACACAAATCCATGCAATTGATAGGTACCGTTGTTCAGCAAATCCGCCGGGACATAAAATGTACCTCGCAACAACCCCGCTGGCGCAGCCTGCGCGCCTAGCTTCCCGGTTGTCAATACCACGATTCCATGTTCGTTTTGCACTTGCACCGCTAAATCGAGCCGGGCATCTGCATCCATCTTCCAATACTCGAGATCCACTGCAATTGGTGTGCTCACCGTAATCTGGCCGCCAGATGCTCCATCCTGCGGCCGGACCTGCACACGGCGTAGTCGAATCTGCTCGTTGCCTGGCGCTGTTCGGATGTCCTCATACAAAGTTTCGCTGTATTTCGGAAGCCACTCTTTCATGTATGTTCCGGTCACGAACCCAGGTGATCCTTCCAAGACAGCGGCACCTTCATGCAGGCAAATTGCGCGTGTGCACAGACTCTCCACCGCCAGCATATTATGACTGACAAACAGCACCGTGCGTCCTGCGTGCGCAGCTTCTCCAATCTTGCCGAGGCACTTCTTCTGAAAGGCCGCATCGCCCACAGCAAGCACTTCGTCCACCAGCAGAATTTCGGTCTCCAGGTGAGCCGCCACTGCAAATGCCAGCCGCATATACATACCGCTCGAGTAGTGCTTGATAGCCGTGTCCAACATTCGGCCGCATTCGGCGAACTCCACAATTTCGTCGAATTTGCGCGCAATTTCGCGTCGCTTCATTCCCAGAATTGCGCCATACAGAAAGATATTCTCGCGTCCGCTTAACTCCGGGTGAAATCCAGCGCCAACCTCAAGGAGTGTGCCCACGCGCCCATACACTTCAACGCGGCCTTCAGTAGCCCGTGTGATGCGTGCAAGAAGCTTCAGCAAGGTGGATTTGCCTGAGCCGTTTCGACCAATAATCCCCAGTATTTCGCCGTGCTTCACCTCAAAGGAGAGATTGCGAAGCGCCCACAGATGATTTTGTTCCGCATCTCTCGCCGGGCCGCGCGACAGCTTGCGGAACGGCGCGGTTACCGCCTCGGACAAAGTATCGCGCAGAGTCTGGTAGCGTGCCTGCCGGCTGATTTTGTAGCGCTTGCCCAGGCTCTCGCAGCAGATTGCCGTGCTATTTCCGGCATTAGATGAAATCGGCAAATGTGTCCTCTGTATGGCTGAAATAGGCTAGCCCGCTCAGCAGAAGTACGGTTGCCATTCCGGCAGAGATAGCCAACAGACGCGCCGGTATGGGGCCTTCTCCCGTCAGCGACCAGCGAAAACCCTCAACGACTCCTACCATCGGATTTAATCCATACCACGCCTGCCAGCGTTGCGGTACAACACTCACCGGATATGCAATCGGTGTCGCGAAGAACCAGAATTGCACAAGAAAGTTCACCGTGTAGCGAACGTCGCGATACTTTACATTCAGAGCCGTCAGCCACAATCCCGTGCCCAGCGCAGCCATCAGCTCCAGAACAACCAGAAGTGGTGCCAGCAGCAGCGTCCACGCAGGCACCAGATGATAGTAGGCCAGCATAAGCCCCAAAACACACGCATTGATGGCAAAGTCGGGCAGCGCGGCCAGCACGACGGAAATCGGAATAACCAGCCTTGGAAAGTACACCTTTCCAATCAAGCGGTCGTTGGCTGTCAGGCTGTTGCTCGATTCGGTGAGCGAATTGGCAAAAAGCAGCCATACGACCATGCCCGAATACGCAAACACCAAATACGGCATGCCCGCCGATGGAACCTGCACCAGCCGCCCCAGAAAGAGCGTGAGAGTAAGCGCAATCGCCGCAGGCTGGAGGACTACCCAGACCGCACCCAGTACGGTCTGCTTGTATCGGACCTTGATATCGCGCAGCGCCAGGAAATACAGCAGCTCACGGTGAAGCCAAAGCGCCCGGAAGCGCCACCGCCATGAGCCATCGGCGTCATGAACTGCCACATAGGTAGTCTTAATTTGTCGCCGCATTGACACTTGCTCGATTTCGCTGGTCGAAGGTGTCTTCACTCTGCCTGCTCATGTCTGGCCAGGAAATGTACTTGCTAGAATACCAGCATGTTTGCGGATGATTCTCTCGGCCAACCCATCGGCGCGCACGCGCCGGCATCCACTGCAACCCCTCACTACTACCTGTTTCCTTCTTCGCAAACCGTCGACGAATGTTCCGTATATTGTCTCTGGCCAGAGGAAAAATACCTCATAGAAAAATACTTTCATCCCGGCCGTCGCGTCGCTGATCTGGCCTGCGGTATGGGACGCACCACGCTCCGCCTCCACGAACTGGGCTTCACCGTAGCCGCAAGTGACATCTCCGCTGCTCTTATTGAGGCCGCGCGCTCCCGCTTTCCCTATCTCGATTTCAAAGTCGGCAGCTTTACCTCCGTCGATGCGCCCGATACTTCCTTCGATAACGTTCTCATCTCTGCCAATGCCATCGACTTCGCCTATCCGCTCACTCAGCGAATCGTTGCCCTTCGCGAAGCCGCGCGCATACTCAAACCCGGCGGCACGTTTCTTTATTCCGCCCACAACCTCAAGGCCTTTCTTCCCTATTCACCGCGCTACTGGCGTCGTCCGCTCTGGAAACTTCGCCACACGCTCCGAGCGTTTCGTGCAGTCGCACCTACGCTGCCAGATCCGTACGAAGATAACAATTGGGGACTCTACGCCACACCCGAGGAAATCATCCGCCATACTGAACAGGCTGGCTTTCATTTCCTCGAAATGAGAGGCATGCAAATGTCCGGTTCACGTTGGCTTAATGGCCTCACATCCATTTACATTCACTACGCCTTCCGTCGCCTTTAGCCGCGTCCGCCCATTGCCTCCGTGCGCGCCAGCCACTCTTCCAATGTCTGCGCCATCGCAGGTAGATTTGACTCGTGGAAGAGGTTGGCATGATCCGATTGCAAAAACTTCTCTTCGATACCGCCAGTCGCCGCCTTGCGCCAGCCAAACCTCGAAAAACTCTGAATCATGTGCGGTTCATCGGTGCAAAGAAAATGCAGAATCGGCGCATTCACGGCATACGAGCGGTATAGAGGAAACGCGGCTTGCGCCCATCTCAGAAATTTTCGTAACAGCGGCATCTCTTGCACTGGAATCAGCAGTTGATGAAAAGGGAGCAGCGAAGTCCAGGCAAGCCTCGCTGCAAAGCGGCTAAAGCTTCGCGCCACGTCCGGATGGCTCCCATTGAATAGCATCCGCCACTCAAGTTGACCTCGCTTCAACCAGACACCCGCATCGGCAAAAAGCCGAGGTGAATTTGGCATTGGCACGTCGAACAACACCAGCCGCGCCTGCAATCCTTCCGCAGCCAGCGCGCGAGCTGCTTCCACGGCGACAATCCCCCCGTAGCAAAAACCGGCCAGTATGTATGGACCTTGAGGCTGTGCCTTCTTCAGCAGAGCCGCCATCTCGCGACCTGTATTCTCCAACGTGCTGATCGCCTTGCTGTGCAGCATATTCTCAGGCCGGACAATAGCCAGGGAGATGCGCCCTTCCAAATGCTTCGCCAGACGCCAGAAGTAATAGCCCTCGTCGCGATCGGCAGGTACGCAGAACAGCCGAATAGGACCTCCATTCGAGCGAACGGGGAATATCTTCAGCTCGCTTGAAGCAGGACGAACAATTTGCGTGGGCCGCAGTTCAACCAGATTGGTGAGATGCTCAAGGGTTGGCTCTTCTAAAAAGCTTGAAGCCTGCGCTGCCGTCTCGCTGCCCAATAGTTGATCTGCTTCCATGAGCATGTTCATCGCCGCTAGAGAGTCGCCGCCCGCATCGAAGAAATCCTCATCGAGCCCCAGGGTTTCGCGGTCCAGAATATGCCTCCACAACTCGTGCAATTGCGCAAAGACCGGCCCGCGCTCATCTCGCAGCCGGGCAATCTCTTCGGCTGACAGTTCACTGCCTTTCCGGCCTCCCAGACTCTCGATCAAAACCCAACGTTGAGGCTTGCCAAGTTCGCCGCGTGGAATTGAATCCACAAATTGGATTCGATGGGGCACCTTATAGGGTGCAAGATGACGCGCGGCAAAGCGCCGGAGCTCCACACCGGTAATCGTTGCCTTTTGTTCTTTGCGCACAATCACGGCGCAGGCCACATCCTCGCCTAACGTACGGTGTGGGACTCCGAATGCAACCGCCTCAAGCACTGCCGGGTGTGAGTTCATGACTGCGTCAACTTCAGAGGGGGCAATCTTTTCGCCGCCGCGGTTGATCATCTCCTTGAAACGGCCGGTGACAAAAAGATTCTCCTGCGCATCCAGGTAGCCGGCGTCTCCCGTGAGGAACCAGCCATCACGAAAGGCCGCCGCATCCGCCTCAGGCTGGTCAAGGTACCCTGAGATGACTGCGGCTCCACGCACCGCAATCTCTCCCTGCACGCCGGGAGGAAGACTTTTCCCATCGTCATCAAGAATGGAGATCTCAAGGCCGCAGGACCGTCCGGCGGATTTGGCGACTTTGCCGTCTGGAAGAAATGCGTCGATGGCAATCGGGCATGCTTCTGTCATGCCATAGTCGTTGAACACAGGAACCTGGAGGATCTCCTCCAGCCTGTCTTTAACTTCTTTGGGAAGCGGTGCGCCGGCCGATTGCAGAAAACGAAGTGAGACCGGCTTGGGCAGGGGACCACGCTCAAGCTGAACCAGTGCCGCCTGATGAACTGTCGGCGAACAGTCATACCACGTGGGCCGGTATTCATTGAGCCAGCCGAGATAGCTCGTGGAATCGAACCCAGAGGTGGCCATGACTTCGCCCTCTGCAAGAAACTGCGCAAACACATTCTCGACGCCGATAATGTGGCACATGGAAGTCATCAGCAGCATGCGATCAGCCTGCGACAACTGCAGAGATTTTCTGCGGGCTTCAATGCCGGCATCCAGGTTCTGCGCCGTGAGCGGAACAATTTTAGAAGCGCCCGTGGTCCCGGAGGTTACCAGGTACAGCAGAGCGCCGCTCCGCGCGCGCCGGTTTGTGCTTGGAACTGGGGGCTTCAGTGTGCGCCATTGGCTCGGGAAATCGCCCGGCTTTGCAACGAATACGATCAGTCCCATCGACAACGCAAGATCCGCTGCGGATTGAGACTCTTCCGTAAGGAGTATCGCGGCAGGCCTGATGCGCAGCAGCCATTCGCGAACCTCATCGGTAGTGGATTTGGATTGCAGGGCAGCGCAGGCACATGTGTCGAGAATGCCTGCAACCGCAATTACCTGAAGCGCGGACGCGGGCAGAAGCACGGCAACAATGTCCTCTGAGCCAATGCCGTTTTGTGCAAGGAGCGCGCCGGTTTCCCTGAGCGCATCTGCGAATTCCGCGTACGTGATGATGCGGCCCTCAGTGTCTCGCAACGCTGGAGCATGGGGTCTTTCCTGGGCAACACGTTTGAGCGTGGTCAATGCGGCCAGACTCATGGAGTACACCACCGCAGTCCGTGTCCGGCCCCACTCATCAGCAGAGAATTGCATACAGAAAATTGCCAGAACGCTGTGTCACGCTGCATGCGCATCCGCTCCTCCCACAAGCTGATCGTAAAACTGGAAGGTCTGTCTGGCCATCGCTTCAGTGGAAAACTGTTCTCTTGCGCGTTCCCAGCTGGCATGTCCCATCGCCGCAAGCTTTTCCCGGTCCCGCGCCAAATCGCTGAGGCACTCCACAAGAGCCTGTACATTGCCTGGTGGAACCAGCCGTCCCGTCACGCCATCAACCACAAGCTCGACAAGTCCGCCCACGCTTGTGGCAACAATCGGTCTGGCTGCCGCCATTGCCTGAAGCGCCGCAACCGGAAGTCCTTCATCGATGGATGGCATGGTGAGCACGTCCCACGAGGCAAGAAGTGGCAGGACATCTTCACGCCAGCCAAGGAAGCGGACCGAACTACCGAGATTGCGGCTTGCCGCCAATGCGCGAAGGTGTGGTTCGGAAGGCCCGGTTCCCGCAATCTCAAGACGCACATCGATTCCCATCTGCAGCAACAGCGCTGTCGCTTCAATCATGGCCTCTATGTTCTTGACCGGCGTCAGGCGGCAGAGAACGCCCATCCGCAGCGAATTCTCCGGTCGCGGCGCCGCGGGCGGCTCGCTGCCCGTATTGATGCCCGGATAGATGACTTGAACCTGCCGCGCCGACACATTCTCGGCTGCGGCGCGTGAGCAGGCGATCACCGCATCTGCGTAACGAACTCTGGACGAGGAGGAAATCTGCAGAGAAGACTCGTTAATCCGCCCGTGGGTATGGTGAACCACGGCTTTGCTCCCCGCGGCGTGAGCAAGAATGCGTGGCAGCCTTCCACCATGATGAAGATGCACAATGTCGGCGGGGTGGGTGCGTAACCAGCGCCAAAGACGATAGGCGCCGGCTGGATGGGCCGAGTTGCCTGCCCATGTGATTACCTCGGCTGGTACTTGAGCCTCTTTCATCACAGACAGCAGAGGGCCGTCATTCAGGAAGATTACTTTGAGCTCGTATTGATAGGAGGGGGCAAAGCTGGCCAGACCGCAGATGATTTCGCCAATGCTTCTGCACTCCTGCTGCGCGCTCTTCACAATATGGACGCAGGTCCGCAAACATCTCCTATCTTGAGTGAGCCATCATGTGTACAAAACGTTTCTTGCGAGAATCTTATCT